>DAMBSC010000001.1:0-535191 GCA_032054765.1 Tannerellaceae bacterium
AATCTTGTTTTATGTCCAACTTTCTGGGTGCAGTTCACTTCGGGTAGTATTTTCCGCAAAAGTGTTGCCTTATTCGTTCTCTCCATAAGAGAGGCGTTTATCAGATAAAAAAGGAAAAATATATAATTGAAATCCAAAGAAATTACTTACCTTTACCACCGAGTTATTTGATAGTATTGTACAGCAAAACGCTGAAATACGCACGGTTACTAAATCGTTACTTCTGAAATTCAAAAACTCTGCGAAAGGTTTATTTCTCAATCAGTTAAGTCAAACTGATGAAAATCTAAAATAAAAAGTAAATGAAAAGTTTACAAACAGTAGGCGGAAGCATCCTGATAATATGCTTTGTTTTAATTATGGTATTTCCGCAACATGCCTTCGGGCAAAGCGGTAACTGGGCAGAAGCAGGCAACTTCGACACCAGCTGGTATGACAACCACATTGGGGATACGCCATTTGAAATCTCTACCGCCAAAGAACTGGCCGGTTTAGCCAAACTGGTCAGTGAGGGTAACAATTTTAGCGGAAAGGAAATTATACTGACTGAAAACATCGAACTCGGAAAGTACTACTGGACACCGATAGGATTTTTTGTACCTGGTGGAGCTTGTAAATCTTTCAAGGGCACCTTCAATGGCAGCGGCAAGGAAATTTCCGGTCTTTCCATTTTAGGTGATGATTTAAATATTGCGACTTACGGCTTGTTTGGTTGTATTGAGGGAGAAGCCACGATACGGAATGTAATATTAAAGTATGTTGAAGTGGTTGGAGGATCTGAGCATGAATCGTATACCGGTGCTCTGGTGGGAATGTGCGACAATATTACTACCGGTGTAATTTCCAACTGTCTGATTATAGGAGGAAAGGTTACGGGAGGAGGTGGTACTTCCTGTCATACCGGCGGCCTCATTAGCAAAGTAACCGGGAGCCTGACTGTCATGAACAGTGCGAACAGCGCCACTGTAGAGGGAGGATCGACGGCCGAACCCTTTACCGGTGGGCTGATAGGATATGGTCGTACGAATGCCGGTGCAGAATTGATCATCCGGGATTGTTACAACACGGGCAGTATAATTGCAGGAAGCGAAAATACAGCTAAAACCGGTGGCTTGATTGGAATGTTAGGTGTTGGTGGAACCACCACCCTGACTAGCTGTTACGCCTCGGGTACGATCGATGGAAAGACAGGTGCTGCCGGAGGTTTGGTGGGAAGTGTTGATGGAAATAATTTAACGATTCAAAACTGCCTGGCCCTGCAAACGGAATTTACTATGACCGGTGGTACAGCCGGTCGGATTGTAGGGGAGGGGACATTACTTAAAGATGATGTTGTGAACACCTGCTACCTGATTGGCGGTACTCACCCCGGGTGGACTGAATATCCATTCGACGAGCTCTGGACCAACCCCGGCGGGTTGCCTTTCAGGGATCAGGAGCCGATAAAATACTGGACCGGCAGCTACTGGATATTTGACAACGACAATAAATACCTCCCCTGGCTCAATCTTCCCGGTGCGCCGCAGGTATCGAGTCCGTTCTATGATGACCCTACGCCTCCAACTCCACCAACACCCCCTACCCCTCCAGCTCCGGTAGATCCGGTGATACATACACTCATCGTTCCGCCGGTTGAAGGTGCAACAACCTATCCCGGTGCTGGTACGTATTTGGTAGAAAAAGGCTCTACGATGACATTGCTGGTATTTCTTCCGGATGACTACGACCAGAGTGATGTACGACTCGTGGCCTATGGCGACACGATTTATTCTGAAGAATCCAAACTCAATGCACTTGCTTATACATTCCTTATTCCTGTTATTGAAGATACGGATATAGAAGTAGTAGGTGTTAAGAAAAATAACCCTACCGGTATTGCCGAAGACGTGAAGGCTGAAGACGTGAAGGTATATACTATTCCCGGCCATGTGGTGATTGAAATGAAGAATGAAGAACGGAGGATGAAGAATGATGTTCGTATTTATACAATCTCGGGAGGGCTTGTCCACAGGCAAAACCTTGATATTGGTATTAATATGATTCCGCTTGGCAAAGGCATGTATATAGTCGTTTTAGGTGAGAAAGGGGTGAAGGTACTGGTGAATGATTAACGATTAATAGGGGTAGCCGTTGTTGCTACCTGTAATGATTAACTTTTGTAAACCGACACCTTAGGTGCCGGTTTACTTTATTCCGGTATCATTTCAATAAAAAAATTAGCAAAATATCCTTATATTTGCAGAAAGCAAATAGAGGATGAGCAAAGGAGCAAAGAGTCTTACCTTTTATCTGTTGATGATTATCGTATTCGGTTCGTTGATGTATCTTATCGTAAAAAAAGGAGAAAGTCGACAGCCGGAAGAAGTAGTCACATCCTTAACAGACGCTCCCGGCGATTTAGGTGAAGGCTTTTCCGTTTTTCAACAGCTTTTAATAGAGAATATTAACTCACCCATAGCTATCCTCCTTTTACAAATCATTGTTATATTGCTTGCCTGTCGTCTTTTCGGATGGCTGTTTATGAAGATAGGCCAGCCGACTGTTATAGGAGAGATATTAGCCGGGATTGTGCTTGGCCCTTCTGTTTTAGGGCATTTTGCACCGGAATTTACGAACTTCCTTTTTCGAGAAGAATCCCTTGCCAATATAAATATATTAAGCCAGTTCGGATTGATCCTGTTTATGTTTGCCATTGGGATGGAACTCGATATATCGGAAGTGCGTAAGAAGTTGAAAGAGACTATCCTCATCAGCCATACCAGCACGATAGTTCCTTTTTTCTTTGGTATGTTGACTGCCTACTTTGTCTACGATAATTATGCCGATAATACTACGCCTTTTCTCTCATTTGCGCTGTTTATCGGTATAGCCATGAGTATAACGGCATTTCCTGTTCTGGCACGTATTCTTCAGGAGAAGGGGCTTACCAAATCACATCTGGGAACAATAACATTGGCCAGTGCCGCAAATGGTGATATAACCGCTTGGTGTTTGCTCGCAGTGGTAGTTGCAATCGCCCAGGCCGGTACAATGCTTAGCGCTATTTATAACATTCTGTTTTCCGGAGTTTATATCTTCTTTATGTTTTTTGCCGTAAGGCCTTTCCTTAAAATGGTAGGACACATCTATCATAACAAAGAAGTAATAGATAAGGGCCTGGTGGCTTCTATGTTCCTGATTCTTATTCTCTCATCCTATCTCACCGAAGTATTAGGATTACACGCCCTATTCGGCGCTTTTATTGCCGGGGTGGTGATGCCGAGTAATATCAAGTTCCGGAAAATTATGAGCGAGAAAGTGGAGGATGTATCTTTATCGTTATTCTTACCTCTCTTCTTTGTGTCAACCGGATTACGAACAGAAATCGGCTTGTTAAATACACCTGAGTTATGGGCGATGTGCGGTATAATTACTTTAGTAGCCATAATTGGAAAGGTGGGAGGAGCATATGTCTCCGCACGCTTTGTAGGTGAAAGTGTCAGGAATAGTTTGTATATAGGGGCATTGATGAATACTCGTGGATTGATGGAGTTGGTAGTCTTAACTATCGGATACGAAATGAATATTCTTTCTCCACCTATCTTTGTGATGCTTGTCCTGATGACGTTGGTTACCACCTTTATGACTGCTCCGTTAATATCCGTAATTCGGTTTGTTTACCGTAAACGTGATAAGTTCCTTCGTGAGAAAATCAGGCAATCACAAAAGGGTATCTTTCGGGTTTTACTTTCATTCGGGCGTGCAGGTAATGGGCAAGTAATGCTGGATGCTGCTTACCAAATGTTTTCAAAGGGGAAGAATAAGTTGGAGATTACTGCTCTTCACCTCACTGTCGGAACAGATGTTAATCCTTTGCAAACGGATAATTTTGAAGATGTTAGTTTTGGCCCTATTTTGTATGGAGCACAGAAGTTAGGTATACCTCTTAAAACTCAATATGAAGTATCTACTAATCCGGGTCAGGATATTGTGGATATAGTGAACGATGGGGGATATGATTTTCTTTTGGTTGGTGCTGCACTTTCGTTAAGTAACCTTCCCGCGGACAAAGTAGTAAACCGCTTCAGGGTATTTTTTGATAAAAAATATATGAAGCATCTTAGGGCAGCGGAAGGTATATTCTCGCCGGGTACGTTGCTTAAAGATAAGACTAAATTTTTCATTGAGCAAAGCGAATGTGCCGTAGGCGTATTCGTAAATCGAGATTTTGTGAAAGCTACCAATGTGATTTTGATTATTGCTTCAGAACAAGATCTCTTTTTGCTTGATTATGCTCGTACGTTATTGAAATCTACCGGCGGAAACATAAGCCTTGTAAATAAAACAAGCAGTACTACTCCGGGCAGTGGAAATATAAAAGCCGCTTTTGATCAATTTACAAAAAAACTTACCCGTGCTCAGATTCATCCGGCCAAAGAACTTTCTCCACAGATATTTGCCGGCTTTAACTTTATGCTGGTGAGCTATCACACCTGGAACGACATCTCTGAGCACCGTAAAGATGCTCTTCAATATATGCCTTCTACTCTTATACTGAGTAAATAATCTATAATAACTCCCCTCTTATTTTATCCTTTCATGAACAATGAGAGCAGATTATTTGTATTTTTGTATACTAAAATTTAAAACAGAGTAATTATTGAATGATAGAACGTATTTATATTCTGGAAAACGTTGATCCGGTTATTTTTTATGGAGTGAATAACTCCAATATGCAATTGATTAAAACCTTATTCCCCAAACTACGAATTGTAGCCCGTGGAAATGTGATGAAAGTGATTGGTGATGAGAACGAATCCGAGACATTTCTAAAGAAGATAAGAGAGATTGAGAAGTATTGCGAAGAATATAATTTATTAACAGAAGAAGTTATCCTTGATCTCATAAAAGGGAAAGCTCCCGTCGCCGTTAAGCAGGAAAACCTGATTATTCATGGTATGAATGGGAAAGCAATCCTGGCGAGAACAGAAAACCAGCAAGCGTTGGTTAAGTCCTTTGATAACAACGATCTTGTGTTTGCTATCGGACCTGCCGGTTCAGGGAAAACATTTGTTGCTATTGCTTTGGCAGTACGGGCGTTGAAAAATAAAGAGGTAAAGAAAATCATATTAAGTCGTCCGGCAGTAGAAGCCGGGGAGAAATTAGGTTTTCTTCCCGGAGAGATGAAAGACAAACTGGACCCGTATCTCCAACCCTTGTATGATGCCTTGCTGGATATGATTCCCGGTGCAAAACTTAAAGAGTACATGGAGAACAATGTGATACAGATTGCTCCATTAGCGTATATGCGTGGGCGGACATTGAGTGATGCCGTGATCATTCTGGATGAAGCTCAGAATACGACAGTTCACCAGATAAAAATGTTTCTCACGCGTCTGGGGATGAATGCTAAGATGATTGTGACCGGTGATATTACGCAAATAGACCTTCCTCCAACAGCCACATCAGGACTTATTCAGGCGATGAATATCCTGAAAAATGTAAAAGGAATTGGTAAGATCACATTCAACAAAAAAGATATTGTCCGTCATAAACTGGTACAACGAATTGTTGAAGCGTACGATAAGTTTGACAAAAATAATAAACTGAATAGACAGAATAAACAGAATAACTCAATAACTGAATAAAGTAAACAAAAAGTTATGGTGAATTATTCAGTCAATTCAGTTACTCAGTTTATTCAGTCATTGAGTCCATTAAATAAAAAAATATGAATAAGGCTTTGGTAAGAACAGATTTTAATTTCCCCGGACAGAAAAGTGTATATCACGGGAAAGTACGCGATGTGTATAATATAAACGATGAGTTACTTGTTATGGTAGCGACAGATCGTATATCGGCTTTTGATGTCGTATTGCCTGAAGGTATACCTTATAAAGGGCAAATGCTTAATCAAATAGCTGCAAAATTTTTGGATGCCACACAAGATATTTGTCCCAACTGGAAACTGGCAACTCCCGATCCTATGGTAACGGTGGGTGTACAGTGTGAAGGTTACCCTGTTGAGATGATCGTTCGTGGTTATCTCTGTGGTAGTGCATGGAGAGCCTATAAATCCGGAGTAAGAGAGATTTGTGGTGTAAAGATTCCTGACGGAATGCGTGAAAACGGACGTTTCCCTGAGCCTATCATCACTCCTACCACAAAAGCAGAATTAGGTTTACATGACGAAGATATTTCAAAAGAAGAAATACTGAAACAAGGTTTAGTCTCTGAAGCTGATTATGCACTTTTAGAAAAGTATACACTCGCTCTTTTCAAAAGAGGTACAGAGATTGCTGCCGAGCGTGGTCTTATTCTGGTAGATACGAAGTACGAATTCGGACACAGGGATGGAAAGATATACCTGATAGATGAGATTCACACTCCGGATTCTTCTCGTTATTTCTATACTGAAGGTTATGAAGATCGTTTTGATAAAGGAGAACCTCAGAAACAACTTTCAAAAGAATTTGTACGTGAATGGTTAATGGATAATGGTTTCCAGGGCAAAGAAGGCCAGACCGTTCCCGAAATGACACCCCAAATTGTAGAGAGTATCAGTGATCGCTATATTGAACTCTTCGAACATATTACAGGCGAGAAGTTTGTAAAAGGGAATACAGATAATCTGCTTTCACGTATAGAGGAAAATGTACTTACCTATTTACAAAGTAGATAATATAGATGCACGGTCCTAAAAAGATATTGCCCTATAATAGCACCGAACAGAAAAAAGTTCAGGTAGAACGTATGTTCGATACTATTGCCGGTAAGTATGATTTCCTGAATCATACATTATCTTTAGGATTTGATAAAGGATGGAGGCGTAAAGGGATAGCTTTTTTACGCCCTTTCTCTTCTAAATACATTCTTGATATTGCGAGCGGTACCGGTGATCTGGCTATTTCCATGTATAAAACATTAAAAGCTGATCATATCATAGGAGCTGATATCTCCGAAGGCATGATGGAGATAGGACGTCAAAAAGTAGCCAATGCCGGTTTTACCGGACATATCTCATTTGAGCAACAGGATTGTTTAGCACTTACATACGACAGTAATACCTTCGATGCTGTAACGGCTGCATTCGGTATTCGCAATTTTGAAAATATAGAAAAAGGGATACGTGAAATGTATAGGGTTTTAAAGCCGGGTGGTCATTTGATGATCCTGGAGCTTTCAACCCCTGAAACATTTCCGATGAAACAACTTTACAAACTTTATTCTAAAATAGTCATTCCTACACTTGGGAGAGTCTTTTCTAAAGAGAAGAATGCATATAAATATCTGCCCGCTTCCATTAAGGTTGTTCCACAAGGAAAAGTAATGACGCAATTACTAACCCGGCAAGGTTTTAAAGAGTCTGCCGTGAAGACATTTACATTTGGAATTTGTTCCATGTACACAGCAAAAAAAGGATAACGAACTTACAAACAGAATTATGAACAAATACGGTTTATTAGGCTACCCCTTATGCCATTCATTCTCGAAGACCTTTTTCAATCAGAAGTTTAAGTCTGAGAACATTGATGCGGAGTATGTCAATTTTGAGATACCTACAATAAAAGAGTTGAAAGATGTTATCAAAGAAAACCCGGACCTGAAGGGTTTAAATGTTACATTACCCTATAAGACACAGGTTATCCCCTTGTTGGATGATATCGATGAGGATGCCAAAGTTATAGGTGCGGTAAATGTGATAAAGTTAACAAAAGGACATTTTGGTAAAACTAAATTGAAGGGATATAATTCCGATGTCATTGGTTTTAAAGAATCTATTGAGCCGTTACTAAATGAATCACATAGAAAAGCCTTGATACTTGGTACGGGGGGGGCTTCGAAGGCAGTCTTTCAGGGATTAAAACAATTAGGTATTGCATCAACTTTGGTTTCAAGGACGGCAAAAAAATCGTGCATAACCTATAGTGAGATTACTCCTAAGATTATGGAACAATATACTGTTATTGTCAATACCACTCCATTAGGAATGTATCCCGATGTTGATGCATGTCCTAATATTCCTTATGACTTGCTTACTCCCAACCACTTATTATATGACCTTTTATACAACCCTGATGAAACACTTTTTATGAAAAAAGGAAAAGAAAGGGGAGCTGTTGTGAAAAATGGCTTAGAAATGCTTTTATTGCAAGCTTTTGTATCATGGGAGATATGGAATAAAAAAGAATAATCATGCTATACAACATCTTTTTCAGAACTCAATAATGAGAAGAAGGGTGTAATTTTACACGGTTATTTTTAATCTGATAACATGAAGAACGAAAAAACGCTTTCGGGGTTAGTAAAAGAAAACTTTGAAAGGCAAATTGATGAAAAAAAGACTAAACTCTGTGTACTAACTAATCAGAACGGTGTTGAAGTAGCTGTAACCAATTACGGTGCAAAGATTGTATCAATAATGGTTCCTGATAAACAAGGAAAATTGATTGATGTAGTTACAGGTTTTGAAACTATAGATGAGTATCTTGCCCCGACCGAACCTTATTTTGGTGCGGTATGTGGACGGTATGGAAATCGTATTGCAAAAGGTCGATTTGAAATAGACGATGTAGTATATGATAAACTGGCTATTAATAATGGTCCAAATAGTTTACATGGAGGTATAGTGGGATTTAATGCAGTCGTATGGGATGTTGTCCAAAAAGATGATCAGACTGTTGAATTGACATATATATCTGCTGATGGAGAAGAAGGTTTCCCCGGTAAATTGGATACAACTATTGTCTATCATTTAACTGACGATAACGAAGTTGTAATCTCTTATCATGCCATAACAGATAAACCAACTGTTGTAAATTTGACAAATCACTCGTATTTCAATCTTTCCGGTGCCGGTGATCCGTATATCGGTGATCATGTGTTAACTATTAACGCCGATTATTATCTTCCTACAGATAATACAGCCATACCTTATGGGCCGAAAGAAAAGGTGGAAAATACTCCTATGGATTTCCGTACTCCGTTTGAAGTAGGCTCACGTATCAATAATGACTTTGAACAACTTGTTTTCGGTAAAGGATACGATCATACCTTTGTATTGAATAAAGAAGCTAATGAACTATCTTTCTGTGCACGATGTATTTCTCCGAAATCGGGTATCATTATGGAAACATACACTACCGAACCCGGAGTACAATTTTATACAGCGAACTGGATGACGGGTGATTATGTTGCTAAAAACAATAAACGCTATCCTGAACGGTCGGCATTCTGTTTGGAAACACAACATTTTCCGGATAGTCCGAACAAACCGGAATATCCTTCTACCGTGCTTCGCCCGGGAGAAGTCTTCCAAAGTAAAACAGTATATAAGTTTTCCGTACAATAAATCTAAAACATAATAATAACTAATAAAATAATTAATTATGAGTGAGAAAAAGAATTACACGTTACCCATTATTGTGATGATCTTCCTGTTTGGGATGATCTCCTTCGTAACCAACTTGGCTTCTCCTATGGGAGATATTTTAAAGTTTCAGTTTAATGTAGCTAACTGGATGGGAACACTTGGGGTGTTCGCTAACTTTATTGCGTATGCTATTATGGGTTATCCTGCCGGTAATCTACTTCAGAAACTGGGTTATAAAAAGACAGCTTTGATTGCTATCGTTATCGGTTTTGTCGGTGTAGGTATCCAGACCCTTTCCGGATCATTAGGAAGTTTTGGTGTTTATTTATTGGGAGCTTTTGTTGCCGGTTTCTCTATGTGTTTGCTTAACACCGTTGTTAATCCTATGTTGAATACACTCGGAGGAGGAGGAAATAAAGGAAACCAGTTAATTCAAATAGGTGGTTCTTTTAACTCGCTTTGTGGTACTGCAGTTATCATTTTGACAGGTATCTTAATCCCTGAAGGAATAAAGAACGCTCAAATCAGCAATGTATTCCCGTTAATGTATGCTGCTCTGGCTATTTTCGCATTTGCTTTCATCGTGATTTCATTGACTAAAATTCCTGAAAAGAATAAAGAACAACAACAAGCTTCTAACGAACCTTCTAAATATAGTGCATTATCTTTTCGTCACTTCGTATTAGGTGCTGTTGGTATCTTTGTATATGTAGGTGTTGAAGTGGGAGTTCCGAATGTATTGAACAAATGGCTGCAGAATCCTGACTTAGATGTATTGAGATTAGGAGGTAGTGGCGGTGCGGAAGCTATAGCCGGTACCGTTACGGCAACGTATTGGTTATTGATGTTAGTGGGTCGCCTTCTCGGTGCTGCTATTGGTAGTAAGGTATCTGCCAGAAGTATGTTGGGTGTGGCTTCTATTATCGGTTTAGTTCTTACATTGGCAGCCATGTTTGCTCCTTCCAGCTCAATGGTTAACTTACCTGTATTTAAAAATAGTGCGGATGGGTTATTTGGTATGGTAGAAGTACCTATCAATGCAGCATTCCTTGTACTTATCGGTTTGTGTACTTCTGTAATGTGGGGAGGTATTTTTAATCTCGCTGTAGAAGGCTTAGGTAAATATACAGAGAAAGCGTCAGGTATCTTTATGGTATTAGTTTGTGGTGGAGGTATTCTTCCTTTATTACAAAATGCTATTGTAGACTTTACAGCCGGTGGAGTTGGATATCTAACCAGTTATTGGGTGGTTGTTGCCGGTTTAGCATATCTATTGTTCTATGCTTTGGTAGGTAGCAAAAACGTAAACAAAGATATTCCTGTAGATTGAGTTTATAGACAATAACAAACTATTTATTATATTTACAAGAGATTATCTAATACTTAAACTCATTAGATAATCTCTTTATAATTTAAAAAAGATAATATTATGGATATAGAAAAAGCAAGAGAAGGATTCGCCAAACGTTTTAATGGTGAAATCGGTTCTGTATATGCTTCACCGGGACGTATTAACCTGATTGGAGAGCATACTGATTATAACGGGGGATTTGTTTTTCCGGGAGCTATCGACAAAGGAATGGTAGCCGAAATCAAACTGAATGGTACAGATAAAGTACGCGCATATGCTATCGACTTAGATGAGTATGCAGAGTTTGGCTTAGAGGAAAAAGATCTGCCACAGCAAGGATGGGCAAAATATATTTTCGGTGTTTGCCGTGAGATAATCAAACGTGGCGGTAAAATTTCAGGTTTTGATACCGCATTTACAGGTGATGTACCTTTAGGAGCAGGGATGTCATCTTCTGCAGCTTTGGAAAGTACGTATGCTTTTGCCTTGAATGATCTGTTCTCATTAGGTATTGATAAGTTTGAGCTGGCCAAGATAGGTCAAGCTACAGAACATAATTATGTGGGAGTAATGTGCGGTATTATGGATCAGTTTGCATCAATCTTCGGTAAAGAAGGAAGTTTGATGCTTTTGGATTGCCGCTCGTTGGAGCATAAATATTTCCCTTTCAATCCGGTTGGATATAAGCTTGTCTTACTGGATTCGGTAGTGAAACATGAATTAGCTTCTTCTGCTTATAATAAACGTCGCCAATCCTGTGAGACTGTAGCAGCAACCATTCGTAAAAGACATCCTGAAGTTGAGTTCCTTCGTGACGCAACAATGGATATGCTTAAAGAAGTGAAAGACGAAGTAAGTGAAGAAGACTATATGCGTGCAGAATACGTAATAGAGGAAGTTCAACGTGTGATGGACGTCTGTGCCGCCCTTGAAAAAGGAGATTACGAAACAGTAGGTGATAGAATGTATGGAACTCATCACGGTATGAGTAAATTATACGAAGTAAGCTGCGAAGAATTAGACTTTCTGAATGACATTGCAAAGAAATGTGGTGTAACAGGATCACGCGTTATGGGTGGCGGATTCGGTGGATGTACGATCAATCTTGTAAAAGAAGAATTGTATGACGGATTCGTTAAAGAAGTATTTTCAGCTTACAAAGAAAAATTCGGTCATGAGCCTAAGCTTTACGAAGTAGTAATAAGTGACGGTGCTCGTAAGATCTCTTAATCAGAGTAGATAAAATACAAATATAACTTTAATGCCGTATCTTTTCAGGTACGGCATTTTTGTAAATCAAAAATTGTGAAGAACAAAGAGTAAGGTAAATTTATTATCTTTGCATTCAAACATAAAAATCGTAGAAATGAATGATATTAATCTTATGAATAAAGCGGCTGATAACATCCGTATTCTGGCTGCGTCGATGGTAGAAAAAGCTAATTCAGGACATCCGGGTGGAGCAATGGGAGGAGCTGATTTTATCAATGTTCTTTTTTCGGAGTTCTTAATATTCGACCCGAATAATCCCGAATGGGAAGGACGTGACCGTTATTTTCAAGATCCCGGTCATATGTCGGCGATGCTTTATTCTGTTTTATCTTTCTATGGTAAATTTACAATGGATGAACTGGCTGAGTTTCGTCAATGGGGAAGCCCAACACCAGGCCATCCGGAAAGAGATATAAAAAGAGGTATAGAGAATACTTCCGGACCGTTAGGACAAGGTCATACCTTTGCTGTTGGAGCGGCGATTGCAGCCAAGTTTCTGAAAGCACGCCTGGGCGATCAGATGAACCAAACCATATATTCTTATATTTCAGATGGCGGTATTCAAGAAGAGATAGCTCAGGGAGCCGGTCGTACGGCAGGTTCTTTAGGTCTTGATAATCTCATTATGTTCTATGACTCTAATAATGTCCAGCTCTCAACTCCTGTAGGAGATGTATCAGCAGAGAATGTTGCTATGAAATATGAGGCTTGGGGTTGGAACGTTCTCTCCATAAATGGGAATGATGTTAACGAGATACGTAAGGCTTTAACAGATGCAAAAGCAGAAAAAGAACGTCCTACACTTATTATAGGAAATACTATTATGGGTAAGGGAGCTGTTGGTGCTGACCATAGTTCTTATGAAAATCTGGTGTCTACTCATGGACAACCATTATCAGCAGCCGGAGCTTCTTTTAAAGATACTGTAGTAGGATTGGGTGGTGATCCCGAAAATCCTTTCCGTATTTTCCCGGAAGTTACAGAACTATACAATAAACGTAAAAAAGAATTAGAAGATATAGTCGCTAAGCGTTATGCAGAAAAAGAAGCGTGGGCAAAAGCGAATACCCCGATGGCTGAGAAGATGAAACAATGGTTTTCAGGTACGGCACCTAAAATACATTGGGAAACAATAGTTCAGAAACCCGGACAGGCAACACGTGCTGCCTCTGCTACAGTATTGGGTGTATTAGCAGAACAAGTCGGGAATATGATTTGTGCTTCAGCAGACTTATCTAATTCCGACAAAACGGACGGATTTTTAAAGAAAACGCATGCTTTCAAAAAAGGAGATTTCAGTGGGGCCTTTTTTCAGGCAGGTGTTTCCGAGCTTACCATGGCTGCTGTATGTGTAGGAATGGCATTGCATGGCGGAGTGATTGCGGCATGTGGAACGTTCTTTGTTTTCTCAGACTATATGAAACCCGTTATCCGTCTGGCTGCTCTTATGGAATTGCCTGTGAAGTTTATCTGGTCGCATGATGCGTTTAGGGTAGGAGAGGATGGACCTACACACGAACCGGTTGAGCAGGAAGCCCAGATACGTTTACTTGAAAAACTGAAAAATCATAAAGGGCATAATTCTATGCTTGTACTGCGTCCGGCCGATGTAACTGAAGCAACAGTGGCATGGAAAATGGCTATGGAGAATACTTCTACACCAACGGGCCTTATTCTGTCTCGTCAAAATATTGCCGACCTTCCTGCAAAAGAAAACCGTTATATGGATGCTTTGCAAGCTGAAAAAGGTGCTTACATCGTTGAGTCGGATAGTAATAACCCCGATGTGATATTGGTTGCTTCCGGTTCAGAAGTTGCAACATTAGTCGAAGGCGCTGAATTACTTCGTAATGATGGTGTCAAATTAAGAATTGTTTCAGTTCCTTCAGAAGGCCTTTTCCGTAGCCAAAGTAAAGAATATCAGGAATCGGTTATCCCTACCGGCAGTAAAGTTTTCGGACTTACAGCTGGATTACCTGTTACTTTACAAGGATTAGCCGGAGATAACGGAAAAGTTTGGGGATTAGAATCTTTTGGTTTCTCTGCTCCATATAAAGTTCTTGATGAGAAATTAGGTTTTACGGGACTGAACGTATATAAACAGGTAAAAGAATACTTAGCTTAATGAGTAATATCATAGGTCTCTGCAGCGATCATGCAGGATATGACCTAAAAGAAGTAATAAAACAGTTTCTCGACGAAATAGGCCTATTATATAAAGACTTTGGCACTCATTCTGCAGAGAGTTGTGACTATCCTGATTTTGCTCATCCTATGGCTTTTGCTGTGGAAGCAGGAGAAGTTTATCCGGGTATTGCTTTATGTGGGACAGGTAATGGGATTGGTATTACATTAAACAAGCATCAACAGGTAAGAGCAGCATTGTGTTGGCAAGCAGAGATTGCTGTTCTTTCACGTGCTCATAATGATGCGAATGTTTTGGTTCTTCCCGCACGATTTATTAATGATGAGGAAGCTATCAAAACGATCAAAGCTTTTCTTGAAACGGCATTCGAAGGAGGGCGGCATATACGTCGAATAGAGAAAATTCCTATATAAGATAAAATAAACGAGAGCAATTTTTTATTTGCTCTCGTTTATTTTATCAGGGATACAAAGAAGAAATATAAAGGGAGCGAAAAACAGTCCTACGGGTCCTGATATTTTAATAAAACAATTTATACACTTGCTGATTAATCTGCTAAAAGGATTTTCTCTCCGTGTATTGAAATACCCTTTAGCTACTCTCACTTTATAATTATAAGGGGCCAGAATAGACTTGTACGTTTTAATAGGAAGAATTCTTTCGGTCCAATTACCGGTTTCAGGGTCGCAAGTATTGTGTTTATCATCCGGGATAGGTAATCGATTATCATCAATTGCTTTTCTTATATCTTCATAAATGAGTCCGCGTGTACATTCACTCCATACGTCTATCTGTTCATCGAAAAGATTTGGGTAGTGTTCTTTAATGAATGTCTTTCTTTTAGTATAATAATTGGGTAATACAGCCTGACCTGTTTCGCAAGCAGACATATATTTGTGTAATCTTCGTTTTACAATTGGATTGTAAGGTGTGGACCCTGTAGTAAATATCATTGCCATCTGATCATTTACTTTATGTAAATCATTGAAAAATGATTGTAAATGGTATATATGCTCTATTAAGTCTGTGGCAATAAGAAGATGAGGTTTTATTTTTCGGATCGTACACCATTCTGCCAGTACATCCGAACTCCCGCAAAGAATCTCATCCGGTCCTGTACCAATCTCTTTCTTGAATGTCTTAACTGTATCAACCGAGAGTGGATTTAGGTCAATGTATATCACCCTTCCAATACCGACTTCTTTTGCCAATATACTAAGGAAACCGCTTCCCCCGCCATAATCAACTAATACAATATCAGCCGGATCAAGATGAATCACCTTTATTCCTTTTAACAGACAATCCGTATATATTTTCATGTAATAGGATAGAGCAGGATATAATTTAGCAATATACCTTTTATTATAATCGCTGATAGGTAAATTAGTATAATCTACTTGCAGCAAACGTTCTGTAAGCTTTTCGGATATTACGGACAATTTATCTTTTTTCATAAAGCATCCGGTAAAGACGTTTAGCCTGTTCTTCATTAGAATAAGCGGGCATCAGGAATTCTTTTCGCTGTTCAATAATAGCCTGTGTAACAGGTTCGTTCATTAATTTATTACATACTCGTACCATTTCCTCAGGAGTATCTGCCACATGACATAAAGGATCCAGACCACTACCGGTAAGCATTAACCTGTTAACGACAATATGCCTTCCTGCAAACAGGCTGTACAAAAGTTTAAGTTTTAATCCAGTTGCCTGAAAAGTGACCAACAGATGTATCTGAGCTTTATGGATAAGATAATCCATACGTTCGCTGTTGGGATTTGCCTCAATACTTATATTGGGATATGCAGCTGCGGCATGCGTAAGTCTTCGGCCGGGATCCATTCCGGCAATGATACATTTGTAATTTAGTCTGGAAAATACGTGATTAATGAGGTAAAGAGCTGCATGCTCATTTTCTGCTACTGATAATTTCGCATGATACAGTATGAAATCTGATTGTCCGGCCTGTACTGTTATCTGATCATTTGCATGGAAAGAGCTCATGAACTCAACCCTTTTTCCGGGAAAATGCTTTTGCAAATATGTAGTGTCTGTCATTGAAACAGTCAGGATAAGATCTGCATATTTAATGACTTGTTGATAAAGTTTAAAACGAATAGATTCTACAAGCATAAACGCTTTACTGACTGAAAACGGTGTAGCTTTAGCAAGCTTCCTGTAATAATGATGTTCGATATTACTTTCCCGATATATCTTAAAACGAGTCCTTAACCGCTTATCCGTTATATAATAACAGGTATGTAACCCTTCAAACAAGATTGGATAGTCATTCTTTAATAAGTTATTTAGTAATGCGGGATCTTTACGGCTGTAGACATTGTAAGGGAGATAAGTTATGTTTGTGAGAATCCCGGTCCTCCTTTTGTAATAATAAACCTTGTCACAAAGTTGTTCCAGCTCTTTGGCATGGGGACGTTCATATTCAAAACCATGGAGTATAATCTTAATGCCTAAAGCATGTAATGCCTTTATCTTATAATACACATCGATAATTCCTCCGTAATTAGGAGGGTATGGTATATTAAAGGCAACAATATTAAGATAATTATCCATGCTTTATTTCTTTCTTTCCGTTAGTACGGTAAATATATGCATAAATTGTTCGGCCTGTTTCTTACGGGAAAAAGATTCTATAATTTCTTTGTTGCTATTTATAGTAGTGAAACCTTTTTCTTTCCATTCATTATAGCAATTTAAAATAAATGTATAAACTTCATCTACCGTACGAGCCGATATCCCTGTATTTGTTTTACAAATTGTCTCCTCCAGATAACTTTCATCACTACGAACACAAAGTACAGGTTTCTCTACGGCAAAAGCCTCAAATAACTTTGTCGTCATAAAACCTTTAGATCCGGTCTCACCAAACTTGTTAGTAAGCTGTAGAAGTACAGAACTACTATTAATTATATCAGGGATTTCATCGGCTGAGACATTTCCACAGTAATCCATAAAGGCTGATATATTGTATTCTTCCACCAGCGGTTTAATCATGTCACAAGAAACTTTATCCATATACCATTGTACACGAAATTTATCCGGTGATATCTTATTGTCCTTGTATAATAAATGGATAGCTTCAAATAATAATCGTGGATCACGCGTTGCCAGACTAACCATACGTCCGGTATAGGTAATACGAAATGTAGAAGTTTCAATTTGATTAGGATAAAAGATTTCAGGATCATACCCATTATATATTAATTCCACCTGAGAATTATATCGTTTCATCACTTCTACATGCCATGGAGATACAGTGGTTATAAAGTCGGCATCCCTTAATGCACGGTTGCGTCCTTTTAGTAATTTACGGCGGAATAATTTTATTATCAGCTCATCCAACCAGGGAAAAGTATGAAACGGTTGAGATATATATTCATGGGATGCATATTGCTCGATAATATCCCGTGTATCGGCTATAAAAGGTAAATGGAATTTATCAGCCAGCTTACGGGCGGCAGGTAACGGAAAAGTACGGTATGTGCTGCATAGTATTCCCTTGAAGTTCCCATGTTTTAATAATCGGGATGCGACTTTTACCAGTTTTCGGTCTTTATAGTTAAAGAAGAAGTCAAGTAAGAAAACGGATAGCCATTCAATTTTCCTACTAATTCTTCCTTTGGCTTTATAATAATTAATATAGGTAACCGGAATATCGTTCGCTAGGAAAGCAAACATATGCTCGTTAATATATTCGGTTACTACCACAGGCTGCCATCCTTCCCGTTGCATATACTTGCACAGATAACCCATGCGTGGAGCAAAAGCCGGTGGAAACATGTCACATACAATCAGTATCTTCATTGCTTAGCTAGTTCGGTAATTAAAGCAGTGTACAATTTACGGTGCCATTGAGCCTTTCCTGCTGCTTTACCTGGTGCAGTGACAATATCATTATGCCAAAGTAAAGATAGTTCACCACCAAATTGTTTAACTTGGTCAAATAGTTTAAGACAGTAATCCAGTGCCTGTTCGTAATCTAATCCCATGTATTGGGGCTCACTTAAAGCAACATCCATGATTGTCAGCGGATGTAATGTTAATGAAGAAACTCGCTTTGTTACAGGATTAATAAATTTTACAGGGCGAGATGTTCCTAAACGGAAACCGGCGACATCCGGATAGCCCATTGTAAAATCATCAGTAATACCGGCCCGTTCTAACCACAGATAGTCCTCCGGCTCACGTAATGATAAGTAATGGTGTCGATTGTATCGTATCTTTTGTTTTGATGCCAGTTGTAATCTTTCTTTTTCTGATGCAATTAATGAAGGCTTTTTTCCTGCGGAATAGCTACTATGGATACCAATCGTAACGCCTTGTGAGAGTAATAAATCCAATAAAGTCTTTACATAAGAAGAGTGAAGTTTATAGACCGGTTTATCCTGTTTCGATCTCCCTCCTCCTTTAATAAAAAACAAGGATTTAGCGCACCGCTTCCCTAAAGCAGAAATAACTTCTCGGTCTTGTTCAATTAACCAGGGAAAAGTGTAATAAGGATCTTTATCCAATGGACTTTTATATAATTCCCAGGCCTTAGTAAATCCGGAACCTTTTATTGTTTCACGAATCACATTCCGGAAAGATCGACAGTAAAAAGGAGTATCAACATCATGGGTTAACCATATCTTTCTGATACCGGTATCTGGCTCGGCAACATCCATTCCTGCATCTCTCAACCAGCCCCTTAACAGTTTTCCGTATTCGTCTACTATCGGACGATGAATAAAACCTGCTTTAAATGGTAACGATTCCTTCCCGGGAAACCGTCCATGTTCATCACGAACATCCCGCCGGCGTATTTCTTCATAGCGGGATAACAGAAAAAAGGAACCGGCTATAATATCGGCGTATATAATCAGTGTGGGGCCAACCCATTCTTTTTTAGGTATTCCGAATAATAATGGAACTCCATCTATTTCAAATAATGGAAGAGACGGCATATGATCTTCCATTTGAGCTTTCGTACTACACATGGATGAAGCCGGAATTATGACAACACGGTATTTATGGAATTCCTGGGAATTAGCCGTATAACCTATTTGGCTTTTTAAGAATTCGACATTCTTTCCTCCAATAAGAAACTTTGTTATGTAGGAAACAATCTCGTTCATAAATTAAAGATATAAGCGAATTACCTCAAATGATTCAGCATAGTGGCAACCGGCTTGAACACCGCGTGCTCTCGCTAATGAGAAGATAAACTCTTCGGATAGATAATCTCGTTTTCCTTGGGATTCATATTCTTTCAGCGCTTCTACTTTTGCTTCAATATGTCGCTTTTCAAGTTGAACGAAACACTGCGTGTTAAATGTCAGGTTATTCCATATCAGCTCGTAACCTAAAAGAGTGGTGTTTTTAAATGCACGCAATCCTTCCTGAGCGATTGTTGTATGATCCTGATGAATATCATTTAGACTAGGAATAAATACGAGATCAAAGCGGTTCGCCTGTCTTAAACGAATTAATTCTTCCAATATCTCTTGACGAACATATCCTAGTTTTCGTACTTCATAGTTATATATAATAAGATTTTCCGGTTTAATACCCAGTTTGGCTGTAGCCCGTTTTACTTCTGTTTTTAAAATATCTTTCGGAAAGCCTTCAGGTACGGATTGCTCCGCTGTTGAAAATGCTACATACGTAACACTTTTCCCCAATTCAACCAGATAACGAATAGTTCCACCTAATCCTAATTCTCCATCGTCGGTATGGGGAGCTAATACTAAAATATTATTACAACTATCTATCAGCATAGTTATTTATTATCAGTTATATTTTTGCTCAGCTTCATATAAGCTCTGTTTAATAAACCGGGTTTCCCTTTATATATTGTGAAATAAGGAGTCTGGATGCCTCCGAATTCCCGAAAAAAACGTTCAACACCCGGAATCATGGAGCCTTCAAAGTCGAACACATCTGTAAATTGAGAGACATATTGAATGGCTTCCCATAATACCAGACTGTGTGCTCCCGAATCTCGTAACGCAGGATCGCCTCCACCTGCCAGATAATAGGCAGAGCTTTCTTGCCATATAACAAAAGCAGCGGCGTGAAGTTTTCCTTGCTCATCATAACCTCCCCAGATATCGCCCTGTTTTCGTGCACGGCAAACGTTAATCAAACGCATCAGGGAATCAGTTGAAGGCTGCTTTTTATTTTGACGCTCAAAGGTCTGAGCATGAATTTTTATGAAATTTTCAACAGAAATTCCTTTTTTAACTACAACCTTATGTTTTTCTTTTGCTTTTGTCAGATTACGGCGAAGATTAACAGACATATTAGACAAAAGAAAATCATGGTTACATATGTCTTTTAGTAAATACGTGTAACGGGTTGTTTGTTGATAACCCTCCCAATAGAAAGGCAACCAATCCGTTACTTGATAATTGAAATTTTGCAGAAAAGAGGAATATTTTTTTAATTCCTCAAGAAAGGTTTTACAAATATATTGACGTCGGCCTAACACCGTAGTATATTTGGTATCTTCTGTTTCTGCGGCAAACCAGGGACCCATTGTCTGAGTATAATCAGGCATACTTACTATCTTCGAAATAGGAAGATAAATAGGCATAGCAGCCGGTATACGTCCTTTTTCCTCAAAGAGCAATACGTCCCACTTGTTTTCTCCGCAAACAGTATCCAGCCACCAGTCACGTGAAAAGATAGGTATGCTTTTTTCTGTATTACAAAGGAGACGGTATTTTTCTTTCATTTTAATGGAAAATTGAAAAAGAAAAATTGAAAATGGACGAATCATTTTCCATTTTCAACTTTCCATTTTCAATTACTTTATTTGAGTTTCTCAAATATAAGTGCTGATAATTCATCTGCTAATTCAGGATTGTCAGCTACACATTGCTTAGCAGCATCACGTCCTTGTCCTAATTTTGTATCATTGTAGCTGTACCATGAACCACTTTTCTTAACGACTCCAAGTTCAGCACCCAGGTCGATAATTTCTCCTGAATGAGAGATTCCTTCACCAAACATAATATCGAACTCCGCTTTACGGAATGGAGGGGCAACTTTATTTTTAACCACTTTTACGCGAACCTGATTACCTTTTACTTCATCACCGTCTTTAAGTTGACCTATACGGCGGATATCGATACGTACCGAAGCATAAAACTTCAAGGCATTCCCTCCCGTTGTTGTTTCAGGATTACCAAACATTACACCGATCTTGTCACGAAGCTGATTGATAAATATGCAAGTGGTATTAGTCTTATTGATAGCGGCTGTCAGTTTACGAAGCGCCTGTGACATCAAACGAGCCTGTAACCCCATTTTACTGTCTCCCATATCACCTTCTATTTCAGCCTTAGGAGTTAATGCGGCAACAGAGTCAATGACAATAATGTCTACCGCAGAAGATCTGATAAGTTGTTCTGCTATTTCTAATGCCTGTTCTCCATTATCGGGTTGAGATATATATAGATTTTCTATATCTACACCTAATTTTTCTGCGTAAAAGCGATCAAAAGCATGTTCTGCATCGATAAATGCAGCCAGACCTCCCATTTTCTGTGCTTCGGCGATTGCATGAATAGCCAACGTTGTTTTACCTGATGATTCGGGACCATATATCTCAATAACACGTCCGCGAGGATAGCCACCTACACCTAAAGCCGCATTCAAGGCTATAGACCCGCTGGGTATTACTTCTACTTCTTCTACTATTTCGTCGCCCAGTTTCATGATAGAACCCTTTCCAAAGTTCTTTTCAATCTTATCCATGGCTGCGCGTAAAGCTTTTAATTTGTCAGCATTTACTGCCGGTTTACTTGTTTCTTCCATTTTTGTTTCTTTTTCTTCCATGTTGATTAATTAGTAAGGATTTGATTAGCATGGTCTTTTGTTTTCACCTCTTTTGGACCAATGATACGTTCTACGATCCCGTCCTCATTGATAATAAAGGTGGTACGAAGCGTCCCCATGTATTTACGTCCGTACATACTCTTTTCAGCCCATACACCGAATTGTTCCTGAAGTTTTACATCGGTATCAGCAATCAGATTAAATGGCAAGTCATGCTTTTCAATAAATCCCTGATGCGACTTCGCACTATCTTTGCTAACTCCGATTACATCATAACCGGCCTTTCTAAGTTCCTGATACCCGTCGCGCAAGCTACATGCTTCCGCAGTACAACCACTGGTATTATCTTTAGGATAGAAATAAAGCGCTAATTTCTTTCCTTTGAAGTCACTTAGCTTTATCTCTTTCCCATTCTGATCTGTCCCTAATACCTCAGGGGCTTTATCTCCTACTTGTATTGTCATATTATTTACAGTTCTAAATCTTCATTAAATAGTTCATGCCATGGCAGTCCTTGTTCATTCAATTCCTTCATAAACGGATCTGGATCGAGCTCTTCCACATTCCATACGCCAGGCTTTTCCCAAATACCTTCTAGAAACATTTTAGCACCAATCATTGCAGGAACACCGGTTGTATAGCTGACTGCCTGTGCACCCGTTTCTTTATATGCTGCCTCATGGCTACAATTATTGTAGATATAATATGTTTGCTCTTTTCCGTCTTTTATTCCACGAATACGACATCCTATGGATGTTTCACCAGTATAATTCTCCCCAAGATCGCCGGGATTAGGTAAAACTGCTTTTAAGAACTGGATCGGTACGATCTCTACGCCATTAAACATCACCGGATCTATACGTGACATTCCTATGTTTTGTATCACTCGAAGATGTGTCAGATATTCCTGACCAAAAGTCATCCAAAAACGTGCCCGTTTAATTGTCGGGAAATTCTTTACTAAGCTTTCAAGTTCTTCGTGATACATCAAATACGACTCACGTGGACCTATGTTTGGATAGTTCAATGGCTGATGTACTGAAAGCGGATCCGTTTCTTTCCATTCTCCATCCTGATAGTATTTGCCTCGTTGCGTAATCTCGCGAATATTAATTTCCGGGTTGAAGTTCGTAGCAAAAGCCTTATGATGATCTCCGGCATTACAATCTACAATATCCAAATATTGAATTTCATCAAAATGATGCTTATCGGCATATGCAGTGAAGACACTTGTTACTCCCGGATCGAATCCGCAACCAAGAATAGCGGTCAATCCTGCTTTTTCGAAACGGTCTTTGTATGCCCATTGCCAGCTGTATTCATATTTGGCTTCATCAAGCGGTTCGTAATTAGCCGTATCCAGATAACTGACTCCATAAGCAAGACAGGCATCCATAATGGAAAGATCTTGATAAGGTAAAGCTAGATTTACAACCAGATCTGGTTTATATGTTTCAAATAAAGCTACCAGTTCGCCAACCTTATCGGCATCGACCTGAGCTGTTTGAACTTTCATATTCTTAATATCGGCAGCAATTTTATCAGCTTTGCTTTTTGTACGGGTAGCTATCATAATATCGGTAAAAACATCTGCATTCATAGCCATTTTTTTTACTGCTACTGTGCTAACACCTCCGGCTCCAATCACTAAAACTCTTCCCATTTACCAATAGATTTAATCTTGTTATTACCTGTTATATCTGTATTTAAAACTGAGGAACAAATATAATGCTAATCTTTCAATAATCCGGACTTGTCCATATAATCTTTGATTTAGATTCATCGCGTTCACATTCCATCAAAGAATTGTATAATTCACTCATACAGGAAATCGAAGTCCCGTCCAATTCGTAATATTGCCATGCTACACAAAAACTTGAACTAATAGGGTTTGTCACATGTATGTAGATATTGTTTTTATAGTCAATGGCTTTGACTATTCCGTAAATCTTTTGATCTTCTCCTATCGTGACAGCATTCTTTAACCAAGCAGGTTCCTCTATCAAACCATTCTTTGTTTTTATATCGAGATCTTCCAATGTAATAGAATCGATAAGATCATTATCAGAACAGCCAGTACAAATCACTAAAAATAGACTTAACATTAAAATAAAATAGTTCTTCATAATATGTTTAATTACATTTTGCTTCAATGCTTTAAATCAGATAACAAATATAAGATTTTGCTTTTATACATTCTAGTTAAATGAAACATAATATATTTGTCTGTTTCTTTACTTTAGATTATTTTCATCAGAATTTTTATGAATATATAAAAATCATGTCAAAGAACAGTTTACATACATTTCCTAAAATAGATGCCCATTTTCATACTTTTTCCGAAGTGGAGACCTATTTAAAGATCGCTAGGGATTATAATCTTCACTATATTAATATAAATACGGATACCCATATCTTTCCTCTTATGGAGGAACAGGAAAGGATTTCAAGAAAATATACGTTTTTATATCCTGACTACTTCAGTTATATCAATAGCTTCTCTATGAAAGGATGGGAAGAAGACGGATGGATCGATACGATAAAAGAAAGAATCGATAAAAGCAGCCAAGGTGGAGCACTTGGCATTAAAATATGGAAAAATATTGGAATGGAAATTAAGAAACCGGATGGTAAATACTTAATGATTGACGATCCTTTCTTTTATCTCTTGTTTCAATTCTTATCTGATAATGATATTCCGGTTGTTGCTCATTTAGGTGAACCTCGTAATTGCTGGTTGCCATTAGAAGAGATGACAACAGAGCGAAATAAAGCATATTTCTCAACTTACCCCCAATACCATGCTTATCTGCATCCTGAAATACCTTCATATGAAAAACAAATAGAGGCACGTGATAACGTCTTGAAGCAATTTCCTGACCTGGTATTTATTGGCGCACATCTGGGTAGTCTCGAATGGAGTGTGGACGAAATATCCCGACGATTTGATACCTATCCGAATTTTGCAGTTGATCTTTCATCCCGAATGGGACATCTTCAGTTGCAGACTCAGCAAGACTATGATAAAGTGCGTACTTTCTTTCTGCAGTATGCAGACAGGATAATCTATGGAACCGATGCCTACAATAATCCGGAGAAACTTCTCCATTCACTTATTAATGACTGGGATTTCCTTGCCACAGGCAAAGAATGTTCTTCTACTGATATTAAAGGGGCATGTAAAGGATTGCAACTTCCTGAAGATATACTATATCAAATCTATTATCAAAACGCCCGGAGATATTACCGGATACCTATACTTCCATAGGATTTCTCCTAAAACTGTAGAAAACCAATTGACTATCGAAAAAACTTAGAATAGAATTGAAGAAATATTATCTGCTATTATACATCCTTTTGTTGTTCTAATCCACCCACCCCAAATGGTCGTAATCCTCAGATAATTAATTTTCGGCAATCATGTGTCACCTGTCACCAATGCTCTGAAACCCTTTCTGTATACGGAATAAAGTATGGTACATCATCTCTTACCATCTGTCACCGGATGTGTCACCGGGAGAAAAAAACGGAAAAATAGCAACCCTTCGGAGAGGGCGGAAAATCAGAAATGTGAAAGGAATGTTGTAGTAAAAGGCTAACAAGCTTTGAGTACTTCTTAGGAAAATGTCAAAGCTCTCTTTGAAGAAGTAATGATTCCATCTTATACTTATAATGTTTTGCCTGAATGCTTTTATTAGTTTGCTAATAAGTAGTTATTCTCTTCACCTTTGTGAAAACTTTTTTTCACCTGGGTGGAATCTATTTTTCACCATGGTGGAAAATACTTTTCACCCAGGTGAAATGAATAGATATTCTTTACCAAAATGACAAAACATCCTTCGTGAAACAATAAAGCACTGTATATTAGGTGTAATGTTTGTGATGGGTTTGCCATAAGGACTGATGAATCCGAGTTAATTTTGATTAAGTAATTTAATAATCCTGTAAACTGCTATTTGCAGATAAGTATTCCGTTTTAAAATTTTGGTGATAGCATCGGTGTCAGGTGAAAAGCCAACGTGTCACCCCTTTTTTCCTTTATTAGAAAAGGCTTTCAAAGGTATTGGTGACAGGTGAGAAGTATTTGATAAAACTGCACATTATATAAGAAATCAAGTAAATCTATAAAGATTATCATAAAATATAAAAAAGCCTTTGGGGGTTTTGAGTTTTGTTCGTTAACTTAATAAATAAGCTTTGGATGATTATCGGATTAGTAATCATAACTGCATTTAATGTTTATACACATTTGGGTTATGAAAAACCATATTTAAAGCCAATGGTAAAATACCAGGTTGGTTTAAAACGATAACTATTGGCATCATCTTTATCATCGAAAGTTTCCCAAAAATATTTAAGGGTTCGGTCTGATATTTTGGCCGACCTTAATAAAGCAACACCAGCACCTACATACAGAATTGAAGATTTGCCGATTCTATATTCAGGGTTTAAATATGACTTCATAATGGCAGAAGAATAAATCTTTGACTTTCCCTCTATGTTCATTACCGCAGACATACCGTCCATTTCCATTGCAACTAATTTCAGTTTAAATCTATCTCCGAATTTTGCAGAGGCGGATATTTGCATACTGTTCGCTGCTTCAAAATTTAATTCGTATTTACCAGTAATCTTATATTTAATATATGACATAGGCATAACCATAGGAACACCGTATGAAGTGCTGACACCGACACCGATACCTACATCGAGGTTGTCTAATAACCTATATATAAAAATAATGTTCCCGTTAACTAATATGCTTTTTGCGGTAATTGCATCTGGTTGAGAGTAATTTCCTCCTCCCAATGAAGCGACCATAAACCATTTCTGAGATAACGGTCTCATATGGGAAACACTGAGATTGAGGTTAATAATTCTATCAGGTATTATATCAATCGTAAGATTTTTATAATCAGACATTCCGTATGAACCGCTAAGAGTGGCTGCCCATGCTGATAGTTGGCCGGAACTATTTTGTTTCACTGAGAAGGGTAAGGTATATCTACCGGAAATTTTAAAAAAATCCCCTTTCCCGAATTTGCCGTCCTCTTTATTCGTAAGTGGAGAAGTAAAGTAATAATCGGACTTTAAAGACACTTGAGCAAAACAGTTTCCGGATAAACCTAAAAACAACGCGATTAGCGTATAAGATAATGTTTTCATTATGGATATATTTATTTTGCGACAAAGGAACAGGGTTAAATCCATCCACGAAACTGTTTTCAGATAAGGCGTAGAATCGGATAGATAAAGCGTGATTTCAGGCGTTTAAAAATAGTTGCAGTAATTTTTTTGCAGCGGCTATCAGAAGGGTTATCCGAATGTTAGTCTATGAAAGGCAATAGAACAATGAATTCTTTTTCAGTTTGTTTAATTTCGATTTTCTTATCGTATAAGGCATATTGTTTTTGCAAATTCTCCAACCCTACACCTCCTTTATCTACGGAATCCCGTAATTGCAGATTGTTTGAAACCACTATACTTTCATTCGTTATGTTAATCTGAATAATAAGAGGGTTTTCTGTTGTTGTTATGTTGTGCTTAATTGCATTCTCAACTAATAACTGTGTACAAACAGGTATCACTTTTCTATCCTGAATCGAGTCTTCATTAATTATTTTAACCAGTAATGTGTCTTCAAATCTTATCTGTTCCAAAAATATGTAGGATTTCAAAAACGACAACTCTTCGTTCAAGGTTACGGTAGGCCGGGCATTGGTTAAGAGCAGGTACCGGTAAACACCGGACATCTTTTTTGCAAACAAATTTGCTTTTTCGGTGTCCTGATACGTGAGTGAGGATAACACATTTAAACTATTGAATAAAAAGTGAGGATTGATTTGGGTCTTCAACCTTTCATATTGGTATTGTATTTTTTCTTTTTCAGCAATGGCTATCTTTTTTTCAGCTTCAATTTGTCTTTGGCTGTAAAGGAAGATTTCTATCAGCAAAACAATAACACTATTCCAAATTAATATCAGAGTGGTATATTTGGCTATATAATCATTTATTTCGTCAGATAATATAAAGTAGTTGACACATATAGACAATCCTATAACCAGTAAGTTGCTTAATAACAAATCCACTAAGATTCTGACAGAATCTTTTTTCCATTTAATTTTTTTGGACAGGGTATTAATTATAATAAAATCTAGTCCTCCCCTTAATATCCATCCGGGCAGATTAAAGAGAAAATTAGAAATCAACTTTGCATGCGTATATTTTTCCTGCCAGAACATAACCTGAGTGATAAAAGCCAACAGCAGTAAAGCTATAATCAGCACAAAAAAGAATATATATTTTTTATTATTTGGCATTAGCGCAACTATTTTTATTATTTTTAATCGTTAGGATATTACATCAATCACATTCCATCAATCCATTTCAAAAAATCAGCAACCCGCTCCCGGCTAACTGTAATATCGTGGGGGCAATCAGGCTGAAGAACCAGTTTTAACCGCCCATTAAAATACTTGGTTATTTTCTTTACCGAATTAATATTTACAATGCAGTTTCTGAAAACACGGAAAAACATTTTCTCATCCAATTGCTCTTCTATTTGTGTTAACGTATAATCTATTATATATCGCTTGTTGGAAAAGGTGTGTAAAAAAACTACTTTATCTTCACTGTAAGCGAAAGCAATGTCGGACGTGTTAATATGGTAATAGGTGTCACCTAACTGAACCATAAAACGATTCTTTTTATGATTCTTCATCAACACTTCTTCTAATTTTTTGTAATCAAATCCGGGCTTCTGAGGAATATGTAATTGTTCGTATTTGTTTAGTGCAGTCAGTAAATCAATCTCCTCAATAGGTTTCAACAGGTAATCAATACTATTCACTTTAAACGCTTGAATGGCATATTCATCATAAGCGGTAGTAAAAATAACAGGGGTGGAAATTTGAATTTGTTTGAAAATATTAAAACAACTTCCGTCTGCAAGATGAATGTCTAATAAAATCAAATCAACCGTATTTTTCTGAAGAAAAAGAACTGTTTCTTTCACCGTTTTTGTTCTGCCTGCCAACTCGTAATCGGGTTTAAGCCGTGTTATCATTCGTTTCATCTCATCGTAAGCGAAACGCTCGTCTTCAACAATCAAGTATTTTATCATAAAGCCCATATAAATTTGATGTAAAAATAGAGATATTACTATAATGATTTGATAAAATTATGATGAAGTGTATTTTTGATAGGTTAAATAACCCAACAAGACTATTCTACTGTAATTGTATATAAATGAGATCATATCTTATCTGTAATTTGTTTTTACAAACTTTCCACATGTACGAAAGAATTTCAATAAAAAACTTGATGCCAGTTCAGAAAAATGAAGATGTCGCCCACCACCTACAGGAAAAAATACCGGCGTATCGTAAAGACAATCCGGGTACTGCGGTAATCGAAAACTTTTCCTATATTTGCTCCTGCTGCCGAAAGACAGAGCGATAAATATCATAAATGAGATACCATGAAACAATTTTTGTACGCCGCACTGAGTTGTACGCTGCTCCTGAGCTGCGAAGGGACTCAAAAAACACACGAAACAACTTTCACGCCAATTGAAGCTGTCGACTTTTCACAGGTAAAGATCAACGATAGTTTTTGGCAACCTCGGCTGGCAAATCATGCCAATACGACGCTGGCGGTTTGTATCGATCAGATAGAGAACCAGACCGGACGCATACAAAACTTCGAAAATGCGGCGAAGAAAGAGGGAAAACATTCGGGCATCTTCTTCGATGATTCCGATGTGTATAAAGCATTAGAAGGAATCGCTTATTCGCTGATCAATAATCCGGATCCCAAGCTTGAAAAGAAAGCCGACGAATGGATCGACAAATTTGCCGCCGCGCAGGAAGACGATGGATATATAAACACATATTATACGCTGACCGGTCTCGATAGACGATGGCGGAATATGGACAAGCACGAGATGTATTGCGCGGGACATATGATAGAAGCCGCTGTTGCTTATTATCAGGCGACAGGAAAGCGGAAGCTGCTCGACGTTTCTGAGCGCATGGTCGAACATATGATGGATACATTCGGACCTGGTAAGCGCCATTGGGTTCCCGGACACGAAGAAATCGAACTCGCCCTGGTTAAACTTTATAAAGTAACAGACGACGAACGTTACCTGGACTTTGCCTACTGGCTCATTGAAGAACGAGGACACGGACACGGCACGATGGCCGATGAAGGGGAGTGGAATCCGGCATATTACCAGGATGAAATGCCCGTCAGGGATATGAGTATCATACAAGGGCATGCCGTGCGCTGCATGTATCTCTATTGCGGGATGGCAGATGTGGCGGTTCTTAAACACGACTCGGGCTATATCGATGCGATGCACCGTCTTTGGGACGACGTCGTATTAAAGAAAATGTATGTAACAGGCGGTATAGGATCTTCACACCATAACGAAGGTTTTACCGAAGCATACGACCTTCCTAACTACGATGCCTATTGCGAGACATGCGCCTCGGTTGGTATGGTGTTTTGGAACTCAAGAATGAATCGCCTCACAGGAGATTCTAAATACATTGACGTGTTGGAACGCTCCATGTATAATGGTGCGCTGGCAGGGATCTCGTTGTCGGGAGACCGTTTCTTCTACGTCAACCCCTTAGCCTCAAAAGGGAACCATCACCGGCAGGAATGGTATGGCTGCGCATGCTGTCCGAGCCAGGTATCCCGTTTTATACCCTCTATCGGAAATTATATTTACGGTAAATCTGCAGACGCGCTCTGGATCAATTTGTATATCGGTAACAAAACTAATATTGCTTTCGATGATAAAGAGGATGTAAACGTACAAATGGAAACAAACTATCCGTGGGATGGAAAAGTCGCTATTACTCTTGAATCAGGACAAGTCCCCTTAGATAAAGAGATACGTCTTCGCCAGCCGGAGTGGTGCAAAAATTACAGGATACGCGCGAACGGAAAAGAGATACTCCAGCATCGTTTTGAAAAAGGATACATTATACTTGAAGGTAAATGGCGCACAGGCAGCCGGATCGAACTTGATTTCGATATGCCCGTCGAAGTAGTTGCCGCCGATCCCCGCGTGAAAGAGAATACCGGTAAACGGGCTATCCAACGCGGTCCGTTGGTATATTGTATCGAAGAAACAGACAACGCTAATAACTTCCAGGATATAACATTCACTCCCGAGGCCAAATTCGCTTCGTGGTATGATCCGAACTTCTTAAACGGCGTAACCCGGATTACAGCTACTTCTCCCAACGGCGATATTAACCTGATCCCTTATTATACCTGGGATAATCGTGAGCCGGGAGAGATGAAAGTCTGGATAGATTACAAAGAACAATAGTCAAACACACATATGAATCGCAAACACATCTTTACTTATTTAGTTATAAGTATCATTTGTTTTTTACCCAAAGAGCCGGTTGAAGCACAAGTCCCGATTATCCCACCAGCAGAAGAAATCAACCGCGCTTTTGGCAAACAAGACATGGATAACTTCTTATCGCCGCCTAAAGTCTATCGTCCCGAAACCTGGTTTCATTACATCGGTGGAAACGTTTCCTTAGAAGGAATCACTGCAGACCTCGAAGCGATAGCCGGAGCCGGTTTCTCCGGCATCCAGTTATTTCACGGACAATTCGGCGGGCAGTGGCCAGGAACTACTGATCAGATCACCTGTCTCAGTCCGATGTGGGATAACGCGGTGCGCTACACGGCGGAAGAGTGCCGCCGGTTAGGCTTACGCTTAACCATGCAGAATTGCCCGGGCTGGGCGATGTCCGGAGGGCCGTGGATCTCACCGGAAAACGCTATGCGTCATCTGGTATGGAGCCGCACCGACGTAACAGGCGGCAAGACTCCGGTCAGTGAAGATTTACCTCTCCCGCAGCCAAGTGACGAACCCTGGCGCAATTATAAAGACATTACGGTACTCGCGTTTCCCACACCGCAGGACGATACCGGTGAACCTTTAAAGCCGTCGTCTGTTAAGAGCAACAGAGAAATGCAGTGGGAAGAGTATCTGGCGGGGACAGCTGCGGAACCGCACAAATTCTCTCCTACAACGAAAGCCGACCCTCATTGGGTGGAAGTAACGTTTCCGGCTCCTGTTAAGTTGAGAACGGTAGAGTTTCCGAGTATTAACACCATGAATCACGGACAATGCTTTGAACCTGGCATTTCGGTGAAAGTACAAGCCATTCTTCCTAACGGCAATACACATGATCTGGTGAATACCGATCTCCCGCAAAGCAGCTGGCAGGATGAGTCTCCCATATCTTTTGCCTGCTCAGAAGTAGAAGGAGTATCTACATATCGTATCGAGATAGTGAATCAATATAATATCACTTTTCCTTCACTCCGCTTATTCTCCGCCGCAAGGAAAAACAACTGGGAGGCAGAAGCCGGCTGGACGCTACGCACGATTGAACGGTCATGCGAATATCCCCGGCAGTCAGAAGCTGCTTTCATCGATCCTGCAAGTATCCTCGACATCACTGAACATATGGACAGCCGGGGCCGTCTTAACTGGAAAGCACCTGCCGGGAACTGGACGGTTCTCCGAATCGGCCATGTAAATACCGGCATGAAGAACAGCCCTGCTCCACCCGAAGGAACGGGATGGGAGTGCGATAAGCTTTCGACAAATGGTTCAAGTACGCATTTCGCAGGCTATATCGGACGGCTGTCAGGCCCGAATGGCCCGTTGGCCGGCGGTCTGCTCAATGGAATGCTTATGGATAGCTGGGAGTGTAAAACCCAAACCTGGACACCATTGATGGAAGATGAGTTCGAACGGATCACGAATTATCCGCTTCGTAAATGGCTGCCTGCTGTCTTCGGGTTTGTTGTCGGCGACCAGCAAACAAGCGGTCGATTCCTGTTAGACTGGCGCACAGTGATAGGAGAGCTTTTCGCCACGAAATTCTATGGCAATATGCAGAAGGAAGCAAAGAAGAACGGCCTCGATATTACGTATGAGACGGCAGCCGGAGATGTTTTCCCCGCCGATATTCTTGAATTTTTCAAACATGCCGATGTTCCGATGTGCGAATTCTGGCAGCCGATGACTAAAGGCTTTGTCGGCTCGTTAAACTTCAAGCCGATCAAGCCGACGGCTTCCGCGGCACGTGTATATGGTAAACCGCGTGTTGCCGCTGAGGCTTTTACTTCGTTCGATCTCACCTGGGACGAACACTTTGAAATGCTTAAGGAAGTGGCGAATGTAAATAGTGTAGAGGGTGTGTCACACCTTGTCTTTCATACCTATACCCATAATCCGCAGATTAATTTCCTACAACCGGGGACTTCTTTCGGCTCGAATATAGGAACTCCTTTCCTTCGCGGACAAACCTGGTGGAAACATATGCCGGAGTTCACCGATTATCTGTCACGTTGCAGCTATATGCTGGAACGCGGAAAACCGGTATCTGATGTGCTCTGGTACTTAGGAGATGAGATCAATCATAAGCCTGACCAGAATTATCCTTTCCCCGAAGGCTTCAAATACGATTACTGTAATCCTGATGTCCTGTTGAACCGCCTTACTGTACAAGACGGAATGCTCGTAACACGTGAAGGCATCCGTTACCGCGTCATGTGGATACCCGAATCTCCGCGTATGCTTCCGCAGACATTGGAGAAGATATACTCATTGATCAACGACGGGGCGGTAGTTATTGCCGACGCTCCCAAAGGACTTGCAACGCTTATCGGAGGTGAAGCTTCTTTAAAACGTTTTGAGGACGGTGTGACTAAAATCTGGGGCCAAGCACCTGCACGGGGAGTCCGTCAAATAGGAAAAGGCTCTGTATTTTCGGGTATGGATCTACATACGGCATTGAATGAGTTAAAGCTCACGCCTGACGTTAGGGGTACCGAATCTCTGTGGGTACACCGCTGCATAGAGGGAGCCGATTGGTATTTTGTCGCTGCCCCCGAAGGAAAGAACGTTGAAGGTACTGTGGACTTCCGTTGCACCGGGAATGTAGAGCTCTGGGATCCGGTGACAGGCCAAAGGTCAGCTGTGGAGAGCCGACGTATAGGTGATCGTACCCAAGTAACGCTCGATCTGCCGCAAGCGGGTTCTTGTTTTGTGGTCTTTCGTCATACCGGCGAGCCGGAAGTCTTAGCCCAAACCTTGAAACCAAAGGAAACGATGTCTACTATAACTCTTAATCAACCCTGGACGCTCTCTTTTCCTTTGGGATGGGGTGCGCCGGCAACGGTTCAAACTCAGGAGTTGAAAGCCTGGAAAGACCTGGATATTTCTGATGAAGGAAAAGCTTTCTCCGGAACGGTCACTTATTCCACTACATTTACTTGCAAAAATGTGAAGAAGGGAACACGTTTCTTACTTGATTTAGGCAAAGTGGAAATGATTGCGGCTGTATCCGTTAACGGAAAACCTGTACGCACGCTGTGGGCTTCTCCTTACAACGCGGACATTACAGACTATGTAAAATCAGGTAAGAATGAACTGACCGTTGAGGTCACCGGCACATGGTTCAACCGCCTGGTTCACGATGCGAATCTTCCTGAAGCGGATCGCAAGACCTGGGTTCTGCACGGACCATCAAAAGATGCCGGATTGAGGGAAAGCGGACTGTTAGGTCCTGTAGTTCTATATACCGAATAATAATTTAAAATATAATATATGAAAATGATCAGACGAGTATTTCTTTTACTACTGATATCGGGAATATTTATTCCGCTTATGGCTCAACTGCCGCAAGCTCTATTTGAAAATGGTAATTACCGGAATAACAGGTATCCGCTTGTTACAAAACCCTACATTGAGCTTCCGATTGGCGAAGTAAAGCCCGAGGGATGGTTGAAGGAACAACTTGTTCGTATGGCAAACGGTATGACCGGTCATATGGATACTGTGTACGAGCAGGTCATGGGATCGCGCAACGGATGGTTGGGCGGTGACGGCGATGTCTGGGAACGCGGCCCTTACTGGATTGACGGCCTGCTTCCGCTGGCTTACATCCTCGACGATAAAGCCCTCATAGAAAAAGTAAAGCCCTGGATCGAGTGGACGTTGGCCTCACAGAAACCCAACGGCTATTTCGGCCCTGATACCGACCGCCCCTACGAGCCCGGTCTTCAGCGTGATAACGCGCAGGACTGGTGGCCAAAGATGGTGATGCTTAAAGTCATGCAGCAATACTATTCAGCGACATTGGATGAACGTGTGATTCCTTTTATGACAAACTATTTCAAGTACCAGTTGGAACAACTTCCTATCAATCCGTTAGGGAAATGGACGTTCTGGGGCGAACGCCGTGGAGGGGATAATTTGATGATTGTCTACTGGCTTTATAATATCACAGGAGATGAGTTTCTTCTGGAATTAGGCGAACTGATCCATAAGCAAACGTTTGACTGGACGGATGTCTTTCTGAATCAGGATCACCTCAGACGACAAAGCAGTCTCCATTGTGTAAATCTGGCACAGGGATTTAAAGAGCCTGTTATCTACTACCAACAAAGCAAAGACGGCAAACATATCGAAGCGGTAAAGAAAGCTGTCAGCGATATACGTACGACGATCGGTTTCCCTATCGGCCTTTGGGCCGGTGACGAACTTCTCCGCTTCGGTAATCCAACGCAAGGCTCAGAACTCTGTACGGCTGTAGAGATGATGTTCTCTCTTGAAAAGATGCTTGAAATCACCGGCGATGTGCAATGGGCGGATCATCTCGAACGGATTGCCTACAATGCTCTGCCGACGCAGGTATCTGATGACTTCAATTCGCGGCAGTATTATCAGCAGGTCAATCAGGTAGAAGTAACAAGACATCTCCGCAACTTCGTAACGCCACATGATGATACCGATATACTTTTCGGTACACTCTGCGGATATCCCTGTTGTACATCGAATCTCCATCAAGGCTGGCCGAAGCTTACGCGTCACCTATGGTATGCTACGGATGACTACGGTATTGCAGCGTTGGTGTATGCACCTTCCCGCGCATCTGTTTGGGTAGCAAATAACATTCCGGTAACAATTACAGAAGATACCAATTATCCTTTTGATGAAGTTGTCAATTTCAAATTTAACTTTGATGACAAGAAGATCAGGAAAGCATTCTTTCCTTTCCATCTCCGTATTCCTGCCTGGTGTATTAAACCGGTTGTAAAGGTTAACGGTAAGATCATTCATGTCGAAGCGCCGGCCGGTGAAATCGTCCGTATCAGCCGCGAATGGCAACACGGCGATCAGCTCACCCTCGAACTCCCTATGGAGGTCGAAGCCTCTTATTGGTATGACGGCGCAGCTGTTATCGAGCGCGGTCCGTTGGTGTATTCATTGAAGATGAAAGAAGAATGGACGAAGAAAGCTATCGAAGCTGACAAACATAATCAATATGGCGAATGGTATTATCAGGTAACTTCTGATACGCCATGGAACTACTGCTTCACCGCGAGCCATTTGTTTGAAGGACAAATTAACAACCATTTCTTTGTGGAGAAGGCGAGTTCCATAGCCGATTATCCCTGGACATCAGAGGCTGCTCCAATCATAATTAAGACTACGGCAAAACGTTTGCCGGAATGGCAACTCTTCAAAGGTTCAGCAGGTTCAATCCCTTATTTTATGCAGAATCTCCCGGTAATGAATGAAGAAGAGGCGATTGAATTGATCCCATATGGCTGTAGTACTTTGCGGGTAACAGAGTTTCCTGTAAGATAGCCGATTTATCATTTGTATTTTTTACTTACAAATGCTGCTATGCGTTTATACGCATTTGTAATATGAGCTTCAACGGTCTTTTCTGAGATATCCAGAAGCTTGGCGATTTCTTTGTTTTTTAATTTGTCTGATAATACAAGACGAAATACTTCCCTGCATTTCTCAGGGAGAGAATCTACGGCTTTTTGGATAAGATTTCTGTATTCCGAATCAAAAAGATTTGATTCAGGATTATCCGTATCAGGAATTAGTTCTACGATATATAGTTCCATAGGATCATGATCGGGTTGTGTGGATCGTCTTATATAATGCAAGGCTTGATTTTTGACGGAAATATAGAGATATCTTTCAATGTCTTTTATCTCTGTCAATGTGTTTCTTCGTTTCCATATAATAAAAAATACATCACACACCACTTCCTCTGCCAGTTCTTTTGTTTTCAGATAATACAATGCCAAATGAAAAAGACGTTGGTAGTACATATCAAAAAGCTTCCGGAAAGCTGTTTCATCACTCTCCGAAATCTGTACCAAAAGAGGTACATCTTTATTGCTTTGTGGTATCATCTATCTTTTTGCAGGGGTGTTATGCACAAATTTAAGAAGATATCTTTAAAAAATGCATTTTGGTATTAGGGTTTTTGTTCTCTGGTGTCATCTATTTAAATAAACAGTAATAATATGGAGGAAAAGCATATTCGTTTCAAACCTGTGGAATCGGATCAGGATGCTGTCTATAATAAGATACAACAAAGGATCAACAAGGATAAAATAGTTGTTCCCATAATATCTCCTGTATGGAAATATACAGCGATAGCAGCATCAATAGCTTTGCTGATCATCTCCTCTTTATTCTTTTATCATCTGAATCAGGCAATGGATATACCTGATGTTCATGTTATTGCTACAGCAGGTACTAAAACACACATCACTTTACCCGACAGTACATCAGTATGGTTAAATGGAAATGCGAGGATTAGCTACCCTCAAATGTTTACCGGCAAAAACAGAACTGTTAATTTCTCCGGAGAAGGTTTTTTTGAAGTTGAAAAAGAAAAGGATAAACCTTTTATAGTAAATGTAGAAGGGTTACAGGTTAAAGTTCTCGGCACCTCTTTCAATATTTATACTCAACCGGATTCTGATTTAGTGGAAGTCACGCTGACAGAAGGAAATGTTGGCCTATTTAAGGAGAATAATACTTCTATGGTTGCCGATGAACTGTTATCTCCTGGCCAACAAGCTATATATAATAAACAAAATGGACAATTTAGTATCCATAATGTCCGCTCTGATCTGTACTTATCATGGATAACTAATCTGTTTTATTTTGATAATAATTCATTAGACGAGATAATGGTGTTGCTAGGGAGAGCTTTCAATACACACATTACAATAGAGGGGGAAAAGCTAAGAAATACACGGCTGACTGCCCAGTTTACACATCATGAAACGTTGGATGAGATTCTTTCGATTCTTCAAACACCAGCTAAATACAAGTATAAAAAAGTAGAAGGGAAAATTTATATAAGCGATAAATAAAAGACAATTATGTATAATCCTTAAATTCGAAATGACCATGAATACTTCCTGATAAAAAAGAATTGGGAATGCTACCAACATCCCCAATTCGGATCTTTACAAGATCGAGATCATTTAGTTAAACGATAGCTACCAACTATCTAGTAAATAACCTTTAAGACATCAAAAATATGAAAAATCATTGGATTGAAGTGCTTATAAATTATAAAAAGCACTTCGAAGAAGGATTTCTTTTCCGGAAAGAGGTTCGCAAAGCTATAAATATCATGAGATTTACTATTTTACTATTATTTATGTGTATTGGAGGTGCCCTGGCTTCTTCCTCTTATTCTCAGACAGCAAGGCTCTCTTTAGAGGTAAACAACGGCACGATTTCAGAGATAATTAAAGTAATAGAGGCAAGTTCTGATTTTACATTTGTGTATAATGTGAATGACGTGAATCTGAATAAAAAGATGTCTGTCACTTTTAAGAACAGATCTATTGAAGATATCCTGAAAAAACTATTTGATGATAACTCGATGAATTATATCATAACAGATCATCACATTACATTGTACAAAAAGAACCACGTTCAGCAACCACAACAAAATCCTGTGAAAATAACCGGTAAAGTTATAGATAATACAGGGGAGGCCATCATTGGTGCAAATATTATTGAAAAGGGCACAAGAAATGGTACGACGACGGATTTTGATGGGAATTTCTCGATCATATTACAAAACATGAATAATCCGTTAGTAGTATCTTATATTGGATACCTTTCTCAGGAGATGATGGGGAGAGAAGGACAAGCGCTAACTGTCAGATTAGTTGAAGATACACAAAACCTGAATGAAATCGTTGTTATCGGTTATGGTACTCAGAAGAAAAAAGATTTGACCAGCTCTGTTGCCAGTGTAAAATCTGATGATTTTAATAAAGGTGCAGTAATCAATAACCCGTTGCAGATGGTAGAAGGAAAAGTTGCCGGATTGAATATTACACGTGCTTCCGGTACTGATCCGAATGCAGATGTCAATATCCAATTACGTGGTGTATCATCAGTAAAAGGAGCGACTGATCCATTAGTTGTTATTGATGGTGTTCCAGGTGGTGATTTGAACACTGTATTACCGCAGGATATCGAGTCTATTGATGTGCTTAAAGACGGATCGGCTGCAGCAATTTATGGTACACGAGGTACCAATGGAGTAATACTTGTTACAACTAAAAAAGGAACATCCGGTGGTGTAAGAATTAATTATGAAGCACAACTTTATACAGAAACTGTAGCAAAGAAACTTGATGTGTTAAGCACTGAACAGTACAAACAATTCGGCAGAGATCGTGATAAAACATTTGTTGATTTCGGACATGATACGAATTGGTTTGACGAATTGGTAAAAACACCTTTTAGTCATATTCATAATTTGTCATTAACAGGAGGCAATGATCAAACATCCTATCGTGCATCTTTAAGTTATAAAAATCAGGAAAGCTTAGTTAAAGAGAACAACACAAGAGAAACTCTTAATGGCCGTATAACATTGATGCAGAAAGCATGGGATGATAAACTTCGTTTTGATGTAAATCTGGCTTATACAAATATAGATGCTAATTATACAGATTTTGATATTTCCGGTACTAATAATAATATTATCTATACTGTATTTGAACAGGCTATTAAAAGAAATCCTACCGAACCTATCTATAATGAAGATGGAAGCTTCTTTTATCCAACAGGTTCCGAAGAATTTGAATATAATCCGATAGCGCGTTTAAAGAACAAAACAAGTGGTAAAGAATACAATCGCTTTATGGGTGACTTCCGTGTTACATTGGAGTTATTACCTGGTCTGAAAGGTAGTGTTATGGGAGCATTAAAAAAGCAATCAGATTTGTTTAGATATTATGAATCCCGGATTTCAGAAGGTAGTGAAGAAAGAGGTGACTCAGGTACAGCTCAACGTCGTACTGATGCTTCTACAGATAAAACGCTGGAAACAACGATAGATTATTCAGGGCAAACAGGTAAACATTCTTATTCTGCAGTAGTTGGATATTCTTATCAGGATTTCAAGGAAGAGTATTATTTAGCTAAAAATTATGGTTTTATAACTGATGTATATCAATGGAATAACCTGGATGCAGGGAGTTATTTAAGAGAAGGAAAGGCAGATATGAAAAGTAATAAAGTATCCAATAGACTGATTGCTTTTCTTGGACGTGCAAATTATAACTATGATAATAGATATTTAGCTTCTGTTTCTATTCGTAGAGAAGGTTCTTCCCGGTTCGGAGATAATAATAAATGGGGTACTTTCCCCGCAGTATCCGTGGGATGGAGGTTGAATAATGAGGCTTTTATGGAGGGTATTGACTGGTTATCCGACCTTAAATTACGCGCGGGATATGGTGTGACAGGAAATCAAATGAATGAAAATTATATCTCGATCGCTCGTATGGCGACTCAGCAGTATGTATGGCATGGTGACTCTTATATTCGCTCTTACGGTGCATCATCAAACCCGAACCCTGATCTGAAATGGGAGGTAAAGAAGGAGTTCAATATTGGTCTTGATGCAAGTGTATTCGATAGCCGTTTAGGTTTTACTCTCGATGTTTATGAAAGAAAGAATACAGACCTTCTTTACCAAGTGCAAGCTCCGGTACCTTCTATGATACATGGTACGATTTGGGCAAATGTAGGAGAAATGAAAAGTAACGGGCTTGAATTGGTTGTATACGGAGATCCGATCCGGACAAACGATATGGTGTGGAATGTATCAGCAAATATATCTTATAATAAGAGCCGCCTGATGTCTTTATCTAATGATTTATATATATCTTCTGCCACTTATATGGATTTTGGAACTTTGCCTGCACCAGGTAATCTGGGACAAGCTATCCGATTGGAAGAAAACGGACGTGTTGGAAACTTCTATGGTTATGAATATGTTGGTTTAACAGCTGATGGAAAATGGATATTCCAAGATCATAAAGAAGATGGTAAGATAGATGCTGACGATAAAGTAGTTATTGGAAACGGAGTTCCCAAATATTTCTTTGGTCTGAATACATCTTTCAGGTACAAAAGGCTGGATATAAATATGCAGTTCAAGGGAGCTTTTGCTTTTGATATTTTAAATACAAAAGAAATGTATTATGGAAATCCAAGTTTTTATCCCAGCAATTTATTGGTTTCTGTTTTGGATAAGCATAAAGACTTGAATGATTCTCCGCAATATTCAAGTTATTATCTTGAAAAAGGAAACTACCTGAAAATTAGCAATCTTACGGTTGGATATACATTTACATTTGACAAGATCAAATATCTAAGAGATGTACGCCTGTATGTAAGTGGCGATAATTTATTAACGTTCACCGGATATTCAGGTATTGATCCCGAAATTGTTTCAAGTGGTTTTGAAACAGGTATCGATGCCAGAACCTTCTATCCACGCACAAGAACATTTACATTTGGTGTTAATATCGGTTTTTAAGTATAACCTTAATAATACGTATGAATATGAATATCAAGAAAAATATTGGAGTCATTAGTTTGATATCCTTGTTTACATGGATTGGCTTTTCATGTACAAATTTAGATGAAACAGTCTATAGTGAGATAACTACAGGAAGTTATTATAATAATGCAGAAGAAGTAATAGCCGCTTATCTGGCCATATATGCACCTTTGGAAGATGTATATGAAGAAAATTATTTCAACATAGTAGAATATTCGACAGATGAGTCTGCCCGCCCAACTAAAGTAGCACATGGTTATGATGGTGGGCAATGGATACGATATCATCGCCACGAGTGGTTAGTCACAGAAAGCCGTATTCGTGATGTTTGGGATAAATATTTCAAAGGAATTGGTTTTATCAATAGTAATATAGCTGATTTTGATAAACTGGACTTCACAGCTATGAAGGTTCCGATGTCAAAAGAAAGGATATATGCTGAAATGAGAGCGATGCGGGCTTTTTATTATTATATGTTGTGTGACCTGTTTGGAGGTGTTCCCATTGTTGAAGAAATAGGTAATCCTATTGCGCCTAGCAGAGCTTCCCGTACGGAAGTATTTGAATATGCCGAGAAAGAATTGAAAGCTGTATTAAATCAATTACCTGTAAAAGGAGATGAATATTCTTATGGTAAAATGACACAAGGTGCTGCTTTATCAATTCTGGCAAAGCTTTATTTGAATGCTGAAGAATGGACAGGTACTCCTCGTTGGAGCGATTGTATTGAAATCTGTGATCAGATTATAAATTCAGGTAAATATAAATTAGACCCAACTTGGCAATATCCATTCCGTTATTTCAATGAAGATTCAGAGGAGAATATTTTCGTTATTCCTTATGACCAACTACATACAACAGAGTTCAATTATCCGGGTCGTGCTTTACATTACTCACATCAGGAAAAATATCAAATGGTAGCAAGGCCCTCCAACGGTATGGTTACGGAAATTGGTTTCTACAGTAAATATAAACCAAATGATAAACGTATAGAGCAATGGTTGGTAGGTCCTCAATATATGCTCGATGGGATTACCCCACTTTATTGTACAGAAGAAAAGAGAGGTGAACCATTGGTTTTCAATCCCAATGTAATATCTATGGAGTTAGGAGCAGAAGATAGCGGGGTCCGTAATGTAAAATTTGAAATACAGGTCGGAACCAGAAATGGAAATGACAATGATCTGCCGATAACACGTTATGCCGATGTTTTACTGATGAAGGCCGAATGTCTGTTGCGTACAAATAAAACGGCAGAAGCTCTTGTATTAATAAACCAAGTTAGAGCACGTTGCTTCGAGGAGGGAGATCCAGACAGAGAATATGCAAGTATTACAATGGACGAATTTTTAGATGAAAGAGCCAGAGAATTTGCTTATGAATGCTGGAGAAGGCAGGATCTTATCCGTTTTGGTAAGTTCAATGAAGCATGGTGGGATAAGCCTGCAAGTGATCCAACCAAAAAATTATTCCCCATACCGGATGCACGTGTAAAAGCGAATCCGAATTTGGAACAAAATCCTGGTTATACATCTTAACCTTAAGGATTAATTACCTTATTTACTATACACCGGCTATTATAGTCGGTGTATTTTCAATAAAAGCCTTTTCTAATAAATTTTATATCCTCGGTTTTAGCTCCAAACACGCCTGCTTTAGAGGGGCTATTTAGGCAAAAAAGATAATGAGTCCCATTTCGAGGATTTAGGGAGCCTCTCTGTCAATTTGATACTTTACGGAATTCTTTATATACTTGTATAATTTTAAGAAGCACAATATTTAATGAAGCTAACATATATCTTTCATAGTTGTTATGTGATAGAAACAGACAATTTTGCGATTGTTTTTGATTACTACAAGGATACAGATGAGAAGTATATACAGGATTATCTTCTTCACCAGGGAAAGCCTATATATGTATTGGTTTCACATTCGCATAGAGACCATTTTAATAGGGAAATCCTTGACTGGATCACAATTAATAAAAATGTAACGTATATTTTATCTTCTGATGTTATGGAAGAATGGGAGGTTGATAGATTAGACGTAACATGTTTTTTAGATAAAGGAGCACTATTTGAAGATAAGAATCTTAAGATAGAAGCCTTCGGTTCTACTGATATTGGAATCTCTTTTCTTGTTGCAATAGGTGAAAAACTTATTTTCCATGCGGGTGACCTGAATAACTGGCATTGGATTGATGAGTCTATACAGGAAGAGGCTGAGCAAGCAGAAAAGGCCTATCTGAATGAACTGGATCTTCTGGCGGAAAGAACAACACATTTAGATTTAGCTATGTTCCCTATCGATCCCCGTCTAGGAAGCCAGTATATGCTAGGCGCCAAACAATTTATTGAAAAGATTAATACGTATATACTTGCTCCTATGCACTTCGGTAGATCATATGAGAAAGTAGCGGCTTTCAAACCGTATGCAGAGAGATATCACTGCCGCTTCTTTAATCTTACTCACAAAGGCCAACAAATAGATATTTAACAATAAACAATAAGTTGTATGGAAATTAAAAGTAGATTCGATCATTTTAATATTAATGTGACAGACATAGAGAAAAGTATTGAGTTTTATAATAAAGCACTTGGTTTGAGAGAGCATCATAGGAAAGAGGCTGCAGACGGCTCTTTTATCTTAGTTTATCTAACGGATGAGTCGACAGGCTTCCTGTTAGAACTTACCTGGCTGAAAGATCATCCTGAAGCTTATGAATTGGGCGAGAACGAGAGTCACCTTTGTTTTCGTGTCGAAGGCGATTATGATAAAATTCGTGCTTATCATAAAGAAAATGGTTGGGTATGTTTTGAAAATACGGTGATGGGACTCTATTTCATTAATGACCCTGATGATTACTGGATCGAGATTCTCCCTGTAGAAAGACGTTAGGAGGATTATGGAAAGATTATCTTAACGAAGCATAATATTATTTGTTATTATTTCAATTGCTGTATCCATTGCTTTTTCCGCAGAGACTATGATCTCCGGAATTGTCCCGTGCTTCTGATCTTCTGTAGCTCCATACCCATAATACTTCCATCGCGAAATACCGTAAGGTAAATTTGTATTCGGCAATGTGGTATCAAAAACATTTCCGTAAGAAACTATTAAACCTCCAGTCTCTTCACCAATAATTTTGCCCATTTTGAAGTATTGGAATGCCCATGCTAAACTTGAAGCGGATGAAAATGTAAAATTGCTTGTCAGAAGGTATGAATTGCCTGAATAGCGATATGGATTTTCTCGTAAGGGGATTAATCCTTCAGTTCCGATCAAATGTATTCCAGTTGGCTCTTCAAGGTTGTATTCTTTTTTTACTGTTTCACTGATTTTATTAATGCTAGGACCTTTTGTTTGAAAAGGAACAGGAGAAATATACTGGAATAAATCCCAAACCAACTCTTCCAGTCCACCTCCATTCATTCGAATATCAATGACAAGATTATTAATCTGCTTTTCCATTATTTCATTGAAAAGTGAATCAAGAAAGTTTCGGTATTCCTTCTTTTCTTCATTCTCATACATAGCGAAAGAATTGATTGATAATATAGCTGTATCAGACTTTTTATCGATACTTGAGAAGTAGGATGTTTTTTTATTTAAAGGAGCCAGGAAAACTTCTATATATTCTGATAATAACTTTGCCTCAATGACACTTGTCTCCTTCTTCCCATTATACAGATATTCTACATTAAATTCATCAGAAAGAAGTATAAAATACAATAGAGGCGAGAGAAGAAAGTTCAGTCTTTCCATTTTGAAATGGTAAGCTTCACCACTCAACATGGAGGATGCTTCTGTGATTAATTCTTTGGCAGATATGCCATTTATGAATAATATCCGAGAGTCATTTCTAATTTTTGCATCTTCAAAGCCCCCCTGAACGGTTAACGTTGTGTCTTTTTTATTGATGGTAAAACTATAAGGAAACACTTTAATACTCTGTTGGATTGCAAAATTAATAGGATAGTGGATTTCTGTATGTCCATCTTCAATTTTAGCGACCAAAGGGGTAAATATTTTATAAAAATCGAATATACTCATAGAATCTTTCAACATTCCTTTTGCATCTTTCAGTTGTTTCTCAAACTCTTTTTTTGAAATGTTGGTAAACATATACGGATGCACATCCAATATGGTAGCATAAAGCGTATTCGCATCTTCACAAAGTTGTTCTTTCGTAAACTTTTGTTGTGCCCGGCAAAAGGTTATACAAGCTAATAGTAATAGTGTTATTTTGAGGGTTCTCATCTTAAGTATAGTTAAAAAATTGAATCTATATTTTATTAGACGTAACTGAAAGCAAAAGGTTACAAAAAATCCTGTGTCATTAAAAAGAGAGGTTTTATATATTTATGTAATAAACTAAGGGCGGTTAAGGTACGAAAAGAGTATTTATTAAATTATTCATACCTTTGGTTGTTTTTATAACTAAACAAAAATTATAGGATCCATCATGAAACGAACCTTTTGTCTTATTGCCGCTGTTTGTACTTTCTGTGTATCGCAAACAGTATCGGCACAAAACAAAACTGATTTTACTTTACCTACTCCCTGGACTGAAAAAGCATCCCAAATGGAAATTCCCCTTCCAGAATATCCGCGTCCGCAAATGGAACGCGCCGAATGGATTAATCTAAATGGGAAATGGGATTATATGGGAGGTAAAGATAAGCCTAACCCTGTATCAGCAGTTACACCCCCTACATTCCCTAAAACACCTGAGAAAATAGTGGTGCCGTTTGCTCCCGAAGCAGAGCTTTCTGGTATCGCGCGTAACGGAGAGACGTACCTTTGGTATAAGCGTACGATTACTATTCCTGATAAGTGGAAGGGTAAACGTATTTTATTACATTTCGGTGCTGTAGACCGTATGGCTACAGTTTTTGTGAATGAGAAGAAAGTGGGTAGTCATACCGGTGGGTACGGTAGTTTCTCATTCGACATTACCGATTATTTGAAATCAGGAAGTAATACACTTATTGTGGGTGCTTATGATCCCAACGACGGACTTGCTCCCTCCGGTAAGAATGGCCCGCGTGGCGATTATACCTTCTCTTCTGGTATTTGGCAGACAGTATGGATGGAACCCGTTGAAAAAGAATATATTTCAGATATAAAGCTTATTCCTGACCTTAAAAACAACCGATTGGAAGTAGTCACTACTTCAACTAACGGATTGAAAGTTACAGCCATTGCCATGGCGGGTAATTCTCAGGTAGCTAAAGTGGAAGGTTCTACGAATGACAAGTTCTATATCCCGATTAAAAATCCGCGTCTTTGGTGCCCTGAAGATCCGTTTCTTTATGATTTGAAGCTCGAGTTACGCAATAAGCGTGGACAGATAGTAGATGAAGTTGATAGTTATTTTGGAATGCGGTCTGTAGAAATAGCGAAAGTGGGAAATGTTAACCGGACACTACTCAACGGTAAGTTTGTATTCCATCTCGGCCTATTGGATCAAGGCTATTGGCCTGATGGGATATTCACTGCTCCTACGGAAGAAGCGTTGCTGTATGATATAGAGTTGGCGCAACGCACGGGTTTTAATGTTATTCGTAAACATATTAAAGTAGAGCCACAGCGCTGGTATTATCACTGTGATCGTCTTGGAGTACTTGTTTGGCAAGATATGCCTAATCTGTGGGAACCCGATCTTCCCGACTCAACAGCCCTCAGAGCCCAGTTTCGTGCAGAGCTGAAAGAGATGATAGATCAGCATATCAGTTCGCCCTCTATTGTTATTTGGGTGCCGTTCAATGAAAACTGGGGAGCTTTCGAAGTTACGGATATTACAGATTGGATACAGAAATATGATCCGACACGTTTGGTAAATGGGAATTCTGGTTACAATTATGCTCCTGATTATCGTCCCGCTTACGGTGATCCAGGAAATGGCAATTTTGTTGATCTACACAATTATGGCCCTATCAACGAAAAGAATACTCCGGCACCCGACGAACACCGCGCCGCATCCATTGGGGAGTTCGGAGGTAAAGGGCTTTTCGTCAGAGGACATATGTGGCCGGTAAGGAACAATTCATATGAGATAGTAATTAATAAAGAAATTCTCTCCGATACATATGTCTACTTGCTTAACGAAGTAGAGCAGATGATGATTTACCGTGGTGTAAGCGCAGCTATTTATACGCAAACAACAGATTTGGAGCATGAGATAAACGGCATTGTGACATACGATCGTCAAGTTGAAAAGATGGATTTTCGTAAAGTCAAAGAGATAAACGATGCTGTATTAGAAACAGGCCGAAAACTGAACCAGCAAGGCAATACACTTTCCACGTCACGAACATATCCGCAATAAATAACCGCAACACTTTTGTTCATAGAAGTATTATATTTTTTAGAATAAATAAAGAGGCTCTTTCAAATCTATATTGAGAAAGCCTCTTACTATATGAACAATCAATTTTTATATACTGTGTTGAAAAACGTACTTTTTAGTATTTTGTTAAGTTTGGTTCTTTATAAATATAACATATGATCATTCATTTGGTTTGATAATTTATATCTATATATTGATAGATAATGCAAAAACATACTTACCTATTTATAATTAGAACACTATCCTATCACCTGTCACCCTAATGATATAAAATGTTGTTTTTTAAATAAATAAAGGGTGATATGTATTGCGTTTCTTCTATCATTCTCCTCTCACCCTTGACTTGAAAATGTTTTCATTTTATTTTTTGGTTACAAATATAATACACGTGTATACACGTTCAAAATATTGTGAAGACCATGTTTCTTTACTCAAAAATAATTTTATATGATAACTGAGATAGAGGAATATATAATAAAGAGAGTCAAAGAAATGAGATTAGAACGTGGATGGTCTCAACAAGCATTAGCAGACAATTTAAATAAATCTAAAAGTTTTATAAGTGACATTGAAAACCCTAAAAGAAATTCTAAATATAATCTGAACCACATCAATGAGTTGGCCAAGATTTTTGAATGTAAATTTTCTGATTTCTTTCCAGAAAAACCGTTATAATTTAATTGCCTATTTATAAGGTGATTAGCCTTATAAATCCTAAAATATATCTGTTTGTTTTCACAAAAATAATAAAGTGGAGAATTATGCTATTTCACTCGGGTACTCAAACTATTCATACTGAGAGATTGACTCTCAGGCCTTTTAGTTATGATGATAATGATGATATGTTGACTTATTGGGTAAGTGACCCTCAAATTCAGTCATTGTATTCCGAACCTACATATACTACTAAGAAGGAGGTTCAAGAATTATTAGATAAATATATTAGCTCCTATCAAAGATCGGACTACTATCGTTGGGCAATTATAGAAAAGGAATCTGGCATCTGTATTGGACAAATTGCAATATTTCTTGTTGACAATAAAAACCATTTTTGCGAGATCGAATATGCTTTGGGTAGTACGTTCCATCGTAAAGGATATGCAACGGAAGCTGTAAGATCTATCCTGGACTTTTGTTTTAACAAAGTCAATTTCCATAAGGTACAAGTTTGTCACAAAGAAGGAAACTTTGCCTCACAAGGCGTTATAAAGAAATGTAATTTTACGTATGAAGGAACTTTGCGCGATTTCTTCTTTATGGATGGGAAGTATGTAAATCGTTTATATTATTCGATGCTTAAAGATGAGTATGTAAAACAGATATAAGATAATTACCTAAAAAAATCAATAAGCATTTGCCAAAGACAAATGGCTGATTTTAATGTCGGGATGACAGCCCTAAAACCTTGTTTTTTTATATTTTTTGAGGAGAATCGAAAAGAATGAATGTAAATTTCATAAGATAAAATGTAAACTATACTTGTCATTATGGAAAACTATATTTACATTTGTGGCGAAACTTAAAAATTCAAATGTATGAAAACAAACAATTTCTTATTTCCGGCCTATTTTAGAAAAATCGGTTGGATTATATCGTTACCACTTGCGTCAATTCTGATGTTCTATTTGCTTGGTTTTTTCGATTATACCAATCAATCTGCTACATGGAATTTCTTCGATGGAATGTTTGATGATCCATCATGGCGTCTTTTGGATCTCGTTGCAGGGAAATTAATTCTGTCTTTTTGTATGATTTTACTTACTATCGGATTACTATTTATTGCATTCTCAAAAGAGAAAATTGAAGATGAATATATCGCAAAATTAAGAGGAGATTCACTTATCTGGGCTGCCATAGTAAATTCTATTTTATTGGTTGTAGCATTCCTGTTTGTTTATGGAGAAAGTTTCTTATTTGTGATGTTCTTGAACCTTTATGCACTATTAATCCTGTTTATTATTAAGTATAACATCACATTGATCAACTTCAAAAAATCTAATGATAATGAAGAATAACATAAGAGTAGAGCGAGCTATACTTCGGATAACTCAACAGCAATTAGCCGAAATGATTGGAGTGAGCCGACAGACAATAAATGCTATAGAATCAGAAAAATATGTGCCCTCAACCGTACTGGCACTAAAAATAGCTAAAGTGTGTAACAAAAAGGTCGATGATATTTTTTTTCTTGAAAAAACGGATTAAATAGATTAAAAATGAATATTATAAAAAAAATGTTACTGTTTGCCGGAATCGGCTTAATAACATCATGCTATAGACAAAAAGACGAAAGTGATTTTTTTGTTTTCGAGCCTGACATCCGATTGTTTACATCGTATGCCTTTATGAATGCAGCAGGATTTGATTTTGATTATGAATCTATGCATCCGATACGAATCGAGGTTCGTCAACATATAGATTCAATACTGACAGATGAATATAAGCGAAAAATCAAAGATTATTACCAGAAGCTTGGTGGAGGTAATTTTTATGCTTACGGAGTGTATGCTTTAAATTGCAGCTTTCCCCCGGACTTTTCATTTCAAGGAGATACTGTCGAAAATGAAACTCTTCGAGATTTTTATGGTTATGATGTATGGCTGAAAGAATTTTATGAAGTAGCCAATATTAAAGAAATCTGGGAGAGACATAAGGAGAATTTGCTAAATATCAATAGAAAACATGAACCTTATGCGCATATTGCCCTTCGTCAAATCACCGATTTTTGCCGTATAGATACAAATTATTTTCAGAACAATGTGTCGGGGCATTTTTATTATCAAAAAATCCCGTTAATGTCTCATTTTACAGGTTTCTATTCTGAGTTTGGGGATGATTGTTGGATTGTATATGGTCCTTCTCCGGAAGGAGAAGCTGGACCAGGTTCATTCTATCACGAATCTCTTCATAAAGTCATAAACCCTATTGTTTATGAACAAATTGAGCTAAATAGAAAACTGAATGATCTTGTCTCCCTTTCTCAAGAAAAACTGGAAGGAGATTACAATGACCTGAATACCATGATTTGTGAATCCTTAGTAAGGACAATCGACCGATTTCTTGTAAATGAGTATTATTACGATTCAGATAAAGAAAGTTTATATAACCTAATTGAAAGCGAATATAAGTTAGGACATATTTTATGTTTTAGTCTTATGGAAAATCTTTATGAATATCAAGAGAGCAATATGACTCTAAGAGATTATTATCCAATCCTTGTTTCGAAAATAAACATTCATAACGAAATAGATCGATGGAATAATTACTGGAATAAACAATAAATTATGAGCATATGACAAAAATATCCAAATCAAAACAACCTAATCTAAAAGCATACAAACGAAAGTAAATCCACGTGTCATATTTGTGTCAGACTTCTTCTAAATGTTTTAGATTTAATGTAGATAGAAAAAGAGGCCAAGCGTTTTACTTAACCTCTTGATAATCATCTGTCGGGATGACAGGATTTGAACCTGCGACCACACGCCCCCCAGAAGTATGCTATTTATTTGTATTATTTTATATCTAATTGTATTACAGAAATATAGATGTTTTCATTGTCTTTACGCTTTACTCTTATATGGCTTCTTTTGTATCTATTTTCCTTGAAAACGTCAGTAAAACGTCAGTAGTTTTTTTTATATTAATTATCTGATATTTTGTTGTTTATATTCTGATTTTATTCCCTATTTTTGCAAAACGTCAGTAATTCCAGAGAATATGAAATATGTATCGTTTAAGATGTGGGTCGCCGATAAGTACAAATACAAGGATGGATATGCCATCTGGTTAGTCGTACGCAAGGAGAACAAAAGAAAAGTTATGGCTCTTGGCATATATGCTGAAGCTCACCAGTGGGACAATAAAGCGGAAAGATTTATCACTGACAAGAGGGTTATGAGTTTACATCCGGATCGGGTATTTCTAAATGACTGGATAACCCAGAAGAAAGCCGAAATACTAACGATACTTTCAACCTTTGAACAGAATAAGATTGACTGGACTCCAAGCCAGTTTGAAAGAGAGTTCTTTCATTATTCAAGCAAAGGTAATGTCAAAGACTATTTTGATTCTTTAATTTCAACTCTCAAGGATACCAATCACTTTGGAAATGCTGTCTGCTACGCAAGGACGATGCACCTTCTTGAATTATTTGATAACAAGTTTGCTACAAGACTATTCCCAGAGATAGATATTAAATATGTGAAAGCCTTTGACGTCTTTCTCCAAAAGAGAGGTTGCGCAGGGAATACACGTAAATATTATTTCAAAGCCCTTAGAGCTTGCTTAAACAAGGCAATACAAGACAAGGAGGCTTCTGAAAGTACATACCCCTTTGGCAAAGGAGGTTTCAATATATCGTCACTAGAAGAGGAGACTGCTAAGCGTTACTTGCCCATCGATTATTTGGAAAAACTGAAGACGACAGAAATGAAGAGCCCTACACATGAGATGACACGTCGTTTGTTTCTTTTCACTTACTATTGTTACGGTATTTCGTTTATGGATGCTGCCCTACTGACTAAAGATAACATAGTACGATACAACGGTGGAACTTATCTTGTCTATAAACGTCATAAAACTAAAGAGGCAAAAAAGGTGAAACCCATTCAAATAAAAATAACTGACACCATACAAGGATTATTTGACTGGTTTATGTCTAATACCGTTCTAATTGGAGATTACCTGCTCCCTATCATTTCAAAAGAAGGTTATAAAGGTGAGCAGCTATACAACCATATCCGGAGTAGATTTAGTCGCAATAACAAGAATCTTAAAAACTTGGCTACTGCCTTAGGTATTACTGACGTAAAACTAACCAGCTACGTGAGCCGCCATACCATGGCGATGACCCTTCAGAATAATCAGATTCCAAGAGAAGTTATCTCTCAGATATTGGGACATAGTGATCTTGCCACTACCAACACCTATTTAGATAGCTTCGCAACGAGTGTGATTGATGAAGCGGCAAAGGTGTTGTGATGTGATTAGAAATGCTTAAATTGCCACACATTTATACAAGTAACAGATAATGGAACTTTCGCAAAACAAAATAACTAAAGATTATACAGCCCTTCTTGCTGAAATAAAGCAACAGGTAAAACACTCTCAACTGAAAGCTATTGTATCAGCTAATAGTCAAATGCTCTATATATATTGGTACATAGGGAATGGCATATTGGCAATGCAGCAACAACAAGGTTGGGGCGCTAAGGTTATTGACCAGTTGGCAAAAGACCTGAAGGCGGAATTCCCAGAGCAAAAAGGTTTCTCTGTGCGCAACCTTAAGTATATGCGAAAATTTGCGGAAGAATACTCTATCGAATTTGTGCAGCAGCTTGCAGCTCAAAACCAATATAACCAGCAAGATATAATTGTGCAGACAGTCTCTGCACAATTTGAAGCCTTATTTGTGCAGACACCTCTTGCACAAATAAGCTGGTCGCATCATATTGTGTTGATGGATAAAGTCAAAGACATAGAAGAAAGATTGTGGTATATCAGGTCAAGCATACAGGATGGATGGAGTTTGAGCGTTTTGGAAATGCAAATAGAAACAGGGTTATATAAGCGGCAGGTAGAAGCAAAAAAGATTACAAATTTCAAAGCGACTCTCCCGACTACTCAATCAGACTTTGCCGAACAAATTCTTAAAGATCCCTATATCTTCGACTTTGTTACCATTAAAGGAAAAATGGATGAAAGAAACATCGAAGACCAGCTTTGTACTCACATAACAAAGTTTTTACTGGAGTTAGGACAAGGTTTTTCCTTTATAGGAAGGCAGTATCACATAAATGTTGGTGACCAAGATTTTTACATAGATCTACTATTCTATCACATCCGGCTAAGGTGTTATGTAGTTATTGAGTTGAAAGCTGTCGCATTTACGCCGGCACAAACAGGTCAATTAAACTTTTACATCAACGCAGTCGATAAAACCTTAAAGACAGAGTCTGATCACCCGACAATAGGTTTGTTATTGTGTAAATCAAAGAATGAGGTGGTTGCCGAATATGCCTTAGGTGGGATTAACACTCCTATGGGTGTGGCTGACTTTACATTGTCTAAGGCTATTCCAGAAGAGTTGAAATCAACTCTGCCAAGTATTGAGGATTTAGAAAAGGAACTTGAAGATATATAACCAATGCCTCGCCGCAAGAAGATAACCATAAAAGCAAGGGATACCGCTATCTTTGGACAACTCATTGAAGAATTGTATAAAGACCCGGAGTTGGCGGCTGACTATGACATGGACTCTATCGAGATCACTATCACAAAAAAGCACCAACCCTATATACAGGATGTAGACAAAGCCATATCTAACCTTCAACATTACTATGCAGCCAATGGAAATTTAATGGAGAGATTCAATGGAAAGCCTATTATCTCCAAATACCTTTTGGCTAAAATGATGAAAGTTTCACGCCCCACCGTAGACCAATGGATAGAAAAGGGATTTATCTCTCAGTATGTTATGCCGGGCATAAATATAACCAGCTTTGATTTGGACGATGTTATCGAGCAGCTTCGCAAACAAAAACAATAAAAAACCAAATTCTTTTTTTTGACTTTACACAGTGGTGACAAATGCGGATTATTGGGGACTTCTAAACCTTTTACCCTTTTTTTACAGCCACTTATGTCCTACCTATGGCGCTTTTATCTCCACTTATTGCACCGTTTGTCCTACCTATGTAAACTGATTCTCAGTTTTATAACTATTTGTATCTGCCTTTTCTTTGTTACACTGATCAGTTAATAACGCTATGACGATAGCAAAGTATTAACAAATAAAACAAAGTGTTATGAAGAATATTATTGTAACAACGTCCGAAGAACTAAGGGCGATCATTAGCGAAGAGGTGTCAAAAGCGTTCCCGGTGGCAACTACATCTAAAGAACTACCTGATACAATAACGCTGGATACTGCAGTTCAAGTGCTTGAAGAGTATGGCTTTCCGACTTCAAAGGCGAAAATCTATAAACTTACATCTGCCGGTACCATGCCTTTCCGCAAATATGGGAATAAGCTCATATTCTCTCGAATAGAACTATTGGACTGGGCAGAGCAACAGGTTAAATCTCCTCATGATCCATCTAATGTTATCGAGAGTATAAACAGAAATGTAATGCGCAAAAGACAAGGAGGACTCTGACCATGAAAGAAAAAGAGAACATATCGGAGAAGTTTTTGCGGGTTGGTACCACGCTGTATAAAACCGTACATCGCCCTCTTATCAGTGGCGACTATATTGAGGAAAAGATTCCATGGAGTTATGAGACGCTTCGACAGGACTATGGTAAGAACAATCTGCCGGAGATAGATAAGTATGATGGCTTCTGTATTATTCCTGATCATATCGACTATAAACAGGTACATGGGAAATACCTGAACCAATACGAGCCCATCAATCATGCTCCAGTCGAAGGGGACTTTCCGTATATACGTTCATTTCTAACACATATATTCGGAGAACAACTGGAGCTAGGTTTGGATTATCTGCAGATCCTCTACATGAAACCTACACAAATGCTTCCTATCCTATTATTGGTATCCAACGAACGGAATACAGGCAAGACGACGTTCCTTCGTTTCTTAAAGATGATATTTGGGAAGAACGCCACCTTTAATTCAAACGAGGATTTCCGTAGCCAGTTTAACGCAGATTGGGCGCACAGGTTATTAGTGTTGGTGGATGAACTTCTACTGAACAAGATGGAAGACACGGAAAAGATAAAGAATCTATCTACTGCAGGGGATTATAAGATGGAAGCCAAAGGGAAAGACCGGAAAGAAATAGAGTTCTTTGCCAAGTTTGTCCTTTGCTCTAACAACGAGAAGAATCCGATTATCATACCAAAGGAAGAGGTAAGGTTCTGGGTACGCAAGATAAATCCGATAGAAAAGGATAATATCTACTTAAGAAGCTATATGATGAAGGAGATTCCTCATTTTCTTCACTTTTTACTAAATAGGGAGTTATCCACAAAGAATGAATCCCGTATGTGGTTTAATCCTTCTCTATTGGAAACATCGGCTCTTCTCAAAATCAAGAAATATAATACCAATAAGATTGAAGCAGAGATAGCCGCTTATTGCTCTGATGTTATGGATAAGCTTGGAGAGGATAAGATGTATTGCTGTCCTAAAGACTTTATGGATGCTATTCGTGATGCCGGACTTAAAGCTGACATAACTCAAATACGAAATATCCTTAAGGATGGCTGGGGACTTCGTTCTGATAAAAACAGTGATTATACTTTCTATTACATAGGAATAGAAGGAAATCTCATTCCTATGAAAAGAAAAGGGAGGTACTTGGAAATAAGGCGGCAGCTTATTGATGAAATTCTGTTGTAATGTGTTATTCTAAGATTTAAGTATATGAAAATCAAAAAGTATACTATACCAACAGCAACACAACAAACGCACAACAAAAAAATCGTTGTTGTGAACAGCCTGCAACTGCATTTTGGTTTGTTGTGAATTTGTTGGGCGAGTAATAAACTATACAACAGATATTTATTTCTATTTCACTACAAAACAACAACAACTTTTAATTATGGTAAGTAACGATATAATGGGTATAAGTATACGGGAGTATCTTGTACGAATGGGACTCAACCCCGTAAGAGAGAATAATCAAAAAGGGATGTTTCTGTCTCCTTTTAGAAAAGAGACAACGGCAAGCCTAAGTGTGAACTATGTAAAGAACCTATGGTTTGATCATGGGCTTAGTCTTGGTGGAAATATAGTTAACCTGGTATCACGTTTAGAGGGCTGTTCTTTTGCAGAAGCAACCCAAAGACTTGAAGAAGGTTCTTTTTCTTTTCATAGGAAAGATATTTCTATGCCGGAAAAACGAAAATCAGAGATAGTTATTCGTAAGATACAGCCGTTGGCTAATCCAGCTTTACTGGAATACTTAAAAGAGAGAAGAATCTCTATCGACATCGCAAAGGCAAATTGTGAGGAGGTTTACTATTCGGTAAACGATAAACCTTTTTTTGCTGTCGGCTTTAAGAACGACACCGGAGGATATGAACTAAGGAGCAAATACTTCAAGGGGTGTACCTCTAAAGATATTACTTCGCATATCTCTGGTCGAAGTTGTTGCCAACTATTTGAGGGATTTATGGATTATCTCTCATTCCTAACGATGAAAAACTGGCAACGCTCACCGGTTGATGCAATCGTTTTGAACTCACTGGCGAATCTGTCGAAAGTAGAGAACAGACTTGCCGGATACAATTCGGTCGCTCTCTTTCTTGATAACGATGAAGCCGGAAAGCGAGCTGCTGAGAGTTTATGCTCGGTTTGCAAAGAGGTCATCGACCAGTCTGCACACTATGCAAAGCATAAAGACCTGAACGAGTATTTATGTAATCGTTCTGTTCCGAAGCAAGCCGTAATAAAGAAGCCGGGCAGAGGTCTAAGAATGTAATCTGCAGCAGTGACCCCACGGGCTTTTCAAAAAAGCCATAGCTTATTAGGGAATTTTCTTTACGTTATCGTTTCACTACCACTAAAAATTCCCGAATAAGCCAAAGGTTTTCCCCCTTTGGAATCTCCCTTTGCGGTCTCTTGACCGCAGTCGCATAAAGCGACTATTCAATGTGCAAATCATCCCTCTGCCGGTGTTGTTCTATCGGCAGCAGTGATTTCCACAAGCTAAATTTCAAACAATCTAATTGACATTATCATGGGATATGTTGTTTTCCATTTAGATAAATCGCCCGGAAATGAGTCTGCCATGACAGATCATATCGAGCGAAAAGTAATACATCCAAATGTATATCCTGAACGGATACATTTGAATAAGGAACTCGTTGAGTTTCCTGATAGCATAAAAAACCGGACGGAAGCTATTCAGCACAGATTAGATACCGCAGGGCTGAAACGTCAGATTGGCAAGAATCAGGTAAAAGTAATCCGCGTTATGATTTCGGGCAGTCCCGAAGATATGAAACGAATAGAAAGCGAAGGCAAGCTGGATGACTGGTGTCGGGATAATATGGATTATCTGAAGAAAACATTTGGAGAAGAAAATCTGGTAGCTGCTACTTTACACATGGACGAAACCACTCCACACATCCACGCCTCTATCGTTCCGATAGTAAGAGGCGAGCGAAGGCAGAAAAAACCAAAAAAGAAACCAGAAGAGGATAATCAGGCGCAGAAACCAAACGAAGGACAAAAGCCAAAGCGCACATATAAGAAAAAAGATCCGAACATGCCTCGCCTATGCGTTGATGATATAATGGCAAGGGAAAAGCTGATAGAGTATCAGGATACATACGCCGCAGCTATGGCTAAATACGGATTAGAAAGAGGCATAAAAGGTTCAGATGCCCGACATATAACCCTAACGGAGCATTATCGCAATCAAACGATAGAGAGTAATAACTTGCAGATAAATATAGAACAGCTCTTGGCGGTAGAAGAAGCCAACCGGCAACGCATTGAGGAACTCAAACAAAAGGAACAGGAAGCCAAACTGAAATCCATTCAAGCAGAGGAACAAAAGCAGCAGAAAGAGTCCGAACTGAAAAAGACAGAAGAGAGCCTCAATCAAGTAAAAGGGCAACTTAAAACCGAGGAGTTTAAGAATAAAGCTGCCGATGTTGGTTCTAATATCATTGAGGGCATAGGTTCGCTTGTCGGTACTTCCAAGGTAAAACGGCAACAACAGGAGATTGAGAGCCTGAAACACGAGAAGTATGAATTACAGCAAGATATTGACGGGCTTGCTCAAGTAATCAACAAGGAACGAAGCGAACGACAACAGGAAACAATGCAATTAAAAGCAGAAATACACAAAATCCACGACTGGCTACCTGATACGCCTACGCTTATCAAATGGGGAGAATATTGCCAGAAGATAGGTTTTTCAAACACTCAGGCCAAAGACCTGATTAATATGAGACCAGTCCGTTTTACTGGCGAATTGTATTCTACCGAACACAGCCAGCGATTCGCTGCCAATAATGCAGAGGTACGGCTTGATAAAGGTACAGGAACGCTGAGCAGCTTTCGGTTACTTCTTAATGGAATCAGTCTTGCCCAATGGTTCAGGCAGAAGTACGATGAGTTTAAGGAAACGTTGGGAATTAAGCCTAAACAGAAACCCCAAATAGGTAGAAACAAAGGTTTGGGTATGTAATCATGTCTATTTGTTATAATTCCTTATTACCTTTGCCGGGAGTAATTACTTAACAAAACGGGTAGATGAAAAAGTTTTTAGCATTCTTATGTTTTCTTGTGGCCTTATCTTGTACTAAGGAGGTAAAATACTACGAATCATTAGGTTCCAATCATACTTTCTATAAAATAAATTATGAATATAATAAACCTTTAGATACCGAAATAAAGGATATCTTTAAAAGATATTATAAATCCCTGAATCCATTTGACTCTACGTCAGTTATTTCGCACGTAAATAACAATAAGAAAGTGGATTTAGATTCTGTTTTTATTAACACATTAAATAAGTCATTGTATATCTCGGATATAACAGAAGGATATTTTGATATCACATGTGCTCCTATACTAAATCATTGGGGATTTGGATTTAAAAATAATCCAGAAATAAGAACAAAAGACATCGCTATTGACGTAGATAGTATACTTGAATTTGTGGGTTATAAAAAAATTAGCCTTGTAGATAATGAGTTGATAAAGTCTGATCCTAGAGTTCTTGTCAGCTTTTCTGGTGTTGGTGATGGGTGCGTTTGCGATATGATAGGTGATTTTTTTGATGAAATTGGTGTAATGAATTATATGATTTATGTAGGTGGAGAAATTTTAGTAAAAGGCAAAAATCCTAAAAATGAAAAATGGTCATTAGGGATAAGAAAACCCGATGATAATATTAATAACCTATCATTGTTCAAATTAATTCAGACAGACCAAAGGTTAGCTGTTGCTACTTCTGGGGATTATCTTAATTATTATATTAAGGATGGAAAGAAATATGCACATACAATAAATCCAAAGACCGGTTATCCCGCAGATCAAGATATATTGAGTGCCACCGTTGTCTACAAAGAATGTCTTATTGCTGATGGTATAGCTACGGCTATAATGACAATGGGGCGAGATGAATTTGAAAAACACAAAGAGGCTTTAAACTTTGTTGATTACTTGATAATTTTCTCTGATGATAATGGAAAATACTTAATGGATGCATCTCCCGGAATGGAGTTGCTATTAAAAAAAGACAATCTTTCTGTTTTGTATGAAGCAATAACTGACTAATATAAAATCCATAATTACAGTCTCTTCAGCTCAAAACATCTGCCCAGTTACTAACCCTAAATAATAGCTTATGAGATATACTACCATAAAAGTAATATTATTCCTTTTTTTGTTATTTCTTACAACCTCATGTGCGCAGATTGATACGATTTCTTCGGTGAATCATCTGAATTTATTGATGAAATCAAAAACTCTGATAGAAATGTGTCTTTTATTGATTTCGCAATCTAATCTATATCATGGGCAAGTTATTTCAAGACTATATTATTCATATTATCATTTGGCGAGATTGATAAATATGAACATTTCCCATGATAAAGCAAGTCATAGCAAAACATGGAAGTCTATGCCTAAAATCATTCGTGATTTCGGGTTTAAAATGAAGCATTTAAGAGAGAAGTACGACTACGATCCTATTCCGTCTAATTTCTTCCCAAAAGAAGACTTTAATATAATACTTGAAAACAAGCCCAGTGCTGAACTGTTGATTAATGAAGTTGATGAAACTCTAGATTTTTGCTCTTTAATTACAGACGATGATATTAAAGAGTTTCGTTTAATTCTCAATGATATTCGTAATAAACACAACAATCTGTTAGCGGAAATTGAAAAAAATGTCGCCCTATAAGTAAGGATGGAATCTATATTATTTCAAACAAATCCAAAAACATTAATACTCCCCAAACAAGGGGCATGAATATTATTAAATACGTAATTTTTTTGTTTTTGTAGTATGGTGGTTGGGCAAAAAGAGTTACTGTGAATGCGAAAAACATTAATATAATAGACTCCCAATAAATCTTTACGTAAAATTGTAGATGAATAGCACCAAATGTCATATAAACAACTAAGTAACATAGACTTAAAAATGTGATCACCACAGATACGAACCTGTTCGTCCCTTTCTTTTTATATGCTAATATATGAACGTCAGGACTTCTTACAAAGAAAAATAAAGAGAACATGAAAAGTATGTTGCACCAAAAGAAAAGTCTACATATTAGGTTTTTCCCAACTTCAATTATATTTATATGTTCCATTAGTTCTTTCATTGGAGCAAAGATACTAAATTGCACTCTTGAGAGCTCCACCCCAACTGGGTTTATCCGTTGCCCCCTTTCTTTTCTTTCTATCCTTTTGCATCTAATTCGTCAGTAATCCGTCAGTAAAAAAGAAAACAGCCATTTACTTTTTATCGTAAATGGCTGCTAATTAGCTGTCGGGATGACAGGATTTGAACCTGCGACCACACGCCCCCCAGACGCGTACTCTACCGGGCTGAGCTACATCCCGCTTTATTTTAACGGTGCAAATTTAGGGTATTTCCTATTATATACCAAAGCTTTCTCGGTAAAAATCTAATGATTCAAGTATCAGTTCTTTATTTACTTCCTGATTGATTTGTACTTCTCCTATATTTGATAATAGGGTGAAGTTGATTATTCCTCCTTCATTCTTTTTGTCGTGCGTCATAAATTCATACAGGGTATTGTAATCATTGCAATCGAAAGGGAATGGGGGATAATATTGTTTCATGTAATGGGTTGCCTGACTAAGCGTATCTGAGGGGAACCCTGCTTGTTTATATGACAAGTATAATTCGCAGATTATTCCTACGGCTACGGCGTATCCATGTAATAATGGTTGGTTTTTCTTGAAGGAGAGACTTTCTATTGCGTGACCTATGGTGTGTCCGAAATTCAGTGCTTTACGGATTCCCAATTCTTTTGGGTCCTTTTCTACGATTTCTTCTTTTACTTGAACAGACTGCGATACTAAAGTTGACAATTGACTGTTTTTAGTTGACAGTTGACAGTTGACAGTTGACAATTGTTCTTCAAGATCGAAATTTAATAATTCATTGTATATTTCTTTGGAGCTGATAAGGGCATGTTTGATCATTTCGGCATAGCCGGAGAGGATATTGTCTTTGTCGAGGCTGCTAAGGAATTGACAGTCTATAAAGACGCATTGGGGAGGGTAGAAGGAGCCTATTTCATTCTTTAATCCGTTGAAATTGATACCGGTCTTTCCTCCAACTGCTGCATCTACTGAAGCCATTAAAGTCGTTGGTATATTGATGGTTTGTAGTCCTCTTTTAAATGTTGCTCCGGCAAAACCTCCTAAATCTGTGATCATACCGCCTCCCAGATTGATCAAAAGTGAATTGCGCGAAGCTCCTTCATTGGATAGAATACTCCATATATCAGTTACCTGTGACAGGTCTTTATGTGTATCACCTGCCTTGATAGTAATGATGCGGGCTTTTTGTATTGCTGGTATATTTCGTATGACAGGGAAGCATTTTTCCAGTGTATTCGTATCAGTAAGAACAAATAGCTTATCATATTTAAGAGAAGAAAGGAATTGCTCTAATTCTAGTTGAATATGAGTGGTAATTATTACTTTTTGATTTGCCATGAGGTATTTATTTAAGTTTTACCATACATATGTAGTAAAAACATGGTTGCTATTATTGTTTTGTTCAAGGCTTTTTATCTCTTTGGATATTAGATCTTATTGTTTCCACCTAGGTGGAAAATATATTCCACCGTGGTGAAAAGAAAGTTCCACCCTGGTGGAAAATAAGTTTCACCACAGTGAAAAGAATAAAAGTACATATCGATTGTATTAAACATTTGCTTTAAAAACAACAATTTACCGGTAGTTTTTGCTACTTATATATAACTTATTTTTATTTTATCTTCAAACATGGTGACAGATGAGGTGATAGATGATGATATGTATCCTTCACCTCTTATACGTTGTCAACCAGTGAAATAGATATGTTGGTGATGGGTGATAGATAAAATGAGAAACTACTCTTTAAAAGTAGTATTTCCCCATTTTAATTTAATCCTAATGCTTCAATAACAGCATTTACCGCAATTGTAAGACCATCTGCATTTTTCCCTCCTGCTGTAGCAAAATGAGGTTGTCCTCCTCCACCACCGTCGATATATTTTGCAGCATCTTTAACAAGTTTACCGGCATTGTGTCCTTCTGCTACCAAATCATCGCTTAGCATAACCATTAAAGTACATTTAGTTTCATCAATCAAACCACCTACAAAAACAAAACTATCTTTTACTTCTCCTTTAATCTGGAAAGCAACATCTTTCATTAGTTCTGTATGCCCTTTTGTGATTATTTGCATTAACTTTATGCCATGTCGATCAACTGCGCGGGTTATAATCTCTTTTTTTACCTGTACTGATTTCTCTTTCAGGTAATCCATCAACTGCTTTTTCATCTCGGCATTCTCATCCACAAATTTCTTTATTCCTTGAACGAGATTTGGCATATTGTTTAGTAATGTACGCATTTCACGAATAGTATCTTGTTGGGTAAAGAAATACTCTTCAGCACTTTCGGCTGTGACAGCTTCAATACGTCTTACTCCTGCCGCGATAGAGCTTTCTCCAACGACACGTAATGTTCCGATCATACCGGTAGAAGGGATATGGGTTCCTCCACATAACTCAATGGAGCTTCCATATTTAACTACGCGAACTTCATCACCATATTTTTCGCCGAAGAGGGCCATCGCTCCCATTTCTTTTGCTTTTGAAATTGGTAATGCGCGTTCCTCTTCCATAGGGAAGTTGGCACGTATCTTTTCTCCTACTAATTTTTCTACTTTTCGTATCTCTTCGTCTGTAACTTTTTGAAAGTGAGAAAAATCGAATCGCAATGAATCAGGAGAGACATACGAACCTCTTTGTTCCACATGAGTACCTAATACTTCACGAAGTGCTTCGTGGAGAAGGTGAGTACCCGTATGATTACATTCGCATTGGATGCGTTTTTCTTTATCTATCTTAGCGATAAACGTGGCAGATGCATCTGTTGGTAGACGGTCAGTCAAATGTACCGACAGATTGTTTTCGCTTTTAGTGTCGCTAATAACGATTTTTTCGTCATCGTTTATAAGCCAGCCTGTATCACCAACCTGGCCTCCCTTTTCAGCATAAAAAGGGGTTTTGTCCAGAACGATCTGATATAATTCTTTATTCTTTTGTTTTATCTTGCGGTAACGTAGTATTTCAACTTCTGCTTCAAAGAAATCGTAACCGACAAACTTGCTTTCTCCCTCTTTCAATACAACCCAGTCACCTGTTTCAACTGCCGCAGCGTTGCGGGCACGATCCTTCTGTTTCTGCATTTCTGCGTTAAACTCATCAATATTGGCTTCCATACCATTTTCGCGAAGGATCAGTTCTGTCAGGTCTAAAGGAAAACCGAAGGTATCATATAATGTAAAAGCATCTACTCCGCTCAGTGTTTTAGTTCCGGAGGTTTTTGCTTCTTCCATTTTTTTGTCTAGTAAACGGATACCTGTTTCCAGAGTTCGAAGGAAAGATTCTTCTTCTTCCTTCATTACCTTTTCGATCAATGTTTTTTGTTCGATCAACTCAGGATAGGCGTCTCCCATTGTTTCAATCAGGACAGGGAGCAGCTTATACATAAATGCTTCTTTGCGCTCAAGGAATGTATATCCATACCGAACGGCTCTTCTGAGTATACGACGGATTACATATCCTGCTTTTGCATTGGAAGGCAACTGCCCATCGGTAATAGAAAATGCTATTGTACGGATATGATCGGCAATTACACGCATAGCAATGTCTTTCTGCTTATCTTCTCCGTATGTGAAACCGGTTAATGATGCGATCTTTTGAATAATGGGCTGAAATACATCTGTATCGTAATTGGATGTTTTTCCCTGGATAGCCATACAAAGACGTTCAAATCCCATCCCTGTATCAATAACTTTTGCCGGAAGTGGTTCTAATGAACTGTCGGCTTTTCGGTTGTACTGCATAAATACAAGATTCCATATCTCTATAACCTGAGGATGATCTTTATTTATCAGTTCAGCGCCATTGATTTTATCTCTTTCTTCTTTTGTGCGAAGATCGATATGTATTTCCGAACAAGGACCACACGGACCTGTGTCACCCATTTCCCAGAAGTTGTCTTTTTTATTTCCATTCAGGATATGATCTTTGGGGAGGTATTTTTCCCAGAAACCGGCAGCTTCGTTATCGCGCTCCAATCCTTCTGAAGGACTGCCTTCGAACACTGTGGCATATAAGCGCTCCGGAATAAGGCCTACTACATCCACTAAGTATTCCCATGCCCAGGCTATCGCTTCTTCTTTGAAATAATCGCCGAATGACCAGTTACCAAGCATTTCAAACATGGTGTGATGGTAGGTATCATGACCTACTTCTTCCAGGTCGTTATGTTTGCCGCTTACACGTAAGCATTTTTGTGAGTCCGCTACACGGGGATATTTAATAGGGGCATTACCCAGAATAATATCTTTAAACTGATTCATACCTGCATTGGTAAACATAAGGGTAGGGTCTCCCTTTATTACCATAGGAGCAGAAGGAACTATTTGGTGCTGCTTAGAAGCAAAGAATGATTTGAATGATTCGCGGGTTTCTTTCGCTGTCAACATAATATTATATCGTATAGTACTCGTTAATAATCCCAAAAACAGTTTGCAAAAGTACTGTAAATTATTATTTTTGCATCTATTCTATTAATAAATTATTTTGATGGGATTATTTAAATCGCGTAAATCTTATTATATATACGATCCTAATACGTTAAGTTATGAACGGGTTTATCCGTCTACTAAAGACCGGATATTTACCGTTGTTCGTCATTTAAGTTCGGGAATTATTGTAGGGGTGGTTTTGTTTTTTGTATTGATGCGCTTGTTTGATTCACCTATGGAGTCACAGCTGCGGAAAGAAAATAAATTGCTTCAAACCCAATATGAAGTTTTATCTCTTCGTTTAAGTAACGCTTTTGATATATTGAATGATATTCAGCAACGTGACGAGAATCTTTACAGAGCTATTTTTCAAGCTGAGTCAATTCCTGAATCAATTCGAAAAGCAGGTTTTGGTGGATCAAACAGATACGAGCATTTGATGAGTTTAAGTAATGCTGATCTGGTAGTTGCTACCTCAAAAAAAATGGATATGCTTACGAAACAGTTGTATGTTCAATCTAACTCCCTTGAAGAATTGGTGAATATAGGTCAGACTCAGGAAGAGAGGATTAAATGTATACCTGCTATTCAACCGATTGCCAATAAAGATTTGAAACGTACAGCTTCAGGCTACGGAATGCGTATGGACCCGATTTATCGTGTTCCACGTTTTCATGCTGGTATGGACTTTTCTGCAAAAGTCGGCACAGATATTTATGCTACTGGTAATGGAGTTGTTACCTTTGCCGGTTGGAAACAAGGATATGGAAATTGCCTTACTATAGATCATGGCTTTGGTTATGAGACTCTCTATGGACATATGAGTAAATTCAGTGCTCGTGTCGGACAAAAGGTAACACGTGGGGAAATAATAGGATTTGTAGGTAATACTGGAAAGTCAACAGGACCTCACTTACATTATGAAGTACTGGTACGTGGCCGTAATGATAATCCTTCCAAATATTACTTTATGGATCTTACTCCCGAAGAATATGACCGTATGATCCAGATAGCTGAAAATCATGGCCAGGTTATGGACTAATGCTTCTTGTCATGGCATTGAAAAAAGATAAGGATTTAAAACTGTATTACTCTATCAGCGAAGTAGCCAAAATGTTTGGGGTTAGGGAATCCACTTTACGTTTCTGGGAAAAAGAGTTTGAATCTATCTGCCCGAAAACAAATGCCAAAGGAGTCCGGTTTTATAAACAGGAAGATATCGAAGCTGTTCGTTTGATTCACTATCTGGTTAAAGAGAGAGGTTTGACGTTAGCAGGCGCCAGGCAGAAATTAAAAGATAATAAAGATAACACAATAAAGCAGGAGGAAATCGTTCACAAGTTAAAGTTGATCAAAGAGGAATTGCTTTCTTTGAAAGCTGCTTTTGATGCGATTGAGCCGGCTGAATAACATTAATCATTAATTAAAACATGGAAATTACAGGAAAGATCATTGCCGTACTCCCAGCGCAAGGCGGCGTTAGCAAAACCGGAAACGAATGGAAAAAACAAGAGTATGTTTTGGAAACACATGACCAATATCCCAAAAAGGTTTGTTTCCAGATTTTTGGTGCAGATAAGATTGAATTAGCTGCTATACAACCGGGTGAAGAATTGACTGTTTCTTTTGACATCGACAGTCGCGAGTATAATGGACGTTGGTTTACCAATATCAATGCATGGAAAGTGGATAGAGCAGCAAATGCGGGTATTCCTCCATCAACTCCTTATATGGGTGCAGAACCGGCTATTTCTTCTCCGTCTGCTCCTGATTTTCCTCCTCCAAGTGAAACTGATGACCTTCCTTTCTAATTTATATTAACTAGTAGGAGACATACCAGCATGGATATCTTGTTATTAATTGGTGGTTTGGTCTTAATCTTATTTGGAGCCAATGCTCTGACCGATGGAGCTGCATCAGTTGCCAAGCGTTTTAATATATCAAGTCTGGTTATTGGCCTTACGATTGTTGCTTTTGGGACATCAGCACCGGAACTTACAGTTAGTGTTGTTTCGGCATTGAAAGGTAGTTCAGACCTGGCCATAGGAAATGTGGTGGGAAGTAATTTGTTTAATACCTTAATGATAGTAGGTTGTACTGCTATGGTGGTGCCTATTGCGATTACAAAAGGAACTCTTACAAAGGAAATACCGCTTTGTTTATTAGCTTCAATTGTATTATTTATTTGTGCAAACGACGTGTTAATAAATGGAGCGGAAAGTAATAATATCAGCAGCAGTGATGGCTTACTGCTGCTTTGTTTTTTTCTGATTTTTCTTGGATATACTTTTGCTATTGCGAAAAATGGAAGCGATAATGAAGAGGCTCAAATTAAAGATATGCCGGTATGGCGGTCTTGTCTTTACATCATAGGTGGGCTGGTAGGATTGATTTATGGAGGTCAGTTCTTTGTTGATGGAGCATCAGGCATTGCTCGTGGATTAGGTGTGAGCGAGTCGGTTATTGGGCTTACGTTAGTTGCAGGGGGTACTTCCTTGCCTGAACTTGCTACTTCCATTGTTGCGGCTTTAAAAAAGAATCCTGAAATGGCTATTGGGAATGTAATAGGTTCCAATCTCTTCAATATATTCTTTGTTTTGGGATGCAGTGCAACGATTACACCATTGTCTGTTCAGGGAATAACTAATCTGGATTTTGGAGTCTTGATATTTTCCTGTGTTTTATTATATCTGTTTGGTTTGTTCTTTAAAAAGCGGACAATTACTCGTGTAGAAGGAGTAGTAATGATAGTTTGTTATGTTACCTATATTGTTTATCTGATTCGTATGTCGGCTTAATTATTATTAACGACACGCCCAACTGATTTTATGTTTTTATTTTTCGAGAGCGTAACGCAGATTCGTTGGATGTCTGCTACTTCATGAACTTGTAGTTTTACTCTGCCCTGAAAGAATCCGTCTTTTGCTTCAATTGACAAGCCTTGAATATTTACATTAAAGTCTTCTGCAATTGTTTTTGTGATTGCGTTTAATACTCCCATAGAATCGATACCCTTTATCTCCAATGTTGCTTCAAATGATGTATGTTTGAGGCTACTCCATTCTGTTGTCAGGATACGTTCGCCAAAACTACTTTTCAATCGTGTACCAATACGGCACGAGCGTTTATGAACAACTACTTTTCCATCGTCATTCATGAAACCTAACACATCGTCACCAGGAATAGGTTTACAGCATTGAGCTAATATATAGGTATGATCGAGCCCTTCTTCAGTCAGAATAAAGGGTTTTGATTTATCATATTTGGGTTTTTCAGTTATTTCCGTAGTTTTGCTGTTTGACTGATTACTTTTGCTGCCAACGTTAAAGGTCTGTTTGAAGATCTTCATGAAAGAGTTATCATTCTTATCTTTCAGCAGTTTTTTTATGTTTTCAGGGAGAACCACTTCTCCTGTTTGAATAGCATAGAAGAAGTCTTCCCGTTTGCCAAATCCAAAAATGTTTGACAGTTTATCCAGATTGGATAAATTAGGTTCAACATCTGCTTTTTTAAGTGAAGCAATCACTTTTGTCTCACCTTCTTTAGCTGCTTCTTTTCTCAGTCGGCGGAGAGAAGCATCTATTTTTGTCCGTGCTTTAGCTGTGGTTACAAATGATAGCCACTCTCTTTGAGGATTCTGCGAGCGAGATGTCAATATTTCGATCTGATCCCCGCTGGTTAATTTGTGACTTAAAGGAACAAGTTTATGGTTTACTTTTGCACCAATACATTTGTCTCCGATGTCTGTATGTAGATCGTATGCAAAATCTAGAGCTGTAGCACCTTGTGGTAACGTTTTGAGTTCTCCTTTGGGCGTGAAAACGAATATTTCAGAAGTGAAAAGATTCATCTTGATTGTATCCAGGAAGTCTAACGCATTTGGGTCAGGACTCTCCAGAATCTCGGTAATGGTTTGTAACCATTTGTCAAGTTCCGTATCTTCTTCTACATTCGTTTCTTTATATTTCCAATGAGCGGCAAATCCTTTTTCGGCGATCTCATCCATTTTTCTACTTCGGATCTGTATCTCTACCCATTGTCCGTCGGGTCCCATAACGGTAACATGCAGTGCCTGATAGCCATTCGCTTTGGGGTGGCTTACCCAGTCTCGTATCCGGTCTGGCCTGATTTTATAAATGTCTGTAATTGCCGCGTAAATATCCCAGCAAAGGTTTTTTTCATCTACGTTGGGAAGTAGTTCAAATACAATCCGGACAGCAAATAGGTCGTAAATGTCTTCAAAAGGTATTCCTTTTGTTTCCATCTTATTCCAGATAGAATAAGCCGATTTTACACGGGTACGCATGGTGTATTCCAAACCCATGCTGTCAAGCTTGACTTTTACAGGAGCGGCAAAATGTTCGAAGACAGCGTTACGGGATTCTTCTGTGGCTTTTAGTTTATCCTGAATGAGCTGATATTCGTTAGGATGTTCATATTTAAAGCTTAAGTCTTCCAGTTCTGTTTTGATAGTAAATAATCCCAGACGATGAGCTAAAGGAGCGTAAAGATAAAGGGTTTCTCCTGCTATTTTATATTGTTTTGCGGGGGGCATAGCTCCCAGTGTACGCATATTATGTAAACGATCTGCTATTTTAATGAGTATTACGCGAATGTCGCTACTCATAGTAAGCAATAATCTGCGGAAATTTTCTGCCTGTAAAGATGCCTGATTGCCAAAAATACCACCTGATATTTTAGTTAACCCATCTACGATCTGAGCGATCTTTTCACCAAACATGTTTTTGATGTCTTCAACCGTATAATCTGCATCTTCTACCACATCGTGTAATAACGCGGAACAAATGGAAGTAGATCCCAATCCCATCTCACCGCATACGATACGTGCTACAGCAATCGGGTGCATGATGTAAGGGATACCCGATTTACGTCTTACACCGTCATGAGCATCCTTTGCAAAAAGAAAAGCTTTTGTTATTTTTTCTACTTTGCGACGATGGTTTGAATTAAGATAATCTGCAAGAAGTTTGTCAAACTCTTGTTGTATCATTTGTTCATCGGCCAGCTTTTGATCTTGTATATCGCTCATAATTTGACGTCCTTTCTTGTCATTCGTGTAAGATGGCAAATATATTAAATATTTACTAATTTATTGGTACCTAAAAGTGTAATAATGGATGATGCTTCATTCAATAAAAATAGGAACAGGAGCTAATTTGCTATGCTCCCGTTCCTGTTTTTAATATTTCAAGCTAATTTAAATTAACCGTTGGGTATCTTCAATACCTGACCAGGTCGAATCTTTGCGTTTGGTAAGTTGTTTGCCTTTTGGAGTGTTTCGGCTGATATACCTGGGTATCGTTTGGAAATGGAATATAATGAATCCCCTGATTTAACAGTATAGGTTCCATTATTATTTACAGACGCTGTTTTGGTCGTGTTTTGTTTCTGTGTCTGAACTTTCTGTTGGGCTGTGGCAGCTTTCGCCGTAGTATTTTTTACTGGTGTTGTGGCTAGAACTTCTTCTTTTTTAGGAATATTGGATGCAAAAGCAAAACCTCCATTATCAACATATACCTTTAAACGTTTGCCGGATGCTACCCGGTTGGAGCCTAATCCGTTCCATTTTCTGATATCGCGTGCTGTTACACCGTACTTATCCGCAATGGTAAACAGGTTTTCTCCGGATTTCGCTACGTGAATAACTTGTTCGCGAGTGGAGTTCTTTGCATCGGCATTTTCGTCAAAGGCCACATTGGCAAGATACTCTTCTATCTGGTGTGTATATACCGTATCTTCTTTGTCTATAAAGGCAAAGGTTTGATTTGCGGGAAGTTTTAATACCGAGGGCTTTGAATTTCCCGGAATAATGTCTCGTCGATATTGCGGATTCAAAGCACGTATCTGTTCGATATCCATTTGTAACAGATCAGCTACCTGTTGCAGATGCAGGGCGTTTCTGACCATAATTGTGTCTGTTGCCATCGGTAGATTGGTTCGTACTGGACAAATGTTATGATCGCAATAATAATTCATTATGTAATTTGCGGCAATATAAAGAGGTACATACGAGCGCGTCTCACGAGGAAGGTATTGATATATCTGCCAGAAATTCATTTTTCCTCCTGAGCGGCGGATAGCCTTATTTACATTTCCCGGACCGCAATTATAGGAAGCTAGTACCAGGTGCCAGTCTCCGTAAATTTCATACATATCTTTAAAGTACCGGCAGGCTGCATGGGTGGCTTTTATGGGATCACGACGTTCGTCAACCAGGCTGTTGATTTCTAATCCATAACTTTTACCCGTAGGAAGCATAAACTGCCATAGGCCACTGGCACCTACTCTGGACAGCGCCGTCGGATTTAAAGCACTTTCTACGATTGCAAGATACTTCAGTTCGATAGGTAAATCATGTTCATCCAGTATTTGCTCGAAGATTGGAAAATAGTAATCAGCCATACCCAGCATATAACGTACCAGATTACGGCGGCGTTCTGCATACAGATTGATGCTATTCCTCACAATTTCATTATAATCCATAGGAATGACACGAGGTAATCTTTCCAGTCGTTCGCGGATGATGTCATCAGAAAAGTATACATTTCTCTCATCATCATGGCAATATTCGTCTGCTTTGGTAAAGTATTGTACATGCCAGCTGCGTAATAAACTGTCTACATTCTCGTCGAGACTTTCGGGTATTAATCCTATATCTGTTGAAAGAGAGTCTGTAGATAATACGGAATAATCAGGTTTTCCGGTAATTGCATCCTGCGCATACGAGTAAAAACCGAAACCTAATAAACAAATAAAAATATAGAAATGCTTTTTCATATAATTCTTAGAACGTTAGAGAACAACTAAAACCAATAGAACGCGAACTATATCGCGTCTGGGGAGAGACTACCGGTTCTACCCTCATGGATAAATCCGGCGAGATATCAAAATCAAATAACTGTGCATCTACATATGCATCAACCAATGTGATGAAATAAACTCCAGCCATAATTATAATGCTTAAATCACGGTATCTTCTAAAATAATCTTTTCTACTTTTAAACTGATTCTGATAGTTTGTATTGGTAATATTCTGCATCGCTCGTTCTTCCGAACCGAAATATTCCACCCATGGACTATTGGGGGTGAGTTCAAAGTCTGCGATTGCTTCTTCATCTTCAGTTTCCAATACTTTTCGGTACCTGTCTGCATCAAAAACCATACTTTTATATATGCCTGTATAATCCTGATAGTTTTTATTATTCCAGGTTATAGCATACATACATGCCATAAATCCTCCATATACAATGGGTAGTTTCCAATATTTACGGTTATATACTTGACCCATACCGGGAATAAAGGCAAGCAAAATCGCCTTAGTTGGATTGGGTTTAAATGCACTAACAGGTACTTCTGGTAAAGGTACAAAAGCAGAATCAGCTTTTACCAATGTTGCTTGTGTTAGCGAGTCGGGAGTAAATACCACAATCGTATCAGTTTCCAGTCCTTCAATGATCTCTTGTGCGTTTCCGATAATAGGAAAGCATAACAACCAAATAGGTAATAAAAAGGCGCTACATATCTTTAGTGCTGCTTTTATCATTCACCCTCTTTTTATCTCAACTTGTCAAACAGACCAATCAGTCGTTCTAACTCTTCTTCCGAAGCAAAAGGAATAGTGATTTTCCCTTTTCCTTTTTCATTATATGATAATTGAACTTTGGTGTCGAAGAAATGCGATAAATGGTCTTTCAGCATTTTATATTCTTTAGGGAGTATAGAATTCCGTTTTTCTGTTGAACTACCCTCTCTCTTTTCCGGTAACTCTTCTCCTGAACCTATACCACGAACTAATTCTTCTACAGTTCGCACTGATAGTCCTTCAGATATGATCTGTTCGTATAAAGCCAGTTGAACTTCAGGATCTTCAACAGGAATCAATGCACGGGCATGTCCCATATCGATCTTTTTGTCTTTAAGACTCATTTGTATCTCTGCAGGAAGCTTTAACAGACGTAAATAGTTAGATATAGTAGTCCGTTTCTTTCCAACGCGTTCACTTAACTTTTCCTGAGTCAGACCATAGTTGTCAATCAATTTCTGATAAGCCAATGCTATTTCAATTGAATTCAGGTCTTCACGCTGAATATTTTCTATCAGCGCCATTTCCACTACATTTTCATCATCTGCCGTCTTTATGTAAGCCGGTATTCTTTCGAGACCTGCTTTCAATGAGGCGCGATACCGTCTTTCTCCGGAGATGATCATATACTCTTCCGGAGCAACTTCTTTAAGTGTAATAGGCTGTATGATGCCTAGCGAACGGATCGATGTAGCGAGTTCTTCTAATGCTTCTTCTTCAAAAACACTACGGGGTTGGTTCGGATTAGGTTTGATCTTACTTAATTCTATTTCACTGATTGAAGATGAACCTCCTGTTGTAAGATCATCCATCGTGATCAAAGCTTCTAATCCGCGGCCCAAGGGCGACTTTCTTCCTAATGCCATAGTTTATTTGTTCTTTTCTATTAATTCCTGAGCCAATTGCATATGATTTTGTGAACCTTTTGATTCTGCATCATATAAAAGGGCTGGTTTACCATAACTGGAGGCTTCGCTTAATTTGATATTCCGCTGAATAACTGTAGTAAATACCAAATCACGGAATGGACGCTTTACTTCTTCGTATATCTGGTTTGCCAGACGCAGACGTGAATCGTACATAGTAAGCAGGAAGCCTTCAATTTCTAGAGCTGGGTTTAATTTAGATTTTATTATCTTGATTGTATTTAACAATTTACTGATTCCTTCCAGGGCAAAATATTCACATTGTACCGGAATCATCACCGAATCAGCAGCAGTTAGTGCATTTACTGTAATAAGACCTAACGATGGCGAACAGTCTATCAGGATAAAATCATACATATCTTTAAGCGGAACAAGCATCCGTTTAAGGATTTGTTCTCTGCTTTCCATATTCAGCATTTCAATCTCAGCACCTACCAGGTCGATATGCGAAGGAATAACGTCGAGCCGTTCAACTTCCGTTGGTACAATTGCTTTTTTTGCATCATCACCATTCACCAAACATTCGTAAATTGAAAGCGCAACATTCCGTATATCCACACTAAGGCCTGATGAAGCATTTGCCTGGGGATCTGCATCAACCACTAAAACTTTTTTCTCCAGGACAGCAAGTGAAGCGGCAAGATTGATTGTAGTTGTTGTTTTTCCAACACCGCCTTTTTGGTTTGCTATTGCAATAATTTTTCCCATACTTTGTTCTAACACTAATTCTTGTGCAAAGCTACATATTTAAAAATAAAACACAATCCGATATTGCCTAAAACTATATCGTACCTGTTGATAAGTAGCCAAATTTGTTGAAAACTTTCAAAGATAGAAATAAAATTGGATAAAATTCTTTAGGATTTAGGATTGCCCGAATTTATAAATTCTTTAGGGGTTATTTTATATAATTTGACAAATGCTTTCGTAAAATAAGAGGCTGAATTGAATCCTACCCTATGAGCCACTTCATTAATGCGTAAATCTGATTCCAACAATAACCGGCATGCCCTTTTTAGTCGGTAATTACGTAAGTAGTCACCCGGAGTTGACCCACAGACAGATTTTAATTTCCGTTGAAGATTTGACCGGCTTATTCCTAATACATCTATTAATGATTCGACGGAAAAATCTTCATCAGATAGATGTTTTTCAATTTCTTCATTTAGTTTGTTCAGGAATTGCTCATCATTTTTATTTGTTGTTAGTGATGAGTAAGAGGCTAAAGGCGACCGATTGAATGCATCCTGAATAGCCTTTCTGTTTTCAAGCAGACTACTGATTTGAGCTTTCAGATAGGATATGGAGAAAGGTTTTTCAATAAACACATCTGCACCTGAATGTAACCCCTTTATTTTCGTTGCATTTTCTGTTCGTGCAGAAAGTAAGATAACGGGAATGTGACTGTAATTCAGATCTGCCTTTATCTTTTTTGTAAATGATATTCCATCTATTTCCGGCATCATAATATCGGAGATGATCAGATCACAACTCTTTTCTTCCAATATCTTTAATGCTTCATTTGCATCGAAAGCGGTTTCCACAACATATAGTTTCTTTAGAGAATCCTGTATAAAGTAGGCCATATCCGAATTATCATCCACTACTAATATTGTATTCTTTCTCTCGGAAATAGATAGGGGAGATGAGGATAGTATTTCCTCTTGATTTTCTATTTCTTTCTTTTCCGGTACTAAACCGGAGAAGGTAAATAAGAATATACTTCCTCCTGATTTTATATCTTTCACTTCAATCTTTCCCTTTAATAACTCCGAAAGATTTTTTGCTAATGATAAACCGATACCTGTACCGATCTTCCTGTCATCAACTTGTACCTGATAGAAAGGATCAAAGATTAAAGATTTATATTCATCTGATATACCACGTCCATTATCTTCAATACTTATTGTATAACTATTCTCTTTATTGGTAGTAAGGCGTATAACTATTTTATTGGTCGTGTATTTGATAGCGTTTGTCAATAGATTTCCAATGATCTTGTTTAACGCATCGGGATCGGAAATGATTTTAATATCCGGGCCTGACGGTAACAAAAGTTCGAAAGTGATATTTTTATGTTGAGCGGTCTTTCTGAATTGCTCATATAATTCGGAGATGAATTCTTTAAGATCAATTGTTTCGGGAGAGATAATATATTGAGTTGAATCCATTTTCCTGAAATCAAGAAGTTGATTAATCAGATCTGTTAAACGGTTACAATTCTTCTCAATCACAGAAAGATTTCGTTTTGTTTCTTCTCCTCCTTCACCGGAGGCTATCACTTCTTCCAAAGGAGCATTGATCAGACTTAACGGTGTACGTATCTCGTGAGCTATAGTCGTAAAGAAGTTTATTTTTGATTTAAAAGAGATGGTTTCCTGTTCCGCTTTGAAAGCTTCTAACTGGCGTTGCTGTTTCTCTTTATTTCTTTTCATATAAAATGAGAAGATAAGATAAAGCAATATCACAATTAGTATAATGTAAATTAATTTGGCGGGGATTGTTAACCATATAGGAGGAGTAATTTGTATGTCAATTTCTGCTCCTTGTTCATTCCAAAGACCGCTATTATTGGATGCTTTTACCTTAAATGTGTATTTCCCCGGTGGTAAATTAACGTATGTTACCTGCCTGTTAATTCCGACATCGTTCCATTCCTTGTCTACTCCGTCCATCATGTAAGCATATCTATTCTTTGTCTGTGTAGTATAGCTTAAGCCTACATATGATATGGTAAAGGAGGATTTGTTATAAGGAAGGATTATTTTTCCATTTTTATTTAGTTGGGTAGATATTTCTTTTTCAAGATTATTATTAGAATTACCTAATAAGCTGATGTTTGTTATTTCTACATGTGGAATTATCTTGTTCCGGTTGGCTAATAAATCGTTCGGATAGAAACAACTGAAACCGTTAATCCCACCAAAATAAAACTTTCCGTCTCTTGATTTAAAACTCGATTTATAATTGAATTGGTTGCTTTGTAACCCATCTTCAATGCCATATAAAAGGGATTTGGAGGGGTCGGATATATTAAAACAAACCAATCCTTTATTACAACTTAACCAAAGATTACCGTTAGGATCATCCAATATACCATAGACAACATTATTGGGTAGTCCGTCAGCTTCAGTAATATTTTTGAATTTATCTGTTTTATAATCGTATATAAAAATTCCTCTTCCTTCACTTGTGAAGATCAATCTTTTTTGATTGTCAATATAGATACTTGTTAGTTTACTGCCTACTATGGTATTATCGGATTGTTGAATGGTATCGTAATGTATCCATTTATTGGTATTTACTTCCAATCGTATCACCCCAGACCCGTATGTTGCTATCCATAAGTTTCCGAAGTCATCTTCTTTCATATCATAAACAAAAGCGGAAACTTGGGGTATGTGTTTAAAATTATTGTCTGATTTGTCATATTTGTTCAACCCGACGGGAGTACCCACATATATGTTTCCTTTACGAGTTTTGTATATCGAAAAAATACAATCGTCATTCAATGTATTCTCGTTAGTTGCCTTATGGCGATAATTTTTGAGGGTTTTTGTCTTTAAGTCGTATATGTCTAATCCTCTTGAAAACGTTCCGATCCATAGTTGATCGTCATCTAACAATAAAGCATGCGTATTATGATAGCTTGTTTTTACAGGTTGAGTTATCTCTTTTGTTTTTACATTCAAATAGTTTACGCCACCATCTTCTGTTGCAATCCAAAGGTTTCCATCCTTATCTTCACAGAACTGGCTGACTGCTTTTCCTGATAATAGACCATATTCAACATCCGGATAATACGTCTCTATGGTTAATTGTGAGGTATTCAGATAGTTTACCCCTCCGAAATAGGTGCCTATCCATATACCACCTTCCCTATCATCGGCAATTGAGTATATATTCTGATCACTTAAGCTATATTGAAATTGTGGTATGTCCACCCTTTTACTTTCGGCTTTATTTATATCAAAAAGATATAACCCGTCGTCAGAACCTACAAGCAATATATTATCCTTATATCCTAATATGCTTCTTATATGTGAAATATATGAAGCAGTACCCGGTTTCATAAAAGATACATATTCATTCGATTGCTTATTGAAGCAACGTAACCCGTCTGCCCAGGTTCCCAACCAAAGGTGACCTTTATCGTCTTCCTTTATGGATAATATCTCATGTTCATATCCATTCGTATGACTGAATATATTTTTTACAATTACCAATCGGTCAATATCTGCGTTGTAGCGAAGCAATCCTAAACGGGTTCCGACCCATATCGTTCCGGATCTGTCTTTTACAAATGTCCATACCGCATTACTACCGAGATTATAATCATGAAGGTCTACTTTCTTTAATGTGTTTTCAAGTATGTTATAAGTAAATACTCCTTGCGACATTGTGCCTATCCATATTAGGTTGCTTTCATTCTCTATATACAATGCATTTACCGCAGTATGAATGGCTTCACCATCTATCGTTGTATTGATTTTAGAGAATGTTTCGTCGACAGTATTCATTATGTATAACCCATTGTCCGTTCCAATATAAAAGAGGTTGTTTTCACCTTCAGCTATTGAACGGATGAAGTTATTTCCAATTGAATGATTGTTTTCAGGTTCGTGTCTGTAAATTCTAAAGTTTATTCCGTCATAACGATTTAATCCGTCTTTCGTTCCGAACCACATAAATCCTTTTGAATCCTGTAAAATACAGTAGACGGTACTTTCCGACAAACCATTCTCTACTTGTATCTTTTTAAAATGGAAATTGGTACTCTCCTGAGCTTTTACACCGGAAGGTAAAAAGAAAAGAAAGCAGTTGAATAGAAACAGTAGTTGTTTTAGTTTTTCCATACGAGCAAAGTTACATGATATACCGATTCATGCAAAACCGTATTTGACCGGTTTTTACATTTTTTTAAACGAAAAATGCTTTTATAAATGTTATTAAGTATATTACTTTTGAATGTTCGATAAAGAGTAATTTATCTTGATGTGTGTTTATTTATTTTTCATGGTAATGAGAATTTATTCTCATGCCGATGAGAATAAATTCTCAACCTAATAATTTCGATTGAGAAAAAGACTTTTTTATGGATCTATCAAGGAAATTACACGAGTAAATAGAATATAATACAATAAATGAACTTTATATGAGAAAAAACCTTGTTACTTTTATCTTTTCTATCGTGTTTACGGTGAGTGCTTTTTATGTATCAGCACAGCAAACTTTCGAAAATACAGTGAGTATTAAATATCCCGGAAATCCGGCGGTCAAGTATAATCTAACACCGGGAATAAATGGGTATTTGACATCACAGGAAACATTGCCACTCCGGATAAGGCAAGAAGTAATCAATGAAGGTTCATTAACCAGGATTAAAGTAAGTATTATGGCAATGGAGACCACCTATTATAACTTTAGTCAGCAATATAATCTTCCGTTCCGTAACTCTAACGACTGCCAGTTCTATATGCCGGGCTTTTGGTATCACAAGAACTTACGTTCACCTAAAGAAGCTCCTTCATTTGCCACAAGCCAAAGTTGGCTAGTGCGGGAAGATCGTCTGAGCACACCATTGACTGGAATATTTAATGAAAAAACAGGAGAATATTATACAGTCTTACGTGTGGATGACTTCGAAAATGAAGCGCTTACTACCCATTCGGCTGGAGAAGTAATTCTGTCGGGAAAGACTTCTCTCGGTTTCACCGGTTTTCAGAATGGAAACGGAAATACTTCGCTAGTGTTTGGCTTTCCCTATCATGAATCACCTAAAACATATATACGTAAGTTGACCTTGAACCCTTCTGTACAAACCTTTGAAAAGCTGGAAAAAGGAGAGACTCGGACACTTGCCTGGGAAATAAACAAAGGTAAAGCTGATAACTACTCCGCTTTCGTAGCCGATGTATGGAATTATTCATTCGATACATTTAAACCGGAAGAAACAAAAGAATATTACTCTCCGGATAAGGCTAAAGAAATACTCTCCAACTTCTTTGTTGAAAGCTATGTAGACAAATATGAACTGAAATATTATTCCGGTGTACATATGCGTACCGATGATTGTGAAAGTACAGGAATGGCGGAGATTGGATTTGTCGGACGCGTATTGCTAAATGCCTTCAATGCCTTGGAATATGGGGAAGAAATGAACAGACCGGAATTGGTAAAGAGTGCTAATGAGATATTCAACAGTTACCTGGAATATGGTTTTACACGAAATGGTTATTTCCGTGAATATGTAAACTTTACAAAAAAGAATGAAACGGAGGTTTACAGTATACGCAGGCAATCAGAAGGTGCTTTTGCTATTCTCAATTATCTTAATTACGAAAAGAAAAGAGGGCGTAGTCATCCGGAATGGGAAACAAAGATAAAGGTCTTATTAGATAATTTTCTTAAATTACAAGAAGAAGATGGAAGCTTCCCTCGCAAGTTCGACGATTTGTCAAATGTAAAAGATAAATCAGGAGGCAGTACACCTTCTGCAACAGTTCCTTTAACGATGGCATATGCTTATTTCAAGAATTGGTCCTATCTTGAAAGTGCAAAACGTTCAGCTGTATATCTGGAAAAAGAAATCATTTCCAAATCAGACTATTTCTCATCTACCTTAGATGCCAATTGCGAAGATAAGGAAGCTTCCCTCTATGCTGCAACGGCTTTATATTACCTTTCAATGGTTACTAAAGGACGCGAACGTGAACATTATATTGATTTGTGTAAGGAAGCGGCTTATTTTGCTCTATCCTGGTATTATATGTGGGATGTCCCTTTTGCCCAAGGACAGATGTTGGGTGATGTCGGTTTCAAATCCCGGGGATGGGGAAATGTCTCCGTAGAGAACAATCATATCGATGTATTTATCTTTGAGTTTGCAACTGTGTTGGATTGGCTCGCAAAAGAAAGAAATGAAATTCGGTTTTCCGCTTTTTCTTCCATTATAAAGAAATCAATGCTACAACTTATGCCTGTTAAAGGAAATATGTTCAATATTGGAAAAGTAGGCTACTATCCCGAAGTGGTTCAACATACAAATTGGGATTATGGAAAGAACGGAAAAGGTTTCTATAATGATATATTCGCTCCCGGTTGGACGGTAGCTTCTTTATGGCAGATGCTTTCACCCCATCGGGTAGAGAAGTTTTTTAGATAATCGACTGAATAGACTCAATAACTGAATCACTGAATAGACTGAATCACTGAATAAATACAATGGACTATACGAACTGAAATTCAATTATTCTGTTTATTCAGTTATTGAGTCATTCAGTGATTCAGTGATTCAGTCTGCTAAGAAGATAATAATCGAGTAACGTCATTGCTGTCATGGCTTCAACAATAGGTACGGCACGAGGGAGCACACAAGGGTCATGTCTTCCACGTGCTTTTAGTATGGTATCATTACCTTCCATAGTAACAGTTTCTTGTTCCATAAGAATAGTAGCGACTGACTTAAAAGCCACACGGAAATAGATATCCTGTCCGTTTGATATACCTCCTTGTATACCTCCCGAATGATTAGTACGGGTATTGATCTTTCCATTATCATTGAAGAAACGATCGTTACGTTCTGATCCGCGATATAACGCAGCATCAAAACCATCTCCATATTCAAAACCTTTCACGGCGTTGATGGAAAGCATAGCATATCCCAAAGCAGCATGAAGTTTGCCATATATGGGTTCACCTAAACCAACGGGTACTCCTTGAGCTATACATGTAATGACTCCTCCAATCGTATCTCCTTTTGACCTCACTTCATCAATTATATTTTCCATTTCCTGTGCCTTTAATGGATCAGGACAACGTACTATATTTGATTCAGTCAACGAAAGATCATAATCTTTATATGTTCCAGTCAATATAGCGGAACCAACCTGGGATGTGTAAGCCTGTATTGAAATATTATAAGGACGAAGAGCTAGCTTTGCTATAGCTCCTGCTACACAACGGGAGATTGTTTCACGTGCGGAAGAACGTCCTCCTCCTTTGGGGTCACGAATACCATACTTCATTTGATAGGTATAATCAGCGTGTGAAGGACGGTATACATTTTTCAGATTTTCATAATCAGAAGAATGATGGTTAAGGTTACGCACCAAAAAACCAATAGGCGCACCGGTCGTCTTTCCCTCATATATGCCAGAAAGAAATTCTACTTCGTCATTTTCTTTTCGAGGGGTAGTGATCTTTGATTGTCCTGGTTTTCGTCGGTTTAATTCGCATTGGATAAAATCCATATCCAACTCAATACCAGCAGGACATCCATCTATTATGCCACCTACACCGACCCCATGTGATTCCCCAAAAGTAGTTAGTCTAAATATATTGCCAATAGAATTCATATCAATGTCCGCAACCGTTGCACCCACCACTGTGGCAGTCGTCGCCACAACTATCGCCGCAACCACATCCTCCACCAGCTGACATAGCTGCTATTTCTTCTGCTGAAGGATCATGAACATCGATGATTTCACCTTTAAAGTTTAAGGTTTCTCCTGCTAACGGATGGTTGAAATCCATAATAACGATATCTTCTTTTACTTCCATTACAGAACCGTTCAGACGGTTACCTTCAGTATCCATCATAGGAACAGTATTGCCTTCCTTAATCATTTCGGCATCAAACTTACCATCGACAACGAAAACATCTTTTGGTAGTTCTACCAGATGTTCGTCATTGTAATCGCCATAAGCATCCTCAGGAAGTATAGTGAAGTCGAATGAGTCACCTTTACTCAACCCTTTCAGATTATTTTCGAAAGCAGGGAGCATCATGCCTGTTCCATATATAAAACTAAGAGGAACTTCAGGTGTAGCTCTTTCCATTAACTCGCGGTCTTCGCCTTGGCCAACGTTGAGGTCATAAGTGACTGATACGAACTTGTTTGGTGTAATCTTCATTTTGAATTTATTTTAATAAATAAGAAGTTGCAAATATACGGATTATTTTTTATCTATGGCGCTTTTTAAATTGTTCAAAGCCAGTTCAAGTACAGAGCGGGGACAACCTATATTTAAACGCATATATCCTTCACCTTCCTGACCAAACATTGTTCCATCATTTAGTGCCAGGCCGGCTTTATTGACAAAAAGATCGACTAATTGCTCCTGATTTAACTTCAAATCGCGACAATCCAGCCAGACAAGGAATGAGGCCTGAGGCTTATATACTTTTATTTGCGGAATATACTCTGTAATAGAATCGGAAACAAATGCCAGATTCTCCATTATATAAGAAACTAATTCCACCAACCAATCAGCGCCTTGTTGGTAGGCCGCTTTCGTCGCTTCGTACGCAAAGATGGTTCCATCCCCTAGTTCTCTTGCTTCCAAAAAGTCATAGAATTTTGTGCGGATTTGTTCATTTGGTATGATGGAATAGGAAGATACGATACCTGCTATATTAAATGTCTTGCTAGGAGCCATAAATGTAATACTACATGAAGCTGCTTTTTCAGAAACAGTAGGGAAGGGGTGATGCATAAACTGCGGATATACCATTTCTGCATGTATCTCATCGGATACAATAAGTATATTATGTTTAGTACAAATATCCGCCAGTTTTTGTAATGTCTCCTTATCCCAGACCATGCCACCTGGATTATGTGGACTGCAAAGGATCAAAAGTTTACATTTTTCATCTATAATAGTCTCCAGGTGTTCGAAGTCCATCTGGTATTTTCCTTCTACTAGTTTAAGCGGATTACTAATTATTTCCCGTCTTAAAGCTTCAGGTACTAAACGAAAAGGATGATACACAGGCGACTGAATAATTACCTTATCTCCCTCATGGGTAAAACAATCTACTGCAAAAGCAATTCCCCTTACAATACCAGGTATATAACTGAGCCACTCACGTGCTATTTTCCAATTATGTTTTTTTTCAACCCAATTTATAATACTGTTGTAATAATCATCGGAGGCAACTGTATAGCCAAACAATCCATGATCACAACGTTTTCTGATGGCATCAGTAATAAAATCAGGCGTACGGAAGTCCATATCAGCTACCCAAAGCGGTATAAGATCCGATTTACCGAAAACTTCTTTTAGTTTGTCGACTTTAACAGCATCAGAACTTCTACGGTCGATGATCTCGTCAAAATTATATTGCTTCATTATCAAAAGATTTAGAAAACAAAGATAGGTATTATAATATACAAAAATATGTATATAACTCTAACGTTTTTTTGTAATATGTTTATGGATACTTCTTTAATTCATCTTATATTTGCTACCCAATTGAAAATTCATTATTAATTCTAATTATAAAAATCCATGGAGAAACCTTATGTTGTAGGTATTGATATAGGCGGAACGAATACCGTCTTTGGAGTTGTAGATGCGAGAGGAACAATCTTGTATAGTGGTTCAATTAAGACAGGAAAGCATTCAGATGTAAATGATTACGTCGCTGAATTGGCATCTGGTCTGGAAAACATTATTGAACAAGCTGGTGGTCACGATAAAATTAAAGGTATTGGTGTTGGAGCACCAAATGGAAACTACTTTACCGGATGTATAGAATTCGCGCCTAATTTGCCGTGGAAAGGAACTATTCCATTGGCACAATTAATAAGTGAAAAGCTAAATGGTCTTCCTGTAACGTTAACAAACGATGCGAATGCTGCAGCAATTGGCGAAATGACTTATGGTGCTGCTCGTGGAATGAAAGACTTTATCATGATAACACTTGGTACAGGTGTTGGTAGTGGTATAGTAGTTGGTGGAAATCTTGTTTACGGACATGATGGTTTTGCCGGTGAATTAGGCCATGTTATCATGCGTAGAAATAATGGTCGTATGTGTGGTTGCGGCCGTCAGGGATGTTTGGAAGCTTATGCTTCGGCAACTGGTGTTGCCCGTACTGCCCGCGAATATCTTGAAATACGCAATGATGATAGTGTATTACGCGATTTAAATCCTGACGATATCACTTCTAAAGATGTATACGAAGCTGCAATGAAGAATGACAAGCTTGCTATCGAGATTTTTGAGGCTACAGGTCATATACTTGGAGAAGCTTTTGCCGACTTTATAGCTTTTTCTACACCTGAAGCTATAATCTTGTTTGGTGGACTTGCAAGAGCTGGCGATTTGATAATGAAGCCTATTAAAGAAGCTTTAGATAAAAATGTATTGAAAGTATTTGCAGGAAAAACAAAACTTTTATTCTCCCAATTAAAAGAATCTGATGCTGCTGTATTAGGTGCTAGTGCGTTAGGTTGGGAAACAAAAGAGGTATAATGCATCCTTTGCATCAGTTTATTTACTGCCCAGCTTGTGGCAAAAAAACATTTATAGCCCGCAATAAGAAGGCCAAAAGCTGTTCTTCTTGCGGGTTTACCTATTATTTTAATCCTTCTGCGTCGGTAGCGTGTTTTATAAAAGATAAGAAAGGAGATTTGTTGTTAGTTAGACGAGCAAAAGATCCGGCAAAGGGAACCCTCGATCTCCCCGGCGGATTTGCCGATATGAATGAAACCGTTGAAGAAACGGTAAAACGTGAAGTGAAAGAAGAGACCAGCCTTATAGTAGCAGATTGTTGTTACTTATTTTCACTTCCAAATATTTATCCTTATCTCGGATTTAAAGTCCATACATTGGATTTGTTTTTTGAATGTAAAGTAGATTCCTTTGATAAAATGGAAGCAGCAGATGATGCCGCTGAAATCGTTATCCTATCCCCCAAAGTTATAAATCCGGAAGACTTTGGTCTATCTTCGGTGAAAAAGGCAGTAAAGAAATATCTATCAGAGTTGTAAAAGAGGGTCTACTTCGGCAAAAGTTTTATAGACTTGCTCAGAAGCAGCACGGCATCCTCCTCCACAACGCGTAAATTCTTTACATGATACGCAATAGGTTGGAATTGTACTGAAATAAGCTTTATTCGTGTCATTTTGTAGTATATCGGTTAATGATTTTTCAAAAACATTTCCCAATACACGTGGAGAATGGTTACAAAAACGAACATCTCCTTTATAATTCACCGTAATCGGTCGGTATGAAACGTCTGTGTTGCAGAATGAAAATCCAATTTTTCTATAAGCTGCTGGATCCAACACACAAATTGGAGTACAAACACCACTATAAAAACGGACAGGATATTTATAAGCAAAAGTATCTATCATTGCAAAAGCGTCTTGTAATTCCTTATGAGAAAGAGTAAGCTCTGTTTCATATTTTCTTCCTAATCCACCAATATTAAAGCGATTAACCAGTACATTTCGTATGCCTGATTTTTTATAAAACATTAGTGTATGCTCAAGTTCGGCTATATTTTGCTTATTCAATACTAATACAGCATTGAATAAAGCTGGATTTTTATTGAGAATAAACGTAGTGGCGGCAATTGCCCGTTGCCAGCTTCCTTTTACCTGAGTTAACGCGTTGTGTATATCAGGGTTGGCACTTAGTATGGGTATCTGTATATGGCGGACTCCTAAATCAATAAAACTTTCGATTTTATCGTTGTTAAGTAGTGTCCCGTTTGTTAAAATAGAAATATTGGATTTGTGTAAACGGGCATAAAATACCAGATCATGAATTTTAGGCATAAGCATTGGTTCACCACCTGAAAAAGAGATAGAATTTACAGAAGCTTGTTTGTAAATTTCTCTCAGAACCCTTTTTACCTGTTGATAAGATAATTTCTCATTAGAATCTTCAATCTCACTGTTTCCTTTCCAATGATTATAGCAAAACTTACAGGTTTGGTTACATGTATCGGTAAGTTCGAATATAAGGATATTAAGATTAATCTTCCGGGGCATCGTTTAAAACATATTTTTCGGTGAATAATAGAGTTTGTTGCTCCATATCTTCCTTGTCTTCTCCATATATGTTTATAAAGAAAGAGCCATCATATTGATCGGGCATGATTTTCATTGGAACAAAGTAGAATTGTTTTTCTTTACTAAATTCTAATTTACCCTTTTGTAGTTCTTTATTTTCTGTTGAATCCTTTATTTGATAAGAGTAATACAAATGTGTTGGCGAATAAATATGGAATAAAAGGCTGTCTTCCAACTCCAGATTATTCTTTTCTGTTAATGGATAAATTGAGTTATTAGGAGGTGCCGGATCATAACACATGAGAACAGGGTCATTAGAAGAACATGAAGACGATGCAAAAAGGGACAATGATAGAAGTAATCCCCCGATTTTATATTTGTAACGGATAGCACGTTTATCTTTACTAATAAACACCCAGGCTGATGCCGCCAGGAAAAGAATTCCTAGTGCTATAAGTAACAAAGGCGAAATAATATCTTTAAATTTCATAACTATAAATTTTTTCTATTATTAAGAGATGTATACTAATATGATGTTTTGAAGTCTATAAAAGTTGCATAAAATGTTATAAATTCATTACTATAACGCTTTTAATTCTTTTTGTAAATATTTTCCTTAAACTTTCTTTCTTAATCTATATATTTGTGACTTTGAACCAACAGGCACTAAAGTCTGTTTGTTAATCATAAAAAACGAAGGAATGATGAGGAAAATACTTATTCCGCTGTGTATACTTATAAGTTGCTGCCTAATGGCAAGCGGACAGCGGTCTTATCAGTTTGAAGCACCTAATCGATTATTTGTAGAAGGGAAGGAACTGTTTAGTTTGAAGAATTATGCCGGTTGTATAGACAAATTGAAGGCCTATAAGCTGCATGCAACTGATGCTGATCTAATTCAGGAAGCCGACTATATGTTGGCATATATTGCTTTTGAACAAGGTCATCAGGATGCACCTGAAATACTAAAGGCCTATTTGGAAGAGCATCCTGATTCCCGTCATTCCGACGAAATAAACTTTCTAATCGGTTCGGCTCATTTCGGACAAAAAGATTACAAATTGGCGATCTTCTGGCTTAATCAATCCAATATAGATGTTTTAAGTACGGAACAACAGGAAGCATATAGCTACAGATTAGCCTATTCATTGTTGCAAACAGGAGAAATGGATCAAGCCAGGAGTTATTTTACACGTATAAAGCAAATAGGCTCAACTTACCGTGAAGCTGCTACTTACTATTCGGCATATATCGATTATGCAACAGGGAGTTACAACGAAGCCCTTGTCGAGTTTTCCCGCTTGAAGGAAGTTCCTGAATACCGTGAACAATCTCAGTATTTTATTACACAGATCTATTTCACGCAAGGTAAGTACGACCAGGTGATAAAAGAGGGGGAAGAATTACTTGGTAATTATCCGCATAGTGAAAATAATGCAGAACTCTATCGTATAACGGGTAATTCATATTATCGTTTAGGTAATCAGGATAAGGCGATTGATCGGTTGGAAAAATATATATCTTCTACCAGTTCGCCTTTAAGAGGAGATCTGTATATCTTGGGTGTATCTTATTATAATAAGGGGAATTATGCAAATGCGATTAAGTATCTTGGTCAGGTTGTGCGCCAAGATGATGAACTTACTCAAAACGCGTATTTGTATCTTGGACAAAGTTATCTCAAAAGAAATGATAAAAATAACGCCCGTATGGCTTTCGAAGCAGCAGCTACTTCTTCGTTTGACAAACAAATAAAAGAAGCTGCAACATATAATTACGCACTCCTTATTCATGAAACGGCTTTTACCGGCTTTGGTGAATCGGTAACTGTTTTTGAAAACTTTCTGAATGAATTTCCTAACTCCCAATATGCCGATAAGGTAAACGATTATCTGGTAGAAGTCTATTTGACTACAAAGAATTATCAGGCAGCACTTACTTCCATTGAGAAGATAAATCGCCCCAGTACAAAGATATTAGAAGCAAAACAAGATATACTTTTCCAACTAGGAACCCAAGCCTTTGCAAATACGAAAATGGATGATGCAATCAATCTCTTCTCGCGAGCAATAGATATGGGAACATATAATCTGGAAGCAAGGAACGATGCCTATTTCTGGCGTGGAGAGTCATATTATCGTAAAGAAGAATACGGGAAAGCTATTACTGATTACCGTACTTATCTGAATAACACACGTCAGCGAAATACAGACATGTATGCATTAGCTTATTATAATTTAGGATATAGCTATTTCAAACAACAGCAATATAATGATGCAATGAATAATTTCCGTCAGTATGTAAATCAGGAGAAAAATCAGAATGCAGCTTCCCTTGCTGATGCCTATAACCGTATAGGTGATTGTCTCTTCTATAATCGTCAATTTGCGCAAGCTGAAGAAAATTATAATCGTGCAGCAACCCTTCAACCATCTGCAGGAGATTATTCATTATTCCAGAAAGGATATGTTTTAGGGCTGAGAAAAGACTACAGAGGAAAGATTAGTTCTCTGGATAAATTAATAAAAGACTTTCCTGAATCAAGGTATGTTCCTGATGCCCTTTATGAAAAAGGACGTTCTTATGTGTTACTTGAAAACAGTAATTCTGCTGCAGAAGCTTTTGAAACATTGATGCGTCGTTTCCCTCAAAGCAGTCAAGCACGTAAAGGAGGAGTACAGTTAGGGTTACTATATTATAATGATAACCAGCCCGAAAAAGCGGCACAAGCCTACAAGAAAGTAATAAGCGATTATCCTGGTAGTGAAGAAGCACGTGTTGCATTACAAGATTTACGTTCCGTTTACATTGACTTGAACGATATCAGTTCTTATGCGAGTTATGTTAATTCATTAGGTGGAAGTGTACGTATAGAAATATCAGAGCAGGATTCACTTACTTATATCTCGGCTGAGAGATTATTTATGAGAGGTGATTATGAGGGCGCGCGTAAAAGTTTAGCAAATTACCTGCAGAATTATCCTTTAGGAGCTTTCAGTTCAAATGCAAATTATTATTTAGCTAGTATTGCTTTTCACAATAAAGATTATGCAGAAGCAAAAAGATTATTCAGTGTTGTAATTGACAGTGGCGATACTAAATTTATGGAAGATTCCTGGGCGCGAAAAGCAGAAATTGAATATTTACAGAAAGAATATACGGCTGCATTGGAAAGTTTTAAACGATTACAATTGGTGGCTGAAAGCCCTGAAAACCGTCAGGCAGCCAAATTAGGTGTAATGCGTACAGCACAATTAACAGGTAAATCTCAGGATGCTATGATTGCAGCAGAAGAGTTATTGAAAGATACTAAACTATCTCCTGAAGTTATTGCTGAGGCACGCTATATTCGTGCAAAAGCATATATCGGTATGAATGAACCCAATAGAGCATTACCTGACCTGTTGGAAATCAGTAAAGATACACGTACTGCTCATGGCGCGGAAGCTAAATACTTACTGGCGCAGATTTATTATGACACAAATCAGGATAAGAAAGCTGAAGATTTGCTGATGAACTTTATTGAGAACGGCACACCACACCAGTATTGGTTAGCTCGCGGATTTATACTGTTGGCAGATGTTTATATCCGTCAGGGGGATGATTTCCAGGCACGTCAATATCTTTCCAGTTTACAGAAAAACTATAAAGGAAACGATGATATTGCAGCTATGATTGAAGACAGATTGGGCAAACTTAAGAAATAATGAAATCGATGAAGACAATATATAATAATATAAAAGCAATTTGTATCATAACGCTGTTAAGTATTCCGGTGGTAACTATTGCGCAGGAAGATCAAAGCGTAAGTCGCGAACTTACATTGGAACGCGAGTATGACCCTTCCGTTCAGGATGCTAATAAAGTAAACACTCTGCCGGCTGTTAAAGAACCTGAAGTAAGAAAGATGCCAATTGATTATTCAACCTTTACAGTCCCCACAGAGCCACAGCGTGAAATAGGTTTACTTCCTTCCGGTAGTATTATGACCGATATAGCATATAATAAACGTCGTGGTTATCTTAACTTCGGGATAGGAACTCTTTTAAATATCAATGGAGATGCCGGGTACCATATATTAAGTACTGAAAAGGACCAACTAAATATCTTTTACTCTCATCGTTCTACTAACGGGAATATAAAGTTCCTCCAGGACAATGTAGATGCAAAGACAAAAGCAAAACTAAATAATAATCTGGGAGGTTTGAATTATCGTCATGTATTCGATAAAGCTGCTTTTAAGATAGGTGCTAATTATGGCAGATCATCATTTAATTATTATGGTCTGCCAAGTTATCTTTCATCATTACAGACATCCACTCCTGGTCTTTTCGGAGAAAATGGAGAAACACCGGTCCTGGATAAAGATACGAATCAGGTAAATCAAACTATAAAAGCTTATGTAGGAGTTGAATCTGTTCCGGATGCCCCTGTCGGTTATTTATTTGATCTCAGCTATACCAACTTCGGACAGAAATATGCCGATATGGTAGATAAAGATGGAGTAACAGAACATACGGTAAGCGCATTGTTTGATTTGAATGCAGCTTTTGCAGGAAACCAAAAAGTTGGTTTAGGAGTAAAAGCTGATTATTTCACTTATAAAGTCCCGGATATCCTAATTAGTGATGTAAGGGCTGAAATATCTGATAATCATTTTTTAGGTACACTCTCACCATATTATAAAGTAGAAGGTGAAAACTGGAATATCAAATTAGGGGTAAATGCCTCTTTTATAACAAAAGAAGATAAAAAGTTTATTGCCTCTCCTGATATAGAAGCTGATGTTACAGTAGGAAGTAAAACTGTTTTATATCTGACTGCAGGAGGAGGCCCTGAAATGAACAGTTATTCTGAACTACTACGCAGAAACCGCTATCTGACGTTGTACGGAACTCCACCAACTTCCAGAACTTGGCTAGATGCTCTTGTTGGAGTTAAGAGCGGAATAGCATCAGGCTTTTGGTTCGATATATTTGCCGGTTATAAGATTACGGATGATGATTGTTTCTTCTTGCCGTTCTTAGCAGGAAATGAATTTGATAATACCAGTACGACTATTTCATTAGATGTGAAACGTTTCCTCGCAGGTATTAATCTGAAATATGCTTATCAAAAGTTATTCGAAATTAATCTAAAAGGAGTTTACAACAATTGGAATATTGATGATGATTCAGGCTGGGACGGTGGTTCTACACCTGACTATAAGGCTTATGGCCGTCCTGAAATGGAAATTACAGCCGGAATAAAGGTCGATCCGATAGAGAATTTGTCATTAAATCTTGATTATTATCTGGCTACCGGTAGATACACTATGCTAATGGGTAATTGGGAGCCTTTAAAAATGAAAAACATCAATGAATTGAATGTTACAGGTTCATATACCTTTAATGATACATTTGGAGTATATGTAAAAGTGAATAACTTACTGTTCCAGAAGTATGAGATGTTGTATGGTTATCCGTTGCAAGGCTTTAATATAATGGGTGGAATTAATATCAATTTTTAGTTTGCTCATTTAATCAAAATCTGTCACGGTGACACATAACGTATTGAAATATAGCAAATAAAGTGTGACAAATCATCCGTCACAATCTGTCACAATTTATTGAGCGTACATATATAATTACTATGAACGTCAATAACATTTAATCATTTTCTATAGTCGGTTTGCTTTTTTGTTGCCTTTCTTTTAGAATTTTCACAGGTGTGAGAAATATATTTCACAGCTGTGAAAAACTTTTCTCACATATGTGAAAAAAGATTCTCACACCTGTGAAAACAATAAACTGTTCTTACAAAAGGAATAAGAATATGTAGTCAAGACAATAATTGATCATGAAAAAAACAATAAAAATGCAGTAATATATAATGTATATTCTTTTAAAACGTGTGCAAGATATGTATTGAAGTGTGACAGATCATCTATCACACTTTTTTTGTTATATAACAGCAAGTTACATTCTGGTGTGACAGATGAGAGATGTTTGTGGCAACTTAGATTTCTATCATGTTTTCTTTGAATATTAAAAAGAAAGTACTACCCTGACCAGGTAACGATTCAACTTCGATTTCACAATGAATTGTTTTTGACAAATCTCTAACAATCTGTAATCCTAATCCATCTTTAGCATTATGCACAGTTTTACCTTTCAATATATTCATTTTTTCATCTGTAATACCTGAGCCATTATCCCGGATCATCAATACTATAGTTTGTTGATCTTGTTTTGCTGACCACTCAATTTTTCCATCCTTTATATTCATTACAGACTTACATGCATTGGAAGTGAGATTACGCATGATTGTTTTAAGGTAATTCAGATCCGTTTTGATCTCTAATTTTTTTACGGGCATCTCAAAATCTATCAGACATTCCTGTTCATACCTAAAAAAGTCTTGCATACTGGAAAATAAATCGGAGACATTCACTGTTACAAACTCAGGGGTGAATGACTGCATCTGATCTTTACACCAAAACAGCAGGTCTTCCATATTTTCAAGCAGGCTCTGAGTCATATCCATTGTCTTTTGTTCAAATTTAACGGCATCCTCCGGATTAATCATTTCAGGAGCGGCTTTTTTTAACTGAAGATAATTGATCAAACCAGCTACCGGTTTACGAAGGTCATGATTAAGTATTCCAAAGAAGAGAGCTTTCATTTCATTCGCTTTTTCCAATTCTTCATTTGCTTTTGCTAATTTATCGTTCGCTTGTTTTCGTTTATAATTTTGCCAGATAAGAATAGTCGCCATCAGAAGGAGTAGAATAATACCTATTATATACAGCCTGGTTTGCTTTTGCTTATTTTCAAGTTCCAGCTCATTAATTAATTCATTCTTTCCGCTGTCACTATAAGCCGTAGCTATCTTCATTAGTGAAATAGTAAATAGTTGCCTTTCCAGATTACTGGCATATGCATATACATACTTCATTCCTAGCGCGTATCTGAGCACAAAATAAATATCATCCGTCGTTGTCTTACGCAATGTATGTAAATAAGAAATTCTTGTCAGTAAATAAGTATTTGAAGTATCCTGATCAAATAATCTGGAAGCTTCCAGATAGTGAGCGTCTGCTTTGTCTCTGTCTCCTTTATATCTGTAAGCATCTCCCATATATACGTTTGCATTCCCTTTTAATACCAGCAAATCGCTGTTTTCTATAGCATGCCAACCTTGCACGGCATATTTTATAGCCATATCATGCTCTTTGCGCCAGGAATACAAATTAGAGATCAATCCATAGGAATCTACCATAATAGCCGGATCATCTGTATTCTCCGCGGCAGACAAAAAGGTTTGAATGGCTAAGTCCTGTTTTTGATTAAAAAAATAATATAATCCCATATAAAAATTACAAGTACCTATACCGGCTTGCCATTTTATTTTCTCCGCAATTTCCAACGCTTTTTGGGCAAATTCCAACCGCTGGGGAGCAGTGTCAGGACATAAGTCTACGATAGTTAATAGTTTCTCTATTTTTATGCTGTCATTGGGTTCGTTAACAATCTCGGCCAGTAATACATTAATTTTATTCAGTACCGATATTTCTACTGCAAAAGCATTAAAACTGAATATAGATAAAATAAAAAGGATATATAGATTTCGTTTCATGATAAAGTTCGTAATAGGTCTTTCTTATAATTAAGCCCGATAGGTAAAATAATATTATTTACAAGAACAACTTCTTTAGATTTGATCTCCTGAACGTAATTCTGCTGAATAGCAAAACTTTTATGGATTCTCAGAAAATGTGTGAAGTGCTCTTTTTTTAACATGCCTCCCAGATTAGAATGAACGGTTGTTATGGTTTTATCCAATGAAACAAGTTTAGTATAATCCTTCAAAGCTTCCATATATACAATTTCATGTATTTGTATCCCTACATGTTTATACCCTTCTTTAACGAGAATGGATTCATTTTTGAAACTAACATCGAATAACTTTGCTTTATGAATCAGGTCCAGATACTCTTTGCTTTTTTTCACTGAAAGATCTAACCGTTCAGGGCTAAAAGGCTTCGTTATATAATCCAGGGCATCCAGTTCAAAGCCGTCAAGAGCAAATTCGGTAAAAGATGTTACGAAAATTGTACACGATATATTCTCTTTAATCTGTTTTTGTAGCTCAAGACCATTCATAGATGGCATATCTATATCCAAGAAAACAAGGTCGATTTTGTTTTTACTTATATATTCAAGCCCCTCAATCGATGATGAAAATGTAGCAGAATGTTCCAGAAAAGGGTAGTTTTTTAGGTAAAAACTGAGGGTTAACCTATCCATATCATCATCATCTATGATAACATACTTATATTTATTCATTATATTCGGTTAGTCTTGTTTGAAAATTCGTTTCAATTATCAAAATTAATACTATTCGGTCTAATCTTTTTAAAATTTTATTAGTTTAATGATTTTTATCAAGAAACAAAAAAACCAAGCATGTTTATCTATCAATATGGCTTTTTGTCTATACTTTTTTTCTTTGCAGAGTTAATAAACAGTTAAATAATGTATTTATCGACAGGGGCTAGTATTATATGATCTTTTAAATGTTCATACTCACTTCATCTATATTTAGTTTCGTTTATCTATATTTTCGGCTTTTATTTGGACATATCCTTGTTTATACCTATAAAAATACCATTTGATCTATTTTGCGAAATATGGGCTATATAGTTCTTAAATGATCCGTCTATATTTGAACATACATTTAATTAGTTGAAAATATAATTAAGATTACTAACTCTATAAATAACAAGAGATGAGACTAATAAACCCGATTTATTTACTGATGCCTATAAATAACTACTCATACCATTCCTAGTTTGTTCTAATAGGTAGTTGGTGACTAGTTGAAATATAATATTCAGATTAAATTTTATATAAAAATTATCATGAAGAATTTTTTTTTGATGATGTTCTGCATTTGTTCGGCCTTTGTATGTAAAGCACAGGTGGGTATCAATGCAGAACCTGAAAATGGACAAATGTTTCGTGTACATACCTCCGAAGGAGAAGTAGTGGTCAGAAGCGATAATGGCAATCTGGGAATAGGGACTACCTCTCCACAGGAAAAAGTACATGTGGAAGGTAATTCCAGGATTGAAGGTGATGTTACTATAGGAAAGGATCTTATTTTAGACGGTAAGGGATTGGTCAAAGAATCTGTTAGTTTAAAAAACGGTGGCGGTAGCGCTGTACTTGAAATTGTAAAAGACGCTTCTCATACCGTATCGGCAGGTAAAATAGAATCGGATATCGATTTCTCGCAAAACAAATATTACCTTTCAAGTGATGAATTTGGCAATGCCGAATGGGCATTACTTCGTCCTAAAGCAGAAATAGTCGGAAGGGATGAAAATAAAGCCCTCAAACCGCTGTATACAGGAACAGTAGGAGCTTCGGGGGGGATTGTAGGTACTGGCTATACAGATATAACAAGCAATCCGATAACCTTAACAAAAGGCAGGTGGCTTATTCTTGCAAAATATAGTACACAGGCATCAACAAACAATCTATCTCCCAGTATGATATATACCCGGCTCGTTTCTTATCCCGGACAACCTAAAACTCCTTCAGGTACCGGTTTCTTTCCTAATTCTATACCGGCCGATGCTTCTGTAGAGATCGAGTTTGGAGTACAACCGGAACAGAATGGTAGTAGCGTTGCATTACCACAGTTATTTTATGAAGTACATATTGACGAAACAAAAACATTTGAGATACAATCAAAAAGGAAAGATGGCAATGGTTTCAGATTATATGGTACACGTAGAGGGTCATTTTTTATAGCGATCAGGTTAAGTGATATATGAATTTTAGTTATAATCAGATGAAAAAGATATATTTATCGGTTTTGTTTTTACTATTATCCCTATGTGCAGGATATTCCCAGATAGGTGTAAATACGGAAGATCCGAAACAATTATTTCATATCGATCCGAAGAGTAACACCCAATCAAATGATGTTTCAACGCAAAATGATGATGTCGTTATTACCGATAAAGGCACTTTCGGTATTGGTCTTTTAACACCTTCGACCAACTTAAAATTGCATGTAAATGGAAAAACGGCAGTATCGGAATCCTTGAAATTTACAAATAAGGCCGTTATGGATAAGAAAGTGACAACAGAACGGCTCGGTGTGGGTATCGGCAATACCAACCCTGAGGCTTTACTCCATATCGAAAACAATGAACAGGTTACGCCTGAACATAACCCTCAATTCTTCCGGCTATCCGATACTTCGGAAAGAAACGGATATATGCTTACCAGTGATGAAAACGGAAATGCATATTGGGAAGCATTACGCCCGATGTCATCAGTGGTGGAAGGATCATTTAAGTATGCCAGTCTGGTTCATGCTGAAGGGTCAGAAATAGAAGTAAATATAACAAAAGACTCGTTAAAATTAGTACCGGGGATATGGCTCGTTATGGCGAACACCACAACTACTGGAGCTTTACAAAGATTTACTATGTATATGCGTTTATATACGGAATATGGAGAGGATGGAGATGTAGATGGTAGCTCAAAGAGACAACTCATTACCACTTCTTCAACAACAGAAATTTATCATTCCAGTAATACAAGTCCAAAGGCTAATCCCAATCTGATGTTTATATTGAATGTGCCAGTTCCTAAAAAAAATAATGTAAAATTGAGACCCGGAGATCCCCAATATCTAACCCGGGTTTGGATAGAATTGGCTACTTCCGGTACAAATGCCGTTCATTCGACACCCACTGGTAATGCTAAATTTTACGCGATAAGACTTGACAGACAACATTAATTTTACTAAAAATAATAATTATGACTAAAATAATACTACCATTTATTCTATTATTGTTTGTTTCACTCCCTGTGGTTGCGCAAACATCAGGAGTTGGGGTCAATACAGTAAATCCTCAGGGTGTATTTCATATTGATGCGCGGGGAAATACGAATGGAGGGAATAATGTTTTAGATGATATTATTGTGGATGAAAATGGGAATACAAGTGTGGGAAAAATTAATCCAAATGCGAAATTGGATGTAGCAGGAAATGTTCTGTTGACAGGAAATGATACTATTCATGGAAAAACAGATGTAGCAAAATATGTATTGGTCAATGACACACTTCGGATTGGAACCGATACATTGACAAATCTACATTCTAAACTTGAAATCATAGCAGAGGTACCCGGTACCGGGCTACGTTTTGATAACGGATCACAGAATATAAACGATAAATTAAACGATCCAATTGTACCTCTTGAAGATATGATACCCGTATTAACCCAGGAAAATGACACCTTGGTTTGGCGTAATCTGGAAGCAGTAACAAAAATTAAATCATGTCCTGTTATTATCAGCGGTGGCAGGAGTACTACTAATAATGGTAAGTATACATATGGAGTAAATCTTTATCATAAAGATGGTGCAGGTTTTGATGTCACTGATGGAGAATTGGAACTTGAACCTGGGGATTGGTTGATTTGTGCAGGTTTAGCTACCGCTTTTGCTACAGGTGCGGAAGGTAACGTGTCTATAGGTTGGTACGTTTATCTTAATTTGCGCAAACCTGATGCCCAGGGAAATTATGTACCCGGAGCAACTATTGATGGAAATTATGAAAATATATTGGCATATGTTGGTACTCCTTCTGAACAGAAAGGAGCTGGGGTATCTAATCCTCAGTTAGTATACTTATTACATGTTCCGGGGCCAGCAAACGGGAAATATAAACTCTTTGCTTCAACGTCTATGGGAAAAGAAGGTGCGGTGCCCTATTGGACAACGAATGCTTTCGGGCCAGCTTATTTTTACGCAATAAAAATTGATAATTAAGAGATTATTAGGACGTTCATTTCGGTATATAGATATGCTTTTTATTTTAGAGATATCTCAGGTTTATTTCTGAGGTATCTCTAAATTGTTTTTAATAAAGGGGGAAAAACACTATTTTTGTACATTTTCTTACACATATCGCTTATAAATGACCTATAAATTAATTTTGACTGAATGAAAATAAACTATTTGTGCCTGCTTTTTGTCTTTTTTTATACATATGGTTTTTCTCAGAATAATTTAGAGAAGGATACTGTTGGCAGTTTGAGCGTTGATCTTTCGGACGTATATGTCACCCGTACTCTCCCTTCATTGAGTAATCATATTGACCGAATGGAAATGCAGGTAAATACCACTGCCCTCAGCGAAGCCGGTACTTTAACGGATATACTGCAAAAAGCACCTAAAGTAAAAGTAGATAATAAATATGGCATTTTTGTAGGTACGGATGAAGCTACCATTTATATAAATGGACGCGAAATACCAGAAAATAATGTATTGGACATGCTTTCATCTAAAGAAATCGAAAAAATTGAAATTATTACAAATCCTTCTATAAAATATGATAGTAAGGCTAAAGTTATCATTAATATCATTACGCTGACTAATAATAAAAAAGGATTGGAAATTGAGCTGACAGGAAGGTTAAGAAAATCTGAATATTGGGATAAATATATAGGTGCGGATATCAGGGGTAAATACTCAAAATTATTATTCTATACTTCGTACGTCACCAATCCACGGGAGAGATTATATAAAGAAATGTACGGACGGGATATAAAATATAATCAATTTGACTTGTATGTAATAAATGATTTACAAACCAGGTATAAAACGTATAATGATAATAAAATAAAAGGAGGAATTGAATACGAACTTTCCGACCGGCAGGTTATTGGTGCAGAGGGTAGCTTTATGTTTAATAAGCAGGATAATAATCAGAATAATACATCGAGGTTGTTTTTACCGGATAATAAAGAGAACCCTATATATGAATTATCGTCACATATGATATCCGATGATAACCGGAAATATAATACCGGTTCTTTCTTCCATAATTATTCGACAGACGGTTTTAAGATCAAAACTATTGCCGATATTTCTTATTTCAGTAATAAAAATATACAACGGTCCGAGGATCTGACTATACATAACTATAACGATGCTTTAAGCCGTTTAACAGGAGTCCGGACAGACATGGAATTCTCCATAAATGAAATATTGAAACTGGAAGCAGGCGGTAGGTATCAGTATACGAGTTATAAAAATGATAATGAAATATTTAATCAGGATCAGATCATTTATACTGATTCATATAAATATAATGAAAGATTAGGTTCTCTATATGGTTTAATCTCCGTCTTATTAAATGATTTAACATTGAGTGGAGGAGCAAAAATTGAATATATAAATAATCGCACCAATACAACACTCTTTCAACAAGATACTGTACGTTATATCCTGACTCCTAATGTCGCACTCGATTATCAGTTTAATGATTATGTTAGTTTAAATACATCTTACTCCATACAGACACCTCGTCCTACCTTCAACGATTTAAATCCCGCGATAGGGATGGTGGATTCCTTGTTTTACAGGACTGGTAACCCTACTCTTACAGACGAGAAGAGACATAATTTTCAGGTAAAACTAAACTATCGGAAAATGTCTCTTGCTTTCAATTATATCCGAAGAAATAACGCCATAGTATGGATGATGGATCAGGTACCCGAAAAACAGAGTGTTACCAGATCGACCCAACATAATATAAAAAGAGCAGAAACATATTCCTTGGATGCAACAATACCTTATATACATGATTATTTCAATTTCTTCCTGGCCACGGGCCTGATCCACTCAGATATAAATGATGATACAAATCTAATTTCACTTAATCAAACACTATGGTATGCGACTTTTAATTTAAATCTAAACCTTCCGTTTGATATGTATTTGAATATCAATAACAGATATTTTACAAAAGGAATCATGAATGTTTTTTATTTTGATCCTGCATATCGTATGGATTTGAGTTTAAAAAAAATATTCTTAAAAAAGAGATTATCTGTTGTTCTTTCGTGGGATGATGTATTTAAAACAGATAAATTAGATACATATACAATAATGGGAGACAGGCACGTATCTTATAATTATTCATACGATCCTTCATTCATAGGCATCTCTGTTAGTTATAATTTTAATTTACCTTATAGTGATAAAAAGACCTTTCCAAGTAAGTCTCAGTAAAAAAGTGTGAATGATCAATGAGGCCTAATTATTTTTTAATATTATATTAGGGAATTATTTTTGGTTTATAATACAGAATTAAGCTCTTAAACATTATATTTATAGGGTTTATTAATAGTAATTGTTTAGCAAAGTTATGAAAAGAAGGTCTGTTTTATTAATCGTTTTATGTTTGATGTATATGTCGGATGTTGCTACAGGGCAGGAAATGAAAAGTGTATATACCTATCAGGTAGGTGCTTTTGAAATAAGTTTATTGGCAGAATCACAAGGTCAGGGAAATAAAAGTATTTTGATTGGCGCTACGGAAGATATGTTGGAGAAATTAGCTCCTGATGGAACTTTCTCTAATGCAATGAATGCATTTTTAGTAAAGACACCACACATGAATGTACTGGTTGATGCTGGATTGGGACGAAAGTTATTTGAAAATCTGGAATCTTTAGATATAAATCCGGAGAATGTGGATGTTGTTCTTATAACTCACATGCATGGAGATCATATTGGAGGTTTACTGAAAGAGGGGAAAGTGATGTTCCCTAATGCTAAAGTTTATATTGCTGAACCAGAACATGATTACTGGATGGAAGCAAGTAGCCGTTCTCAGCAAGCTAAGGAAGTGATTGCTGCATATAAGAACAATTTAGAATTGTTCCAACCGGGAGAATTAGGAGAAAAGGGGAAAGAGCTAATTCCCGGCTTTATACCTTTTGCAGCTTACGGACATACATCAGGCCATACGATATTTTTAATGGAGTCGAACAATGAAAAGATGCTTATATGGGCTGATTTAACACATGCTATGGCATTACAAATGCCTTATCCCGAAGTTGCCGTCACGTATGATACAGATCCTAGAACAGCAGTTGTTTCCCGTAAGAATGTTCTGGAGTATGTTACAAAGAATGGTATTCCCATAGCAGGGATGCACATCGCTTTTCCTGCCATGGGAATAGTGTCAAAGAGTATTGTCGGTTCAGGTTATAGGTTTACCCCTTTTAAATGATTATACATTTTATTATATAGAGGAGTTTCTATGTTTAACGCTTGGGCAGTTTTAACAACATAACCTGTAAGTGTCTCTAATTCATTACGTCCTCCATTCATATAATCCCTGTGCATAGAGGTTGTTGAATCTATGGGCATTAACTGCTGGGCCTTTGCATTTGAGTCAGCAATATCTTCAGGCAAGTTTATTCCTTTTGCTTTTGCAACTTTGCTGATTTCATTTAAGAGTTCAATGTATTCGTCGAAATGGTTTTTTATGATTCCTCCTATAGGAAGATTATAGTATGAGGTAATTGTTGCCGTTGTTGAAATCATTACGTATTTCATCCATATACGTAAGTCTATATCTTCAGGATTAAAAGTGGTTATACCTGCTTCTTCGAGTAAGGAGAGTAAAAGACGTTGGCGCATTTTGTCTCCTTTCCTACTTCCAAAATAAAGAAAATCTTTGGGAGATGTCTTGTTTATAATTCCTGGCGCTTCAACAGAAGATACAATATAACAACATCCTTTCCAAACATGTGTTTTGGGTAAGACTTGTTTTATTCTATGGTCAATGTCTACTCCGTTTAGAAGAGGGATAATAACCGTTTCAATACCAATAGCAGGTTGTAGTTGAAGCATATTTTCTTCCAGATCATATGCTTTTGTACAAGAGAAGAGAAAGTCTACTTTACCTATATCCCCAGGGTTGTCGGTAATCATTGTAGGATAAACGGTAATTAGTCTTTCAGGAGTTTTTATTTGCAAACCTTTTTCTCGAATGGCTTCTAGATTTCTACCTCGGGATATAAAATAAATATCAATATCATCTTTATTCTGATAATAGGCAGCCAATAGTCCACCGTAATATCCTCCAACACCTCCGATACCGGAAATTGCTATTTTTAATTTATTCATTTTAAACTAGCTTCAATTCTTTAAGCAATTCAGGAAATCCATGTTCAAAGTCCACTCCGAAACGGATATCGGTTTGTGCTTTATATGTACGCATGATACTGTTTGCGGTGAAACGGACGGCTATACCGGCTGCTTCATTAATACTGAAGCCATTCAGTAGGGCTGCTAATACAGTACTGGCAAAAACGTCTCCTGTACCATGGTAATATCCTGGGATTTTAGGAACGAATACATAATCCGAAATGCCTGTCGTTTTATCGTATGTAGCGGCTCCTAATTCTTCGTCATTAAAATAAACGCCAGTCAGTACTATTTGTTTAGGGCCAATATCACTAAGTCGTATCAATATATCTTCTATATAAGCTTTGGAGTATGGACCAGGATTATATGGCTCTTCCAGTAATAAAGCGGCCTCTGTTAAATTGGGAACTATGATATCGGCCTTTGAACATAAATCCTTCATTCCTAAAGCAAAATCGGAAGTGAATATTTTGTACAATTCTCCATTGTCGGCCATTACAGGATCAACCAGTATCAGCGTATTGTTGTCGCGAAACTCTGCGAAAAATTCTTTTACTATATCAAGTTGCTCGAAAGAACCTAGAAAACCACTATAAATGGCATCGAAATGTATATTGAGCGATTTCCAATGTTTCATGAAAGGGCGCATCTCACAGGTTGTATCAAGGTAAGTATACCCATTAATACCTCCAGTATGAGTTGATAACACAGCTGTAGGTAAAGCACTCGTTTCAATGCCTGCGGCGGAAAGAATTGGTAGGGCTACTGTTAGTGAACATTTTCCAAATCCAGAAATGTCATGAATGGCGGCAACCCGCTTTAATAAAGTCTCGTTTTTCATATCTTCAATAATTGAATTGCGAATTTAGTAAATATAATCTGAAACAATATGAAGGGGAAATATGTTATTTTTACAAAGTGGTTAATAGTTTAAAACGAAAAGAATGAGAGAAGAAAAAAATAAAGAAATAATTGAAATCAAACACATAGACAACCAACAAAAAGGATATTTTACAGCCACAATTGATGGTAGGGATGCCGGATTGATGACGTATGTATATCTTGATGGAGATAGATTAGTAATTGATCATACGGAAGTGGATGAAGAATTCAACGGTATGGGAGTAGGGAAAGTTATGGTGGAAGAGGCTGTGAAATTTGCCCGTAATAAAGATCTGAAAGTTGTCCCGCTTTGCGCGTTTGCAAAAGCCATGTTTAAAAGAAATCCATCATATGATGATGTTTTTTACAAGCCCTGAGCCGTAATGAAAAACCAATAAAATAAGCGATTATGATTGACAATGTGAAGAAGAAAATTAAAGTGCTTAAAAATGGTCCATATGAGGTTACAGGCAATATCCCTTTAAATCATTTGAGATATGTACCTAACCCCAAAGGTTATTCCTTAGACTACGAGGAAATAGAAAAATATCCCCTTCAAGAGACTTTCCATTTATGCCGTTGTGGTAAAACTAAAAACAAGCCTTATTGTGATGGCTCACACTATCAGGGATTCGATGGAACAGAAACGGCTAAGCCAAAGACTTATGATGAAATGGCTAAGTTCATTAAAGGTATTCAGGTTAATCTGATGGATGCAGAAGAATTATGTGCTGCAGCTCGTTTCTGCGATACTAAAAGTGGAACCTGGAATCTGGTTACAACTGCTGAGAATGCTGATGCTAAAGATATTATTTTGCATCAGACTAAATCATGTCCTAGCGGAAGATTGACAACTGTCACTAAAGATGGCAGCCGGATAGAACCGGAATTGAATGAAGAAATTAGTATTCTGGAAGATCCTGCTGCAAAAGTTATAGGTCCGATATGGGTTAAAGGAGGTATCGAGATCGAAAGTGCTGAAGGTGTGGTCTATCCAACGCGTAACAGAGTTACCCTTTGCCGTTGTGGGAAAAGTAAGAATAAACCCTATTGCGATGCAAGCCATTTTGGTAAAGATTGATATATAGTGGAGTTCACTATATTATTATGTTTATGAGGAAAGGCATTCCGGAGTGATTCCGGGTGCCTTTTTCCTTTTATTTGGAGGTAAAAGGAATTCGGAATTGCACAAAATGTTTGTTTTTGTGTAAAAAAATGAAGGTTGTTAATTACTAAAAGAATTAATAAATTACATTTGCATTGTAATACAAAACGGGAAATTATGATCAATTATCATTATGCCGAACTCATCCATCGACAAGCAGAAAAATACGGTACTAAAACAGCATTGAAGTTTCGTGATGACGAAACTAAAAAGTGGTATAAAATTTCATGGAAGGCTTTTTCGGAAACTGTTATGTTAACAGCTAAAGCTATGGTTGAGTTTGGCATTGAAAAACGTGAGAACATAGGTATCTATTCACAAAATATGCCTCAATGTTTGTATACTGATTTTGCAGCCTATGCCAATCGTGCAGTAATGGTTCCAATGTATCCGACAAGTTCACCTGTGCAGATAGAATATATTATAAATGATGCTGAGATCCGTACGCTTTTCGTCGGAGAACAATTACAGTACAATAATGCATTTAAAGTGCTGAAAGAATCCTCTGTTTTGAAGCGTCTGATTATTTTTGATAAAAAGGTTGTTATTAATCCCGAGGATAAAACGTCAATATATTTTGATGATTTTATCTGGCTTGGAGAAACAGCAGATGCTGAGACAACTGTAAAAATACGAATGAATGCCGCTTCTCCAGAAGACTTGGCTACTATTATTTACACATCAGGTACGACTGGTGTCCCGAAAGGTGTAATGCTTCATCATTATAATTTTTTGGAAGCTATGCGTATCCATGATATACGGCTCCCAATTATTACAGATAAAGAGACTTCAATTTGTTTTCTTCCTCTGACGCATATCTTTGAGAAAGCATGGACATATCTTTGTCTTCATAAAGGAGCAATAGTTGCAGTTAATAGGGACCCAAAGATTATTCAGGAGACATTACCCGAGGTTTGTCCTTCTATGATGTGTAATGTACCTCGCTTTTGGGAGAAAGTATATGTAGGAGTTCATGAAAAAATCGATTCATTTCCCGGCTTTTTACGTAAACTGACTAAGAGAGGGATCAGAATAGGACACGAACACAATCTGGAGTATAAGAATAAAGGTCTGAAACCTCCCTTGGGATTACGGTTAAAATTCTTTTTTTATGATAAAACTATTTTTACATTGTTAAAAAAGGTACTTGGTATTCAAAATGGCCGTATTTTCCCTGTGGCTGGGGCTCCACTTTCTGATGAGGTTAATGTGTTCCTTCAGTCCGTAAATATACCTATTGTATATGGATATGGCTTAAGCGAGACTACTGCTACTGTTTCATTTTGTCCAATGGAGGGATTTGTTATTGGTTCTATCGGAAATTTAATGCCTGATGTTCAAGTCAAGATAGACGAAAGTAATAATGAAATTCTGGTAAAAGGCCGAACGATTACTTCCGGTTATTACAAGAAACCTGAAGAAGATAAAAAGGCATTTACAGAAGATGGTTTTTTCCGTACAGGAGATGCTGGACGATTGGAAGGTGAAGTGTTGTTCTTTACTGAAAGAATTAAGGACCTCTACAAAACGTCTAATGGTAAATATATTGCTCCCCAAGCCGTTGAGATGCTGATGACTAATGATAAATATATAGCTCAGATTGCTGTGATAGGTGATCAACGTAAGTTTGTAGGTGCTTTGATTGTTCCTGATTTTTCAGCACTCGATGATTTTGCTGAACGAAAAAATCTTAAATTTTCTAGCAGAAGAGATATGGTTAAAAATAAAGATATTCTGCGATTGATAGAATCTCATGTTGAAGAACGTCAAAAGGATTTGGCATCTTATGAGAAGATTAAGAAGTTCATTTTATTGGCTGATCCGTTTACAATGGAAGGTCGTGAATTGACAGACACTTTAAAACTTCGCCGTCCGGTTATACTTGAAAAGTATGCAGACCAGATAGAAGAAATGTATAAGGAGTAAGATAATTACTTATCTTTGCACCCAAATAAGAAAAAGATATGATAACATCAGACCAGCTACATAATGTGTTGGAGCGCGAGCAAGCGCTGAGGGGGTACCTTTGACATTGATGGGAAAACCATCCAGTTAGAAGAAGAGGAGTTACGCACTCAAGATCCTGTTTTTTGGGAAGATGCCAAACGGGCAGAAGCACAAATGAAAATAGTTAAAGATCTCAAGAAGTGGATTGAATTATATAATGAGGTTCATGCGGCAACTGAAGAACTCGAATTAGCTTATGAATATGTAAAAGAGGGAATTACTTCCGAAGATGAGGTTGATGAAGCTTATAAGAAAGCTTTAGAAGCTGTCGAGAATCTTGAATCCCGTAATATGCTTCGTCAGGAAGCAGATCAGTTGGGATGTATACTGAAGATCAACTCTGGAGCTGGTGGCACTGAAAGCCAGGATTGGGCGTCCATGTTAATGCGTATGTACATGCGGTGGGCAGAATCTAATAATTATAAACTCACAATAAATAACTTACAGGAAGGGGACGAAGCTGGAATAAAGTCTGTCACTATGCAGATTGAAGGTGATTATGCTTATGGTTATCTGAAAGGTGAAAATGGGGTGCATCGTCTCGTACGTGTGTCTCCATATAACGCGCAAGGCAAACGCATGACGTCCTTCGCATCAGTATTTGTTACTCCCCTTGTTGATGATTCTATTGAGATAGAGATCAATGCCGCTGATTATACTTGGGATACATTCCGATCAGGGGGAGCTGGAGGACAGAATGTAAATAAGGTGGAAACCGGAGTACGTTTGCGTTATAATTATAAAGATCCTGATACAGGGGAAACACGTGAGATTCTAATTGAAAATACGGAAAGTCGTTCCCAATTAGGTAATCGTGAGAATGCCATGCGATTGTTACGTTCCATGCTTTATGATATAGCTTTACAGAAACGTATGGCTGAACAACAGAAAATTGAAGCTGGCAAAAAGAAAATTGAGTGGGGGTCTCAGATCAGAAGTTATGTCTTCGACGATCGCCGTGTAAAAGATCATCGAACTAATTATCAAACATCTGATGTTGGTGGTGTAATGGACGGAAAGATCGACGGCTTTATCAAAGCATACTTAATGGAATTTGCTGCAGACGATGCATCCGAAAAATAAATGCTCGAAAAAATATTAGAATTAGAAAAAGGACTTTTTTTCCTAATAAACAGTTCGCATTCTCCTTTTTGGGATCAGGTGATGTGGATGTATTCAGGTATTTATATTTGGTTACCATACATATTTTTCTTTTGTTTTATGCTTATTTATAAGAAAAAAAAACAGGAATGGATGCCTGTTCTTATTTCTCTTATTTGTGTTAGCATTCTTTGTGTAGTTTTTTCATCACTCATAACTAAGCCATTATTTGCTCGTCCTCGTCCCATCTTTCATCCTTCTTTTATGGAAGAGGTTCGTACACTTTATGAAAATATTGTAGAACCTTATGGCTTTGTTTCAGGACATTCTGCAACTACCTTTGGGATAGCCATATTTACCTCTCTTTTATTTAAGAATAAGTTATATACTTGTGTTATTTTTATTTGGGCACTTTTAATGGCCTATTCTCGTATTTATCTTGGAGTTCATTTTGTTTCGGATATAGTTGGGGGTGGCTTAGCGGGAGTTATAATAGGTTATCTGATTTACCTGCTTTACTCTTCATACATTAGTAAATACATATCAAAAGAAAAAGGAAATGAAGCAATATATTCATATTCTCGAAGCAAAATTCTAGCATTAACTCTGTTTGCATATATGCTCCTCTTTATGATAATTGTAAGTGTTTTTCAAAGATTTATTATATAATATTTTTTAATTTGTTGTGTTTTTGAAAATAATTTCTTTATTTAGATTTTGTTGTGTAAATTTTTTTATATATTTGTGTGCTATTTGTGATTTTGCTTATTAATGAAGCTTGGGAAAAACTCTAATTTGTTATAATTATATTCTATGTTTTATGAAAAAAACTCAAAGTCAATGCTTGGCTTATCTATACTTTGATAAGTTTATAAAGCTTTTAGTAATTACTTTTTTACTCCTCCTTTCCAATACTATCTTTGCAAATAAGAATCAAGAAAGAAATATTCTTGCAGAAGTATATCTTCCGAAAGAAGAAAGTACGGTTCGAGGAGTTGTGTCAGATCAAACAGGAGTAGGTTTGCCTGGTGTAAATGTTGTAGTGAAGGGCACGACGGAAGGTGTTGTGTCAGATATCAACGGGTATTATATCATTAATGCTAAGAAAGGTGATATTCTTCAATTCTCCTATATTGGATTCAAGACAGAAGAAGTGACAATTGGTGCAGAACCGACAATTAATCTTGTATTAAAAGATGATATTCATGAATTGGACGAAGCTGTAGTTGTAGGAATGGGTACTCAGCGTAAAGCGAGTGTGATTGGTTCTATTTCCGCAGCACCTATTGAAGGGATGAGAATACCTCAGCGTTCATTGACTACTGCATTGGCTGGACGTATTGCTGGAGCCGTAGTTGTACAAAGATCGGGTGAACCGGGAGCAGAAAGTACAGATTTCTGGATCAGAGGGATTTCTACATTTGGCGCAAATCGTTCTCCTTTAGTATTAGTAGATGGAGTAGAACGGGATATGTCAGATCTATCGATTGAGGAGGTCGAGTCTATTTCTGTGTTAAAGGACGCTTCTGCTACTGCTGTTTATGGTGTGAGAGCCGCAAATGGTGTAGTTCTGGTTACAACAAGAAAAGGAGTTGCTCAAAAACCAACTGTTGAATTAAAATTGGAATATGGAGCATCTGATCTTCCCAATATGCCAAAATTTCTAGATGGAGCGAATTATGCGATGTTGTATAATGAAGCTTTTGGAAAGATAAACTATACTGAAGAATATATAGAAAATGTAAGAAAAGGTACAAATCCTTACCTATATCCAAATATTGACTGGTTTGACGAAATTTTCAAAAAATATTCGTCTAACGCTAATGCTTCATTGAATATACGTGGTGGTGGTGAAATAGCTCGCTATTTTGTAAGTGCGGGTTTTTATAATGAAAATGGTAATTTGAAAAATAGTTCGGATAATGACTATAAATCTAATGTAGGCTTAAAAAGATATAACTTTAGAGCGAATGTAGATCTTACATTGACCCGTACAACAACAGTAAATCTGGAGATAGGTGCTAATCTCATTGATACACATCAGCCTGGTGAGGGTGGAGATTATTATGGAACATATATGTCTCCAGCTGAAAAACTTTTTTTATATTCTTATTTATCAACGCCTTTATCTTGTCCTGTTCGTGTTCCTATAGGAAAAGATCCACAAGGTAATCAGATTTGGGGATGGGGTGCTCCTACTCAAGTTGGAGAGAGGAATCCAGCAGAACGTTTGTTAGGCTCAGGTTATGATTCAGGGTTTCAGACACATATAATTTCTCAATTTGTGCTTAATCAGGATTTGAAATTTATTTTGCCAGGACTGGATTTTAAAGGAGCATTTTCTTTTGATGTGAATCAAATTTCATTGCAAAGTCGTAGAAAAAACTCAACTACTTATGGTGTAAGAGGTACTGATGATAATGGAGATCCTATTGTTTATGAGGTTGAGAAAGGGCAGGATTTCCTGGGATATGGAGAAACATTCTCCAGTAATCGAGCTCTTGAATTGAAATTACAGTTGAACTATAATCAACGATTCAATGATGTTCATAGAGTTGGTGGAATGTTCATGTATTATCAAAGAGATTATGTTAATGCTTCTGCTGGTAATTCTATAGGAGCCTTACCTTATAGGAAACAAGGTCTAGCTATTAGGGCTACTTATTCATTTGCTGATCGTTACTTTGGAGAATTTAATTTAGGCTACAATGGTTCAGAAAACTTTCCAAAAGGATATAGATTTGGAGTTTTTCCTGCCGGAGCAATAGGTTATCTTATTTCAGAAGAATCATTCTGGAATATTAAGTCGATAAATTTCCTTAAATTACGTACATCGATAGGATTAGTCGGAGCAGAGGCTTTACCTAATAATCAACGTTTTGGTTATTTGTCAACTTATGGTGAGGGACTTGGTGGTTACAATTGGGGATTGACGGAAGCAGGTATTATAGGAGTAGGAGAGGATCGTATTGGAGTGCCAAACCTTACCTGGGAGAAAGGTTTGAAAAAAAACGTCGGAATTGAATTGAAAATGTTTGATAATAAAATCTCTTTCGAAGCAGATTATTTTCATGAAAAAAGGCGAGATATATTAATTCAACGTTCTACTGTGCCAGGTATTGCAGGTATGAACATGCAACCATTTGCTAATATGGGAGTCATGAGAAATCATGGGATAGAAGGAACTTTGGAATTTAATGATGTAATAGGAAATGTGGGTTATAGAATATATGGAAATTTTACATTTACGCGTAATAAAATACTGGAAATGGATGAAGCTCCTAAAAGTGAACCTTACCGGATGAGAACTGGGCATAGATATGGTCAACAGTTTGGTTTAATTGCTATAGATCTGTTTGAAGATGAAGAGGATATAAAAAATAGTCCTCAACAAAAATTTGGAGCAGTACGCCCAGGAGATGTTAAATATAAGGATATGAATAACGACGGCCAGATAACTATTGATGATGAAACGGCTATAGGTTATTCAAGTATTCCTGAAATCGTATATGGTTTTGGGGGACAACTGAATTGGAATGGTTTTGATTTAGGAATATTTTTCCGTGGACAAGCTCATGTTACATATACATTAGGTGATAGATTTATTCCGTTTAATGAAGGGGTTGGGAAAGGTAATTTATTTGAGAAAGCATTGGATCGCTGGACTGAAGATGATCCTAGAAAAGATGCTTTTTACCCCCGATTATCTAATGGTAAGTCTGCTAACAACTGGCAATCCTCTACACGTAGAATATATGATGGAAGTCTGTTACGTCTTGCAGATATAGAGGTAGGATATACATTCCGGCAAAAATGGTTAGAACCAATAGGAATGAAGTCTTTGCGTATTTATTTCTTGAGTAATAATGTAGCCTTGTTCTCAAAATGGGATATGTGGGATCCAGAAACGGGTTCGGGTGCAGGAGATAAATATCCTATTTCGCGTAAATTTAATTTTGGATTAAGAACATCCTTCTAAAATAATGAAATATGAAGAAAACGATAAAATATTTATTAATAGCATTATTTATATTACCTGCCTGCTCTGATTATTTGGATAAGCAGCCAGATGATATGAAAACAGACGAAATCGTATGGAGTTCAAGAAAAGAAGTAGAAGGTTATTTGGCAAATGTGTATGCTGGTATTCCTTACCCTGACTTATGGAGAGATGATCCTTGGGTGGGTTGTGCAGACGAATGTGATCTTTCATGGACAGTATATGCTACGTATTCTATAAATTTGGGAAATTGGTCTTCTAACACCGGTTTCTATGAAAAATATGGAGTTTGGTATCGGGCTATCAGATCATCATTGGTTTTTGAAAATAATGTAGATCGTTGTGATGAATTAAGTGATGACTTGAAAAAACAATATAAAGCAGAAGTAAAATTTCTAAGGGGATATTATTATTGGTTACTTGTTAGGCAATATGGACCTGTTACATTAATTAAAGAATTACTTCCTAATGAAACGGAATGGATTAATATGACGCGTAATACTATGGACGAATGTGTGGAATACATTTGTATGATGATGGATGAAGCATCTGGGAATTTGCCGTTAACATGGCGTGGTAATAATGAAACGTGGTTAGGTAAACCGGATAAAATTATTTGTCAAGCAGTAAAATCCTTAATATTACTTCTAAATGCAAGTCCTCAATGGAATGGGAATGAGGAATATGTAAATTTTAAAAATGCAGATGGTACACCTTTAACAAATACAATATATAGTGAAGATAAATGGAGAAAAGCAGCGGAAGCAAGTAAAGCTGTTATTGATTTAGTAGAAAAAAACCCTATTACAAAAATAAAGCTTTATAAAAATCATGAAAATGGGGATGGTAATGTGTTCAATCCTTATAAATCATATACAGATGTGATGCTAAAAAACTGGAACTGTGAGATTCTATTTGGACGAACTTCTGGAGGACACTCCCAAGCTTGGATGATACACGCTTTTCCTGGACCGAAAACGCTGGGTGGCATTGGACCAACACAACGTTTAGTAGATGCATTTCTAATGGATAATGGAAAACCAATTGAAGATCCTACCTCAGGATATATAGAAGAAGGTTTTTCAACTATAGGTGGAAAATCTTGGAATCCTAATAATAGAGAGATCACTACAGAAGAAGGACGTAAAGAAATAATAGCAGATATACGTAAATGTGACGCCTGGGGACATTGGCAGGGAGAATGGAATATGTATGCTAATCGTGAGCCTCGTTTCTATGCATCCATTCTATATAATAAACGTATTATCCCCTCTTTACCTGATGATATTGAAAAACGGAATTATTATAATTCAGAAGGACAAAAAGATGGGTATGCCCGTGCTGAATTATATTATGGAGGTCTCTCTCGGCAGTCCGGCTCATATACCTTTTTTTCAAGAACAGGTTACTTAGCAAATAAATATGTAGATCCAATGGCTGATATGTATGACAGGGTATATCCACAACAGTATATGATTATATATATTCGTTATGCACAAATATTACTAGATTATATCGAAGCGCTTAATGAATTTGATCCGAAAAATCCGGATATTAGGAAGTATTGGGATATGATCCGTGAAAGGGCAGGAGTCCCAAGTGCTTTTGAAGCAACCCCTGAAATAGCCGGTAATAAAGATCTACAAAGAGATTTTATCTTGAGGGAACGTCAGATTGAGCTTTGTTTAGAAGGTGACCGCTATTTTACAACTCGTCGTCGTTGGCTAGCTCATACTGAGGATAAAAGTAGTCCAGCAGATGATCGTAGATTTGGTGATGGTGGACGCATGTGGGGGATGGACATCAATGCAGGTGATCCTGATACAAATAATTTTGAATTTGTCGAGTTTTATAAAAGAACATCTTTTGAAACTCGTGTATTTGAAAAGTCTTATTACTTATTTCCTATACCTGAACATGAAATTCAAAAACAATTAGGTTTAGTACAAAATCCTGGATGGTGATGATATTTATATTAAATACATAAAAAAATAAAACTCGTGCTTGCATGGATCAATAATATTTTCTAAGTTTGCACACGTTTTCAGAGTTCTACTCTGAAAAAGGTCCCATAGCTCAGTTGGTTAGAGCACCTGACTCATAATCAGGGAGTCCTTGGTTCAAGCCCAAGTGGGACCACAAACTAGAAATAAAGCACTTACATACATATTGTAAGTGCTTTTTGTTTTGGATTTGCACACAATTTGCACACAATACTTGTCAGAAATTTGACTAATCTCATTTGCTCTATTCATACAATAAAGAGGCAATCTCTTCTTCTTTGCAAGTTTCTACGATAATACTAATAGCTTCATCCATACGAGGCACTTCCAATTTCGTGTAATCCATGGCATCATCAATAAAAACAACGAGATACATTTTGTTCACTGTAATTCCATAATTCTTCTCCAGAATATATCGATAAAGATTTTGTTGAAGGCAATAATGCCAATATACCGTATCACTGATAGTATTTAAACCTCGTATTCCTTTGTCACCATAAGTATTTATTTTTATAGGTTCACCTATAGCATCAAGAACCCGATGGCTGCGTTTCCAATCGTAAATATCAAACACATCACCCCGTTTGTGTATCATGTCAATTGTACCAGCTATCTTTAAGCTCTCATCGTAAATAGCCCACTCTGTTTTAAATGGAATAAAACTATGGTTTTCAGAAAAACTAACGAACTGCTCATACTCTATATTAAGGCTTACTATTTCTTCTGCATTAATATAGGCTCCTTTATATCTAAACGGGTATATTTTTTGAAACACTAAACCTTTGTAGTGATTCTCAATTTGTTGATGCATAAAGGTTCCTACTTCACGAGATTTGGCTCCTTTTGCATCCCATTCTTCTAACACTTGCCCTTGTGGCACACCACGTTGTACTGCCTTATAATTAGACCAATAGTCAGAATCAAAAGCGTTGAAAAAGTAAGAAACAATGCTACTTACCGGGATTAATCGTAGACTCCCTTTGTATAAGTAAATATGCTCATAAGGTGAAAATTGGATATTCGCATCTCGTTCAAGAAATGGAGATGCTTCTACCATTTCCGATATTTTTGGGACTTCTCTTGAAAAAACAATAGGCTTCACCTGTTTTGCACACTCCTTCTCTAAGGCATTTTGTTTTATATCTGCATAGGAAATTTGCTCCGGATTTTTGATTCCAAATGTATAATTCAAATATTTTTCTCTAATCTTTTCACTAGCCATCACTTTTGCCTTTATCTCAGACCAACGTTTCACTTGTTTGGGAAGCGGTCGTAATAAAAGAGATGAGGGTAATTCCAATGATGGATTTATAGCATGAATTACCTGTACAATAAAAGCCGCGCACCCTTGCATATCTGAACAAATTTGATGTTCAGTAAAACGAATAACAATCCATCCAAGATTAGTAAGGTTTAAATCTCTAAATTCATCACCACAACCAACAAAGTGAATCGGCTTGTTTGTAATGGCAGAATAAGGCTCATCAATTTCAATATCTATCCGAATAGAAGGTCGGTTCAAATCTATTATGGCAATATCCGGTTCATAAGGACGATAATCTTCGGCAGGGAGGATGCTACAATCTCCTATGACAGACAGCAGACCGTGCAACATATTTTGTAAATAGGATTGAAAGGCCTCCTCCATATATCCTCTTCGCGCGATAGCTCGCCGACGGTGAGGGAAAACGATAGTACCTTTCAAAGGGAATTTAGCAACTGCATATTTCCAGTATTCACCTTGAACAAATTGAACTGGGGCAGAATAATCAACATATTGAATTCCTAAATTATCACTTATCCCTTCAGTATATTTTTTCTGATAATCTGATTCTTTTGACAGAATAGCATTTGCAATTTCTGGGTCAACGATAGGGTCTTGTAAAGCTTTCGTTAATGTCTCTATTTTTTTCTCAGCTAATTCTATATTGCCAGCATTAGTTGCCTCCGCAAGAATTTGAATATCTTGTTTGATTTTTTCTTTTTTTATTCTTGTTTCATGAGCTATGCGCTCTAATTCCGCTGATTGCGCTTGTAGATATTTAGTCTCTTCTTGTGTAATTTCTCCCTCATAATCAGTTAGTTCTTCGGCTGAATGATGATTGTCTCCAGATGTATAAGAGCTTCCTGAATGTGTCGGTGGAGTTATAGGAATTTCCGATTCTGTTGTCTGTTCAGTAAGCTTTTCTTCTTCAGCTGCAATATTTTTATTTTCTTCATTCACAGGTGAAAGAACAGCATCTTTAGCGAATTTTCCATTTTCAGAAGTATTATCTTCAGGAATGTGAACTGACACTCCTGATTCCGGCTTTTCCCCAAAAGACTCATCTCCACCTCTCTTTGGAGCATCATTAGGAGGAAATGGTGGATTAATTAGACTATTTTTGTTAACCAAAAGACATTTCAGAATGAAGATAAACAATACCAAAACAACAATAAAAAATATTATCAATAATATATGAGTCCATCTTTTTTTTAAAATATCCCCATCCCCATTTGGGGAAAGTGGTGATGTCTGATTTACAATAGGAACAGAATCATTCGGGGAAATAGAATCAGCTATCGATGATTGTCTCAATTGATTAAATGGTGTATTCTTTATTTCGTAATGCAAATTTGTATTTACAGGTAGTATCCAAGCTTCGGGAATTCTTTTTCTCACTGAATCTAATTTTAGAAAAGCTTCGCTCTTAGAGTAGGAAGAGTCTGCATATATCCTATAATTGGGAGAATTTACATAGATTATAATTCCAATTGCCATATTTCCTTTTTCTCTTTTCTCAATGACTTCACGTTCTGCAGATTCTTCTGTTGTAAGTGAAGCTACAATTATATAGTATATAGTTTCTGCAGATGAAGCCATACACACGAGTGAGAATAATATTGTAATTATATATTTCATATACTTTATAAGTTGACTAAGTGATATATTTCATAACATATTGAAGATGAATACCCTTGCATTGTGGGCAAAATAATGTATTATCCCTCGTTTTTTTTAGATTACAAATTATACCGCATTCAGGGCATAATAAAGGCTCTGTTCTCGGACTTATTTTATGATATTCCTCACTTTTATTGTATTCAGAGAAAAAAGTTCCACAATTTTGACATTGCCTACCTATATTACACTCATAAGCCCCATGTGTAAAGCTAATAATATCTTTCTGATAATCACATTCCAAACACAAAATGGTTCCTGAGCCTCCCATATAACAGAAATATAAAGCACCCTTTTCTCTTAGTTGTTCCTTCACTAATACTTGTTTTTTCTTAGGCTTCCTATCTCTACGCCAAATCTTATCTATCCAACATATAGTTATAATTCCGCCAACTACTGTTACAATTGTAGCAATAACATCCATAATGATCGTTTTTTGCATCGCCTTTGTCAAACAGTGGCAATTAACGGTTTGACATATATGGCAACAATATTCTCCACAAATATATCAATAATTGAAACATGAAGATTCTTTAAGTGAAATAGCCTCTTACCTTCTACGAGAAACAGTTCGGCATAAAACTTATCATAACATAAACACCGGTTTACAGACCAAAACCTTTACTTCTTCCTACCTCCGCTCTCTGCTTAGGCTTTATCCCTATAGCCTCTAAGAACTCTCTATGTTTCTGCCGGAACCAATCGAAAATGTCAATCTTGTTTATTAGTAAATTGAATATGCCTCGCTTAGCATCTTTTTCCAAACGTAACTCCGAATTGTGCGCCTTGAATCGTTGAGAGTGCTCCTTTGAGTACAATTCCCCTGAAAAATGGACTGGTCGCATATTCACTAAATCTCTAGCTTGGCTATTTGTAAAACCTATCTTCTTGCAGTATTCTCCCCAATTTACTAACGACTTAGTATCCGGTAACCAATCATAAATTTTATTCAACTCAACTTTCAGTTCTCCTGTCTTTTTCTCATTTTCTTTGCGCTCCCTGTTCATAGTTTGGTTCAGAATGACTATTTCCTGTTGTTGGGACTGATTTTCTTTCTTTAGGCTCTCAATCTCTTGCTGTTGTCGCTTAACTTTGGAGGAACCGACAAACGAACCTATACCGTCCATGATATTAGAGCCAACATCGGCAGCCTTATTCTTAAACTCTTCGGTTTTGAGTTGCCCTTTTACTTGATCGAGGCTCTCTTCTGTCTTTTTCAGTTCGGACTCTTTCTGCTGCTTTTGTTCCTCTGCTTGAATGGATTTCAGTTTGGCTTCCTGTTCCTTTTGTTTGAGTTCCTCAATGCGTTGCCGGTTGGCTTCTTCTACCGCCAAGAGCTGTTCTATATTTATCTGCAAGTTATTACTCTCTATCGTTTGATTGCGATAATGCTCCGTTAGGGTTATATGTCGGGCATCTGAACCTTTTATGCCTCTTTCTAATCCGTATTTAGCCATAGCTGCGGCGTATGTATCCTGATACTCTATCAGCTTTTCCCTTGCCATTATATCATCAACGCATAGGCGAGGCATGTTCGGATCTTTTTTCTTATATGTGCGCTTTGGCTTTTGTCCTTCGTTTGGTTTCTGCGCCTGATTATCCTCTTCTGGTTTCTTTTTTGGTTTTTTCTGCCTTCGCTCGCCTCTTACTATCGGAACGATAGAGGCGTGGATGTGTGGAGTGGTTTCGTCCATGTGTAAAGTAGCAGCTACCAGATTTTCTTCTCCAAATGTTTTCTTCAGATAATCCATATTATCCCGACACCAGTCATCCAGCTTGCCTTCGCTTTCTATTCGTTTCATATCTTCGGGACTGCCCGAAATCATAACGCGGATTACTTTTACCTGATTCTTGCCAATCTGACGTTTCAGCCCTGCGGTATCTAATCTGTGCTGAATAGCTTCCGTCCGGTTTTTTATGCTATCAGGAAACTCAACGAGTTCCTTATTCAAATGTATCCGTTCAGGATATACATTTGGATGTATTACTTTTCGCTCGATATGATCTGTCATGGCAGACTCATTTCCGGGCGATTTATCTAAATGGAAAACAACATATCCCATGATAATGTCAATTAGATTGTTTGAAATTTAGCTTGTGGAAATCACTGCTGCCGATAGAACAACACCGGCAGAGGGATGATTTGCACATTGAATAGTCGCTTTATGCGACTGCGGTCAAGAGACCGCAAAGGGAGATTCCAAAGGGGGAAAACCTTTGGCTTATTCGGGAATTTTTAGTGGTAGTGAAACGATAACGTAAAGAAAATTCCCTAATAAGCTATGGCTTTTTTGAAAAGCCCTTGGGGTAGCTGCGGCAGATTACATTTTTCGACCTCTGCCTGGCTTCTTTATTACGGCTTGCTTCGGAACGGAACGATTGCATAAATGGTCATTCAAGTCTTTGTACTTTGCATAGTGTGCAGACTGGTCTATGACCTCTTTGCAAACCGAGCGTAAACTCTGAACAGCTCGTTTTCCGGCTTCATCGTTGTCAAGGAAAAGAGCAACGGATTTGTATTCGGCAAGTGTATTCTCAACTTTCGGCAGGTTCGCCAATGAGTTCAATATGATTGCATCTACCGGTGAACGTTGCGAGTTCTTTATCGTCAGGAATGAAAGATAATCCATAAAGCCCTCGAACAACTGGCAGCTACTTTGCCCAGAGGTATGTGAAGTAATATCTTTAGAAGTACACCCTTTGAAATATTTACTCCTTAATTCATATCCTCCGGTGTCGTTCTTAAAGCCGATAGCAAAATAAGGTTTATCGTTTACCGAATAGTAAACCTCCTCACAATTTGCCTTTGCGATGTCGATAGAGATTCTTCTCTCTTTTAAGTATTCCAGTAAAGCTGGATTAGCCAACGGCTGTATCTTACGAATAACTATCTCTGATTTTCGTTTTTCCGGCATAGAAATATCTTTCCTATGAAAAGAAAAAGAACCTTCTTCAAGTCTTTGGGTTGCTTCTGCAAAAGAACAGCCCTCTAAACGTGATACCAGGTTAACTATATTTCCACCAAGACTAAGCCCATGATCAAACCATAGGTTCTTTACATAGTTCACACTTAGGCTTGCCGTTGTCTCTTTTCTAAAAGGAGACAGAAACATCCCTTTTTGATTATTCTCTCTTACGGGGTTGAGTCCCATTCGTACAAGATACTCCCGTATACTTATACCCATTATATCATTACTTACCATAATTAAAATTTGTTGTTGTTTTGTGGTGAAATAGAAATAAACATCTGTTGTATAGCTTATTGCTCGCCCAACAAATTCACAACAAACCAAAATGCCGTTGCAGGCTGTTCACAACAATGATTATTTTGTTGTGCGTTTGTTGTGTTGTTGTTGGAATAGTATATTCTTTGATTATCATAAACTTAAATAATAAGACAACACATTACAACAGAATTTCATCAATAAGTCCTCGTTTTACCTCCAAGTACCTTCCTTTTCTTTTCATAGGAATGAGATTTCCTTCTATTCCTATGTAGTAGAAAGTGTAATCACTGTTTTTATCAGAGCGAAGTCCCCAGCCATCCTTAAGGATGTTGCGTATTTGAGTTATATCAGCTTTAAGTCCGGCATCACGAATAGCATCCATAAAGTCTTTAGGGCAGCAATACATCTTATCTTCTCCAAGCTTATCCATAACATCAGAGCAATAAGCGGCTATCTCTGTTTCAATCTTATTGGTATTATATTTCTTGATTTTGAGAAGAGCCGGTGTTTCCAATAGAGAAGGATTAAACCACATACGGGATTCATTCTTTGTGGATAGCTCTCTATTTAGTAAAAAGTGAAGAAAATGAGGAATCTCCTTCATCAGATAGCTTCTTAGGTAGATATTATCCTTTTCTATCGGATTTATCTTGCGTACCCAGAATCTTACCTCTTCCTTTGGTATGATGATTGGATTCCGTTCGTTATTAGAGCAAAGGACAAACTTGGCAAAGAACTCTATCTCTTTCCGGTCTTTCCCTTTGGCTTCTATCTTATAATCCCCTGCAGTAGATAGATTCTTTATCTTTTCCGTATCTTCCATTTTATTTAATAGAAGTTCATCTACCAATACTAATAACCTGTGGCCCAATCTGCGTTAAACTGGCTACGAAAATCTTCATTAGAATTAAAGGTGGCGTTCTTCCCGAAGATCATCTTTAAGAAACGAAGGAATGTTGTCTTGCCGGTATTCCGTTCGTTGGATACCAGTAATAGGATAGGAAGCATTTGAGTGGGCTTTATGTAGAGGATCTGCAGATAATCCAACCCGAGTTCCAATTGTTCTCCGAATATATGTGTAAGAAATGAGCGTATATACGGAAAGTCCCCTTCGACTGGAACATGATTGATGGGTTCGTATTGGTTCAGGTATTTCCCATGTATCTGTTTATAGTCGATATGATCAGGAATAATACAAAAGCCGTCATACTTATCTATCTCCGGTAGATTGTTCTTGCCATAGTCCTGCCGAAGTGTTTCATAACTCCATGGAATCTTTTCTTCGATATAATCGCCACTGATAAGAGGACGATACACAGTTTTATACAATGTGGTGCCAACCCTTAGAAACTTTTCTGCTGCGCTTTCTTTTTCTTTCATAGTCACACCCCTCCTATCTTTTACGTTTGGCACTCTTGGCAAGTGTAAGATTGACCGATGCAATATGTTCCTGATGGGATTTGGTTTGACTATCTGCCCATAGGATGAGTTCTTTTCTTGAAAAGACGAGTTTATTACCATACTTACGAAAAGGCATAGAGCCGGTAGATGTAAGTTTGTAGATTTTTGCTTTGGAAGTAGGATATCCATACTCTTCAAGTACTTGGATAGCAGTATCCAATGTTATTGTATCGGGAAGCTCTTTTGGAGTAGCTAGCACCGGAAAAGCCTTGGATACCTCTTCGCTGATGATCGCCCGAAGTTCCTCGGACGTAGTTAGAATAATGTTTGTCATAACTATGCTATTTATAAATGAATAATTAGCTGTCGTCACAGCGTTAATTATCAATTGATAGCACAAAGTAAAAACAGATATAAATAGTGATAAAATGAGGAATAGCTTTACACAGGGTAGACAAATACTACAATTTCGATGCAAAATGCTACAACTCCAGAAGAGAGATAACATCGCTTTACATCGGTTGTCTGCGGTTGTCTTACCGTTGTAAAGTCAAAAGAAAAAATGTGATTTTTTATTGTTTTTGTTTGCGAAGCTGCTCAATTACTTCGTCTATCTGGAAACACTCAAAACTTGTCCCCGCAACATGGGAAGGCTTTACAAATCCATGCTCAAGCCACTTGTCAAGAGTTGGGCGGGAAATCCTCAACATTTTGGCCAAACCCTTTTTAGATATTAACTGTTTACCGTTAAAGGTTTGAATAAATTGTTTATTGGCAGCATAGTATTGTTGCAAGTTGGATATAGCTTTGTCCACATCTTTAATAGTAGGTTCAATTTTCTTCTTGATGGTTATCTCTATAGATGACATATCATAGTCTGCCAGCTCCGGGTTCTGGGACAACTCGGATACAATAAGCCGATAAACGGAAGTATCTTTGGCTTTAAACTTTATTTGTTTACGGCGGGGCATATTTTTATTTTTCCTTTAGTATATCCATTACTTTATCAGTAAAATAATATCCACCCGTTTTAGGAGCTCCACGAAACTCGACAATGTCTTTTCTTCTTAAAATACGAAGATAGCGCTCGGCTGTTGTCAAGCTTTTATTTATTCTATTAGATATTTCTACTGCATTTAACCCTGAAATATTCAAAAGAACATCCACGATGTCATTTACACCGTCATTTACACCGTCATTTACACCGTCATGAATGAGGGTGTAAATTTTACCAACCTTACTATCAGTGTTTTCTAAGACTTTTACACCATCATTTACACCGCCATCTACACCATCATTCTTAACAAAGGCAGGATGCATCGGCAAGGTGGTAATAAAATAGCTATAATTGTCATCTGTCACAAAGCGAGGTTCAGGAGAACCGTTTTTCATCATTTCTTTGCGAATGATAGGTATGCCGGTTCCTCGGCCTTCCGTCATATCCAGTTCCTTAAGGAAGTCACCTATCCTACGATTCCGATATCTGCGATTGTGAATAATCCCGCTACGAATTTCATCCATCTTTACACCCCGATCGGGACCTCCTTGATTGATTATTTCAATGCTATCTGGCAATATCCGTATTTCTACCGGCTCTCTAATCTCCCAATTTCTATGATAAAGACTATTTACAATGCTTTCTTCCAAAGCCCGAAGCGGATAATTCCATACGCGCTGCGATTCAGCTCTATCCGGCAATTTATATATCTGCTCTTTCAACACCACGCTTCGTAATTGAGCAAGGGCTTGTTGTATTTGAATATAAACAGGACCCGTAATTGCCGGTTTTTCGTAAAATGTAGGATCACCCAGTCCGTTTGGGAACTCGACAATCTCAATGCGAGAATAAGGGAAAAACTTTTCGGGATGGTAGTTAAACATCATCAATGCGATATTCTTGGGATACAACAACTCATCGGGACCACTTACCAAGTCCATTGCCCTGTAAATATCAATCAAGGGTGTAGTTTCTATTTGCTCCACCAATGTGCTGCCTACATTCAATAGATATTCTCTAACCAGTAAGGGAGAAATATCATCAACGCTCGCTTGTGTATTAATACGGTCGTCAAAGGGTGTCCTGTTACTTAGGCTTATCAGTTCTTCCCGTTCCTCCTTATTGGGAATGCATGTGCTGGCATACCTTCGGATATAATATTGTCGTTTCTTTTCTTTCGCTGTTACATCTTCTGGTACTTCATACGGACGGTTCATACCTGCCGGCACCCATATCACAAGAATATTTTTGTCGTCTATAGTCTCTATACTGATTTTGGGCGCATAGTGCGGTCGCATAAGATTGTTATAGCCAATCATTTCTTTTTGAATAGCATCCAATTGTTCTGTCGGAATACCTGTAACCGGGCGTTTAGCTCTACCTTTCTCTTCTTCGGCACCAACGATAATATAGCCACCTCCGATATTCTCAAAATCATTGGCAAAAGCAGATATCGTCCGATATATTGCTGCCGGATTCCAACCTTTCTTATATTCAATCCGTTCGTTCTCCACTATGCGACCAGAGATTAATTTCTCTATGTTAACAGGTATTGCCATATAGATTATTTATAAAACAAAGGTACAGAATAAAAATCACGAAACACTCTCATCAGGGGGAATTCAAAATGTTTTTAAACTTTTGCCTATCAATTCCTCCGCCCTGTTGGTATATGTCAAACAATTTGCTGCCAGATGCAATTATTTGATTATCTACAAGAGTATTTGTAAGCAAATCCGAAAACATTTTCTTTACCCTTGCATACCGAAATATAATTTTGACATTGTCGCTTTTTTTCAGTTTAATGAGCCTTAATTTTTCTTCAAAATATATAGGGATAGTGTCTTTTACTAACTGACGGTACTTTTTCTTCCCCATGGATCTATAGTTAATTGCTGTTTCTTTGGGATTTAATGCAAATGGTGAAATATCAACAAACAACAAACCAATCTCATTGCATTTTCGTATAAAGACTTCTTTGTCTTTAATTTGCATATCAACAATATATTCTAAATCACTTTTATGAAAGAATTGAGTATTAGTTGTTTTAGGATTGTAGATGTATTTTTCTTCTTTTCCCCACAATGGAGCTTCTGCAATCATTACAAATCGTACTTCTCTAATTTTATTGAAATTCTCAAACCACAGGTGCGTAATTTCTTTATATGCAGTTTCAAGATAGAGGTTGTCTCTTATAAAATTATTTGCAATTCCAAATTGACTATAATAGTGTTGAAGAATTTTCTTACAAGAATTATATTCCATGTTGTTGTCTTTTTAGTCAAATTTCGTAAGCAGCTTCGCATTCTTCTCCCTTTCTTCTTTTTCGAAGGATGCCAAATAGTTTTCTGTCGTTTTCAGGTCGTTATGTCCTAAGCTTTCAGATATATAGGCAATATTAGCACCGGAACGTTTCAGAACCGTCGCATAGGAATGCCGAGCCGAATAGGTGCTTAAACCGTCTATACCTAATGCTGTGCCAATCTTCTTTAGTCGTTTGTTGCACAGTTTAGTAACTGCTTTTACCACATCTTTTTCTTCAAAAGGTGTTTCATTTCCTTTAAGATATCCGAAAATGTAATCTTCCGGTTTTCTGGATTTATTACCCCATTTCTTGATAATAGCATCCATTTCAGGGGTTACAATAGCGCATACTTCCTTTTTCATCTTAGATGTTCGGGCAGTCTTTGCCCGCAAAAAGCAGATATCTCCATTACGAATGTTAGAGTACTTAAGCGTCAGCATATCGGCAAAGTTAATGCCATTACAGAGATAGGAAAAAAACCACATATCTCGATATTTCTCTGTAGCCTCTGTACCGTCAGAATAGGTAACAATTGATTTTATTTGTTGCAAAGAAAGAGCCAGTTTACGCCCTTGCCCGGTTGGGATTTCATATTTACCATATCCGAATGGATACTGACTTTCTTTTATGATTCCGGCTCTCTTTGCTTCATTAATGATACAACGAATAGCCCGGCAATACATCCCGATGGTTGTATAGGCTCTCCCGGCATTTAGTAGATACTTCTCATATCGCTTCAACCAATCTACTGTAACAGCAGTAAAAGGGATATTCTCACCCGCGAAATATTCCACACTCTTTAGTGCGTCCTGATAGAAAAGGTGAGTTCCTACTTGTTCATTGTCCAATAGCACTTGTATCTTGACTTTGAATCCAGAATTAAGGGTGTCTGATGTTGTTCTATTCAAGCGACTATTCAATGTATCAAAGGAGAACCCATCTTCATGCATTAGCCCTTGAACTGTATCCTTAACTATATCAAATGTGTTCTGTATATCCAAGCGTATGGACAGCATTTTCTTACTTTTGGTATCAGGCAATCTCTCCCAGTCTTCAGTGGTCATATACTTACCTGTTGAGTAGTATTTACGCACACGCTGATAGGTGACACGTATTTTGATAGGATACAAATTATCCTTAGTTGCTCTCCGATTATCGAAAAAGGAAGAAACTGTCACTCCATTGTTTGAATAGTTGAACATAAGCGCTATATTTGATCTGTTTCTCTCCGTGTGCAAACCGAATATTTGCACACAATTTGCACACAAATATAGCAATTATTTCAAAACACAAGTTTTTAGATAGAGTTTATTTGTCATTTACTTTACTCTATTACAATATATTAGAAAACAAATGAAAATATATAGAAATCAAAGAAAACTATTTTATTAATACTCATAATCAGGGAGTCCTTGGTTCAAGCCCAAGTGGGACCACTTCGCGAAATTTTAATCCGCTTATAGCCAACTAGTTATAAGCGGATTTTTCTTTTTGGTTCCAAATTCGGTTCCGAATATAATTGTTTTTATCCCTTAATTATCAGTGATTTAAAAGAAAATAATTCAAGAACTATATATCCAAATTTAATACTGTACAACTATCTATTAATCAATGTTTAGGAGTTTTTCAATCAACTTTTGGCGTATTCTTTCATATAGAAATACCAAGTTGCCATGATTAAAATAGACCTTGCCTGATTGGCTTTTTTCACTTTTATCTGGATTTATTATAGTGGCTCTGATATTTAATGTCATTAGGGATTTATCATTTTTACTTATATTTTCAATCATTGTCTCTATTTCTGAAATAGGTTGAGTGAATTGAAAGTCGGATTCCGTGAAATAATCGCTATCTGCTAAATGTTTCAATGCTTGTCTTGAATCAATATGTTTTGAGATTTCTAAAAGGAGTTTCGGAGAAAGACATTCAACTACAAGATATGAAAAAGAAGAACTTAAATAAAAACATAAACAAAGGGCTTAAAAACTTATGCCAACGGATAGGGATAGAACCTGTAACATTATATTCTGCTAGGCATACATATGCAACTGATAGCATAAATGGAAAATGCCTATTGCTATTGTTAGTAAAGACCTTTTACATTCAAATAAATCTATTACTCAAAGATATATCGATAGTATATCTAATACAAATAAGATGAAAAATTCTGAATTAAAAGCAGACAAATTAATTTACCTGAATAATAGAAAATTAAAGTTGTGGTTTTTAACTAACTATATTTATCTTTGCCATACATCTGCTTATTTTAATCATGGAAATAATAAATTGGATTGGCGGTAGTGCTTCTATATTAGGATTGATATTATCAATTACAGCTTTAATAAAAGTAGAAAAGGTAAAAAGTGCTGTGAAAGACACTGAATCCCGAGTATTGTTAAATACTCGTGCAAATGAATTTATAAAAAAATTACAATCATATAATAAGAAATTTGTTAATACTAGTGAGAATCTTGATAGTAGAGGTGTAAAAGAACTTTTAAATGAACTTCATGGTATAGCAGATATATTATTACCTATTGTTCCTTCTGAACTTTATGACAGTTGCAAAGTTATTCATGTAAAAAGTAAAAAAGGATATGATTCATCCTTTTATTTATCAGGAAAGAAAAAAATCTTTAGGAAATACATAGACGCTGATTATATGTGGGAGGTGTATGATAATGTGAATTTTTTAATTGATGCCTTAATAAATATGCAAAAATCAAAAAAAATTATATCATGAGCAATAAATTTAACAATGAAGAGAGGGCTTCGACTGCTGTTTCCAAAATACTTCGGGAAACAAAAGAAAATACTTTGGTATGGTCTATAAATCTTCTTCTAAGAGATTATAACTTTCTCGGTGTTGAAGAAACTTTACTTGGTAATTATTATTCTACAACGATTAAAGACAAGTCCCTCCGTATATATAAAGTTAAAACAAGATACTTTACAGACTATAATGAATATATGTGGGTAGATGTTTGTGTTTTGGAATTTTATAACTTTTACAATGGAGCTACAGAGTGGCGCTTTCCAGATACTAATGCTACCAGTGATTTATACGAAGCTGTTATGACCCAAACTGCAAGAATGGATGAATTCTTTGATGATTATTTAGAAGAGTAAATTTATAATATGGCTTCCATTGTGTTCAAATAAGAACTGTATTCAAAAATATCTTATTCGGTAAAATAAAACGAATAGAAAATGTATTCATTTTATTCTTTGATTTACTTGCATACATCGAATGTGTTTTGTATCTTTGAAATATGAAACAACAAGAAGGATATGAAAACAGCAGTAATATATGCAAGGGTATCAAGTGTAACAGATAGACAGAATACGGAACGCCAAGTTAACGACCTGAAAAAATATGCTGAATATTCAGAATTTCAAGTCGTAAATATTTTTGAAGAAAAAATTAGTGGAGCTAAACGCAATGAAGAACGCCCTATTCTTTCTGATTGTATAGAATTTTGTTGTTTGAATAAAGTCGAAATACTTTTAACAAGTGAACTGTCCAGACTTGGTAGGAACTCCTTTGAAGTATTAGAAACTGTAAAAAGGCTGATAGATTCTAAAATCAATCTTTATATACAAAAAGAGCAGTTCCTATTGTTAGACACAGAAGGAAAACCATCAATATTTGCCCCTATTATGATTGCTACGTTGAGTACATGTGCGGAACTTGAACGTGAGAACATTAAATTTCGCCTCAACTCAGGTAGGCAACAATACATAGAAAAAGGAGGGCAATTAGGTAGAAAGATTGGCAGCATAAAAAGTACAGAAAAGAAAAAGGAAGAATACAAGAATGTTATATTCCACCTAAAAAAAGGATATAGTATCCGAAACACTGCTAAGTTAGCCTCAGTGTCTATCAGTACTGTGCAACGGCTTAAAAAAGAGTTCCAATTATAAAAATCAAATAGCAAGTGAGCATAAATCTTCAATATACCACCCAAAGGAAATCACTTTCTCTGATTATTGCCACCACTCGACACTGATATTTTTTTCAATAAATCAAGTGCTTCTTTTTCAAAGTTTTCTAAAGTGAGTTTCATCTCTACCATTCCAAAATCGTCATATTCTCCTACTGAAACCTTACATAAAAAAAACTTGTCAGGTTTATCTGTAGACTCTAATGTGATATATATCGGGGACTCATTGGGGCATAACATAATCATAGCATATACTAATTCCATAGCTTTTGTTGGAGGAGGAAAAACAATTAAAAAATATTTATGGTAAATACTCATCTTTTTTATAACGCTTAAATTTGTCCAATCTATGTCAATCTCTTTTGGTTTTTTCAAATCCCAAACCATATGAAATGGCCAAAAATTATCAAGTATCGACATTTCATAATCCTCTTCTTCAATGAGTTTTGGTATAAAGAAATATTGGAAATAATAATTATCATATTTCACTTTTGTTTGTTTTTTAGGAGGATAGCTTTCATCTTTTAACATTCTATCAACTACTTGAGGTAAATATTCATCAGGTAAGCCACTGACTTCTTTAATTGTTGTATAATGTTTGTCTAATAGAACTATATCATAAAAAGCCGTTTGAAAATTCATTGTTATTTTTACAAAACACTCTTGATAAAGTATTGTATTAATTCTAAAGATTAAACCACCTCCTTCATATATTTCTTGAGGAGCAGAAATGTCCCAAGAGTAAAGAAGGTCCTCTTCTCTCATTAAATAATACAATATCAAATCAGCATGAGTCTCTTCATGGAAATCATTATTTGCTTTCATATTCAATTTTTATTATCATAAACAAAAGCTGACCTTTCGATTCATCAAAATAATAGTTGATATACTCCATATTACCATCCTTAAACCGATATTTATAATGGGCATTCTCCCTGCCATATGCCTGTACTTCATAGTGAAGCATACTATTCATCTTACCACCCATCAAGCCAAGCAACCCTTCCATTGAATTTCTTATATCACCATTGATGAACAACCAATTGAAATCAATGTTGCTTCTATTAGGTGTATCCCAATATTCATATGAACTATTCTGACCTATCTTTTCCTCTGGGGCATCACCATACCTACCAACTGTTTTAAAAAACTCCAAATTGCCTCTTGTCCATGTATAATTCGTCTCACCTTCATAACAATGTGACAATTCACGGCTTTTCTTTAATAAAATCATCTTAGATACCCTGTCATTCTCATATAAGAACCTATATGTATTTTCATATCCATATTTTATAGCTTTAACAGTTTTCTTAGCTATATAACCTGTAGGTTTATCCATTACATACTCGACAGAGTATTGAGAATCAGGTTGATATTTTCCATTCACACGATAATGTGCAGAGAAGGTCAAAACACCATTATAAACACGGTATAGATGAAGTCTATCATATCCATCATCATTAAAATAATGTTCCATTCGTTTAATTGAACCATCATCATTATAATCAAAGATTACACGATAGTTGTTTTTGCCACCTGTTCCATCGGCATAGTTCACAACAAACTGTTTAACAAGTTTTTCAGCTTTAGAATTAGTACGTTGCGGGTATAATGTAAAAGGAACAATCAAGGTAAATAGTAATATTATGCACTTCATGCTTTCTTCTTTAGATTTAATGATAATAATATATATCTCCAGAATTCATATCTGTTATGATTCCTTTGTCACAATCAACAGTAAATGTCGCATATCCATTAACAAGAGGAGACCACCCTTTTATTATAGCTTTAGGGTGTTTCACTTCAATGACAGATAAGGCGTTAGTCAGGGGCTGACTATTAACATATAATGCTTGATTTTTGACTGTTAATTGAAGATTTTCATGGACAAATGTTTTATGAGCAAGATATGATAAGACATCTGCTGACGTTGTAAACTTTACACCTGAGCTCTGTTCACGTCTGATAATAGATTCATTTCTTTTTTTCATTATATGTCCATCGGCTGTCATTATTGTTTTATTACCTACATTTATTTTAAAACGAGAATTAGTTGCACTACCTTCAAAAGAAGCAAGCAAAACATTATCTAATACTTGAAAATTACCATTAGCAAATAAATAACCATCAATATATGAATTAATACTATTATCTCTATTCAAAATAATTTTCATCTCATATCCATCTTTTAGATGTGTAATCCATTCCCCATAAAGCCATTCGATAGTATTATTCCCTTTTGTGGAATTTATATCATTTTCATTTATATAAGAAGATTCTTTTTGCCCATTCACAGATGTTAACTCATATTCAAAAACAGTATAATATCCTACTACTATCACAATTGAAAATAATATTATTCCTAATAAGCTCTTTGCTCTTAATCTGTTTTTAAACAAAATATAAAACATAAAAATTCCCACAATAATAAAAATAATATCAAAATTTTCAAAATTGCTAATTTGTGGAGCAGCCGCTTGGGAAATAACAGCAAAAGGAATACTTGCCAATAGAAATATATTAATAAATTTACTCATATTAATTCCAATTAGTTTCTTTAATAATAAGAGGTATGCATCCACCTATAATGATGACAATGCAATTTTTCAAAAGTGGATGGATAGTTATAAAAAGTAAAGCTATGAGAAATAAGATGGAAATAATTATCAAAATTTCTCCTGCAAGCAATGCAAATTTGTCATCGTATCGGATTGGAGGAAACCCACCAAATGGGTTTGTTTGTTCATTTATATAATACGCAGCTAATCTATTTTTATCAAGCACTTTAATTTGATTCTTATAAAAATAGATTTTATTATATTTATTAGGGACAACTGCAGCACCCTTATTGCTAACAGCTCCATATAATCCATTTATTTTTGTCTGAAAATAATCTATATGATTATCTTTGCTTGATTGTTCTGAATCTAATATATTGGGAATCGTTATTTCCTCATATATGCATGGTACAATTTCCTCACCTTTTAAATTAAATAATCCGCATTTTTTGTCTACCTCAACAAAGATGTAGTTTGATTTAATTTTTACCATATCATATAGATATGGAAGTACCTGAACTCCTGATTCATTTATTAGACCGAATAGACCATTAGATTCAGTTTTAATAAAACCATTTTTTAAATGATTGGATATTTTTTTGTTACTATATACATTTCTGTCGATTTTTTTCAATGTTAATTCCCTCAAAGACTGTAGGTACAAGGTTGCATCTGATTCATATTCAAGGCAACTATCTATATATTTTAATGCTTCATCAAGGCGATTTTCCTTTAACGATATTTTTACATTTTCATATAAACATTGTAATTCTTTTTGTTTTTTTGTTTCAGGAACTAAAGGATATCCACAGGAATCACATATTTTATCTGTTTTTGAAACTCCCTGATTACATTTAGGGCATTCCATGAGTGATATATTCATATATTTCTGCTAATAAAAAATATTTACTAAATACGAACAAATGATAGATAAAGTTGTTTTTCTATTTTGTCATTTTGAACAATTTCCATTTAAAATATCATCTAACTGAGGATTAAATTTATTGCCACTTGCATTGTAGAAATAAACGAAATTCTTTCTTTTGCCTACCATAAATTTTACTAAATGACTAATAGGACAAAAGTCAGTTAGCATAGGACAGTTTATAATCCTAATTGAATAATCGCCAAGTGTCTCCTCAAATGATTTAATATTACTTAGTGAAGCTATTGACTCTAAGATTTTGCACTCATCAATATTAATAATAGGAGTCCATCTAAGGTTTTCTAATCCATCCAAACTGCTCAATTTATAGCAATATTTTATATATAAACCACCTTTAATATACTCTAAATATTGGAAATTTCGTAATGAGCTCAGTGACCTTCCTGATATTGACAGCCCCCCTATTCCTATTCTTTTTAAGTTTTTAAATCCATCAATTTCTTGAGTATTGTGATTTAAAGTAATATATAATCCATATAGTTCTTCTATGTGTGATAAACATGAAAAATCATCGACTTTTTCAATTTGGAGTGCGATGTTCCCTAATTTATTTTCATTCTTAATCTTATCACATAACATGTTCATATCTTGCGTGTTGTAAATATATATAACCTCCCCTTCACCCAAATTGTCAAAATTATTAAGTTGATTTATAAGACGGTGATTAATCTCTTCATGAGGATAGATAATTTCTTGAGAGTGTGATGATGTCAAACATAAACTCCATGTGACAATAATTAGAATTAATACTTTTACATTCATATACTTTTTCTTTTATCTCCATACGGCTCAACAGGAGGTGTTAAAAAAGGAAGAGTGAGCCTGTTAGCCTATCCTGCTAAGAGGTTCTGGACAGAGACCCATGCAACGGATAAAGAAAACAACTCACTCCCTTATCATATATGTTTGATACATATACGAGGAAAGGGAAGAACATTCTATTTATTCTCGTTGCAATTTGAAATTGTCCAGATTCCTTAGCAAAGAATAAAAGCTAAACGCTTCCTGTAACTAATATGTTGTCACTATGTGACAATGCAAATATAGCGACTTTCTGCTATTTAGTAACATTCAGTGAGTTGTTTTCTAATCCATTTCATTTCTTAGCCTTTATCTCTAATATGATAATTTTGTCTGTATCTTTCTTGTTAACACTTCCACGGCGAATCAATTCTGCTTTCGCTTCACTTTCTGTACCACCTTTCAAATTGAGGGTTGTCGTTCTGTGTGAGTTACCTACTTTATATTTCACAGTATATGAAGCTGCAAAAGAACTAATGCTAATCAGGCAAGCCAAAATAAATCCACAAATCTTTCTCATACTTTTACATGTTTTATATTGTTAGAATCTGTTGCGAATGTAAATCATTTATTTTGAATATATTAAATCCATTATGTCCATCGTATCCATTACGTCCATTTGAGAGGGAGTATTCTTTTTTGTTGTATTTTCGCATAAAAAAGCGATGTTATCACCTGTTATTAAAAATTTGTTAGAAAAGAAATTTGGAAAGGAAATACGTTACCCTGCTGATTGTGAGCACTTGTCATATGAGATCGGGAAAGTAACTCAACAAAGAATCAGTACGAACACCCTGAAACGCTTATTAGGCTTTATAAAAGGTGTTCAAGAGCCACGCTTATATACATTAGATGCTATTGCTCGTTATTTAGGGTATGGCAATTGGGATTATTTACTAACGAGTATAACCAAAGATGGAAATTCTTCTTTTTCTACAATTGAAGAGGTTGATATTAAGAATCTTAAAGAAGGGAGTCGAGTACGTTTTGAATATTTTCCAAACAGAATAGTAATTGTCCAATATCTTGGAAATAACAGCTTTTCTGTCATTGAAAGTACTAACAGTAAATTATTGGCGAATGATATGGTAGAGGTATATCATTTCGTTTTGAACCACCCACTTTTAGTACCTAATGTTATAAGGAATGATGTATCGTTGGGGAATTTTGTAGCAGGTAAGATTTCAGGCATAACTTCACTGTCTATTCTGAAATAGCTATATTTGTAATAAAAAAACATGGAAAATTCTTCTTTTGGGGAATATTCGGACTTCTTTTCACCAACTGACACGACACCTTTAAATACTAATGGTGCAACTTCTGATACATACAAAGTTCGGATTAGCGGGAAATGGCATTTTATGAAACGTCCCCAAAAAGGATTTACCAATCACCCTTTATATAATGCCGCATTTGAAAAAGAGTTTGATATAGGTTACACATTGGAGCATACAAATATTGTTCGCTATGTTTTCAAAGGAAGAGATAAGGAAGGTTTTTATTTTTTAACTGAATACATTGATGGGAAAACACTAGACGATTTTATTATTAGTAATCCGAACTATTTCAAAAAAAAAGAACACATACAAAAATTTATATATCAATTACTTTCTGCTTTATCTTATTTGCATAGTAAACAAATACTACATTTAGACCTAAAGCCTCAAAACATTCTACTCACAACGATTGGATATGATGTTAAAATTGTCGATTTGGGATTTGCTTATGCTGATTGTTATCAGTTCCTAACAACAGGAAAAAGTAAACGGTATGCAGCGCCAGAGCAAATAATAGGGAATAAGATAGACCAACGTACCGACATTTACGGTATTGGAGGGTTATTACTATATTGTTTTACGCAAACACTTGATAAAAAACTACTATTAGAACTTCCTCTAAAATATCGTAGTATCATTACAAAATGTTTAGAGAATGACCCTGAAAGTAGATTTCCCAACATTGAATCATTGCAACGTCATCTAAATCGAAAAAACAAGAGTAAGCCATTAATTATACCTTTGCTGATATTTCTATTATTAGCCCCGTTTCTGTTTTTTAATCAATATATTAAAAAAGAACAAATTGTAAAGGAGGCTATGAGGGATTCAATTATTGACATTAGTAAGCTCATTGATACACTTACTATGAAGAATGCGAATCTTGAAGAATTAAATAATCCTACAATAGGTTTGGCAGCAACAACAATAAACGAAGAATCTCAAAAAGTGTTTAAATTGGAATCTTATAAAATAGTTGTTGACCCTACTCCTATAGAAATTTCAAGAGATTCTTTTTATTCTGTTATAAAAGAAAAATCCAAAATAGAACTAAATGACATTTATAATGTTTTAAATGCTGATTATTATTCAGTAGAAGACCAAGTAGAACGATATCAGAAAGCAGTAGAGCTATATAACTTGTTAAGAGAAGGAATAGAAGACAAAACGATAAAAAATAAATTTATGAATATATTTTGGGATGAACAAAAAATAGCCTCTGCTCCATATTATCAAAAACAAGCATTATCCTATTTGAAAAAAGCGAAAGAATACATCATACCTGATAGCATAACACAAAAAGAAGACGTATTTAGGCTTTTAGATAAAAATTCTGCTGATTTGTTTATTGAATATATTCAAAATAACCCCATAGTTGCAGATGATAAACAAATCAATGAATTGTTTCAAATTTATGTCAGATATGAAGCTATGAGAGACGCTATATACGAAAAATACAAACATTTGTACAAGAGAGATGGTGATTTTATAGGTGAGCTAATAGAGAATCAGCATAATAGGATAAATCATACACAAGACTGGGCAGCCAACATACTTACCATGTATTTACATTAATAGGAATGAAGGTTAAAATCAACTATAATCCATCTCTATCTGTAGCTGAAAATGCGGAAATATGTGGCGTTTCTATATCTGCAATAAGAAAATATATCCAAAAAAACGACATTGATAGAAAGTCTGATGCCTGTATTGCTCGAATGCGAGCTATAGAGGAAGAGTTAAGGAAAAATCCTGAAATTTCTGTTAGGCAAATAGCAAAAAATACATCCTATTCACCAAATACAGTCAGAAAATATCTTCCTTTTGCAAAGGAGAAATTTTTTAATGGTTCAAATATTGACACTAAAAAGGTGTCAAGTTTTGATTTGTCATCATCAAAGCGAATAATAAAAAGTGTCAGTAACAACCAAACAGAAATTTTAGCTAATATTCTTCGATTATATATACCTAAAAGGATTTTTGATTGCGATTTAACAGCTTCGATATTGGGCTTTTACAAAAATGGAATTCCTTTGCCTGAATATCTTTATGATAAATTTCCTCAACTCCCTGATATTAAACCGTTAGATGAGATAGAAACGTTATCTAATAATGCTTTTGATAGCATCATTGCGGATTTGCCTTTTATCTGTTCAGGAAAAGATAACTATATAAATGAGCCAGAAACTAACATTATTCATAAGCGGTTCAATTCTTTTAAAAATAGAGAGGATTTGTTTTCTGCTAATGATTATATAATAAATCAAGCCTTTAGACTTTTAAGAAAGAATGGGATTCTATGTATGAAGACAATGGATACAGTTAGTGGAGGTCGTCAAATATGGACAAGTCATTATATAATTAGCAAATGTATGGAAAAAGGCTTTGAATTAGTAGATACATTTATTTTAATAGCGAAGAGCAAGCCTTTGTCTGGGAAAATAAAGACACAAATTCATGCTCGAAAGTACCACAGTTATTTTTTTGTGTTCCGCAAAGCTTAAAATAAATATACATAACCGTTTCATTCAAGCTATATATATTAATTATCAGACTGTTACGTTCGAAAAATAGTCTTAATATATTACATAGCGTGTCTTATCTTAAAGATTTAGGTACTATTTTAGGGTACAATTTTGCTTTTCTGATGGTATCGTTGCATTTTTGCTAAAAAAGACAAATGAAAAAGAGAATTTATTACGTAAAAGATTATTCAATTGAGGAAATAGTAGAAAAACATAAGGAGATTCACAATAGAAGACCCATAATACTAAATGATGAACAGGTAGGAGTGATAGAAGGATTATTTCCAGTAATTTATGATAACAAGATAAGTAAGAGGAGAGAACGAACAGTAAGTGAAAGCGTTCTTTATAATAAATACACATACCTGTTGCATTCAATAATATCAAAATGTTTAGGGACTAAAGACTATTCGATTCACATCAATGCATCTAACCTTAAACAGATATTGGGTGCAGTATATGTTGATATGCTAAAGACTTTAGAAGAATTAAGAATAATAGAGTTATCCGATTATTATAAGAGGGGGGAATATTCACGTAAGTTATGGCTTTCCATATATTTTGATTATGGGTACAATGAAATATTTGTTAATAACATAAGGTCTTATATAGATAAAGAAGAAAAAGTATTAAAACAATATTTTGAGAAGAAGAATGAAGAGCATAAAAGTCAAATAGGCACATTCTTATTCAAGAATTATACCGAAAGCTTGAAATTACTATCACTGTCTCACCCAAAAGAGGCAATACATTATGCAGATAACAGAATTTATCAATCAGCTTTGGCGCAACGATACTATGAACGGATTATTGAAAAATATCAGCAACACAATTTCAGTATAACATCTATAGACCATAATAATAGAATCTACAATATACTAACAAGTACACCAAGAGAATTGAAGAATTTCCTCAATATAAAATATTCGATAGATATTAGAAATTCTCATCCATTATTATTTAATTATTATATAATGGATGATTATGGCATAAAATCATCAATTTTACACCAATTAAACGCCATTAATAAAGACGCACTACCTATCCGTTCTGTTGGTAAATGTCTACATAAGCAGCTAAAAGATAGCGGAATAAACAAGGAGAATCTTAAACATATACCTTTAGACATCTTAGAGTATATCTATAAGACAAGTAAGGGTGTATTTTGGGATGATTTTAAGGAGCAATTCAAATACCTCAGCAGACAGGATGTTAAAATCACCTTATTTAGGGAAGTTTTTTATACGAAGAGTTTAACAAAACGTGGAAAACGATTTGGACAACTCTTTAAAAAACATTACCCCAGTGTCAATAAGACAATATCAGAGTTCATACGAAAAGACAAAAGCAAAACAAAACTGCCAAATACTCTTATGTCTTTTGAGAGTAAACTCTTTCAGACTATTTTAGAGAAGTTGTACAAAAAGAAGTTTAAGGTGCTATCAATCCACGATGCTATTGTCGTTTTAGATATTCCTCAAAACGAAGATTGCACTCCTGAACTTGTTACATCTGTTATCAAAGAGGTCTATGAAAAATATTCTTTATATCCTTCCATCTCAAAAGATGAGTATTTATCAACTTTTGGATGCAATATTGTTGAGGAAACCGAAAACAACGGATTACTTATAAAAGAGTTTGTGGACAAATTAAATCAGCGTTCTGACGACCCTTTGGACGCAGAAAGAGAAATGATTGAAGAAATGTTGTTGTCGGTTCAGCAAGGAGATGCGGAATTTGTCGTAGAGAATGGAAATGTGGTTTTTCACCCGCTTGAAATGAAAAATTTCTGGAAAATTTTTGAAACATTGAAATAACCGTTCCTCTGTATAAGGTAGGAAGGAGGGAGAACTGACAGAGTGGTGGGTGCTGTTCAACGAACAGCAATCATTCTCTCTTTTGTTTACTATACTCTTTTGCTAATTTGGGATGATTTTTAGCTAAAAAACGTTTTATTTCTGCTTTTAAAAATAAAGGTTTATTTCTGTCATCTGTCCTTTTGAATGCCCCTTCATTTTCCCACCGATTTATGGTTTGTCTTGTGGTTTTAAAGATTATGCACAAATCGGATATACTTAATAAATCTCCGTACTCAGACAACAGATTGGAATACTCATCTTCAACCCTTTCGCTTCTATTTTCAACAGAAAGCACTGACAATGGATTGGAATAAAGGATTTTATATCTACTATTTAGTTTTTCAATCATAGCCTGTATATACTTGAGTTGAAGAGCTGACATATTTTTCACAAATAATTGAAAATCATTAGATGTAGAATTCTCAACAATATTATAAGTTATATTTTCGGCTCGTTGTTTGGTTTCCTCTAAATCTTGAATGGTAATATTAATATATTGAATGACAGTATCCTTGTTTACGGGAGCTATATTTGCGATGTAATAATTCAAATCGTCGAAAAAATCATCATATAGTCGTTGTAATTTTGTATCATAGAACCTTTCTCCCTCTTCTAAAGAGACTCCATTATAGGCTTTATCTGTAATCTCAACTTGTCTGATTTCCTTTAGTATTGCTGTTTTGTCCATCTCTATATTCTCTTATTTGTTTACTGATTTTATCTGCATTTTGCTCTGCATCTATTTTAATGTACTTTCTGAAATTTTCTGTTGTCTTATGTCCTGTTATAAACATAATGTTCATTTCAGGTATATTATAAATGTTATAAAAATTAGTAGCTGCGCTTCTTCGTCCTGTATGACTACTTATTAGTTTCCATTTAGGTTCTATCACATTTTCAGTTATTCCTCCTTTTGTTCGCTTGTATGTAATTAAATCTGTTATTCCTGCTAATTCTGCAACTTTTTTTATTGCATCATTCAAATCTTGTGTATAAACTTTAGGAAAGATATAATTATATTTTTGAGCTATTTCAAATACTTCATCATACACAATTGGTACCTGTACATGTACCTTTGTCTTTAATGTAGGAATATCGATAATATCAGTACCTTGTGCTGTCCTTTTGAAATTTTCGGGTTTTATATTTGTGTAATCTGAAATTCGTAATGCTGTATAGCAACCAATCAAGAACATATCTCTATGTATATCTAATTCAATATGTTCCCCAGTAAGATTTACATCATAAATTTTTCTTATCTCATCTTCGTTCAAATAAACAGAAAAAGGACTTCCTTTAGGTTTAGTGAAATATTTCTGTTCATATTCCCTATTTGAACTAATTTTTCTATTTATGGCTAATGCCATAATCATTTTCAAGTTCTTAATATGTTTACCAATTGTATCAGGAGTGTAATTATCTTTAGCAAAACCATTGTCAATATTTTCATATTCGAATGTTAGGAACAAGACAAAAGCATCATACCATATATTTCCTATATTTTCAAACTTCGTCCTTTGGTTTTTAGAAATATCAAACTCTTTAAGTAACAAAAGTGTCCTTTGGTGGGATTTAATAGTTCCTTTATTATACTTTTCGGTATTGTCAGTCAAAAGTTTTCCGTTTTTCATTTCTTCAATAACGGTATCATAAAATGTACAAAGAGTAAGTTCCTTAGCTACCTTTTTTTCACGTTTACCTATTTTTATGTCCAGTTGCTCTTTTAAGAATTCGTTAGTAATATGTATTTCATTTATGCGGGCATAGGCTAATAGTTCCGAAACAGCTACTTTCAGTTTCTCTATCATAGACCTAATATCAGAATTATTAGCTGTATGGTTTTTGAGACTTTTTGAAATCTTTTTATCAGGTATTGGCTGTTGAGTTTTATTATCCCATAGGCACGGTAATATTTTATATACCTTTAAAGTTGTAGGGTCAACTAAAGGGTAAATAAAACAGTCATATTCATAGTTTAGACGAAGCCTAATTTCTGTAGTTTTTTCCTGATTGGGATAACGAAGTAAAAATTTAGGGTCAAGACGAGCCATAGCATACAAATATATTTCCTCAAAGATAATATAATATCGAATTGGTTCCAAAAATGGTTCCGAAAAAATGAGATATTATGTTACATTTAATGTAAAACCATGTAAAGTATTAAATCACAAAATGCTTGTAAACAAAAGATTATCAGAATACAGATGAATAAAATGTAAAATAGTGTAATAAAAAATATAGCCCAAGTGGGACCACTCATTGAAAAAGCACTTACAAAATCTTTTGTAAGTGCTTTTCTTTTTCTAGATCAAAGTCGGATTTGATTTTCAACCGATAATGGTGTGCTGTTTCATTTTCTTATAGTTTTAGAACAAAGGTTAAGGTATTCCCTTTATTCATCAGGTTTATACAGAAATTTAAAATGCAGAGTATTGCTTTAATTGGCAACTATCCCTCGAGAGAATCTGGTATTGTTACATAAGAGTTAATGAGTCATTGGGCGAGTTGATATGATCATGATTGATTCGAAGATAAAGCTCCCATCATTTTATGATTTCTTTTAGTAATTGGAAATTAATATTTCTATATATTTGTTTATATAATCTATCTTATATATTTTTATAAAAATCTCAAAGAAGAGATGACAAAGGAATTCTTCATAAATAACCATTAATTATTTGTATCATGAAAAGTATTTTGAAATTACTCACACTTTTTGCTATTTGTGCGACTATACCTTGTATAGCTGCAGATAAACCTAAATCGAAATTTAAAGGCGTTCAGATCGGTGCTATTACTTATAGTTACCGCGATATGCCAGATCGTTCGCTTACTGCTACTCTCGATCATACAGTTAAATCAGGAATTAACTCAGTGGAGTTGATGGGAGGCGAAGTAGAAGTATACCTTGGCTATCCCAAAGGCGCTGATAAAGAGACCGTCCGCAAATGGAGAACTTCCCTTTCTATGGATAAGTTTAAAGAGGTACGTAAAATGTTCAAGAAAAAAGGAGTGAAGATCCATATCCTGAAACTCGGCGATCCGAATTGGTCAGATGAAGAGATAGATTATGCATTCAAAGCATGTAAAGCGCTTGGAGCTAAAGGTATTACAATGGAAGTGTCAGAAGAAACTGCAAAACGTATGGCTCCCTTTGCTGAAAAACATAAATCGTATGTAATCCTTCATAATCACGGACAACCAGGAGATCCTAACTTCAGCTTTGACAGATTACTAGCGTGCGGTCCACGTGTAATGTTAAACTTTGATGTAGGTCATTACTTTGGTGCGACAGGTACGCATCCCAATGAAATAATTAAGAGATTACATAAGCGTATCGTTAGTCTCCACATAAAAGACAAAACAGCAAAGACTGCCTCAGATCCGGATAAAAATCGTCCATTCGGCGAGGGAGATACTCCACTTGATGATATCTTTAATCTAATTCAAAAAGAGAAATGGCCGATCAATTGTGATATTGAACTTGAATACAGTATCCCCGCTGGTTCTGACGCTGTAAAAGAAGTAGGAAAATGTGTAGAATATTGTAAGGGATTGCTGATGAATAAATAACTTCATTATTCATTTCCGATCTTCCTCATATTTTTTATAAAGGGGCTGTCCAAAAAGTATTTTTATCTCTCTGAGAATTGAATATTTAAAAACAGGCTCAGATACAGACCCGAACAAAAAGTATAGAAAAAGGGGCTTGTCCGACTTTTTGGACAGCCCCTTTTAATTATATGTGAGATTATTCTATTAGTAAGAAAATATGAATTTATGCAATATCTTTGTAACTTTCTAATTATTATATTTATTAGTCACGAACATGAAAACAACACGAATTCTTTTACCTTTACTATTAGTACTCATAAGTTTTATTCAATTATTCGGACAGAACCCCAATCCAACGATAAAGAAAGTTCATATTATCTTTAAAACACATTTAGATGTGGGTTTTACTGATTTAAGTTCAAAGGTTGAACAACGTTACATAAACGATTTTATTCCTAAAGCTATTGCAGTAGCCGAAGAACTTAAAACTTCCGGAGCTAAGGAACGATATATATGGACAACTGGAGCATGGCTTATCTGGTCATTTATAGAACAGGCATCACCTGAACAAGTTGCATTGTTAGAAAAAGCTATTCAACAAGGAGATATTATTTGGAATGGAGTTGCTTATACTGTTCAATCAGAAGCCATGAATAAAGAGCATTTCGAGGCGATTCTTAAATTATCACAGTATTTAGATAAACGTTATGGCAAAAAAACTATTGCTGCAAAGATGACAGATGTGCCCGGACATACCCGTAGTATAGTCTCATTGATGAGTAAAGCAGGGATTCATCTTTTACATATTGGAGTAAATCCTGCTAGTGTTGTACCTGATGTTCCCAGAATATGCAGATGGAGAGATAAAGACGGTAATGAGATAATTCTTATGTATCAAAAAGATTATGGCAGCGATATGATATTGCCTGATGGAGAAACAGTTATGTCTATTGCTTTTACTGGTGATAATCATGGACCTCATACAACACAACAAGTTAAAGACATATATGCCTCTATTCAGCAACGTTACCCTAATGCGGAATTAATAGCTTCCACATTAAGTGATGTTGCCAACGAAATGGAAGCTTTGAAAGAACTTGTACCGATTGTAACAACAGAGATAGGAGATACTTGGATATACGGATATGGTAGCTCTCCTCTTATGATGGCTCGTTATCGTGCTGTTTCAAGACTTTATGCTAAGTGGATAAAAGAAAAGCGTCTGGATCCGGATAATGAAAACACATTGCGGTTTGCAATCCGCTTAGGGCTTGTTCCTGAACACACATGGGGGCTTGATGTTAAATCATACCTTAAACATTGGGATATCTATGAGATTGAAGCATTCCAAAAAGCACGTAAATTACCTAAATTTGAACTGATGGAACTTTCATGGCATGAAAAGGAAGCCCATATAGATGAAGCGATAAGATTGCTTCCTCCTCAACTACAAGCGGAAGCTAAAGAAGAACTCGCCAAAATCGGAAATCCAGTCAAACAGGTTATCAAACAGAAAAATGTACCAGAAGAAATCTCCCCTGACGGGACATTACGTATTAATTATAATGGAATAAATGCAATAGCCGGAGAATTAGTTTATCAAACTTTTTCAAAAGAAGACTTCGACCGTTTTCAAGACAGCTATTTGACATTACGGGCAGAATGGTCTTTAAGTGACTTCGGAAAATTGGGTATAGAAAATACAACCGCTAAGAGTGCCTCAATAAAAACTGTTCTCCAGAATTGTGATTATAAAACTAATACTAATGGGAAAGAAATTTCCTGCAAATTAGTTTTCTCCGATGATAATCACATCAATAAACAAGTTTTGCCGGAAGAAATATATGCGAATTATAAAATAGATAATACAAAAAAGAATATTGATTTAGATATAACCTGGATCAACAAACCTGCAAATCGTTTACCGGAAGCTTATTGGCTTAGTTTTCAACCAGAACAGATAACCAGTATACTTGTAGATAAATTAGGAAAACCTGTAGATGTATTCGACGTAGTAGAAGGCGGTAATCGCCAGATGCATGGTGCAGATAGATATATTGATATCATAACAACAGCCGGTCGCATACGAATAGCTAGTCTCGATGCACCTTTAGTTACTATCGGAGAAAGAAACCTTTTAAATTATTCCACTAGATTGCCGGATATACAAAAAGGTATTCACTTTTGTTTATTTAATAATGTCTGGGGTACCAATTTTAGAATGTGGTTTGGTGGAAGCATTACATATCGGTTCCGAATTACATTATTGTAAAGATATATCTATAAAGTTTCTTCATAGATACTTCTAATATCAAAACAATAGGCTATCATTTCATGTTAATTTATCAACAATTAATATGAAAGTATGCATTTTCTGAAAATAGCCTTATTCTCAGCATTAATATATATATTTATTATTATAGGATTACGTTTGCTGGGTAAAAAAGAGCTGGGTCAGCTTTCAGTTACTGACCTGGTATTTATTATGCTGATTAGTGAAGTGGTGGGAGATGTTATGCGTGCTTCTGATGATTCATTAGCCGCCGGATTAATTGGAGCAACAACATTAATGCTACTTAATAAAGGAATTAAGTTGATTAATTACCGATCAGAGAAATTCAGTAGCTTTCTGGAAGGAAGTCCTTCCATATTAATCAGACATGGTAAGCTGAACGGAACGGAAATGAAGAAAAATAAATTAACTATTCAGGATCTGGAACAGGCAGGTCGCGAGAAGGGTATAGGAGATATTTCTACTATTGCTCTGGCTATCCTTGAAGTAGACGGCAAAATCAGTATCCTGGATGATGCGCGGATAAAAACAGAAAAGCCGCTTTAATACTATTCATATGCCTTTTTCGAGTTGTACTGGTATAGCGCCATATTCAAAAGAAATGCATTCCAGATACCTACTTCATTAACCGGTAGTTGTTTATAGTAATGTAAACGTTCAACTACATCCTGATGAATAAGCTTTAAATCCCTGTCTCTTGTATTTTTATTCACTTGTTCCAATATTTTCAATCCTTTCTGTAAACTTTTAGGAGATTTTCTTATTAGGAGTCCTTTGTCATACAGAAACTTATGAAGATAATCCATATTTACAAAATGATAATAATCACGCATAAGATCATCCTGTCGGGCCGAAGAACTCATCGAATGTATCCGATAATGATATAGTGGTTGAGGATAAATGACTAATCTGCCTATCTTATACAATGCAGTACAGAGGACTTCCGTAATCTCAAATATACTACCAACTGTAGCATTAATATTATCGAATAATTCTTTTTTGAACAATTTGTCATGAAGACAATTCCGAACGATTTGATTCTCATACAATTCACATAAAGCTTTCCGGCGATTAAATTCTTTTATCTTATCAAGGTAAGAACTAAGACCATATTCAAAATCTTTTTCCAAATATTCAGGGCAAGCAGCAATATCTGCATTATATTCTCTCGCGACATTATGTAATACTTCAATCATATCATCATCAATCCAGTCGTCGCTGTCAATAAATGTGATATATTCCCCTTTTGCCTGACAATATCCATTATAACAAGCTCTGGCAAAACCTTGGTTCGATTGATTGATTATCCTGATACGCTTATCTTTATTAGCAAAATAATTGCATATAGATATAGATTGATCGGTCGAACCATCGTTTACAAGTATAATGTCCAGATTGTCATACGTTTGGTTAATAACAGAATATAAACAAGCCCCAATATATAAGTCAGAATTATATATGGGTATTACTATACTTATAAGCGGTTTATTTTTCATAGGTCGCAACACTTTTCTCTTTTATAATCAATAGTTTTACCTCTTTTATCCATACTAAACCATTGTTGCTTATTTAAGTTTTTTAAGAAACAAGGATTTAACATAAATTAGTAAACCGTATAATTTATTGAAAAAACTTAATACTTCCATTTATGTTAATAAATTATGAAAGAAAAGAAGACACAACAACCATGGTTTGCCATAGATATTGAACAGGTAACAAAAGATCTGGATACAGACATTAGTTCGGGATTATCCGATGAGATAGTAAAAGAGAGAATTGCTGAATACGGAGAAAACCGTCTACCCGAAAAGAAAAAGAAGAATATCATTATTCGTTTTCTTAAACATTTCAATGATGTATTGATATATATTTTATTTGTTGCAGCTATCGTTACATTAATTCTTGGAGAATATGTAGATACTATTGTAATACTCATAGTAGCTATTATTAATGCATTGATCGGATTTTTCCAGGAAAATAAAGCAGAGAAGGCATTAGATAATATAAAGAATATGCTATCTCTAAAAGCGAATGTTATGCGTAATGGAAAACGTACAGAAGTTGATGCCGATCAAATTACAATAGGTGATATTATACTTCTCAACCCAGGAGATAAAGTTCCGGCTGATGCGCGACTAATCGAAGCAAGTAATCTTAAAGTAGAAGAATCATCGTTGACAGGAGAATCAGTTCCTTCCGATAAAAAGACTGATAAACTGGAAGAAGATACTATGCTGGGTGATCGAACTAATATGATTTTTTCAAGTACAACTGTCAGTGCCGGAACAGGAAAAGCTATTGTAACTGACATAGGAGAAGAAACGGAGATTGGAAAGATTAATCAGATGATGTCGGATGTAGGTACACTTACCACACCACTTTTAAAGCAAACAGCCAAATTTGGTAAAAGTGTATCCGTCGTGATTATCGTGACAGGTGTATTAGTTTATCTTTTTGGTTATTTCTTCCGCGATTACAACCCTGAAGAACTTCTTTTATCCGTTATAGGTCTCTGTATCGCCGCCGTACCTGAAGGATTACCGGCAATTCTTTCAATCATATTGGCTATCGGTGTACAGAATATGGCAAAACGAAATGCTATTATTCGTAATCTACCATCAGTAGAAACATTAGGCGCTGTTTCTGTAATTTGTTCAGATAAAACAGGTACACTTACCCGGAATGAAATGACGGTAAAGACATTGATTAATGCTGCCAGAGTTTTTAAAGTAACCGGAACAGGATATGAACCCAAAGGAGAAATAAAGATGAATGATGAAGTCATTAATCCCAATGATTATGGTGTATTAAAAGAATTAATTGAATGTTTTTATCTCTGCAATGATTCTGAAATAGAAAAAAATGAAAAAGGGCATTGGTATATAAAAGGTGAACCCACTGAAGGCGCTTTAATAACCCTTTATCAAAAAGCAAAAATAGAAGATGAAGAAGCAAAACGTATAGCATCTATACCATTTGATTCTGAATATAAATATATGGCGGTCTTGGTAGAAAGGGGCGACAAACATATCATATTCATCAAGGGCGCCCCCGACCGCCTTCTCGATATGGCTTCCGAGCAGAAAAGAAGAGGAAAAGCAGAAGACTTCGATCGTGATTTCTGGGAAGAAAAAATTGAAGAAACGGCTCGAACCGGACAACGTTTGATAGGTGCTGCATACAAGATAGTAGATTCTTCAAAAACCGATTTATCCCATGAAGATATTGAAGATGATATGATATTCCTTGGTCTTGCCGGACTGATAGATCCACCACGTGATGAAGCAACAGAAGCAATCGCATCATGCCATGATGCAGGTATTTCGGTTAAGATGATTACCGGTGATCATATCGAGACAGCAAAAGCCATTGGTTGCGAGATGGGTATCGGCGACGGTGAAAAGGCATTACAAGGGAAAGACCTTGAAAAAATGTCTGAGAGCGAGTTGGCAAGTGCAGTTACTGAAAATGATATTTTTGCACGTACAAGTCCAGAACATAAACTGAAGCTAGTTAAAGCCATTCAATCAAATGGTTCTATTTGTGCAATGACCGGCGATGGAGTAAATGATGCTCCTGCACTCAGAAGAGCAGATGTAGGTATAGCGATGGGTATAAAAGGAACAGAAGTTACAAAAGACGCTTCCGAAATGGTATTAGTCGACGATAATTTTAGTACTATTGTATCCGCAATAGAAGAAGGACGAAGAGTTTATGATAATCTGAAGAAAACGATTCTTTTCCTTCTTCCTACTAATGGAGCAGAAAGTTTCCTCATCATTGCGAGTATCCTTTTTGGAACAATAATGCCTTTAACTCCTGTACAGATCTTATGGGTAAATATGGTGACCTCTATCACTATTTCATTAGCATTGGCTTTTGAAAAGATGGAACCAGATGTCATGCAACGTCCTCCTCGATCTCCTAAAACACCTTTATTAAATAGATATTTTATATGGAGAATTGTATTCGTATCATTATTAATAGGTGGGGGAACCTTATTACTTACATTATATCTTCAAAGTCAATCTGTTGATAGTAATATATTAAAGACAATCACACTGAATAGTATTGTTATTACTCAGATGTTCCATCTTTTCAATGCAAGAAGTACTACCTTCGCCGTTAATAAAGATTTTTTCAGTAATAAAGTAGTATTTATCGTCTCTGCATTATTGATTATTCTACAATTAAGTGTTACCTATATTCCATTTTTTAATAATGTAATGGGAACATCTCAAATACAAGCTCATTACTGGATTTATCCATTTGGATTAGGATTAATAATCTTTATCATAGTAGAGATAGAAAAAGCTATTGTCAGAAAAATGAACATACAAACTATGTAATTATAAATAAAAAAATTATAGTTTCTCTTACGAGATTTATTTAATAAACAGTTGAATTTACCGTTAATTTTCCTCCTTATTATTATAATATATGATATCCAGGTCAGTAAAGTCTCCATAATCTTCAATGCCATAGGTGATTTTTCCATATAATATATCTTTTTCATCAGTGAAATAGAGCAAGGTCGTTATTTTATCTTCTTCAAGTATACTTTCCTTGGTTGTATTCTATGGAGTTACAAGATATCAAAGAAAAGATATTTTTTATCCTAATGATAGAATGTTTTTAAATAGTTTTCGCCATCGAATTCTATATAATTTTCATCCGGTTTATTTATCCGGATGAATGTATTCGTTTTATCAACTCCAATTATATCAATTGTATCTACATCTTTTCTTATTATATGAAAAGATTGTATATCATCGTTATAACTTCCATTTACAAACATATTAAAATGTTTATCATTCAACGTGTTCATATTAAAATCATCGGCTCCAGGTTGGAAGGCAGATATTTCATTTCCTTTTATGTAGAGAGATGAAAGATATATCTGGTCTGCACTTCTACAATAATTAGCAAATTCACCATATGATCCTGTATTTTCAATCTGCTTTTTTACTTCCAGATTAATCCAGACACCGTCGAGAGTTGATGAGGTAAATACTAGAAGAATACCAAGAAGGAACAATATTGTTAAACGCATAAAAATATGATTTACAAAGTGAAAATCTTAATAATAGACAAAGTTAATCTATTGATTGAGAGCAACTCTTAATGTTATTAAATTTAGCATCCAATGAATCAAGAAATAGTCTGATCGTAGTTTACATTCTTCGATATACCAAGGGAGAAATACCCAGACTTTTTTTGAAAAATTTTCCGAATGTTGATTGATCCGAGAAATTTAAGCTATATGCAACTTCCTGAATACTGGAATGAGGTAGCTTTATAAGTCTTTTTGCTTCTATAATCAATGCTTCATTAAGCCATTTACCCGCTGTTTTACCTGTCTGTTCCTTTAATGTCGCTGATAGATATTGTGGAGTAATAAAAAGTTTTTCAGCATAAAAAGTAAGAGGATATCGTTCTCTTGTGTATTTTGAGAGTAATTTTAAAAATTTATCTACAATCTCTTCTTTCCTTGAAAGTATAGGATGTATTAAATCGTGATTTTGCTTAATTAAAATATTAAGTAGCTCTAATAATAGACCTGCAGTAGTATTATAAACTATCTCTTTCTGAAAAACATGCGAACGCAATCCGATTTTTTCTTGTAGCAACAGAAGTGCTTTTTCCAGATTTGAATTTTCTTTTGCTTTTAGGTGAGTAATAGGATTTTTTTTTAAGGATATATAATTATAAAATCCTTTTTTTTCCTGCATAATCTCCTCCAGAAATAATTTATCGATTATCAAGAATTCTGCTTTAAAATCATTACTTATTTCACAGATTTGAAAAATACGATTGGGAATAATAAATGCTAATTTATCAGTGCCAAGTTGATAGCTATTATAATCCAAATTAATTTTAGCATTTCCATTTTGGATAAGAATCATCAGATAAGCGTTTACATCTCTTATTTCTACCTGTAATAAATTTTCTAAGCTACTTTTTGTACTTGTTGCATTTATATAAGCGATTGTAAGGATATTCTGGAATCTATCGGTGGGCACTATATTTTTTATAGATTCAAATGTTTTTAAAATAAGTCTTGTTTCCATATCTTTTTATTTTTTAGAATTAGTAAAACTTTAATACTAAAAAGAAATAAGCTAAATTATTTTATTCAATACCACCACCTAAGGCTTTATAGAGGTTTACTGTGCTTTGCAACTGTTCCAGTCTGTCGTTTACCTGGCTGAGTTGGGAGGACAGGAGGTTTTGTTCGGCGTTTAGGACTTCGGTGTAGTTGGCTACGCCGGCCTTCAATAACTCTTGGGTGAATGATACTGAGTTTTTGCTGGCTTCGATTTGTTTTTGCCGGGTTTCGTTCTTCTTTAGGGAAGATTCGAAGGTGTAGAGGATGTCGGTGACTTCCTGGCCTGCTTCGAGCACGGTTTGTTCGAAGGTCAACAGGGCTTCCTGTTGTTGAGCTTTTGCTATTTTTAGGTTTCCGGTGAGTTGCTTTTTGGCGAAGAGGGGTTGGGTGAGTCCTCCGATGATGCTGGCAAAAAGGTTTTCCGGTTTGAAGAAGTTTGACAGTGTGTTTGCGGTAGCGTAGCCGAGTGTACCCGTACTCAATGTGATGGATGGGTAGAAGCTGGCGCGGGCTGCGTTTGTCAGTTCGAATGCGGAGCGGAACGATAGTTCTGCCTGTTGTACGTCTGGGCGACGGGCTAATACCTGTACAGGAATGCCATATTCGAGCTGGTCAGGGTATTGTTGGTCGTATATTTTCATACGAGTGATGCTTCCAGGTTTCCGACCGAGCATTGTGCTGATGGAGTTTTCCATTTGACGGATTTGGCTTTCGAGGTCGGGGATGCTTGCGACCGTACTGTACAGCAATGATTTGCTTTGTTCTACGGCTGCTCCGTTCTGTAGACCTGCGTTTTTCAGGTCTTCCATCGTTTGCACATTTTCTTCCATCAGCTTGGCGCTTTCTATGGTGATCTGTAGCTTTTCGTCCAGTGCCAGTAATGAATAATAAGAGGTGGCAATATTGGCAATCAGGGAAGTTTGTATCAGGTTCTTATACGCATGACTGTTCATGAACTGTGCATATTTTGCACGGGACTGACGGTTTAGTTTTCCCCACAGATCGAGTTCCCAGGAAGCAGATACGCCGAGGGAATAGTTTGTGTTATTGTAACCTAACACGTCTTTACCGTTGGCTCCGTTACTGCTGCGGGAGTGGTTGACCTGTCCTACTAACGCTACATCGGGGAAGTATGCTGCTTTAACAATACTTAAGTTTGCTTCGGCCTGCTGAATGCGGGTGAAGGCTATCTGCAGGTTGTAATTGTTTTCTATTCCTTCCTCGATTAGTGCAATTAAATGAGGGTCTGAGAAATATTGTCTCCAGGGTATATCGGCAATGGTTGTCGTGTCTGTGGAGTTCATATCTCTATAGAGGTCTTCGGTGTCCACTTCAGGTGTTTTATATTGATTTGTCACCTGGCAGGAGGATAATCCTATCAGGGCGATTAGCCCCAATAGAATGATTCCTTTTGTATATCTGATATTGTTCATAATTATTCTTTGTTTTGCTGTTGTATAAGTTCGTCGTTTGAATTTATCATTCCTGATTTACTGAAACGATCCTGTATAGACTGGAATATGATGTAGAGGGAGGGTATTACCACTACTCCGATGAGTGTTCCGATAAACATACCTCCGATGGCGCTGATACCGATTGAACGGTTACCGATTGCTCCTGCTCCGGTAGCGATTGCTAATGGAAGCAAACCGAAGATAAAGGCAAATGAGGTCATAAGGATCGGACGGAAACGGGCTACGGCTCCATTTACGGCTGCTTCTACTATACTCATTCCCTGCTGACGCCGTTGGATGGCGTACTCTACGATCAGAATGGCATTTTTAGCCAACAATCCGATAAGCATAATGAGGGATATTTGCACATAGATATTATTTGTTATACCCTGGCTCAATCCGAATGCGGAAAGGAAGATAAATACGCCTGCCAATCCTACGGGTAGGGAGAATATAACGGCCAATGGCAGGATATAGCTTTCATAAAGCGCTGCCAACAGTAGGTAAACGAATATGAGACACAGACCGAATATCAATACTGTCTGGCTGCTACTTTCGGACTCCTCACGTGTCATACCTGAAAACTCATAACTATATCCCTGCGGCAGTGTTTGTGCTTTCACTTCATCAATTGCTTTGATAACATCACCTGTACTGTATTGTCCGTAGTAATTAGGGATAATAGTCAGTTCCATAGATGAATACAAGTTGAAACGTGTACGGGTTTCGGGGCCTGTCATATCCGTTATGGTGATAAATTCTGTAACAGGAGCCATTTCACCGCTTGCCGTTTTAACAAACATACCGTCGAGGTCGTCCAGTTTTGAACGATATTCGGGGGCTGCCTGTATCATCACCCTGAACTGTTTTCCATACAGGTTGAAGTTAGAGATGTACTGGCTACCGATATATGCCTGTAATGTACCCATTACATCGTTTAATGTAAGACCTGCCTCTTTGATTTTAGCCATATTGGCTTCGATCTGTTTCTGAGGGAAGTTAGGATTGAAAGTAGTCATCGCCATCATTACTTCTTCGCGTTCATTCATTTTGGCAATGAAGTCATTCGTAATATCATAGAACTTATAGATATCACCTCCTGTACGGTCTTGCAGGTTTACCGATACACCGTTGCTCAGACCAAATCCCTGAATGGTAGGTGTTCCAAAGAACATGAAGGTAGCGTTCTGTATCGATTCTGTTTTCTCTGTCAGTATGGCTGCCACTTCATTGGCGGTTATTTTACGGTCGTCCCAATGATCCATTTTGATGATCACGGAGCCGTAGGAACTTCCCATTCCGCTCATAAAGCTCATCCCGTTAATGCTACCGATGTTCTTCACTTCGGGAATTTCATTCGCTAATTCAATAACAGCCTGTACTACGGAGTCGGTTCTTTCCAGAGAGGAACCTGGTGCGAGGGAGATCATTCCCATTACGGCTCCACTATCTTCCTGAGGAACAAATCCGGTTGGAAGAACTTTCATCAGACCAAACAGGATAACGGAGCTTACCGCTATGATAGCAACAGTAATCCAACGATGTCCTTTTTTACCGAGGAATACGAGTGAACTTCTGTACTTTGAGGTTGCCGCAGTAAACCCTGCGTTGAAATAAAAGAAGAAACGTTGGAAGAAATTCTTTTTAGCATGTTCTCCGGTGTGGGGTTTGAGGAACAGGGCACACAACGCAGGGCTTAATGTAAGTGCATTTACTGCCGAGATAGCAATGGCCACAGCCAGTGTAAGTCCGAACTGTTGGTAGAAGATACCGCTTGTACCACCGATAAAACTAACGGGGATAAATACCGATGCCATAACCAATGTGATGGAGATAATAGCCGGAGCAATCTCTTTCATCGCTTTGATAGCTGCTTCTTTCGGGTCTTTCGTTCCGCTTTCCAGTTCCGCATGGACGGCCTCGACGACGACTATGGCATCATCCACTACTATACCGATAGCTAGTACAAGTGCAAATAATGTAAGAATATTGATGGAGAAGCCCATCACCCAAAGGAAGAAGAAGGTTCCGACAATGGCTACGGGTACGGCGATAGCCGGGATCACCGTTGACCGGAAGTTTTGCAGGAATATAAATACAACCAGGAACACCAGTAAAAAGGCTTCCAACAGGGTGGTAATAACCTTATTGATTGAAGCGTTAAGGAAATCGCTTACGTCCATCAGATAGGTGAATTTCACTCCCGGAGGAAGGTCTACGGATGATTTGTCCAGTTCGGCTTTTACGTTGGTGAGTACTTCCTGTGCATTGGAACCGGCTGTCTGGGTGATTGCCATCATAATGGAAGCATTCCCGTCGGTAGTCGTTTTTACGGAATACATAAGAGAGCCCAACTCTACATCGGCTATATCATTCATCCGCACGATATTTCCACCTTGCGAACGGACGATTATATTTTCAAATTCTTCTACGGAAGAGAGTCTTCCGGTATATTTCAGTGTGTATTGGAATGCCTGGTTACTGTTTTCGCCCAACTGTCCGGGGGCTGCTTCGATATTCTGATCCTGCAAAGCGGCAATCACTTCATTGGTTGATATTTTATAGGAAGCCATTACATCGGGTTTCAGCCACATACGCATGGAGTAGTCGTTGGCTCCGAATACCTGTGCGTTACCGACTCCGTATACACGTTTTATCTGGGGAATGACATTGATATTGGCATAGTTTTGCAGGAATTTGGCGTCGTAGTCCGGGTTTTCAGACACTAATGACATCATCAGGATGTTACTTGTCTGCTGCTTACGGACGGTTACTCCCATCTGGGTTACTTCGGCAGGCAACAAAGGGGATGCCTGATTAACAAGGTTCTGTACGTTTACCGTTGCCATATCGGGGTTGATACCCTGTTTGAAGTATACGGTTATGTTGGCTGAACCTGTTTCGGCAGATGAAGTCATATACGTCATACCTTCCACACCGTTGATCGCTTCCTCCAGTGGAATGATCACACTGTTCATCATTACGTCGGCATTGGCTCCATTGTAGGAGGCTTCCACCTGCACGGTGGGAGGTGCTATATCCGGATATTGTTCTATCGGCAGCATATACAGGCCGATTACTCCTAAAACCACTATAATAATGGATATAACAGTAGATAATACGGGGCGCTCTATAAATGTTTTAAGCATAATTTCTTGTTTTTATATATTGGGATTGTTTGTGTAAAGGCATAACCCGGGCTTTTCCCCCCTGAGAGGGAAATCAGGATACTTTATTTGCTTTTTAAATTAAGTATTCATACTTTATCGAAAAAGTATGTATACTTTCTTGGAAAACTATGCATACTTTTCTGATAAACTATAGATCTTGATGCGGTTGCCTTCGCGTACTGTAAGATTTATGGTTAATTGGCGGCAGCCGTTAACTCTCTCCTCGCGGAGATTTTCATTCCGTTTCTCAACGTGGCTATACCATCGGATACTATTTTATCTCCGTCTGATAAACCATTTGTTACGGCATATTCAAGTCCGTTCGGCATGGATTGAACGGAAATGATATGTTGTCTTACCGAGTCGCCTTCCATTTTATAAACCAATACTTTATCCTGCTGGCTGAATGTTGCCTGCTGCGGTATTACATATACATTGTCGAGTGTCTTCGGGATAATAACTTTCCCGCTCGTACCGCTTCTAAGCTTACCTGATTTATTAGGGAATTCAGCGCGGAAATTGGCAGAACCTGTTGTAATATCCACCGTTCCCGTGATGGTTTCTATCCGTCCTTTTTCTTCATATATTGAACCATCGGACAGAACCAATGAAACCGCCGGCATGTTCTTTATCTTCTCAGACTGGGTAGTTCCTTCAACGCCTTCGAGGAAATCCATCAATTTGCGTTCGTTAAGGGAGAAGTAGGCGTATACATTTCCGGTATTGGCTATATTAGTTAATGTATTAGAACTGTTCACAAGGCTTCCTTTCCGGTAAGGAATGGGGCCGACTACTCCGTCTACAGGACTTGTTACAGTAGTCCAGCTCATGGTAGCTTCCGCGCTTTTAAGCGTTGCTTCTGCCTGTTCCAGCGTGGCAAGTGCTGTTTGATACGCATTCACATAGGTTTGAAGTTGTACTTCGCTTACAATTCCTTTTTCTGCCAGCGGGCGGTAGCGTTCTACGTCGACCTTAGCTGTATTAACCCGTGCCTTTTCGCTGTTTACAGCAGCGCGTGCCGATGTCAAGGATTGTTCCGAAGAAGGTGAATTGATTTTAAACAGCGCTTGTCCTGCTTTCACTACTGAACCTTCGTCAACGTATATAGCTTCGATATTACCATCCACACGGGGTTTGATTTCTATATCTTCCTGTCCTCTTACGGTTGCAGGGTATACGGATTGCATGTTTGCATCTTGTTTGCTCATCACCATTACAGGGTATTCCTGAACTGCGGCTTGATGTTCTGTGGGCTGACTATTGTTACCACCACATGATATCATCATCATCATCAACATTATTACTCCGATTGTAAATTTCACTAAGTTCATAATTTTAAATATTAATTATTGGTTTTATTTAACTCGTTTGATAATTCAATCAACTGAATTGTCAGATTCTTTTCATCAATATTGCTGTAAAGTTGCTTGCAACATGATGTCATTCTGTTAGACGCTTGCTGGTAAAGTGTTCTGCCCGATTCGGTCAGTTCGATATACATGACTCGTGTATCGACTGTACCTCGTATACGGGTAATCAGTTTATTCTTTTCCAGGTTGCGTAGTATCGTAGATATATTCATCGGGTCTATCCGGGTTTCCTTCGAGAGGTCTGTCTGTATAATTTCTTTCCGGGAATATTCCAGGGTAGAGATGGCAGACAGTACTTCATATTGTGGAATGGTAAGACCGAATTCGTCCAGTAGGTGTTTCCTGCCTCTTACCCATTGTTTAAAAACATGGCTGAGTAACATATCAACATTTAAACCTTTCATTTCCATTGCCTGATTCTTTTAATTTATAAACCGAGATTATAAGTGTCCTTACTTTCTTTCGAAGGCGAAAGTCTGCAACATTTTCGACCCCGCAAAATAAAATCAACATACCGCCAAACAATCTGTATCAACGGGTCGGATTCTTTCAATAATGCCGTTTGTGGAAGATTAATCAACCTAAAGGAAGGGTTATAGATGATTTTGAAGAGTTGGTTGAAAATATTGATGGTTTGATTGAAAGATGGCTCTGCGTATAGTGATTATTACTACCTTTAAATCGTTTTTATAAACAGTAGCTGGTAGTTAGTAGTAAGTAGTTAGTAGAGAAATTCTGCATGCGCCTACCAACTACTAACTACCAACTACTAACTACAAAATTATTATGAGTAAAATAGTTGATTATATACGAAACAAGATAGGCTTTCAGACATTGAGTCTGTGGGTACTGGTTTTTATACTTGCCTTTCCGCATAACCTCTGGATAAGCGTGAAATTATCGTTTATAGTGGCTATTCTCACGCTGGGCAGTATTATGACGGTCTACTACGGCAATCAGAAAGTATTGATACCCCGTTTGATGATGAAAGGGAAAAAAGGGCTGTATATTTTTTGCTGTATTGTTATGCTTCTTATTATGATAAACCTTTCGGCCTATCTTGAAACCAGTATTTATTATTTGATTATAAAAGAGCCTGTAGAAGATATATTTAAAGACGGTTTACCTTTTTATGAATACAAGGATTTTTTCTCTACCTCTAAATATATAGCGGTTCTGACCATGAGTTTTGCTCTTTCCAGTATCGTTGCTTTTGGACAAAAAGCGAAGGAAACCGCCAGGCAAAAAGACGAACTATTATCTGAACGTAAAACGCTGGAAGCCCGTGTACTGAAATCGCAGATCAATTCACATTTTGTATTTAATGCTTTGAATAATATTTACTCGATGACCTACTTTAAGGATGAGTATACATCTGGTTATGTGTTGAAACTGGCACAGATGATGCGCTACCTGATGGAAGATTGTGAAACCGAACTAACTCCGCTGTTAAAGGATATTGAATATATCGAGAACTTTATTGACTTTCAGAAACTACGTTTCGAATGTGATAAGGATATTAGTTTTACCTGGCATGTAGCCGAGAACGCAGCTCTTTCCATACCTCCTATGATCTTTCAGCCGCTGGTGGAAAATTGTTTCAAACATACTCCGCTGGAAGTGGATAAAGATAGTTACATCCGTATCTCATTGGATGCAGATGAAAAGCACATTTATTTCGTAGCTGAAAACAGCCAGCCGATGATCAAGCATAACCCCATAAGAAAAGACCCCGGCATAGGTATCGAGAACGTTAAACGGCGTCTCGACATTTACTACGATAATAATTACAAACTGGATATTTCCAATAACCCCGATTCGTTTAAGGTAGAATTATCTATTACATTTGCAAAGTCAAAAAACGGTTATGAACGAACTCCTTCATGTTTTAATTGTTGACGATGAATACCATGCCCGCAAATTGTTGTCGGAGTATGTATCTAAACTTCCTTTCCTGACGCTTACAGGAATGGCATCCAACGTATTTGAAGCGATGACCTTGTTGCAACAAGAAAAGGTCGATATCATGTTGCTCGATATCCAGATGCCCGAAATCACCGGACTTGAATTTGCCCGACGTCTAAAGAACCCTCCGGCTATTATCTTTACAACGGCTTATTCGGAATATGCCGTCGAAAGCTACGAACTGGATGTTGTCGATTACCTGTTGAAACCTATCGCTTTCCCCCGTTTCCTACAAGCGATCAATAAGGTGACGGAAAGAAGAGCAAACAACCTGCCGGTACAACTTCAGCCCCAGACTCAACCCATCATGAACGTCATTAATCAACCCGTTGAAAAGCCGGAAGAGGATTGTCTGATTATCAAAAGCGGCTCTAAAGTGTACCGCATCAATTATGAGGAATTATTATATATTGAAGGGCAGAGAGAATATGTTACCTTTCATTTAGCTAAACAAAGAATTACTACGCTTATTTCCCTAAAAGAATTAGAAGAACGACTTCCATCCGAGCAGTTTATACGGATTCATAAGTCATACATAATTTCTTTGAAACATATCGAGGTAATCGATAAAAACGTTCTCCAAATTGCAGGAAAGAAATTACCTGTAGGAGGAAGCTATAAGGATAGCCTGATGAATTTGTTTAGATAAAGCCAAATGTGGAAAGGATTGTAGCACTAGGCTCATTACGCCGTAGATGTTTCATATAGCCCGGTACAAAATGATAGTAGAATGAGCGTTTTTTTGACATTATTTGTTAAAATAACTTTTTTTACTAACTCGTGCCTTGTGTATATAGAGACTATAAAAAAAATAATAACATATTTTTACTAAAATCATCAGCATGAATCCTGGAAATCAATGTGTTGAATTGGGATTGTGATGCTTATAAGTTCCCCGATTCACCAGCATGAATTGAGAAAATCCTGCTGAAGAATTTTCTATGGGATGCTATTGATACAACAAACATGCACAAGAGGTCTTTAAATGTGCAATAAAAATCTTATTTTAACATAAATTGAGAAAAAAAACTACGTTCAACGATAAAGTAATCAAAAAGCCCGACTGATAAGGAATTGAGGATAGTTTTGCTCTCCCTCAACTATCCTTCTACGTCGTTTTTTACCGCAAGCCTCGAATGGAGCTACAAATAGTGCTGTTATTTGACACGTAAATTATCAAAATGTTAATTCGCAATTGTTTTGACTTTTTGTTATTTGGTGTGTTCTCCCTTCAATGAGTTGGAGGGTTACGCAAAGGAACTACTATTGATATCTAAGAGATCGTTGGTAATGTTGTTCTGACGGAGTTTATTATAGGAAACTTGTAGTTCATCGAGTATATCATCAGCATTTTCGCTAGCGATCTGCATTGCAATGGTCCGGGCAGCATGTTCTGATGTCTGGTTATCCATTAAAGCCGTATAGAAATCAGCATGTATACACATTTCTATCAATGTTTCAGTCAGTTCTTCCTGAGAAGGTTCGAGTATATAATCATCTATTTCCGTGGTTGTTTTTTTGTCTTCACTACACGGAAGTTCATAGGGTAGTAAGGTTCTATGGGTGATTATTTGTGTAGAGGTTGTTTTAAAATTATAATAGATCATTTCTACCTGGTTGATTTTATGGGTACGGAACTGATCCATTAATTGTTGGGAGAAGATGCGGGTTTCTTCAAAGGAGGTTTTCCCTGCTAGTTTGTCAAGGTTTTCTTCTGCTTTATATCCATAATGTACCAGGGCTTCACGTATTTTTTTACCTATTGGGAATAAGTGAATTTTTTTATCTGGATATAAACTACTGAGATGAGATAGTTCTTTTTCCATTTTAGCATTAAAAGAACCGCACATTCCGGAGTTTGATCCCATAATTATGATAGCTATCACATTCTGTTCCTGCTTCTGAAGGAAAGTCGATGAAAGGTTTTCATCAGAGATCGCTAGTCCACATAACATAGAATCTACTGCATTTTTATATGTAATGGCTTTGTCGAGCATGTTTTCTGAACGGTGTAATTGTGCAGACGAGACCATTTGTCGCGCCTGTGTAATCTTACGGGTACTTCTTACTGATGCTATTCGTCTTTTTACTTCTTTTAATGAAGCCATAGTTGTATATGTTATGCCTGTGATGTCTTCTCGATATATTGATCGCTAACTGATATTGCTGTTTCTTTGATAAGCTCTTCTATCTTCTTATTTATTTCACCTTTTTCCAGAGGGATAATGACTGTCTCTTCATGGAATAAATGTAATTGTTGAAGGAAACTCTTTTCAAAGTCACGTATCTTTTCTAATGGAATTTTATTTAACAAGTTGTGTGTTCCACAATATAGGATAGCGATTTGCTCACCTGTTCGTAATGGACGATATTGAGGTTGGATCAATAACTCGGTATTGCGGCGTCCTTTCTCAATTACTTGCAGAGTTACTGCATCCATATCACCTCCAAAGCGGGCAAAAGCTTCTAATTCACGATATTGTGCCTGATCGGTTTTTAGTGTTCCGGCTACCTTCTTCATGGATTTGGTCTGCGCATTTCCACCGACACGGGAGACAGAGATACCGACATTAATTGCCGGACGATTTCCCTGATTAAACAGATCGGTATCGAGGAATATCTGTCCATCTGTAATGGATATCACATTTGTAGGGATATAAGCGGATACGTCGCCGGCTTGTGTTTCTATGATTGGCAGAGCTGTTAATGAGCCTCCCCCTTTTACTTTTCCTATCAGGTTTTCGGGCAGGTCATTCATTGTACGGGCTATTTCATCCTGATTGATGATTTTTGCAGCGCGTTCGAGAAGCCGTGAATGGAGATAGAAGATATCTCCCGGATATGCTTCGCGTCCTGATGGACGGCGCAGGATAAGGGAGATCTCGCGGTAGGCTACTGCTTGTTTGGATAAATCGTCGTATACTACTAATGCATGCCTTCCTGTATCACGGAAATATTCGCCGATTGCTGCTCCTGAGAATGGTGAGAAGTATTGCATGGCGGCGGGGTCGGATGATGGGGAGGCGATAACAGTTGTGTAATCCATAGCTCCTTTTTCTCTTAATACATCTACGAGGGATGCTACACTGGATGCTTTTTGTCCGATTGCTACATATATGCAATAAACAGGGTTACCTTCTTCATATCCTTTTCGTTGATTGAGAATGGTGTCGATGGCTATTGCGGTTTTCCCGATCTGCCGGTCACCGATAATTAGTTCACGTTGTCCGCGTCCTACAGGGATCATTGCGTCAATGGCTTTTATTCCTGTTTGTAATGGTTCGTTGACGGGTTGGCGGAAAATAACACCAGGGGCTTTTCGTTCAAGTGGCATTTGTATGCGTTCGCCTTCAATAGGACCGCCTCCGTCGAGGGGTTCTCCTAAAGGATTGATTACCCGACCAATCAGTCCTTCGCCTACGGGTAGGGAAGCGATCTGTCCGGTACGTTTTACCATATCGCCTTCATTGATTAATTCTGAAGGACCTAACAGGACGGCTCCTACGTTGTCTTCTTCCAGATTCATGACAACGGCCATAATACCATTATCAAATTCCAGTAATTCATTCGCCTCGGCATTTTTCAGTCCATAAATACGTGCTACACCATCACTTATCTGTATAACTGTACCTATTTCTTCGAGGGTTTTATCCGGATCATTCTCTTCCAGTATTTTGAAAAGAATATCGGGTATTTCGCTTACTCTGATATTATGTGTCATTTCTTTTTAATTATTCATTGTATCGGTTAATCTTCTTTTGATACGTTTTAAGCGGGATGCTACACTAGCATCAAGCCGATAAGTATCCCACAGGATTATATATCCGCCAATTAGGGATGGGCTTACTTTTGTATGAATGTTTACCGTTCCGTTTATTGAACTTTCCAGTTTTATTTTTATTTTCTGTTCTGTTTCTTTTTGCAAGGGAGCGGCTGTGATAACTATTACATCGTGCCAGTTATTTGCTTCACGAAACAGTATTTCATAGCTTAAACAGATCTCCTGCAGAAATTCTTCTCGTTTTTCGAGGATCAACAGACGTATAAAATGTTCCATTTCATTGCTCATGCCTTCTTGTATGCACGCATTAATTATCTCTATTTTCTTTGCCGTGGTCAGCATGAAATTACTCATCACTCTTCTTAGGGAGGGATATTCCTGGTAGACACGGCTCAGTATACGGGTTTCCTGATAGACTTGTTTGTCTTTCTCATGTTTTTGCGCATACATCAGAAGAGCTTGTGCATATCTTCGGGAGATCATTCCTCTATCCATCACTTTTAGTTTTTAAGTGTGAGTTTGTCTTCCAGCAGACGATCTATTAAAAGATTTTGTTGTTCGCTGTCTTTTAATTCACTGCTGAGTACTTTTCCTGCAATTGCAACTGAGATTTCGGCTATTTGTCCTCTGATTTCTCCAAGCGCTCTTTTTTTTGTTTCTTCTATTTCTACAGTTGCCTTTTCTATTAGAAGGCGGGCTTCTGCTTCTGCTTTTTCCCTGGCTTCGCTGATGATCTTTTTCTTTATTTCCTGTGCTTCATACAATAGGATGTTGCGCTCGCTACGTGCTTGGTCGAGTATTGCTTCACCTTCAGCATTTAGCGTTACGAGTTTCTCTTCAGCTTCCCGGGCAGCGGCGAGTGAATCGTTGATATATTGATTCCGCTTTTCGACAGCCCTGTTAATTATGGGAAATCCATATTTCGCCAGTATGAAGAAGACTATTCCGAATGAGAGCGTCATCCAGAATAAAAGCCCTATATCCGGAGTTAATAACGACATGTTGTTAGATTGCGAGGAAACATACTACAACGGCAAAGAGGGCTACTCCTTCAATAAGCGCTGCAATTATGATCATATTCATACGGATGTCATTAGTAGCTTCCGGTTGACGGGCGATTGCTTCCATTGCGGATGAACCGATCTTTCCGATTCCGATACCTGCACCAATAGCTGCCAAACCTGCGCCTATTGCTGCGCCTAAAGTCCCAATTCCTGCGGTTGTTGCCGCTAATAATGTTGTCAGTAACATAGTTTTACTCTTTAATTATTAATGATTAATTATTTGTATGCTTTACTTTTGCCAGACCTATGAATACGGCTGATAATAATGTAAAGACATAGGCTTGTATGTAAGCTACGAGTAATTCGACGAAGTTCATGAAAATGGTAAATATTACAGATACTACAGACATTCCAATATTTATACCTACTCCCATTGATACAGTAATAAAGATTACGCATACCAGACTAATTATTACCGAGTGTCCTGCCATAATATTGGCAAATAAACGGATCATCAGGGCAAAGGGCTTGGTAAATACTCCGAAGATTTCTAAGACCGGCATGATTGGTGCCGGCACCTTCAGCCAGGCGGGTACATCCGGCCAGAATATTTCTTTCCAGTATTCCTTTGTCCCGCTAAAGTTCACTACAAGGAATGTGCAGATGGCCAGAAACAGTGTTATGGTTATATTTCCTGTTATATTGGCTCCTCCGGGAAAGAAAGGTATCAGTCCCATAATATTATTAATAAAGATGAAGAAGAAAGCTGTCAGGAGATAAGATGTATAACGTTTGTAGTCTTCACCGATACAGGGCTTGATCAATTCTTCCTGAACATCATTCATCAACATTTCTACAGCTCCCAGAAGTCCTTTTGGAGGGGTAAAGGTATGTCGCTTATACCAACGGGCTACCGGAAGGAGTATTAATAGCAATACACCGCAATTAATCCATAGCCCTAATACATTTTTTGTTAAAGATATATCTATGGTGGGACGTATTTCTTCTCCTATACTGTTCTGTTCTACTAATTTTCCTTTATAATCCCCTTCGTGAGCAATATGGAAACCGTTGTATACTGCACCGTGATTTAATCGGGAAGATGAGAATATATACCATCCACGATCTTTTCCTTTAACTATAACAGGAAGATGGATAGCTATTTCTTTTTCTCCTATGGTGGCTATATGCCAGCAGTACGCATCACCGATGTGTTCAAAGACAGTTTCTTTTGCGCTAAGTTCTTCTGCCGCCTGAGCTGACGGAATAAAAAAAACGATGGCGGAAAGGAGGATATATAGACGTGTTATTTTATTTTTCAATCTCATATTTTTTACCTCTTTTATTATACAGATAGAAAATGTATAATTCAAGACCAGTATAAAGCAAATAATTGAATATAAGTGAAAGGGCAAAACTTTTCCGGTCATCACCTACGAAATGGATACATACTAACAGAAATATGATTGTCAGAAGGAACTTAATCATCCGACACATCATATATACATTTGTCAGTTGATCGGGATTCCATGATCTGCAACGATCTAGCGCATAGTTTAGCATCATACCTGTTACCCAATAAAAGATGGGGATTATAGGGTATAATTTAAAATAATCAAGCGGTATGAGATAGATGAATATAAGTGCTCCAATTATACCGGTTGCAAGGTATGCGGCCGATAAAAGGACATATAATCTGATATTTAGTTTGTATTTCATCTGTTGTATATTCTGTCTTTATTTATCATCATTCCAGTATGGCTCGTATTTTATTTTGTTTTACTTCAATGATGCCTTTTTCTACCTCTAATGTTTCTTTTTCTCCATTAATAACAACGTGAATAATCCCTTTCTGTAAGGTGGTCAGAATAGGAGCATGATTGTGAAGTACAGTAAATTCTCCGAGTGCTCCCGGAAAAGTTATTCTGTCTATTTTTTTGTTATATATAACTCCTTTTGGTGTTATCACTTTAAATTCCATCTTTTTTATCAATTTGCTGATTCGGCAGTTATTTTCTCTCCTTTGGCAATTGCATCGTCTATGGTGCCTACATTCAGGAAGGCTTGTTCCGGAAGGTGGTCTACTTCACCATCCATAATCATTTTGAATCCTCTGACTGTCTCTTCTATATCTACAGTAACGCCTGGAATACCTGTAAATTGCTCTGCTACAGTGAAAGGCTGTGAAAGAAAACGTTGTACTCTACGGGCACGACTTACAAGCAAACGGTCTTCATCTGAAAGTTCTTCCATACCCAAAATGGATATAATGTCCTGTAATTCCTGGTTTCGTTGTAGCATCTGGATTACCCGTTGTGCTGTTTCATAATGATTCTTACCGATCACCATCGGGTCAAGATTGCGGGAAGTTGAATCTAATGGGTCAACCGCCGGATAGATTCCCAATTCTGTAATCTTGCGACTCAATACTGTTGTGGCGTCCAGATGTGTAAAAGTAGTTGCCGGAGCTGGGTCAGTCAGGTCGTCTGCCGGTACATAGACAGCTTGAATAGAAGTTATCGAACCATCTTTGGTTGAAGTAATACGTTCTTGCATCGCTCCCATTTCAGAGGCTAGTGTGGGTTGATATCCCACCGCTGAAGGCATACGTCCCAACAAGGCGGAAACTTCAGAGCCGGCTTGTGTGAAACGGAATATATTATCAATAAAGAAAAGAATATCTTTCGGACCACTACCGGTATTATCACGGAAGGATTCGGCGATAGTTAGTCCCGATAATGCTACTGAGGAACGGGCGCCCGGAGGCTCATTCATCTGTCCGAAAACCAGCGTTGCTTGTGATTGGGCTAACTCATTGTAATCAATTTTTGACAAATCCCAATGTCCTTCTTCCATGCTTTTCTTGAAAGCATCTCCATACCGGATCACGCCGCTTTCTATCATTTCCCGCAGCAGATCGTTCCCTTCACGGGTACGTTCTCCTACTCCTGCGAATACTGAAAAGCCATTATGTTTTTTGGCGATATTATTTATCAGTTCCATAATGAGAACTGTTTTCCCTACTCCGGCCCCACCAAAAAGACCAATCTTTCCTCCTTTAGAGTAAGGAGTGAGTAGATCTATCACTTTAATTCCTGTAAGTAGTACTTCCCGTTTTGTATTTAGTTCGTTGAACTTTGGTGCTTCCCTGTGAATCGGTAAGCCGTTCTCTTTACTTAAATCAGGCATTCCGTCAATCGAATGACCTACTACATTAAGGAGACGTCCTTTTAGCTGGTCGCCAGTTGGGACTTGGATCGCAGATCCTATTGCATACGCAGGTAACCCCCGTCTTAATCCGTCGGTACTGTCCATAGAAATTGTTCGCACAGTATGTTCACCTATATGTTGCTGTACTTCCAACGTTAATATATCTGTATCCGAGCGATATACTTCCAATGCATCGTGAATGTGAGGTAGTTTAATTCGTTTGCCTTCTTCTACTTCAAAACGTACATCAACGACTGAACCGATAACCTGAGTGATATACCCTTTACGGTACTTATTCATTTTTTCATTAGTCATCTTAATAACCTAATTAAAATTCTAAACTTGGCAAAGTTGGGCAAAAATAAGGAGTTGATTTGGTCAATATCAAATTTAAAATGGTTTGATTCATATTATTAACCTTTTTTGCACAAAAGGAAGGGTTGTTTTTTAGCTGAAAGTTGAAAATTAGAAAGAAATATAATTAAAAAAAGTATTAATCACATACTGTTAATGAAAGGTAAATAAAATATTGTTTTTGCAAAAGTTAAGAATATTTTTGGTTCTCAGAATTATTAAGTTACCTTTGTCATGAATTGAGTTACGAGTTTTTATCGTATTGTCTTCTTTTTATATATTATTTTAAGTAGTCTCTCCTATAAATTATCCTTCTCAATCCAAATAGTATTTATTTTAATAAAATTTTAAATGAACATTTACATTTCAGGTTTAAGCTATGGCGTAAATGACGCTGACTTGAACGAATTATTTGCAGAGTATGGAGAAATTTCTTCAGCTAAAGTTATCATGGATAGAGAAACAGGAAGATCCAGAGGATTTGGATTTGTCGAAATGACAAATGACACTGATGGACAGAAGGCAATTGATGATCTTAACGGAGCAGAGTATGACCAAAAAGTTATTTCTGTTAGCGTGGCACGCCCTCGTACAGAAAGACCGTCATACGGAGGTAACCGTGACAATAGTTATAATTCCAGACGTTATTAATATCAAGATTATAAAACAGAAGGTTCTCAACCTTCTGTTTCTTTTATATCTAAACCAAAAACAAAACTCTTCTCTTTAATATCCCTATTACATTTTTTATTATTTAAAATATAGGCATGATTGCTAATGATTCTTTACTTTTGTATCAATGATAAACTTCATTGAGGCAAAAAGCATATTATCTAAATTACGAAAACAAGACCCGTATTTTGGAATTACCTATAATATGAATCTATATAGGGGATGTCAACATGGATGTATTTATTGTGATACCAGAAGCGAGTGTTATGGTATAAATGATATTTCCGTTATTTCTGTCAAAAAGAATGCTATAGATTTATTACAGAAAGAACTAGCTTCAAAACGAAAGAATAAGGCTACTATCGGAACTGGCTCGATGAATGATCCATATATGCCGATTGAAAAAGAACAGATGTTGACCCGAAATGCATTAGAAGTAATTGCAGAGAGAAAGTATCCTGTTCATATTATTACTAAAAGTATTCTAGTTGAAAGAGATATAGATATTCTGCAGGAAATTACAAAGACTTATGCTGCAGTAAGTTTTACTATCACATCGTCAGATGATAGCTTATCTCTGAAAACGGAGCCTTATGCTCCTGTAACGTCCAGCCGCTTTAAGATAATGGAACAAACCGCAACAAAAGGTATATATACAGGAATAACTCTTATGCCTATACTTCCTTTTATAAATGATACTTCTGAAAATATAGAAACAATAGTAAGAAAGGCAAAAGATTCTGGAGCATCGTACATTATTACTATGCCTGGGGTTACATTACGTAAAGGTTCGCGGGATTATTTTTATAAAGCATTGGATAGTAAGTTTTCTGGTATAAAAGAAAAATATCAAATCCGGTTTGGTGAAGATTATATGTGTAACAGCCCGAATTACAAAAAAATTATGGAAACTTTTATGGGCTTATGTTCTAAATTTGGTATTTCAACAAAAATGCAATTCTACGAGCCAAAGGAATATATTCAACAATCTCTTTTCTGATAACGGTATTCGGTAAACTAAACCAATGTAACCTCAATATCTTTTTCTTTCATCATTTCAATTATATGTAATGGCGCATTAGAATCAGTTATAATATGATGGATTTTATTTATATCACATATTTTGCAGAATCCTCTTTTTCCAAATTTAGAAGAATCAGTTAAAACAATAATTTTTTGAGCTGCATCTATCATTTGCTGATTAATTCTTGCTTCGCTCATATCACTGGTAGTTAATCCATAATCAAGATCAATGCCATCTACACCTAAAAACAGTTTGTTACATGATAAACTGCTTAGAATATTTTCAGCATAATAGCCGATAACAGAAACTGAATTCTTTCGCATAATTCCACCTAACTGAATTATTTCGATGTTAGCATTATAGCATAATGCTAAGGAAACCTTTACAGATGATGTGATCACGGTAAGATTGTCACTAATGTTTATTTCATTTGCAAAAGCAAACAGCGTAGTACCTGATGCAATAATTATTTTATCATTCGGCTCTAATAATTTATTTGCGGTTCTAGCTATTTCTAATTTTTCAGTGATAAACATTTTTTCTTTCACATCGATATGTTTGTCAGATATGATTGAGCTAAGATTACTCGCACTACCATGGCTACGGTAAAGCATTTTTTTGCATTCAAGTTGTTTTAGATCTTTGCGAATAGTTACTTCTGAAACACCAAGTTTTTCACTTAACTCTTGAACTTTAACATAACCATCTTGTTTTAACTGTTCTAAGATAAGTTTATGCCTTTTTGCAATATTACCCATATCAAATTGTTTTTGAAGGAAGATAGATGCAAAGTTATTAAAAATAAATTAGATATGATGAAATATCTTATAAATAGTAAATAAAACAAACAAATATATATGTTATTCAAAATAAAAAATATTTCGAATTAAAACAAAAAAGTTTCGTTTTTACTTGTTTTGTTTCAGAAGAAGATTAATTTTGCGAAAGAGAAAATATAAATAGTATGGATAGGGAGATTTTAAAAAACAAATTATCAGATGATTTAATAACCTGGGATATTGTCATTGTAGGTGGGGGGGCTACTGGACTTGGAGCTGCTGTTGATGCTGCATCTAGAGGCTTTAAGGTAGTTCTTTTGGAGCAATCTGATTTTACAAAAGCAACATCCAGCCGTAGTACTAAATTAGTACATGGGGGTGTGAGGTATTTAGCTCAGGGAGATGTTTCTTTAGTGATAGAAGCTCTTAGAGAACGAGGGCTAATGAAGAAGAATGCTCCTCATCTAGTAAAAGATCAGCGTTTTATAATAGGAAATTATAAATGGTGGGAGAAACCTTTCTATACTATAGGATTAATTGTTTATGATATACTTGCCGGAAAAAAAGGTTTAGGCAGTTCTTTACCGATGAGTAAAAAATCTGTTTTGAACGAGATACCACAGATGAATCAAAATGGACTAAGAGGCGGAGTAGTCTATCATGATGGCCAATTTGATGATTCGCGGATGGGTATTAATTTAATGCAAACAGCTATTGAGCATGGAGCTATTGTTCTTAATTACGTGAAGGTAACAGGACTTGTAAAGAATGAAAAGCAGAGAATAGCAGGTGTAAGAGCAGAAGATTTGGTAACCGGACAAAAATATTCTCTTAAAACCAAAGCCGTAATTAATGCTACAGGTATATTTGTAGATGATCTTATGAAAATGGATGCCCCGGAGAAAGAAAATATAGTAAGGCCAAGTCAGGGGGTACACCTTGTAGTCGATAAATCTTTTTTAGGGAGTAATACAGCTATTATGATCCCGAAGACAAGTGATGGTCGGGTATTGTTCGGAGTACCCTGGCATGATAAAGTGGTACTTGGTACAACAGATACTCCTCTTAAAGAGTTTGTATTAGAACCTAAAGCATTGGATGAGGAGATCGAATTTATTCTAAAAACGGCAGGACAGTATTTGGTAAAGCAACCTCAAAGAAAAGATGTTCTTTCTGTTTTTGCAGGCCTTCGTCCTTTAGCAGCACCAAAAAGCGGTGCAGATGGGTCCAAAACAAAGGAAATATCGAGAAGTCATAAAATAGTTGTGTCTAAAAGTGGCCTTGTTACAATCATCGGAGGTAAATGGACTACATATCGTGACATGGCTGAAGACGTAGTTGACAGAGCAATAAAAGAAGTTGGATTACAGGAATTAAAATGCAAGACAAAAGATCTGCATATACATGGTTATAAGGAAAATGTTGACCGTACAAACTTTAATTATGTATATGGAAGTGATTTGGATAAGATAAAGAAGTTACAAAATGAATTCCCTGATTTCGCTAAAAAAATATATTCCGGTTATGATTATACTATTGCCGAAGTTATCTGGGCAATCAGAGAAGAAATGGCTCTAACAGTAGAAGATATTTTGGCACGTCGTTTTAGAATCTTATTTTTGGATGCTCGGGCTGCAGTTGATATGGCTCCAGTCGTTGCCCGTATAATGGCACAAGAAATGGGAAAAGATATCGAATGGGAAAAATCTCAGATAGTAGATTTTACTGAATTGGCACAGAATTACTTATTAGTACCTTATAAAAATTGATACCATGAAAAAGTATATTTTATCATTTGATGCAGGGACAACAAGTTCGCGAGCAATTGTTTTCGACCACACAGGGCAGATATGTTCTGTAGCCCAAAAAGAATTTACTCAATTTTTTCCAAAGAGCGGATGGGTAGAACATGATCCAAATGAAATATGGTCTTCGCAAGCCGCAGTAGCTGCAGAAGCTATTACTAAAATAGGGATTAATGGTACAAATATAGCTGCAATTGGAATCACAAATCAAAGAGAAACAACTATTGTCTGGGATAGAGAGACTGGTGAACCTATATATAATGCTATTGTATGGCAAGATAGAAGGACTTCGGAATATTGCGACAAACTAAAAGGAGAAGGTTTGCTTCCCTATGTTAAGGAAAAGACAGGTCTCATTATAGATGCCTATTTCAGTGCAACAAAAATAAAATGGATACTTGATAATGTCGATGGTGCTAGGAAAAAAGCCGATCAGGGGAAATTAGCATTCGGAACAGTGGATTCGTGGATTGTCTGGCGATTAACTAGAGGGCAAGTACATGCGACAGATGTCACGAATGCTTCGCGTACAATGTTGTATAATATCCATACGCTTGAATGGGATAATGATCTGTTAAAACTTTTTGATATTCCAATGAGCATGATGCCTAAGGTTTGTGCATCAAGTGAATTGTACGGCAATACAGTAACTACCATTTTTGCTTCAAAAGTACCTATTGCAGGAATAGCGGGGGACCAGCAGGCTGCTTTATTCGGGCAGATGTGTGTGGAGAAAGGAATGGTAAAAAACACCTATGGTACTGGATGTTTTATCCTGATGAATACTGGAGAAGAACCAGTAGTATCAAAAAATAATCTGGTTACGACTATCGCATGGCAGATAAATGGAAAGACAAATTATGCCCTAGAAGGAAGTATATTTGTTGGAGGGGCAATAGTACAATGGTTACGAGATGGTCTAGGAATTATTAAATCATCATCGGATATAGAAGCATTGGCAACTCAGGTTCCTGATAATGGAGATGTCTATTTTGTTCCAGCTTTGACAGGTTTGGGTGCGCCTTATTGGGACCAATATGCTCGTGGAACTATTGTTGGTCTTTCACGTGGAACTACAGCGGCGCATATAGCACGTGCCGCACTTGAAGGTATAGCCTATCAGTCCATGGATGTGATCAATGCTATGATCTTAGATGCTGGGGTCGGACTTAAAGAACTTAGAGTCGACGGAGGAGCTGCACGAAATGATCTATTAATGCAATTTCAGGCAAATGTGCTTGGAGAAACGGTTATTCGTCCGCAAACAACCGAAACTACAGCCTTGGGAGCAGCCTATCTGGCCGGTCTGGCAGTTGGATATTGGGAAAATATTGAAGAAGTTAAAAAGCAATGGCATATAGATGCACGTTTTGAGCCGGATCCAAAGATAGATATGCATTTGGCTAAGAAAAAATGGTCGGATGCTATTTACCGTTCACAAACGTGGATAAAATAATCAACTAGAATTAATTGAATTAAAGACCAGTTAAACAAATTACCATGGGACAAGACATTTTATTCGAATTCATAGGCACTGCTATTTTAATACTTTTTGGAGCGGGTGTTTGTGCGAATGTGAATTTAAAGAAAACATTCGGAAATAGCTCAGGCTGGGTTGTCATTGCTTTTGGTTGGGGATTTGCAGTATTTGTTGCTGCTTTTATATCAAGTCCATATTCAGGAGCGCATTTAAATCCGGCAGTTACAGTTGGTTTAGCTATTGCAGGAAGTTTTAGAGGTAGTGTTTTAGGATATATAATAGCACAAATATTGGGTGCCATTCTTGGTGCAATAATCGTATACCTAATGTATAAACCTCATTTTGATGAAGAAGATAATGCAGATGCCAAGTTAGGTGTATTCTGTACTGGACCTGCAATCAAGAGCTTATTTTCAAACTTTTTAAGTGAAGTGGTTGGTACCTTTATGTTAGTATTTGGTATACTTTATGCTTCAGGAGCAGAAATCGCTGGGCCATTACCTGTAGCTATACTTATTGTGGCTATAGGTATGTCTTTGGGGGGAACAACTGGATATGCTATTAATCCCGCACGTGATTTGGGCCCGCGAATAGCTCATGCCATTTTACCCATTAAAAACAAGCGCGACAGTAACTGGGGTTATGCCTGGTTACCTATTTTGGCACCGCTTTGCGGAGGAGCACTAGCTGCTTTATTATATATTTCTTTATTATAATCCGAAATTGGCAATTTGTTAGTTTTAGTTAGAAATATTCGAAATGAACCAATATTGTGATGGCTAGTTTCGAAGATGGCTATGTTTTTTGCTCAATTTAACTAAAGAATGAGTTAGCAGAAAGATATGAATGTTATTTTATTTTTTCTCCCATTGGATTTTGTTGATCTACAGAAGGATCCTGTATTTTTTGTGGAAATATAGTTATCTCCTGATCTTTTTTATCCTTTTTTTCTTTTCTCAATTCATCTGTTATAGAAAGTTCGTCTTTATCTACGCTTTCCTTTTCTATCATATTACCTTTCATAATCAAATTCTTTTTACAACAAACAAACGTATGCTATCTTTTGTTTATGGTAGATATTATACTAAAGATTAAATATCTCTATAAAATGGAAAAACGTTTCCGTTTGAAAATCACCTAGCAATGGAAAATGGAAAAATGAAGGAAAAATTACAATAATAATTTAATAAATGAAATAAGATGAATGTTTTAAAAGGAAAAAAGGCTATTATAACTGGTTCGAGTTCAGGTATAGGAAAGGCTATTGCGATTTTATTTGCAAAAGAAGGAGCCCAAGTAGTCGTAACCTATAATTCCGGAGAAGACCGGGCGAAAGCGGTTGTAAAAGAAATAGAAAATAATGGCGGCAAAGCAAAAGCCTATAAGGTGAATGTGGCGGAGGAAAAAGAAATTAAACACTTCTTTTCGGCTCTTGAAAATGATTTTGGAGATATTGATATCCTGGTAAACAATGCAGGAATAAACGGCAGTCAGACTCCAGTTGAGGACATGACTACGGAACAGTGGGATACAGTGGTAAAAGTAGATTTATATGGCCCATTCTTTTGTAGTCGTGAATTTTTACAGATCAAAAAGAAGTACGGAACTTATAAAGGTAGTCGTATTATTAATGTAACCTCAATTCATCAATATGTAAATGTACCAGGGAATGCCAATTACAATGTAGCTAAGTCAGGTATGCGTAACTTGGCGTATACGATGGCACTCGAACTAGCAGACAGGGAACTGACCGTCAATAATATTGCACCTGGTATGATACTGACTCCCATCAACGAAAAAGTGATAAATGATCCTGAGAAATTGAAAAAGTCCAACAGTATTATTCCTTTCCATCGGGGAGGTAAACCGGAAGAGGTAGCCAATGTAGCCTTATTCCTTGCTTCTGATGCTAGTTCATATGTAACCGGAAGTACATATACAGTCGATGGTGCATTATCTATCCTTGGACCTAACGCCTGATACAATCGATATGCTCAACTGGCTGATCGTATACATACCATATTATCGTCCGGTCTGATTTCTGTTATAGGAACGCTGATCCGGGTAAACCTACCGAACAATCATAAAAAAGAATATGCCAAGAAATCTTACTTTTAAAATCAGAAAGAAAGAATATACCACATTCGTTCAAAAGATTGATAGAAAGAAATTATACGGATGGGTGGAAATACTTGCTTTAGATGATAATGGGGATCCGTGTGAGCTGATCAGTACAGATGAATCCGGAAGCGTTCTGATACCCAAAGGAGGAACCGGACAAGGAATCCTCTCACCAAAAAACGAGTGGGTAGAACGTTCTGAACTGATCGCTGTTACAGAAGACGGTTCTCTAGCTAAACCAATTCAATCTAGTTACAATACGGTGATTGAACTGAAAGAAAAAGTTACAATAGAACAATTTCTTGATTATAGTATTACCGACTTCTACCTGTTGACTGAAACAGACGAAGGCTTAATTAAAGCAATAGGCAAGGATATTTATACTTTTTCATATAGTTATCTGGATAATTATGAAGGGACTCCTGCTTTTTTGATAGTGTCTGAAGGTAAGGTATTTCTGTTAATCGGAATGCTTAATCATTTCGAAATGCTCTGTTTTGGCGATTGTGGAAATATGGATGATACGGAAGACGACTCCTTCCAGATTGAAGATGATAATGATCTTGATTTCTCGATGTTAGATTTTAAATAAGATATGATATGAGAGCAATGAATATATCCAATGACAGGGGGCGTGATGCGCAGATTGTATTCGAAGCTGAAATAAAGACACAGCCTATACGATGGGTACTTCCAGATGGGAAAGAGAGAATGAATATAAAGGTGCTACGATCTACTATTAATTTGGAAGAATCCATATTATTGGAAAAATATGGAACATTAACAGATGTAGCTGAAGCCATAATTGAATCCGATCCTGAGATAGACATGGAAATAATCGGTAAAATCCTCCATCGCACCCATAAATTATATGTTGATAAAAATAATCGGATTGCCTATAGTCTGAATCTCTATCAAGTAATTTACAACAAAGACGGAACGGAAAAGGAAAGGCATGATCTTAACAGGGTGCCTGCAAATATAAATGTTGAGATTCCTTTAAAATGGACAGATAAAATGTTCCCGAAAGAAGAAGCTGTCCGCCGTTTTGTCTTTACGCGAAAATACCAATTACGCCATATTAATGGAGTAACGTTTGATTTTCTATACAACATGGCAAAAGAACTGCAGGAACAAAATTCGGTTGTCCTTATTGGAGCAGGTAAAAAAGGAAACGAACCGATCTTATTGACAAGAGGCGGTGAACCTTACCGGGGGTTTCTGGAAGGCAGAGTAAAGGAAGACCGTTATTTATTGGTATTACATCTGACGGATATTGAATTAAAACCTTTGGAAAATGAAACTAAATGATAAAAAATTCCGAAAGATCAATAGTTATGAAGAGGGAAAAGGCGATGTGATCGATACTGAATCACAAATGAAAGCTGCCAACTATAAAAAGAATTTCCTAAAACAATTCATCTCAATAAATCAAAATCAGATTGATCAACGTCTTGGAGGAGAAGAGTATTACGTGACTCGCAAATACGATGGTGAATATGCTATTATCTTCTTTGAGAATAAGGTGGCAGTAACTATCAATCGTTCTGGAAGAGTAAGGCGTGGCATTCCCTGCATCAATGAAGCAGCAAAAATACTTTCGAAAGCAGGAGTTAAAGAAGCTATTATTCCGGCTGAGATATACGTGTATGAGAAAAACAAACGCACACGTACAAGCGACCTGATGAGCGTATTGGCAGGCAAAGATGATATAAATAAATTGAGGTTGGCAGCATTTGATATTTTAGAACTGGATAATAAGCCATTTAAGCCCGACACATATAAAGATACGATTAAAAAACTTAAAGAGATCTTATCTGGAGGAGAAAAGATTCATCCTGTAGATATGGAGATTGCCCCTACTAATAAGGAAGTAAAAGAAATCTTCAGCAAATGGATTAATGAAGAATTTACCGAAGGCCTGGTGGTACGGAGCGCCATGCCGTTTGTTTTCAAAATCAAACCACGCCATAATATAGATTTGGTAGTGATTGGTTTCACTGAAGGAACAGGTGAGCAAAAAGGAAAAGTACGGACACTTCTGGGAGCATTGATGCCCGAAGAAGGACTTTATCAAGTAGCAGGCCATATTGGCGGTGGAATGAGTGAAAAGCTGAAAACAGAACTATATAAGAAATTCACAAAAGATATAATCCCATCCGAATACATCGAAACCGATTCCAACTTTGTCGCTTTCCGTATGATCAAACCCAAGACAGTAATGGAGGTTGAAGTAAATGATGTAATCTATGAAACATACAATGGAAAGATAACTAATTCAGTGCTTCAAATAGAAAACAAAGCTTACAAGTTAAATTCCACTGTAGACGGTTTCAGCTTTATCGCACCTGTTTTTCAACGTATAAGAGATGATAAAAAAGCCGATTCTTCAGACGTCAGGTTGACCCAAGTAGAAGATATATCTAACTCCGAACCGGAAGACAGAGAAGCTATAGACTTACTGGTTAGAACCGAAGAAATGCCTAAGAGCAAATTACTAGTACGGGATGTATATAAAAAAATAATGGGCTCCAAAATTATGGTGCAGAAATATATGATATGGAAAACGAATAAAGAAAAGTCCGACAACTATACGGCATACGTTTTTCATTATACTAATTTCAGTTCTGAACGAAAAGATCCTCTTCAACGGGAAGTCAACATATCTGATAACCTCAAACAATTGATAGGATTGAAAAAAAAGACTGAAGAAGAAAACATTAAGAAAGGCTGGGAACAAATTAATAGCTTTTCCGATTATGATTAAATAAAACTCCATGTTTATAGCCATTGATTTCGACGGAACCTGTGTAACTGATGAATACCCGAAAGTCGGAAACGACATCGGGGCTGCGTCGATTTTACTCCGCTTGGTAAATAAAGGGAACAAGTTAATACTTTTTACTATCCGTTCGGGTAAAGAACTCTCGGATGCCGAAGTCTGGTTTCAGGCTTATGGTATACCCTTATTCGGGATAAACCGTAATCCGGTACAATGGAGGTTCTCAAGAAGCCCTAAAGTATTTGCCCATCTTTATATCGACGATTCTGCAGTCGGTTGTCCTTTAAAAATAGATAAAACATTAAGCGAAAAACCTTTTGTAGACTGGGAAAAGATAGAATCTATACTTGAATCAAAGGGAATATTATAATTTTTTTTACCATCATTTAAAATATTTCTTTGTCACAGTTGTCTACCTTAATAGAGAGCTCTCTGAGATTATTATTAAAAAGTAGAAATATAAAACTAAAAGAATTATGAATATGAAAGATTTTGAAATGGGATTCTTTGGAAGAAGACATTTCGGTGGAGATGCAAGAAAGAAGTTTCGTGAAGAATGGTCTAAGATGACTGATGAGGAAAAACTGGAGATGATGAATAAACGAATGGAAGCAATAGAGCATCCTGAAGACCACTTCTCTGTAGAAGACATTAATAGTCGTTGTGAAGCGTGGATGAAAATGAGTTCTGAAGAAAAAGAAGCATTTGTCAAAGAACGTAAAGAAGCATTCATGCATAGGATGGAACACTGTGGCGGTTTTTTCGGACGAATGCACCATTAAATGAGAGAGGGGAGGAGAGAGTCCTTTTTTTCTCTTCTCCTTTCACTCTAATAAATTATCTTCGTAATAATATATTAAAAGAAAAAATATGAAAAAGAAAGCAAAGCATGGATTTATCTTCCTTTGGGGTATAGTATTATTAGCAGCATTTACTGCTGTAATAATGGTATTGTGGAATCTGCTAATACCGTCAATTTTTGGTCTGGGAGTTATCAGTTTTTGGCAAGCATTAGGTTTATTTGTTCTTGCTCGTATCCTTTTCGGTGGTTTCGGACTAGGCCATAGAATGATGATGGGTGGAGGAATGCGCGGTGCACACAGTAATCCAATACATGAAAAATGGATGAAAATGTCACCTGAAGAGCGTAAAGAGTTTATCAATCGGCGTAAACAATTCGGCTTTGGAGGACCTTTCGGAAGAGGCAGATTTGATATAGATGATAACGGAGAATCCAACAAAGAGCAATGAGCAAGCAACCCCCAAAAGAGGATGTAGATAAGCTCTTTGCCGAATATCAGCCCCGCATTCGATCCTTTATACGAGGGCAAGTCTCCAATAAGGAAGATGCGGAAGATATTCTCCAGGATGTATTCTACCAGTTGGCAAAGGCTTTTGATAATACGCTCAATCCTATTGAGCAGGTTTCTGCCTGGCTATATCGGGTGGCACGCAATACCATTATTAATAAAGGCAAAAAGAAACAGGAAGAAGAACTTCCTACTGTTAGATACGACGACGAAGATACTATCTTGAACGACTTCTCGGAAATCCTGTTTGGAGGAGAATCCTCTACACCCGAAACGGAATATATGCGTTCCATTGTTTGGCAAGAACTAGAAGCCGCTCTGTCTGAACTACCACCTGAACAACGCGAGGCCTTCGAACTGACGGAACTCGAAGGGCTACCCGTCAAAGAAGTAGCTGAAGCCTCCGAAATATCTGTTAATACCCTTTTATCTCGCAAACACTACGCTGTAAAACATCTCCGCAAACGCCTCCAAACAATTTACCTGGATTTTCTTACTAATTGATCCCAAATCTCTGCTAAAAAAGATTTGAAATAGTAGTATTAAGACTCTTATTTCATAATATTTGTTTGTTCAAGACTCAACATTTCTGTTATTAATTTGTTTCTAGGGATACACTAATAATGTATAGAAAATGGAAAAAAGAAAAATAGGAAAATCAGGACTTGAAGTTTATCCTTTCGATTTGGGAGGAAATGTATTCGGGTGGACAGCGGACGAAAAAACATCTTTTGAGATTTTAGATATCTATTTAGATGCAGGCTTCAACTTCATTGATACAGCGAATGTTTATTCAGTTTGGGCAGAAGGACACGAAGGAGGTGAATCGGAAACCATAATTGGAAAATGGCTCAATAAAAGAGGTAATCGTAAAGATATAGTTCTTACTACTAAAGTGGGAGCACAGATATCACGTTCGAGTAGGGGATTAAAAAAAGACTATATCTTACAACAGGCGGAAGAATCTCTTCGTCGTTTACAAACTGATTATATCGATCTTTATTTCACACATTACGACGATACGGGTACACCTATTGAAGAAACACTTGAGGCATATGCTCAATTGATTAAAGAAGGAAAAGTTCGTTATATAGGCGCTTCAAATATGAGTGCTTGCCGTGTAGAAGAATCAATAAAAAGAAGTCGTGAGAATGGTTTCCCTGAATATATTTGTCTACAGCCACAATATAACTTGTATGACCGCTCAGTTTTTGAGACTGAATATGAGTCTTTAGCAAAAGAATATGAATTAGGGGTAGTTCCTTATCAGGCCTTGGCTAGCGGTTTCCTTACCGGAAAATATAAATTCGGTGAAGATGCAAAAGGTGATCGTGCAGGAGCTGTAAATAATTATATGAATGATCGTGGTAAGCGAATAATAGATGCTCTGGAAGAAGTAGCCAAAGAATACAATGCTACTCCAGCTCAAATATCAATTGCTTGGTTGATAGCTCATCCATCTGTTACTGCTCCGATAGCCAGCATGTCTAAACCGGAACAGAAAGATATCCTGAAAGCTGTAGATATGAAACTCAGCAGAGAGGCTCTTGATAAACTGACTGAATCAGGAAAAGAATGAAATAATCTAAAGGATAAAGAGATGATTCGCCGATCCCAAATCTTTTGAAATAATAGAACGATGAATAAATTATTGTTAGTATTCTTTTCAATATGTATGCTGAATTTCAGCTGCAAAATGGATAAAAGAACAAATACGCCTAATTTGGAAGGAAAAGTTGTTGAGTCGACAACTAATCAACAGCAGATCATACTACCCAACGACTCTGGAATAATAAGGATCAATCTGGTAGATGGAAAAGGTTTCGTCAGAACCCAAAAGCAAGAAGGCCAAACCATTTACATAGACTTTCAGTCAAAAGGATATAAAAAACTGTCCGGACATTTGTCTTCACCTGATTCTATAGCTAACATAAGATTTAGCCAAATATTCATGCCTGATGGTACCATGGATGGCCCTTTCGGTAGAGATGTAGAATATCAACTTCCACAGAACGGCCATTACCGGTTATCCATCCATGAAAGTCTAATGGCCGGTGACCCTTGGAGTGGAGTGATGAATATTGAAATACAGTTGACAAAATGATTAGTATAAACCCTATATTTTTTGGTGGTTTACTGAGGTCGTATTAACGGTTTTTCAGAAAAGAAAGGGGGTACTTGTTGATCTTTCCAGCCATCGGGGTAATGGTCGATAATTATAATATGGTCTTTAAAACTAGAGAATAAAGAGCTTAGCGAATGTATGGCATTTGAACGGGCTTGAGTGACATATCCTTTCTTATACATCTCTTCTCTGATCCGGCCTTTTAGCCTTGCCTTTATGGTGTTTTCTTCAGCTGAGGTGAGAGGGATATCGGTAAAATGCTCAGGATACCAGAGAATCCAGACATCCAATACCTGGTATCCGTCGTCGGTTGATTCATAGATATCTATAATTTCCGGAGGAAGTTGCACTATTAATGTATCTCCCTGTTCGGCCATCGGCATGTTCTCTATATCAAAACTAATATATACTCTTGCTTTTACCCTTGATACTACACCTTTATAATTTATTGTGTCACGGAAAATCTCTTCAGTAGTAATGTCTAAAGTTGACAGTTTAACAGCTTTTCTGATGTCTTCAACTTTCGCGGAAAGTGATCTGATCTCAGGAGTATTCCTCTTTTGGAAAGCCATTACAACCAGGATTATCATGATAATAACCCCGATACCTCTTATCAACCATTTTCGTATTATCCTTCCCATAGGTTAACTTTTTCTGAATTGGATTTCCGATTGATATCCCCAGTTCGTTAATAAGGTACTGAAATAGGAACGGGCTTTTTCTTCTGCGTTATTGATAAGTTCTTGTTTGAACCGGCTGTTTTTTTCTATTTCTTCTTTGAGTATTTTACTGACTTCATTTTTCGCTTTTGCTTTTTCCTGGGCGGTCAGTCTGTTCCGATATATAGTCACCCGCTCATGTTCTGTCTTTACTTCAAAGTCGCGTCCCCATTCTTTTATTTCAATAGGAGGGAGAATGAGTGTGCATTGTTTCTTTTTCCGGTCAAGAATAATATCGTCTTCCGTAAGTTTATTCAGATTCATATAAGCAGAATAGTAAGTGCCGAAGGAATATACTCCGATACGTTTACCTACAGAGGTCTTTTTCTTCATCCAATCTACCATATCCATAAATATGCCGGATCGTGAACCTATTTCTTTAAATTGGATATCGGGGTCGTCGATAATAAAGGTTTTTTCTACACGTACTTCGGCCAGGGTCAGTTCATTGATGTCTTTCAGCTCGAAATAAAGTGAGGGTTCTTTTTCTTTACATGCCGACAGAATGAATAACATTAGTATATATAGAAACCATTTCATCTTAATACAAAGTTAATCATACACCTTGTTTTATACAATTTGTACGGCTATTTATTTCCTGATGATTAGCATAATTATTCCAAGTATAGTAAACGTTTATTTAAATTCAAGTATATTAAAAATTTGTTTGAGGTACCTCAAAATTAATTTTAAGGTACGTCAAAATTATTTTAGAGGTACGTCTAAATCGGATTTGAGGTACCTCAAACAGAAAATGGTTCATTACTTATTTGTATTTAGGATACTCAACCGTTGAAAAACATATGGAGGTATGTGAATAGTAAATGGAAAAGGTGGCCGATAAGCCACCTTTTATATATAAAAACACCACTGTAAATAGTTAATGGTTACTGGTTTCGCGTTCTTCCCATCCGCTTTTGCCGTCGTCCATATATACTTCTACTAATGATCTGGATACTCGTTTGTCTACTTCTTCTACTAATTGGACTCTTAAAGGGCTGGTCAGTTTATCTTTCCATTCCAAAACCGGTTTATAGGGGATGTCTTTGTCTATTTTGTAAGTCAGATATGCCCATTTTTCAGTAAACATGCTTCCTTTTAATGCAGGAATAACTTGTTGCATATTAGAAGCCAGGAAACTTAAGGAAAGAGCTCGTGTCCAATAAATCCATGGGCCGCCGGTAATGTATAGATAAGGATTCAGAAGGCTTAATCTTGATTCGAGGGATGCGTTGGAATATTCAAGACTGATGCCGGCAAAACCAATACCGGTCTCTTCATTATAGAAGGTGATCCAGGGAACATCGGCTTCCATTTTCAGGTCGGTCAGGTCGGCCATATTCAGTACATCATAGGTAATTACTTTATCACTGATTACATCATACCAGGCGGCGTGTGTTATCAGTTCGCGCTTGATTACGATCTCCGCGTTACGTAATGCCAGTGTTTGTACGGTTTCGTTGATACGCATATTGGTTGTAGCCATGAAATAAGGAACGCCAGGATAGAAGTCATAACGCACGGAAGCAGAGGCTTCTGTCATATGGCGCATATCTCCCCAGAATTCTCCTGTAGCCAGTACGGGACCTGATATAGAATGCATGTTCTGATCATGCTTCCAGTCGGCTGTATGGGTCCAGGGACGTGGAGGAACATAAATGCCGGGATTCCAGTGTAAAGCGCCGTTTGTTTCCATACGGTGATAGAGCGGGTTGTCTGGTAATGACTTTAACGTGATCTGATCGATATGTCCTGACTGTGGATGTAGTACCACATTCAGCTGATCATTTTCTATAGTCAGTCCGGGGAGTTCGCCTTGTACCCGAAGATCTGATACATAGGTTTCGGCCATAGCCTTATCATTATTGTAGAAGATCAGGAATACTTTGCTCGATTTGGCCGGAACTTCTGCCAGGAAGGCCACTTTACAGGTGGTGGTAGGCATCCAGAGAGGGATGTGTCTTTTGGGTTCTCCTTCTGCTAAGGGTGCCAGATCATCTTTTTCCAGGTATTCTCTTATTTCAAATACCTGACTGGGTACTTCAGTGAGGCTGTAATTTTTGGGATCGACAGCCATCACGCGAATTTCTCTTTTCAGATCTGTAACTTCATCAGGGTAGAAGGGAAGTAGTACTTCTACCGGCTCGTTTTTGCGATTGATACCGGCTGTTTCGCTTACGACGATGGATTTGTATCCTTTCCATGCCATATCAAATACTGGTGAACCTGATGGTGCCTGCAGCGTTACGCTTGCGGTTACAAACTTATCGTTGGGGGAAGGCCTGGCTGACTTTTTCAACCTTACTCTGACATCAAGCTTGTATGATTTCCCGGGTTCCCATCTTACCCAACCGGTTATCAGTGGTTTTTGATATAAACTATTGTCTTGTGAAAGTGCATAGCCGGAGGGGGGTCTATGAATAAATCCCGGCCTGTTTACATCTTCTACTACATCGCCTCGGTATAAGTTGACGAAACGCAGGGTATCTCCGTTAACAATAGCTTCGACTTCCATGATAGATGGTTCCGACAGTTCGAGCTCTGCTTTGAAATGATAGAAAGGTATACCAGGTACCGGATATCCCAATTCCGCATGATTAATCTTTAATGTCTGACTTTTGTTTTTGCTTTGTGCATACGCATTGGATGACATCATGAAACAACAGATTAACATTGAATAAAAAATAATCTTCTTCATACTGTATATTTTTATTTGTCATTATTGGCTTTTCTGACGGAAATCAGATTTCTTTTTCGCAATTCTTCAAGGCTATTTTTCCAGTCTCCCCCTTCTGCCCAGAGGTAATAACTAAAGTACATCGTACTCTTCTGGATAATGGGTGTCCATGGTTGGAATTCTGCATATGTATGAGGTGCATCCCTATTATGTGGAAGATTCATCCACATATGTAGGAAAATAGGTTGTTCGACAGGGAATGCTCCGACAAATCCAATGTCTTCTTTAGTATCGTAACCTGCATTCCATCCTTCCTGAATTTGAAAGGCTTGACCATAATGATCTTCTGTTTTTTTCCTAAACTCTTTCCATCCATCCATTGTAGGGATGGTAAATACATCTTCTGTTCCATGTACTTCCCCTAATTCCAGAATAGGCTGCGGCCCCAGTACATTTGCATCTTTATCCTTGAATACCAATGCAAACCTGACTTCGACTAGTGGTGTGTTGCCATAAAGGGTAAAGATTTTCTTGATTGTATTACCATAGTATTCGGCATCCATTTCTACTTGGACATAATCCCCCTCTTGTTTGGTGATTTTTGCATTATATACACGATGCATTTCCATACTTCCTTGTCCAAGGAAATCTTCAAAACCTCCATATGGATAATAACCTCTCATACGATACGGCCTTCTGTGGTCATCTACTTTTTCCGGCCATCCTTTGTAAAATACATTGTCGTTTTTGCTTTTGATGATGTATTCAATCACGCGTGCTCCGGTTCTAAGTAATGTTATCTGAACGGAGTCATTTTCCATACGGTATTCATTAATTCCGTCACCATTCAGGTCTATTTCATAAACATATGGTTTACCTTCAGCCTTTCCTACACCTAATTGGGTTTCTGAGACGACGTCTAAAGCGCTTGTTCTTACAATATAATTACCTGGAGTGACCTTTAATTGGAAAGTTTGTTCCTGGAATGAAGCTGTTCCTACCTGGTATGTTTTCTTTTGGGTATGGATCGCTTTCCTTGTATCTCCTTTCTTAAATACGGAAACTTCGACAGGGAAACTGCTCTTTTCTGTGAAGTTATGTATTGTTACGGGATAGGTCACTTCAGGAGCGTGGGCATAGAGTAGTTGATGTGCCGAAATAGCTGGAGGAAGATCCAGCATCGCAAGTGTTTTCTTTGTCTTTTCTCCCGAAATAAAGTTTACTGCAACAGGATTTGTCTTACCCATAGCGTTTTTATCAGGTTCGAGAGGTATACTGAATTGTTTCTCTTCTCCGCTTTGCAAAGTGATGTTGCCCGGCAGATTGTTTACTTTTACTGATGAAGAGGTGATGACTTCCAATTTGCCAGAAACAGAGGCTGGATGGTAATTTTTTACAGTAACAATCAGGTTATACTTATCTACTTCTGCTTTTAAGTCTAACTTATCATTGTAATAATTTTCCAGATAGTCTTTATCCAGATAGAGCAATCCAATGGTATGACGGTATTTAGCCGGTCCCATGAATACCGCATTCTTAAGTACAGCGACTTCTTTCCTATTTATTATTGCATCCCAAATGGTTTTATTAGATAAAGGTTTGCCTTTTTCGATGAATAAGACCATTGAGGAAGTCAGATTGCCACTCAGGTAGCCGGTTGGATTGATAAATGGAACATCTTCATTATCTATTTGTTCTTTGTTTCCTTCGTTTACTATGACACCATCGTATTTATAATTTTCAGATCCCGGATCATATACTCTATGGAACACATATCCGTTTTTCTTTTTGGCATATTCTATCCAGGATTCTCTTGTAGGCATATCCTGAACCTGTAATCCTTCATAGTCAGTACATCCGTATATAGGTGAAAAACCTACTTCGGCTACTATCGGCAGGTTAATTTCTTTTACCCAATCTTCTAATTCTTTTTGAGCAAGGAAATCCATGTAACCATCAAAAATAAACCACGAATTGCCTTCATTCATACCAATACCGATCACTTCTAGAGGATGCCCTTGTTGGATCGTGACACTTTTTAATAGAGAAGAAGCGCCAAAAAGGCCTTTATGTAACTGATATTTATCAACTACTTCTTTAGCATTTTTAATTAGCTCCTGTAGTTTTTTTATTTGTTCCGGCGATGTAGAAGATATTATAAATAAGGTTTTTGAACCGTTTACAAGGTAAAACGCTTTTACCGGCTCCAGATTAATAGTTTTGAATTGATGACTTCCTAAGGTTTTTGTCCATTCAAATGCAGAAGTCGCTTTCTCTTCAAGCATACGACCGACTTCTGTTGTTGGGTTGGTTATAACCAATGTGTTGCCTCCCTGTACAGCACTTTGCAATTGATTGGCATCAGGATTTTCGAGTGTCTTATATGAATTCGCAAACAGATTTGAGATAAATCCTTCTTGCATTACTAATCCCGGAAGACCTAAGTCATCAGCGATATCCACTTTGCTTTGTAAGATCGTGGATTGAACTTCGGGCATGGCTATTTTAAATAGATTACCATACCGAAACCAGTTGGTATAGGTGTCATGCCAGTAGTTTGTATATCCATTGAAATTGATTTTGTTTGTAATGATTGAGTTGTCTAACTTATCCGTTTTCACATCGAAACCGGCAAGGTTTTGCCCCACAATCACTGAATTTGATAAACCAACAATGAATAATGAAATGATTATAATTCGAATAGGTGATTTGTAACTCATGGTATTTCTTTTAGTTAATTGTATTTCATTCCAAGGTGAAAAATCTATAACGAATGAGGGCATAAGCCCTCGATTCGTTAAATTCAGATATTCTTTATCGTTTCAGATTCGGATTCAAAATCACATCTTCATATGGATAAGGAATGTACATTTTATCGTCACTCCAGGAGCCGGATACTTCTACTTTTTCTTTTCTGAAAACTCCAGGTGCCACTTCAATTTCCGGATTTCTAACACGGAATTCGAAGTGATCTTTATAACGATACATACGGAACATATTACGTGCTACAGAAGTTAATCCTCCCCAGTAGTATCCACCAATTTCCCATTTATGTTCATTATATGCTGCTTCAGCTAATTGCTCAGGAGTCATGTTGGTAGAATAGATATTTGATTCTTTTCCGTCAGCTCTGTTACGCACTTTATTTAGCACGTCTACTGCCTGTGCATTTACTTGTCCTGAACGTCCTACAGCTTCTGCATATATACAATATACTTCGGAAAGCCGGATTACCTGATGCATCTTTTCACCACTTGATGAAATTTGTCTTGGATCGTCGTATTCAAACTCTGTACCCCGTGTATAACCTTCTGCTGATTTGATGAAACAAGGAGCCACTACATCTCGGGAAGGAGGATCAGTATCATACCACCAATCATACAATACACCATCATTCCTCATAATTTTTGGAAAATAAGATGCTTCTTTACGTGGTCCTTCTGGAAATTCTTTCCAAAATTTAATTTCACCATTTGTATCACCCCAACCGCCTTGTATCATGTCCTGTAAAAAATCCGTAACAGTAGACATATTGGCTCTTCTATCACGGTTGTAATAGACGCCTAGTAAAACTTCCGGATTCTGATCGTTATATTCCCAAGAATATACTTTCCAATATTCATCTAATAATCTGTAATAATAAGTACCACTATCTACTCCGTCAATGACTTCTTTAGCCTTGCCGGCTGCCAATTGATAGTATTCATTCCCTTTATTTAATGGCCAACCTGCCATACACATATATACATATGCTAATGAGGCTTTAGCTGCTCCTTGACTTACAGCTATATTCATCCCATTTCTGGCATAAGGTTCTTTCGTATATTGCACGGGAAGATTCGCTTCTGCGTATTTCAAATCTTCAACAATGAGTTTATAGATTTCTTCTTCGGAAACTAAAGATGCTTCATAATTTATTTCTTCTTCCAGCATCACAGGCACAGGCCCCCATGTTGTTACCATATAAAAATAAGCATACGCGCGCCAATATTTTGCTTGACCAATGGCCGATGCAATTTCTGCAGCCGAGACGTCGGGTGTCCTTTCTACATTATTAATGATAAAATTAGCGGCCTTAACAATTTTCCATCGCTGAGTCCATAAATAAGACATCCATTGATTATTAGAACCCACGTTAAATTGATCATGTTCTCTTAATGGTAGTTTATTGCTGGCCGGATGAGTAGAGATATCCTCACCAACAGTAAGATTGGTTCCTGTGTGGTGATTTGCATGTTGAGCATCTGCAACAACATAATAAAGTGCATTTAATGATGCATCTAAATCACTTTTTGTTGAAAAGAAAGTTTGTGTTGCTAATCGTCCTCGAGGGTCTTCCGTCAGGAAATCATCACAGGAAATTGTTGATGACGCCAATAATACCAGTAACAATACTTTAAACGTTTTATATATTGTTGTTTTCATACACATAATTTATTTTATTAAAAAATATCCTTAATTAATGATCAAAAAGTTAATTTGGCTCCAAAACTAAATGTACGTGGAACAGGATAAACTCCTTGGTCTATACCAGAATATGAATTATAACCTTCCGGATCCAGCCCTTTGTAACCTGTTATGGTAAACAAATTTTGAGCGCTTACTGATACTTGAATATCAAAATATTGTGTAATGTGTTTTGGTATAGTATAAGCAATACTGATATTCTTTAATTTTAGGAAACTGGCATTTTCTAACCAATTGTCGGAATTGCCATAATATTTTGTATCCGGATTGGTATGACTGGGGTACTCGGCTTTCGATTTATTTTCTACTTTGTCCCAACCTTTGTAATAAGAGTCACGGAGAGAGATAAATCTGAATCTACCTGTTTGAGAAGCAAGGGCAAAGCGTGTTAAATTCAAACGATCAACTCCAGCCGCACCATTGAAGAAGATACTGGCTGTCCAGTTTTTCCAACTAAACATATTATTAAAGCCAAATGTCCATTTAGGGAATCCTTGTCCTGTAACGTATAAGTCTTCAGCCGCAGGATTGGTGGTCAAATCACCATTGGCTTTTTCGTAGAGATTAGCGCCTTTGTCATCAAAGCCTGCCCATTTATATACATAAAATGAACCAAGAGGATAACCTGGTTTCATAATCTGCATGGAACCTCCATAATCACTCATGGTAGCATCTGTAATAAAATCCTGACCACCTAGATCAATAATTTCGTTTTTCACATAAGCCGCATTAAAACTGGTTTCCCAAGTGAATTCACTGTTGTTACTTAAAGGATATGCTGTTATACCTATATCAAAACCGGTATTTTTAATTTCCCCCTCATTAACCCAGAATTTCTCACCTCCATTATACATTGGTACCTTCTTTTCGAAAAGAAGATCTTTGGTTTGCTTTGTATACCAGTCAAAGACAAAGCTTATTTTTCCATCTAATATGCTTGCATCCAAACCTATATCATACTGATAGGTTTTCTCCCATGTTAAGTTAGGTGAGGCAAACACATCTCCCCAATATCCTGTATATGGATTAGCTGTTCCCCATCCGTAACTCTGAGCTTTTAACATACCTAATGTGCTATAACGATCAATAGCCTGGTTACCGGTGATACCATAACTGGCTCTTAGTTTTAATTGCTGGAAGATATTCTGTTCTGCCATAAAATTTTCCCTGGCCACATCCCAAGCTACCGATGCTGAAGGGAAGTATCCCCATCTGTTATCACCCTGGAATTTGGATGAACCATCCGCTCTGAATGTTCCGGTCACCAGATATTTACCTTTATAATTATACATGATACGGCCAACTCCTGACACTATACTTTCTGCTGAATATTCATTAGTTGGGGTGCGGGTTGAAGCATTTGCTATATTCCAATAGCCTACACTTTCATTCGCTAAGTTTGACGCCTCTACTCTTAAATCTGAATACTTATTATTACTTAACTCCCATACGGCAGTCGCTGTTAAATTGTGATCTCCAAAAGCTTTATTGTAAGTTAATATATTAGTGTTTTGCCAGTACCGATACATTCTACTTCTGTTTTCCATACCATTGATCTGACCTGGTCCAGATAATGCCGATTTGAACATATAGTAAGGCCTATGCATATAGTTATATCCACCTTGTGTTGATAAGGTAAGGCCTTCCATCAGCTTAAATAGCAATGTTACATTTCCATTCAGATAATATCTGTTATCATCTCTGTAGTTCACCTTTACATGCCCATATGGATTTTGAGCTACTGAATTGTAAGGGTCCATTAAGTATACACCTGAATCAGGATCTCTCATTTCCATAGCTGGAGAGAAGTTTGCTGTTTCTAATAGGCTGACATCCCCATTATGTAGATGTGTTCTGGCTGCATTTAATCTGGCAGATATAGTTAACCAAGGTTTAACTTCCGAGTCTATATTTGCTCGTAAACTATACCGTCTAAATTTGGTGGTAATCGTAATTGCATCCATTTCCAACACATTTCCTGAAAGCAGATAACGGCTTGTCTTATTACCTCCTGAAAAACTCAATTTATAATCCTGACTAAAACCTGTTTGAGTCATAAGGTCTTGCCAGTCAATCCCTTTAGTCCCATTTTTATAAGCTTCCAAATCTGCCTCTGAAATAGTCGAAGATCCCCGAATGTCATTTAATGCTTGTACATATTCATATGCATTCATGATATCGTATTCTTTCATCATATTAGAAATACCAAAATTTGCATCAAACATAATTGAAGTACGACCTTCTTCTCCTCTTTTTGTTGTAACCAACACTACGCCATTAGCTCCACGAGAACCATAGATGGCAGTAGCTGAAGCATCTTTTAGAATTTCCATAGATTGAATATCGGAGGGATTAAGACCAAACAAGCCTTCAGTACTAACAATTCCATCAACAACATATAATGGATCACTACTTTTATTGATGGAGGTTGTACCACGGATACGAACTTTTATATCTTGTCCAGGCATACCGCTCAAAGTTGTGACTTCTACACCTGCAGTGCGCCCCTGAAGAATATCTTCAACACGTTTTACAGGTTGATCTTTAAATTGTTTATCTGACACCGATGATACCGAACCTGTAAGGTCGGATTTTTTCACAACACCATAACCGATAACCACTACTTCTTCTAACGCCTGACTGTCGTCTCTTAATGTTATATTTAATGTAGTTTGATTCGTTATCCTGATTTCTTGAGTCACATATCCAATATATGAAATTTGGAGTGTGGCATTTTGAGAAACATTCAGAACAAAATTTCCATCCAGATCAGTTGTTGTTCCATTGGTTGTTCCCTTTTCAATGACATTAGCACCAATGATTTGCTCGCCGTTATCATCTACTACCTTACCGGAAATTCTTTTTGTATTAGATTGTAATACCTCATTACGCCTCATTAGCATAATGCTATTACCTTCAATTGCATATGCTATTCCGGTTTTGTTTAATACACTGTTTAAAACATCTTTTACTTCTTTATTATTAGCCAATAATGATGTTTTTTGATTTAAATTGATTTCATTTGGATTATATATAAATAAATAATCCGTTTGTTTCTCTATTTCGCTTAAGACTTCTTTTACACTGATATCCTTTGCATCAATATTTACTTTTGATATCTCCGTGTTGGTTTCTGTAGCAAAAGAGCCGCTTGCAATAATTATTAGTGAAAATGTAATTATTTCCATTTTTCGTAATAATCGTTGAAAAGGTGGCTTGAATAATACTCTGATTTTTTCAGTTAACTTTCTTTCCATACATTTCATAATAAATGAGGTTAATAATAAATGATTTAAGATATTGTCAAGTCATTAATTCCAACCGGATAAAGTAGGGTCAATCTTAATCCGGGATTTTCTTTTGGCTGATTTCAATCCATGGGCATATATTTTTAGTAAATAACTATCGTATTTGAATCATTATCTTTGATGTATTCAAATTGGTGTCGTAATTGTAATACTTTTAATACGTGTTCGATACCATCTTTTGTTCGGAATTTTCCGGTGTAATGTTCTTCCGGAATTTTCGGGTTTTTCATATCAATTTGTATATTGTAGTAAAGTTGAAGCTTCTCAAATATCTCTTTTACGCTTTCATTCTCAAAAGCAATAATACCTTCTTTCCATAAAAATGAATCAAGATTAGGGAGAGCTGTCTTTACAAATTGCCCGTTTTCAACAGAAACCTTTTGATTCGGTTTTAAAAAAATCTTTTCATTTGTTATATTGGATAAAACTTCAATGGAACCATTAATTAATGCAGTTTCAAAACGATTATTTTGATGATATGCTTTAACATTGAATTCAGTGCCTAAAACATTTATTTGATAATTTTTCATATCAACAATAAATTGCTTTGTTTCATCTCGATTTACTTCAAAATAAGCTTCACCATCTAATTCAACTTTACGCTCTAAGCCAATAAACTGGTTTGGGAATGTAAGACTTGTTCTGGCATTCAGCCAAACTTTCGTTCCATCAATTAATGTTATTTCTGCTCTTTGTCCTTCGGGAACATAAATTGTTTGCATGGAAATGACCGGCTCATCAGGTTTTAGTTGTGATAAATACATGAAATGATAACAGCCTAAGAGGAGTAAGAATGAAGCCGCTATGGTTAGTATTTGGTAGAATATCTTATATTTCTTTTCTTTTTTGGGGAAGTCTGAGTCTACATCACTCCAATAAGTTACGTCATAAATACAACGAAGAGTTAAGAAGTATTGCATGTTTCTTTCATCCGCCTCTAACCATTTGGTGATTTCTTCTTTCTCTTTTTGAGAAGCTTTCCCTTCTATATATAGTTGCAGTAAAGCATCATTCATGTTTCATGGTAAATAGAAGTTTAGGTTTATTTCTATTTCATAAGTTAAACGATTGAGATTAATAGGCTACTAGTTGAGGAGTGTTAAAAAAACAAAAAATAAAAGAACGATATACAATTTAGAAGTAATCCTGTAAACTTTCCCGAAGGTTATAGAGGGCTTTCGAGATGTGATAATCAACGCCTTTTATACTAATTCTCATTTTTTCGGCAATTTCTTTTTTTGATTTATTCTGAAAACGATTCATAATAAATACATCCCTGGTTTGTTGAGGGAGATTCGATAAAGTTTTGTTAATTATCTTTTGGATATCAGATTCGAAAATCCTTTCAGGATCACAAGCTTCTAATGTTGAAATACGGATATCTAGCTCACGTTTACTATAATTAATTATTGAGTTAAACACATTTTGTTTGATAACTTCATGTTTTAAATAATCAAGTGCCTTATTTTTTACCATAGTAAATAATAACGTTTTAGGATTATCTATTTCACGTGTTTTAGATATTTCCCAAAGCTTTATTAGTGATTCAGAGGCAATATCTTCAGCTACCCAATCATTGTGGACATATGATTTAGCAAACAGAAAACATCTCTCATAATAGGATGTAAAGAAATTTTTGAAACCAGATGGATTTAACTTCTTCATTCTACCTTTTTTACATCTTATCCTACACAACCGAGCTATTCACAAAGATAGTAAAAATATGATAAGATATGTAAATGAAGCTGTGTAAATCTATTAATGCAAACAATTTTTTTCTCTTTCCATTTTAAACCTTTAACTTTGCGTGTAGTCAAAATCAGCGACTATATCTATAAATCAGGGAATGACCATCTAAACCAGATAGAAAAATGACGAAGAGTGTAAAGTGGGGATTGATCGTAGTAATAATATTGCTTATTATCGGGATGATTGTATATCCTAAAATCAAAGAAAGAATATCAACATCAAAACAGGCATCAGACATACCACCTCCGGCACTTCCGGCTTCACGAACTCAGATATTGGGAATCAATGCGGAAATAATACAACCTCAACCTCTTTCAGATAAAATAGTAAGTGTAGGTAGTACTATTCCGGATGAAGAAGTTGATCTTTCTTTTGAATCATCTGGAAAAATCATCGCCTTTTATTTTCAGGAAGGGACTCATGTAAAAGAAGGTGACCTACTAGCAAAGATCAATGATAAACCTCTTCAAGCACAACTCAAGAAGCTTGAAGCCGAAGTCCCTCTGGCAAGAGATCGTGTATACCGTCAACGTACGCTACTCGAAAAAGACGCAGTTAGTCAGGAAGCTTATGAACAAGTAACAACGGAATATGAAAAATTAATGGCTGATATCGAACTGATTAAAGCCAACATTGCACAAACAGAACTTCGTGCACCTTTCGATGGCATTATCGGATTACGATATGTCAGTGAAGGAGCTTATGCCACCCCATCGACGATGATCGTAAGACTTACCCGGATTTCCCCTCTCAAGATCGAGTTTTCAATTAATGAGATCCATTCGACAGATGTGAAAGTAGGAACAAATATCCACTTCTTCATAGAAAATGCACAAGGTAACGTTTATAACTATCCCGCAAAAGTATATGCCGTGGAAAGTAAGATCGATGCTGAAACCCGAACATTAAAAGTTCGTGCCCTTTATCCAAATCAGGATGAGGCTATCGTAGCAGGACGTTTTGTTTCCATAGAGATACTAAAACAGGAAATTAAAAACGCATTGACAGTCCCTTCCGAAGCAATTATACCGGAGATGGGAAAGAATATTATTTATACATATAAAGACGGCGAAGCACGACCAACAGAAATCTTAACCGGACTCCGAACCGAGAGTCGCGTGCAAGTACTTGACGGACTAAATATCGGTGATACAGTAATCACAACAGGAGTTATGCAGCTTCGTACGGGGATGAAGGTTTCTATTAACAATCTTAACTAATAACAGGCAGCTATGGCAAATATTTCCGAACTGAGTATTAAGCGGCCTGTACTTTCAACCGTAATGGTTCTTGTAATCCTGCTTTTTGGATTCATTGGATATCAATCACTCGGGGTGCGAGAATATCCCAGTGTCGATCAACCGATTATTTCTGTACAAACCTCCTATCCGGGAGCAAATGCAGAGGTTATCATGAACCAGATTACAGAACCGCTCGAACAAAACATCAATGGGATTCCCGGAATACGTTCCCTGAGCAGTGTAAGTAGCCAGGGAAACAGCCGTATCACGATCGAATTCGAACTCTCTGTTGACCTGGAGACAGCCGCTAACGACGTTCGTGACAAAGTATCCCGTGCACAACGCTATCTTCCACGAGATTGCGATCCTCCTACTGTATCAAAAGCCGATGCTGATGCCACTCCAATCATGCAGATAGGTATCAGAAGTAGTCAGCGCTCACTGATGGAACTTAGTGAAATAGCCGAACTCACTGTGAAAGAACGGTTACAAACCATACAAAATGTAAGTGGTGTCGATATTTGGGGACAGAAACGATACTCCATGCGTCTTTGGCTCGATCCCATTAAGATGGCCGGATATGGCGTCACAACCCTCGATGTCAGAAATGCAGTAGAAGCAGAGAATGTAGAGCTCCCTTCGGGAAGTATCGAGGGAAATACGATGGAATTATCCATCCGTACGATGGGTCTTATGACAACTGCTAAAGAATTTAACGACCTGATCATCAAGGAAAGCGGTAAGAATATTGTTCGATTTAAAGATGTAGGTTATGCTGAGTTGGCTCCTGAAGATATCCGGAGCTTCCTGAAAAGAAACGGTGAGCCGATGGTTATTAATGTAATCATTCCCCAGCCCGGAGCAAATCATATCGACATTGCCAACGAAGCCTATAATCGTATCACACAGCTCGAAAAAGACCTTCCTGAAGACGTAGCGATCGAAATGGTATACGATAATACCCAGTTCATCCGCGCTTCCATCTATGAAGTACAGGAAACGATCTATGTAGCATTTATTCTTGTAGTGCTTATTATCTTTATGTTCTTGCGCGACTGGCGTGTAACACTTGTACCTACCGTAGTCATCCCCGTATCCCTGGTAGGTGCATTCTTTGTGATGTATGTCGCCGGATTCTCCATCAATGTACTTACTATGCTAGCCATTGTGCTTTCTGTAGGGCTGGTAGTTGATGATGCAATAGTTGTAACCGAAAATATATATGTCCGCATAGAGCGGGGAATGACTCCAAGGGAAGCAGGAATCGAAGGATCAAAAGAAATATTCTTTGCCGTAATATCAACCACTATCACACTGATTGCCGTATTCCTACCCATAGTCTTTATGGAAGGAATGACGGGACGACTCTTTAAAGAATTCAGTGTCGTCATTGCCGGATCAGTCGCTATATCCTCTTTTGTTGCATTGACTTTTACACCAATGCTCGCAACAAAGCTACTCAAACGTCGGGAAAAGAAAAACTGGTTCTATCGCAAAACCGAACCATTCTTTGTATGGCTCAATCATATCTATGAGAAAGGATTAAATCTCTTTCTCATCCACCGATGGACAGCAATACCCGTTGTCATTATCCTGCTGACGCTCATTTTTATATATTGGAAAAAAATACCGTCGGAACTCTCACCTCTAGAAGACCGTTCGCAGATCACTATTAATATCAGAGGACCCGAAGGCTCTACTTTCGAGTTTATTCGTGACTTTGCTGATCAACTTGAATATATAGCTGATTCAATAGCATACGAACGAAAGGCTATTACTACCCGTACCTGGGGATCGAGCGGATTTATTACTATTATGCTTCCCGATATTGCCGACCGTGAACGTTCACAGATGGAAATTGCCGATCTGCTTTCACCGGAAGTAAGAAAAGAAACCCTTGCCCGCGGATTTGTGCAGCAGCAATCCACATTCGGCGGACGTCGCGGTGGTATGCCTGTACAATATGTATTACAAGCAAACAGCCTTGCAAAGTTAGAGGAGTTTCTTCCGAAATTTATGAAGGAAGTAAATGACAGCCCTGTATTTCAAATGGCTGATGCAAATCTAAAATTTACTAAGCCCGAAGTCCGAATCGAGATTAACCGAGATAAAGCCTCCCTGTTAGGAGTAAGTACACGCAATATAGCCCAAACACTTCAGTATGCATTAAGTGGACAGCGCATGGGATACTTTTATATGAATGGTAAGCAATATCAGATACTTGGCGAGATTAACCGTCAACAACGAAATACACCACTTGATCTCAAATCAATCTACGTTCGTAGCGACAATGGTGCCATGATCCAACTCGATAATCTGGTACACCTGGAAGAAAATGTTGCTCCTCCACAACTATACCGCTATAATCGCTTCGTATCAGCTACCGTCTCAAGTGGTTTGGCAAAAGGATATACATTAGGAAACGGATTAGATGAAATGGACCGTATCGCTCGCGAAGTCCTCGACGATTCTTTCCGTACTGCGCTGTCAGGAGAGTCAAAAGAATTTCGTGAAAGTTCTGATAGTCTTATGTTTGCTTTAGTGCTTGCCCTTATTATGATCTATTTAGTCCTGGCAGCACAGTTCGAAAGTTTTAAAGATCCGTTAGTTGTTATGTTTACTGTGCCGCTGGCAATAGCAGGAGCGCTAATGTTTATGAGCGCTTCCGATGTGACAATGAACATTTTCAGCCAGATAGGAATCATTATGCTGATAGGGCTGGTCGCTAAAAACGGTATCCTGATTGTAGAATTTGCCAATCAACGACAAGACGCAGGACTTTCAAAAGCAGAGGCAATCCGAACAGCTGCAGCACAAAGACTTCGTCCTATCTTAATGACAAGTAGTTCAACCATACTTGGATTGTTGCCTTTGGTTTTTGCCGCCGCCGAAGGAGCAAACGGACGTATTGCTATGGGTACAGCTGTAGTAGGAGGGATGATCATATCTACTTTCCTTACCTTATTTATCGTTCCGGCTATGTATAGCTATATATCAACCGATAGACAGAAGAAAATGGAAGTAAGCAGTAAGCAGTAAAGCAGTATGCAGTAAGCAGTATGCCTCTACTCTTTCCCTACTGCTTCCTGCCTACTGCCTACTGCTTATTGCTTCCCGCCTACTGCCCAGCGGTACTTTAATAAAATAAGAAAATGAAACAACTGATAACCATATTAATAGCGATTACCTTTAGCGTAGCAGTTAAGGGGCAAGAAATATATTCTCTGAAGAAATGTATAGAGATTGGGCTTGAAAATAATTATGCTATCCAGATCATACGTAATGAACAGCGTATTTCTGACAATAACGCTACCATCGGTAATGCCGGATATCTGCCGACAGTAGATATGGACGGCGGATTTAGTGGAACGCTGATGAATAATAAAACTGATTATACCGACGGTACTTCCGAAAAGAATAGCAGTGTGAATACTGAAACAGCCAATGTCGGTCTCAATGTAAACTGGACAATCTTCGATGGTTTCGGCATCCAAGCCGAATATGAGCGCCTGAAAGAATTAAAGAATATCGGTGAATTAAATACCCGAATGACGATAGAAGACTTCATTGCAAGTATTTCCGGAGAATATTATAACCTTGTACGTCAGAAAATCCGTCTTCAAAATCTTGTTTCGACGCTAAATCTTTCACGTGAACGACTCCGTATAGCCGAAGAACGTATGTATGTCGGGAACATGTCACCACTAGATGTAAGACAAGCACAAGTCGACTTCAACGCTGACAGTTCAGCCGTACTTAACCAACTCGAAGTACTTCATCGTGCACGAACACATCTAAATCAGCTCATGGCAATAAACAACGTAGAAGAAACTATCCATCAAAAAGATACTATCATCTATCCCAATCCGTTCCTTGATGAAGTTGATCTGTGGAAGAACACGATGGAGAACAATGTTTCCCTGCTTATAGCACAACGTAACCAGATACTTTCCGAACTCGACCTTAAGAAAGCCAAGAGCCGCAATTATCCATATCTCCGCCTGAATGCCGGTTATGGTTACACCGGTAACTGGTATGAAGTAGGAAATACAGATTTCCAACGCCGGCTCGGACTTAATTATGGATTAACAATAGGTATTAATATTTTCGACGGTTTCAACCGTCGTCGTGAACAAAAAAATGCTCGTATCATAATCGAAAATCGTCAACTCTATCGTCAGGAACTTGAACTTGCGCTTCGTACTGATATGAGTAACCAATGGATGGCCTATGAAAACAACCTCAACCTTTGGGCTCTGGAAAAAGAAAACGTCGTAGTTGCCAAAGAATATTATCGTATTGCCATGGAGCGTTACCGGCTTGGTGAAGTGTCTGGAATCCAGCTTCGTGAAGCCCAGAATAATCTTTTAAATGCTGAAGAACGCCAGTCTATAGCTGAATATGCTACCAAACTCTGCGAGATATCTTTATTACAACTCAGCGGTCAGATCACCATTCTCCTGACTCCCGAACCCGAACGAGCCAGCGAATAAAAAAGTGTTCCTGACAACACATCAGGAACACTTTTCAGAGATAGGTTAGTCTCATATGGTTTTTTCCTCTTTTTTGTTTAACGGTTAAACCTCGGTTATATTTCTACATAAATATATTCGGGTGTAGTTTATACATTCTCATTATATCATTTTATATCACCCGCTTCAAAGTAGATCTTATTATGTGACATAAATAGTTTTAATTTTCAATAAAGGTATACAGTATTATATATTCAAGCAAATAATAGGGCATTATTGTCTCAAGATAGGGCAATTGTGACAAATCATGGAATGATTTAAGGTTAGCAAATCAAATATGAGTAATTACGTTTCTTCCTGAGTATATTCTTCCCACTCAGATGTATACACCCAAACGGTTTTATTCACATTTGAATAAAAAGCGGTAGCACTTTTTTTCTGACGAAGAGTTTTGGAAGAAAAATGGAAGCACTTTTTGTTCAAAAATAACTTTTGGAAAAATAGTGGCGCTACTTTTTTACTAAAAATCATTTTTAGATATAAAGTTCAGGTACTTTCCTATCAATAGATACAACTAAATAAATCCCTTTAAAACCTGGAGTAAAAAAAGAATTATTTGAAAAAGAGAATAATCTTTATAAATAACGATTATTTTTCGAACCATTTCCGAACCTTGTTGGTTATATTTATACAAACTCAAAATAAATACATATGAAAAAGATTCTAATTAAGCTTAATTTGCTCAGTCATTTAAAAAATGCGGAACATTTTGATGTAATGGAAGCTATAATCGCTACTACATCTTCTTTGATTAATTCATTTCAATTACTTATCGCAGCATGGAATAATTTCATCGCCTATTTTGGTGAAGAAGATATTCTCTTTAAACAATCTCAAAGAAATGAAGGAACGCAGGAGATTGAAAAAGCGGAAAAAAAGCGGAGTAAATTATTCAGGCTCATCAAGCAGAGTATAAATCTTGCTCTTCAAAGTAAAGTAGAAAGTATCTTAAAAGCAGCAGAAATATTAAAATTTCTTGTGGATATCTATAGGGATGCTACATATGTGGCATATACTGAAAATTCAGCATTACTAACTAATTTTCTTCAGGATATTGCTACCGATAAATACAAAGCTTCGGTTTCATTATTACAACTGGATAATCTTATTGCAGATCTGAAAACGGCAAATGATGAGTTTAAAGAAATATACCGTCGCCGCACTACAGAAGAATATGCATTCATAGATGAAAAGCTAAAAAAAGCCAGAAAAGAAACTGATTTAGCTTTACAAACTGTGGCTGAACAGACTGAAAGTCTTTATCAAATTTCTTTATTACAGGATCCCAAATCAGAGGAAGTAACCAAATTATCAGAAATCATAAAGATTATTAATTCACATCTGAGTAAGGCTGAAAGTATTTATGCCCGACGTGTTCCAAGTTATTCCAAAACGAAAGAAGAGAATAAAGAAGAGGACATTGATAATCCTGATCCAACACCCGATCCTGACCCTGAAATCCCGGTTCTTCCAATAAAAGAACAGATCATTGAAAGTTCAAATGCGATGAGGCTGCGGGCGGTAGATGCTGAGGTTTTTAATGAAATATTCAAAGATTCTAAAGATGGGTTCATTCGGATGAAACCTTTAGCAGAGTCTCCTGATATTACCTCTTTTAAAATAAATTCTTTTTCCTATGATGAAAATAAAAATATCAATTCGATACTTTTACCTCCCCCATCGAAAATGAAATTTGTCAAACCATTAGATGGTACATCCGTGCATAAAGTCTGGGCTGAGAAAAACAACCTGATACTTGCTTATCTGGATGGCGTTCTTCTTCCGGAAATGTATGATGCCGAATGAATAGAAGCTTCGAATGAAAAATGATTAATTACTAATCGTGACTTCCGTCATCGCCGTCATAAGCCAATTCGATATTACGAACGACCATTGACGAATTACCTAACGTATCTGCACAGAAAACCATAAGGTGGTATTTACCGGGTGTCGCATTCGCAGGAATTTCTATCAGATGATGATGAATCGGGATATTCATATATCCTGCTATATCATTCCAGGTTCTGCTGAATGCGAAATCCTCAATTTCTGGAGTTTCACTTTTGGTTTGATTCCCTTTATGATCTCCATGACCATCAAAGTTATTATGTATATTTACTCTGTAGGTTGCTAGTTTATTATAACCTTTAAAATTCGCATCAAAATGTATTTTGCTACCAATTTTAAGTACAGCACCTTCTACCGGAGCATTAAGTTCGATAATGGGTTCTTTTGTGTCCTCTTCATCATCACAAGAAATAAATACAAAAGGAGCTGTCAAAAGAAGTGTTGCTAATAGGAAAAATTTAATCTGTTTCATTTTTTATTTTATTTTTTATTATGCAGTAAGTAATGGGCAGTAAGCAGTATGCAGTATGCAGTAGGGATAAAAGCGAGAGACATGAAGCCTACTGCCTACTGCTTCCTACCTACTGCTTCCTGCTTCCCACCTACTGCCTCCCGTTCATTCTAAAAGGAATTCGTATCAACACCTGAAAGCTTCTCCCCGGTTCGGGTATTTCTACTTTGCGGTAGAAGCTGAGGTGATTGAAGTAACGTTCATTTAAAATATTGCTTGCGCTGAACGTGATTTCAGTAATAGTTCCCAACATGGGAATCGAGAGGGTCGCACCGGCATCAAATAAGTTGGCGCCGGGCGTGGAGTCTTCATTACGGTCGGTACGGTTTTGCCGGGCGATGTAATGATGTCCGGCATGGACCGTAAGATATTTCCACTGCCATGTCAATGTATTGCGTACAGTAGCAGGAGGTGAGAAACTCAGCGGGATTTTCTCATCGCGGTTTTGCGACCATACGTAATCACCGGAAAGCTGATAGCTGAAACCGGCAGGAAGTTGTATATCTACTGATGCTTCCCCTCCAAGGAAAAGCGTTTTTGCTCCGGTATAACGATAGATCTGTCCGGCATGAGGAAGGATCGACCATTCACCGGTGGGTCTCAGATAAATATAGTTACTAAAGTAACTTGCGAATGGTGATACATTGATGGTGACGTTCTTATGGAACCAACTCCATGCGGCATCCCATTGCCAGCCTTTCTCTGAATCGAGCGACGCATCCCCTTGTTCATGACGAAATGTACCATGGTGTACCCCGTTTGATGCCAGTTCATTAGCTCCGGGAAGACGAAAACTATGCCCAATATTCATTTTCAACAGATGCTCCGGTGCCGGTTGCCAGACAATCCCGATTGCTCCCGACCAATCTCCGAAATCTTTATCAACCTTCCGGCTTCGCATTTCATAAGAGGCTATCTCTTCAGGGCTGTATCCGTTTTGTGCAAGATACTGTGCAAGATACGGATCTGTAAATGCATCCGACTTAATCTTTCCCCAATCATAACGAAGTCCGCCGCTAAGTGTGACAGCTTCATTGAGTTTATAATTCGAGAGCCAGGAAAATCCTGTTGTGAAACGCTGGAACTTTGGAAGAAGGAACGAATATCCGCCAATCGTATTGCGTTGATACTGTATATCCCATCCCGCATTATGCTCCCAGTTATCGCTTCCGAACAGGCGAAGTTTCATACCCGAACTGAATGTATTCAGGGTGAAAGCCAACTCTTTGTTTGGATCTTTAGCGGGCGGTTCCTGCGTGCCGTAATGGGTATGGAAAAGGCTCCATTCTTCACGGTGGTTGTTCTGGTAAGCCAGATCCCAGCGCAGCTGCATGGCATCCCACATATATTGCTGATTGGTGGTAGCTTTCAGGTGATTAACCTTGCTGTACGGCAGGTCGATGTTGTGGGAATCACCGTCATCTTCTACCCTCGACGCATCAGGTATGCCATGAGCACCGGGGAAAAATCCTACTTTCTGATAAGCATTGCTTATGGCGTAACTTCCTTTGTAGCGCCCTGCCCGGTATTCCCCGAACCAGCTTGCGTCTCTTTCCATTCCGGCTGTGTTCTTCAACCGTCGGTTATGAATCGGAATGCGCTGGGTAAGGTAAACGATCGAGTTGGTCGGTACACGGTAGTCGCCGAAGTGTTGTTCGGTATAACGCACTTTACTATAAAAACCATTCTTCTTCACGCCAAGCAGTAGAGATCCGCCAAGTAAATCGCTTACCGATTTACCAAGAATAATCGCTTCACCGAAGAACTGATCTTCGAAGGGTGGGGGAGCTTGTGTGATCTCAACCACTCCTCCCATGGCGTCACTACCGTATAAAAGAGAGGCGGGGCCTTTACGTATATTGACCTGCTCAACATTGAACGCGTCGATCTCGAGTCCGTGGTCGGCTCCCCATTGCTGTCCTTCTTGCTTAATTCCGTTCTCGGTAACAGACACGCGATTAAATCCCATACCACGGATGACGGGCTTCGAAAATCCTGATCCGATGTCCATTGAATGTACACCGGGGAGTTTCTCTAATGTCTGCATAAGGCTTCCTGCATATTGTGTAGTCAGGAAAGTTTTATCAACAACCTCAAGTTGAACTGTCGCATGCCGGTTACGTGCCAGCGAGCGGTTTTCAGTGATGACAACCTCTGAAATCGACAGTTGCCTGAGGCTATCGGTTTCGTGTGCGCCTGCCCTGCCTGAAATAAGCAGAACAATCGCTACCACAAATGATAGTCGCATGTTTTCTTAATTGAAAGTTGAAAATTGAAAGTTGAAAATTGGCCTTGTCAATTGCCGCCAGCTTAAGCTGACGGTAATAGAGGAGGTCCCCTAAGTAGGTGTGTGTGGGGTGATTCTATTGTGTGGGTACCCTGATAATAGCATGGTTCAAAATGGATGAATGTCAGGGCGAGGGTGTTTTGAGTCGTTTGAAGGATAAGGAAAGGTGAGAGGGTGAATTTACAGACAAAACAGTCGTGAGCACTGTGATGGGGTTTGTCCGAACTGTCGTCAGTGTGCGAAGAACAGCAATCGACTTCCTCCACCGTATGCCGGTGTATAACCTTTGTCAATGCAAGCGGAAGCATGCAAATGACTAAGATCCAAGCCAGTAATTGTCGTTGCTTTCTTTTTGTTCTCATCAATTTTATCTACGTAGGTGCAAAGATAGTTTTTTTTAGTGATTAGCGATTAATGATTAGTGATTAACGATTTTATTATATTTTTTTCTAACGATTAATGAGTGATAATTATTGTTTACATTCAACACTAATCACTAACCATTAATCACTAATCGTCAACTTCCTTTTCCAGCAAACAAACGCCACAAAGGTGATCACCATAATGGTTGCTCCGAGTATTTGTGAAAGAGTAGAGGAGAGCGAAAAGCCTTCGGGGGCGATGAATATATAGGTAGCGCATACCGCTGTCATAAATAATGCGGGGATGAGGGTGATGATATATAATTTGCGTGCCGTGACGAGGAATACCGTTAGTGCCCATAGTGTGAAGACTGCCAGTGTTTGATTGACCCATGCGAAGTATCTCCAGATGATGGCAAAGTCGATCTGTAGGATCAGAAAACCGGCGGCAAAGAGTGGGAGGGATATGGCCAGCCGTTTCAGGATGGGTTTTTGGTCGAGCTTGAGGAAGTCGGCTACAATCAGCCTTGCTGAACGGAAAGCGGTATCGCCGGATGTGATCGGTGCGGCTATTACGCCGAGAATAGCCAACAGTCCGCCAAAGGTACCAAGCCATTCTTTTGTAATACTGTTCACCACGATTGCGGCATTGTCATTGCCTGATCCGCCGAGAAATATCTCGTGTCCTGCATCGGTATGGAAGAAATAGGTTGCGGCAGCTGCCCAAATGAGTGCAACTATACCTTCGGCAATCATTGCGCCGTAAAACACCGGACGTCCATACTTCTCATTCTTAAGACAACGTGCCATCAGCGGGCTTTGTGTCGCATGGAAACCTGAAATTGCCCCGCAGGCAATGGAGACGAACATCATCGGGAATATGGGTAATGCTTGCGGATGTGTATTCTGTAATCCGTCGGTAAATTCGGGTATCGCAGGATGATGCCATATCAGCATTACGAGGATACCGATTGCCATAAACAAAAGAGCGATTGCGAAAACAGGATAGATCTTTCCAATGATCTTATCGATTGGCAATAGTGTCGCCACAATATAATAAATGAAGACTACGGTTGCCCAGAAGGTGAGGTCGAGTGTCGCAGGAGTAAGGTTGGCAAGTAGTCCGGCCGGTCCGGCTACAAAAACAGCTCCGACAAGTACCATCAATAGGACGGTAAAACCTCTCATGAGTTGTTTGCAATTATTACCGAGGTAGCGGCCGATCATTTCGGGCAGACTTTCCCCGTCGTGCCGGAGTGAAAGCATACCTGACAGGAAATCGTGTACGGCTCCTGCGAAGATACTTCCTAATACGATCCAGATGAATGAGGCTACACCGAATTTAGCTCCCATTATGGCCCCGAAGATAGGCCCCAGCCCTGCGATGTTGAGGAACTGTATCATAAAGACCTTCCAGGTAGTCATTGGGATATAATCTACTCCGTCGTATTTCGTGACAGCAGGTGTCTCCCGATGCTTATCGATAACGAATACCCGTTCGACGAATTTCCCGTAAATGAAATAACCGCCGATCAATACACAAATGCAGATGAGGAAGGAGATCATGGCATTTTTAGTGATTAGTGATTAGCGATTAGTGATTAACAGTTAGATATTAAAAATTAATCACTAATCGCTAATCACTAATCACTAATCATTCAATATCAATTGTTAGATAAAAGTTTCTTCACCGTTTCAGAGATTGCTTTTCCGTCGGCTTTTCCTGCGAGTTCTTTCGAGGCTGTCCCCATTACTTTACCCATATCTTTCATATCGGTGGCTCCTACTTTGGTGATGATGTCTTTTACTGCTGTTTCAATTTCTTCCACGGACATCTGTTTTGGGAGATAGGCTTCGATTACTTCTGCTTCTGCCAGTTCATCGTCTGCCAGTTCAGGGCGTCCTTGTGTCTTGAAGATATCGGCGCTTTCTTTACGTTGCTTCACCATCTTTTGAAGGATCTTAATAGCTGCGTCGTCGGATAATTCACCGTCGCCTCCTTTAGCTGTTTTAGCTTCCAGGAATTCTTTTTTTACGCCTCTTAAAGCTTGTAAGCGTACTTTGTCTTTGGCAAGCATTGCGGCTTTAATATCGTCGCTCACTTTATCAAATAGGTTCATATATGTAGTTTTAATGATTTATGTCTGTTATGAGAAAGGTATGATTTTCTTTCCTCCGCTTGATTTATCGTCTTTCCTCGGACTGTCGGAAGCGCTCTTTACATTCTTTGCGGTGCTTTCGGAGACAGGAGATGATTTCTCTCTTAGTGAAGAGAGGAATTGTTGGTCGCGTTTGTACGTAGGATTATCTTCCAGTTGGGTGATTATATTGTTATCGTCGAGCTCGTCGACTGTGAGCACAAATACTTTCAAACGCGAGGATATTTGAATGGCACGGTTGGCAACGTCTTTATAGTATTTATCTATAAGCTCTTTGTTGCGCCTGATATCATCTTGTTGCTTACTGGCTACTTCCGGAATGTCGTTGACGCCGAAACCGGTAGCAAGTATCGTCATTTTAACCTTGTCTTCTAATGTATCATCCACAGCGGTACCCCAAATCACTTTTATCTCGCTTTTGAAACGTGCCATGAAGTCGTTTACTTCCTTCATCTCGTTCATGAGCAATTCGTTCTTTTTACTGAAAGAAACATTGAAGAGTATCTTCTTTGCTGAAAAGACATCGTTGTTATTGAGTAACGGAGAATTGAGGGCGTCTTCGATCGCCTGACGTACTCTGTTCTCTCCTTCACCGTAGCCTATACTGATTAATGCCACACCACCATTTCTCATTGTAGTATTGACATCGGCAAAGTCTAAGTTGATAATACCTGGTAACGTGATTGTTTCCGCAATACTTTTTGCAGCTATGGCAAGTGTATCATCTGCCTTGGCAAAGGCACCGGTAACAGGCATATTCTCATAGATTTCAAAGAGCCGTTCATTATTGATGACTAATAGTGCATCTACGTTTTTACTCATTTCTTCTACTCCGATTAATGCCTGGATGATCTTGGGTTCGCCTTCGAAGACAAATGGTATCGTTACAATTCCTACGGTAAGGATATCCATATCCTTGGCGACTTTAGCTATTACAGGAGCGGCTCCGGTTCCGGTTCCACCACCCATACCGGCAGTAATGAATACCATCTTTGTACCATCGCTCAGCATTTCCTGTATCTTTTCAGCACTTTCTTCAGCCGCCCGGCGGGCAACTTCTGGTACGTTACCTGCGCCAAGTCCCTGCGTGATCTTTTCTCCTAAAACCACTTTTTCGGGAACGGAAGAACGGTCTAACGCTTGTTGATCCGTATTGCACAATACGAAAGATACATCATGTATTCCTTCCTGGAACATATGGGTTACAGCGTTACCTCCGCCTCCTCCCACACCAATAACCTTTATTATTTTCGGGTTCTTGTCTCTTGGAATATCAAACTCCAATACGGAATTGTCATCTATAATATCGCTCATAGCTATCAATCTTTATCTTTTTCTTTGTTCTCTTGTCTCTTAGTTCCTACTTCATCGTCGCTGAAGAGGTCGAGCATTCCTTTCTTTATCCTTGAAATAAAGTTATTACCATTGCTGTTTGTACCACCTCCCACGGGTTCTTCGATCTGAACATGGCCTGTATCATCTTCTTCTGTCTCATTAATTTCTACCTCAGGTACAGGATTAACGGGAGGACGAGGCGGTGGTGGCGGGGGAGGTGTAGGAGGAACATACGCACAATTCATATTGCCTTTCAATAGTAGACTGATCACGGTATATTCCGTTTCAAGAGCTGACAAGATAGATTTTTCAATTAATCCTTTCTTAAGTACAGCCTTCCTGACATCCTTTTTGAATTTATCTTTAATGATTATATCGAGATTCTTAAGTGATGCTGCTCCACCGGTTATAATAATTCCTGCACCAAGAGAATTCAGCATATCGCTTTCTTCAATGCGGGCATATACGTTCTCTACAATCTCTTTCATACGTGCTTCGACCACATTGTAAAGTTCTTTAAGCTTAAGATCGCGAAGCCCTACACCTTCTGCCGCATTAACGGTAATCGTGGAGTCATCGTCTTTATCGATGATCATATTACCGTACGTTGTTTTTATCCGTTCGGCTTCACGTTCGACGATATTCAACGTCATGATGTCTTTGGTTATAAGGTGTCCGCCTAAAGGAATCACCCATAAATTAGCCAGGTCACCATTTTTATAGATAGACACTGACGTAACTCCGGCTCCAAAACTAACCAATGCGCATCCGAGATCTTTTTCTCCCTGGCTCAGTACCGCATCTGCCAGAGCAAGTGGGGATACGAATATACCGGCAATGTCGATCTTTGCTTTTTCTTTGATACTTCCGTATATATCACGTCTGAGGGAAGGGCGTCCAACAATTAGTTTATAATGTGCTTCTATACGGCTACACGATACTCCAACAGGATTATTCTCCTTTTTATCGTTCAGATAATAGGTAGGTGAAACAATGTCGAGTACATCCAGCATCTCGGGACGATAACTTCTGCATTCGTCATCCATCGCTTTGATGATATCTGTAGTGACAGGACTATCGTTCCCCAATGATTTTGTTACCACATGATTTAGAGAACGGATGGATTGCCCACCGATCCCAACGTATACCTTTTCGATTATCTCTCCAGGTATTTTATTATTAAGCTTTTGGATAAGGCCTTTGATCAGGTAAGCAGCGTCATCCATGTTGTAAATACATCCTCTGCGGATACAATTTGCGGAACTTACCGTTTCGTAGGCTAAAATAGTAATCGCACCTGCAGCATTTTTGGTGCCTATCATTCCTGCAATGTGCGATGTTCCCAAATCAATGGCTGCAATAAAGTTCGAGTATGCCATATTAGCTATTTATTTGTACAAACAATCTGGTTTTTAAACTTCAAATTAATAATGCTATATTTATCCCAACCCATTTTGGGAATAGCTTGTTCATAAAAAAGCTGTAAATTATCCAACTTTTCTTTGTAATGCTCAAAATTTCCTAAAACGATCCGATGTTCTCCCACTCGCGGAATCAGTTCCACTTCACGGTTAGGATGTATATAAATCTGTTCGATCTGGTTATTCCAGAATTCATTCTTATGCAAAAATAATGCAAAATCGTATAAGTCGGTTGTCGCAAGTTCTTTTTCTACGTATCCGGTTGCAACAGGAACATGAGCCACATAACGGCTGCTTATCGGCATAGTACTTCCCCGGTTATCGACATAGAAATTCGCATTGTTTGAAATAACACGCAAAATAGGCATTTTTTGGATTACTTCCAACTTTATTATTCCGGAGGGGGTTTTATAAACTTCAACGCTCGCAATCATCTGGTTCTTCATGAGTACCTTTTCAATCGAGTCCGTATTAATGCTACCCATTGGCTTTCCGATCGGATTTACTTTGGCCTGTTTCAATAAAGATTCAACTTCCGGTTCGGTGATAAAGTGCTTTTCAAGGCTGTCTTTTACGACAATCACAAGATCCCGGCAGATATCTTCCCGATTGGGGTCTTTGAAAAAGACTGTCGCCACTGCTATGTAGCAGAATAAAAGAGTGGCTACTATGATGGTAATTATACGTATCACTTGTCTAATAATTGTTTTACAGGTTGAACCAGCCGGTCTATATCTCCGGCACCAAGCATTAATACTACTTCATAAGTTCCATTTGCCATTAGGTCGGTAAGTTCTTCTTTTCTACACAACGTTTTATTGAGAATGGTTACTTTATCGAAGATGATTTGAGAGGTTATACCCGGAATGGGTTCTTCCCTGGCGGGATATATATCGAGCAAAATTAATTCATCGAGCAAAGATAAACTGGCCGCAAAGTCATCAGCAAAATCACGTGTCCTGGAATAAAGATGAGGTTGAAAAATGCCGGTTACCTTTTTATCTGCATATAGTTCCTTTACAGAAAGTATACTTTCTCTTAATTCGGCTGGATGATGGGCATAGTCGTCTATAAGGACGATATTATCTTTTTTCAAATGGAAATCGAAACGGCGCTTGGAACCTTGGAATGAAAGCATTGCCGCTTTCATTTCATCTGCGGTAGCTCCGTTCAACCAGGCAATTGCCATAGCGGCAATACCGTTCTCAATATTGACTTTTATAGGAACACCAAGCTTGACATTATCAATGTGTGTGTCTGGAGCTACAAAGTCGAAGCTTATTTCTCCATTTGCTATTCGGATATTTTCTGCATGGAAATCTCCTCCTTCTGATGCCGAGTATGTATAGAATTTTGTTCCTGACTGTAAACGGGGAGTAACAGGAATCCCTTTACGCATGATAAGCGTACCGTCCTGACGTATAAGTGAAGTGAAATGCTCAAAGCTTTCCCTGTAGGCTTCACTTGTTCCATAAATATCCAAATGATCGGGATCTGCGGAAGTGATAATAGCCATATAAGGTGTAAGCCAATGAAAGGAACGGTCGAATTCGTCAGCTTCAATAACTGTCAGTTCACTTGTGTCGGAGAGCATGAGGTTACTGTCATAGTTCTTGACAATACCGCCGAGAAATGCATTGCAATCCAGATGTGATTGTTTCAGAAGATGGGCAATCATAGAAGATGTGGTAGTTTTGCCGTGAGTACCAGCCACGCAAAGGCCTTTTGCGGTTTTTGTGATCTCCCCTAACACTTGTGAACGTTTCAATATCTCGAAGCAGTTATCACGAAACCAAGTCAATTCTGTATGTGAATTTGGAACTGCCGGTGTATAAACAACCAATGTACTGGCCGGAGATTTGAATGCTTCGGGTATGAGCTCGATATTATCTTCATAATGGATAGCGGCACCTTCTCTGTTTAATTCCTCTGTTAAATCGGATGACGTTCTGTCATAACCGGCTACTTGCTTTCCTTTCGACAGGAAATAGCGGATAAGGGCGCTCATTCCTATTCCTCCTGCGCCAATGAAATAAACAGATGAGATGTTCCAGAGATCCATATGATTTTATTTATTATCAATTATTTTAATTATTTCATCCACGATGTGATCGGCACTGTCAGCTAATGCAAAATCGGAAATATTTCTGCTTAACGTAATAAGCCGTTCTTCATCATTTATTAATTCCAGAGCTTTGGGTATTAACATCCGGACAGTTTCTCTATCCGGTACGAGAATTGCTGCGTCTTTTATGGCCAATGCTTGTGCATTCTTTGTCTGATGGTCTTCCGCAACATTCGGAGAGGGTACCAGAATCGCCGGTTTCTTTAAGAGGCATAATTCCGATATCGTACCTGCTCCGGCACGTGAAATTACCAGATCAGCGGCTGAATATGCATAATCCATACGGGTAATAAAGTCGGAACAACGAACCGGCATATCAGGATATTTCTCCAAATGATCTTTCGCTTCGCTGTAATAAAAGCGTCCTGTCTGCCAGATCAATTGAATTCCTGATTCATTCAACTTATCTAAATTCTCCCATATACTATGATTTATAGTACGTGCCCCTAAGCTTCCTCCTAGAACCAGTAGTGTTTTTTTATCGCTTTGAAGAGAGAAAAAATGGGACGCTTCCGATTTTCTTTTGCACGCTTCCGAAATAAAATCAGACGCTTCCGAATTATTTTCGGACGTGACCAATTTTTTAACAGTTTCATTCAACAGATCTTTACGTACCGGATTACCTGTCAGAATAAGCTTTTCTGCGGGAAAAAACTTCTGCATGCCATCGTAAGCAACGCATATTTTACGGGCTTTCCTGGCTAATAATTTGTTGGTTACTCCGGCATATGAATTCTGTTCCTGTATTAATGTGGGGATACCCAAAGATGCCGCCGCCCATAGGGTAGGACCACTCGCGTATCCGCCTACACCAATGGCGATATCGGGTTTGAATTCACGTATAATCTTTTTCGCCATGCGAAGACTCTTGGCGAGCTTATTCAATACTTTTACGTTATTGAATGGTTTAGCTCTGTCAAATCCGCTTATAGGAAGGCCAATGATCTGATAGCCTGCTGCGGGTACCCGTTCCATTTCCATACGATCATCGGCACCAACGAAAAGTATTTCAGCATCAGGGAAACGTTCTTTTATTGTATTTGCAATAGAGATTGCCGGAAAGATATGTCCTCCTGTTCCACCCCCGCTTATAATTATGCGATACTGTTTCATTCCTTTGTCTGTGTAATGGATTCTATTGCTATAAGCGATGTATCATCAGCAATATCGGTCTCAATTTCTATAAAGTCTTCCTCCGTATCATCTTCTTCCTCTTCTTCATTTCCCAAGCCTGCGCCAAAACGACTTACACTTAAAATCAATCCGAAATAGACACACGTGATCAATACCGATGTTCCACCTCGACTGATTATGGGTAAAGGTTGTCCTGTTACCGGAAGAATATCTACGGCAACGGCCATATTTATGAATGCCTGTACAACAACGATCAATCCGCATCCTAATACAAGGAATTTAGGGAAAAGCCTTTCACATCGTCGCGCAATCATCCCTACGCGGATCATAAGCATTATATACAAAAGCAAGACAAATATACCGCCTACGACTCCCATTTCTTCAATGATAATCACATATATATAGTCGGCGTAGGCCAAAGGAAGAAAATCTCGTTGCTGACCATGGCCCGGAAGATTTCCGAAAATACCTCCCCTGGCAATGGCTATTTGAGCGTGACCTACCTGCTCATGCTTAGAAAGGTCGTATGTATTTACATCTAATTTCTGCTTTTCTTTTGTAAAGTCCATGACACGTGACTTCCAGGTGGCAAAACGCCCTAATTTGCTTGGACTTCCATCTTCGTTCTTTAGAAAACTATCGGGTATACTAATAAGTATAAACAGAAATAGTGCGCCACATATTACCCCCGTAGCCGTTAGAATAAGCATTTTTTTGGCCGGAAGTTGTCCTATAATCATCATCAGAAAGCAGACGGCAAACAGCATAACACTTGTGGAAAGGTTTTCAGGGAAAATCATTGCACATATTACACCTACACCGACGAGGATATACCAAAAGATCTGGTCAAGCGAAAACATACTTCGTTTGCTTAAGAGAAACGAAACGTAAATGATACAGGCCAGTTTACCTAATTCAAGCGGTTGGAAACCAAAACCGAAGATATCTAATGAACGTTCTGCTTCATTCGTCGTTTCACCGAATAGAGCTGTTAAAAGCAGTAAAACAGCTGATATGGGTAAAAGCAGAATAAGCAGTGAAAAAAATTTATATGGGATGTTATGTAAAACTAATATTAATGCGAATCCGCCAAGTAACATAGAAGCATGCCGGATAATCGGGCCCCAGTAATTCCCTGATTTGTAAGTAAGCGTACTGGTAGCACTGAATACTTCTACCAGTGAAATCAAACAAAGGAACATGAAGATTATCCATATTACCCGGTCGCCTTTAAATAGTTTATTTGCCAGATTCATGCAATGCGTACTGTTACAGATTTAAAACATATTCTTTGAACTGGTTGCCTCTGTCTTCATAGCTGCTGAACAAGTCGAAACTTGCACAGCAAGGAGAAAGCAGAACCGTGTCACCTTTTTCTGCAAATTCATATGCTTTCATAATCGCCTCTTTCATCGATCCGGCATCATCGATAATCGGTATTTTGCCATCGAAGAAAGCGTGCAACTTTGAATTGTCTGTACCCAGAAACACGAGGGCACGGACTTTTTCTTTAACCAATTCTTCTATTTCCGAATAATCGTTGCCTTTATCTACACCTCCAAGAATGAGAACTACTTTTGTAGTCATACTGTGTAAGGCGTACCAACAAGAGTTTACATTAGTAGCTTTTGAGTCGTTAATATAATCGACTCCCCGGATGCGGGCTACTTTCTCAAGACGATGTTCAACACCTGCGAAATCGCTTAATGAAGCACGAATGTTTTCGTCGTGAATGTCCACCACTTTGGCTGCTATTCCGGAAGCCAAAGAGTTATACAGGTTGTGGGTACCTGTCAATGCTAATAAGTCTTGTTCCATAGTAAATAATCCATTTGAAGATTCAATAACTAATTGTTTATCTTTCACGTAACCTTTTAATCCTTCTTTATAGTTTTCAGCGAAAGGATACAATGTTGCTTCCGGTTCTCTTTCTATTACTTCCTTTGAAATAACAGGGTCGTCGTTCCAGAAGATAAAAGCGTCCTTTTGGGTTTGGTTTTGCAATATACGAAATTTTGAGTTTATATAGTTCTGCATTTTATATTCATACCGATCCAAATGATCAGGAGTTATATTTAATAGAATGGCAATATCAGCTTTAAATTCATACATATTATCCAGTTGAAAGCTACTTAACTCTATAACATAATATTCATGAGGGTCTTCAGCCACCTGCAATGCCAGGCTGTTTCCAACATTACCTGCTAAGCCTACATCTAAACCGGCTTCTTTCAAAATATGATAAGTCAATAAAGTTGTAGTTGTCTTTCCATTGCTGCCGGTAATGCAAATCATTTTAGCATTGGTAAAGCGTCCTGCAAATTCGATTTCAGAAATTACAGGGATGTCTTTCTTTATGATTTTCTCTACGATTGGAGCTTTATTGGGAATTCCAGGGCTTTTAATAACTTCATCAGCAGAAAGAATTTCTGTTTCTGTGTGCAGGCCTTCTTCCCATTTGATATTATGTGTATCAAGCATCTCTTTGTACTTGGACTTAATAATAGACGCATCTGACAGGAATACATCAAAGCCTTTTGCTTTTGCCAGTATGGCTGCTCCTGTTCCGCTTTCGCCACCTCCTAATATGACAATTCGCTTATTCATCATCTCATCTTTAGCGTTACAAGGGTTATTACTGCGAGAATAATCCCAACCAACCAGAAGCGGACAACGATCTTGGATTCAGGAACAACATTGAAGGGTTTTTGAATAATTGCATCAATGCCGGCATTCCCTGCTTTTTGAAAGTGATGGTGCAAGGGCGTCATCTTGAAGATGCGTTTACCTGTTCCATATCTTTTCTTCGTATACTTGAAATAACAGACTTGTATCATAACCGAAAGGCTCTCAACCAAGAATATACCGCATAAAATAGGGATAAGAAGTTCTTTTCGTATAATAATAGCAAAAACGGCAATAATTCCTCCAAGCGTAAGGCTTCCCGTATCTCCCATAAATACCTGTGCCGGATAAGCATTATACCAAAGGAAACCGATGGTAGCTCCGATAAAGGCAGCTGCGAAGATAACCAATTCTTCCGCGCCGGGAATAAACATAATATTCAGAAAAGATGCAAATTCCGCATGTGAAGACATATAGGCCAATATACCTAAGGCTACCCCAATAATTCCGGAACTCCCTGCCGTCAGCCCATCCAACCCATCCGTAAGATTAGCCCCATTAGATACAGCGGTTACGATGAATATTACGACAAGGACAAATACAATCCAGGAGAGAGGAGTTTTAAAGTCTCCTGCCCAACTTACCAGATAAGCATAATCAAAATTATTGTTTTTAAGGAATGGAATGGTTGTTTTTGTCGACTTTGTTTCGTCGGGGTGGAAGTTTACTTCTTCGATTTGGTTATTCGCACTACGAACTTCAATATTTTCCCTGATTACTACATCCGGACTGAGATAAAGAACCAGGCCGACTATTAATCCCAAACCAACCTGCCCGATAATCTTAAAACTTCCCCGAAGCCCTTCTTTGTTTTTACGGAAAACTTTGATATAATCGTCTGCAAATCCTATGGCGCCCAGCCATAGGGTTGTTATAATCATTAAAATGAGATAGATGTTATTCAAACGGGCACAAAGGAGGACTGGAATCAATATGGAAATTATGATAATAATTCCTCCCATCGTAGGAGTTCCCTTTTTGCTCATTTGACCTTCAAGCCCAAGCTCACGAACCGTTTCACCTATTTGCAAACGCTGCAACCTGTCAATAATGCGGCGTCCGATGGCAGTAGAGATAAACAGAGACAGTATAATAGCCAGTCCTGAACGGAAAGAAACGTATTTAAACATTCCTGCCCCGGGAAAATCAAACTGATCCAAATAAGTGAAAAGATAGTATAACATTTTTTACTGTGCTTTTTGCGTTGCGAAAATTTCTCTTAATTTCTCTCTGTCATCGAAATGATGTTTTACACCTTTCACTTCCTGATAATCTTCATGTCCTTTTCCGGCAACAAGAATTACGTCACCTTTTTGAGCCAACGTGGTAGCTGTTTTAATGGCCTGTGTCCGGTCAGTGATGCATAAAGTCCGTTCCATATGGGTGTCTGTCAGGCCATTTACCATATCATTGATAATGTCATCCGGTTCTTCGAAGCGGGGGTTATCGGAAGTAAGAATAACCTGATCGCTATATCGTACGGCTTCTTTTGCCATAATGGGACGCTTCCCTTTATCCCTGTTACCGCCTGCTCCCACAACCGTAATGATACGTCCTTTGTTTCCGAGAACTTCCCGAATTCCTCCCAGCACATTTACAAGCGCATCAGGTGTATGCGCATAATCAACAATGGCTGTGTATCCGCGTGGAGATGGAATGGTTTCAAAACGTCCGGAGACGGAATGTAAAGAGCTTAACGCGACTAAAACCTCTTCCGATTCTTTTTCAAGTGCTATTGCTGCACCATATACGGCGAGTAGATTATAGGCATTGAAACGACCCACAAAATGAACAGTGACTTCCTTTCCGTTGATAATTAGCTCTGTGCCATCTAAATGTGATTCCAATATTTTTCCTTTATAATCGGCTATCGTCTGAAGTGAATAGGTCAGTTTCTTGGCTGCTGTATTTTGGAGCATTACTGATCCTACTTTATCGTCAATATTGGTTAAGGCAAAAGCTGTAGCGGGGAGATCGTCAAAGAACTTCTTTTTTGCTTTCAGATAGTTTTCAACGGTTTTATGGTAATCTAAATGATCTCTTGTCAGATTGGTGAAAATGCCTCCATCGAAGGAAAGTCCGCTTATACGTTTTTGGTCAATAGCATGAGAGCTGACTTCCATAAAGGCATAATCACATCCGGCTTCTACCATTTCTGCCATCAAAGATTGCAATGAAATAGGGTCGGGGGTAGTATGGTCGGTTGGAACTGCTTTGTCGTCAATATAATTGCATACCGTAGATATTAAACCCACTTTATGTCCCATCTTACGAAACATTTCATAAAGTAAAGTGGCGATGGTTGTCTTACCGTTTGTTCCGGTAACACCAACAAGTATTAGTTTATCGGAAGGATAATGATACCAGGTTGCTAATAACTCACCAAGCACCTGTGCCGAATCTTTAACAACAATAAAGGTGCTTTTATTCAGAAGATTTTCAGGAACTTCCTCGCAAACTACAGCTGCGGCTCCTTGCTCGATAGCGCTTTCTATATAGATATGGCCGTCAGTAACAGCTCCTCTTACAGCTACAAATAAAGAGCCTTTCTCTACCTTTCGTGAATCAGCCTGTATGGATGTTATCTCTGGATTATCCATGCCGTCAATATTCTGCAGACCTAATGCTTCAATTAATTTTATCAGTTCCATATCTTTACTTATTTACTTCAATGATAAAGCGATAGTTTGTCCTTTTACGACGTTATTTCCCGGAGGAATGGATTGTTTATTTACACGTCCCATACCTGATAGACTGACACGTAATCCTGCTTTTTCTAAAAGATAAATAGCATCTTTTGCTCCCATACCAACAACATTGGGAACAAGTCCGTCACGAATAACTCTATCTTCCAGTACTACGGCATTTTCTTCAGATTTTGCTGCTACCCAGGAGGAGTGTAAATCTTCTTTTTCAGTTTTAATATTCAATTTGCGCAAGACCTGCTGTGTTGCCGTTAATTCTCCGGCTTTCGGGTTTGGAATGATGACGGCGGTTGAATCCGGCGAAACCTCACGGATATCAAAGTGCATCCGGTTAGCATAGACCCTTTCTGCAATCTCTTTTGTAACAACACCGGCCATAAGACCTCCTGATGGAGGGAATGCGCTGCTGGGTTTCCGGATAACAACGATACACGAATACATCGGATCGTCAGCCGGAAAATAACCGGCAAATGAAACCTGATGTCCTCCGTGATAGGTCTTGCCATCAACTAATTTAGCAGTACCCGTTTTACCGGCTATCTTTATGACATCGGATTTGGCTTTATTTCCGGTTCCTGAATCAACCACACCCACCAACATCTTTTGGATTGTCCTGAGCGTGCTCTCCGAACAGATCGATTCCCGAACAACTTCTGTAGAAAACTTCTGGATTACTTCTCCATCTTTTACTATCTTCCTGGTGAACATGGGTCGAACCATCTTTCCATTGTTGGCAATGGCATTATAAAAAGCCAATGTGTAAATAGGAGGAATTTGTGTAGCATAACCATACGACATGGTCATCAAATCGACTTTATTCCATAACGGATCACCCGGTCGACGAATTTTGGGAATGCCGTGCCCTGGTATTTCCAGATGCATATCCTCCAGGATACCTACCCGTTCAAGGCCTTCGATATACTTTTCCGGCTCTTTTTCATAACCTTCAAGGATGACTTTTGCGACACCGACGTTAGAAGAAACCCACATGGCTTTTTCAACAGTAATCGTTCCGTAGCCACCTCTTTTATGATCTGCAATAGGAGAGGCGCTTCCATACTTGAATATTCCGTTTCCGGTTTCAACAATCTGGTCAGGTGTACATTTTCCGTCTTCCAGCGCTATCATAATGGAGACAGTTTTAAAAGTAGAGCCTGGTTCAGTAAGATCCGATACAGCGAAATTCATAGTTTCGTCATACCCGCCTCTTGAATTTCTTGCCATATTGGTAATAGCTCTTATCTCGCCTGTTTTTACGTCCATAAGGGCCACTGTTCCTGACTGGGCATCTGTTCGGTTTAATTCACGTAAAAGTGACCTTTCTACAATGTCTTGCAGGTTTACATCAATTGTTGTATAGATATCTACTCCGTCTTCTGCCGGAACAAGAGGTTGCACTCGTGTGGCACCGCCAATTCGTCGTTGAGCATTAATACCGGTTTTACCTCGTAATAAAGTGTCATATTGTAGTTCCAGACCGTTTCTTGCTACTGTAAGCCCTGAGGCAGTATCAATTGTAGCATATACATTACCTATGGTACGTGAAGCTAACGTACCGAAAGGATGCCGTCTTTCCACAAATTCTTCTACAATTAATCCGCTTGGGTATTTTCCCAATCTGAAGAAAGGAAATTTCTCTATTTCTTTTAAGTCAGTGTATGATATCCGTCCCGGATGGATAGAATATCTGCCTCTCTTTTCCCGACGTGCCTTAAGTAGATTGTTTTTTATTGTGTTTGGATTTCCTCCGAATTTTTTGGAAAGATAGAATGCCAGTGAATCTGCGCAGTTATCTCTTGCAAAAGCCAGATTCTCTTCTGTTAATTTCTTACCGGCACGTAGTTTATTGTTAAAAGTAGAGTCGTCAAAAGCCTTCCATCTGAAATCCATATATACTTTGAACCGTGGAAAACTGGTAGCCATTAATCGATCATCAGACGAATAGATATTGCCCCTATTTGGATAGCTCCTAATATCAGGGCGCTTTCTTTCTTCTGCTTTTTTTGCGATTGCTAACCAGGTTTTCTTATTTATGAAAGCTGTTTTCACGGTAGAATAAACTATCCCGCCTGCCAGTAAAAGAAAGGCAAAAACGAAAATGGAGTAAGTCAGCAATATGCGATTACTCAGATTAGTCATCTCTTTAGATTCGTTATTCTCGTCCATCTTTTACTTATATAATTCGTAATGGGGCGAAGCAGGAGCTTCGATCTCAATATTATGTTTTTTTACCAGATCTTCAATCTGTGAAATTTTGCTCTTACTGGTAAGTTCGGTAGATATCGTTAACGCTTCCAGTTTTACATCCTGTAATTTTTTCTGTAACCTGTCTATCTGGCTTATTTTTTGGATGCATGAGTAACGGTTGCCAATAAAAAAGAACGAAAGTATCACTATTAAAACAATCATCTTGGTATGTTTTAAGATGAAATCTTCCTTTAAAATACCTCCACCAAGGATATAGAGAAAAGAAAAACGCCTTTCTTTTCCTTTCTTTCTTTTTGTTTTATTTTGTTCTGCAGCCATTTTATATTAATTCTGCGATCCTTAATTTACCACTTCGGGAACGTGGATTTCTCTCAATCTCTTCTTGTGAGGGCACGATCACTTTATTGTTGATCAGCCGGAAAGGAGCCTGTGTATTCCCGAAAAAATCCTGTTCGATTTTTCCCTCGAAATTTCCTGTTTTTAAAAAGTTCTTTACTAAACGGTCTTCCAGTGAATGATATGTTATAACCGCCAATCTGCCGCCCGGTGACAATGCTTGTAAGGATTGCAATAATAAATCTTTCAGGGCACGCATTTCATCGTTTACGGTTATACGTAAAGCCTGAAAAAATTGTGCCAGGAATTTCTTCTCTTTATCTCTGCCAGTAAAGGGTTTTACCACTTCTAAAAGATCGCCGATTGTTTTTATTTTTTTTATATCTCGAGCCATTCTGATTGATGATGCCAATTTGCGTGCGGATTTTAATTCTCCGTACAAATAGAAAATACCAGCAAGCTCTTCCTCAGAATACGTATTGATGATTTCTGCGGCGGTACGTCCGGCACGGGTATTCATGCGCATATCTAACGCACTGTCGAAACGGAAAGAAAAGCCCCGCCCTTCTGTGTCAAAATGGTGTGATGAAACACCCAGATCCGCAAGTATTCCCTTCACCTTACCATTAAGATTATAATATCTCATAAAGTTGTAAAGGAAACGAAAGTTACTTCGTATAAAAGTGAATCGAGTGTCAGGGGGAATGTTTTGTTCGGCATCAGCATCCTGATCGAACCCGTATAAATGTCCATCTGTATCCAAGTGTTTAAGTATTTCGCGGGTATGTCCTCCACCACCGAAAGTGACATCTACGTAAATACCGGAAGGAAGAATCCTAAGACCTTCCATACATTCGTGCAACATCACGGGTGTATGATATTGTATCTCCGAATATGGGCTTATTTTCGATTCTTCGCTCATTTACTGATGCTTTTAACTGTTTTTATTAAAAAACAGCGTAAAAATACATAATAATATATGTACCCGCCAAACAAAAAATAGAAAAGTTTTCAACAGTTAATGTTAAAGTATAATAATCAGCAAAAAAGCGAGTTATGGATTTTTGTGGAATTATTACTTTAAGTTATTTTAGGGTGAAACCTGATTATATAATTTGGAATATATATTTTTCTTACCATAGTGTTTTTATATTTCCCACGTTTCACCTGTCACCAAGCTTTAACCATTTGATTATAAATAAAAAACGGTGAAGGCAAAGGTGAATCAAAGATCAGTGACTGGTTTCACTACCAATCTCTACTACTGCGCACGGATAGTACAGAAAAAGAGTGTTTCGTCTATTGGTTAAGGCCGATCTTCGATTCCGTGTAAAGTAATTGGTAAAAAGATAGTGTGATTTTAAGATGTTAGTCTTTTGCATTTAGCCATAAGAATCCTTTAAACTAATCGGCCCACAAGGGTGGAACGATCGACTCACAAGGGTGAAGCGTCTGACTCACCTCTGTGAAACGATCGCCTCACCCCTGTGAGCCGATCAATTTTTCAGAAATAAAGATTTAAAAGAAGAGGACTTTATTAATAATCAAACGAATAGAATTAAATACTTTTTAGGGAAAATCACTGAATTAGTGTCAATTAAATATTCCCTTGGGTATGGCCGATCTTCGATTCACCTTTCCTTTCACCACATCTGCTTTATATACAATATATTAACCGCTGGTGACAGGTGAAACCATATAAATATTGACTACTATGGGGGATGGGTAATAAATATTTTTTTATATCGGAATCACGTTTAAATTACTCCCTTTGTACTGGGAAGTTCATACTTATAGATATCCCTTCGTATAGCCATTTTAATACTTCGAGCTAATGCTTTGAATATTCCTTCTATTTTATGGTGCTCATTGTCTCCTTCTGCTTTGATATTTAGGTTCATCTTTGCTGCGTCGCTTAGGCTTTTGAAGAAATGCAGGAACATTTCTGTCGGCATATCGCCTACTTTTTCGCGTTTAAACTCAGCATCCCAGACGAGCCAGGGGCGTCCGCCGAAATCTAAAGCCACGCTGCATAGGCAGTCATCCATAGGAAGGGAATAACCATAGCGTTCGATACCCCGTTTGTTGCCGAGGGCTTTTATAAGTGCTTCACCAAGGACTATTCCGGTATCTTCAATGGTGTGGTGTTCGTCTACGTTGAGATCGCCTTTTACACGTATTGTCAGGTCTATGCCTGAGTGTTTGCCGATCTGTTCCAACATATGATCGAAGAAACCTAATCCGGTAAATATACTGGTTCGGCCATTACCGTCGAGGTTTATTTCTACATGGATGTCTGTTTCGTTTGTCTTCCGTTCAATCGTAGCGCGACGTTCACCTGCAAATAGGTATTCTGTTATTTGGTCCCAATCATCGGTTATAAGGAAAGGGAATAATTGGACACCATATTCCTCAATCTCATCCCAGGCTCCTTCCGGGTTATGTAACCAGATACCTTTAGCTCCCAGATTTCGTGCAAGCTCCATATCTGTGAGACGATCTCCAATAACATAGCTATTGGTTAAATCATATTCTTCCGTCATGTATTTAGCGAGCATTCCTGTTCCAGGTTTACGGTTAGGGGAGTTCTCTTCCGGTAGTGATGGGTCGATCAGTATATCGTCGAAAGTGATACCTTCTCCTTCGAAGGCTTCAAGCATTTTATTATGTGCCGGCCAGAAGGTTTCTTCTGGAAAAGAAGGGGTGCCTAAACCATCCTGATTGCTAACCATTACTAATTCGAAATTCAGATTCTTACGAATGAAATATAAATTCCTGAATATTTTTGGATAGAATATTAGTTTTTCCAGGCTATCTAACTGATAATCGTAAGGTGGCTCTTTCACCAATGTGCCATCGCGATCAATAAAAAGGGCTCTTTTCATAAGTTATTTTATTGTTTGAAGGGTTTTCAAAAGGGTATTATTTTCATCGCGTTTACCAATCGTAATGCGCAAACATCCTTCACACATAGTTACAGTATGGCGATTCCGTACAATAATACCTTTTTCAACTAAATAATTATAAATAGCATTCGGATCGTCTACTCTAACCAGGATGAAGTTAGCATCTGATGGATAGATATGTTGCACAAAAGGCAGCTCCAATAGCGCTGTCTCAATCAATGTCCGTTCATTTAATATCTCGAGTAACTCACCTTTCATTTCTTCCTGGCGGTTAAGTATGGCTAACGCTGTTTGTTGCGTTAATAAATTAATGTTATACGGATATTTGATCTTATTGAGTATCGAGATTATATCAGGAGAAGCGAAGGCTATCCCCAGGCGGATACCTGCCGCACCCCAGGCTTTTGATAATGTCTGTAATACTACCAGATTAGGGAAATCTTTTAACTCTTTGATAAAGGATGGTGAAGATGAAAAATCCAGATAGGCTTCATCAATTACTACAATACCGTCGAATCCGTTAAGTACTTTATATATTTCACCACGGCAAAGGACATTACCTGTCGGATTATTGGGTGAACAAAGGAAAATAATTTTGGTTTCAGGTTTTACAGCATCTAACAATTTAACTGAGTCCAATCCGAAGCTATCATTTAATCTGACTTTATGACAAGCCACATTATTTATATCTGCTGCCACCTGATACATTCCATAAGATGGTTCGATGGAGAGAATTGTTTCTTTACCCGGTTCGCAAAACATACGGATTAGCAGATCAATAGGCTCATCACTGCCATTGCCTAGGAAGATTGACATTCTGTTCACTCCCTTTATTTCCGAAATACGATCTTTCAGTTCCCATTGCATCGGATCAGGATAACGGTTAAAGGGTTCATTATACGGGCTTTCGTTTGCATCAAGAAAAACAGATGCTTCGCCCTGATATTCGCTTCTGGCAGAGGAATAAGGCTTTAGGTTCCAGATATTGGGACGTACTAATTCTTTTAATGGTTTCATAATGATTCTAATCTTACAGTTACGGCATTTCGGTGAGCATCCAGTTGCTCATTTTCAGCCATGATACGTATTGTTTCTCCTATATTTTTAATTCCTTCGGAGCTGATCTCCTGGAAAGTGATCTTTTTTGTAAAGCTATCCAGGTTTACGCCGCTATACGCTTTTGCGTACCCGTTAGTTGGTAGCGTATGATTGGTTCCGGAGGCATAATCACCGGCGCTTTCCGGGGTATAGGGCCCCAGGAATACACTCCCCGCATTTCGAATATGATCCACGTATGAGAGGTAATCGTTTGTCTGAATAATCAGATGTTCGGGGGCATATAAGTTGGTGAAATCAATAACCTCCTGTTTATCTTTCAGAATGACGATCCTGCTATTAGCCAATGCTTTCGAAGTAATCTCCTTGCGTGATAATTCTGCCAACTGCTCATCGATAGCTTGCATTACATCAATTACGATGGATTCTTCAGTGGTTACAAGGATGGATTGACTGTCAGCGCCATGTTCGGCTTGCGAAAGAAAATCGGTGGCGATAAAAGCCGGATCAGTTGTCTCATCTGCAATCACTTCTACTTCCGATGGTCCGGCGGGCATATCAATAGCAACATCACGAAGGCTGACTAATTGTTTGGCGGCTGTTACATACTGATTTCCCGGTCCGAATATTTTGTAAACTTTGGGAACGGATTCCGTACCATATGCCATTGCAGCGATAGCCTGGATACCACCTATTTTATAGACTTTATTTACTTTCGCTTCGCGGGCAGCAACTAGGATAGCCGGATGCACCTTACCTTCTTTATTAGGTGGTGTACATAAAATAACCTCTTTACAACCTGCAATATGTGCAGGTATCCCTAACATCAGAACGGTTGAGAAGAGAGGCGCTGTTCCTCCCGGAATATATAAACCTACTTTATCTATACCGACGGCTTTCTGCCAGCAAACCACGCCGGGCATTGTTTCGATCTTCTTCTCTGTAATACGTTGCGATTCGTGGAAACGTGCAATGTTTTTTCCGGCAGTTTGGATAGCCTTTTTGAGATTGTCGGAAACAAGATTTTCCGCTTCTTTGATTTCTTCGTCAGAAACCAGGAAAGAATCAAGCCCGATTTTATCGAACTGCTCACTGTAAAATCGTACGGCTGTATCACCTTCTTTTTTTACGGCATCCAATACCGTTTGCACTGTACCAAACAAATTAGATACGTCTAATGAAGGGCGCTTCACCAGTTCATCCCATTCCTGACGATCCGGATATTTACATACTTTCATCAAATTCCCTTTTTAATAAACTATATCTTACTATATCCGTAAAACCGGAAACAAGTAATTCACCTTCGCGCTCTAATCCCTCTTCCAGAAAACCGAGGCGAGCCGGAACCATCCGGCTTTTTCGGTTACCTACGGCAACCTGTATCAACATCCTGTTGAGTTGCAGTTCTTCGAAAGCATATTCAATCAACTTCCAGCAACTGCGGGTAACAATTCCTTTCCCTTCAAAGGATGGTACCAGCCAATACCCGATTTCCGCCTTTTTATTTGCTTCGTCAATGGCTTTCAGACCAATGAGACCGGCAAATTTGCCATCCATACGGATCACAAAAACCATTTCACCTGTCTGTTTGGTGTTTTCTAAAAAAGCATACGTATCCTCAACTGTCTTACTGTAATCAACAAAAGGAAGCCATATGCGTAATGAATCGCGGTTTTCATCTATTGCGCGGAAAATATCATTTGCATCTTCCTTTACTGCGCGTGTTAACCGTATATTTTCAGTGACTTGTATCATACGATCATTTTTTCTATAGGAATTATCAATATACCTTGCGCACCTAACGATTTGAGTTTACCTATGATCTCCCAGAAATGTTTTTCTGTGATAACCGACTGTACGGAAACCCACCCTTCATCAGCTAGTGGAGTGATAGTAGGACTCTTAACTCCCGGCAGTATCTCAATGATTTCATCCAAATGTTCTTTGGGCGCATTCAAAAGTACGTATTTTTTCCCTTCTGCTGCCTGTATGGCTTCGAAACGGAATAGTAATTCATTCAGAATCTCCAGTTTTTCTTCAGAAAGCTGGTTGTTAGCTATCAAGAGAGCTTCACTTTCCATTACAACTTCTACTTCTTTCAGGCGGTTGCTAACCAATGTACTTCCCGAACTAACTAAATCGAATATTGCATCGGCTAATCCTATACCGGGAGCTATTTCTACCGAACCACTGATAATGTGCAGGTCTGCCTGTACGTTATATTTACCCAGATAGTTGATTAATATTTCAGGATAGGAAGTGGCAATCGTTTTTCCTTCAAACCATTCCACACCATTGTATTCAATATCTTTGGGAATGGCTAATGAGAGACGGCATTTGCTGAATCCAAGCCGTTTTACCAGCTTTGCTTCTCTGCCTTTTTCTACATATTCGTTCTCACCTACAATTCCCACGTCGGCGACCCCATTAGCTACCGACTGAGGAATATCATCATCACGAAGAAAGAGTACTTCTACCGGAAAACCTTTTGCTGCCAGAAGTAAAATGCGTTTACCCCTGTTTAATTTAATTCCCGCTTCTTCAAGCAACATCATAGTCTCGTCGTATAAACGACCTTTCGATTGTACTGCGATTCGTAACATAGTATATTAATTATTAATTGTCAATTATAAATGATTAAACTAAAAAGGCTCACCGTAAACCGGCAAGCCTTCCTTTTTATATCGTATATATTCTACATACCTATCAGCCCACCGAACTACTGCCCGTTGTAATGATGAAAGTGATGTAGGATATTTGTGATCATTTTTCTAAATTTTGATGGGGCAAAGTTACAATAATTATTTTATTAACAAATAAAACTTACAATTTTATTCTAATTCATTTCAATGGCATAACTACCCGTGTTACTTGTTCTGCTTCCGGTATTTCGGGCCCGGTATAATAATGTTCAATACTTGTTCCGGTGGCTTCGTAACCTTTATCTTTTATCCAATCAACCATTTCATTGTAGAGTTTTGCGAGCTCATCATATGGCCCTTTATGAAGACAAACAACTACTTTTCTTTCAGGAACAAGTATACTATGTATGTCATCATTGGTTGGGAAAGGTTTACATGTATAAAAACCTATTACCATACCAATGCTTTTCTCCGTCATTTCTTCGTATGCGGGATATTCTACAAATGGAATATCGGAGGGTAATCCTTTCTGCTCTTTCAGATAAGTATCAATTTTTATAAATCCTTCTCCAATGAGTTGGCTGAATGTACTTATATCTCCTTGCTTTTCTATAATGAGCGCATACTGTTCCGGTTGCTGAAGCAGCATAATATCAGTGATCTTTGCCATTGTTTTATTTTTAAAAGTTATTGATTTTATTTTATCTTCTGACAATTTGAACAATAATAAACCGATCCTCCCAGATATGCCTCTTTTATGATGGCGCTACCGCAACGGGTACAAGGATTTTTCCATGTTTTGGCTGATAAAATTGTTTTGTATCCGCCATTGTTACCATATAGGTCGGGTTGGGTATCTCGACCACCTTCAGAAGTCATTTTCTGTAATGTGTCCTTAAGAGAGTTGAAAAGTGTTTGCTTATCATCATCTGTTAATACAGCAACTTTTTGCTTTGGATTTATTTTAGCGTTGAAAAGAATATCCTGTGTAACACCGTTTCCAACTCCGGGGATTCGCTGTTCAGTAGCAAGAAGCGCTTTGGCCGTAAGGGTCTTTTTACCTTCCGTAAACAGTTTTTCGAATTCTGTTTCTGTATATTTATCGGTCAAGGGTGAAATACCTTCTTTACTTAATCTATGATATTTATTATCGATCTTCCCATTCGGATAAACATTTATAAAGCCGTACATAGCTACGGTAAATACAAGGAATGATTCATCGTCGAAAGTCAATAACAACTGATAGTTTGCAGGAATTTTATCACCCGCATTGTAATAATGTGCAATCGTTCCGTCGCCTATATTCATTGTTATATTGTCAGATAAGAAAAAATCAACAAACATACCGTATCCTTGAGATGACCGGATTGTTTTTCCGATAAGAAAGTTACCATATTCTAAAGGATCTCCATTGTAGAATGTAAACTTGTGAGGTTTTGTCGCATTGAAAACCTGTGTGATTGTTTTACCATTCAGGGTGTGGTTTGCTTGTTTACTTATCGTTATTACTTCAGGTAATTCTAACATAGTCTTTTATTTTATTTGTCAATAGGGATATAAATTTCTGTTAATAATTCTTCAATGGTTGTTTCGCTCGGGGCATTGAGATAAATTTCAAATGTCAGCTGATATTTTTGCTGATAACCACTTTGTGGAAACCATTTTTCGTAAATGGTTTTATATACTTCCGGCAGAAAGGAGTAATTTCCTTTATGCCTAAAAATGGCATACATACCACCGGGGATCTCATATGAGATATATTTACTTTTATTGTTATGTTCTCTTGTAATTATACCAATATAAAATCTTCTCTGGTCCAATGTTGTCACAAGAGGGTTATCTTTACTTATACTTATAAAGTGACAATCCGGATGGTATTGGAGATGTTTATTCTTATGATGGATCAATTCTTTCCATATTCTTTTATATTCGTCTTCATTACGGAAAGTATCACCCATATCCATACATAGTGTTTGAAAGGAGTTTATCCGTTTAATTTCCGGGATCAGTGTATTGTTTAACGGGAAGTGATTTTCCAGTTTATACTTTATCCGGTATTCCGACATAGAGATACCAAAATGTTTTTTAAATGCTTTTGCCAGACTGAATTTTGTTTGATAATTAGTTTGACGGAGTATATCTTCTAATGATTGCTTTGTAGCAATAAGTAAATGAGCTACATATTCCAGACGCAATCGTTGGATGTATGTTCCGATATTCTCTCCTGTAACATTTCTAAAGACTTTTCTAAAATGATAGAATGATAGGTTTGATATAATTGCTAGTTGTTCCAGATCTAATTCATCAAACAAATTCTGGTCAATAAATTCCTTTATCCTGCTAATTGTATCCTGGTGAATATGCTTTGTCTCCTCTTTTTGCCGCCATCGTTTGAGTGTTGGCATACGTTTATTAAGTAGGGTTCTTAGTTCTTGAGGAGTATATTCTGTACCAGAATACCAGTTATACTTATCAGTATACTTTATCCAGATATCAACCATTTGATTCATTGGAATATCAACAGTGTATTCTCCGTCTTTCAGACAATAATAACAATATTCATCACTTTGGGATTGGTCGGCATTTGTTCCGAGATATTCCTTCACATCAAAGCGTAAAGGCATACCGCAACTCTGACAGTATTGTATATCTCTTTTTTGATCCATATACAAATATACAATGCCTATTTTGGATATTGTTGTCCAAAATAGGCATCTTTTATGAAAGCCTAAAAGAATTAATATATTAGGCTAATATTAAGTATTTGCGAAGATAAGGATATTTACGATTTAAATGAGTAGCAGTGTCATTATATAATCTTCATTATTCTCATCTATTATACTAAAACCTAATCGTTTATAGAGATCTATAGCCCGATTCCCTTTAGTTATACTCAATGAAACTTGATCAAAACCTTTCGATTTTAAAAAGTCAATCATTTGTTTCATTAAACGAGTTCCGATACCTTTATTTCGATATTCCTTGAATAGAGCAATAGCTATTTCTGGAGTCTTTTCGTCTATGAAACCACAACCTTTTATCTCATCGTGAAATGTTCTAATCCATACAGCACCTGCAATTTTATTGGCTACTTCTGCTACAAGGCAATGATCATTCTTGCCAGTTCCCCATTCATCCCAATAAACTCTTACCTGTGGTAAATAGATCACTGTTTTAGGATAAGGGGTTAGAGGATCTGGATGATGAATGGCTTCATACATGATATCTTCCATTAAAGAATATTCTTCAGGAAACATCTTTCTTATTTTTATATTCATAGTAGAAAATGAAAAATTAAACCATAGATTAAATCTTTTTCCCAATGTAGAAAACATATCCGTAAAACTCTTTATACTTATAGTATAATTGAGTTTCATGACGTTCACATGTTATGAACTCTTCGGCAACTTTATTTCCTGCATGTTTCTTCAAAAAATCATCCTGAGCTTTAATTTGTGGGTCATAAAAATGATTTGTCCAGCAATTTTCAGGAATAATGAAGCTGGCAACAGGTATATAGCCTGCTTTCTGCATCTGAGCTGTTTTGTTAGGAATCGTATCTATTTCAGGATAAGCATCCATCCAAAAGTCGGTAATTTCTGCCGGGCGTTCTTCTGTGAACCACGATACTTCCGAGACAGCGATATAAGCACCTTTTTTCAAAAATTCCCGCCATTCTTTGAGTCCCCGTTGAAACCCAATATTATAAATGGCTCCTTCCGACCAGATAAGATCCAATTCTTCTTTCCGGAATGGAAGTTCTTCCATTGGGCCGACTATACCTTTTACTCTGTCTTGCAGATGTAGTTGCTCAGCATTCCGGTTAAAGATGTCAATAAAATTAGGAAATAAATCTACACCTGTAATATGTCCCGTCACATTTTTAGCTATTACCATTGTCTGCCCTCCAGAACCGCATCCAATATCAGCAATGTAGGACTCGTTTGTAAGATTATCTATAAAGCTCAAGGCTTTAATGGTTGTCTCTGGACTACCTGGACCTTGACGTTCTAAACTTGAAAAATATTCGCATATTAAATTGAAGTCAAATTCATGTATTGACCGATTAGGTGAGGAAGATTCAAGTTCATTTGTCTGGTCAAGTATGAGGTTATTGAAGTATGGCTCAATTGATTTATTTTTGTTCTCCATTATGTTTATCTCTTTTATATTGATACAAGATTAGACTATCTATCTGATTCTTCATCTCGCCAATGTTCCGGCATATTCAATACTTCAGAACATTTAATTTTTCCTTTACCAATAGAAAACCCTTTTTGGCTAATAGGTTGAACCATCCAGTAATCTCTATATTCATCAGGAATTGGATAAGGTGCTGGATAGCCTAAGTCCAGTGCATGATAAGTGAATCCATGTTTAGGATAATATTCTTTATGTCCAAGAACAAAAACAAGATTAGAGCCTTTTTCTTGTAATAAACGTATACCTTCCTTAATCAACATTCCTCCAATCCCTTTCCGTTGATAATCCGGTTTTACAGCTAAAGGTGCGAGTATGTGCATAAGAGGTTGTTCTTCCTGGGCATCAAAATAAGCTCTGGTAAACAAAATATGTCCGATAGCTTTATTGTTATAAAATGCGATTAGTGAAATCATTGGTTCTGCCGTTTTATCAGCCAATAATTCTACGACTAATTTTGCTTCTTTATCGTAACCAAAAGCTTGTTTCTCGATTTCTATTATATTATTTAAATCATCAGCTACTGTCTCTCTGATTTGGATATTATTTAAATCATCAGCTACTGTCTCTCTGATTTGGATATTATTTAAATTCATTGTTATATTTAATATATGATTTGCAATATGGAATATAAAAATCCCAATTATGTAAATGTATTATGTAATATTGTATAGATATAAAAATAACTCTGACAATAGTATGCCTGAGCGTTACTGTGGGATAACCTTGACAGGAAGTCAAAGGTTATTTACTTTACGGAATACTTCTTAAATTTAAACATCCAACGTTTTTAGTGCTACAAAGATAAAGTTTTTTCTTTTAGAGGCAAACAATAAACACCTATTTAAATTTGATATAAATGTTATGATTCATAAGAGATTATTCAATAAAAACCTATTTTTGTTTATGATAATTTAAAATAAGGAAAGCAAATGGCAAGACCGACGACTAAGGAAGAACTGATAATTGCAGCGAATGGGCAATTTAAGAAGTTATGCGATATGGTGGATTCCATGCCGGAGGAGAAACAACAGTCTTTATTTTCATTTGAGGACAGAGATAAGAATTTGAGAGATGTATTGATTCACTTGTTTGAATGGCATCAATTATTATTGAACTGGGTTCATTCCAATAAAGCAGGGAATGTGGCAAACTTTCTACCCGAACCTTATAATTGGAAAACTTATCCTCAAATGAATGTCGAATTTTGGAAGAAACACCAAAAAACATCTTTGGATGAAGCCAAAACTCTCTTGCAGAAAAGTCATCGGGAAACCATGCTTCTGATAAAATCGTTTACTGATCAGGAACTATTTACAAAAAAATACTTTTCGTGGACAGGAACTACCAGTTTGGGAAGTTATTTCATTTCGTCTACTTCAAGCCACTACGATTGGGCTATTAAGAAGATTAAAAAGCATATAAAAAGCTGATATAAACATTGTAAATCAATTATGTTTTAGTCACAAACCATTCAAAGTCGGACTGCATAACGTTCTTTTGGGCGGAATCATATAATGTTACCCGCACGGTCATTAATACTCTTTTTCGGGTATTAAGTTCTTCCAGTGTTTTTTCTTTGTCAGTATTTACAAAATCAGCTTTGGAAAAGATAACCCCCTGAGCAGGCTTTTTATATTTTGTTTCTACTTTACGAACGACAGGCAATATATCTGTCAACTCTTTAAATTGGTTGAGGAGAAAATAACCGCTTGTTGCTTCTGCCAAAGCAAACTGTGCACTTGCATGTACCGTCTCTAAGTGATTCAGATATTCTTTTCTTTCCTGTAACATAAGTAGATACTCGGCATCTGTTGCTTTTTTTAGTCCGATAAATTCATTGAAAGGAAGTTCGAATACATTCATGATCTTTTGTGTTTATTTCGAAATCAGTTCTTTTATATCGTTCATATGCAGGTTAAGATGCCAAGGATAACCTTTTATCATATCATAAAGAGTTACTTTGTTTCCTTCGAAATCTGTCCAGAAATTATTTAATTGGGACTTGTCAATAGAGGTGATCAGATGAACAATATGCAGGTTGAAGGATTTCCAGAGTTGGATAAGGTTGTTCCAGTCTGCATGTTGATAGTCCTGCAAGGCGATCCAGCGATCATTGTCCTGTGTATAATCGGGGAAAACTAATGATTCGTTGTATTGAAGACGTATCATCCGCTGGTGATTATTGGAAGCGGAGTCGATCAGATGCCCGAGTAGTTGTTTTACTGTACGGTTCTGATGGTTTCGCCTTTGGGTGATCACATCTTCAGATAAGAGCGGTAGCTTTTGTTCCCACTCAGCGATAATGGCTTGTATCTCTTTTGTATAATTTATTAATTCCATGTCCATCCTATTTTTGTTTTTTGCAAAAATAGGATAAAAACGGATCAGGTAGAAATGTAAAGATATTTCTTTTCTATATTATCTTTGTAAACTAAAAATAAGTAGTGCTACTATGGCAGGGGAAAAAGATTTATCCAAATTACTCCGTACCATGCAACCTGAGCAAATTTTCGGAGAATATGTTTTTTGTACTACAGATAATATTGGTAACGTTAATGCTGCTGATATTATATTACTTTTCAGGGAATCGGAAGGTTATACACTTATATTGGAGAAACAAACAGCTGATAAATTGCAGTTAGAATATTCTTTTATTGCTGCATGGATAACACTAACGGTGCATTCATCATTGGATGCTGTTGGTCTGACTGCAGCCTTTTCGAAAGCTCTGACTGAAGCGGATATCAGTTGTAATGTAGTAGCAGGATATTATCATGATCATATATTTGTAGATAAAGAAGATGCTGAAAAAGCGATGTTGGTGCTAAAGAGACTATCGGATGAATAAGTTTATACTGATAAAGGAAGTATGAAAGAAAATAAGTACGATGATATAAACTTTTTCGAGCAGTATAAGAAAATGAACCGCTCGGAAAAAGGATTGGAAGGAGCTGGTGAATGGTACATATTAAAGACTATGTTTCCAGATTTTACTGGAGCCGATGTACTCGATCTGGGATGTGGTTTTGGATGGCATTGCCGTTATGCCATAGAAAACGGAGCAAAATCAGTAATTGGGATTGATATATCGGAAAAAATGCTCGAGCGGGCGAAAGAAATAAACAATCTGAAAGGAATTGAATATATCTGCTTACCACTCGAAGAAACAGATTATTCCGCCAAACGGTTTGATATAATCATAAGTTCATTGGCTTTCCATTACATAGAATCGTTCGATGTACTTAGTAAAAATGTCTACAAATGGCTGAAACCAGGCGGAAGTTTCATTTTTTCTGTAGAACATCCCATATTTACTGCTTTTGGTACACAAGATTGGTTTTACGATGAAAAAGGAAAAAAGCTTCACTGGCCTGTTGATAATTATTTTATTGAGGGACAAAGAGAAACTACTTTCCTGGGGGAAAAGGTTATCAAATATCATAAAACATTGACAATTTACCTGAATAGCCTGTTGAAAGAAGGATTTACTATCAAGGAGATCATTGAACCGGAACCAAGCAGGGAAATGCTAAAAGAATATTCTGAGATGAAGGACGAACTAAGGCGGCCGATGATGCTACTTATTTCGGTAAATAAATAAATGTCCTAGCTTATCTGTGCATTTTTCAATAACGACTTATTTCCAATATTAGTTATCTTTGTAATATGATTTCTCAAAAAATGACCCCAAAAGAATTATGGGCAATGCAAAAGATAAACGGCTCAGATGTAGATTATCTTTTTTGGAATAAGAGGAGAGAGTCTATACTGACCTTTTCTAAATTAAGCCATAGTTGCATTTTTACGGTCGATGTGTTTAAGGAAAGGTATGATTTTGCTTCCGATAACTTTTCATCTATTTTTGGATATAACCCATCATGGATACAAACGATAAGAAGACAGGGTGATTTACTGGAAGATAGAATGCATCCTGATGACAGAGCACAATTAACACAGCATCAGATTAAACATGGACTGTTCATCTATTCGCTCCCATTGGAGTGTCGAAACGACTATCAGCAGATTTTCCAGATTCGTATGTTGAACTGTCGGCAGCAGTATATAAATGTTATAAGTCGTCAGCATGTAGTTGAAAAAGACAAAAATGGTAAGGCATGGATTGTGATGGGGAGTATGGAAATATCTCCTGATCAGATACTTTCTGAAAAAGTAAAACATACAGTTATAAACAGAAAAACAGGAGAAATAATTTCTGATATATCAACTATTAAAGACCAGAAATTAACTAATCGAGAAAGAGAGATTTTGTTACTGATCAGTCGGGGTTTCTTGAGTAAAGAAATTGCCTATAAACTCAATATCAGTATTCATACAGTAAATAACCACCGTAAGAATATACTGACTAAACTGAATGTAGATAATATAATAGAAGCGATAAATCTGATTTTATAACGGATCATTATACTTAAGTATATTTGATTATCAGTATCTTTGTTGTTATTATCTTTACTAACCGGAATATGATAAAAAGAATAGAACAAATTATATACCTGTTTTTGATTGTATTATTTGGCTTTATATCCTGTACGAATGAAGAGACAGTTAATCCGGAAATTCCTGGAGAAAACGATCAAACCGTATTTATATATATGCCTTGGTCGACTGATCTCACCTCGTATTTTCATAATAATATTGCAGATTTTGAAAAAGCAATAAAAAAAAGTATCCTTCAGAATGAACGGGTAATCGTGTTTTTTGCTACTTCTCCTACTAATGCGACTATGTTTGAATTGGTGTATGATAAAGGAACATGTTTACGGGATACGTTGAAAACTTTTACAAATCCTCCTGCTACTACAGCAGACGGGATAGCTTCCATACTTACTGATGTTAAGACTTTTGCACCTGCAAACCGTTATGCAATGATTATCAGTTGCCACGGAATGGGATGGCTTCCCGTAGTCAATTCCAAAACTTTACGTTCTGATGAAAAATATCACTGGGAATATGAAGGAGCACTATTGACTCGTTTCTTCGGCGGACAGACCAGCGAATACCAAACAGAAGTTACAACACTTGCTGAAGGTATTAGAAATGCCGATATGATGATGGAGTATATAATGTTTGATGATTGCTACATGTCGACTGTTGAAGTGGCTTATGACCTAAAAGATGTAACGGATTATCTGATTGCTTCGCCTACGGAAGTAATGGCTTATGGTTTTCCATATGCTGATATGGGAAAATATTTGATTGGAGAAGTTGACTATTACGGGATATCAAACAGTTTCTATGAGTTCTATAGAAGCTTTACTCAGATGCCATGTGGAACGATAGGTGTCACGAAATGCTCTGAATTGGATAACCTAGCCTTGATCATGAAAGAAATAAATCGTCGCTATGACTTCGATTCCAATTTGATTAATAACGTACAGAGGATGGATGGGTATACTCCGATAATATTTTTTGATTATGGTGATTACGTAGCCAAACTCTGCCATGATGAAGCACTCTTAGCACAATTTAATGAACAGTTGGAACGAACAGTTCCTTCAGACCTTAAAAAGCACACACGCAGTTATTACACAATGACAAAAGGAGAGATTAATATAGATACCTACTCCGGTATAACGATTTCCGATCCGAGCCTTAGCTCGAAAGCGTCTGCAAAAACAGAAACAGCCTGGTATAAGGCAACACATTGATTTAAGGCATCCAATCCATCAAGTTGACGGAATGATTTTTTTTACGCCACAAAAGAAGTTCTTGATAGCTTTTAACGTTCCCGGTAAAGACAGCATGATATACTTCTATACCTGGAATTAGTTGGTCTTTGGGCATATCATATTTGATTTGGAGGATGGTTTTACGTATTTCGGGAGTTAGGTTATCAGCAATAGCCTTAGTTGTTTTTTCTACCACACTATCGTATTTTGAACCTTTGCGAATATGTATCATATCAAATTTCCAGATATCCTTATTTTTATCTTCATAGCGCGCATGCCATTCGAGACATTCCTCTTCAGTATCGATCAGGTTTTTATATTGAATATCTATAAGAGGCAATTGTTCTGCCAGCTTTGCCATAACGGAGAAGCTGTCAAAGATTGATAACTTGTCAGAATAGATGTGCATATCAATATCTTTATGAATCAAGAGTCCCGTTTGAAGTGAGCCGACAATATTAACTTTAGCTCCAATACTTTCCCAAAGTTGAATAATACGGAATCCTTCTATTATCTGACAGGCAGTTTTTTTGTTTTGTTCTGCCAATTGAAACAAATCCTTATCCATTGTACTTAACCATTTCAACTAATACGAGATCAGCCTGAGAATCATCTTTATATTCTCCGCACACTTTATATCCTACCGATTCATATAATCGAATATTGTGAATACTTGAAGCAGCAGTAAATAACTGGAAATTTGTTGCTTCGGGATTGATTCTTTCAACTTCAGTAAGTAGTCTTTTACCTAAACCTTGCTTGCGATAATTGATGTCTACAATCAGCTTTCCCAACCATACCCTATCATCAAGTACACGATATTTTATTGAACCGATGATCTTATCTTCATGTACAGCTTTCAGGAATGAATGAGTGGTGAAATCCGACAGGATAGAGTCATATGTTTGTTTCAGGGGTTCAATATCATAATTTCCATGCCACTCCGCCTCTGTCAGGAATGCTTTTTTCTGAAGCCGGAGTATTTCCTCCAGATCCTCTAATCGAGCAGGCTTTATAATGATATTTTTTATCTTTTGATTGTCCATTTTATTCTTACAAAGATAAATACTTCATAGCTAAAAATATTGTTTAAAGGTTTTGTTTTTATATACTGAAATATAAAATAATATATATATTAGAAATATGTTGCTGATTATTAGTTTGTTGAAAAATAATTATAAAAATAGTTGTATAACTACAAATATAGTTATATGTTTGCAGCATGGAAAATAAAGAACTAACGAAAGCGGAAGAACAGGTAATGCAATACTTATGGAAAATAAACAAAGGATTTCTTAAAGATATTGTTGATCAATTTCCAATACCTAAACCTGCCTATACTACTGTATCAACAGTTATAAGGGTTTTAGTGAAAAAAGGTTTTATCGGTTACAATGCCTATGGGAAAATCCATGAATACTATCCATTGGTTTCTAAAAATCATTATTTTCAGAATCATGTAAAATCTATAATAACAAACTATTTTGATGGTTCAGCTCCTGAGTTTGCTTCCTTTTTTGCAGATGAGCAATTGAATCTTTCGGAATTGGAAGAGATCAAAGACATGATTGAAGAGAAAATCAAGAAATTAAAACAAAAAAAATAGGTTTATGACAGTTTATGGGTGGTATATATTTAAGGTAAGTATATGTATAATTGTGTTTTATACTTTTTATATATTGGTAATTCGCAATTGTACTTTCTTCTTACTCAATAGATTGTTCCTGATACTGGGCCTTATTCTTTCCTTTGTGATTCCTGTTTTAAACTTTTCGATATTCAATGGCCAATCAAATATAGCCTTTTCAGATATGATCTATCCTTTTTTGAATGAATCGGAATATGATTCTTTCCAACTTCAAAAGTTATCAGATCATGTTCCAATATTAAATTATTCAATGTTTTTGTCGATAATATATTTTACCGGTATCTTTATTTTGTTTTTTAAGTTTTTATTTTCTATTATACGAATTATCAGAATAAGTAACAGGTCAGAAACTCACCAAATCGGCCGTAAGAAGATTCATAGAATAGATTCAGATTTACCTTTTTCTTTTTTTAATATTGTCTTTTTACCGAAAGGCGAGAATAATCCTATGATAATAAAACATGAAATAGCCCATGTAAACCAGTTTCATTGGTTGGATTTAATTATAATGGAGATTGTTTCTATTTTGCTATGGTTTAACCCTTTTATTATTCTTTACAAGAAATCATTGAAGCTCCAGCATGAATATCTTGCGGACGCAAGTGTTGTTAAAAATAATAATCAACAAATAGAGGGGTATCTTACTTGTATGTTGAGACATATTCAGACTGTCAGTTTAAATGGGATCGTTAGTCAGTTTTATTGTAAAACAATCAAAAAACGTGTAGTTATGATGACCAAAAGTAAAACGTCATATATGTATTTAGGAGTTTATTTATTAATTCTGCCTCTTGTATGTCTTATGCTATCTGCTTTTTCGAGTAATAAAATAGGACTAATAAAAAATAATGTGATCATTCAAAATGATTTGATTAATCAACCTTCGATTTCTCCAATTGACATAAAAAAAGTAAAACGTATCACCGGTTATGGAGAATGGATAAATCCCAAAACAAAGAAAAAAGGTTTTCACTATGGAATAGATTTCGCCATTCCTGAAGGAGAGAAAGTGGTCTCAACAGCAGATGGAATAGTTATAGAAGCAACCTTTGACTCGGCAAAAGGGAACTATATTATTATTCAGCATAATGAAGTCTTTACTACTTTCTATTCTCATCTTAAAAGTTTATCAGTACAGGTCGGTGAAAAATTAAAAGAAAGTCAGACTATCGGCTATTCCGGCAATACAGGATCAGCAACAACAGGACCACATTTGCATTATGGTATATTGAAAAATGGTCATTATGTAAATCCAATAGATTATTTACCTAACTAATTAAGACTCCATACTACTTCTATTTCGGGATTATAAATTTAATCCGGAGAGCTTTTCCATGATTTGAATCAATTGTGGGGTAGAATAATACATTCCTAATCATACTAACCTTTAAATTTATTAAACATGTTTGGCAGCTTTATAAAATCAACATTACGATACCTCTTAAGACAAAAACTATATACTCTTATCAATATCGTCGGATTATCAATTGGCTTTATCGCATTTATCCTGATTTTTCTTTTTATACAAAGAGAAAGTAATTATGATATCTTCCATGAAAAGGGAGAGAACATATACCGACTTGAAGAAAAGTGGACAGGAAGCGGAGAGGAACAACATTCAGCTGCTTCGACCGCTTACTTAGTACCGCATTTAATGGATAATTATCCTGAGATTGAGTCAGGAACCAGATTTGTTAAAGCTATCTGGTCAATTATAGTAAACTTTGAAGATAATAAGTTTTTGGAGGAAAGATTTTGTTTCGCCGATAGTACTTTTTTTAGTTTCTTTAATTTCAGATTAATAGAAGGTAATCCTTTAACTATATTAAATAGTCCGGATAAAGTTATTCTGACACAATCAACAGCAGAAAAATATTTTGGAAACGAAAATCCTATTGGTAAACAAATACTTTATGAGGGCAATCATGTATTCACTGTTTTCGGTATTATAGAAGATATGCCAGAGAATTCTCATTTCCATTTTGATCTTATTTTCCCACTTCAATTTATAATGCGTTACTATAGTGAAAGAGATAAAGGAGATAATGTATTTTATTCATATGTAAGAATATACGGAGAGGATGGTAGCCGACAATTAAAAGACAAAGTCAACACTGATATCAGCCGGATACCCGGTTATCAGGATAAATTAAGCCGGACCGGTATTGACTGTGAAATTATTTTTCAACCTTTATTAGATATTCATCTTAAAGGTAAAGCTGAGCGGGAAATAGAATCAAATGGGAGTGATTTATTTGTTGTAATACTCAGGATCGTTGCTTTTTTTCTATTATTAGTAGCCGGTATTAATTATTCAAATCTGGCGGCAGCTAAATCGTTAAAAAGAGCAAGGGAGATTGGTCTACGAAAAGTACTTGGCTCAGGAAAACCGGCTATCTTCTTCCAATTCATGGGCGAATCTTTCTTTCTATGCATAATTTCTTTACTGTTTTCATTATTGACATTGCTTTTTATTATACCGTTGTTCAATGCTATATTTAATGTTAACCTCTCACTGAATCTTTTAAGTAATCCTTCTTTAGTTATCTCACTTTTGGCAGCGCTTACGATCTTAGGTTTTTTATCAGGTATATATCCGGCGTTAATATTATCTGATATGAATATCCTTAAATTATTAAAACTGAAGTCTAATCAGCCATCAGGTAAAAAATCCGGGCTTTCCTTCAGATCGACACTTATCATCATACAGTTTACTATATCCGTCTTTTTTATAATCGGTTCACTTACAATAAACAATCATATAAAGTTTTTGAAAAATAAAGATGTAGGTTTTGATAAAGAGAAAATTCTGGTGATTCCTTTGAAAGGGCGTGAGGTCAGAAACAACAGTACGTTATTAACCATAAAAGAAGAATTATTAAAAACCGGTAAGATTAAAAGTGTAACAATATCGAATGTTATTCCGGGTGAAAGATTTCCGTTCCACACGGTACGTTTTCCGGGATTAATAGGAAACGGTTCTTTACAATCAAAGGAGTCCGATGGCTCAATATGGATGCGTATGATGTTTGGTGATGAGCATATGATCCGGACACTCGGATTAGAAATTATAGACGGAAAAAACTTTTCAGAAGCACAGGATAATACAGAACATGGTTTCATAATTAATGAAGCGGCTGTAAAGTTTCTGGGGCTTAAACAACCCATCGGCGAACCTGTTGAATATACTATGAATGTGGATGAACCTCGTAGAGGAAAAGTAATAGGTGTCGTTAAAGACTTCAATTTTGCTTCACTTCACTTACGGGTTGAACCTCTTATACTCTATACCAATAATAGAGCCCGGTATTATTTAATACTTAAAACCGAATCAATACAAGAGAGTTTAATCGTTTCAGATATTAAATACCTTTGGGACAAATTTTATCCGGATATCACTTTTGATTATTATTTTCTGAATGATAAATATAAAAGTTTATACAAGACAGAAGATACCATGCAGAATCTTGCATCTATTTTTACGTTCGTAGTCATTTTTATTGCTGTAATGGGGCTTTTGGGGATATCATTTTATATGATGGAACAACGTAAAAAGGAAATAGGCTTACGAAAAGTTATGGGATCGTCTATAACCAATGTATTATATATGATCTCCAAAGATTTTATAGTCCTTGTTATAGTTGCAAATATACTGGCCTGGATACCGATCACCATTTTGTTAAACAAATGGCTCCAAAATTTTGCTTATCATAATGGTCTAAATTATGTAATCTATGCGTTAACTATTTTTATTTCAATAATAATGGCCTTGATTACCATAAGTTTTAATGTGTTAAGAACTGCTTTGTTAAATCCTATTGAAGCTATTAAAGAAGAATAAGATATTATTTGACAATAAAAGGGAGAGTTGCTCTATATGCAGATCTCATTCTTTATAATAATTTGTCACAGAAGTGCTACTTTTAAAACAATAAATATTTAGTTATTAAAGGAATAAAATAGAACATATTGTCCGATTATGGACAATAATCACATGTTTTTATGCTGATAATCAGCTGTTTTGGTTTCTGGTATATAATTTGCACTAGATTAGTAATAAGGAATACTAATGGAAATAATTATATATAAATACTTAACCGGAGAAGCGAAACCAGAAGAAGAAAGTTTTTTGCTGGACTGGATAAAACAATCCCCAGATAACAAGCAACTCTTTTTTGATATAAAAGCACTATGGGAAATCCGTAAATCATATACTACAGATTCCACAAAACAGGAAACGCAAGTTAATAGTTCACTAAATAAATTGAATAATCGAATTGATGGTCTTTGATACTTTCGTATAATAGTAATTTCGTATTTTTATTGCATATAATAATCAACTATTAAAAAGAGTGTTTAAAAATAAAACAATATTTCAAGTAGATGCTCAAAATTAATTCAATTAGAGTAGTGTCCCTTACCTCCCTACACCTCCTCTCCATGTTGAGTTCGTCGAAATTGCTTTCACCTGTCACCAACCTGCTCTAATCCTTTTCCTGATGCGAATTTAGAGGTGAAAGCAGTTGATTTCACCTATCACTATCTGCTTTCACCTGATTATTATGAGGTATAAAATATAGTAAAATCGTACAGATGCATAACAAAATCGTACGTTTCGTAATGTTCTAATGATTAATATATTATCAATGGCATTATTATTCATTTTCCCAACACCCATTACGGATTTGATTTGATGAAATTACTGTTTTTTTAGTTATACATTTGTAGTTTTGTAGTAACAGATTGATCGGTTCACAACTGTGAGCGATGCGGATCACATGGGTGAGCCTTGGAGATCACCTAAGTGAGCCGGATGGCTCACAGTTGTGAGCCGATGAAAAAGAACCGAAAACTGTAATAATTTATTATGAACTAAAAACTAAAATTATCAGATTAAAGTAGTAATTTGGTAACAGGAAAATAAAAAAATGTGGTGTTGAATGTATATAATGAAAGCAGATGTAAAAGGTGAAAGCAACTGCTTTCACCTCTAAGCCCGCATCAGGAAAAGAATTACAGCAGGTTGGTGACAGGTGACAGCAATATGAAAAACTTAAGTTGGAGAGGAAGTGTAAAGAGGTAAGGGATGCTATTATGTGAATTAACTTTGAACATTTTACAATAAATAAATTAGTTAAATATGGAATTAGAGTCAAAAAGACTGAATTTTAAAGAAGTAACCTGGGATGATCTGGAAAATATCCATATGCTTTATTCTCTTCCTGAAACGGATGAATATAATACACTTGGAATTTCTAAAGATAGAGAACATACGAAAGAAATAATGCGACCCATGATTGAGGTACAAAAAGAAGAACTTCGAAAATCATATAACTGGAAAATCCTCAAGAAAGACTCTGATGAATTTATCGGTATGGCAGGTATAAATCTATCGGCAAACAGGTTTAAACTTGGAGAAATATATTATGAATTACTTCCCGCTGAATGGGGAAAAGGGTATGCGACTGAAATTGCGAAAACCTTAATAAAGGTAGGTTTTGATAATTTTCATCTTCATAAGGTAGAAGCGGGAGTAGCGACAGAAAACATACGTTCTATCAGGGTATTAGAAAAATCAGGAATGATACGGGAAGGTCTAAGAAGAAAGATCCTTCCGATCAGGGGAGAATGGAAAGATAATTTTCACTACGCTATAGTAGAAGATGATCCGAGGGATTATTAAGTAAAGCGGCTTTGCATTAAAGCCACAAAGCGCCAAAGAGGAAACAGATTCTTTTCCTATTCATGCCTTGTGGCTTTTCACTTTCATGTTATTTTATAATCAGCTTTTCTTTTTGCATCTTTTCTCGCTTTCCTTAGACGAAGGTATAAATATGAACCATAGATTAAGAGTAGGGAAAAGATATTGATGTAACGTTTTGCTTCGTTACTGACTTTTATATCTGCAAAACCTTTGGTTGGGATACGTCCGCCGGTTGCAGATTTGGCTGTCTGTTTATTTGAATCGTTTCCGGTTACAGGCTTTGTTGTTTCATTACGTCCGCTTTTTTCACCACGTCCTTCGGGGGATACATGACTGGAGGATTGATTTTGTCCGACAGAGGATTGGGTGGCGGCTACTTCAACGGCAGGTTTTACAGATTGTCCTCCGCCTCTGGGGTTAAGCATACCGCCTATTTGTATTCCCATGGCATGGATAAACAGAGTGGCATATAATACGTATGCCCATTTTTGTACTTTCTTCCATTGTACATATCCCATTTTTTTACGCACAGCATCAAAGGACGTTACCCATAGGGGTATAAATATGATTAACATAATTATACCGAGTATGAAACTGAAGCTACTTATTCCCGCACCTAATTCGCTTGCGACTTTAGTGTTGGCAAGATATTCTTGTTTATTAGCGAAGAATTGGATTGAGCCGGGCAAATTATTGAGTATACGTATCAGGGAGTGAGCGAAGACAGCAAATCCGGAGATAATGGATAATTCTTTACGGACACTCATGAGTTTTTTGACACCTCCTATACGCGGATCAAGTGCTCCCATATACATAATAATTATCAACAATGGATGTCCGAATGTACCCATATGTATATAGTCTCTTACGATCTCTCCGAGGAAAGGTATACGAGCAAGGCTTGCCATTTCAATCCCAAACAACCCTGCCAGCGAAGGAAGTACAACAAGTACAAATGGTATGGCAAATATAGTATAGTATATTCCCGGGTGTTTTCTTATAGACTTGGCGAAAAGGATACACAACAAGGTTAGAATGACCAGGGAGGTGAGCAATGGCGCACAACTCCGCAAGAAATCTACTAATTGTATTAATAGTTTAATCATGGGTCTTAACCATTATAATTATTCGTAATATTTCAGTTTACCTACAGAACTGATCTGAGAAGATTCAACAACAATTCCTTTTGTGGCAGCAGCTGTTTTCGGATTAATATAGTATACGGCAGGTTGACTATTTCCTATTGTAACAGGTACATAAGCTGTGCCATCTTCAATGTATGGTGTATTTCCAAATCCGGTTACTTCCGCCGGCATACCGGTTACATAAGTAAGTTTCTTGTCTTCACCTTTGAATATAGCTAATTGATTCGCTGTAAAACCGGTTTCAGTTAATGGTCTGTCATACATCAACAGCAGGAAATAATCTTCTGTGATATGCCAGGAACGAACAAATGATGCACCACTTGATTGTTCTTCGATATTGCAATAATAGTCCGGATCAAATTCTTCCGCTCCGGCTTTGATACGTACAACACCTGCGGGTAAAGTAGTTTTCTGTACATCAGCAGTCATTGTCTTGGCATAGCTCGGTGAAAACACATAGACGTCACCATTTTCTGCCGGCCAGATCATCTGGTAATATTGTGATTTCATACGTCCGGCAGCATAGCTAATTTTATCCGTTTTGATGAGTTTCTTTGAACTGAAGTTATCATTATCGAATATAGCTAACCAAGCTTCGTTCGGGTATTGTGTCCATTGCAATTCTCCTTCTAGATATGCACCGCTATTGCTACCACCCGATTCTGTTTTTACTAACTCCGGATATATAACATACTCACCGTTGTTTGCTTTTACACCATATTGGCTAAGCCCCATCGGAACGGCAGCTGAATAAATTTTATTGTTGACTTGCAAAAGACCGGCTAATGTTACATACTCCCCATTTCCAAGGAAATTCTCTGAACGGATAACGTCTTTCTCTGTTTTGTTTTCAGTATCCATATTCAGAGAAGTAAATAAAAATCCTTTGGGTAGAAATCCGTTTTCATCAGCATTTTCTGTTCCCATATCACCTGTTGAGGATGTTATTAATGTATTATTATATATGCCGTAAGAAGTGAATCGTCTGGTTTCAAATCTATTATCGCGTTCTTCAACATTCCCTTCCGCATTTAATATATACGCAGAACTTGTTCCCGCATTTCCCTGGTTGTATACCAGGCGGTACAAATATTTATCCTGGTAATAGATCCAATAGCTTCCGGTTTCTGTTACTTTACCGTTGTTTTTAGCAGTAGTTGAGCCCTCGGACAAAGTTTCGACAGTAATAATTGAATTCGCTTCTTCTGCTGTTGCAGTAACAATATAATTGGCTACTTCTTCCGGATTCGGATTGGGGGTAGGGTTCGGATCCGGTTCATCTTTATCGTCACTACATGATATAAACAGGCTACAAGCCATCATCATTGCAACAATGACCATCATCAAATAATTCTTTTTCATGTTTTTTATTATTATGTTTATACTAATTATTTATATAACAATGAGATTACAATTCATTAATTTCCGAAATAAATTCTCACTTTACCATAGAAAGCCCTGCCAGCTTTCTGTAAACTGAAATTATCATATAATTTTTCATCTGTAAAATTTCTGCATTCAAACGATAAGTTGTAGCGCCCGTTTTGTAGCGCATAAGAGATTGTGAGGTTGTGCGAGAACTGTGAGGGAACTATAAATTCAGATTCACTACCTACTACTTCCGAAAAAAGAGGAAAACTATGCATATACAAATTATCATAAGTAACCGTCAGCAGGTTTCCTTTTTGCCATAGATTACGCCAGTATAACGTAACGTCAGAATTGGCAAAACGATAAGGCATATTCGGCATACGTGCGCCATATGTTATACTTTCCTGGCTTGTTCCACCGGCAATCGTTTTTACATTGTCGCGTACATTCATTTCAGTGTAGTTTCCGCCTACGCTTATCCAATTTGCAAAACCGTATCGGGCGGAAATATTATATCCTTTAGTTTTAACCTTACCGTGATTTTCATAAGCTGCTCCTGATTTCCCACCGCTCAGGTCTACCAGTTTGCGCTGTATATAATCTTTGGTATGACGGTATATCACTCCGCCTTCTACGTATACGGTATGTTTATCAAATATTTCGTTATAACTCAGATTCAAATTTATATTATCACTGTTTTCCGGTTTTATAGATAAATCTCCGGTTTCCAGGTCTTCATCTCCGAACATCTCTTCATTAGTGGGTAACCTGTAAGCCTTTTCATAAGAAAGCTTTGCTTGCAAGCCTTTTAATACAAAATAGGTTCCGGCTGCACCATATCCTATTGAATTTACGGAATTAGTAGTCCGTGTATATTCATCCTGTGCTGACGATGTGGCAATAGGGCCGGCTATAAATTGGTTGTAATATTTACCGAAAGCGGATAAGTTCCAGTTTTCGGAAGGCATCAGACGATAAGACAATCCGCTGATATTTTTACGTGTTTCCTTCGCGATGGCATCTTCACTTGTATTTTCATTCAATAAAGAGCGGTTCGAACGTCTGAAGTCATTCAGGACATGATTAAATGTAAACATATGCGCCCTGCCGAGACGATAATTAGCTGTGAATGTCCCATTCCAGTTGTTGTTGTTTGAACGGGTATGCTGATAGGATTGTTCTCCCGGCATCCGAAGAAGGCGCTTCTCGCCGCGCCAGTTATATTCATACGTGGAGGTATCAACGTTATGTGTTACATTCTTATTGTAATTAGCTGTCAGGGTCACATCTAACCCTTTTGTGAATAAATCGTGTTTACGATACTCTAATGACGGCATGAGCGAATGGCCTTTACGATATTTTGCACCATATACGACTTCTTGGCGCACACCGGTTTGGATATCTTTATTCATATTTGAATAAGTAAATCCTATCATCAAACGGTCTGCCCATTTCTTATTCACTATACCGATTTTACCGACAACAGCTTCATTATGATATGTATCATGAAAACGCTTTACATGCTCTATCTTTTTCCTGTTGATACCGCCCGTTTCAAAATCTTTTACAGGAGTATCTACATAGTAATTATTGTCAGAATAATTCTGGAAAGCATTTATTTCATACATAAAGCCATTTTCAAATGTTTGGCCGAAATTGACGTATGATCGATGTGTGTTAAACGAACCATAAGAATAAGAAGCATCGAGAAACCATTTGTTCAGATTCTTTTTGGTAATAATATTGATTACTCCACCGATTGCATCTGTTCCAAAACCAACAGGTACTACTCCTTTATATACTTCGATACGTTCCGCGTAGTTTACAGGAATATTGTTTAGTCCGAACGAACTACCCACACCTTCCTGTGGTACTCCATCAATAAAGATTTTAATATGTCTGCCGCTGAATCCGTCCATCATTAATTGCATATCTGAACCTACGCCTCCCGATTCACGAAGTTTCATTCCCGGCGCCTGTGCTAAGGCCTGACTCAGGTTTTGTGTTGAGTTCTGTAATGATTTAGTATCTATAGCTATAGCGTTATAAGCAGAACGTTTCAGACGGGTTACACCGTTGGAAACGACAACTACTTCGTCCAATTCGGTGACATCGGTAGAAATAACTATATTTTGTTTGATTCGTTCACCGGCAATAAGTTTCACAGGCTTCTCGATCGTTTTGTAACCAATGGCTGATACGACCAGCGTATAATCTCCCGCGGGAGCTTTCAGGTGGTAAATGCCTTCTTCATTGGTTGCACTACCGTAATTGGTACCTTTCAAGTATACAGTAGCAAAGTCTACTATTTCTTTTTCATTTGATAGGATTTTCCCGGATATCATGGCCTCTCTTTCGCCACCTCTTCCTCCACGGCCTTGGGCGAGGATGATTGAAGAACAAGAAAATAAGATAAAGATCAGAGATATGTTGCGTATTATTGTATTCAATGTATAATGAGTTTGTGTCCTTAAAAACAGTTGCAAAGGTCTTTATAAATAGAAAAACGATCAATCGCTATAATTAGGTAAAAGATAAGGGTGTTTGGAGGTGGTAATACTTACATGTAGGTATAGCGTTATTTATTTTCCGATGGAAAAGATAGCTATAAATAGCTATTTCAAAGGGTGTGTAAATGTCCTATTTTTACAATCTTTTTCGAAAAGCGGACGGTATCTTTGCCGTCTTTTTTAATAGAGTAAGAATGGATTATGATAGTGAACAAAACAGAAGAACAGGAAAAAACTTATTTACAACAGGTAATAGCCAGGATCAAAGATGCGATAGATAATAAAGATGCTTCGGTAAAAGATCATGTGGACACCTTACAGGAATACAAAGCGTACCTATGGACAAATAAAGATATTGACCCACACGAGATTCGTTCGATGCGTGAAAGCATACTAAACCATTTTGCGTTGGGAGAGAAGGTAATAGACAACCGTCTCCGATTAGGCAAAATACTGGATATACCTTACTTCGGACGAATTGATTTTAAAGAATGGAAAGCAGGAAGTGAATGTATGCCGATCTATATAGGCATACATACTTTCTATGATCCGGTTGCTAAACAAACCCTTATTTACGATTGGCGCGCACCATTGGCAGGAATGTTTTATGATTTTGAATTGGGTGAAGCATCGTATGAATCGCCGTCGGGTATAATAGAAGGGGATATATCTTTAAAACGTCAATACCGTATACGGAAAGGACGAATGGAATATATGATTGAGAGTTCAGTAACCGTACACGATGATATACTTCAAAAAGAACTTAGCTCGAATGCGGATGATAAGATGAAGAATATCGTGGCGACCATACAGCGTGAGCAGAACCGCATTATCCGTAATGAAGATGCACCGGTTCTGATCATACAGGGAGTGGCCGGTTCAGGAAAAACATCTATTGCACTACACCGAATTGCCTATTTGCTTTATAGATTCAAAGGCAGTATTTCATCCAAAGATATACTGATCATCTCACCTAACCGGGTATTTGGTGATTATATATCTAATGTACTCCCTGAATTGGGAGAAGAAACCGTACCTGAAACAAATATGGAACATATCTTGTCTGATGTACTGGGGAATAAATACAAATACCAGAACTTCTTTGAACAAGTAAATGAACTTCTTGGTAAACCGGCTAAAGGATACATTGAAAGGATACAGTACAAATCTGCTTTGGATTTCGTCAAACAGTTGGACAAGTTTATCCTTCATGTAGAAAACACTTTTTTCAAAGCAAAAGAAGTACAAGTGACAAAACATGTTACAGTTCCCGCAGAGTTTATAGAAGAGCAGTTCAGAAGGTTCGATCGTTATCCTGTGCGGCAACGTTTCGAGCCCATGGCGGAATACATACTTGACATGATGAAGGTGAAATATCATTTTACTGTAACAACTGCCGAACGCAACCATTTAAAAAAAGAAATCCACAACATGTTTGGCGGAAATAACGACTTAAAGCTGTACAAAGATTTCTTTGAATGGATAGGACAGCCCGAACTTTTCAAGATGCGGAAAAACCATACACTTGAATATACCGATCTTGCTCCGCTGGCTTATTTACATCTTTCATTGGAAAAAGATAACAGCTACTCACAGGTGAAGCATCTATTAATTGACGAGATGCAGGACTATTCTCCAATTCAGTATAAGGTTATACAGCGACTCTATTCATGCCGAAAGACAATACTCGGAGATGCCGGACAGTCAGTAAACCCTTATGGCTCATCTACAGCCTCCATGATTCAAACCGCTTTCTCCACAGGTGAAGTGATGAAACTATGTAAAAGTTACCGCTCGACCTATGAAATAACCCAATTTGCACAGAACATCCGTGCGAACAATGAACTGGAACCTGTAGCCCGACATGGAGAAAATCCACAAGTGCTGAAATATAAATCTTCAGAAGAAGAACTGGAAGGAGTAAAGAAGTTAATATCATCCTATAAAAACTCCGCTTACCGTTCCCTTGGGATTATATGCAAAACCGAAATACAAGCCGAAGAATTAGCACATAAATTAAAAGGGTTTGCAGACGATATTTATTATCTCTCCCATAAAAGCGCCGTATTTGTAAAAGGTATTATTATTACATCGGCCCATATGGCAAAAGGTTTAGAGTTCGACGAAGTTATTATTCCTCAGGCCGATAACAAGAACTATCGTTCAGAAATAGACCAAAGCATGCTATATGTTGCTGTCACAAGGGCAATGCATAAATTGACGCTGACGTATTGTGGATCGCATTATAAGAAGGATTAGACCTCTATGCTACTTAATTGTATATTTGTAAGCTCACAAAACACGATACTAATAGATATATGAAACCAATCTTATTTATCATGTCAGGCTTACCCGGTACGGGGAAATCGACATTATCTAAGCTTATCGCGGTAGAATATAGTGCGGCTTATTTAAGAATAGATACTGTTGAACAGGGATTACGGGAGGTATGTAATTTTAATGTGCAGGGAGAAGGATACAGACTTTCGTATAGGATTGCCGCCGATAATCTGAACTTAAAACATAATGTGGTCTCAGATTCTTGTAATCCTTTAACCTTAACACGTGGAGAGTGGGAGGATGTTGCAAGAGATAATGAAAGTCTGTTTATCAATATCGAGGTGATCTGTTCGGATAAGGCAGAGCATAAAATGCGGATTGAAACCAGGAAAACAGAAGTAAAAGGTCTGAAGTTACCCACCTGGGAAGATGTGGAAAACAGGGAATACCACCCTTGGGAAAGTAAAAGGATTGTAATTGATACGGCAAATAAATCAGTTAAAGACAGCTTTGACGAACTGAACAATAAAATAAAACAATACCTGCAACAGGAAGACCTTACCTGATAACAAACGTATTGTTCATCATAACCATTTCTTCTTCTTGAAATAAAGATAAGGTAAAATAGCGCATAAAATCATTATAACTATAACAATAGGATAGCCGAGCCACCATCGAAGTTCGGGCATCACCTCGAAATTCATCCCATAAATTCCCGCAACAAGGGTAGGCAGGGCGATACATACTGTGGCTACCGTAAGGATTTTGAAGATACGGTTTTGCTCGAAATCGATTTTATTATTAATATGATCCCGTAAATCACGGAGACGTTCCAGATTGAATTGGATATAATCTGAGACCACATTCAGGTCGTCCAGTTCAGTATTAATGGTATCTTTTATGGTATCCGTTTTACCAAACTCACTTTTCTTACACAGATTAAAAATAAGGATAGCCTCCTATCCAATCCCGTTTTAAGAGAATTACGTAACTATTTTAAGATACAAAACTAATAAACAAATTATCTCTTCAGAGTGTTTCTTGTTCTATTAAGAAAACATTTTATAAATAAGAGGATTATGAAAAAGAATAAAAAAGAAAAAGAGATATATGATGATCGTGATATCCGTAAACACAAAGCGAAAGAGCAACCTGCTGAAGAATTTATAGGTAATAAAGCTGATTGGTCCAAAGATATTTCAGAATATAAAAGAAAAGAAGAATAGAGGCTTATTACAAAACCTGAAAAATCTCTCTATTTCTGTCTGTTTTTCTCCTCATTTGGAGGAAAATTAAGTGTACTTTTGTAGCCTTATATATTCATAATAAAGGCTCAACGTATGAAACAAGTAATAGATATTAATACCTGGAAACGGAAGGAACATTATGCCTTTTTTAAAGGATATCAGGAAGCTTTCTTTGGATTAACCGCTCATGTGGATTGCACAAAAGCTTACACATATGCCAAAGAAAACAATCTGTCGTTCTTTCTTTACTATATGTATAAATCATTAGTTACGGTGAATGCCATTGAAGAGTTCAGGTATCGTACAGAAGGAGAGACAGTCGTTTTGTATGATGAAATTCATGCTTCGACAACTGCCCTGAATGCAAATGATCTGTTCGCCTTTGCTTTTCTGCGTTATACGGACAGCTTCGAGGAATTTTATAAGCAGGGGCAACATGAGATTGCCCTGATAAAGACCCTCACCACTATGAACATAAATGAAGATAGTGGACGTGCGGATGTGATCCACTATTCTACCATTCCCTGGGTTTCGTTTACAGGTCTGACGCAGGAGCGTAACTTTACGGAACAGGACAGCATCCCCAAAATCAATTTCGGTAAATATTTCAGGGAAGGCAATAAACTGCTTTTACCTGTTTCCGTCCATGTGCATCACGGGTTGATGGACGGCTTCCATGTTGGAAAATACTATGAGTTATTCCAACAGCTATTGAATGAAGTGTAAACCGACACTATACTCCCGTCGAAATATACACCTTATGAGTCGTTCCGCCTGAGGTAATAATGATACCTTCATCGGTGAATATTTTCAGGTCGCTACCTGCGCGATAACGAGAGCAACCGTTCAGGGAAGCATATTGCCGTTGATTAATCGTTCCGTGGGTTTCAAGATATTCCATCATGCGTTCCCGACGTTTTCCAATATCAGGGAAGGGGGCGGAAACACGCTTTACTTTTTTTAATTGTGACTTCTTTACGGCTTTTTTCAAACGTGGAGAGCAACGGAAGTTCACCCCGTCGATTTCAACGTCCGTCACCTCCTTGCCTTGTTCATTTTTCACCTGCTTACTGCATAGGGCAACCGAGAAATGCCCAAGTCCTTCCAATTCTACATTAAATCCTCGTTGAAGTTGTTTACTGATATACATAAAGAAACTTTCTAAAGCTCCTTTAATATCGCCCGGACTAAGCGAAGAAGCTTCATTGATATATTCGCAGATATCTTCTAAATGTTTTGTTCCGGACGGTTCTATACGCGCATGATAAATGGTACGGGAAGTCGAGTCTTTCGGCTTCGGTGTCTGGTGGATGCTGAATTTGATCGGCATGGCTTTGGTATTAAAATAGATAAACTAACTAAAACACATGGCAACTTTTCGTTGTCTAACAGTCATCGATTAATTGACCGACGGCTGTCGGTTAATTGTCCCACAGCTGTCGGTCAGTTGGCTGACGGCTGTCGGACAATGAGTTCCATACATACAAATATACTAATTAATCTGTATGAAAATGATTTTTTCAGGCAGGAATTAAGCGATAAAGCAGTATTTCACTGTTGGTTCCAATGCGTAAAGGAGCAAAGAAAGTGCCGATGCCTTCCGAAACGGATATGGTAAGTCCGTTATACCTATAAATGCCTGCGTTATATTTGAAGAACAGCCAGCCCGCAAGGATGTTGAAGGGAAAGAATTGTCCTCCGTGTGTATGTCCAGACAGTAAAAGGTCTATCTTCTTTTCGTCGGCATATTTTGCCCCGTCGGGGCTGTGATGAAGAAGAATAGTAGGTTTATCTTCACGAATAGGCAAGCTTGAAAGGATACCTTTAATCGTTTCTTCTCCTTCTTCCGCATGCATATCGAAGGATTCATTATCGGCCAGCATGTGCTTCAAACCTACGATCTGTAACTCATTAAAGTTGCTGATTTCATTTTCAAGCACCTGTACACCGATGTTTTTCAATAGGGCGGTGATTTCATCTACACCAACATATTTATCATGGTTCCCTTCAACAAAATAATGAGGAACCTGTATGTCTTTAAAGGGAACGAGCACATCTTCACCTAATCGTGAGCGGGCATCGAACAGGTCGCCGGTATTAAATACCACATCGGGGCGGAGTTCATTTGTTTTGCGTACCACCTTTTCCAGCTGTTTTCTGCCCCAATAATGCCCCAGGTGGATATCGGTCAGGTGAACGGCTTTTACTTCTTTGGATAAGCCTGCCATCGGGATGGTGACTTCTTTTACTCTTAACACAGAAGCGTTCCAAAGACCATAGCCAAAGACCACCAGAGCCAGGCCGACGGAAAGGACTCCTCTGGTCAGAGGGCTCATCTTAATCGCGAGATGTAACAAATCTGTAAAGACTACCGATAGGAAGAGATAAACGGTAAAGCCTATCAATAGGGTAGAGGCTACAGACAGGATCGATCCGACGGGGTTGGCGGTGACGGCAAATATTCCTATGTTGGCAAACATTGCGATCGTCACCAGTATAAAAAGCCACAACCAGGTTTTATACGACCAGAACGAGAAAAACAGCGCAAATCGCCTGGCAAGGTAAATATTCATGCCTATTGTCAGCCCCAAAAGAAGGAGAAGCATCAGAACGGGTAATACTATTTTCATTTTAAACTGAATTTTAAATGGTTAAGTGTTAGTATATTTAATTTGCTTTGATTTAAATGAGACTGGAAGGAGGTACTCCAAATTGTTTTTTAAAGGCGAAAGAGAAATGAGATAAGTCTTCGAAGCCGACCTTTAAATAGATATCCGAAGGTTTCTGTTTCTTTTGATTGATCAGATAATAGGCTTCTTTCAATCGTCTTTCCACTAACCATCTTCCGGGAGTTTCATGGAATATCTTCTTGAAATCTCTTTTGAAAGTGGCGAGGCTTCTTCCCGTCAGGTAGGCAAAACGTTCCAGGCTCACATTGAATTGGAAATTAGCGTTCATAAAGTTTTCCAGGCTTATTTTGCCGGGTTCGTCGAAATCGAATAAGACATCTTTCAGACCCGGTTCGGCTTTTAATAGGAGAAGTATAAGCTCTTTCTTCTTTAATTGGAAAACATCTCCAAACCCTTCTGGCTTTTCGGATAAGTAAGGTGTCAGCGATTCCATAAACTTTTCCAACAGATCATTGGGCCTGATGGGTATAACTGTATCTTCTCCTTCCTTTTTATCTGCCTTGTATTTATATTCCTTTGCAAACTGTTTCAGAAAATCCTGATCGAGTAACAATGAGATTGCCCTGAACTCTCCACCTTGTGGGGGCTTTTTTATAAACTTTCCCAACCGATTCCTTTTCACAATGAAAAAGTAAGGTGGAGAAAATTCTTGTTCCTGAAAACCGTCATTTATGATGTAAGTTCCCGACATTAGATACGTAAAATAATGATCGGTGATGAATTGTTCCTTGGAATAGCTTTCCGAAGAATAACAGGAATAATACAAAGGGACTTCCGGCATAGGGTTACTGTTTTTATAGTCATACCGAACAAACGGTATGACTGAGTACAAATATAATGATAGACTAATAACTTATCTTACAGAAAGGTTTAAATAAATACCGAATTATACCGCGAACGTTTTGTCGATTGCCGGCATAAGCGTATGAATCGAAATGTGCTGAGGACACTTACTTTCGCACTTTTTACACCCGATACAACTATCCGCTTTTTCGTTTTCATTTAATGATAATGTATACAACATTTTGGCAGTTCCTTTTATGGAAGCTTCATCTGTCATGCCATACTCATTATATAAACTGAACACTTTTGGAATGTTTACGCCTTTTGGGCATGGTGCACAATATCCGCAAGCCGTACAGTTTACTTCCAATCGTTCGGCGAAACGGGCACTTATCTTATCAAGAATCTGTCTGTCGTCAGCGTCCAATCCTTTTACCCCATTGCCGGCATTCGCAGCGACACGAAGATTTTCTTCCACTTGTTGAAGATTACTCATACCTGAAAGTACGGTGCCTATTTCGGGTTGGTCCCACAACCATTTGAAAGCCCATTCAACAGGCGACCAATCGGGATGTTTTTGTTTCATCTCATGTTGCAGATCAAGAGGGATGTTATTCACTAAGAAGCCGCCCCGTAGCGGTTCCATTATCACCACTCCGATATCCTTTTTGTAAGCGGCTTCCAAGCCTTTTCTGCCGGCCTGATAATTGGTATCGATGTAATTATATTGCATTTGCGCTACTTCCCAGTCATATGCATCCAGAATTTCATTGAACAAGCTGTTCGTATCATGAAAAGAAAACGCTGTATGCTTGATGCGTCCGTCTCGTTTTGCCTCATCCAAAAAAGAAAGAATACCCAGTTCTTTCATCCGGGGCCAGACGGTTGCGATCAGGTTATGTGCGAGATATACATCGATGGATGATACTCCAAGGCGCTTTAATTGCTCATCGAGTATACGATCCATATCCGCGCGTGAGCGAATTATCCATGTCGGTAATTTTGTAGCCAGGTAGACTTTTTCACGATAACCGTCTTGCAAAGCGCGACCAACCAGTATCTCACTCATGCCGGGCTTGGTATGGTCCATGCCATGATACGGATAGGCTGTATCAATATAATTTACCCCTGCGTCAATCGCTTTGCGTATCATAGCGATAGCCTGGTCTTCGTCGATCTGATCGTTCCGACCGTCGATAACCGGTAAGCGCATACATCCGAAACCGAGGTTGGATACTTGCAATTCAGACTTACCTAATCTGCGCTTATGTATGTTCATTGTAAAATCTTTTTCCGTTTCCATATTCAAATTAATTGGTTCGTCACAAAAGTAATAGGTTAACGCATACCTCCGCTTTGTTTAAAGGGTCAATTTGACTTTGTTCAAAGGGTCATTATAGAAACCGGGAATGATGTTTTAATTATAATTATTGGAGATTATTAACAAAACAATCTCGTCGTGGAAGAGTTTATACATAACAACTATGAGATCATATACAGTATTAACTCTAAAAATATAAAGATTATGTCAAGTATTAAAACAGTAAATCCCGCAACCAATGAGGTGGTTAAGGAATATCCCGAGATGTCATCTCAACAAATTGATGAAATATTGGAACAAGCCGACAAGGCGTTTAAGGATTGGCGTAAGACATCTTTTACCGACCGTGCTAAACTCATTCATAAAGTAGCTCAGATCATGCGTGACAGAAAGGAAGAATTGGCAAAAATCTGTACGCTCGAAATGGGAAAAATCGTAGCAGAAGGTATAGCTGAGGTTGAGATATGTGCAGGCATTTTCGACTATTATGCTGACAATGCACAGACGCTCTTGGCTGATAAGCCGCTTGAAACTCCTCATGGAGAGGCGTTTTTATCTTATGAACCTATCGGAGTAATTCTGAGCGTGCAACCCTGGAATTTCCCGTTCTATCAGATCACTCGTTCGGCTGCCCCGAACATTATGGCAGGAAATACTTTTGTTTTGAAGCATGCATCCAATGTTCCGCAAGCAGCCGAGACAATGGAAAAAATATTTGAAGAAGCCGGTGCTCCAAAAGGAGTATATACCAATTTATTTATACCGGGTTCAAAAGTTTCCGAATTACTGAATGATCCTCGTGTAAAAGGAGCTTCCCTTACAGGAAGCGAGCCGGCAGGTTCGAGCTTTGCATCCGCGGCCGGGAAAAATGTGATGAAGTCTACTCTGGAATTGGGCGGAAGCGATGCCTTTATCATTATGCCGGATGCAAACTTAGATACAGCAGTTGAAACGGCTGTAAACGGCAGGTTATGGAATGCGGGACAGGTTTGTGTCTCTCCAAAACGCATCATTGTTCCCGAGTCGTTGTATGATAACTTTGTCGAGAAAGCAAAACAACTCTTTGAAGAAGCTAAAGTTGGCGATCCCATGCAACCTGAAACCCAACTGGCCCCCTTAAGCAGTGTAAAAGCAAGAGAAGATGTTATTGCGCAAGTGGAAAAAGCAGTTCAACAAGGTGCTCAATTAATTACCGGAGGTAAACGGATAGAAGGCGCGGGAGCATTTATGCAACCCACTATCCTTACCGGAATTAAGAAAGGAATGGATGCCTATTCCGAAGAAATTTTTGGTCCCGTATTGATGATTTATTCAGTAAAAGATATGGAAGAAGCTATCGAGTTGGCTAATGATACTGATTTTGGTTTGGGAGGGACTGTTTTCGGAACCGACACGAATGATGCGATTAAAATTGCCCGTCGTATAGACACCGGTATGGTTTATATCAATCATGTGACAGGTATTGCTCCGGAACTACCATTCGGCGGAACTAAGAAGTCCGGATATGGACGAGAACAATCCATCGAAGGCATCTATGAGTTTGTCAATTCTAAGCTTATAAGAGTGACAACACCAAATGCGGCTTATTAATTTACGCAATATATAAAAGAAAATAATTTTTCTTGTTATATTTGCTGTCAGAATATAGAAAGAAAGCGTTAGTAATTATTCTTGTAATCAGGAAATCGGAAATTTCAATACAACCACAAGAATAAATGACAAACGTTTGTAGAATGTTTTTTATAAGGCCATCTGTCTTGTCAGTCCGTACGGGACGTAACCCCTTCTAAAAAAGATAATACAAGCGCAGGATCTAGTTATTTGTGGTTATGGCTTACCGATGCCTCTGGTTACAAATTTACTAGTGTCCTGCGCTTTTGTATGATTAAAATTTCTGATGGGGCAGCAGAAGTTTAAAACGGACTACCATGAAAATTCTTTGCAAATATAATTGGAATAAATTTATTTTCACCCTATTAATTTTTACATTAGGTTGGATTTCAAATGACTCTTTCCATTACTTTTACCCGGAAAAAGACAATTTCTCTTTTATAAGAGGGGATGAATACATACCTATTAACCACATGGAAAACATATTACAACAGATGCGTATTGAGCAAGAGTATGCTGAAAAAGAAAGACAAAAGGATATTGATTCGGGGATTGAGCCTATGTCTTATTCGTATTATATTTCTAAGTACAGGCATTTAAAGGAGCCGGATTTATATGAAAGACGTTGAAAAATATTTATATTTACCGTTTAAATATAAGTCGAACTCCAATGAAAAAGTCCATTGCCTTTCTTCCTTCGTGTAAACGAGATGATTTGAATTTTATAGTAAATCTGATCCATAAAAGATTACCTCAGGCAGAAATAATTATCTTATATGGCAGTTATGCCCGGAACGACTATGTGGATTATGATGAAAGGAAAGAATTTGGCATCACAACTATTTACAGAAGCGATTATGATATTCTTGTAGTTACCTACGGTATTTCTGATAGAGACGCAGGAAAGATTCTTGATAATGTTGAAGATAAATATTATATAGATCCTGATTCGCAAACTCCTGTTCAGTTTATCAATGACGATATAAAAAAGCTCAATAAAGACCTCTCTGAAGGAAGATACTTTTATTCGGAGGTAAAAAGAGAAGGCGTTGTTCTGTATGATAGTGGGAAGTTTAAATTAGCCCGACGGAGGAAATTGAAATATGATGAGATAAAGAAACAGGCGGAAGAGTACTATGATCAAAAATTTAAGAAAGCGGATAGCTTTATGGATCAGGCTCTTTACGCTTATAAAAAGGAGGATTATGTAATGTCCTCTTTCCTTCTGCATCAGACCTGTGAGAATTATTATTATGCGATTCGATTGGTTTATACATTAAAGAATAGTAAACAGCATAATTTGTCAAAACTAGTTTCGTCAGTGAAGAAGTATTCTAAGGATTTATTGAAGGTTTTCCCTGTCCACACGGATGAGGAGAAAAGACTTTTCAATCTGCTCAAATCCGCTTATGTAGAAGCAAGATATAAGCCCGACTTTATAGTAACTAAAGAAGACATCGATATGTTGATACCCAAGGTGGAGTTGCTTCGTGAAATAACCACTACAATCTGCATGGAGAAATTAGATGATTACGCAAGCAAAATTGAGGAAAGTCCATATATGCGGACGTTACAAACCCCGCCGGATCAGAAAGGAATGGTCGCTGAAAAAGATGAAATGCCTTATAGAAAGGAGAATGAATAAGTTGAAAATCTGTTGTTAGTTTTCAATTTTAACCCTTTTCTCTGATTCCAAAGGCTTATCCTCATGTATCTCAATAATCTTAGTTGCTACGGCAAATTCGTCAGGGAATATCTTACTACCCATCTCGTTTGCCCATGATTCTGTGAACTCTGCACCAATATATATAATGATGGCTGAATAATAAATCCAGGTGATAAGAATTGCCATAAAAGCGGCTGCCCCATATACTGTTCCTACATTCGCAATTCCAATATATAGGGATATACCCCATTGACCTATCAGAAATAATAGGGTCGTTACCAGAGCCCCGACAAAAACGTCTTTACTTCTTATTTTGGCATCTGGCAATATTTTAAACATTAGTACAAAAATGAAGACAGTAACACCTAAATTCAATAGCATTCCTATAACCTTTACGAATGATTCCGCAATACTTGGGTAGTTAGCCATAATCCTGTCACTAAGATTGCCAATGACATTCGTAATACTGAATGTAATCAATAAAATAAAAGCAAAAATAAGAATGATTGAAAAAGAGAGCAGTCTGTTCTTAATGTATTTAAGCCAACCTTTTTTTGGTATAGCTTTTATTCCCCAAATAGTATTCAGGGAACCTTGAATTTCTGCAAAGATAGCGGTAGCACCAAAGATAGAAACTCCTAAACTTATAATCGTAGCTAACGTAGAAGCATCCGTTTGGTTAGCATTATCTAAAATGGATTTTAATTGGGTAACTACTTCACCTCCGAGTATAGGTTGTAACTGAGTGTATAATTGATTCCCTAAATCTGCGTGAAAAAATGTTCCGATAGTGATCAGAAGAGATACGAAAGGGACGATTGAAAACAATGTTGCATAAGCTAACGATGCACTCAGTCGGGTTACATTATCATCACTAAATCCCTGAATCGTATTTTTTAAAATCTTAATGAGTACGGGAATACTTAATTTTTTCTTAGGGCCGGGTTGATTTTCCATTTATGCATTTATTTATTTAATATGAACAGTATTTCTTTTTCTTTTGTTCAAATTAAATTGCCCCTGGAAATGATCCTATTTAAACCATCCATTCAGTCTTGATAAATATAATATAGATTTTATCTATATGCTTCTAATTATTATCTATCAAGCTATTACGTTGTTTTCATTTTATAGGAGTATCTTTGTAATATCAAAAACATACATTTTAAAAAAGGAAAAATATGGAACCAATTATTAATTCAAAATTACCGGAATTTAAAGTACAAGCATACCATAATGGTGCTTTCAAAACGGTATCAACTGAAGATGTAAAAGGCAAATGGGCTATCTTCTTTTTCTATCCTGCCGACTTTACATTTGTATGCCCGACAGAATTAGTTGATTTAGCTGATAAATATGATCAGCTCCAGGCCATGGGCGTAGAAGTTTATTCAGTAAGTACTGATTCTCATTTCGTACATAAAGCTTGGCATGATGCATCTGAAAGTATCCGAAAAATCAAATATCCAATGTTAGCTGATCCGACAGGGGTAATTACACGCGCATTAGGTGTTATGATCGAAGAAGAAGGTATGGCTTACAGAGGAACTTTCCTGTTTAATCCGGAAGGACAGATAAAACTGGCAGAAATTAATGATAATAATATTGGTCGTAATGCTGATGAACTGTTACGTAAAGTAGAAGCTGCTCAGTTTGTAGCTACTCATGACGGCGAAGTTTGCCCGGCCAAATGGAAGAAAGGTGAAGAAACCTTGAAGCCAAGTATTGACCTGGTCGGTAAAATTTAATATACTAAACAAGTAAAAAAGACCGGTTTGAACCGGTCTTTTTTTGTATAACCTAATAAGAACGAAAGGAAAAAACAATGCTAGACATATCGTTAAAGAAACAAGTAACAGAAATATTTTCCGGACTTGAAGCAGACTATTGTTTTGATATTCATATCTCAAAACAACATGATAGTTATAATGAACTAATAAGTTTGTTGGAAGATGTAGCTTCCTGCTCGGATAAAATAACTATAAAACAAACTGAAAGCAACGGTTTGGTATTCCATTTGATAAAGAATAACGAACCAACCGGGATCTCATTCCGAGGAATTCCTACCGGACATGAATTTACATCTCTGTTGCTGGCTGTACTAAACAGTGACGGAAAAGGCAAGAATTTCCCTGACGAATATATATCCAATCGGATTAAAGAACTGAAAGGTCCTATCAAACTGACCACGTATGTTTCCCTTACCTGTACCAATTGTCCCGATATCGTGCAGGCTTTAAATATGATGACTGTTCTTAATCCGACTATATCCCATGAGATGGTCGACGGTGCTATTAACCAACAGGAAGTTGAAGCGTTAAAGCTTCAAGGAGTACCTGCTGTCTTTGCAGACGGACAACTACTGCATGTAGGAAGAGGTGAGCTGGGTGAATTACTGACTAAACTTGAAAATATATACGGAACCGAACGTTCTGCCGTGGAAACACACACACGCGAATATGATGTAATTGTAATTGGTGGCGGACCTGCCGGATCAGCAGCAGCTATCTATTCCGCACGTAAAGGATTAAAAGTCGCTGTATTGGCTGAACGGGTAGGGGGACAGGTAAAGGAAACACTCGGTATCGAAAATCTTATCTCTACTCCTAAAACTACTGGAGATGAACTGGCGAATAACCTTAAACTCCATATGGAAGCTTATGATATTGATATACTGGAACATCGTTCAGTATCAAGCGTTGAAATAGCCGATGGAGAAAAAATTATACGAGTAAGCGGTGGTGAAGTATTTAAAGCACTGGCATTAATTATTGCTACCGGAGCAAGTTGGCGTAGATTGAATACACCGGGTGAGTCAGAGTATATAGGAAAAGGGGTCGCTTTTTGTCCTCATTGTGATGGGCCGTTCTATCAAGGTAAACACGTGGCGGTAGTAGGTGGTGGTAATTCAGGAATAGAAGCAGCTATCGACCTTGCGGGAATATGCACCAAGGTAACCGTTTTTGAATTCCTTGATGAACTGAAAGCCGACAAAGTATTACAGGAAAAAGCCCGTAGCCTACCGAATGTGGAGATTATCCTAAGCGCTCAAACAACAGAAGTAATTGGTAATGGTGAGAAGGTTACCGGAATAAAGGTAAAAGATAGAAAGACCGAAAAGGAATTTATTAAAGAACTTGACGGTATCTTCGTACAGATTGGACTCACTCCCAATAGTGGCATTTTCAAAGAAATAGTTGATACGAACCGTTTCGGTGAAATAGAAGTCGATACACATTGTCGGACAAATATTCCCGGAATTTATGCTGCCGGTGATGTAACGACTACACCCTATAAACAGATTATCATTGCGATGGGCGAAGGGGCAAAAGCCGCCCTTAGTGCTTTCGATGATCGCATACGTGGCGAACTGGTATGATCACTTCCTACCACTTACCGCTAAAAAATAAAAAATCAGTTTAATTACATATCTTTGTCCCTAAATGGGTATTTCAAAATGATCAAAAACTAATGATCTCGAAATTGCATCCTATAATGTTTGTCGGGACTGGGAGTGATGTGGGAAAAAGTGTTGTGAATGCTGCTTTTTGCCGGATATTCCTTCAGGATGGTTATACACCGGCTCCTTTCAAAGCACAGAATATGGCTCTCAATTCGTATGTGACGGAAGAAGGTCTGGAGATAGGGCGCGCTCAGGCGGTACAGGCTGAAGCAGCTGGTGTATCCTGTCTTGCGGATATGAATCCTATACTCCTAAAACCTTCATCTGACAAAACCTCCCAAGTAGTTTTGAATGGTAAGCCTATTGGAAACAGGGATGCTTATGAATATTTTAAAAAGGAAGGAAGGGCTGAATTACGGTGCGAGGTGTTTGCCTCTTTTGACCGTTTGGAGAAACAATTCAATCCTATAGTTATGGAAGGAGCCGGAAGTATTTCTGAAATTAATCTTCGGGATACTGATCTGGTAAACCTCCCGATGGCTATTCATGCAGGAGCAGATGTCTTTTTAGTCGCGGATATTGATAGGGGAGGTGTTTTTGCCAGTGTTTATGGATCTATATTGTTACTCAATGAAGAAGAACGTAAACATGTGAAAGGTATTATAATCAATAAATTCAGAGGAGATATCCGTTTGTTCGAAAACGGAATAAAGATGATGGAAGAGTTGTGCGGTATTCCAGTAGTCGGTGTTATCCCTTATTACAAAGATATTTACATTGAAGAAGAAGATTCTGTTATGCTTCAAACCAAACAACGGCAAGCTATGCAGAATAAAATTAATATCGCTGTAGTATTATTGAGGCATATGTCTAATTTTACCGATTTTAATGTCCTGGAGCGAGACCCGCGCGTTCATCTTTTCTATACCAATAATACGGAAGAAATAATGAAAGCAGATATTGTTTTACTTCCGGGAAGTAAAAGCACACTTTCTGATTTGTATGAATTAAGAAAGAATGGAGTCGCACAGGCTGTTATACATGCACATCGTAATGGAGCTACTGTAATGGGTATTTGTGGTGGATACCAACTAATGGGGCATGAAATTTGTGATCCGGATCATATTGAAGGAGAAATCGAACGATTACCCGGATTAGGCTTGCTACCTGTAAACACTCAAATAAAAGGAGAAAAAATCACACGACAGGTAAAGTTTCGATTTGCCGATTGTCCTTCTATCTGTGAAGGTTATGAGATACATATGGGTACAACGAGTCTACTCGACTCTGCCGAAATATCTCCTTTAGCATGGATAGAGGACGAAAATAAACCGGACGGTTATTTTAAGGATCGGACTTGTATGGGAACCTATATCCATGGTATCCTTGATAATCCTGTATTCATAGATTTCCTGTTGGAGCCTTTTGTCGGAAAACTTGAAGGGAAAACTTTTGATTATAGGGAGTTCAAAGATGAACAATATAATAGACTTGCTGATCATATACGGCAACACGTCAATTTAACCCTGATATATCATATTCTAAAGGGAGGGAATATTTGTTAAATAGCTGCATATACATATTCTTTGTAATCGTTTTGGGTTATCTATTTCCACTTCCTTTAGTTTTAGGATGGTTATTGGATAAACTGCTGGCCGATCCGGTTTTTTTACCTCATCCAGTAGTCGGATTTGGGAAACTTATTGCGTATAGTGAACATTCTTTAAATGTAGGAAAGAGGAAAGTTTTAAAAGGAGGAATTATGGCTGTTTGTCTTATTGTCTCCACGTTTGTGATTTCTTGGATAGGATTGTATCTATTATATATGATTTCGGTTTGGTTACATCTGTTAATTAGTATCATCTTAATTTTTTATTGTCTGGCAGGGACTACCCTGATCCATGAAGTGTGTATGGTCTTTAAAGCTACAGATCGTTCTCTTGATGAAGGTCGTAAGCAGGTAAGTCGTATAGTAGGGCGTGATACATCTGATTTATCTGAACAGAAGATACGGAGTGCCGCACTGGAAACTTTGGCAGAAAATCTAAGCGACGGAGTGATAGCTCCTCTGTTCTGGTATCTCCTGTTAGGTATACCGGGGATGTTATGTTATAAGATGGTTAATACATTAGATTCTATGATCGGATATAAAGACGAACGTTATATACAGTTTGGACGGATTGCTGCTAAAATAGATGATGCAGCAAATTATATTCCAGCCCGTTTAACTGCCTTATTAATGATATTAGTTAATGGGAAATGGTCGTTGATGACGTTTGTCCGTAAATATGGAGATCAACATACAAGTCCTAATTCCGGCTATCCGGAAGCTGCCTTAGCCGGTATATTAAATTGTCGTTTCGGAGGCCCCAGTAGTTATTTTGGAAAAGTTGTATATAAACCTTACATCGGATATCTGAATAAAACTCTTACAACCTCTGATATGCAAAAAGCAATTCGAATAAACCAAAAGACAGAACTTGTTATGGTATTAATGGTCTTGGTTATACAATTACTCGTAAATCTTTTTTAATTCTTTAATCTGAGTTAAGGCATATTTTGACAATCCCTCCGTAAGGGGTCATGGATTTGAAAATTTCCTCTGGCTTTAATAGTCCGGCATATACCTGCGCACATAGTATGACGCCTCCATGAGTAAACATTGCTATTGACGAATAATTTTTCTTTTTCAATTCGTTAAGGAATGCGGAAACACGATTATATTGCATTAGAAAAGATTCACCGTTTGTTGTAGTGACATTCAGGTAGTCATTATACCATTCTTGTAAATGAGGATCGCTTATTTGATCATAATATTGCATCTCCCAATCTCCGAAATGTAATTCTTTGATTCTGTCATCTTTTTGAGCATTTGTAAAACCACAAAAGTCTGCAAGCTTAACACAGCGGGAAAGGGGACTTGTATATATGGCATCGAAGTTTTCGGCTCTAATTTTATTTCGAGTTACCTCAGCTTCTTCAAAAAATGAAGGCTTCAAAGGAACGTCTGTCTGTCCATAACACATTCCCTCAGGGACATTTACTGATGTATGTCTTATTAAAGTTATTATCATATTCTTAATTTATCCAATTTTGAATTATAATTACTACCCCCAGGTAAAACGAAAGCTCACACAACAAAAAAGTGGCTCCACAACAATCGCCAGTATAACCTTGTATTTTCCTTTTCATAATTTTATACAAGATACAGAAAAGAAGTAAAGGAAATAAGGTGGCTACCCACAATTTAGGAGGTAGCAAAATAAACAATGGTAGTAAGCCCGTTATGCAGTTTAAGAAGAAAGCTGGAAAATTCATACGGTTATATATTACTTTCGCTTTACTTTCTTCTTCTTTACGAGCATAGGGTAAGATATTTGATAATTGTGCGGCTATAAATTTACTGAATACATCGCCAGAAATCACTATGAAAAAGACTAAAGGAACCGGTAATGTCGATAAGAAAGACCAAAGAAGCAGGAAATAAATAATAAGAGCTACCACTCCGTAACTACCTATTGAAGAATCTTTCATAATAGCCAATATCCTTTCTCTAGTCGTTCCTCCACCAAATCCATCAAAGAAATCCGCAAATCCGTCTTCGTGTAAACCACTTGTCAGATATAGCCGACTTATTATAGCTAATAGTATAGCAATAGGCAATGGAAGAATCAATGAACTGAGCCATAGAACAACAGCCATAATACCTCCTGTCAACCAACCTGCTAACGGCCAATAGGCAGTTATATATTTAAAATTAGCTATCGGAATATCTTTTATCTTCCAAAAAGGAATTCTTGTAAAGAAGGTAAGAGCGGCTAATAATTTCATTCTTAAAAGTATTTGGTTACTTCTGCCTGATTGAAACTATCCATTTCATTGATCATGCGTACGGCAGAATCTACAATAGGATAAGCACAAAGCGCACCTGTTCCTTCTCCAAGGCGTAATCCTAAATTGAGTAAAGGCTTTACTCTCAGATAGTCCAATACCGATTTGTGTCCCGCTTCATCCCCCTGATGTCCAAAGATTGAGTAATATATAACATCAGGATAGAGAAGAGAAGCAGCCAGTATACAATTCGTCATAATAAATCCATCCACCAGGATAACCATTTTTAATTCGGCCGCTTTTAACATGCCGCCTATGGCCATTACCATTTCAAAACCACCAAAGTGACGAATGATATCAATCGCAGAACCATCTCCATTATACTTCCCCAATGCTTTATTCAGAATGTTGTATTTACATTTTACACCTTCAGAGTCGAGACCACTTCCCATGCCTACGCACTTTTCTAAAGTAATGCCCGTAAAAAAAGTCATCCATAAAGAGGAGGCAGAGGTATTTCCTATACCCATCTCACCGAAGCTGATAACATTAGATCCCTCATCAAAACATTTCTGTACCAGATCTGCGCCATACATAATACACTGTTCCACCTCTTCAATAGTCATCGCAGGTTCTTTCAAGTAGTTATTTGTTCCTTTACGTATCTTACGATTTATAATTCTTTCATTTTCTGGAAAGTCATAGTCGACACCTGAGTCAATGATTCTTAATTGAAAGTTATGTTGCCTGCAAAGGAAATTAACCCCTCCGCCTCCTTCAGTAAAATGTATCACCTGTTGCCAAGTCACTTCTTTAGGAGAAACACTTACACCTTCTTCCACAATCCCATGGTCAGCAGCAAAGATCAAATGAAAAGGATTTTTCAATTGAGGATTTAGAGTTTGTTGAATCAGACCTATCTGAAAAGCAATTTCCTCAAGTCTTCCTAAAGAACCTTTCGGCTTTGTAAGATTATCGATTTTATTTCTTAACTCTTCAGCAAGAGTTTCGTCGGGGCGGATAATATGAAATGTTTCCATCAGATGTCTATTATTTGATTTGTACGGGTATGCCTGATACCATTAATATCACTTTGTCTGCTTTATAGGCAATGTATTGATTCACCCATCCCTGCAGATCAGTGAATTTTCGCTGCAAATCATTTTTAGAGACTCCACTCATACCGATTTCATTTGTTACAAAGATAAAATGTGCATTTTGTGAAGTAAAAAGATCAAATTCTGTTTTGATTGCATTTAGCGCTTCCTCAATGTCAGAACCTAGGTCAAAAAAGAAATTTGTAGACCAAAGGGTTACACAATCAATTACAACTACCCGTCCATTCACATTTTGTTGACTTAAGACCTTTTCTTCCTCAATATTTGTCCATTGCGTCCCTCTATTCAGTTGATGCTTCAAAACTCTATCTTTAAACTCATCATCCCAGATACGTGAAGTAGCCAAGTAAACCGGACTATCCGAAAGAGATAAAGCCATTTGTTCAGCATAGTTACTTTTACCAGAACGCATCCCTCCGGTTATAAGTGTAATATATTTCATATAAGATACATTTGGAAAACAAAGATAGATTTTTAATAGAGAAATTATTGTGATCGTCTATAATATTGAAAACTCTTATTCAAAATCTCAATATACGGACATCGAAGAAGTAAGGTATATATAATAAAAAATCACTTACAATATTTCGTAAGTGATCTTTTTGTGGGCGTTGACGGATTCGAACCGCCGACCCTCTGCTTGTAAGGCAGAATTTTCTACTTTCTTTGAATTTCTTCCATTTTCATTTATTATTTAATGCATTGTATACCAAACATATATTGAAATTTAATTTTCTCAAAGTATTTTTATTTTTCAAATAATTCGTATATTTGTGTGCAAATTGTGTGTACATGTTTTTTGTACACACAGAATAATCAAAAGGCTGATGGATACTTATGTTTTAAATGGAATTTCGGTTGCTCCTATTCTCGATAATAGGCGTACAAACAAGACTGGATGCTATCCTGTAAAAATTCGCATAACGTACAAGCGGGATAGAAAATACTATTCGACAGGAAAATCTCTCTCCGTTGATGATTGGGAGAAATTAGAAAAAACAAAGAATACAGAGTTGTTGTGTATCAAAAAAGACCTTCAAATCTCTTTTGACAAGGTAAAGGAAGTTGTGCAATCATTGGAAAACGAAGGTAATTTCTCCTTTGACCTTCTTAATGCACGTTTAGGAAAATGTATAAATGATACTCTTAATTCAGCTTTCAGCGCAAAGATTGACAGCTTAAATGAAGCCGGTGCTATTGGAAATTCTATTACTTACTCCTGTGCATTGAGGTATTTAGAAAAATATGCAGGAGAAAAGATCGCTTTTGACTCAATCACAGTTGATTGGTTAAAGAAGTACGAGAAAACGATGTTGGATGAAGGAAAAAGTTATACAACTATATCCATGTATATCCGTAGTATCCGTACCCTGTTTAACGAAATGAAGAATGCTGGCATAATAAAAGAAGCACAATATCCTTTTGGGAAAGGAAGATATGAAGTCCCAACGGGAAAAGGTCGCAAACTAGCCTTGACACTACAACAAATCAAACATATCATATCTTATACGGATGGAGCAGAAGCCACCGAGCATTATCGGGATTTGTGGTTTTTCTCATATCTCTGTAACGGGATCAATATAAATGATATGCTAAAATTGAAATATGCCAACATAGATGGCGATGAAATCCATTTCTATCGCTCAAAGACAATGCACACATCCAAAGAGAAAAAAGAAATATATGCACTGATTACTCCAGAAATGAAACAAATCATAGATCGTTGGGGCAACCCAGATAAGAACTCCAATAGTTACATATTCCCTTTTCTTGATGGTTATGACACTCCGATGGAGCAAAAGAAACGAATTCAGGATGTTACTCGAAGAATAAATAAACGACTGAAAATGATTGGTGACAATTTGGGCATATCGGGAATTAGCACATACACAGCAAGACATTCATTTGCAAGTGTTTTGAAGAGAAGTGGAGCCAATATTGCCTATATTTCTGAAAGTCTTGGGCATTCTGATTTAAAAACGACAGAGAACTATCTGGCATCGTTTGAGAAAGAGGAACGTATTAAAAATGCAGCTTTTTTAACGAATTTTGGAGATGAATAACAATTGGAATGATGTCGCAAATGGTGCTGCAAATGATGTCGTAATAATTCAAAAAGGTTATTTTCGGCAAAATTTGACTAAATGCGGTCTATAATCGACGAAATTTTGCAATTTCAAGAAAAAACCGTCCCTTAGTCAAAGAAATTTTGCATCTTTGTAAATGGTAATGATAAAACAATTATATGTCTGTCGAAATCGATTTTAATAAAGAAATAATCTTTTCCTCTTCCGATTCTGTTGTTTCTCGCACAATAAGTAGAGCTGAAAAAGACGGGAAAATAAAAAAGATAGCACCTCGTATATATACTACAAATATGAGAGACTCAATAGAGTATATCATAAAAAGAAATTTCTTTGAGATCCTGAAATGGCGACTCCCTGATGCCGTTATAAGTCATAGAAGTGCATCTGAGTTAAAGCCTACAGAGACAGGAAATTTTTATATTACCAGTACCTCTAATAGAAAAATCACAGAGCTAAAAGGAATTATAGTAAATGCGATGAAAGGAAAACCGGCATTGGATTCAGATGTTAATCTCGGCGGACTTTTCATATCTTCCGAATGGCGTTGGGTTTTGGAAAATATGCAAGCTTCTAAAAAGAAGGGAGGAGAGTCGAAAACATTTCCTATTGAGCATATTGAAGATAAATTAGAAAAAATCATTCTCCGAGAAGGAGAAGCTGGAATTAATCTATTTAGAGACAAGGCAAGAGAAATTGCAAATCAATTAGAGATGGATGTAGAATTTGAACGCCTTAACTCTATAATTTCCGCATTACTTTCTACTCATGATAGTGAAGTATTGAGTACTGCATCTGCAAAAGCGAGATCGGTGGGAATCCCTTTTGATGCTAAACGAGTAGAGCTGTTTCAGATTTTATATGATATGTTAAAAGATTATTATTTCCCGGAAAGAACTGATAAAAACACATCGGAAGATTCTTTTCGTCTTTTTTCTTTCTTTGAAGCTTACTTTTCGAATTACATAGAAGGAACTAAGTTCACAATAGAAGATGCGAAAAAGATCGTTGACACAGGCATTGCGATTCCAAAAAGAATAAAAGATTCGCATGACATATTAGGCACATTCAATATTGTTTCTAATAGTCATGAAATGAACATAACTCCTGCTTCTGAAGATGAATTAATAGCTATTCTAAAAAGAAGACATTACTCTATGATGGCTGAAAGAGCAGAAGATGTTAATGCTGGCGAATTTAAAACTCAAAATAATAGAGCCGGGAGCACTGAGTTTGTAGATCATACTCTTGTAGAAGGAACTATAAGGCAAGGATTTAAATTCTATGCTGCATTAACCGACCCAATGGCTAAAGCTATATTTATTATGTTCATGATTTCCGAAGTTCATCCATTTACAGATGGAAATGGAAGAATTTCAAGAATCATGGGTAATGCAGAACTTTTCAAAAGTGGATTATCGAGAATCATTGTTCCAACTGTATTTAGAGAAGATTATATCGGTTCTCTGAAAAGATTTACAAACAGAAAAGATCCTGATGCTTTTATTCGGGTAATGGATAAGCTTCAATATTTTTCGAATAATATTTTTGGAGAAAATTTCGAGGAACTCAACAATTATATAAAGGCGACAAACGCTTATAAAGAGCCTACGGAAGGGAAGTTGAATATTATTGATCGTTCGATACCTGATATCACTTTGGATGATATTACACGAGATTGATTTTCGAAGAAATTTTGCAACTTATGGTTTATAATCGAAGAAATTTTGCAATTCTGACTGATTTGTCTTTTTTAATCGATATTTTTTGTACAAAAATCGAATTACTATAATATGAATACTCTTCAAAATACATTACTTCTTCTCGAAAAATACAATGCTCTGATTAAATATCACCTCAAAGTATACAAAGAAGGTATATTAGATGAAAGGAAGTTAAACCTTAGTTTTGAGAGTATTCCAGATATAGATATTTTTAAGTCGGAAGTTGAGCAAATTTTACAACAAGGAGAATATTCCAAAGATTTTTCTTACTCGCTCAATCGACTTTACCTACTTAGCCAATCGAATAGTGACTTGTTTGCAAATTATTCTGCTATAGAGAAGTTTATCTATAAGGAATACCCATTCTCTAAAGACTTGGAACAATTTTCATTTAGTGTTTATGAGTTTGTTAGAGATGAAGTCTTTTGTAGTAATCTTTGGGATGATGATAAAGAGCCTCTTATTAAAATGACGGAATTCCAGTTCAAGAACGATGAAACAATCCTCTGGCAAACTTTTTATCTGCTTCAAAATATTACGGAAGCATACCTGATACAGGAGAAACAAGACATAGAACATCAGCTTTCTTTCAAGTCCGAGCCGGACAAAGACAAATTCATTCAACAACAGAAAGAGATTCGAGCAGAAGAAATTATCAGCTTATCCAATGACTTATGTGATAAGAACCTACCGTTTTTATATACACGAAACAATCCGTTGATTTCCCAAGACAATCTTTTCTATCTTCTTCTTTCAGAGGTGATGAATCGGCTTTCTCCTAAGGATTATATAGAATATGTGCAGCTTGATTACCGGAGATATAGAAAGAAAAACTATCAGTGGAATTTCGCCAGTTCTTCGCTTGATAATTATTCAGAGTTTCAGTCTTTATTCGGTTTTACGAAATTAGTCCGGATACTCGCTAATGCAATGTTTATCAAAGACTATACAGAGTTAGCTGTCAGTGAGCCGGCAGAACCCATAGAGGTCGAAGAGAACAGACAAGAGTTGGAGGAATATTTAGACAAAAGAGAGAAAGAACAGGATAAAGAAATAGAAAAGATAAATAGAACTGCAAAGCCGGAATATATCTTGTCAATACCGATTCTTGATTTAGTCTATCGGGAATTCAACGAAGAACTATGGGATGATCTTACGATTATGGAGTTTCTTGACATGTTTACCACAGAAGTCAAGAAACAAGATAAGTTCAAATTGAAGCCAAAACAAACAACCCGCTTCTACTTTCTCTTAAAGAAGATTTGGATAAACAGTCCCAATAAGTCTCTGTTCAACACTGAAAAGGAGTGGGTAATCCCTTTTCTGCAAAATTATCATCTGTCTTATTCTGCTTATACCAACCAATTTATCAGAAATGAAGGAGGAATGAAGCATCGGAATTTTATGAAATCCGTAGATAAAATACTCCCTAAAGACGAAATAGAATAAAAATCCCAATTGCTGTTCACATAAATTCATAGAGCCGGAAACTTACTTTCTGGCTCTTTTTGGTTTGTAATTATCCTGTTTTCAATGTGTTGCATTGTGAACTCAGGACAATTCACAAAGCCGAATAATTCACAAAACTCTTCATATAGAGCCGGCTTACCTTTGTCAGCACAATCGATTGAGTTAATGGCAGGGACGCTTGCTTAGTATTAATTTCAAAAACAAATTTTGATATGACCGATATTATTGTAACCACTGCCGAGCAATTGGAGCAGGTGGTTGTGCAAGCCTTGACAAAGGTCTTGCCGATGAAAGAAAAAGAGAGTTCAGGTATCCCACCTGATACATGCTCTCTGATGCAAGCGATAGCATTTTTGAAAGAAAATGGCTACGAGCTAAGTAAATCGAAGTTATACAAACTGACTTCGAGCGGACAAATACCATTCCGGCATTTCGGTCGACGGCTTATTTTCTCTCGAGAAGAGTTGTTGGAATGGGTAAAGAAGGAAACGGTGTCAGGAAATGATTCATCTGAAATGTTATTGACATTAGCTAAGAGTGCGAGAAATAAAACGAAGCGATAGTTTTTAATTAAAAATTTAAGAGTATGACAAAGAAAACAGCAGATATCAATGAAAAAGAATTTCTGGAAATGATAGCGAGTAAAGGTTCAGTAGATATACTTTCCAAGAAAAGCAAAATCCCACAGATTAGTGAAGAGGATGAAGTGCCTGAATTGTCTGTGTCGACTGAGACAATCAATCTAAGTTCTGATAGAGAGACTTTAGAAGCAGATAAACTGCCTAAGAAAACAATGTCAAGCAAGCAACGCAAAACTAATTTGCGGGAATATCAGGAAACATTTCTGGGAGTTCCTAAAATTACTGACCGCAAAACGGTATTTATCAGTAATGAACTTCGCGAGCGTATCGTTGAAGTTATTCTCCGGCTCGGGACGGAAAAATCAAGTGTATCAGGTTTTGTTGAGAATCTGGTAAAAGCTCATTTGTCTGATTATGAGGAAGACATTAATGCATGGCGAAAACTGTAAAATCAAATGGGATAGGTCTGTTTAGTCGACCGATCTATCCTCTAAATGGAACGCTTACGTTCATTTTAGGGGAGCGAGGTTATGTTTTCATTGCATGAAAACCCTCGCTTTGGCTTGTCGCCAAAGGGAAAACCACTCCCGATGGTCGCAGTTTTTGGGAATCTCCATGTAAAATAAATCAAAAGTGAGTAACGACAATAAAGATACTAACAGGAAGAAAGGCGGACGGCCCAAGAAGAGTTCCGTCAGCCGGAAGAGCAAGACCATTGGGGTCTGTTTTTCCGAGCCGGAACTCTATGCCATCCGTCACAGAGCGGCTAAAGCCAATCTTCCTATTAGCGTGTATTGTCATGATGCGATTCTAAACGGGGCTATTAAAGAACCTCTGAAAAAAGAAGAGTTGGAGTTGCTTCGTAATCTTTCCAATATGGGGAACAATCTCAATCAACTCACGAAAACAGCCAGGTTTTTGAGTGTGAAACGGCTCGAAAATGAGGCCCAAAATCTATTCAATCAGATACAAAATATTATAAATAAACTATCGGATGATTGGAAAAATAGTAAAAGGGAGAAGCTTTAAGGGCTGTATTTCCTATGTCTTGGGTGATAAAAATGCTAAAATATTAGCCACGGATGGCGTATTGGAAACCGATATTAAATCTATTATTAACAGCTTTTATATGCAAAGTTTGCTCAATCCAAACCTCTCCAAATGTGTAGGACATATCCCGCTGGCGTTTTCTCCCGATGATAAGGAGCGGATGACAGACCACTTTATGGAACGCTTAGCCAAAGAGTATATGCAGGCAATGGGCATTAAGAATACGCAGTTCCTTATTGTCCGCCACAATAACACGAACCACCCGCATTTACATATCGTATTCAATCGGGTCGATAATGATGGCAAAACCATATCCGACAAGAACGACCGTTATCGGAATGAAAAGGTTTGTAAACAGCTAAAAGATAAGTATAATCTGACCTACGGCAAGGGTAAAGAGAACGTCAATGTCGAGAAACTGAAAGGTGCGGAGCAAACCAAGTACGAAATCTACCATGCGATAAAGAGTATAGCTCCTAAAGCCAAAAATTGGCAACAGTTTGAAGAAGCCCTCAAACAGAAAGGTATATCCATAGAATATAAGCACAGAGGGCAGACTGATGAAGTGCAGGGCGTATCATTCAAGAAAGGAGAGCATTCGTTCAAAGGCTCGGACGTGGACAGAAAGTTCAGCTATAACAAGCTGAACGTGCAGTTCGGCGAAAATTACCCTGTTCAGGAACAGCAACAAATGGCTACTCCGAAAAAAACGGGCGACACATTTCCGGAAAATATCGTATCAGGCGTGGGCGATGCACTATCAGCCGTAGGCAGTTTGTTCGACATTCAGCCCTCGAATCAGGATGAGGACGAAGCAGAATATCTGCGTCAACAGGCATTGAAAAAGAAAAGGAAGCCTGAAAAGCGCAGAGGTATAAGAAGATAAAACGATAAAGTAACATATAAATAACCATTTTAAAAACAGAAAAATTATGGCAAATTCAGTATCAAACGATGCTTTATGGGAAAAGTTATCGGAAATAGAAGAGAAAATAAATCGGTACATAAAAGAACAAAATGCATCTGTTCCAACACAGAACCAAACCGATATAACATCTGAGCTAAGAGCAAATAGAGATGAAATCGTCGATATTTTTAAGAAATGTATTCAGGGACTTGGAACTCATTGTGATTCTCATTTCAAAACAATGTACAAGTATTTTGAGCAGTTAGAAAAAGATACAGAAGGGACATATAAGGTGTTGGCTTGTATAAATGCTATACTGCAAGAGCAAAAGAAGCAACCAGAAGCAGAGTCGGAAAATAGTAAGTTCTATCTTGATTTCGGGCTTTTCAAGGTAAGAAAAATATCTTTGACAATAATGATATTAGGGTTGCTGGTCTTTATCCTCACGGTATTCTGTATGAAGCAACAGAATGACTATTCGCTTTTGAATGGCGAGTATTACAGGCAAAGCTTTGTTCTTAAAGAAATGCAAATGGAAGTGGATAGCCTTCAAATCAAGGTCAAAACCAAAGTTGAAATGAAGAAAAAATAGACTTTTCATCTGCCATACAAAGATATAGAGCCAGAATAAAACGGCAAGACCAAGCATAGTTTCACAAGAAATCTTCCTTTTCGCTCCGAAAAGCGTATTTCCTGTAAAAGTCTTGCCTAATTTATTCTTGCTTTATTTAGGGTGTATAACAGATTGAAAAACAAGAGAAAATAGTCAGATCTACTTAAAATCATTATCCTTGAGAAATGCACTTACTGTCAATCTGTGGACTCCGAGAATTCTGCTAATAGCACTTTTAGAAACTTTTTTATCTAACAGATTTTTTATTTCTGCTTCTTTTCCTGTTAATTTTTTCACTTTTGATTTACTACCTCTTGGTCGACCAAGTATAACCCCTTCTGCACGTTTACGGGCTAATGCCTCTTTAGTACGTTGGGAAATAAGATTGCGTTCGATTTCAGCTGAAAGACCGAAAGCAAAAGCAAGTACTTTAGAGTTAATGTCGCTACCTAAGCGATAATTATCTTTGATTGTCCAAACCTGAATATCACGGCTCATACATTCATTGAGAATGCCCATAATCATTAACAGATTCCTACCTAAACGCGAAAGTTCAGAACAGATGAGAATATCATCACGTTTCATTTTTTTGAGCAGTTTGCCAAGTTTGCGTTCATGAATGGTTTTTATACCTGAAATCGTTTCTTCAATCCATTTATCAACCACCATTACATTTTTATCGCAAAATTGGTTAATCTCAAATCGTTGATTCTCTACTGTTTGTCTGTCAGTGCTTACGCGAATATAACCATAAATCATTTTGTCTAAATTATATTTTGTTTAAATTAAAAAACGACAAAAATAGTATATTTTTATTATACTATATAACTATACTTTTTTCCAGCGTTTTTATTAGACAAAATAGTACAGTTTGCAGTTTTAAGCCAAATGATAGTTGGACTGTATTATCTTCTGTAGAACAGCATATTAGGCAAAAGGTGGAAGCGATCGGGACACCTTTAAAGGATTGGGAAGACATACAGATAAATTATGGAGTAAAAACAGGATTTAATGACGCTTTCATTATTAACGGAGAAAAACGAAAAGAGCTGATAGAACAAGACTCTAAAAGTGCCGAGATTATACGACCTATTTTACGCGGCAGGGATATACAAAGGTACGGTTATAAATTCGCAGATTTATGGCTGATAAATGTGCATAATGGAGTAAAAGAAAAAGGTATAACTCCTGTAAATATAGAAGATTACCCTGCTATAAAAAGACATTTAGATAGATTCTACCCTGAATTAGAAAAACGACAAGATAAAGGCAATACAGCATATAACTTACGAAACTGTGCTTATATCGAGGATTTTTATAAACAGAAAATCATATATCCAGATATTATGAGAATGCCACGCAATATTGAGCAACTAAAAGAATATCCCTATGTCTACTTTGATTGTGATAGTTTTTATATTGAAGCCACAAATTTTATGATAACAGGAGAAAATATTGAAGCGATATATTTATTTCTTGTTTCCGATTTAGGTTTTTTTGCCTTCTCTAAATTCTATTCAGGACCCCAATTCGATACTACAGGCTTTAGGTATAAGAAAGTATACTTGAATGAGACTTATATCCCTATTCCCGATGAAAGCACTAGAATATGTTTTCAATCCTTAATAAAAAAACTACATACAGAAAAGAATATAGATGCCGAAATAAATAAAATCTGGTTTGATCTTATTGGGCTCAATGAAGAAGAAATGAAATATATTTGTCAATATAAGAAAAATCTACTTGAATATTCATCTATAGTGGAGAATGAAATGTAAGAGATGGAATTAATTTAACAAATTTCATTGTCTAAGGATAACATTTACAGAATTTTCTATTTCTAAAATTTCTTCATTTGTAAAATCAAACAAAGAATAAACCCATTTGTTTACTTCTTCTATATTTACTTTTTCGTTGATTAATTCTTGTGAGAAATTTATCATTTTTTCATTTGGGAGTGGTATCGGAATATTTTGGAAGTAATCCGTAAAAATTTTGAAACCTGTTTCATCAAATGAATAAATGTAATATCTAAATAAATACCCTAATAATGTGGAGTTTAAGATTAACCACAAATAATGAATATTATTTCCAACAATAAAATAGCAATCGTTGCCAAAGAAAAAATTCTGTTCTAAATCTAAAGCAAAACGAGGAAAATTTATAGAATTACTTTTAGCAATTCTCATAAGTCCAGGATATATGATTTTCTGTTTATAAAAATCCTCCCAATAACTTATGCTATCCTGTGTTTCAAACCATTGATTATTAGTCTTTTTTCTTGATCCGGTTTCTCCTGTTTGTTTTAATCTATTGTATCCAAAACTTATAAGGTGCTGTTTTACAGCAGGATATTGTTCGATATCGATATTTAGACTTGGAAATGTTGTAATTATATATAAATCAGCAAATTGATATCCATATCTTTTAATGTCTCGTCCTCTGAGTAACGGTCGTATAATCTCGGCACTTTTAGAGTCTTGTTCTATCAGCTCTTTTCGTTTTTCTCCGTTAATAATGAAAGCGTCATTAAATCCTGTTTTTACTCCATAATTTATCTGTATGTCTTCCCAATCCTTTAAAGGTGTCCCGATCGCTTCCACCTTTTGCCTAATATGCTGTTCTACAGAAGATAATACAGTCCAACTATCATTTGGCTTAAAACTGCAAACTGTACTATTTTGTCTAATAAAAACGCTCAAATCTTTTATACCTTCTTTTTTGACGATACAAGCTTCTGTTTGTTGTCGGTTTTTATCCTTCTGATATATTAAAATATTCACATCCACAGTTGCTTCATCAAAAACATTTATTCCAGCAAAATCAATTAATAAAACAGGATTTGTTTTCTCAACAAAATATTCCCGCATACTCTGCCCATATCCAGCTTTCATCCATTTATTAGAAGTAATAAATGATAAAAAACCGTTGGGATGTAATAAGTTATTCCCTAATTCGTAAAAAAGACAATAAATATCCCCTGTACGTTCAAATGTTTGATATCCCATTTTTTGATAGATATCCGTAACCTCACCCATTGATTGGAGTTGTATGTAAGGTGGATTACCGATGATTGCATCAAAACCTATAAAATCTCCATCATTATTCAAAACCTCTGGGAATTCAATGCGCCATTCAAATGCATTTTGATATATCCTATTATTCTTTATTTGATCAATAATTGCTTTATACTTATCTACTACCTTTTGAGTATCAGACACTTTCTTCTGATATGCTTTTTGCTCTTTTGGAGTAAGTTCAAACAAACTTGGAGCAGTAAGATCGGATAAGTCTTTCTGTGCTTTTCTTAAAGCTTTTATATTCTTATCATTATGTCCGATCTCTGTTTTCAGATTTGTTTTAATTTCATGTATAAACTGTTCTAGCCGTTTTTTGTCTTGCTTATTATGAGCATTTCTATATAAGCTAACAGCATCTTTATACTCTGTTATGGAGACATTAAGCCCTCGAAGTATGGGCTTCAAATCCTCATCCAAAGAAAACCGGCTAACAAGTGAATTACCACATTTGATATTAATATCAATATTTGGTAAGGTTTCCAATTGATTTGTTTTAGAAATGTAGTAAGTATGCTTTAGGAGTTCTATCCACAACCGTAGCTGACATATTTTTACTGAATTGGGATTAACATCTACTCCGAATAGACAATTTTCTATTATTGTCTGCTTTTCATGGAATAACGTTTCCTGTATTCGCTGGCTCTCATGGTTGTGTGGATTGTACATAAATATTCCAAAATCATTATCACTAATGATTAATTCATCATTCTCAATGCTGATTTTATAACCCTTTAGTAGTTTCCCTTCTTTATCAGCCAAAATACCAAGTTCAGATTTTAGGAATATCATTTCATTAAGACTTGACACAAGAAAATGACCGGAACCAACAGCCGGATCGCATAAGCGAATAGAATTAAATATCTGATTAGCTTCCTTAATGTCCGAAATCTTATTATGTAAATCAACTAATGTTTTGCATTCCCAATTTTTAGCTTCATTAAATTTTTGTAAAACAGTTCGAGTAAGGGTATCTCGACACATAAACATAGTAATAAAGCTCGGTGTGAAGAATGAGCCATCTTTATAACCATTTATTTTTTCAAATATCAGACCTAGAACCGAAGCAGAAATTAATACTTTGTTTTCCTCTTGAATATCTTCGGATCCCTCACTGCTGAAATCATAAGCATCAAGAAACTTAAGTAGATACTCTAACGGACTTAGTTCATTAAATTCTGCATTTTTTGCTTTCAAGATAGATTTATTGTATAGTTTAATTCTTGCCTTATCTCTTAAATTGCTTATAACAATAGTATATGCTTCAAGTTCTGTTTGTTCAAAAAGAGAACTATTAAGGTATGGTACATGAGAGAATTTATCTTTCATATATCCTTCTCTTCGTTCTTCTTCCTTTCGGGCAAGAATTTGAAAGAATAAGCTGTTCAAATCATCATATCCATCAATTTTATCTATAGAAAGAAAAGAGTATTTCTTATCTCCATTGTGATATTTAATTATTTGGGCTTCGAGTAATTTTAAGAATAGGACACGATTTATCCATGTGATACTTAAATCCAACGCAATGTTAAACAAGCGCTCTTCATAAGAGTTCCCATATTGATATGCATTCGGAAGACGAGATAGCTTATCCATTGAGTCTAACTCGTTAATTGCATTTTCAATAATAGAACCATTGTCTCTTTTATCCTTTGTTCTTCGAACAATTAGTTTTTGAGATTTTTGTTTTACCTCCTCTAAACCAAGTATATGTAAAAGTTCTGAATAGAACTCTTTGTTTAGTTGGTTATAATCATTAGCAAATGGAAGTTTAAGTAAATGTATGGGTGATAAAAATTTATAGAGTGAAATAAGCTTCTTATCATCACTTTTATCATCATTACGCAGAATCTTGTCAAATTCTCTTATGTCAAAATATGTATATGGGATATCCAATTTTACGTTATCTATTTCGGGAGTGGCAATTTCTTTATAAAAGAAATCAGTACTTGTCCCAGATAAGGTTTTTGCTTCAAATTGGTCAAATATTTTTAGTAAGTCTTTATTTTGATAAAATAATTTTTCGAAGTCTTGGGCATCAAACACAAACCATTCATTAATGTTGGTTATCACAAGGTGTCGCAACTCAAAATTCTTAGAACTTTTACGTTCTCTCAGATAATACAAGACTAATTCTTGAAATGATTTTGCATTCAAATTGGTTTTGCTAACCATTTCAGACTTGTTCGTTGGTTTTTTTACTTCAATAAGGACTCCAACTGGCGATTTTGGATCTTTACTATTATGGATAACCAAATCATTATAACCCTTTGTGTTAATATAATGATCTCCTTTGTAATAAACAGAATTTAAAAAGTCTATTATCAGATTTTTATGAAATTCCTCTGTTTCCGAATTGTTTATTTTATCCAATAAAGAAATAAACTCTTTTTTGAACAACTCAATTTCAGCCCTGTCTGGCTTCTGTTTAAGAAATGCTGGATTTAATGCTTGCTTCGGATTTTTTATGTTATTCTGCATATTATATTGTTGATCAAAAGATTTCTTTTGTTGAAGTTTGACCTTTGTTAAATGCAAAGATAGTTATAAGCCTTGAAAAGATTATCTTTGTGTCTCGAAATACTTAAAAAACAAAATATTAGCAACTATGCCGAAAGATACATTTTCTTGGATTCCATTTTACAAAGAGTTAGCAAACAAGTTATTAAAATATAGACATAATAGAAAGGAACTCTTAAATTACGTATATACTTTGGACTCAAAGTTTGTTGGATATCTGCATGAAGAAGATGGAAGACCTTTAGAAGATATTTGTCCTTTTACAATAATTGGAATTTTCAATCGAGGCACAACAAATGAAAATAGGATTGTAGTAGCAAAACAATTTAAACATTTCTTTAATATAAAATCATCAGTTCCAAGCGAATTTGGAGGGATTCCTGTTCTCAACAACCAAAAATCATTCTTTTTTGGGTTTAGCGACAAGAGAAAAACAGACGATATTGAAAATTTATGGCATTTATTTGAGAAAGCCCTACAATCTCCCTATGATATAGAAGAAGTCTTCGATAAAGTTATTACCCAATACGTAATTAAAATCAATATTACAATGGGATTATATTGGATTCTCCCAGAGAAATTTATTGCGTTAGACAGTCGGAATAGAAACTATCTGCACGAATACGGAATCGATGTCAAAAATCAAGTTCCTGAATTTTCCGATTATTTAAGTTTAATTCAAAATATTCAAAACAAAATGCAATCTGGAGAAATCAGAGAGAAGAATTTCCCTGAATTTTCATATAGTGCATGGCTAAATGGGAATGAGAGTTCTGAACAAGACGAGGTTAAGGGCGATCCATATTGGGAGTATTGGGAAGAAATGATCGATTTGTTACATTATAAAAAGAATATTATCCTTCAAGGTGCGCCAGGCACAGGAAAAACTTATGATATTGCAGATATTGTTGTCCGTCTTTGTTCTGAAACAGAGATAGATTCCAGCCGCGAATCAATAATGCGAGAATATAAAAGTTTGACAGAGAGTGGTAGGGTCATGTTTACTACCTTTCATCAATCAATGGACTATGAAGAGTTTGTTGAGGGCTTAAAGCCTGAGCTAATTGATGGAACTATTCATTATGCTGTATCAGATGGTATTTTTAAACAGATTAACAAAAAGGCATTGCTTCCCATAGTTGAGAACGTCAATCTTGGTATTCGGGAAAATCCTACGATTTGGAAGGTCTCATTGATGACTACTTATGATAACCCTGTCCGTACTGATTGTTTGAAAAATAATCGAATACGAATAGGATGGGATCAATATGGAGCAGAAGTTAGTGAAGACACTAATTATGAACATGGTGGGCGTATTGTGTTAGATAGCTTCATCAACAAAATGCAAATCGGAGATATTGTAATGTCTTGTTATACAAATAAAATTGTTGACGCTATTGGAGTTGTTACCGGAGACTATAAATGGGATGATAAGTTGAGTGAATATAAAAGAACTCGTGCTGTAAAATGGTTGTTAAAAGGCATAGAAGAAGATATTTATGAACTAAACAAAAAAACAACCATGACATTAAGCACTGTTTATCGGTTAAATAATATTTCTCTCGAAAACGTCATGGATATATTGAAAAAACACAATATTGTAAAAATAGATAGTGTAATCAAAAATGACAGACCGCATGTTTTAGTAATTGATGAAATAAATAGGGGGAATATTTCTAAAATATTAGGAGAATTGATTACTTTACTTGAAACTGATAAACGCTTAGGGGAAGAAAATGAGATAAAAACAATGCTACCATACTCAAAAGAAGAATTTGGCATAGCCTCAAATCTCTTTATTATTGGAACAATGAATACAGCAGACAGAAGCTTAGGCTGTATGGATTATGCTATTCGTAGACGTTTTGCTTTTGTTGAGTTAATTCCTAACGAGTTAGACGTTCAAGGTTTTAACAAAGAACTATTTAAAATAGTGTCCGAGTTGTTTATTAAGGATTACGAAAAGTATATAAATGAGAATAACACTGATGCTTCAATTTATCTTTCAGATGAATTCCAACCGGAAGATGTTATGATTGGGCACAGCTATTTTATTATGGAAGATAAGAATGGAAAAGATATTACTAGCTTGCGATTGCATTACGAAGTAATTCCAATTTTGAAAGAATATTTGAAAGATGGTGTATTCAAAGATAAAGCGGGAGTAGAAAAAGTTATTGAAGAACTTACTAATTTCAATCAATAGAACATGATTGAAGTTTTTGAGCAATATGGTTTTTACGAAGAGCGTCGAGCGATTATTATTGATAATCAAAAGCATATAGACATTCTTCGAACAAAATCTTTTCATGAACGGCAAGTACAACGAAAAGGGCAGAAGCATATTTGTTATCGTTTTGATTGTGTAGATGATGGAGAAACTATAAAGTTTAATTTTCAGTCATCCTATTTTATTGGTATCGACTGGATTGTAGAAAGAGAGCTCCCTATTTATATTCAACCTAAACTAAATTCTCCTTATAAAGAGATTGATTATATTGGGATGTTGTTGGCAGCCTTGCAAGAGCCAGAAAATCTAAAACATTTAGAAGATTTAATACATATTGATTTCCACAAACCCTATATTTTGATAACTCAAAAACAAGATATACTTTCTCCATTTCTTATTGCTCAATTTTTGCAAGTGCTTAAAAAGATTGTTCAAAAGGGATTGAAAAAATCTTATTATCAAGTAACTGAAAACCTCAATGCTCGTATAAAGGGAAAGGTCTTAGTAAGCTCTAACATAAAAAGGAATATGACAAAAGGAAGGCTTACGCACTCTGTTTGTCAATTTCAAGAATATGGTGTGAATTGTGAAGAAAATAAGATTTTAAAGAAAGCGTATTTATTTTCGCGTCGAGTTATACAACAATATAAAGGTTTCGATACTCAGTTTTTATCTTATATTCTTGATTATGTTCATCCCGCTTTCGAGTTTGTATCAGATGATGTGGATATAGTGAAGATTAAAAACTTCAAATCTAACCCTTTATTTAAGGAGTATGATCAAGCTATTAAGCTTGCATTGATAATACTCAAACGTTTTTCCTATAATATAACCCAAACAGAACAGAGAGAAATTTCAACCCCACCATTTTGGATCGATATGAGTAAACTATTTGAGTTATATGTTTTCAAGAAGTTGAAAGAAGCTTTCCCGGAAAGAGATGAAGTAACATACCATTATACTGTACAAGGTAAGGAGCTTGATTTTCTTATAAATAGTCCTCAAAAAGGGGTACAAATGGTTATTGATACTAAATATAAACCTCGATACTACAATGGGAGCGTTGACTTAGAGGATTATAGGCAAATTAGTGGATACGCACGATTAAAATCTGTTTATGAAAAACTTGAAACTGATTATCGTCAAAATATAGACTGTTTGATTATCTATCCAAATCAAACAGGAGAGCATTTGGAAAAAATAGATTTAGCCCAAAAAGAAAGTTTACCAAACTATGTGCAATTTTATAAATTAGGAGTTCGGTTACGAGAAATTAATAAATCTAAAGAGTGATCATAAAAAAGTAGAACAAAATTAATAGTTGTGTGCAAATTGTGCGTCCGTATAAAAGAAAAAAGACTTACGATTTCTCGTAAGTCTTTGATTTTCAAGTGGGCGTTGACGGATTCGAACCGCCGACCCTCTGCTTGTAAGGCAGATGCTCTGAACCAGCTGAGCTAAACGCCCTTTTATTTACTGCTTTTCCTTTGAAAAGCGATGCAAAGATATGGCTTTTTCTTTTATCTCCAAATGTTATTCGAAAATATTTTCAATAAAATTCAAGATTATTGATTCCTTCTATCTTCGGATGACTAGGTTAAAGTATCATTAAATTCTTTTGCAGAGATTTTATTTGCATTTGGATTATTTTTTTTATCCTGATTTTATGATTGTATTATTTAAACTTTTGTGCATTTGATTATCATTTTCTGATTATTATTTAAGGTTGTAGCGAATAAGTAGATGTTTCCACCTTCTTTAATCTTAATCCGTTTTCTTAGCTCATCTACAGTTAGTGGGAAGTTTCGGGTGGTTATATTTGCTTGCGGGATTTCTTCTGCAAGCGTTTTACATAATTTATTATTAAAAGGGAAGATTGTTTGAATTTTAAACTTTCTTCCTGGGAAATCTTCTATTAACTGATCGGAAGTATAAAGATGGCTATTTATATGTAGTTTAATTATCCCTAGACGGCAAATGCTTTTAAATGCTCCTGCTTTTAGGATTGAGGCATTTGGTTCATATAAATATGTTTTTACTTCATTGGAAAAAGAGACTTGCTTTTGCTTTTCTTCAGAGAAGGTAAATATGAAATAATCTTCTTTTGTCTTATTGACATAATTATAACAATGAATGATCGGCTCTTTTTTTATTTCAGTTAGTTTAATAACGAATAAGAGTTCCTTTACTTCATTTTTTACAGCTAGGACGTGTATTTCCGTTGTGCCTGGAAGTAGAGAAAGAGTTTGACTAATATCTGCCATTGGTGATAGTTTAGCTATTATTTTTTGTAAAAGCTTTGGTAATAATGATGTAAGGTCAGGTTCACAATCTTGCAAAGCAAAAATACGTTTATTGCTTTTTCCCCGTCTCGCAGGGTCGATATAGAATGTATCTACATTTTTTATTCCAGTGAGCAACTCTGTTGCATTTCCTTCTAATACTTCTATATTGGAGCAACCTAATATAGAAAAATTATGTAGAGCTGTTTCGCAGTAAATATGCAAACGTTCAATATAGGTTACTTGTTTTACTTTTTGAGCAAAAAAATAGCTATCAATTCCCATACCTCCGGTCAGATCACATATATGATCTTCTCTTCTTACAAGACGTTGTTTATATAAAGCTGTTATTTCTGAAGAACATTGCTCTATCGCAATACTCGCTGGAAAAATTATATCTTCATTCTTATACCAGGAAGGAAGTTTCTCTTTAATTTGTTTTCTGGAAATGATTTGTTCCACTACAAAAGGAATATTTATATTAGGATATCGGGATGCACTTAATAATAAACGGCTTAAATCATCATCCTGATGTTCTTTTATAAATTTTTTTTGCGTAAACGATAATTTCATTTTGCAAAGGTAATTAAAAGTTGATTTTTCATGATTTTTGCAAGGGTTACTTGTTTTTAATTATTAAGTAGGAAAGGTTTTGTATATACATTATTCTTAATTCTATTAAAAAATAATCTTATATCTTTGCCATAAGATGAACAGATACAGAATACTATTATGTATTGTTTTTGCGATCATTTGTTTAGCTTGCAAGAAAGAACAAAATATAGTAAAGTTGAAGATAAAAGATTGTGAATTAGAAGTATTCTTGAAACATTCTACAGACTCATTATATGAATTACAGATGACCGTAAATAATAACATACATAATACATGGCCTTTAGAATATCCTGTATACCGATTTGATTATGGCGATGTTACTGGTGATGGGATTCCAGAGATTGCTGTCGGGGTGATAAAGAATACTCGTTTTGATCCCCATATCGATAAACGTCTTTTCCTTTTTAGAATAACCGATGATTATTATATCCGACCTCTATGGCTGGGATCGAGAGTATCACAACCGTTAAAAGATTTCAGAATAGTCAGAGAAAAAGAACCTGCGATAATCCGGACTGTAGAGAAAGAGAAAAGTGGCAATTATCTGGTAGCAGAATATCGATGGAAAGGTTTTGGACTCATATTTAATCAATTTATTGAACGCGAGATATCATTACAAAGAGCACAAAAACTATTAAAAGACAAATAATATATATATATGAAAAAATTATCCGCTTTATTGATCCTTATAATTCTTGTAATTAATACAGGGTGTAAAAACAAAAATGCTTCACAAAGTGAAACATCTGGTATGGAGAACCATGATCGTATTGAGCAGTCTTCCGAAAAGGGAACCTCTTCTATACTAACATCTAAAGAACTTCCGCAGGAGATTGACCTGAAGATGGATATTAATAATCTCTCCCTGCAAGAACTTCGTATACTTCGCCATTATCCGTATGCTTTGCATGGAATGCATATCATGGAAGGAGATATGTATGCTTATTTTAGTGCAAATACAACGTGGTATGTAGAACTGGTAGATAAATTATATATGCAAGATGAAGATATGGTACCTCTTGATTATAAAGATGTCACTTTGTCTGATGAAGAACAAGCTTTTGTTGACAGAATTGATAAACAGATTGTAGAATTGGAAAAGAACAGTTTTGTATTGGTAGACCGTTACAGGTTGGCTAATCCGGACAATGTTGTAAACTTGTTTCAGTTTAATGAATACGATGATGAGTTCATGGCCAAATTGAAACAAAATAATTTCGTGATTATAACCGGAAAGAATGAACAACTTTTTCATTTATATGAAGAGAATGATTACAGAATGATCCCAAACTTTGTAACTACCGACCTCTTCTTGCAGGCTTTTCATATGTTCTTTTCGTATACTTTAAAAAGTCTTGAACAACAAATGTTTATTCCAACACTAACAGATCTGTGCGAAGAACTGAATAAAGAATGTCTCCGTATGGCAGAAACCGAATCTGACCCTATTATCAGAAATATGGCAGAATTTAATGCTACATTCTATGCTATTCCTTATTACTTATTGACAGAAAAGGAATTGAGAGTGCCGGATGAGTACAGAAAATATTTTCTTAAGGAGATAGCTAATATAGATAATGAGACAGATGATTTCTCTGAATTCATGTCATTTACGGATGTTTATTTTCCTTATAGTCTGTTTAAACCTCGCGGCCATTATACTCGTAAACCGGAAATGCAGGCTTATTTCAAAGCTATGATGTGGCTTCAAACAGCTCCTTTCTGTCGGGATAATCAGGATCATCTTAATTATACAATTTTTTCCGCCGTATTGTTGAATACAATTAGGCTAAATGATAATGAAAGGCTTTTAGATCTTTACAGTTCGATTTTCGAACCGGTTGTTTTCCTTATTGGATTACCTGATAATCTTTCAGTATTAGATATCACTGATTTCCTTAGGAAAGAAAATATTACCGATTTACATGCAGCAATGACCCCAAAGACTGTAAACAAAATAAATGACAGACTGATAGAATTGACAAAGACAAGGAATCAGATAAAACCGAAGATTGAGCTAAGTTGTCCGGACAAGATAAACTTTATGCCGCAACGTTACCTGATCGATAATGATGTGCTTCAAAATCTGGTGGATATAACTCAAAACAGTGAACGTGCTTATCCGAAAGGGTTGGATGTTTTTGCAGCTTTTGGTTCTGAACCGGCAATGGATATTCTAAATAATTTCTATAAAGAAAAGGACAGTTGGAGTCAATATCCTGCTGAGATGGAAAAGATGCAGAAAAAATTCAATAACTATGATAAATGGAATAATACTGTTTATAATAAATGGATTGAGAGTCTATTAGAACTTCAAAAAACAGATAAAAGCTATCCTTGTTTCATGCAAACCAAGGCCTGGGATCGTAAGAATTTAAATACATCTTTAGCTTCGTGGGCCGAACTTAAGCATGATGCTATCTTATATGGAGAACAACCATTTGCCGCCGAATGTGGTGGAGGTGGACTTCCCGAACCGATTGTGAGAGGATATGTAGAGCCTAATCTGAAATTCTGGAACAAATTATCGGAATTGATTACTCAAACAAAAGATTTACTTGAAAGGAATAAGCTTTTAACTCCTGACTTGGAAGGAAAATTAGGAGAACTATCGAATTATGCAGAGTTCCTTATTACGGTAACAAAAAAAGAGCTTGCGGGAGAAGTTTTGAGTGATAATGAATATTATACTATTAAATATATGGGTAGCAGTTTGGAGTACTTTACTCTCTCTGTGATTGATCCCGATCTTTATCTTGATAACTGGTCTTTGGTTCAGGGGCCTGACCGTTCGATTGCCGTTGTTGCTGATATTTATACTCGTAATGTTCCCGGCTGTAATAAGAATGGGATCTTGCATGTGGCAACCGGTAATGCAAACAGTATTTATGTCGTAGTTGAAGTGGGAGGTAATTTATATTTGACCCGAGGCGCTACTTTTAGCTATTATGAATTCGTCCAACCATTAGATACCCGCCTGACTGATGAGGAATGGCAAAAAATGCTTGAAGAAGGAAAGGCGCCTTCTATACCTGCATGGATGAATAATCTTATTATAGATAAGGAACCAAAAGTGGATGAGCGTATATTTTATAGTTCAGGATGTTGAAACAGGTTGTACATATTTTCCTGTTATTTTTATGGATACTATTCATTGAATCATGCAAATCGGAGAAAAAAGAACATCTTACCATCTGTTTCACAGGAGATGTTCTTCTTGATCGTGGTGTTAGAAAACAGATTGAGAAGAAAGGGGTGGATTACCTGTTTAAAGAAGTAATACCAATATTCCGTTCTTCCGATGCAGTGATTATCAACTTGGAATGTCCGATAACAGATACTATTTCACCGATCAATAAGCAATTTATTTTCCGGGCGGATAGTGAATGGACTCCATATTTATTAAAAAATGGTATAACCCATGCCGCATTAGCTAATAATCATACAATGGATCAGGGTAGGAGAGGGCTCGAAAGTACTTCCCGCCATCTAAAAGAAGCCGGTATTATCCCGATAGGATATGGAGTAAACCAATCAAAAGCTTGTGAACCTATATTTATTTATAAGAATGGAATTGAAGTAGCTGTTTTTAATTCTGTTTTGGTTCCAATAGAAAACTGGATGTATTTGGAAGAGCAGCCCGGAGTTTGCCAGGCTACTATAGATACATTGGTCTCAGAGATTCAAATATTGAAAAGCAGAAAACCTGATTGTTATGTTTTTGTTACACTTCATTGGGGAATTGAATACCAACAGAACCCTACAATAAAACAACGTAGAGAAGCTTACCGGTTGATAGAGGCCGGAGTTGATGCTGTTATCGGACATCATCCCCATGTAATACAAAAAGAAGAGTATTATAAAGGGAAGCCTATCTTTTATAGTTTGGGGAATTTTATATTTGATCAAACAAAGCCAGGAACAACAGAAGGTTTGTTGCTTCAGGTAGTATTTGAAAAAGAAAAAATTCATTTTAAGAAACATATTCACCCATCTCCCCTGATTTAGTTGATCAGGAGTGACGGGTGAAATATAAATAGAGTTATTTAAATAAGTTCTTTTATTTATTCATTTTCCCACCAGTATAACAGCTTCTGGTTTTTATCTTTCCAGGATTTAAAGTTTTCACCTCCCGGATATTCTCCCTCACTATTCAATGGTTCAACAAATACCGGCATCTGAAGATCAGGACTATTGCTGTTATTTAAGATCCACATACGCGCCAGCGTTCTGTTATTATCGCCGGTAATAGGAATATCATATCCGGTAGCACGTGCTTTTTCCCATCCTTCTGTGTTGGTGAACTCTTCTGATGCCGGATAATCGGCACGTGAAGGGAATTTAGTACCACTACCATCGTTATATAAAGCAGCTCTTTCTGAACAACTAAGCTTGGGTAACATCGTACGTCTGTGATCAAAATAGGGTTCTAATACCATGAAGAACACAGCGATCCATTTCTGCTCTGCAATAAGTGTCAGTTTATCCCGGCCACTATCCCATTTCACTTGTTTTTGTGCCAGATATTCTGAAATATTATTTACTCCCTGGTCTGCAAAAGCTCCTATATATCCTTCGCTGCTAAAGCTGGCTCCGAATTGACCAAAAGCAGCTTCCACACCTTTTTCATAATAGTCTCGTGCATCTCCCGCTATGATACCCCGCTGAGAAGCTTCTGCCAGTAAAAATAGCATTTCTGCATACGTGACAAGTATCTCCGGAGTTTTTCTCGTTTCTTCTGTTGTTTCTCCATTTTCATCCAGGCGTCTGAACCATGGGCCGATATGTGAGGCATACTCTGCACCTCCATTATAGGCTCTTGCGTCAGAATCCTGAGTAGTTAGTCCATACATGTGACCGATGTATTTGACTGTTCCCGGGTTGGTGGGCAGAAGGCCTTCGTTTTCATTGGCATGTAGTTTTTTGGGAGGGTAGGCATACAGTGGCAGGCGAGGATCTTTAAGGGAGATCAATCGCTCAATCATTACATTACTGGACATAAGGTTTTCCAACCAGGTACTCGGTTCACGTGTAAACATAGACGTCCGGCTGTTTTTACTACCATCATTATGAACATAACAGTTGTCATCGTTTGATGTGAATATCGGGTATTTCTGAGGATTGTTCAGTATTTCGTTCAGTATGCTTTTGGAGCTTTCCGGGTCCGCATTATACATGTGCATACACATACGGATGCGCAGGGTGTTGGATAGTTTACGCCATTTAGTTATATCTCCCTGATAAATATAATCAGATACTGCATCCACATCTGAGGGATTGGCCTCTATCAAATCATTGGCTGCTTTCAATTTTACAAGAATGGCGGGATAGATCTCTGACTGTTTGTCATAATCTACTGTGTATACTAATGTGTCTCTTGTTGCCGCAAAATAGGGAATATCACCATAAAAATTAGTCAATGTATACATGAGATAAGACTCCCAAATGTCAGCAATGGCAACATATTCTAATCGACCAGAAGTGGTAGCAGCGGTCCGTACATTCTTTATCTGTTTCATAGCTGTATAACCATGTGGCCACACATTCCCATCAAAATCATGCCATGCCCGATGTCTGCCTCCCTGACTCAGTGATACCGTTCTTCCAATATAACCGGCTACCGGCTGGATACTATTATAGGCAGCCCATGTTATATTTCCGCCTCCCATGGCACTTGTGATCATGGCATCCATAAGAGTCGACGGATTATCGGTAAGTACTGTGGGAATATTTTTGTTTTCATTGAAATCATCATCCCAATTATCACATCCGGTGAAAAAAATACAAGCTATAGCTGTGATGATAATATATATTCTGTACATAATCTTTAATTATTTGGTATATTAGAACTGGATGTTTACTGAAAAACCGAGATTTCGGGTACTTGGCACCATTGCTTCTGTTGTTGAAACCCCCGAAACGGAAGTATTATTCTCTGTTGTGTACCCTTCCGGGTCTACATATTTTACTTTGCTCCATACGAATAGATTTCTTCCAACAAAAGAAATACTTGCATTTTTGATAAATGTTTTATTCAGCCACTGCTTAGGCAGATTATAAGTAAAAGTCAATTCTTTCAGTTTCAGGAACGAACCGTTACGAATCCAATAATCATTGTTTTCACCGTCTCCGATATGTTCTTTATAATAGGTTTCCGCATCGATCTCATCACCCGCCTGGAATGGACGAATTGAGCTAGGATCACCCGCAATTGTCTGCCATAAATGGCCCTTAGGAAGTACGCCTCCGTTATTTCTGGCTTCGCCTGTTTCCGGGGCTAGCCCATAGCTATAAAGTGATTTTTCGAATCCGGCATAGAAAGAATTACCATAATTAGTAAACAGCAAAAAAGACAAACTGATATTTTTATACTGGAAAGAGTTATACCATGAACCGATCCAATCCGGATTATAATTCCCTAATATAGCCAGATCGTCTGAGCGTTGTATCTTTTTCCCTGCGTCGTGCAATATTGCGCCGTCATAAGCTGCTAAATCCGCCGAATGGATAGAAGGATCGTACTCGAATTTTTTTGCGTATCTGGAATAAAGTGCACCCCGACGTTCTCCTGTTTTGTCATAGGTGTACATATTTTCACCAAATCTGACTGTATAAGTCAGGTCTGGGTTTTCAGGGTCCAGCTCAATAACCTTTGAACGGTCCATAGACCAGTTAACCTCTGTATTCCATGTAAAGTCACGTGTTTGTACGGGAACGGCCTTTAGGCTGAGCTCCAAACCCTGGCTACTGACTTTACCGGCATTCTTCATCGCGTAATCATAACCGGAAATATTCGATACCTGAACATTCCATATCTGGTTTCGAGTAACTGTTTTATAATAGTTGAGATCAAGACTTAAGCGGTTTTTAAAGAAACGGATATCCGTACCTACTTCATACGAAGTCGCTATTTCCGGTTTTAGGTTATATTCGCGTTTTACCTTTCCTTCAGTGATACCGGCTATTCCTCCCGAACCTTCTGTGAATAAATAATCCGGTTGTAACAGACCAGGGTTAGTGTCGTTACCCACACTGGCAAAACTACCCCGTAGCTTCCAGAAAGAAATGGTTTCAGGTAAGGTAAATATCTCTGTCATCAATAAACTTAAAGAAACAGAAGGGTAGAAATATGAATTGTTGTTGGAGGGCAGTGTGGACGACCAATCATTACGGGCTGTTATATCCATGAATATCTTATTCTGATAGCTTAGGTTGACAAATGAATAAAGTGAGTTTACTCTTTTTCCCGGTCCATACGCATTGGTCGTATATGGATAAGTACTGTAGTTTCCCAGTGTATACACATCAACATCTCCCAACATATAGTTCTTTCCGTTGATTTTATTATCTCCTGATTGGTCCATGTGATTTCCCCCTGCTGATATCTTGAAGAACAGGTCGTCATTCAGAAAATAATTTTCATAGGAAATCAGGAAATCTGCATTGATCTCTTTATTGCGCCATATTTCAGTAGAGTATCCTCCGTATTTCCTATCCCGACCTTCATCCCGGCCGACAGACCCTTTGCGAACAAACCACTCCTTATTTCCGGATTCTGAAATATAACTCATGCGTCCCATTGCAGAGAAATGTTTCAGAAATTTATAGTCTGCAGATAGATTGGTAAACCAACGTTCCGTCTCTTTCGGATTTGTATTTTCATATAAAGAAAAGTAGGGATTGTCATTATCTGTCTGCCATATTTTTTGTTCTCCGTCTTCTTTCCAATAGTCTCGTAAATCATTTAAATTCAAACTGACAGGCCATCTGCGTGGGTCAATAGTCTTATCTCTACCGGAGTCCGATGTCTGACCATTCTTAGATTTGCTTTTATTGTATTTTACATTGGCGCTTACTCTAAGATCTTTGACTAATTCCCAGGATGTGGAAAGATCAAAACGGTTATTCTGCAGGTCTGTATTCGGGATAATACCCTTTTGGGTCATATTGGTATAGGATAAACGATAATTACTTTTGTCAGTTCCTTTGGCAATAGATACATTATTAGTCAATATATGCCCGGTCTCATAAAAATCCTTGGCATTATTCGGATTACCTTCTCCTGCTGCCAGTTTAGGCCCCCATGACCGATCAGTTCCTTCTAAATAAATACCGCCTGATCCTTGTCCATAGTCGGATTGATACTTGGGTAATACCAATGGATTCTGGAACATCGTACTGGAATTTATCTCTACCGATAACTCTTTATTGGCTTTACCTGATTTAGTTGTGATCACAACTACACCTGAAAGAGCACGTGAGCCATATAGTGCAGATGCTGCCGGCCCTTTCAATACAGAGATATTTTCAATGTCATCAGATGCTACATCATTTGAACTTCCCGGTACACCGTCAATAATATATAAAGGTTCGTTACCTCCGGAAATAGAGTTCTCTCCGCGGATTATTATACGGGAACCTCCGCCGCCGAGACCTCCGCCCCCCTGCGTAATATGCACACCTGATACGCGGCCTGCCAGTGCATTCACAACATCTAATTCTTTTCCTTTGGCTAATTCATTACCTCCTACTTCCTGAACGGCATATCCCAGTGATTTTTTTTCGCGTTGAAGTCCTAAAGCAGTAACCACTACTTCATCAATCAGTAGGTTGTCGGTCTCTAATTTAACATTGATACTACTCTTGCTTCCGACAGCAACTTCCTGGGTAGTGTATCCAATATAGGAAAATACCAGGATGCTGTTATCGTCGGATACGGAAATATTAAACTTTCCGTCCAGGTCTGTAATTACTCCGATAGTTGTACCCTTTATTACGACATTTGCTCCGATAATAGGTTCGCCGTGTGTATCCGTAACAACACCTGTAACCTGCCTTTTATCCTGCTGTAATAGAGATTTAGTTCTGAGAATAACGGTTTTGTCGTTTATTTGATAAGTTATTCCGGTATTTTTCAAAACTATGTCAAGTATCTCAGTGATAGTTTTGTCTTTTACATTGATATTTACCTCTCTGTATTTATCAATCTGATCATTGTTATAGAAAAAGAAAAAGTCAGTCTCTGCTTCAATCTTACTAAAAAGTGTTCCCAATTCGATATTGTTTTCCCTGATCGTTAACTGGGTTTCCTGTGCATAGCTTAAAGCATGCACATGCATGAGTCCTACAAAAAACAGTAAAAATGTGATTCTCATAATTTGTGATAAATATTTAGAAATAAGAATTCTAGTTATGCGATTTTTCATACATTTGTTTGTTTTTAATTTGAAGCCATAAACCGGAATCCGGCAAGATGTAGGGTTGATGGCGGGATTAATAAATTGAAAACTCTGTGAGTCGGATGATCTGTGGTGATTTTATCCGGCTCATTATTTTATATTAGGTTAACTACGGTGTCTTCTGTCATAGGCGTTAGCATATTAAATAGATTAAACATATAATTATTAGTCAAAAATCTTTATAGTTTTACCCGATATCTGGTACCTGACCGGATAACTCATACTGATTGTTTCCAGTATACTTTGGATATTGTCGTCAAGGGTTACTCTTCCGGTAAATCGTTTAGTTTTCAACGCCGGAGCCGTCTGAATGTCCAGATCGAGACGTTTGGCTATCATATGGGCTATCTTTTCCAGCGGTACATCAGTAAATCGGTAGGTTCCATCTTTCCAGGCAATATAGTAAGAGATATCGGTAGTTGTAACTGCAATATTACCTTTTAGGATATCGACCTTGGCTTCTTCTCCCTGGGTTAGCTTAACTGATGTTTTCTTTCCGTTTTCACCGGTATAATTAACATCGACGCTGCCTGATATAAGTGATATGATTGTTGTTTTTTCAGATTGGGAATTAATAAAAAACTCTGTTCCGGTAACATTTACGTCAATATTTCCTGTGCGAACAATAAAAGGCTGTCCGGTATTTTTGTGGACATCGAAAAAGGCACTTCCTTCTAATTGTATCATGCGTTTATCACCTGTGAATTCTTCGGGAAAGGTTAGTTTGCTGTTTTCATTTATGAAGACTTCCGAACCATCTGGTAAAAGCAAGGTCTGTACCCCTGTATGGTTATATACCACATTTTGAACAAGCACCTCCTGCTTTGCAGACTTTTCACGCGCTAAACCGAACCAGACTGCAGATGCGATCAAAGCACCGGCAAAGACTGCCGCTACATAACCAATCCATAAAGAAGTATTTGATTTTTTCGAATGAGGAGACAACAAGAGCCTCTTTTGGGGTTTATTGTTTATATCTTTATAAAGCCTGTTCCATCCCTTACGGATAAATTCTTTATCCGGACTGTTACGGGAATCCCAGATTTCTCCCATTTGGGAATATAACTCCACATGTTTTTTATCGCTGTGAAGCCATTCATTCAAAAGACGAATTTCATCTTCAGTTGCAGTCTTTTGAAGATTCCTGATTATTATTTCTTCAGGTATTGATAACATCTTTATCTATATTACATATTCCTCCTTGTAATAATAAGACAAGATGGTTTTTATATTTACTTAAAAGAAAATGAAAAATTTTTGTGTATTTTTTTTCTTTGGTTGTAGTTTGTCTCGTAAAGTCTTCAATCCCAGATATAATTGATGCTCGACGGTACGGATGGATAATTCCAGTATTTCGGCAATTTCAGCATTTTTCTTCTCCTCAAAATAAGCAAGTTTAAAAATCCTCCGGCATTTCTCGGGTAACTCTTCTATCTCTTTATGTACCTTCTGAATACCCTCCTTTTCAATAAGCAACTTTTCAAATGAATCATAGAAATCAAGTTCCAGTCGCCGCCATTCCATTTGTATATGAGAAATATAGTTGTCTTTCACCTCTTCTCGTTTCAGACTGTTAAAGCATTTGTTCCTAACGGCTATAAATAGATACGAACGGCTTGGTAATTTGTCAAAAGTGTTAATATTCTCCCATATTTCCAGAAAAACATCATGAACAATATCTTCTGCTTTATCAGCAGAGATAAAACGCCGGGTAAATATGATCAATAAAGACACATTTGCCTCATAATAGTGCTGAAAATCCCGAATATTTAATTCATCCATTTAGGAAGTATAAATTCAAAACGAGAACCTTTTCCAAGCTCTGAATTAACGCTTAAGCTCCCACCCATTTGCTCGATAAGGCTTTTACAAATAGATAATCCAAGTCCGGTACCTTGCGCGTAATTATCTAATTTAACAAAACGATCGAAAATCCGGTTTATATTTTCGGGAGCAATGCCTTTCCCTGTATCTTCAACATAGAATAATACATGATCTGCCCCTCTTGCTTCATAACCTAGCTTAATATATCCTTTTTTTGTGAATTTTACAGAGTTGGAAATAAAGTTCATCAACACTTGCTTAATCCTATTGGAGTCTGCGTATATGGTATCATCAGGTTGAGAGTTATCAAATATTAGCTTTACATCCTCCAGTAAATGATTATTCTTGAATGACAATATGATTTCTTCACAAAATTCCTTTATTTGTACAACGCTTCTGGCAAACTGGAACGTACCCGACTCAATTTTTGATAAATCCAGTATATCGTTTACCAGTTTTAAGAGTAGCTCGTTGTTTTGTTGGATGATTTTTATAAATTCTTTTTTCTCTGCAGGGTCATTACTCTCCTCTATTAGATCGGTAAAACCGATAATAGCATTAAGTGGAGTGCGTATTTCATGACTCATATTTGCCAGAAAAGCAGACTTCAATTTATCCAGCTCTTCAGCTTTATTTTTTGCTAAAGTCATTTTGGCCAGTTCAAAACAAATATTGATGATATGCATTAAAGAAGAAAACCACTGGAAGTCTTCCTTTGTCCAGTTTCGTTGTCTATCCACCACATCTATACCTGCATATCCCCACACTGTATTATCATGGGAGATAAAAGGTACAACCATTAATGATTGGATATCCTGTGCTGCCAGAAAATCCCTGTCTATATGGTCCCATTCCGGTAAGTCATTCAAAGAAGAAAGAATAATAGGCTGATGAGATAATATTTGCTGATTCCACCATGTAGTAGGCTCAAAGAAAACGTTTTGTAAATTTTGAATTTCTTCCAGTCCTTTGCGACTGACCGCTTCATATATGCAGCTTTGCTTTTTTTCATTCCAATAATATTCAAAGATATAGGCTCTTTCTGCGCTGAAATGGGTAATGAGCGAGTTCAGGATATGGTTTACCATATCATCCAGATTCTCACTCTGAAGGAATGAAAATAAAGATTTGGATATACCATTCAACTTAAATATCAAATTCTTAACTGTTTCGCTACTGGTAGGATGTTGGTTTTCTCCATCTTTTCTATCGATTTGATATGCTAAGCCGGATATTTTTTTATCATCAATCCTTTTAAAACGAATAGTAATCCATATCTGACTATCATCAACATATGCAGGAAATACCATTTGATAAATGTTCTCTTTTAAAGCAGAATTAATGGACTCAATGATCCGCGAACGATAGTCCTCTCTTATTAATTTATAATAAAAATCCAGATCTGTGGGTACAACATCCAATTTCAGCAAATTGACAAGAATTTCTGAGCAGTGAAATGTCAATTTTTCAAGATCAGCTTCCCACCAGCCCATATCAAGTCTCTCTGAGATGCTTTGAGTATCTGTTTTTCCTGGTGAGGTATTAGTGAACTTTTTCTCCATATTAGAAAGATGTAGTGAATAGCTAAGAGTACATACTTTAATTACCCCTTAATCATTTACATTAGAGGGACATCAAATTTATGAATTTTTTATTGTAATAATTCTTTTATCGGAAATTTTCCAGAAGACTTGTGTGGTATATCAGTTTATCCTGTCAAACTTTATTTGTACAATCGGTTCATCACTGTTTACGTCAGTCGCATATATAATGTTATTATCTTCGTCAACATGGATGCCGTAAATTGCGCGATCCAAGGTGTATTTTATAACCGGATTACCCTGAAAGTCGAAAACATAGATGTATCTGCCGCCATCTTCCCTTTCAATTCCTTCCATAGCATTCCTTTCTATCTCTTTAAAAGAACGACCATGAAAAACGGTGTATATATAGTTATCCGTAATTTGTATATCGCTGAATCCCATAATACCGGTGGGTATTCCTTCTCCTCCGGCATCATTAAATACCGGTTCACCATTCGGACCATATTTTATCGTATCCCTATCATTTGCTAAGTCGATTATTTCAATCACTTCTCCTAACTGGGTAGCTAAAGATAAGATTTGCTTGTCAGGATTATAATCAATAAAACTTCGCCACGCCTGGGCGAGGGCAGGAGAGGAATGGACCAGTCCGTTTTCAGTGGGTATATGTCCGGCTGATTGAATGATTTCACCTTTTCGGTTTAACTTATGATACCGGTATTCTCCTGAATAATCAGGAACAATAAAACCATCTGCTATTTCCTCAAAATCTAGTGTGCGGATCAGATACTTATCCAGCGGGATTTCTTCTACCCGGTGGGCAGAACGGTTGGAGGCTTGAATGCTCCATCGCGTAATTTGCATTTTATTCGCATCCAGTACCCATAAAGAATCAGAAGAATTAAACTGAACTGTTTCGGCCGAAAGTATCTCTTCAGGCCCGTTTCCTCTGCGCCCAAAAGAAACAATATGGCGCCACTCCGGAAAAGTAAACGCATGAAGAAAATGATCTGCGTTATGGAGATCCAATATAATAGCGAAACTATCCCTGACCGCTATCCGGAATGGATAGCGGAACAGGATAGTGTCTAAATAGATAACCTGTGATCTTAATGCCTCCTCATGACTAAAATTTTTATAGCGAGGATGAATTTCTTTTATGTTTGTCGTACAACTGAAAAATGTAAATACAAATAGTATGTAAAAACATATTTTCATCTAGCTGTTCCTTTGAAATATACTTTCCAGCTATTACAATCAATACTTCCACTCCCTGCACAGAAATCTCCTGCACCTTCACTCTGAGCTAAAGCTTCGACATTCTCTAATGTCAGGTCTTTTAATCCCTTATTTTCATTTTTACTAATTATAAAGACAAAAATTATGACAATCAATATAATTCCTAATTTTACAATGTTTTTCATACGAGTTTGTTATAAAAGTTAAAGCTTCTTACTATGTAAACATACTTACCAAAAAAATAATTTGCAAGAAAAAAGGGTGATATTTTAGTGATATTTTTTATCTGATTTACTTCCAGTGGCTTAGTTTGGATAAAAAATTGCATGTTATTTGATAATGTAATGATTAATTTTCTGTAATTTATAAAAAGATCTAAGTTTTTAAAAAACTAACTTTCTTAATAGTTGAAATATTTCTTTCTGATTTCATTTTTCACTAGCAGTAACCATTGTTTATTTTTATATGTTTCATTATTAATAGGATATGATACATCTGTTTTTTCTTCCTAGTGGCTCTATACTTCTTTCATACAACATTCCTTACTTCTCCCAGTTGAGTTTGTCGTATTATCGTCACCTTTCACTAATGCTATCAATCCTTTTCTACAAGCGGATTTGCTGATGAAAGCAAATGATTTCACCTTTTACATCTGCTTTCATCATGCCTTTCTTTTTCCTCTTAACAAATTACTACTTTAATCTCTCATTTTTAGCGTTTGGCTCATAATAAATTATTACAGATTTCGGCTCTTTTTTACCGGCTCACAGCTGTGAGCCACTCGGTTCACCTATGTGATCCCTAAGGCTCACAAGGGTGAGCCGCATCGCTCACCTTCGTGAGCCGATTAATATATTACTACAAAACGAGTAATATATTATTGGGAAAGCAATAAATTCATTAGACCAAAGTGATAATAGGTTACAGCGAAATGAATAATTACGTTAATAATGATAAGATATTAGCCGGCGGCATAAGACCCTGGAAACCGAACATATGTAAGGTATATAGCCCCGATAGAAGCGAGATATTTACATTACTACTTACAGCATGAATAATTTATATTGTAACCAATAACGATGTACTTACACCACTCGCTATTAACATTGTGATACTATGTATTAGACTATTACGAAACGTACGATTTTGTTATGTCTGTGTACGATTTTACTATATTTCATACTCTACACTAATCAGTGAAAGCAACTGCCGAAGGGTGAAAGCAACTGCTTTCACCAGCAAAACCGCTTGTAGAAAAGGATTGATAAGATTGGTGAAAGGTGAAGGCAATGCGACAGACTAAACAGGAGGTAAGGAATGTCATAGAGTGAACTAATTTTGAACCTCTATTTATAATTTAGCAGCTCATATTGAGCGATTATCCGTTTCCATAAAATATTTTATTGGGTGATAATAAAGAATATTAGTTTACTTGTGTTTATATTTGTCAGAATTTGCTATAACTCTTAAATTGATGAAACAATCCACAAAGTATTACATTATTCTCTTTATTATTTTTACATCAATAATCTATACGGTATGCTTGAACACTCTCTATAATTCCTCTTTAAACTATGTTTTAGCTGAAAGTAAAAATATTTTTGATGATGTGATCGATATTGATCGGGATGCACGTTATGATGAAACTGGGGAAGTTATGCATTTTATATATATACCTCATGATACATCTACATATCTTGTAACTGAAATGGAAGGCCATGAGCCAATTTATAGGGAAAAAACAGATTCTATCAGGCAGTTAACATATGAGGTGAGAATTAAAAGTGCAACTCAGTCTTATCTTTACTATAAAAATCCAATCAATGTATATACCTTAGATAGCCTTTTCCAAATAGAGTTATTAAATAAAAAGATTGTCGCAAGAACTTTTATAATTTATAGTGACAATAAGACTGGTAAAACATATTATAGTGACAATGATTCAACTTTTTCTAATGAATTTAAAGAGTTGGATGTAGTAGACCTTGGATATAAAGAATTAACACTTCAGGCTTTTGTCAATGTGTTACCAACAACAATTATTCGTAAATCTCTTTTGCCTATATGTAGTATTACTTTTATTTGGCTACTACTAATAGGAATAGCAGCGCATATTTTTTACAAAATAAAAATTAAGAAAGCAATATTTGTTAAATTTACTGTCCAATTAAAAAAAACAGATATTGATTAGTCTTATTTTTTTTCAATACAATCTAGTATATTTGTTATTTTCAAAAATAATTATTTAATGAAAAAGCCTCAAAGGGATAATATCCTCATTTTCTTTTTCTTATTAATCTGTATAATATATGCAGTAACTTTATATAACCTTTATCATTCTTCTTTGAATGATCTAATGCATCAGAGTAAAAATATTTTTGAAGATGCAATTGATATAGATAGAGATAGACGCCTTGCAGAAACCGGAGAAATTGTTCATTATAAATATTTACCCCAGGATACTTCACAGTATATTGTTTATCAAAAAAGTAATCAACCACCAAAGTATCGGGAAAAAACAGATTCTCTTAGACAATTGTCGCCTAAAGTTAAACTTAATAATGCTATTCAAGGCTTTCTTTATCATGATAATCCTATAAAAATAAATGTTATTGATAGTCTTTTTAAGGCGGAACTATCTAATAAAAAAATAAAAGGGGAAACTGTTTTGATTTATTTTGTGGATTCTGGAGCAAAGCAGCATTATAGTAGTTTGGATACAAGACTATGTAATGAGGCATATAAGTTAGATAGTATTCCTTTAGGATTTTTTGATGAAATTGCTATACAAGCTTATATTAAAATATCTCCTTGTTCAATTGTTCGCAAGTCTTTTCTACCTATTAGTAGAATTACTTTTGTCTGCTTTGTTCTTTCGGGTACAATATTGTCTTTAATCCGTATTAGAAGAAAAAAGAAACCTTTAGGCTTCAAATTTACAATACAATATAGAAAGTAGATATATAGTTTACTGATCTTTATCTTTTCTTTAAAGACTAATCTTTATATCTTTGTGGTTGAAAACAAAGTGATTATTTAATGAAAAAATATCTGAAATGCACTTTAGGATTGATTTTTATCTGTATAATCTGTTTTATTTATTTGTCAACAATAAATTCTCTGATGAATGTATCAGAAAATGATTTGCTTTCTGAATGTAAAAAAGTTTTTGCCGAAGTAGTAGATAAAGACAGAGATTTTCGATTGAAAACATGCGGACAAGAGATTCATTATACGTATCAACCCAATGATACATCTTCTTATATAGTATATGAGAAAGGGAATGATCCTCCTATTATTCAAGAGAAAACAGATTCTATACGAAAACTTTCATATTCTGAAAAATTAAATAATGTGATACAAATATATCTTTATCAAATAAATCCGATTGATGTAAATCTCCTTGATAGTATGTTTAATATTTTATTATTAGAAAAAAATATACAAGCAAATACCGCTGTAAAATATTTTGATAATTTAAATAAACAGGTGTACAACAGTGTATCAGATACATTAATGCTTCAAGATTTAGTTTTTTTAGATGAAATTCGACTTGGATTTCAGAATGAATTGACTTTACAAGGTTATATCAAATTTCCTTTTTCAAGTATAATGCGTAAACCTTTATTCCAGATAAGTGGTATTACCCTAATCTGGTTAATGCTAATGGCGGGATCGTTGTATTTGATTTTCCGTAAGGAAAAGAATGCGATCAGAAAGCATATTCAGGTATTGGAGAATATTTATCTGGATACGGATAGGAATTGTCTTTGTTATTATGAGAGGGAGATTGAACTGACCGATATGTACACTAAATTATTAGGTAAGCTGCTGAGTAGTCCGGATTACTTTGTTAGTAATGAGGAACTGATCAGAGTCTTATATGGCAAAATTGAAAATGGTGGTAGGGAGCGTCTTGTTCAACTTATTAAACGTATTAGGGAAGATATTATACAAACGGTTCCTGAGATGGAATTGAAGAATATTCGAAGTAAAGGGTATCAGCTTATTATTATACAAAACGTATCTTTGCTTGCATAATAACAATTGCGGATGGTATGAAGAATGAAGGGTTTACTTTTCGGAAGAGGTTTGCTAGTTTTAAATATGCTTTTCATGGAATATGGCTGTTGTTGCGATATGAGCATAGCGCCTGGTTGCATGGTATAATAGGGCTTTGTACGATCATCGCCGGCATTCTTTTGGAAATATCTGCAATAGAATGGGTGGCTGTGGTAATTGTTTGTGGATGCGTGCTGGCCGCCGAAGCTTTAAATACGGCTATCGAACGCCTGGCGGATGTGGTTTCTACTGAATATAATGAATCTATTAAGCAATTAAAGGATTTGTCTGCGGGAGGAGTTCTGCTAATGGCTTTTGCAGCAGCCATTATCGGCCTAATCATTTTCCTCCCTAAACTGATTGCTTTATTTCAATAATTTCTCGGCTGATTCCAAAATAAAGTTGTATTGTTCGTTGAAGAATTCGCTTTGGAGCATTTCGTTAGATTGTGAGATCAATGTTGAATATTTCTTTAGTGAATTGAGCCATTTCCGATGTGACGTATATACTGCGCTATTATTGGTATATATAGGACTTACTCCAAATACCCAGAAAGAAGATTCAATCTCATTGTCGAGTTCAAAATAGGCAGAATTTGATTCAATGCTTACCTTTGAGAGGTAGATTGTATATTTAGAATCATATGCATTCATTCCGGTCAGCACGATTTTTTCTAATATCTTAATATAGGATAGAAGTTCATTTCTTAGGTTGATAAAATCTTCTTTCCGCATCAGTTCCCTTTTATAATAATATTCAATATCACTATATATATTTTTGAATATCATTTCATCTACAATAATAGTCGTATTACGGGCATATCTGGCATATTCCCATACTTGCCTGCCGAGGTTAAGCACTTCGGGTGGGAAGATCATATTGGTGTAGCTGAAGTTTAAAGGAACATTGTATCCCTGATGTATCCATTGGTAATAGAAAAACCGAAATAGATAGGTCGAGTCAAAAATATAGATGGGAAGTATCCGGTTCATGGTAAATATGCCATCAAAAGATTTTGCATCCTTACCTTTCCGGTAGAAGTCAAGATATTTTTCAAGCATGAGGGTAAATGTCTCTTTGGGATTAAAGAGAGCATCTGTTTTTTGGCTGAATATAGCCTGACTCACATTCCCTTTTGCTACCAGTTCATCAATAGAAAAGTCGAGTTCATTGGATAGAATGTAAATTTCTTCAAATGTGAAAGGCAGTTCTCCTTTCTTGCGACGATATACGGTTTTGCGGGATATATCTAATGTTTTCATCAGATAATCAATCGGATTTACAGTTTCAGGAATCTTTTCGAAAATCTTATCTAACAGTAATTTATTTAGTTCTTCTTGCATATGTCTAGGGTAAGTGATATTGCTGACTATTATCCGAAAATATTTTTTGTAGTATTTTCGAGATATCTGTATTGTTCATTATAAAATTTAGCTTGAAGTATCTCGTTTGAATGGGTAATGAGTGATGAATACCTTTTCATGGAATCTATCCATCTTTTATGGGTTGCACACATCGCCTTGTTATTGGAGGATATTGGATTGACGTAATATAGCCATAAAGTAGATTCTACCTTGTCGTCGTATTTGACATAAAAGGTATTTGATTCTACATTCAGGGAGGAGATATAGAACTGATACGTAGATTCGAACTCATTAACACCTCTGAGAACCAGTGATTCTGTATGTTTTAGAAGGCTTAAAAAGTCTTCTTTCAATATAAGCAACTCATCTTTTGTAATGAGTTTTCGTTCATAATAATACAAAATTTCATTAAATGTATTGATATATGTCAATGGATCAATAATAAAAGTATAATTGCTGATCTGATTTATATAAGATATCAATTCATCTTTTAATGTTATGATCTCTGTGGGTAGAGTTACATCCGCATAATAAAAGTTTAAAGGAACCTGATATCCCTGATGCATCCATTTGTAATAGAAAAATTTCAGCAAATGTTTGAATTTAAGTGCAAAGATGGGTAATACACGGTTTTGTGTTATAATTGTTTCTACGCTTTTTGCTTCAAATTCCTTTCTAACCAAATTGAGGTAACTTTTAAACATTGCCAGAAAAGTTTCTTCAGGGTTAAATAGTGCATTGTTCTGAATATCAAATACAATTTTATCTTCTTTATTTCTTCCTATTATTTCATCTATTGAAAAGTTGAGTTCTGTTGACAACGTAACTATTTCTTCGAAAGTAAAAGACAATTCTCCTCTTTTCCTCCTATATACAGACTCTCTGGCCAAGCCAAGAGTAGTCATTAGGTATTCAATTGGTTTTACTTGTGGCGGAATCTTTTCAAAAATCCTGTTCGCCAATTCTTTATTTAAATTTTCTTCCATCCAATAATCCTCTGTATCAATATTCCCATTATTATTACAGGTCTAGTAACAAAACAAAATAAATCCTGAATCTGTTCTCGTTAAAGGCGTTTAATCTACATACACTTTGTGGAGTATGATCACTTTGAGTTTTGTTTTGTTAAGTTTTTAGACAAGTTGTGTAAGTTTGTTATTTCTAAAACATATTTTTTTGCACAATAAGGGTATTTTATTATAGTGCAAAGATAAAGATATTAAATAAAGCAACGGTTTTATATAATGTTACAATTTTCACTAAAATCATCTACATTTATACACTCGTGTTTATTTGTTTATCAAAAAGCGGAATTGTATAAAATATTACATCTCAGAAAAACTCACATATGACACATTGTGTTTAAAAGTGTCGAAAAACGCACAAATTGTGAATTGCTGATTCTGAATAAATATCATAATTTCTTGTAGAAAAGTTTATGAATAGCCAATATTGAAACACCAAAACCTACTGCTACAAGGATAATGCTTATATTGGCCAGTCCTTCTGCTCTGAATGATAGTTTAAGTAATATCGTTGATATGATAAAACCGGAGTTTCGGATTACTTTACTGAACTTTTCCGACAAACTAAAAGTAAATAGCAGTAGCAATACCTCGGTAATGATCAAAGCGGTAAAGAAAGTGTCAAAAAAAGTATTGTTCATATTACTAATAACAGAGACAACATTATCAATATTCGCAATTGATTTTATGTCTTTCAGGTCGAAAAGAGAAATAATAAACAAAAATATGAATAAGATCATCAAACCTAAAGCCATAATTTTTTTTATCAATACAAATTTGCGGCTTTGGATGTCCTCACATTTTTTCTCATCAATCCGTTCAGGTTTGCTTCCACTTAGTTTATAAAATAGAAATATGAGTAAACATAATATGAGAAGACCTATAAATGTTATTAGTAATCCCTGAACATGGATAAGGTCGAGAGATTCTGTTCGAGTTGATATTTTAGATAAATCATCAAATATTTTTCGAATAAAGATCAAAGCAATGATTTCATACTGTTTACCCAAGTAGATTGTTATAGACATGGGTAGATAATAAATTAATAAATAGATTTCGTATAAAAGGATGATGGAGAAAGGGGTATATATTGCAGATATCGGATTTAGTTCACTACTACTACTATTATTGAAACCAGGTACAATATTCATTCTGGCTAAGATGATTAGTGTAAAATGTAATGTAAATGTAATGATGGCAGTAAAAAAAATCAATTTTTCAAACTGTTTTTTTCTCTTCTCCGATAATACGATAGGATATATTTTGCTTATTAATTTAGAAATCATAATTATTTATTTTCCTTTAGGTTAGTTTGCATGAAGCTTTCATTAATTAAACATTTTATAGTTAAGAATGGTTTATTTAGTATTAGAAGGAAATCAACTAAGCGAAATAATATAATGATGAATTATAAAATAAAAATGCCTCCTATGGAATTTAGATTTGAAAAAGATACAATGGGTGAAGTGAAGGTTCCGATAGATGCCTATTATGGCCCTCAAACACAGCGGAGCATCAACAATTTTAATATTGCCAGAGAGACAAGTCGCATGCCGAAAGATGTGATATATGCGTTTGCATATTTGAAAAAGGCGGCAGCATTAGCTAATCTTGATGCAGGTGTATTGCCTTCTGATAAATGTGAATTAATAGTACAGGTATGCGATGAAATACTTGAAGGAAAATTGGATGATTCATTTCCTCTTGTTGTGTGGCAAACGGGAAGCGGGACTCAAACTAACATGAATGTTAATGAAGTCATCGCCAACAGGGGGCATGTGTTGAGAGGAGGAAGACTTACAGATAAAGAAAAGATACTTTCTCCTAATGATGATGTAAATAAATCGCAGTCATCTAATGATACCTTTCCTACAGCAATGCATATAGCTGCCTATAAATTGTTGACAGATGTAACTATTCCGGCCATTATTCGCTTACGGAATACCTTTGCTCAGAAGAGTGTAGCCTATATGGGTATTGTTAAGATAGGAAGAACTCATTTTATGGACGCTACTCCTCTCACATTAGGACAGGAATTTAGCGGATATGTATCTCAGTTAGAGCATGGACTGCGATCTTTGCAAGATACTTTATCTCATTTGTCTGAATTGGCTTTGGGAGGGACTGCTGTTGGTACGGGGATAAACACTCCGCCGAATTATGATAAAATGGTAGCAAGAAAGATTGCTGATCTTACCGGACTTCCTTTTGTGACAGCGCCAAACAAGTTTGAAGCGTTAGCATCACATGATGCTATAGTCGCTACTCATGGAGCATTGAAAGGTATAGCAGTAAGTTTAATGAAAATCGCGAACGATATACGGATGCTAAGTTCTGGTCCTCGGTCTGGTATCGGCGAAATACATATTCCGGAGAATGAGCCGGGTTCGTCTATTATGCCCGGTAAAATTAATCCTACACAGTGTGAAGCGCTTACCATGATTGCAGCACAGGTAATGGGTAATGATGTGGCGATATCAGTAGGAGGATCTAATGGACAATTCGAATTAAATGTATTTAAGCCGATGATCATCAATAACTTTTTACAAAGCGCCCTGTTGATAGGAGATGGATGTAATAGCTTTAATGAGCATTGTGCCAATGGTATAGAACCTATACTAGATAATATTAAAAAGCATTTGGATAATTCTTTAATGCTTGTTACAGCGTTGAATACGAAAATAGGTTATTACAAAGCTGCCGGTATAGCTAATAAAGCATATCGTGAGAATAAGACATTAAGACAGGCGGCAATAGAGACTGGTTATGTTACTGAAGAAGAGTTCGATGCCTGGGTTGATCCGTCAAAGATGGTCGGAAAGATACCCGGAAGTAAAAGATAAAACCTGATTGGAAAAAATTATTTCTTATTAAAGGACTCATGGAGTCATAAAAGTATGCGGCGTGTTGTAGTATTCACTCTGATAGCATTCGTTTTGTCCTTGCAGGCAAGTGCATATATTGTTAATGATACTCTTAAACAAACAGGAAAAGTTCGTAAATCCGTTTATCCTGATAGTATTAAGGAGAAAAGTTCGATATACAATAAACTTTGGGGGAAACATTACCGCAAGCTATATACTTTACCTATTACGGTTACCACTATAAATTTTGATTCATTTTTAGGAGGTGTAAAAGTGGTAAGTCAGGCCGATAATTTTCATGGTTTAGTACTTGAAGACAAAGAAAAGCATTTATATATGCTTAAGCCCTTAGGGGGGTCAACAAGCTTTCTCGAATCAGATTTCTTTCAAGAGATGTATAATAAAAAAGATTTTAATGGAACTTATCTGGATACCTTCATTGGTGATGCATATACCATAATTAATCCATATACATTTCTTGCATCTGATTTTATGGCGCAGCATCTGAGTTTAAGTTCAAATAATCCTCGTATTTATTATATTCCTAAGTATACCACAGCCGATACCATAGCAGATGGTAGTTATATTCAAGCTAAGCTGGTTAGTATAACGGATATACCTGATATAAATACAAAAAAGAATATTCTTTCGACAACAGAATTATTAGAAGTAATGAGAAAGGATAAATCTTATTTTGTTGATCAGCATCTCTATATTCGTGAAAGATTGTTTGATATGTTGATTGGAGACTGGAATAAAATGCCTGAAAATTGGAACTGGAATGCTCAACGAAAAAATGATAGTATTTTATTTTCTCCCATCGTAATTGATCGTAATCACGCTTTTACTAAAGTTGACGGATTATTTTTCAAACAAATGCTTAGTGTACTTACACTTGGCTTTATTTCAAATTATGAAGCAGAATTCAAAAAATTGAAGAACTTCAATAAATTAGGATATGAGCTTGATTTGGCAATTGTCTCACAAAGTGATGAATCATTATGGATTCAAGAAGCAAAATGGTTGAAGAATAATTTTACGGATCAATTAATAGAAGAAGCCTTTGATAAATTACCAAAAGGTGTTGAGAGTAGTGAAACGGATAATATTAAAAGAATTTTAAAAGCAAGGAGAGATAATGTAGAAGAATTAGCTCATACTTATTATCGAATTCTCCAGCATAACCCGATTGTAACGGGAACTGAACGTGATGACCATTTTATTATCGATCGTTCTCGTCCGGATAGTGTGCATATTTCAATTTACGATTCCCGAAAAGAAAGCCTTGTTTTTGATAAGAAATATGAGAAAAAAACAGCAAAAGAGATTTGGTTATATGGTTTGCAGGGAAATGATCATTTCGAAATAAAGCATGATGAAGGAAGACCATTAAAAGTCCTATTAATCACGGGTGAAGGTGAAAACTCTTATGATTTTCAATCAAAAAAGAATTTGAAAGTATATGCTTACCCATCCGAAAAGCAAACATTTGATAGTATTTCCGGTGTACGACCTGTTTTTTCAGAGAATGAACGTGTTGTGGGATATGATTATAAGCATACCAAATACAGTAAATTCTCTTTTAGTCCATGGGGTTTTTATGATTCGGATTTAGGAATAAACCTGGGGAGTTATGTTACGTATACTATGTATGGGTACAAACGTATGCCATTCAGTTACCAACATCGCTTAGGTTTTAATTATTTGGGTGGTTTTATGTATCGTGGAATATTCCCTACTTATGACGAGAGAAAGACTTTTATAGTAGACGCGGAGTTTGGTTTTCCCCGAAACTTTTTCAACTTCTTCGGCTTTGGAAATAATACGGATGGTTACAAGGATGAAAAGAGGAATTACAATCGGGTGAATATACGTAATCTTGTTATAACTCCATCATATAATATAACCATTGATAAAAGACAAGAGTTATCATTTATTGCTTCAGCTGAATTAGTAAAAGTACTGCATCCTTCAAACAAATTCATAAATACAATATATTCTAAAGACCATCGGGTGTTTAAAACCAATTATTTTGCTGATCTGTCCGTGCGTTATCAAGTAAACAAAGAACCTTCTTCTATTATTTCAAAATTGGAAGGTGAAGTTATTGGCGGTTGGAAATTAAATATGGGGAATGCAAAACGAAATTTCCCCTATGCTGAAGTTAAAGGTACATTAGATATTTGTATTACCGATCGTTTTACATGGGCGACTATGGCTAAAGCAAAGGCTCTTTTCACGGATAAATTCGAATTTTATCAAGCAGCAACTACTGAATTAAGAGGTTTTAGGAATAACCGTTTCCTCGGCAAGCAGTCCTTTTATCAATATTCCGATTTCAGAGTGGATATGGGAGAATTGAAGAATCCATTTACACCTTTAAAATATGGGTTGTTTGCAGGAATTGATTACGGACGTGTCTGGTATCCTGACCAATCATCGAAGAAATGGCATACCTCTTATGGAGGGGGGATCTGGCTTACCTTAATAAATAAGATAACTACCAAATATTCCCTTTTCGGTTCAAAAGATAGTGTTCGTTTTATGTTTGAATTAGGATTAGGGTTTTAAAAAGTAGTATTTATCTTGAAAATAAACGTACGTGGAGGAGATACATCCATAGGACGCAGGCTGTATTCTGTATTTAGCAGATTATTAATGGATGCTAGCAGATGTACATTTTTACTCAGATTGTATCCGAGTCGCAAGTCCATGGTGAAATACCCATCATTGTTTTTTCTCCAATAATCGTCCAGACCGTAGAACAGGATTCCTCGTACATAATCCATTATATCTTTATTTTTCTTGATTTCATCTTGTCCTATTGGGCGTTCGTCCACCATCATATAATCAACAGCTAATGTTTTACTTTTCCAGGCCAGGTTGGTGCCAATACTGAATCGTTTCCAATAAAAATCCATTACTGCCTTTGCTGAGTGTTTCTGACGGTATTTCAGGTATTGCGATGTATTCGATTTTGATTTCATTGCAAGAATATCTGTATTGGCCGCTTCTGCTTCATTGATTTTATCTGCATTCATATCACGGGGTTCAGTATAGACGTAACCGATATTGTATGTCATTTTAGTATGGGGATTAATATTCCACAAACCATTTATTGAAGCATCTATTCCATATATGCGAGCTTTTGATACATTCTGAAACCGAGTGCCGAAACCAGGCATCTGTCCGTTTGTCACCATAGTAATAACATCCATCAGGTTATCCACATATTCAAAAGTCTCGCTATTGAATAAACCAAATTCAAACTCAATCATATCCTTATAATAATTGTAGAAACCCGCTACATCCAGATATCCCATAAAATTTCCGATCTTATATCCCTGTTTAAGACCTAGTTCTGCACTGAAACCTTTTTCGGCAGTTAAATTATTGTTAGGGTAAGCAGCCATTCCGCCAATATCTTTATATACGAATTTTTCAGTAATGGAAGGATACCGGTATCCCTGGCCCACAGAGGCACGGATAAAGCTATGTTCGGCTAATTCGTAATTAAGCCCGCCGCGTAGTAGTGGTTTAAAGGGCATCTTTACACCAAAAGCTTTGGTTTCGGCTTCTCTATATAATGAATCCACCCGATAATATTCTAAACGCATACCGAGTGAAGCGTTCAGTTTATCAAAAAATTTACGGTCATATTGAATAAACAAACCTATATTATCACTTTTATGTACACCGGTTACATATGAGTTCGTGCGGGTGTGATCAAATGTCGCACCTGTAGTAAACTGTGCATTCTCATACTTTTTATTGAATTGATAATCGATATAATATGAAGATGTATTGTCCGGCGGATTACTGTTGTTGTTCGTCGGCGTCATAGTGCCAACAAGCCAGGGGATGAGATCTTCAGAATTAGATGGGAGAGGAGTATGTCCCATTATCCATGACATTAGATCCATATAAGCTGGAGGTTTTGCATCAGGGAAGAACTGATTTGCCAGATTCTCTATTTCATGTGCTGCTCCATCAAAATAACCGTTCATTACATCAGGAAGATGCTTGATAATTGGCGCCAAAGCAGTCATCGGATTTTCAACAATATTGATCAGGTCAGGGATTGCATCGTAGTTAAAGTTTAATTCTTCTGCTATTTCAAAAATAGATTTGTCGGTACGTTTGGATCTGATACCATCGGCTTTGTGGTAGAAACGTCCCTTCAAACGATGTGTTGTATTGTTTTCTTCATTAATATAGTTCATGAAAGGATCTATATAAAAACTATTACCCTGACGTCCCATATTGGCCATTGATGATTGAGTATACGCCTCTTTGGCAGATCGCCACATAAAGAAACTGGCGTTTTCGTTGGAAAGGAAATTCCCATTCAGTCCATAGTTCAAGCCATGAATGTTAGGATCATGATAGGTCAGGTTACCACCTATACGAAAACGTTTATTGTAATTCCCCTGGCGATATCCTTCATCGGTAAATATATTCATACTTCCTGTTACATCCAGGTTTCCGATTCGTCGGCTATGAGATAAATCCATTCCTGTGTAGATCGGGTTTCGTACTCCAGAAAAGATATTCCGACGTAAAAATGGTTCTACATCGTATTTACCATCGTTCCAAAAATCATTTCCCCACCAGATATAGTTTTCATTTTTAGGATCGCCATATATACCTATATATAAGTTGGCTTTTGTTTTAGGGTCAAGGCCTGGTCGAGCAGTACGCACATTGATAAGTCCGTTTAATGCAGAGGAGCCGTAAAGAACAGATGAAGCGCCTTTAATAACCTCTACCTGTTCGATATTTTCCATGGGGATCATATTCCAGTTGATCTCACCAACAGCAGGAGTTAATACCGACATGCCGTCTACCAATATCTGACTGCGACTTCCGACTCCCCATGTCCATCCACTACCTCCACGTATGGAAGGTTGTTTGTCGGTAACATCGACGCCTGGCATAGTATTCAATACAGCACTCAGATCTGTTGGAGCCTGAATAGCAATATCATTGGCTTTCAAAACATCCATTGAAACGGTAACTTCACTTAATTTCTGTTCGTAACGACCTACACTGATCACTACTTCGTCCATCAGATTAGATTCAACCTTCATAGGAACATTTAAAACGATTTCCTGTCCGCGTTTCACAATCAATGGATGATTAACTGTTTCATAACCGAGATAGCTAAACGTTACACTTACATTTCCTGTAGGAATGTCTAACTCGTAATAACCATCAATATCAGTTATGGTACCTTGAGGTGAGCCTTTATCCTTAAAAAAAATATTAACACCGGTAAGTACTTCTTCATTGGTAGCATCATATACATGCCCTTTTAACTTTTGAGAATATGACAGATGGGAAATAAACAAAAGTAAAGCGACAATCACATAATTTTTCATAAAACTAGCATTTGATTTTTCATAGAATTTGTACAAATATAAGGCAACTTTACTAAATCTATTTGTTTCTTTCCCTATTAAAGTGGTTTTATTGATTACTTTTGTAGGCTTAAATTTAGTATATTATTAATATCATTTTACTATGAGTAATAAATTAAACCCTGAAACACTTTGTGTGCAAGCAGGCTGGCAGCCTAAAAATGGAGAACCTCGTGTATTACCTATAATCCAAAGTACTACATTTAAGTACGAAACGAGTGAACAGATGGCTAAGCTTTTTGATCTGGAAGAAAGCGGTTATTTCTATACACGTTTACAAAATCCAACCAATGATGCTGTGGCTGCTAAGATCACGGCTTTGGAAGGCGGTGTTGCAGGTATGCTAACTTCATCGGGACAAGCGGCTAATTTTTTTGCTATATTTAATATATGTGGTTCGGGCGATCATTTTGTAAGTGCTACTGGTATTTATGGAGGAACATACAATTTATTTTCAGTTACATTGAAGAAGTTAGGAATCGAATGTACGTTTGTGGATCAGGATGCATCTGATGAAGAAATAAGTAAAGCTTTCCGTCCAAATACGAAACTTTTGTTTGGAGAGTCGATTTCTAATCCAGGCGTGATGGTATTGGATATTGAGAAATTTGCCCGTATTGCTCATAAACATGGGGTGCCACTTATTATTGATAATACATTTCCTACTCCTATAAATTGTCGCCCATTTGAATGGGGAGCCGATATTATTACTCATTCTACCACCAAATATATGGATGGACATGCAGCTGCTGTTGGAGGATGTATTGTGGATAGTGGTAATTTCGACTGGGATACCTACGCTGATAAATATCCTGGTTTATGCGAACCTGATGATTCTTATCATGGACTGACCTATACAAAAACTTTTGGAAAAGGAGCATTTATAACAAAGGCAACTGCACAATTGATGCGTGACCTGGGATCTATTCAGTCCCCGCAAAATGCTTTCTTGCTGAATATCGGACTGGAAACCTTACATCTGCGGATGGTACAACATTGTAAGAATGCATTTGCAGTGGCGCAATGGTTACAAAAGAATGATAAGGTAGCATGGGTGAATTACCCAGATCTGAAAGGGAGTAAATATCATGAACTTGCAAAGAAATATCTTCCGAACGGCTCTTGTGGTGTACTATCCTTTGGGCTTAAAGGGGGACGGGAAAAATCTATACGCTTTATGGATCAATTAAAACTGGTGGCTATTGTTACACATGTGGCTGATGCCAGATCGTCAGTTTTGCATCCGGCCAGTCATACACATCGCCAATTGTCTGATGAACAGCTTGTAGAAGCAGGGATAGCCCCAGATTTAATCCGTTTGTCCGTTGGAATAGAGAATGTGAGTGACATTATTGCAGATATCGAGCAAGCTCTTTAGGATTCCCTTTAATCTTAGATAATAATATCCTCATGGTTGACCATGGGGATATTATTTTGTCAAAATTAATACATATGGCATTGTTTTTGTGTATTATGTGTTGTATTTGATTTAATCGCAGACTAAAATATGTAAATGTATTTATAAATTGTGTAAATAATAATGGCGTATTTAAACCAATGTTATACTTTTGCGTCAAAGATTTAATTATAAATTACGGAAATATAAAACTAAAACTTTTGAATTAACAATCAAATTAAAAATCGATGAAAACTAAATTATTTTTTGCATTCCTTTTGGGTGTTTTATTACTTGGTGTGTCTTGTAGTAACGAAGATGAAATTAGAAAAGAAGGAGACGGGGATGGTGGTAAAGCTACTCTTATAGTTAATATAACAGGAAAGGACATGAATACGCGTGCTCTTCCAGCAACACCTGCTACTGAGGAAGAAAATGCTATTAAAGATTATACAATCTATGTTTTTTATGCTAATGGAGTACTAGAAGCCTCCAGTACTACTGCTACTTTGGCTAATTTATCTACTGGAAACAAAAGAATTGCAGTTGTAGTAAATGAGCCGGATGGTTTTCCACAAAGTCCAATTACAAATTATGCGGATTTTGAAAATGAAGTGTTTGATCTGGAAACTCAATCTCCTCAGAACATGCAAGTCTCCGGACTTACAATGAGTGGTGAAATTGCTCCGAAGCTGAATGCCGGTGAAAATGTCTTGACAATTCCGGTGTCCCGTGTTGTGGCTAAAATCAAATTAGGGACAGTGACGGTTACTCCAGACGCAGTGAATGGCGGTGAGTTTATACTTACCAATGTAAATATAATGAAAGCGAAGAGTTCTTCTAATGTAGGACTTCCGACAATTAAAACAAATGTTCCATTTTATGGTGGTGTAGGTCCTGATGCAACTTTGCTAAGTGATTATAAATCTTTCTTACGTGGAGTAGCAAAGGAGGGAACTAACGATAGCTTCTTCTATGTTTTTCCTAATGATGGAGTAGATGCAACATTGATGACCTTGGAAGGAACTTATAACGGAACTAAGACTTACTTCCCTTTTATTATCAATGATCCAACAAGTAATCCAACAGACGGAACTTATATCAAACGTAATACAGTGCATACAGTGAATGTCATATTAAAGAAGGTATGGACTGGTTCTGAAAATCCGGAAGAATTGGTAGATGAATCTTCAATAAATGTTACTATTGAAGCCCAGGATTGGGAAACAATACCTTCTCAGGATGTTGAATGGTAATGTTAAATATTAAGTCTTGCGGGATATTTATTCCCGCAAGATAATAACCTGAAAATGAAAACGATTAATAAACAATATACATTATGGAGAATATTGATGTGCAATATGCTTTTTGCCATATTGTACTTGTTTGCAATATCGTGTACTACCGATGAAAGAATAGATTTACCTTCTACAAACAAAGGTGGCGATGATATGGCAGTACATTTGACTATCAATACACCTCCGGTATCCCTTCCTGAAACTTATACAAAAAGCCAAACAACGCAAGAGAGTACGATAGATGAGATCATTGTATTGGTATTTAAGAATGATAAATTACAATATTTGGAAGAAGGTACGATTACCGGCTCCGATCTCTCTACTACCTCTTTTGATGTTACTTTACAGTCGAGTTCATCTCCACTGAAACTAGTATTGCTGGCGAATATCAATTCAGTAATAAATCAAGCAGGTCTTTTACCGGAAGATAGCTATTCTTCCGTGAAAAGTAAATTGCAATTAACCTTTTCAAGTACAGGGCTAAACGCACGTTTTCCTATGTTTGGAGAACATGATTTACCCTCATTAGAATCAACTGGTAATAACCGGATAACCGGCATTAAAATGCTTCGTTCTATTGCTCGTGCAGATATTATCGTCTCTGATGATGTTTCAAATTTTGAGATGGTAAGTATACAAGCGTATCGTGCGACAAATACGATGCAAATTATTCCTGATAATGTTACTAATATGTCTGTAACAGCACCATCTGTTCCGGATAATTCAAATCGGAATGTTATTACAAATGAAATTTTGGTAAATGGTAATAAATCTGAGTCACAGTTATATTTGTCCGAATCAGTTGCTCCACTGGAAAGTGACAGGATTACCGATGCTACATGTATTATTGTTGGCGGTAGATTTGACAATGAGTCTGTCTCTTATTACAGAATAGATTTTAATCTGGGAATTGATGGACATCCCTTTGGACAGATTTTACGTAACCATAAATATATATTTAATATAAAGAAAGTAGCAACAGCAGGAGAGAGTTCACCTGAAGAAGCAGCTAATAAACCTTCCGCTAGCATTGTAACGGAAGTTCAGACATGGGATGAAAACTCTACTGATATGTGGTATGAAGGAGAACGTTATTTTAGTTTGTCAAAACGAACGTTAGAACTACGTCCATGGGCGGCAGCATTTAAGCAATCTGACAAGATAATAGTAAATACTGATCTGAGCAGTTATACTATTCAGTGGTCTGATGTGAATGGAACTTCAGTTGCCGAAACATCTCCTTCAGAAACGTATATTGAGAATGAAAATTTTATAGTAGAAATAGTAAATAATAATATAATTGTAAGAGCGAAAAAGAATAATGAACTTGATGCTGAATTAAAGGATTATTTTGTTATTCATGCTGGAAAATGGGATATAGTTATTACTATAAATCAATATGGACTATCAAAACACATGGATGATCTGATTCGTCTTTTGTCATTTGATGAAATCGGAGCGCTGGGGAATGGATATTCAAATGCGACGACCAACGCAAATGCGGTAGCCATGAGACAAATACTTAACAAACAATTTGCTCCGACAGGTATATTTAAATTTGGAGGTTATCATTTTACAGAATTGTCCAGATCTACAACTAGTACGAGTGTTTCTTCAACGGTACTTTCTAATTTTGATGTTGTCTTGTTTCCTTACAATCAACAACAAAGTCAAACTCTTGCAGATAATGTGATAAGCTGGCTGAATGCGAAATCAAACAGAGTTTTGATATTGGCAGCTGACGCTACTGTAAGTAATATCAATTTGCTTGCAACTGTAGGAGATAATTTAGGTTGGAGTTATACAACGTCAGGTGGCAATCCTAACTTTGATTTTGTAAGGAATGATGATACGGATATATTCACTCAGAATGGTTTGTTTGGAAGTATTGCTGCAGATTCCCAATATGGTGCTGCTGATGCAATATGGGGAAAAGCTACAAACACGAATAATGAGGTGACCCACTTGCTACAATCCCCTGATGGTAATATGGTTGTTGGAATAAATAAAGAAAAACGTGTAGTTTATATAGGTGATATACAGATTTTCAACAATTATACAAATGGTCTAAGTGGAACAACGGGAGCAATTAGCAATGACCGAGATAGATTTATGGCTAATCTTTGGGCATGGATAACTGAAACTGTTCTATCCGGAAAATAAAAAAATCCCCTTTTAAAAGGGGATTTTTTTATTAATAAGGAAATTAATCTTCTTCTTTCTTGCTTTCTTCGTAAGCTTTAAGCAATTTCTCCTGAACGTCTGTAGGAACTAACTCATATGCTGAGAACTTCATTGTAAATGAAGCGCGTCCACCGGTGATTGAACTTAAAGAAGTAGAATAATTCGACATCTCTTTCAAAGGAACTCTTGCAGAAAGCTTTTCATATCCTTTTTCACTATTCATACCCATGATCACGGCACGACGTCCCTGTAAATCACTCATAACATCTCCTAAGTAGTCAGCGGGAACAGATACTTCCACATCATAAATCGGTTCAAGGATTTTAGGACCTGCTTCCTTAAATGCGGTACTGAACGCGTTACGTCCGGCAAGCATAAAAGATATTTCATTACTATCTACCGGGTGCATCTTTCCGTCATATACAATGATACGTACATCACGGGCATAAGAGCCTGTTAACGGACCCTGTTCCATACGCGCCATAACCCCTTTCAGAATTGCAGGTAGGAAACGGGCATCAATAGAACCACCCACGATAGAATTTATAAATTCCAGTTTACCACCCCACTCCAGATCGTATACTTGTGTATCACGCATAGAGATTTTAAATTCCTGACCGCCGAATTTATATATATCCTTGGCCGGTACGCCTTCTATGTATGGTTCTACAATCATGTGTACTTCACCAAATTGACCGGCACCTCCGGATTGCTTCTTATGACGATAATCTGAGCGGGAAGCTTTTGTTATGGTTTCACGATAAGGGATCTTCGGCTCAAGATATTCAATAAACAGTTTTTCATTATTCTCCAAACGCCACTTCAATGTACGAAGATGGAATTCACCCTGACCGGAGACGATGGTTTGTTTCAGTTCTTTGGATTGTTCAACGATCCATGTCGGATCTTCTTCACGCATACGGGTAAGTAATTCACTTAGTTTTTCAGCGTCTGACTCATTAACCGCTTTAATAGCACGGCGATATTTTGGATTCGGATATTTAATAAAGTCAAATTTATAATCAGCACCCTTACCATTCAAAGTATTACCCCGACGAACATCTTTCAACTTCACTGTTGCACCTATATCTCCGGCCATCATTTCCGGAACCTGATTTCTTGTTTGCCCGGCCACAGAGAATATTTGGGCGATACGTTCTTTGGAACCACGATCGGCATTTAATAAATCGTCCCCTTCTTTTACTTTACCTGATATCACTTTAAAATAGGAGACTTGTCCGATATGTTGTTCAACTGTTGTTTTGAAGAAAAAGACACTGGTTGGCCCGTTTGAATCCGGTGCTACATCAACACCGTCAATTGTTTTCACATGTGGCATTTTGTCTACTGTAGGAACCACATTTCCTAAAAATTCCATGGTACGGCGTACACACATATCTTTTTCGGCACATACACAGAATACGGGGAACATTCCTCTTACAACCAGACCCGCACTGATACCTGCACGTAATTCATCTTCACTTAAACTGCCTTCTTCGAAGAATTTTTCCATCAAAGCATCGTCGTGTTCTGCAGCGGCTTCTACTAAAGCGCCATGTAGTTCCTGTGCTTTATCCATTTCTTCTGCCGGAATATCCAACACTTCAGGAACTCCTCCTTCCGGTTTCCATTTATACATCTTCATTTTCAATACATCCACAACTGCATTGAACGAAGGTCCGGTATTGATAGGATATTGAATTTGGACCACCTTACTGCCGTATGATTCTTTCAGTTGAGTGATCGTACCGTCATAATCCGCTTTATCATTATCCAGTTGATTTATGATAAAGATAACCGGTTTGTTGAACTGTTCGGTATAGCGAAATTGGTTGATTGTACCTACTTCAATTCCGTATTGAGCATTTAAAACCATTAATGCCGTATCAGTAACATTTAAAGCCGATACAGCTCCCCCAATAAAGTCGTCAGAACCCGGACAGTCTATAAAATTTAGCTTTCGGTTCTGCCATTCCACACTAAAAACGGTCGAGAATACTGAGTATCCATACTCTTTCTCAACCGGGAAATAGTCGCTTACCGTATTGCCTGCTTCCACTGTACCGCGACGTTTTATAACTCCACCCTCGTAAAGCATAGCTTCAGCGAGAGTGGTTTTCCCAGAGCCAGAACTTCCCAAGATGGCAATGTTCTTAATTTCGTTAGTTTGATATACCTTCATGATACCAGGGTTTAAATGTGTTTATAAATATATGTATTACCTCAAATTTTTCACAAGGCCGCAAATTATAGAATGTGAATGAAAAAAGCAATTAAAAATGGGGTGTTAGAGAACATGTTTTTGGTATTAGATATGGAGGATCTTAACATAAAATACAAGAAATAATACATATTAGCATTCAAAGTTGAGATTGAAATGATGTTTCTTGAAATTTATAATAAATTTTTTAAAAGCAATTATTTTACTTTATTGGAAATTATATTTCATATTGATCATTTTGGTCTTTGATTTGTTTTGTGTCTTTGTGTAAATCGTAATGGATAAATGGTAAAAAAAGAATTATAATGAATTAATTATTAATACCATATAAATAAGCTTCCTCCAAAATATTTGTTATTTTTGGATTAGTTATTCTTTGAATTTTGTACTTTTGTATTTCATTTTTATACAAGGAATGTCATGCATATGTATTGTGGGTGACGAGCTTTTTTAGTATTAAAAAATCATTTTTTTATAATAACCGTTGACTTTTTGATGTTGATTGATTAGTATCAAACCCGACTTATTATTTTAACGAAAAACAATTGTCTTGCTACTTAAACCGTTATTTGATCAATTAACCGGGATCAAATATTTCAGTAGATGGGTCATCTTTTTTAGTGACCTGGTTTTATCAGTCTTTTCTTCCGGCATATCCTTTTTTCTTGCCAGTAGGGTCTTGGAAATTTCAATTTCGTTCAATACGTTATTGCAATCACTACTCCTGTTTACCCTTTCCAGTTCCATAAGCTTTATTATACTTCAACCCTATAAAGGGGTTATCCGGCATTCCACCTTCGTTGAAGCGGGTCGTATTGGCGTAACAGCCCTGTTTAAGATAGCTATCATCCTACCCTGTATGAATCTGTTACTGGGTATTACAGATGTGCGCCTACTCTTTATAGGGGCTTTTATGGATGCCTTCCTTATGTTCTTTTGTATGATCTTCATAAGGGTGATTCTTATTGTTGGTTATAATTATATAATGAACAATATGAAGGCATTAACACAGAAAAAGGGAAATTTATTAATTCTGGGAACAGAATTCCAGACCGGTACTTTATTAGGTGCCTCTTTACATAATATAGAAGAGACGTATCGTATACAAGGTTTTCTTACGTATGGCAATAAGTCCTCTTTACGTATTGGAGGGTATAGTGTCTATAGTGTTAGTGACCAGGAAAGTTTCGATAAACTGGCCGATCAGCACCTGATCACTTCTGTCCTTTTCCCTAATTACCATGCGGTAAAAGAAGAAGGAGAGCGTATTATCCGGTTCTGTGAGAAAAAGAAGGTGCGCATGCTGATCTTACCTTCGATTGATGAATTGGAGGGAGGAAAGATAAATTATCGTAATCTCCCTGAAGTTCGTATAGAAGACCTGCTCAATAGGGAAGAGATCAGTATAAATATGGAAGAGATCGCCATGACGTTAGAAGATAAGGTGATTCTGATTACCGGTGCAGCCGGTTCGATAGGAAGTGAATTGTGTCGTCAGCTTTGCCATTTCGGATCTAAACAACTGGTCTTATTCGACACGGCGGAAACGCCTATGCATACCATTCGGTTGGAATTGGAAGAAAAATATCCGGATGTTAAGTTTATCCCCGTTATGGGCGATGTTCGTAATCCTGAACGGGTGGAGAGTGTCTTCAAACGTTTTCATCCCCAATTTGTTTTTCACGCGGCGGCATATAAGCATGTTCCGTTGATGGAAGAAAACCCCTGCGAAGCTGTTCGTACGAATGTTTGCGGTACGATGACAGTAGCCGATCTGGCAGTCAAATACGACGTAGATAAATTTGTGATGATCTCTACAGACAAAGCAGTCAACCCGACAAATGTAATGGGAGCCTCCAAACGTATGGCAGAGATCTATGTGCAAAGCTTGGGGCTGGCGATAAGTAAAGGAGAAAAAGAAGGAAAGACCGGTTTTATCACCACTCGTTTCGGTAATGTATTAGGCAGTAACGGTTCTGTTATACCTCGTTTTCGCGAACAATTAGCCAAAGGCGGACCACTGACGGTAACACATAAAGATATCATTCGATACTTTATGACTATCCCGGAAGCCTGTCGGTTGGTATTGGAAGCAGGATGTTTGGGAAAAGAAAATGAAATATTCGTATTTGATATGGGTAAACCCGTAAAGATTGCCGATCTTGCCCGTCGCATGATCGAACTGGCCGGTATGGAACCCGAAAAAGATATCATGATTGAATACACCGGTCTCCGTCCGGGAGAAAAACTATACGAGGAACTATTGGCATCCAAAGAAAATACGTTGCCAACCTTCAACGAAAAGATCTTCCGCGCTCAGGTACGCGAATATAAATACAAAAGAATACTACCCAAAATACTGAAGCTCTGCGAAACCGCAAAAAAAGTAGAAATGATGGAAACCGTTCTTCAAATGAAGAAGATCATTCCCGAATTCAAAAGCCAACAATCACATTTTGAGTGTTTGGATGAAACCATACCCCTAACCAACGATACTCCCGAAGTCATAGAAATACCACAAGAAGTTTAGACCCCTCATCCCCCTCAGTATCCTTCTAGAGAAAATGAAACCAATTTTACTGCTCTCAAGAGGATAGATGTTTAAAGAAGTAAACAGGGCAAATGTCATCCGATATGAAAAGAGGCCGATTGATTTTTGTTAAAGACTTTGAGTATAGTCAGGAGTATAATATCTGGCTTTAAGATAATTACGGATATATGCAAATACTAAAATGCTATAGTTCTATTTTGTAATTGTAATCAAAATATCTAATCAAGAAAGATGTCCACTTCAAAGCGTATTATAAGAAATACGATATATTTATATATCCGTATGGGTGTCTCTATTCTAGTGAATCTTTTTACTACTCGCATTTTATTACAAGCGTTGGGAGTCTCTGATTATGGTTTGTACAATGTGGTAGGAGGAGCAATTGCAATGTTAGGTTTCATAAGTGCCTCAATGAGTGGGACAACTCAACGATTTCTTAATTATGCTGAAGGAGAAGGAGATAAAGAAAGGATAAAACAGATATTTAATAGTTCGGTTCTAATACATCGAGTTACTGCTTGTATAACAATATTATTATTAATATTAAGCGGAGTATTCTTTTTTAATGGACTGTTAAATATTCCTCCAGGACGTGAAAATGTAGCCATTATAATATACATTTGTCTCTTATTTAGTGTAACATATTCCATAACCATCTCCCCGTATGAGGCATTACTTAATGCCCATGAAAATATGCTTTATTATTCTTTATTAGGATTAGCAGATGTTTTATTCAAATTGCTAATAGCACTAACTATTTGGTTTTATGATGCGGATCGATTAATTTTATATGCGATTCTAATGGCTCTTGAATCCTGGCTATTACGTTTTATAACTCAGTTTTATTGTCGTAAACATTATAGTGAGTGTAAGAAAGTGGAAATACGTAAATACTATAATAGAGATATCATACGTACAATGGCTTCTTTTTCGGGATGGAGCATGATAAATATTTCAACAGGAATGATTTCTCTTTTTGGAATGAATATTATTGTCAATCATTATTTCGGTACCCTTCTTAATGCAGCTATGGGAATTGCAACTCAATTATCAGGGGTGTTGATGGGGGTTTCTATGAATATGATAAAAGCGATGACACCTGTTCTTATGAAAAAAGAAGGGAATCACCAACGTGAACAAATGCTGGAGGTTACTTATATTGGATGCAAATTTTCTTATTTATTGTTTTCTTTCTTATGTATTCCCATTTTGATATGGATGTCTTTAGTTTTGAAAATATGGCTTAATTATGTTCCAGAATGGACTGAAATTTTTTGTAGAATTTTAATTATTGCGACTCTATGTGAACAATTGACAGTCTTTTTATATCAGACGATTTGTGCTGAAGGCAATGTTCGAACTTATAACATAATTCGATCTCTTACCAACATTATACCAATAATTATGAGTATTGTGATATTCTCATTAGGTAATAATCAGCCTTATTGGATTCTAATAAACTGGATGATATTTAAATCTATATTGGGGGGATGTGTGAATATTTATTACACATGTAAAAATGTAGGGATGTCATTTTTAATTTACAAAAAAAGAGTACTTCAACCTTGTTTTCAAATAACCATAATAACGGTTATAATAGGTCTTCTATTATTTTATATATTCCACGGCAGTTCGGTCTCTTGGCAATGTGCAGGATTGATAGTTTTTATGATGATAAGTATACCTTTATATTGGATCATCTCACTTAATAAAAGAGAACAAGATATTTTTAGAAATATAATTTTTAGAATAATAAAAAAGTGAAATGAGTATTATAACTCGCATATTAGGTAGTCTCGAAGCACGTCTTAACCAGCCGAAAGTACGATTGTTTAGAACTATCTATTTTAATTTAAGAACGCTTCCTTTTGTACAAGCTATGAAATTACCGGTATTTATTTATGGAAAAGTACACTTTTTCATGCTAAATGGAAAAATTGTATTTGATAAAACTAAGGTAAAATGTGGTATGGTAAAAATAGGATTAAATGCAGATTCTTTTAGCATGTTTGACGGTAGTGGATTCATATCGTTAGGAAGCCCTAATAGTAGAATAATTTTTGAGGGTCCAGTAACCATTTCTTTGAACAGCAAACTAAGAGTTGTTGAAGGTGAATTAAGATTAGGAAAACATACCTTCATTGGTTCAGGAGTTAGAATAATATGTAACGAAAGTAATATTTATATCCGTGAGTATACTAGAATAGCTTTTGATACAGTGATAATGGATAGTGGATTTCATTATGTTTATGACAAAAAAAAGGAAAGGATAGCTCGGCGTACATATCCTATTGAAATTGGCTCTTACAATTGGATAGGAAATCGTTCTACAATTTTTGGAGGATGTTATACTAAAGAATTTACAATTATTACAGCTAGAAGTCTTGTGAACAAAAATTTCACAGGAGAAGATGGGGAATATATGATGCTTGCAGGTATTCCTGCAAAACTTATAGCAACTGGTTTAAAAAGAGTATTTTCTTCTGAATATGATGTGAAAATAACAAATTGGTTTAATAAACATCCGAATGAGAATTATTATCTGGTGGGTAAAAATGAAGATATGAAGATTTTTTGAAATGTATAAGCTTAGAGATCTCATTTTAAAGGGATTAAGAAAAACCTATCGGAATACAAGACGTATTAAATTCGGAATTGAACATCCCAATATTGACAGGGTATTATCTAATATAAAAATATTTGAATTATTATCAGGTAAGAATCCTTGTATGATTTCCCGTTTTGGTACAGGTGAAATTGGTATAATAAATAATTATCTGGCTGTACATGATGATAAATCTTTATTAAAAAGGTGTTATAGATATATTACTGATAATACTGGATTACCTTGGTGGGATAAACTTTTCTTTAAGTCAATGCGCCTTAATGCTGGTATTTTCCCAGAAACTATAGAGACACTAGAGAAATTTTCTGAACGTTATTTGCGAGATATTCCTGAAATAGATATTCTTGGTTCTTTTAATTATGCTGAAAAATTTATGCCCTTGAGAGAAGATATTACAAAAGTGCACTTGGAATGTTTGTATCCTTTTTTTGTTGACAATCCATGGACTAAAGCTTTAGAAGGGAAAAAAGTCTTAGTAGTGCATCCTTTTACGGAAAGTATCCAATATCAATATAAACAAAGAACTAAAATTTTCAATAACGAGAGCTTATGGCCTGATTATGAATTGAAATTAGTAAGAGCTGTACAATCTAATGCAGGAAATAAAGTTTCTTTTCGAAATTGGTTCGAAGCCTTAGAATTTATGGAAGAAGAAATAATCAAAATTGATTTTGATATTTGCATTTTAGGATGTGGTGCTTATGGACTTCCTTTGGCTGCTTTTGTAAAAAGAATGGGTAAAAAATCGATTCATATTGGTGGAGGAACACAACTTTTGTTTGGAATAAAAGGAAAACGATGGGATAATAACAGTTATTATTGGGCAGATCTGCCACATTTTAACACTAATTATAGCAGCCTTTATAATGAATACTGGGTAAGACCTTCTGTAAATGAAACTCCGCTATCTGCTAAAAAAGTTGAAGGAGCCTGTTATTGGTAATGAATAAGCCTCAATTAAGACCAGCCATGGATTGCTGGTATAAAGATTGGATGTTTTGGTTACTCTTATTAGTAATTAATATGAGTGGAAATCTCAGCTTTACTTATATTTTCCCATATAAACCTGTACTTATATTATTATTTATATTGCTTGCGGGATATAGTATAAAAAGATATGGATTTCCTTATAAAGCCACATTGTTTATTTTAATTTGGGGTACAATATTGTCAATACAAGGAATATATTCTTCAGATTATTATTCTATTAGTAGTTCTTTTCATATTTTTATTAAGATTGTAATAGGAGTTTTGACTCTTTTAATATTGAAAGAAAAATTCATCTCATATTACTCGAATATAATATATATTTTTTCTATTATAAGTTTATTTTGTTTTGCATATAATACATTTGTGGGAATTTTGCCTTTCATTTCCGTAGAAACTACAGAGATGGATGATGGCAACATATTTCGAGTATCTTCAATTATTTATACTCAATTATATAATCTTAATACAGGGTATATTACTCTTAGAAATTGTGGCCCATTTTGGGAACCTGGAGCATTCCAAGGATTTGTAAATTTAGCTATAACTCTTGAAGTATTAACTACTAATAATTATACGAAATATTGGTATAGAAAAATGATTATACTCTTACTAACCGTAATTACAACATTCAGTACAGGTGGATTTGTGGTTTTATTTTTTAATATTTTATTTTTTTTACACATAACAAATCACCTTACAATTAATTCTAAGGTAATTATATCAATTAGTGTATTAATAGTATTTATATCAATTTTTATATCAACTGATTTTCTTGGTGAAAAAATATTTTCAGATAAAGGACGATTAGACATCTCTTTTAATGATTTAGGAGAAGGCTTATATTTATTATTCGGTTATGGATATGGAGCTGAATCCATAACACAAAGTTCCATCAAATCAGCCAGTAGTATATTTAACTTGATTCGATATACTGGAATAATAGGATTAATAATCTTTTTTTATCCAATTTTGGGATTAAAATTTAATCGCATATATTTTGGATTTATAATATTTCTAATTCTTATGAATGAGCCATTCCTTACAGCAGGTCCATTTTGGTGGAGCATTCCTTTACTTTGGGAACTTATAAAAAAAAGAAGAGATATATACAATGAATGTACTGAAAAAGAATCCAATAGGAGAATGGCTCAAGTGTTTATACAAAAAACATCGAGTAATCCGCAATAATCATTCGCTACGTTTAGGTTATATGTCATTTGCGTATAATTGTCAGTTTGGTTATAACAATATTGTTTATGACAAAACAATTTTAGTAAACGTAAAAATAGGTGATTATACATACATTGGAAGTAATAGTAAAATTCAACATGCAGAATTTGGGAAATTTTGTAGTGTTGGAGCAGAAGTTTACATAGGTCTAGGAAAACATCCTTTGCATTACAAATCAACTCATCCAGCATTTTATGCAAATGATAGCAGTTATTATGGCGTAGAACCTGAGATAAAGAATTTGACACCAGAATATGAAAAGATTACTATAGGAAATGATGTATGGATTGGAACGAGAGCAATAATTCTTGATGGAGTGAGTATTGGGGACGGAGTTGTTATTGCAGCCGGTGCTGTAGTTACTAAGGATGTTCCTTCATATGCAATAGTAGGTGGTGTTCCTGCTAAAATAATAAAATATCGGTTTGAGCCAGATAAAATCAATCAACTTCTAGAAGAGAAATGGTGGGAGAAAGAAAAATATAATCCTCGATTTAGAAAATGAAAAAGATAGCTATATTAATACTTGCTCATAAAAAACCAGATCAATTAAAACAATTATTAATAAAATTGGATGATATAAATTTTGATTTTTTTATTCATATTGATGCTAAGAGTGAATTTTCATTATTCTATAAAAGTATTAATGGAATCCTTATAAATTCAAATATAACTTGGATTAATAATCGAGTGAAAACTTATTTTAATGACTATTCTCTAATTGAAGCTACTTGTAGATGTGCAGAAGAGGCAATGAGTCATCATGATTATTCTTATTTTATTTTATTAACTGGGCAAGACTATCCTATCAAAACCAATAAATATATATATGAATACTTATTAAAATCATATCCTATGTCATTTATTGATATGTATGGGGTGGATGAGGCTTATAATAAAGGTGTTGAATGGGTTAAGAACATTGGTTACTATTATTTCTCACAAAGAATACGAAGAAAAATACTTGGCATAGTTGGTGATAGATTCTATTTTTCTTCAAGAGGTAAAGTAGTGAGGTTATTTGCTGTTGTTTATGATAAGATCATGTCAAGTATTAAATATTCTCCAAGACAAAAACTTAAAAATACCCATTATATATATTCTGCTGGATCACATTTTTGGATACTTCCTGATACTTCCGTGCGCTTTATTCTTGATAAATACCACAACGACAAAATGTTAAGTTCTATTTTTAAGCATATATCAGCACCAGAAGAAAGTTATTTTCAAACAATTTTGTCAGTAAAGCCTAATCTATTGCTCCCAAATGAATATATTCAATTTCAAAGTCAAGAAAGAGAAATGGATAATCCTGCTTTACGCTTAATAAAGTGGTATGAAAATGGTATTCATACCAATGGACATCCTGCAATATGGAAAAAAGAAGATTTTAAATTTTTATTGACTGCAGATGCCTTGTTTGCTCGCAAATTTGATATGGACATTGATAATGACATTATCACCTTAATTGATAGACACATGGATCTAAAAAAACTTACTAAATTAAAATAGCACATTATCGTTGATTTATGCTAATACTGAAAATTAAAATATAGACTTGTGGCTGATAGAAACTAATTATCAACTATGCGAATATTTTTAACTCATATTGCTCAGAAAGACAAAATATTAGAATACAACCTTTCAATAGCTGCAGCTAATTTCAGTTATAACCTAATTGAGTCAGGCTTGTTCGAGCATGTGTATTTCATATTACCCACATTTATCAAAGGAGAAATTGAATCATTTAAAGGATTAATCTATTCTTCATTAAGATTGAGGAGGTATATGAAACCATTGGCTCCAATAATTGAAAACATACTACTATTTTTTAAAATTCCGAAAAAATCATCTATATGGTATTATAACTGTACTATACTCAATGCTCCGCTTATTGTTTTACTCAAACTGTTTAAGCCCGACATAAAGCAAAACATAATAATATTGGATTATACTCCAAGTCACAAAATAACATCCCGATTCTTTTTATGGCTAACAAATAAAATGGATGGATCAATACGACTTGCTAATTCATCTCTATTTACATTAAAAAACTCAGTATGTTTACCTGGGGTCACGCCTTTCAATGCCCCACAATATCCACAAATCGTATCCTTAAAAAAGGAGTTTCTGATTTCTGGAGTTTTAACTGAAAATATATCCATGCTATCCATGCTGCTTGAGGCTTTTTCTAAGATGCCGGATATGAAACTTCATATAACAGGAAAATTACACAATTTGGAAGGAGTCGATAGATATACGCGAAAGAATAAAAATATCATCTATCATGGTATGGTAAAATATGAAGAATACCTTCGTATACTTCATGATATAACATTCGTACTAAGTACCCGAAACCCAGACTCTCCTGAGAACCTATGCAATTTTCCATCGAAAATTATGGAAGCATTATTGCATAATCGCATCATCATCTCTACGTTACATTATGAACAGCTTCATAATATATACTACTTCGAAGTATCAGTTGAAACAACTAATTTTATCAACGATTTGAGGCGTATAACTACTTTACCGTCTAATGAATTGCTTTGTTATGCAAATCAAGCTGACGAGATAAAGAAGCGTTTCAATACTGAGGTATGGAGAGAATGTATGGATAAAATAGAAAATTACGGTTCACAAACAAAATAAGATGAAACGTATATACGATTTTGTATATCTCACCAATACGCCATCATTCTATAAACTGAATCTTTGCAATGAAATAGCAAAAACAACCTCATTCTTATTAGTTCTTTATGGTTATGGTGCCGAAGCCGTTAATACTGAGCTTACTAACAAGAATAAATGGAGTTTTGATTTTGTATTTATTAATCAAGGAGATGCACATCGACGTAATATCGGAATAACTTTTTTTCATCTTTTAAAGTTGATGAAAACAATTGTGGCAAAAAAGATATTATTTGCAGGATGGATGGCTCCCGAATATAATATCTATAGTTTCTTATCACCACGACATAAAAATGTAATGGTTTGTGAATCCTCCATTTTCGACGTATCGTTCCGGGGTTTTGGAGGACGAATAAAGAAAAGAATTATAGACCGAATGAGTGCAACATTACCTTCAGGACAACCTCATGCTGAATTATTTGAATCTATAGGATTTAATGGAGTACAATATATTACAGGTAGTGTTGGTATTTTCCATAAGCCAGGGAAGAAACAAAAAATGGATCATACTCCATTACGATATATTTATGTTGGACGTTTGATTGAAGTGAAAAATGTTGATTTACTTATAGAGGTATTCAATCAAAACAGAAAGCCACTCACTATTGTAGGGCAGGGAGTGTTAAAGAACTCCTTGCATGCTATAGCAAAATCGAATATTACATTTTTAGGGTTTATCGATAATCAGGAGCTTGGAAATATATATCAGTCTCATGATGTCTTTATACTTCCATCAAACTATGAACCATGGGGATTAGTAGTGGAAGAGGCAATCTATTGGGGGTTGCCTGTAATTGTCAGTGATAAAGTGGGTAGTTCTTTTGATATGGTAAAAAATATAGGAACCGGTTGTATATTTAAATCCGGAAGCTTTGATGGATTGGCGCATGCTATAGCTGAGATGGAAGAAAATTATTTACAATACAGACAAGCGGTAGACGCTGTAGATTTTATAGAACGAGATCGCTTACAAGTTGCTGCATATCTTAAACTTATTGAAGAATGAAAGTACTACATACTATTGCTGGTTTTGGTATCAAATCAGGAGGAACATCAACATGCACATATAATCTTATTTCAAACATTCACGATCGGATAGAACATATAGATCTGCTTACTCCACAAGTAATAGATACAACTGACAGATTAATAGGAAAGAGTGAATCATGGATAAAAGCTTTACCATATGATTACGTTTCACCTTACGGCTTCTCCTCTAACCTTAAAAAGTTTTTACAACAAAACGACTATGATATATATCATACCAATGGGCTTTGGATGCATATAAACCATACAACTTGCTGTATTGCCCGAAAAAAAGCAAAACCATATGTTATCACTCCTCATGGTATGCTCTATCCACAGGCTTTGGAACGATCTGCATGGAAAAAGAGATTATTATTAAAACTTGGATTCAGGAAAAACATTGCAAAGGCCACTTGTATACATGTCACATGCCAAAAAGAATTGGAACACGTGAGAAAATTTGGATATAAGGGTCCTATTGCTATTATACCTAACCCTATAAAAACAGCAAATGAAGAAAAAGAGAGAAAAAAATCTGATATAATGCGTATTGGTTATTTAGGACGTATTCATCCGATAAAGAATATAGAGAATTTATTATATGCTTGGCGACAATTAAATCTGAAAGAGGAAGAGGCTCAATTAGTTATTATTGGAGACTGTAGTCCTAATGAAATTGGTTATGAAAAATTTCTAAAAAAAGAACAAGAAAGATTAGCCATTAAAAATATTTTATGGACAGGTTTTTTATCAGGAATAGAAAAAGAAGAAATGTTGTCTTCTCTTTCTCTTTTGGTAGTTCCAAGCAAATCTGAAAATTTTGGGATGATTATTCCTGAGGCTTTATTAAATGGTATTCCTGTTATTGCTTCTAAGGGCACTCCTTGGGAAGAATTAAATATTTACAATTGTGGATGGTGGGTTGATAATGATGTGGAAACACTTACGCAATCAATTCAAAAAGCAATCTCTTTACCAGAAGAAATACGGATCCAAATGGGAGTTAATGGACAAAAAATGGTAAAAGAGAATTATTCAGTCGAAGTTATATCACAAAAAATGTGTGAATTATATGACTGGATTTTAAATGAAGGAAATAAACCGGAATTTGTATATGACAAATATTAATGAAATCAAAAGTTGATTTATCACAATATCAAAACAAATTAAGTCGTAAAAATCAATTTATTCGATTACTATGGACTATTGTATGGGGGATATTTGCTCGTCCAATTCCGCGTAGCCTATTTTCGGGATGGAAACGATTTCTTCTTCGATTATTTGGAGCAAAAATACATTCTACAGCAATTGTATATTCTTCAGCAAAAATCTATTATCCTAAAAATCTCATAATGGATAGATATTCATGTATTGATACTGATGTTGACTGTTATAACGTTAATATGATAAAAATAGGTGCTAATTCTACAATTTCGCAGAAAACTTTTTTATGTACAGCGAGTCATGATATAAATGATCGTTTAAATCCGTTAATTACAGCACCTATAATAATAGAGGATCAAGTATGGGTTGCATCCGATGCTTTTATTGGTATGGGAATTACAATTGGGCAAGGTGCAGTAGTTGGAGCTAGATCAAGTGTCTTTAAAAATGTGGAACCATGGACCGTAGTTGGCGGTAATCCTGCAAAATTTATTAAGAAACGAGTAATTGAATATAAAAATGCTTGATCTTTCTGTTATCATATTAACATATAATGAAGAAATACATATTCGTCGTTGTATTGAAAATATAAAACCAATAGCAAAAGACATCTTTATTATCGATTCATATTCTACTGATCAGACAATAAATATTTGTGAAAAATTAGACGTTCAAATTTTTAAGAATAAGTGGCCGGGAAATCAATCACAACAGTTTAATTGGGGACTAAATAATCTGCCTATTCGGACTAGATGGATTTTGCGTTTAGATGCTGACGAATATCTTACAGAAGAACTTATTAAGGAATTAATAAATAAGCTACCTACACTACCTCTTAGTATAACAGGAATAATATTTACTCTCAAAAGAATTTTTCTAGGGAAACATATTAAAAAAGGTACTGGTTCAGTTACTCAAATGCGTTTATTTCAATTTGGTAAAGCAAGATGTGAAATGAGATTAATGGATGAACATATTGAGCTATTAGAAGGTACATCAATATCTTTTCAAGGAAACTGGGTGGATGATAATTTAAATAATTTAAGTTGGTGGACTGTTAAACATGTAGGTTATGCTATACGTGAAGCCATAGATCTATTGGATATTGAGTATGGGATTACAAGTATTAAGTCAGAAGACAAGATTCATTTATTAACAAAAGAAGCCTCAAAAAAGCGAAATAAGAAAAATACATATGCTAAACAACCCTTATTCTTTCGCTCATTTGCTTATTTTATTTATCGGTATATCTTCAAACTTGGTTTTATAGAAGGAAAAGAAGGATTTCTTTGGCATTTTCTTCAAGGATGGTGGTACCGTACTTTGGTGGATGCTAAAATTTTTGAGATAAAAAGAGCGTGTGGAAATGATCGGGATAAGATGATCGATTATATTAAAGAGAATTATAATATTGATTGCCGGAATTTATGAAAGTTTCTCTTGTAACGGTCTGCTATAATAGTGAGAAATATATTTCTTCCTGTATTGAATCTGTTTTAGCACAAAAGTATGATAATATAGAGTGTATTATCATTGATGGAGATTCACAGGATAACACTTTAAAATATGTTATAGAGAAAGAAGCCGCTTTTAATGGAAAGCTAAAATGGATCAGTGAACCCGATAATGGCTTATATGATGCGATGAATAAAGGTATTCGTATGGCTACGGGAGATATAGTTGGGATAATTAATTCGGATGATTTTTATCATCAAAATAATATAATTGAACAAGTCGCTAGTGCCTTTGAAGAGGACAAGAAACTTCAGGTTGTATATGGAGATGTACGGTTTGTAAGTCCAACCAATGTAGATAAAACCGTTCGCTATTACTCATCAAGAAATTTTAATCCTAAACGATTCCGCTTTGGTTTTATGCCTGCTCATCCAACATTCTTTACTTATAAAAGCAATTTTGAAAAATTCGGTTATTACAAGACTGATTATCATATAGCTGCAGATTATGAATTGTTAATACGCTTTTTATATACTCAAAAATTACCATATAAATATTTGCCTGTTGATTTTATGAAGATGAGAACCGGAGGTAAAAGCACGGCTTCCATTAAAAGTAATTACATTCTGAATAAAGAAATCGTAAGGGGGTGTAAAGAAAATGGAATTAATACTAATCTCTTTCTTTTATCATTCAAATATTTTTCAAAAATTTTTGAGTTTATCTTTGTGCGGGAATAAAATTCTACCACAAAAACTTTATTTTCAATATCACTACTATCACAAAGCAAATATCTTATTGTTAATTAAATAATTAAGGGTGATATTAAGGGGAGGTTTTAATATCACAAAAAAGCATTGCAATGTTTATCTTAAACCATTGTAATCCTTTTGTAAAACCATTACGATGGTTCTTGAACATCATCACAATGGTTTTAGACATTGATCATAATGGTTTTTCCGGATTAGGAGACGTGCTGATAAAAATCAGACGCTTCTGAAATAAAATAGGTCCCGTCCGGAAAAAAATAGGTCAGGTGCAATTTTACTTTGCACGCTTCCGAAAAATCAGTTTCAAAAAATCAGTTCAAAAATCAGTTTCAAAAATTTCAAAGTTTCAGGTTTGAATACCAAGTTCCGTGTTTCAAATTTCAAGTACATCGCTACATGTTCCGAGTTCCAAGTTAACCTGAAACTTTGAAACCCTGGAACCTGAAACTTGGTTCTTTGAACCTTGAAACTTGCTTCTTTGAACTTTGAAATTTTGATATTTGAAAAAATATTTTTACTTTTATAGTATAAAATTTTAACTATGGGAAGTATTAACTGTTTTGAAGATTTGGAGGTTTGGCAATTAGCACGTTTTTTTGCTGCTGAGATGTATAAAATAACAAGTAATCAATTTTTTGTTCGGGATTTTCGTTTTAGGGATCAGTTGAGGGCTTCTTCCGGATCTATCATGGATAACATAGCTGAAGGCTTTGAAAGAGATGGGAATAAAGAGTTTATCCAGTTTCTTTATATCGCAAAAGGTTCATGTGGTGAATCAAGAAGTCAACTTTACAGGGCTCTTGATGTTAACTATATTGATAAGACAACATTTGATTGCTATTTTAATAAAGCACAAACGATATCTAAATTACTTTCGAATTTTATAAGTTATTTAAAACAATCTGGTTTGAAAGGAAATAAATATAAATGAGAAAAAAAAATTGGGTTTCAAGTTCCGGGTTTCGGGGTTCCAGATTTTGGGTTCCAGATTTTGGGTTCCAGATTTTGGGTTCCAGAGTTCCAAGGTTCCAAGGTTCCAAGGTTCCAGAGTTCCAAGGTTCGAGGTTAACTTGAAACTTGAAACTTGAAACCTGAAACTTGAAACCATGAACTGTGAAAACTGTGAAACTTGAAATTTTTGAAACTGATTTTTTAATCATAACTTAATACCTTACAATGATGAATGTTGCGTTATTCAAAGAAACGTATGTTTCGCCAAGACCGTCTACACTTTCTACGGTGATCGAATTAATGAAAGTTGAAAGTAAATCAAAAACTGTAATTTCTTGTCGACATGATTTACAGAATTGTGTTCCGGGAGAAAAACTGTCCGAATCTAAATTGCCTCCGATGGTATTGTTTAACCATAAACAGTATAATGGGCTGATTTTGTTGGAGGTGAATAACCTTGCGGATTCTTCTGAGGTGAACCGGATACGGCAAAAGGCGTCAGAATCGCCTCAGACGTTAACTGCTTTTACCGGTTTAAGCGGACGAAGTGTTAAAATATTAATTCGTTTTTCACTGCCGGATGGTCGGTTGCCACAAGAAAAAGAAGAAACGGAGCGTTTTCATGCGCATGCGTATCGCCAGGCGGTGAATTATTACCGGATGCAGTTGAAAAAAGAAATATCTTTGAAACCACCTCTTCCGGGAAGGGGTTGCCGGCTTTCTTTTGATCCGGATTTGTATTTTAATCCTGATGCATTGGTAATCACTTTGCCTCAGCCTTTGCAAATGCCGGATAATGAAACATGGGAAGAAATCAAAATGCAGAAAGCTGATCCATTGGAGCGGTTGATGCCGGGTATGGAGCGTAACCGGAGGATTTCTTTATTATATGAGACATCTTTGAAGGAGACGTTGACATTTTTTGGTGGTTTTCCGCAGGAAGATCCTAAACTGTTTCTGATCCGTTTAGCAGAGAATTGTTGTCATTCTGGAATTCCGGAAGAAGACGCAGTGAAATGGACGGCTTTTCATTCGGAACTGAGTAATTATGAAATGGAATTCCGTACTACGATACATAATGTGTATGCCCTTAATAAAAAAATCGGACAAAAACCGTGTCTGAATGCTTCACAACAACTGGCCTTACAACTGGAAGAATTTATGCAACGCCGGTATGAGTTCCGTCGGAATGATATAAAAAAGGAAGTGGAATACAGGGAACGTGGTTCGTATCATTTTGATTTTATGCCGGTAACGGATGAAGCACTCAATACATTCAGTTTACAGGCTCATGCCGAAGGATTGAATTTCTGGGATCGGGATATCAAACGGTATGTTCATTCCAATAGAGTGCCGACACATAATCCGATCGATTATTACCTGGATCATCTGCCGGTATGGAATGGCGTTGATCATATCCGGGCGTTGGCCAAAACCATTCCTACAGATAATACCGACTGGCCTGATCTGTTTTATCGTTGGTTTCTGGGATTGGTAGCGCAATGGAAGCAGATGAGTAAAACACATGCGAATAGTGTGGTGCCTTTATTGGTTGGTAAGCAGGGGTGCGGCAAATCTACCTGGTGCCGGAACCTTATCCCGCATGAACTACGTGATTATTATACGGATGGTCTTGATTTGGGAAGTAAGCGGGAAACTGAAATGGCATTACACCGGTTTGCCTTGATTAACCTGGATGAATTTGATTCGATCAGTCTGAATCATCAACCTTTCCTGAAACATTTACTGCAAAAACCGGAAATTAATGCCCGTCGCCCGTATAAAAGCAGTATCCGTTCCCTGAAACGGTACGGCGTTTTTATTGCTACTTGTAATAATCTGGATCTGTTAACCGACCCTACAGGGAGTCGTCGTTTTCTATGTGTCGAAATCACCGGGCAGATTGATGAAAATCAGATGATCGATATAAGCCAGGTATATGCCCAGGCTTTAGCGGTGCTTCAAAATGGTGAGCGCTATTGGTTCGACAAGGAAGATGAAGCGCAGATTATTGAAAATAATAGTGTTTTCCAACAAATCTCACCGGAGGAACAGCTTTTATTACACTATTTTACACCGGTGGAAGAATTTGAGGAAGATGGCGAATGGATGTTAGCTATCGAGATTGTCCTGCGTTTACAAAAGCTTGGGAAAATAAAATTCAGCCAGGCGCATGTCCGTCATTTCGGACGTATCCTGATGAAAAATCATATCCCAGTCAAACGTACCAATCGTGGAAATATGTATCATTTGAAACAGGCAATTTAAATTGTGATATTGAAATTTTTCCTAATATCACCCGTATTGGACTGATAATTAGCCTATAATATGGTTCGTGATATTGGTGATATTAGAAAAATACTTTTTGTGTAAGAATTATGCATGTACTACTAACCGGTGCATACGGTTTCGTGGGAAGTAATCTTTCTACCTATCTGGCAGGGAAAGGATATGAGTTATATGCTTTAGATGTAGCAGAAGTTTCATATAAAGCTTATTCAACATTTTATTCATGGAATGAACTGGAGGAAATTCCATGGGATACATTCGATGCTGTTATTCATTTGGCAGGGAAAGCGCATGATACGAAGAAGCAGACAGATGCACAAACTTATTTTGATATAAATACCGGTTTGACTCAACAGGTTTTTGATTGTTTCCTTAAATCTTCAATAAAGAAATTTATATTTTTTAGTTCTGTAAAAGCTGTGGCTGATAAAGTAGAAGGTATTTTAACGGAAGAGGTCGTTCCTAATCCCGTTGGTCCTTATGGTGAAAGCAAAATTGCGGCGGAAAAGTATATTAGTGATGAATTATTAATGATTAATGGTGAATTAAATAAAAGTGTTTATATTTTTCGCCCCTCTATGATTCATGGGCCCGGGAATAAAGGGAATCTGAACTTGCTTTACAATGTGGTAAAAAAAGGTATTCCCTGGCCATTAGGTGCGTTTGAAAACCGGCGATCGTTTACTTCTATCGATAATCTATGCTATGTAATAGAGAGGTTGTTAACCAAGGAGGTTGATTCCGGTATATATCATATGGCTGATGATGAATCGCTTTCTACGAATGAACTGATCTCTCTTATATGTAAAGCTATGGGAAAGAAGCCGCATATATGGAGAGTAAATAAACATTTTATAAAAGGATGTAGTGCCGTTGGTACGATTATGCATCTACCGTTAAACAAGGAGAGGCTTCAAAAATTAACCGAAAATTATATTGTGTCTAATCAAAAAATAAAAGAAGCATTAGAGATAACCCATATGCCTGTCAGAGCAGAGGAAGGCATGATAAAGACAATTCTGTCTTTTTTTGAATGATTTGAATATACCCTTTACTAACCCGATATTTTATGATTTATTTATTTGTATTTATTTTATTAGTAAGTATTGAACTCTTGTATTTTAGAATTGCCGACCGTTTTAACATTATCGATAGACCGAATGAAAGGAGTTCGCATACACAAATTACCCTGCGGGGAGGTGGCATTATTTTCTATTTTGGAGTGTTGGCTTATTTTATTATAAGCGGATTTGGATATCCCTGGTTTATGCTGGGTTTGACTCTGATAAGTTGTATCAGTTTTTTAGATGATATACGTCCGATTTCCCAAAAAACGCGTTTGCTTTTTCACTTAATTGCCATGTTATTTATGTTTTATCAATGGGATATATTTGTTTATCCCTGGTGGTATATTATAATTGCTCTGATTATATGTACCGGCATAATTAATGCTTATAATTTTATGGATGGCATCAATGGAATCACGGGAGGATATTCCTTTGTGATCCTGATCTTTTTTGGGTATATAAATCACCAGGTAATCACTTTTATAGAACCTGCTTTTATTTATATTGTATTTTTAGCGGTGTTGGTTTTCAACTTTTTTAATTTCCGCACAAAAGCCAAATGTTTCGCAGGTGATGTCGGTTCGGTCGGTATTGCTTTTATTCTGGTATTTCTGTTGGGAAAACTTATTCTGATCACCGGTGATCTCAGTTATATCTTATTACTGTCGGTTTATGGCGTTGATTCCACTTTAACGATTCTCCACCGTATTATACTTCGTGAAAACATAGGATTACCTCACCGAAAACATGTATATCAGCTTATGTCAAATGAATTGAAAGTGCCTCAGGTAATTACAAGTTTTTTTTATATGCTCTTACAATCGGTTATTATGGTCGGTTTTTTTGTGTATTTTGAATATCGGTATATTTATTGTTTATGCGTATTGATTTCATTATGTGCTTCTTATTGTTTGTTTATAAAAAAATATTTCCACTTACATAAGATGATTGCCCTACTGAATGATTAATCTTGTATTTTTACAAACTTAAAATTCTATAATTAAAAAAATATATAAACATTAGCCCCATGAAATTTTACTGTATTATAAGTCTAATTGCTTTTATTTTAGCGTTTACTTCTTGCGGATCTCCTAAAGATACGGTTTACTTACAGGATGTGGATCCTCTGAAGCAGCAACAGATTGAGAAAGAATATGAAATGACCATCCATAAGGATGACTTATTGGCCATTATGGTAAACAGTAAAGATCCCGAACTGGCTTTACCGTTCAATATGCCGATGATCAGCTATCAATTGGGAACTAATGGCCAATCTTCTGGCCAGCAACGTGTATTAGGCTATCTGGTAGATGCCAATGGAGAGATCGATTTCCCTATTTTGGGAAAACTGAAAATAGCAGGAATGACCCGGATGCAAATCACAAATTTTATCAAGACTAAATTGATTGAAGAAGACCTGATAAAAGATCCGGTCATAACCGTTCAGTTTCTGAATTTTAAGGTATCAGTAATGGGAGAAGTAGCCCGTCCAGGTTCTTTTACCATTAATAGTGACCGGATTACTTTATTGGAAGCATTAAGTATGGCTGGTGACCTGACCATTTATGGTAAGCGTGACCGGGTTGCTGTGATCCGCGAAACGGATGGAAAACGTACAATTCTTTTCCATGACCTGAGGTCGGCAGAAATTTTTAATTCTCCTTGTTATTATCTGAAACAAAATGATATTGTATACGTGGAACCCAACAAAGCACGTGCCGGACAAAGTAATATTAATCAGAATAATTCGGCCGGTGTATGGCTATCGGCTATTTCTATCCTGACCTCTGTTGCCGCATTATTGGTAAACATTTTAAATTAATCCGTTATCTCCTATGAATCCAAATGAAGAGACATTCCGTTCGGTAGAAAATGAGAGCGAATTATCCCTTAGCGACCTTTTATTAATCCTCAGAAGGTATTGGTATTGGTTCGCATTATCTGTATTGCTTTGTTGTGGTGTAGCGTATGTTTACTTGCAGTGGGCGCCTAAAGTATATACCCGTACTGCTTCTGTATTGATAAAAGATAACACAAAAGGCGGAGCTCTCAGTGAGTCGGCTGCTTTTGAAGACCTAAACCTGTTTAATGTCAAACGAAATGTGGATAATGAAATACTGGTTTTTAAATCGAAACAGATGATGATGAATGTGGCGCGGCGGCTACACTTAGATATCAGTTATACCGAAAAAGTCGGGTTGCGTACACTTGAATTATATACTAAATCACCCGTCATCCTGCAATTTCCGGAGGCGGAGGAGTCACAGATGTTTACTTTTGATGTAGTGCCCCTCTCTGAAGAAGAAGTATTGTTGACCAATTTCCCCGATATTTACAAGGATTTGAAAGTTACATTGAACGATACCGTTATTTTTCCTTTCGGAAAAGTGATTGTAACTCCTTCTTTATATTATACCAAAGATCATTATAATAGTCCGATCACTATTACCAAAAATAATCTGGAAGAAGTTGCTTTGGGATATAGCAATGCATTACAGGTGGGTTTGGCTAATAAGATGGCGACAATCATTAACCTGACATTGCAGGATGTATCTATCAGCAGGGCTGAAGATGTGATCAATACCTTGATTGCCGTTTATAATGAAGAAGCGATTAACGATAAGAATAAGGTAATGGTAAATACCTCTGAATTTATCAATGAACGGTTAGTGATTATCGAGCAGGAACTGGGAAATGTGGATGCTGATATCGAATCGTACAAACGGGAACAACGATTGACGGATATTCAGTCGGAAACAGGGATGTATCTGAAGGAAAGCAGCCAATACAATCAGGAAGAAATGGATTTGCTGAATCAACGATCGCTGGCCAAGTATATCCACGAATACCTGATGGATCCCACGAAGAATTCGGAATTGATACCTTCAAATACCGGTATTGCAGATGGAAATATTGAAGGGCAAATTACCGAATATAATAATTCATTATTGAAAAGGAACCGTTTGATCACTAATAGTAGTGAGCGTAATCCTGTTGTAATGGATCTGAACAATTCACTGAGTGCTATGCGACAAACGATTATCCGGACAGTGGATAACCTAATCGTAGGATTGGATATAAAAATAAATAATGTACGCCAACGGGAATCCCAGAATATACGACGCATATCAGCAGTTCCCACACAGCAACGTCATGTACTTTCTATCGAACGTCAGCAAAGTATTAAAGAAGCGCTTTATTTGTACCTGTTGAATAAGCGTGAAGAAAATGCACTCTCGGAAGCTATTACCGAAAGTAACGCACGTATCATCGATCCGGCTACCGGCAGTAAAATCCCTGTATCACCTAAAACCAATATAATCTTATTGGCCTCTTTTATATTAGGATTGGTTATTCCGGCCGGATGTTTATGGCTTCGTACGGCTACGAATACCAAAGTACATACCCGTAAAGATATTGAAGATGCCCTTTCAATTCCTTTCCTGGGTGAAATTCCGATGCGGGACAAAAAGAATCACGATGCGATTGTCGTACATGAGCATGGACGTGACCCGATCTCCGAAGCATTTCGTATCATCCGTACCAATATGGACTTTATGCGGGTAAAAACGGATACGCAGGTGGTGTTGTTTACATCGTTCAACCCGAATGCGGGTAAAACATTTGTTTCATCCAACTTGGCCATGAGTATTGCGCTGACTAACAAAAAGGTTGTACTGGTTGATCTGGATATCCGGAAGAGTACGTTAAGTAATAATGTAGGTGACAACAAAATAGGAGTTACTAACTATTTGTCGGGTAAAGCCCAACTGGTAGACCAGATTGTGCAGATTGGTAAGATTGAAGGCAAACTCGATGTGATTGCTGCAGGTCCTGTACCTCCTAATCCGTCTGAATTATTACTTAGTGATCGTTTGGAACGGTTAATCGCAGAACTAAGGACACGGTATGATTATATTATACTGGACAATGTTCCGGCCGGTGTAGTAGCGGATGCCACGATTGTGAACAGGGTAGCCGACCTGACTATCTATATTGTACGGGCTGGTGTATTGGATAAACGTGCATTACCCGAAATAGAAAAATTATACAAGCAGGAACGTTTTACAAACATGAGTATTATCCTTAACGGTACAAATATAAAAGATACAATCTATGGCTACCGATATGGATATAGCTATGGGTATGCCTATGGTTACGGCTACGGAAATACGGACGAAAAGAAAAAAAGGAAAAAGAGATAAACTTTTATAAAGAAAGAGAGTATGTTTTCATGGATTAGCGGCAAGAAAAATATAACTGCTACATCCCTATTGGAGGAGATGACTGATATCCACACACATATCCTGCCGGGAGTGGATGATGGTGTTCGAACACAGGATGAATCCATTTCTTCTCTACAAACGCTGCAACGTTTAGGCGTAAGACGTGTCTATCTGACTCCACATGTTATGGCAGATATGGCTTCGAATAACAAAAACGCTCTTGTCACTCACTATGAAAATTTATGTAAGGTGATGCCTTCGGATATAGAGATTCGTCTGGCTGCTGAATATATGTTGGATGAAGGGTTCGAAACACAACGCGAGAATGGTTTATTGACCATGAAAGATAATCATGTCCTGGTAGAAACCTCTTATATGTCTCCGCCGCCTCAATTATTATCTATGTTGTACGAAACGATGTTGGATGGGTATATCCCTATCATTGCCCATCCTGAACGTTATTTATATATGTCTGAAGATAACTATTATGAATTAAAAGAAAAAGGATGTAAGTTTCAACTTAACCTATTTTCTCTTTCCGGTTATTATGGTGTACCGGTGCAAAAGAATTGCCATTATCTGTTTAAACAAGACCTGTATGACTTTGTCGGTTCCGATTTCCATTCTCCGGAAAAGTACCAACGTGGACTGCAAAATTTAAATCTTACCTCTTCCCACCAAAAGAAACTGATCGTATTATTGGAAAATAATCAGTATCTTTGGTGAATCCCTTTACTGAATATAATCTCTTTTTTAATTCTAAAAATAATCCTACCTTTGATAAAAATATTATTTATCAATGGATCGTAAGGAAGTTATTAATCGTATTCGCGAAAAATTGGTTTTATTTCCCCCGCAAACTTCTGTCATTCTGTATGGAAGTGAGGCGAGAGGAAATGCCCGTCCTGATAGTGATGTTGATCTGCTAATTTTGGTAAATAGAGATTCTATTACAGAAAAGGAGAAGCAGCAAATGATTAATCCTCTTTTTGAGGTAGAATATGAAACCGGAATTTTGATTAATCCCATTGTTATGTTAAAGAATCAGTGGGGGAATAGAATTACACCTTTTTATGTAAATGTAATGAAGGAAGGGATTCTATTATGATTAATAAAGAAGATCGTAAAGAATTAGTAAAGCTTCGGTTTGAAAATGCTCATCAGACAATGAAAGAAGCTAAACTAATGCTTGATAACGAATTCTGGAATGCGGCTATAAATAGAATGTACTATGCTTGCTATTATGCGGTTACAGGTTTATTGTTGGCCAATAATATAGAGGCTCAAACACATAGTGGAGTTCGCCAAATGTTAGGATTACATTTTGTTAGAACCGGTAAGTTGTCAACCAAACTTAGTAATTATTATTCTAATCTATTCGCTAAAAGACATAGTGGTGATTATGATGTCTTTATCTTTTTTGACAGAGATACGGTAGAAACAATTTATCCCCAAGCCGAAGAGTTTATTGAAGCGATTGAAAGTTTAATTTGATTGGCCGGTCTATATATCCATATTCCTTTTTGTAAGAAACGATGTTTGTATTGTGATTTTTATTCCAATACAGATATGACATTAAATCGGTCATTTATCATTGCCATTTGTAAAGAAATGGAGTTGCAAAAAGATTATCTGGAAGATAAAACGATTGAGACGATCTATTTTGGAGGTGGTACTCCATCGCAACTATCATCTGCCGATTTTGAACAGATATTCGAAACGATTTATCGGTTTTTTCCTGTAAGACGGGATGCGGAAATTACCTTAGAAGTGAATCCGGATGATATGTTGCCGGATTATGTCCGGTCTCTTTGTTCTTTGCCTTTTAACCGGATCAGTATGGGGGTGCAAAGTTTTCATGATGACGATCTTCGTTTCTTGGAACGCCGCCATAACCGGGAACAGGCTATCCGGGCTGTATCTTTATGTAGAGACAATGGGTTAGATAATATTAGTATTGATTTAATCTATGGGTTGCCCGGTCAAACAATAGATCGATGGGAAATAAATCTGACGGAGGCTTTGAAGTTAGAAGTCCCGCATATTTCGGCCTATCATTTGACGTATGAAGAAGGTACCCGTTTGCATAAATTACTTGAAAATAACAAAGTTTTTCCTATTGATGAAGAAACCAGTATCTCTTTATTTAATCATTTGATTGATCGATTACAGGAAGCTGGATATATCCATTATGAAATCTCCAATTTTGCCAAACCCGGCAAATTTTCCCTCCACAATTCATCCTATTGGACAGGCTCAACCTATCTGGGGATCGGACCCTCCGCCCACTCGTATAATAAAGAAAGCCGACAGTGGAATGTATCTTCTCTCTCAAAGTATATTCGAGGAATTAACAATAATTTGCCATTTGTCGCGACCGAAGTGTTAAATGTTCCTAAACGCTATAACGACTATATGATAACCGGACTTCGTACGATGTGGGGAATTGACCTTACTACTGTTTTGACAGATTTTGGCGAAGAAAAACAAAATTATTGCTTAATGCAAGCAACGCCCTATATCCGGAGGGGATTTATGGTTAGGTCGGGTGACAAACTGCTACTTTCGAGGGAAGGAATGTTCATCTCAGACACCATTATGAGCGACCTGTTGTGGGTATAATCTTACACGAAATCCTATGTTTTGTATGACGAACTTCCCTGATTTAAGGACATCTTCGCGACATTTTAGAGATATTTGATTAAAAAAAAGTTTGTTATATCAAACTTATACTTATATTTGCGTCGTTAATGTGAGAAGGTGCCGTATTTGTATATCATATCAGGTTGCAATGGTGCGGGAAAAACAACAGCATCCTACACGATATTGCCGGAGATGCTAAAGTGTAAAGAGTTTGTTAATTCCGACGAAATTGCAAAGGGGCTGTCGCCCTTCAATGCCGATAGCATCGCTGTTGCGGTGGAAGCTGGCCGGATAATGCATAGACGAATGAAAGAACTCATCGCTGCAGGTGAGACTTTTGCTTTGGAAACCACGCTCGCCACTCGTTCAGTAGTAAAATTAATGCAAGAAGCTCAGGAAAAAGGTTATTACGTTACTTTACTCTATTTCTGGTTGAATACGCCTGATTTAGCTGTAGAACGAGTAAAAATGAGAGTTGCTGCCGGAGGGCACAACATTGCAGAAAGCACAATTCGTAGACGATATGGGTCAGGAATAAGGAACTTATTTGAACTTTATTTGGCCGCCAGTGATTATTGGATGATAACTGATAATTCAATGTCGCCTATGGAAGTGATTGCAAAAGGATTTAAAAACGAAAAAAAGGAAATATACAACCCCACGATTTTTAATAAACTTGAACAATATGAGTGAACAAGAAATTAGAGAATTCGAGGAAAATATAGTAAAAGGAGCTAATATTGCTTTTCAACGTTTGGTTTCTCAAAAGAAAAAAGAAAACGGCGAATTAGTTTTTTCTCGTAACGGACAAATCTTCCGTGTAAAAGCGGCTGATTTAGATAAATTCGGAGTATGAGACTATATTTCTAAAGAAGCATAAAACCACAGATTCACAAATTAGACAGATAATATCTGTAAAGTCTGAGAATCTGTGGTTTATTATTTTGTTAGCCTCAATCGTTGGCTTTATTCTACGACTAAATCCATTTCGTTCAGTAAATAACCTGCCCCGGCATATTTGTCGATCAGGAAAAGTACGTAACGTATATCAACAATAATACTCCGTTGATAATCTGGAAGATACTGGATGTCTCCACCTACACCTTCCCAATTCCGGTCAAAATTAATTCCGATTAATTCTCCGTTGGCATTTAATACAGGACTTCCTGAGTTGCCTCCTGTGCTGTGTGTATTAGCGCTGAACGCTACAGGCATTTTCCCGTTTGGCATTTGATAACGCCCAAAATCCTTAGAAGTATACAACTCTTTTAAGCGTTGAGGAACGATAAATTCCCAATTGTCTGGATCTTCTTTTTCCATCACACCATCAAGTGTAGTCCGGCTATTATAATATACAGCGTCTTTTGGTCGATATCCTTTTACCTGCCCGTATGTCAGACGCATGCTGAAATTAGCATCCGGGAAATTGATCTGATCGCCGTACATGGTAAGTAACCCTTTTACATATTCGCGATGTGCCAAGGCGTAATCCAGATCAAAGCCGGCCAGGGATTCCGTAAGCGCTTTTTTCTCGTCTTGTATGGATTTGGCAAAAAGTATCATCGGATCTTTCTCTAAGACTTTGGCTGAAGGACGAATTTTGAAAGCATTAAAATTAGTGTCGCTGCCATATATCGATTTATCAAACAAATAATCAACAAATTGATCGACATTCCCTTTGAATTTTTTATCAATTATAGAAAACCATTCAGGCTGTGATGAAGACGGGACAAGCCGTCTGTATTCCTTAAGCATAACTTTCCCTATCTTTTTATCTACTTCCGCGGAATAATCTTTATCCGAAAATCGTCTGTAAGCCATTTCTAACAACAACATTTTCTTTTGTTGTTCTTCCTTGTCTTTTCCTTTTAAGGCATCAATCACCGGTCCAACATCTGTGGGTACCCTGCTAAACTCAATGCCACGTATTAATGCTTCGTCAAGCATCCAACTACAAAAACGCAGGTCTTTACGATCGTGTACGATTTGTTCCAGGACGGACAAAGCGTCAGGATAGTCAGGTTCATTCATTTTTTTCGACCATTCAGTCAATTTATCTTGCTCATCTTTTTTTACTTGTTCAAAATTTCGCGCATTGATTGCCCAGTTGGTTCCGATCGCATTCTTGTATGCATTCGTAGAACCGGCATATTTCCCGGCATATTGGATACGTACGGCAGGATCTTTAAGCATTTCTTCCAGCATGGCTTCCTGACGTATTTCCCGCATATTAATACGAACCGTGTTATCTATATCTCTTCTTTCAGCTACCTCCCAGGAAGTATAGTACTTGTTGGTACGTCCGGGAAAACCGATCATCATCGCATAGTCATTTTCTTCCACACCTTTCAATGAAATTTTCAGCCATTTCTTAGGCCGGAGCGGCACATTCGTTTCTGAATATTCTGCAGGATCACCGTTTGCGTCGGCATATACCCGGAATACGGCGAAGTCACCGGTATGACGAGGCCACATCCAGTTGTCGGTATCTGCACCGAACTTCCCTATAGATGAAGGGGGCGCACCAACCAGACGCACATCCGAATATTTTTTTTTGATAAACATATAATATTGGTTTCCTCCATAGAAAGGACGAATCTCGACTTCCGTTCCCGGATTATCCTGCAAAAATTGCTCCCCGACTTTTTGTTTAGCCAGTCCATTTAAATATTTGGAAGAGAGGAAATCCATGCTTTCAGTGTCAGTCTCTTTATTTAATTCCGCTAACACATATTCCGTTACGTCTTCCATTTTATCGATGAATGTAACGGTCAGGCCGGGATTAGGAAGTTCTTCATTACGGTTCATAGCCCAGAAGCCATCCGTCAGGTAATCATGCTCTAAAGAACTATGTTGCTGAATTTGGCCGTAGCCACAATGATGGTTGGTAAAAATAAGGCCTTCCGGAGATACGACTTCCCCGGTACATCCTCCCCCAAAGATCACTACAGCATCTTTTAGGGATGATGAGTCCGGATTGTAAATATCATAATCCCGGAGTTGAAGTCCTAATGCCTGCATAGCTGCATATTTCTGTTGCTTTACCAATGGGAGTAACCACATGCCTTCGTCCGCAAAGGCCGGTAGAGCAAGAATGGCTGAGAGTAGTATACCTATTGTTTTGTTCATTGTGTTGAATGTTTATATTTTCATTTTGATTATAACAGCGGAGTCAGTAATCGCATTAACGATTCAAAATATCTGCGTAACCGCGACCTATTTTCCCACTCGGATAATGCAACCGGCCTGGAGTCTTCCAAGTCTCGAAGATAAATATTTTTCCCCTTTTTAGCTGTATCTTCACTATAAATAAAAGCACTGGCTTCAAAATTCAATTCAAAACTGCGAACATCCATATTAGCAGAGCCGATGATAGTAAGTGAATCATCGATAACGATCATTTTAGAATGAATAAAACCTGTTGTATATAAATATACAGTCACATTATAGCTTAGTAGGGCAGAAATAGAAGAGTATGTTGCTGCGGTTACAAAGTAATTGTCGGATCTTTCCGGTATGGTGAGCCTGACATCCACTCCACTCATCGCCGCTGTTTGCATAGCCTTAATGATACGGTCGGTAGGGATAAAGTAAGGGGTTTGAATATAAATATAATCTTTAGCTCCATTTATTGCCTGAAAGAAACCTTCCGTCATACTTTCATATTTTTCTAACGGACTTGCCGATACGATTTGCATGGAATTGTTTCCCAGAGAAGGTAAAGAAGGTAAAGAAGGGAAATAAGGAGATGTATTAAGGGCTTCTTTATGTGAGTAATACCAGTCTAACAGGAAAATAACCTGCAGTCCATAAACTCCTTTTCCTTCAATACGGATGGTAGTATCGCGCCATATGCCCCATTTTATTCCTTCTATATAACAGTCTGCAATGTTTATACCTCCTATATAGCCAATTTGCCCATCTATGACTGCTATTTTTCTGTGATTCCTATAGTTTACCCGTCTGGCCAGGTACGGGAATTTTATAGGTAGGAAACTTTCTATTTTTATTCCTGCTTCTTTCATTTCACGAAAGAAGCGGTTTTTAGTTTTTATAGAACCTACGTCATCATATATTACTCTGACTTCAATTCCGTCGGCAACCTTTTTTATCAGTAGGTTCTTTAATTCATTTCCTATTTTATCATCGGCAATTTTGTAATATAATAAATGTACATGTTTGGTCGCATTGTTTATGTCGATAAAAAGCTGACGGAATTTATCTTCACCACTTGTCAAAATATCGACACTATTTTCACTTAGTACAGGTGCGTATCCTACATTTTTAAGAAGTGTTTTTAATTTTACATAGGAATCATTCGGAATTTCTTTATCAAATAGTTCGAAATAAGGAAGGTCTTTTCCTTCCAGCCCTTTGTTCATCTTCTTATTGATACGCCAGACTTTTCTGTGATCTTCTCCAAAGAACAAATAAAGAATAAGCCCAATAACAGGTAAAAAAGTGAGAACCAAAATCCAGGATATTGTTTTCTGTGGATTCCTGTTTTCGGATATGATAACTGTAGTCACTCCAAGGATTGTGACAATATACAGTATTTGAAATATAAGAACTAAAATACTCCTTACATCCATTTAAAAACTTATTTCCATTGACTATAAGGTGCCTTAGACAGCATAGAGTTATAATATCTCCTGTCTAATGACACTTCTGTACCTAACCAATCCGGCCTTTCAAATGTTTCGTTTTCGGAAGATAATTCTATTTCAGCAACAACAAGACCTTCATTTTCACCATGAAATACATCCACTTCCCATATATGCTGACCAAAGGGTATATAATGGCGAACCTTATCAATGATACCCGAAATGCATAATTTCATCAATTCTTCGGCATCTGCCAATGGTATTTTTTGTTCAAATTCATATCGGCTCCAGAACTTTTCATCGGACGGACCTTTAATAGTCAGAAATCCTTCTTCTCCGGCTATGCGAATACGTACTGTCCGCCCCTGATCCGCGCAGATATACCCCTGACTAATGCGTTTAGCGCTTTGAACATATGGAGAAAAATCTCCTTTTACCAGAAATTTGCGTTCAGTTTCAATTGCCATCGTCTGTTTTATTAATTATATATATTAGAGGAATCTTCTTCTTTCTTTGCACGAATGAATTCTTTAGATTCGAAACGAACATTGATCCCTTTGTCGTTGATTGCTTTATTTTTTAATTGTAACCGGCGGTCTTTTACTTTACCGGTAATAAATTCAGGAATATTGTAGGACTTCATAAAACGTTCATAGAAATCGACGTCGTGTTGAGGAAGTAGGAATGGCTTGCCGGCTTGTCCTTCTTCATCGATATATGCGATATAAAGACGTGTATATAATCCGTCGATCCTCCGACTACTGAACGTCACCCAACGGTTATTGCTACTCCAGGAGTGATAGCTTTCCACATCCGGCGAATTGAGTGTATCCATCCGGTTACTGATTTTAGTAGAAAGGTCTATCATATGCAGGTCGGCATCTTTGTGCCAGATAGAGAAATTGCCGTAACCTGATAATGTATAAAGCAAGAATTTACCATCAGGTGATATACGTGGAAAAGAAGCGCTTTTACCTTCTGACATATTATATAATGTATCTACCTCTGAACCGAAAGTCCGGCTTTCCGGATCGAAAGAGATGGAACAAAGGTTATATTTTAATTCTTTATATGAAGCCGGCATCGGCAAAGAATCTGCGGAACAAAAATAAAGGGTTTTTCCATCGGGTGAGAAAGAAGGAAATGTTTCATAGGCTTTTTTAGAAAACAGTGGAGCGGCTGTAATTATCTGATGTTTTTCAATATCATATACTACCACATCCGATTCTTCATCATATACCTCAATTCTATTAAGGTCATTGGAATGTGACAACTGTTTAGTATTATTCACGGAAAAAGCAACATATCTACCTGACGGATGCCACGACGGATAAACGAGTGCAGAGATAGTTTGGTCTGTTTTAGTATTTAACTTTTCAACTTTGTTACCGTTAATAAGGTATGTGCCTCCATTTTTTTCACGCATATGAAACAACATCCTGTCAGGATCCTGCATGCAGAATGAATGGCAGTTCATACAGTTCTCATCTGTCAGTCTATTTTCCATGATAGGGCTTTCCTTAAATGTTTCAATATTTCTCTGGTATATTCCCATTTTGTTCCATAAGGCATAACCCGGTTCAATCAGACGGTAAGCGATGTAGGGATCAACAGGTTCTTTAGCGACATACAATTGAAAGGGTTTATAGCTTATCCATTTGTCTTCCTTTACATGAAGGGTTACTGAAATCGATTTACCTGTTGCCATTTTCAACAATTCTTTCCATTTGGATATCGGTATTCTGAATTGTTCTTTCTTTGACTTTACAATAAGCTCAGCCCCCTCGGTTGTAAAGACTGCATAGGCCTCTTTACCCGGAGTCAGCAGTTTAAAGTTTAGCGGTGCTATGTTAGGAGGGATGGTTACTTCCTGATAATCTGGAAATATGTCAGGTAAACGATCCACTTCTGTACTTTCAGGAACTGTCTGTTTACATGAAAATAATATCGGAAACAGGAGTAATATGAGTATATTTTTATTCATTTGCTACTTAAACATGAAATAAAACCAGAAGGTATCGCCATATGCATTATTTAATAGACCGGGTAGAATATCCGGATTCTTTTTATTTGCCAGTATTTGTTTTTTAAATTCCTGAAACCTTTTTATTGTATGATCAGAGATATTATATTCTTTCCATTTTTCCGGATCCTTTTCAAAAAGTGTGATTATAGCTTCCTGAAAACTTTTGGGTAGCATAGGCAATACCTCAGTTCCATAATATTTATGAATCAGGTTTCCAAAATGTTGCATTTCTTTGGCCAATAAATAGTATGCGCCGACAAATTCGATGGTTGATTTGTATGACGGATTATATTCTGCCATTCGGATAAGATCTTGATCTAACCCTTCTGCGAGAGAAAGGAAATTATCATGCGCCAAAGATTTACGTCTTATGCCTAATACAGGATCTGCTTCCACTATATTATCATTATAAAGGTATTTGCGGTGTTCTTTTGCCCACGTTTTATAACACCGGGTGTTTTCCAATATCTTGATGTATTTTTCGGCTACGGGATAACATCCGAAAATAAGGTTAGTTTGTACTAAACGTTTTAATATCCGCGGGTTACTGGCAGTTGCTGTGCCGATATAGGCTTCAAAAGCCATTTTCTGAGACATCCCTGTATTATTCACGGCGAAATAGACATCGCTTAACAAAACAGAGATGGGAGCAGTCATGTTCCAACCAACCAAAATTCCTTGTGGTCCTTTTTGATCATAAGAGAATACATTCTCGCCCAGCATTCCTTTTTCCATTAAAGCCATATTAGCATAACACATGTAAAGATAATTAGTGAGTTTCCCTTTACAACGTTCAAGGATTTTATCCCATTGTTCTGTACGGCAATAGTAATCCAGTTCTTTTACTCTGTATGATTTTGAGTCGTCATATCTGGGTATTCCCCAAATACATAATATGACGACCAATATCGTTTGTGCTCCAAGAAGAATATATTGTTTTTTTGTATTGACTTCAACCTTTCTAACCAGAAGAGCTGTTAAAATTACAAGAATAAACGATATCCATGAAAAATAGAGATGTATATTCGGTTCTTTTCTATAATGATAGTAAGCATCCGGTAAAATAGCAAAATGATATTGTGGGTATAAGAGGAAATAGACACTCCCTATTGCTATCAAAACGGCTTCTAATAATATAAAAAGTGCGAGATAGTTACCCGCGGATTTGCTTATCAATTCATATAGCGTTGCAGATAATGCGTATAGTACATATACAGGTCCCGCTATAAAGAATAAAATAAAAGTCATAATAAAATGTACAATCAGCCTCTTTCTAAAATCGTTAATGGATAACGCTCCCCATAATGTAATTACTGCAAAAATAAAAGCGACTGTGCCATAAGTAAGATAATTGAAATCAAACATAATAAACAGCAGCATAAGTGCCGGAATAGCTCCTAAAACACCGACGTTTGTTTTAGTGCTGATACGATTTAGGATGAGCGAAGTAAATAATCCGGCAATACATATTAGTAGAGCTGAAATAATCGCACCCATATAAGGCAATAAAAAGAACTGGACTAGAAATTCTGAGATTACAAGAGCTAATCCTCCGGGTTGAAACAAGTTTTCTATTATGTAATGCCGTGTATTTTGAAAGAGTTGATTTTGTTCTAAACAGTAAAAGTGAAAAGCATGCCGGGTTTGAAGAAAAATAACCAGAACGCTGAAAGTAATTATCCAGAACGCATAACAAAGAGTATTATGCGATCGGTCTGAAGCAATATGCTTTATATCTTTCATTTAATTGTTACCATCGTCGCGCCGAATCCATATTCACGGAAAGAGGCATCCTGATAATAATATTGTTTGTATTTTGTCTTTAATTCTTTTTCGATTGCACTACGCAGAACACCATCTCCTTTTCCATGTATAAAGACAATTTTCTGTCCTTTCTGATTTGCATATTGTTGAAGTATTTCATGGAACTTATTTAGTTGATATTCCAGCATATCTGCATTACTCATACCACTTGTGTTATCAAGTAGTTGATTAATATGGAGATCCACTTCAAGTACAGGAGGTGTTATTCTTTTTCTTGGAGATTTGGGTTGAGGCTGATCGATCCTTACTTTCTGCTGCATGGCTTCCTGCAGTTCGGTACTTGATATTAATAATTCTTTTTCAGGCACATCATGGCGTATGACCGGGAAAATGAGTGCGTCTTCTTCAAAGAAATCATTATCCATAAAGCAATGTATCTTATAGAACTTAACAATATCGATATGTAATTCTACAGAGATTGCATTTTTTAGAGAATAAGGTTTATCTTTTTTGAAAGCGATGAATTGGATACACACACGTTCCAGGCTGTTCAAATCTTCCTTTTCAAATTCTTCTAAGAAAATCCTTGTATTTGGTTCAACTAATCCGTTATAACGACTTACCCAGCTGTTATGCTGTCTGTTCATGTAATTAAAAAACAAGTAATAATTGCTTTGATTAATTAAATACGTTTCATAACCTGTTTGCTGAAAGTTTTTAGGATCTATTGGTAAAAAACCAAGATATACACTCAGGCGTTCTCCTTCCGGCGTTTCTTCGATAATGGTGTTTTCAGGCTCCGGTTCAGGTTGTGGAGGTGTAACAGGAGTCTGTATTTGTGGAGATGTCGGTTTAGTATATTTCTGGGAATCCAGACTTTCAACCACTACTACTTCACGCATTAAGGCAGGAATCTCAAAACCATCTTCATCTTCAACCAATACTGTATCTTTTCCTTGAAAACCTTTTACAATTCCACCTCCTACACTATTGAGGAAACGTACCTTATCACCTATTTTAATATTCATATCTTATGTTTTCAGATTGTTATGCCGACAAAGTTCATTAATTTTGCCCAGAATATAAAAGAATGACAGCAAAAACTAAACAAATACATATTGACGAATACAATTATTCGTTACCCGAGGAAAGAATTGCTAAATTCCCGTTAGCACAAAGGGATGAGTCAAAACTATTGCTTTATCGTTCAGGGGAAATAAGTGAAAGTGTTTTTAAACATATTGCCGATTATCTGCCTGAAGATTCTCTTTTGGTATTCAATAATACACGGGTTATTCAAGCGCGTCTTCTTTTCAATAAAGAAACAGGTGCGCGGATAGAAGTTTTTTGTCTGGAGCCGATTGAACCACACGATTACGCTTTAATATTTCAACAAACCAAATCTTGTCGTTGGACTTGCTTAGTAGGTAATTCAAAGAAATGGAAAAAGGGTATACTCTCTAAATCAGTAAATATTCAAGGAATCCATGTTGAATTATATGCTGAAAAACTCAAATCTTATGGGGATACTCATCTGGTAGAATTCTCCTGGAATAATGACTCCTTTACTTTTGCAGATATACTCGAATCAGCAGGTGTACTGCCTATTCCTCCCTATTTGCATAGAGAGACCGAGGAGAGCGATTTGGATACTTATCAAACAGTATATTCACGTATTAAAGGTTCTGTTGCCGCACCTACAGCAGGACTTCATTTTACCCCTGAAGTACTCGCAAATCTTGATTCAAAAGGTTTCGAACGTGAAGAACTGACTTTACATGTAGGAGCAGGAACATTCAAACCTGTAAAAACCGAAACCATTGAAGAACATGAAATGCATACAGAATACATTTCCGTAAATCGTTCCTCAATTGAGCATATACGAAGTAAAATAGGTAAAATTATAGCAGTAGGTACTACTTCTGTCCGCACATTGGAAAGTTTGTATTATATAGGAGTGATCTTGGCTACAAATCCTGATGCTACCTCGGAAGAATTAGTCGTTAAGCAATGGATGCCCTATAAGGAAGCTAATAACCGACTTTCCGTAGAAGAATCACTGAATGAGATAGTCAAATACTTGGAGCGACATCATATGGATACACTTATAACTGCGACTCAAATCTTAATTGCGCCGGGATATTCTTTTAAAATTGTCAAAGGAATTATCACCAATTTCCATCAACCTAAAAGTACACTTTTGTTATTGATCTCTGCATTTGTAAAAGGAGATTGGAAGAAAATCTACGAATATGCGCTTACCCATGATTTTCGTTTTCTTAGTTACGGTGACAGTTCACTTTTGCTTTGAAAACTATTAATTTCCAGCTGAAACTATCTAATAGGCAATAACAACAAAGTGTTTTCGTTATATTTGCAAGCTCAATTAAGCATCGGATGGCAAAACGTACCACAAAATACATACTATTCTTTTTAATAGGTCTTTTCTTTTTCTCCTGTAAATCAGCAAAACTTTCTGATGCGGATGAAAAATACAGGATTGGTGAATACTATGATGCAGCCGGAATATATCGTAAGGTATATACTAAAACCGATACAAAAAACAGAGATCTTCGTGGATATATAGCTTATCGTATGGCTGAATGTTATCGGCTTATAAATAATACACCAAGAGCTATCAGCGGCTATATGAATGCGTTGCGTTATACATATCCCGACAGTATTGTTAATTTGCGTTTGGCACTTATGTATCATAAATCAGGACGATACAACGATGCGATTAAATCTTACACGGAATATTTACAAGATAATCCAACCAGTATAATTGCCTTAAATGGCATAGAGGGCTGCGAATTAGCTCCGGAATGGCGGAAAAATCCTACCCGTTATACGGTACGGAGGATGGAGAAATTCAATTCAAGGCGTTCTGAATTTAGTCCGATGTATAACGGAACAAGTTATGACCAGCTCTATTTTGCATCATCCAGAACTAGAGATAAAGATGCCCAGAAAAGTGCTATAACAGGAATGAATAACAATAATCTTTTTGTCGTAAAACAAGATGAAAACGGGAATTGGCTCAATCCGGAAGAACTCGAAGATGAAGTGAATACTGAGTTTGATGAGGGAACCCCATCATTTACTGCAGATGGGAGTACTATGTATTATACCTATTGTGCTCAAGACCCCGAAGGGCCGCGTACAGCAGAGATTTATAGTTCAAGCCGGAGCAGTGCTAAATGGAGTAAAGGTACTCGGGTTAATATTGTAAAAGATTCGGTCACAGCATTAGGTCATCCTTCTATCACTCCTGACGGGAGATATCTCTATTTTGTATCTGATGCTATTGGTGGCTATGGAGGAAAAGACATTTTTCGGACAAGAGCAATAGGTAATGACTTCGGACCAATGGAAAATCTGGGTCCTCAGATTAATACACCTGGAGACGAAATGTTTCCATATGCGCGTGATTCGGTTACCTTATATTTTTCATCAAACGGACATCCCGGAATGGGAGGATTAGATTTATTCAAAGCCACTCTGGACAGTACAGGGACCTGGAATGTTGAGAACATGCAGGCTCCAATAAATTCAATGGCTGATGATTTCGGTATAACTTTTGAAGGTAAAAAGGAAAAAGGTTTTTTCAGTTCAAACCGAAATGATGCTCGAGGAAGTGATCATATTTACTCGTTTGAATTACCTACTATTACTATCTTTATAGAGGGTATCGTTTTTGATGTTGAGGAATATCCGATTGAGGATGCTACGATTCGTATTGTGGGTCGTGACGGACTAAATGAAAAAGTCATTGTAAAAAGAGACGGAACCTATCGTGTAGAATTAGAACGTGATATAAGTTACGTAATGATGGCAAGTGCACGCGGCTATCTGAACCAGAATTTTGAATTGCGAACAGGTCCGGAAGAAAAGAACGAAACTTATATTGTAGACTTCTTCCTGTCACCTATTCATCGTCCCGTAGTTATTGAAAACATTTTCTATGATTTTGATAAAGCAACACTTCGTCCTGAATCAAAAGAGGCGCTTGATGAAATGATAAGGATGATGAATGATAATCCGAATGTTACGATAGAGTTAGGTGCACATACCGATAGAAAAGGAACTGATGAATACAATGAGCGGTTGGCTCAGCGTAGAGCTCAATCTGTAGTTGATTATCTGATCGCAGGAGGTATAGCGGAAGACCGTATGGAGGCAAAAGGATATGGAGAGAGCGTGCCTAAGGTTATTAATAAGAAAATGGCGGAAGAATTTGACTTTTTAAATGAAGGAGATGTTCTGACAGAAGAATTTGTGTTGCCTCTTCCTCCGGAACAACAGGAAATAGCGGATCAGATAAACCGTCGTACTGAATTTAAAGTGTTGAGGACTAATTATAACTTATTCTAATTGTATTCTGATGCGTTTTAACTGAAAGATGAAAAGACAAGTTCTACTTCTATTGTTTATTTTACTACTAACAAATAGAGTGGGGGCTGATAACTCCCTTTCTCCCGATAGTTCTGTCACGAAAAAGGTTCCGCCGCGTTTTCTGGCATTGAACGGTATGGGAGGTCTTGTTCTTCCAACTAATGATTATATACGGGAAGGATGCATTCCGGGATATGCCGCTGTATCATTGAAATTTGGAACCTATTCAACAGGTGATAGCTGGGAAGATATTGCTTATGGAATGCCCTATTATGGGATAGGAGTATATACTGCTAAGATCTTTGGCAAAGATGCGCTGGGACAACCTATATCTGTTTATCTATTCCAGGGAGGAAATCTGAAAACCTTTTCGTCTACACTTTCACTTAAATATGAGTTGAACTTAGGGATGTCTTTCAATTGGAAGCCGTTTGATGTATTCGATAATCCGGAAAATATAGCTTTAGGTTCTTCCTCAAATGCGCATTTAGGTATAAATGCCTATTTTAAGAAAGTGCTCTCCGATAGATGGGATCTCCACTTTGGATTAGGACTTAGCCATTTTTCTAATGGAGCGATGCGTCTGCCCAACAAAGGTATTAATATGGCTGCTCCATTTGTTGAGTTGGTTTATAATTTCAATTATACAAAACCTGAAATAAAAGATCCGGAATCATTGAAACCTCCTCCATTAGAAAAACGTATTGATTACGACATAATGTTTACCAGTTCATCCCGACAGATAAGGTTCGATACATTAGGAACAGGTTTGCCTTCAAGACTGATTGATAAGAATTTCAAAGTCTTTGCCCTTAGTTATGCAACCATGTTTGTAAAGAATTATAAATATAAATGGGGACCAAGCCTGGAGATAGTTTATGATGAAAGTTCAGCAGTGCAGGCCTGGAGACAAATGAATCCTGAAGATGGTCAATTATATGACCGTATTAAATTAGGACCTGCACATAAGAGATTCTCTGTAGGACTTTCTGTAAAAGGTGAATTAACATTCGAACAATTATCATTCTTCGCGAATTTTGGTTATAATTTATTGCATGGAAATAAATATGATTTCCGTTTTTATCAGATAGCAGGAGCTAAGTTTTATTTAAAAGATGATATTTTCGCAACGTTCGGAATAAGAGCTGGCCGATTCAGTAAGGCACAATATTTATATTGGAGTATAGGTTATACAATTAAAGGTAGACCTTTAGGAAAGAAGAATAAATATATACATCATATCATTCCATGAACGATATGAAATTGAAAATGGAAAGTTGAAAATTGAAAACGGTTTGTGAGATCATTTTCAATTTTCAACTTTCAGTTTTCAATTAAAATTTACTGCTCAACAGTAAATTTATAAACGCATCTGCTCATATATTTTTCACCGGGACGAAGAACTGTACTTGGGAATTGTGGTTGGTTGGGGCTATCCGGATAATGTTGTGTTTCCAGGCAAAAAGCGCCACGATGCGGATAAATAACGCTATGTTTACCTTTATCATTTCCTTGCATAAAGTTACCTGTATAGAACTGAACACCGGGTTCATTGGTGTATACTTCCATAGCTATTCCACTTGTTTTAGATACAGCTTTAGCCGCTAGCTTAGTAAGGTCTCCTTTTGAGTTTAGTATCCAGTTATGATCATATCCACGGCCTCTGACTAACTGTTCAAAGTCTTCATTGATATGTGCACCAATAGCCACCGGAGTTCTTAAATCCATTGGAGTTCCTTCTACAGAAGGCAGATCGCCAATAGGAATAAGTGTTTCGTCAACCGGTGTATAAGCATCAGCATTTATCATAATGATCTGATCTAATATAGTTGAACCAGAAACTCCTGAAAGATTAAAGTAGCTATGATTAGTAAGATTGACAACAGTAGCTTTATCTGTCGTTGCCTCATATTTAATATCGATAGCATTATCATTGGTCAGCTTGTAAGTAACTTTTACATTAAGTTTACCGGGAAATCCGGCTTCACCATCGGCAGAAATATATGCTAATTCTAATGTCTGATCATCGATTTGTTTTGCATCCCACATACGAGTATGAAATCCATTAGGGCCACCATGCAAGCAATGTCCGTTGTTATTTTGAGGAAGTGTATATTCCACTTCATCCAATGTGAATTTACCGTGTGCGATACGATTACCGTAACGACCGATCAATGCACCGAAGTTTCCGTCTGAAGCCAGATAATCAGCAATTTTATCATATCCGAGTACAACATCTGTCATCTTTCCGTTTTTATCAGGAACCACAACAGATACCAGGCGTCCGCCGTAATTAGTAATGCAGGCTTCTGCTCCATTTTCATTTTTAAGGATATACAAAGCCGTTGGTTTTCCTTGTTCTTGAGCTACAAAGTCCGATTGTTTCAATCCAGAAAGAGTAAGTTCTTCTGTCGTTTTCTTTTCGCCACACGACAGTAATACGCATAATGCAAGCGCGGTCAGGCATAGTTTCTTCATGTTTGTTTTCTATTTATATTTTTAATCATTTGTTGACAAATATACACTTTTATAAGATTTTCTCTATATTTACGATTGAAATGTTAAAACTAATCCAAATACTTATTGAAAAAACAAACCGAAAACATTTCTCACTGGATTAGCGAGATAATATTATATAACTCGCAGAATGCTTTTAAGTCATTGTATATGTTATACTATCAACGGCTTATTCGGTTTGTGTATCCCTATGTCACCCTGCAAACAGAAGCAGAAGAGATTGTCTCAGATACATTCCTTGCCGTATGGGATAATAGAAAGTCTTTATCCGGAATAAATAACTTCGACTCCTATATCTATTCTATAGCCCGAAATAAAGCTATAAGTCATTATAGATCACAGTTTATTGATAAAGTAACTTTAGATGAAAACTTGATTGATCTTTTCCTACATACAGAGACAACTCCAGAACAGGAATTAATAACAAAAGAAGAAATAAATAAGCTGAATGCAGCTATAAACTTATTACCTGAGAAGTGTAAAATGGCTTTCAAATTAGTACGTGAAGATAAACTGAAATACAAGGAAGTCGCCGAAATACTCGATATATCAGTAAAAACGGTAGAAGCACATCTGACAACAGCAATAAAGAAACTCCGCGAAACGTTAAAAGGTTGAATGAACTTCTCATTCATAACCTTAACTCTTTACAATATTTTAGAAAAAGATATTTTTCCTATTTAAAGGATAGGATGTATCTTTACATTTTAATTCAATACCAAGAAAATAATAGAATATGAAAAGACAAATTTTATTTGTTGGAATTATGTGGCTCATTTGGTTTGGAGCAGGTTTGCCACCACAAATCAAGGCTCAGAATATTGTGACCATATTTGGACAGGAAAAGATTGAGAAAACGGACGAAGGAGAAGTCTTTCATCGGTTCAATAAAGGTTTTTTGTTGCCCGGAGGAACCAATCCCGGAACTCTATTCAACGGTCAGGACATGATTGCCTGGATGTATGCTGCTGGAAAATTTGTAACACCACAAGACGGAGTCGCTATCAACCTATCTTATCCCAATATGGATGGTCAGGTCGAAGACGAATATCTTCGTCGTTTGGCACGTAGTAGAGGCGAAGGCGAGATGAAACTACTTCCTCGTTGGACATGGACTGCTATGGAGGCTGATGAAACAGGACTATTTAAACGTCCTGAGATGCGGTCTGCATACCTTTACACTTCTTACGAATCTCCGAAAGCACAAATCGCATTATTGGAAACTACCGGAGGAACACGCACATATGTAAACGGATTTCCACATGAAGGAGACCATTACGACTTTGGATATTCACTTATTCCAATTAAACTAAAGAAAGGATTAAACGAATTTGTATATACTCCTGGAAGGTTTGGAAAAGTAGCGTCTAAACTCGTGAAGCCTGATAAATCCGTGATGTTTACAAAACGTGATATGACTATTCCCGATCTCATCATCGGCGAAAATGATAGTAAATGGGCTGCAATCCGGGTAATAAACGTTTCCGAGAAACCCCTAAAAGACCTGAAAATACGGGCTACATTATCGAGTGGTCAGTCTGCGGAGTATAAGACACAGGATATCATGCCGATGACCGTTCGTAAGATGAGATACCAATTGCCCGCAATTGGTAATTCAGGGACATCGGGAGAGGTCAATGCTAAAATAGAACTACTTGATAAATCGGGTAAGGTGCTCGATCAAACCGAGATTAGCTTACGTCAGGTATTGCCGTCGGTTCATCACGAACGTACTTTTATAAGTCGTATAGACGGAAGCGTACAATATTATAGTGTAGCACCCGCCATACGTGAATCAGTTGGCGAAACTAAAGCTATGGTATTGACTGTTCACGGAGCCGGAGTAGAAGCCCGTAATCAGGCGCGTGCATATAAATCAAAAGATTGGACGGATATCATCGCGGCTACCAATCGTCGTCCGTACGGATTCAATTGGGAAGAGTGGGGGCGAATAGACGGATTAGAAGTGTTGGAAGAAGCTAAAAGAGTTTTCAAGCCTGATTTATCCAAAATATATCTGACAGGTCACTCGATGGGGGGGCATGGTTCCTGGTTTCTGGGAACAACATATCCCGATAAATTTGCTGCGGTAGCTCCTTGTGCCGGATATCCTGACATTGCCGGGTATGGCAGAGGACGTGGTGATAACATGCATAACCAACATAAGACCTACGACGCATTTAAACGAGGAGGTAATGGTGGCCGTATACCTACTTTGGCTAAAAACCTTCAACAATCTGGTGTTTATATATTTCACGGAAGTGCCGACAGTGTAGTATCGCCTTCTCAAGCACGCTATATGCGTGAGATATTAGGCAAATTCCATACGGATTTTTGTTACTATGAATATCCCGGTGGCGAACATTGGTTTGGCAACCACAGTGTGGACTGGGCACCAATATTCGAGTTCTTCTCTCGTCATTCCATTCCTGCGGATAAAGAAGTGAAAGAAATAGATTTCCATACTGCTTCACCCGCTATTTCGGCAAAGGACTATTGGATTCAGGTAGAACAACAGGTAAAGCATTATGATTTTACAAATATCAAGGCTTCTCAAAACGGAGACACTATCCAAGTGGCAAAAGCGGAGAATGCCGCATTGTTGGTTTTCGATATCCCGGCTTTAAGCCCTGAATCACAGCAAGTGATAATACATATAGACGGACAGACCTTGTCGGTTCCGGCAAATAAAAAAGCGGTGTTGGCTCTGGAAGGAGGTAAATGGATAGTAAAAAATGAAATAAATAAAGCGCATAAATATGCAGGACGTTACGGAGGATTCAAGAATGCTTATGATAATAATGTAGTACTTGTATATGCGACAAAAGGAAATGCTAAAGAAAACGAATGGTATCAGAATAAAGCGCGTTTCGATGCCGAAACATTCTATTATCGCGGCAACGGTTCTGTAGATGTTATTCCGGATACAGAATATTCGGTAGCCAAATATCCCGATAGAAATGTTGTACTTTACGGAAATAAAGACAACAACCGTGCCTGGACGCTTTTATTAAAAGATGCACCTATACAAGTAAGTAAGGGTAAGATTACAGCAGGCTCACGCACATTCAGTGGTGACGATTTAGGTACTTATTTCGTTTATCCGCATCCTCAGAGCGAGACAGCTTCTGTAGGTGTAGTTGCAGGAACGGGAGATGCCGGCATGCGTGCGACCTCTCCCAATAATTATATCTCGGGTATCACCGGATTTCCCGACCTGATGATTTATCGTGCCGATATGTTAAAAGACGGTCTTACAGGTATGGAAGCCGCTGGATTTTTTGATAACGATTGGACATTGGATAATCAGGATTTCTGATTATTATTCTCTTGTTTAATCAGTAATTGAATACATAAAGTTTGTTTTTTAATATCACTACTATCACTTTCGAGATATATGTCTGATTTATAGTTGATAAATAGTGATATTAAACTGTAATTTTAATATCACTTTGTTCTAACTGATATCACAAAATCCATCTACATCCTTTTTCGGATAGCTCCTGTCCGATTTTTATTTGCAAACGTCCGATTTAAAATCGGACAGGAGCTATATTTTTTTGCAAGCGTCCGGATATTCCAACCTTAACTTTTAAATTTGTCTTAGCCGATCTTCCGATTCATTACAATCTATTTATCAAACGATTGTGATGCTTTCCACAAACCATTATATTCCTTTTTAGGAAACATTGTAATGGTTCCTAAAGAGCATCACAATGTTTTTTGGGATACTTTATTTTGTCAAAAAGTGATATTGCGGTGATATTGAAAAACGACTCAATATCACCTTTATTTATCTGATATGCTTATATATATGTCGGTAGTGATAGTAGTGATGTTAAAAATAATTTTCTCTTGATTCTTTGATTCGACTAAGGGTTTTTCTAATTTATTGCGACTATATATAAAGAGATAGGAAAAATGAATACTGGGATAGATTATATTATTGCACATATACTTAGTGGGGAAGCCTCATCGGAAGATTATTTGGCTTTTACCTCTTGGTTGAATGAAGATGAAAAAAATAAGAAAGAATTTACCCTGCTAAAAAGCTATTGGGATGCAGAAGTCACTTTTTCAGCAAAGATTAGCCCGACACTGTCTTTAGAAAATATTCGTAAAGAAATTGATAGGCAGGCACAACAGAACAAAAGAAAACAATTGTGGAAAATATGGGTTCCTGCAGCAGCAACGATTGCCTTGTTAATTTCACTGTCAATAGGTTTTATTTATAACAAGAATCCCAAGGTAAATGAATATTTTACTTACTTGACTAATGATAATAAAACCAGTTTTACACTGAGTGATGGGACGGAAATTACATTAAACAAAAATAGTAGCCTTACTTATACCAATGCTTTCGGTATAGAGAACCGATATGTTAAGTTGCAAGGAGAAGCCTATTTTGAGGTTAAAAGAGATATTAATAACCCTTTTAAAGTGGCAATGCCTGTTGGTGATACTGATGCAGCTATAAAAGTATTAGGTACGATATTTAATGTAAGTATTAATGCAGAAGAAGAGAAGATAACTGCCACACTAGTGGAAGGTTCAATAGAATTTCATACACCTCATCAAAAGATATTAATGACGCCTAATCAACAATTAGTTTACACCTATTCAACCGATAACATACAAATAAGCGACGTAAATGCAGAGGAAGAGATTCTATGGAAACAAGGTTTAATCAGATATCGCAGAACTACCTTTGTTGATCTTGTTGCAGAATTGGAAAAGAAATATAAGGTGCAAATCGTATTACAAAACAATAAATTAAAAAACCCTTACATGACTGTTACCGGTTCTTTTGTTGAAGAACAATCTTTAGAACAAATACTGGAGATCGTATCTCGAAGTTTACCTATTAAATGGTCAAAGAAGGAAAATATATATTATATTAAATAATATTCGTAGTCTTTGATAGACTCAAATAAATTTTAATGTTAAATTTTATTGTAATACTAACTTAATGAATGAAAAGCCTATGACAGATCACATGTTTAAATGAAAATACCGGTCATGATCACGACCGGTATAATTCAAAGATTTAATTAACTGCTTCAGCCTCTCTGCGTCCAAACTTTGTGGCAGAAGCACAATATCAACCTTTTATCATTACAAAAGTATGGAAAATGTTTTGTATTACAGGCCCTATTTACCTAAAGGCCTGAAAAAAATGTTATTAATTATGAGAATAACTTTTATACTATTCTTTGTTAATATTTTTCAAGCAGTAGCGTTAGAGTCGTATTCTCAAACTGCTAAAATTTCACTTAAGGCAGAACAAATGACACTCACTAACCTCTTTTCGTTAATTGAAAAACAAAGTGAATTTCTTTTTTTCTATGTAGATGCGGATGTACAACATGTCCGTGTGAATAATATGAATGTAGATAATGTAAAAGTAGAAGATGTATTAGACAAAGCTTTGACGGGTACACACCTGGCTTATACCATTAAGGACAGAAATATTAATATCTACAAAAAAGAGATACACTTACCACAACAAGCTAAAAAGAAAATAGTGGGAGTCGTAATGGATGAAAACGGTGAGTCAGTTATCGGTGCCAATATTTTACAAAAAGACGATGCCGCTAACGGAACAACAACTGACCTCAACGGTCGTTTTGCTTTAGAAATTCCGGAACGCTCGACAATCGTAATTTCCTATATCGGTTATAACACACAGGAAGTACTTATACGTAATCAGACCAATGTTACGGTTGTATTGGTTGAAGATAATAAAACATTGGAAGAGATTGTGGTAGTAGGTTATGGTACACAGAAAAAAGCAAATCTTACTGGTGCAGTATCAACTGTAAGCTCGGAAGTTCTGGAAGATAGGCCTTTGACAAATCTTGGCGCTGGACTTCAGGGAGTTATCCCGAACTTAACTATAACATCTTCCAGTGGTGCTCCGGGAACAGGATCTACCTTTAATATTCGTGGTATAACTAATATGTCCGGACAGGGAAGTCCGCTAATACTTATTGATGGTATAGAGATGGATCCCAACCTATTGAACCCGTCAGATGTAAAAGATGTTACAGTATTGAAAGATGCGGCTTCTGCTGCAATCTACGGTGCACGTGCAGCTTTTGGTGTTATTTTGATTACAACAAAAACCGGTTTTGTTACTCAAAAACCAATTGTGTCTTTTAGTGCGAACTATTCTATTAATAAGCCTACGGTGAAACCCGAGTATATGGATTCAAAACAATATACTCAATGGATGAACGATGCGAATACGACTTCCCAGGGTCGGCCGTATTTTGATGATATTACTATGCAGCATGTTAATGCTTACTATAATGATCCGGTAAACAATCTGCCTGTATTCAATCATCCTGATGATGCGGCTAATACTTATCGATATTGTGGAAATACAGATTGGTATAATGTCCTCAATAAGAAATCATACCCGATGCAACAATATAATGTAAGTATCCAGGGAGGGAACCCAGATGTGAAATATTTTACTTCTGCCGGATTCTTTAAACAAGATGGTATTTCCAAGTGGACAGACGAAGATTACAAACGATATAATATCTTACAAAATATAACTTATAAGGCAGCTTCGTGGATCGAAATCGGATTAAGAGCCAACATTTCGATCGTTGATATGGATACAGGACCACAAAATAAATACGGTAATAGTTCTATAGGAGCTACTATACCAGGTGACAGTCGGCCGATTATGCCATTATATCATCCAGACGGAAACTTTGCAGCTTATTCAGGTAATGGTTATTTTACTAACTTGGCTGCATGGCAGTCACTGGGAGGTTCTGCTAAAATGAGAAATAATAATATGATGGCCACAGGATTGCTAAAACTGACACCGTTTGAAGGATTTACAGTGAACATGGATTACACGTATAATTATTACAATTATTCATTTAAGAATCATGTGCGCGAATATTGGGATTATGATGCAGCAGGACCAGCCGTAATCTTCCCTCATACATCACCTAACCAGGTAAGATATAATAAAAATGAGTTTCAATATGATGTATTTAATATTTATGCGGAATATGATAAAAAGTTTGCTGAAAAACATCATTTGAAAGGTATGGTCGGATTCAATCAGGAAGGAAATACATCAAAAGGTGTTGGCTTGAGTCGCAATAATCTGATTGTTAATGATATTCCATATTTGTCGCTAGCTACCGGCGAACGTGCTGTTTCTGATTATGAAAATGAATGGCGAACCAGAGGTGCTTTCTTCCGTTTGAACTATATATTTGATGAAAAGTATCTTCTTGAAGTAAATGGTCGTTATGACGGATCATCCCGATTCCCCAAAGACGACCGTTTCGAATTCTTTCCTTCTTTTTCTGCAGGATGGAGACTCTCTAATGAAGATTTCTGGTTCCCTATAAAAGATATTGTAAATGATTTTAAAATTAGAGGATCTTATGGCTCATTGGGGAATCAGGCAGTAGGTGATTATTATCCTTATATCTCAACTTATGGAACAGGAGAAGTCGATTATTTATTTAGTGGAGCGAAACCAATGGGTGTATATGCTCCAGGATTGGTAAGCGATATGTTAACATGGGAAACCGTATCACAATGGGATATAGGTTTTGATTTTGGGCTGCTTGATAACAAATTGACAGGTGTATTTGATTACTATGCCCGTACAACCAAAGATATGCTTACCAAATCAAAAGCATTGCCCGCTGTTTTAGGAACAGGTGAACCCCAGGCAAATGCGGCTGATTTAAGAACATCCGGTTGGGAATTAACCTTAAGTTGGAAGCAATTACTGGAAAACGGGATTAATTATAGCGTAGCCTTTAATCTGGCAGACTATCAAACAGAAATTACCAAATATGACAATCCTATCAAAAGCTTATCCGATAACTTTTATGAAGGAAAAAAATGGGGTGAAATATGGGGGTTCGTAACGGATGGATTCTTTAAAACAGACGAAGAGGCAGCAGCTTGGGATCAATCTAAAGTCGTAGGATATACACAGTATGCCGGCGATATTAAATTTGCCGATATTGATGGCAAGCCCGGTGTTGATTATGGCGAATCGACAGTTGATAATCCCGGAGATAGAAAGATTATTGGTAATAGTACACCCCGTTATAATTTTGGATTTAGAGGAACTGGGGAGTGGAAAGGTATAGATTTGACGTTGTTTTTCCAAGGAACAATGAAGAGGGATATTCAACCTTCAGGTACTTTCTGGTTGAGCCATTATACGTCTGAATGGGCTGTTCCCCAAAAAATGAATTATGATTATTGGCGGGAAGATAATCAAGATGCATTTTTCCCTCGCGCTCGTATTAGTAATAATGCAGCTCCAACTATTTCTCAAACACATTTTCTGGAAAATGGAGCTTATATCCGTTTGAAACAGTTGGCTATAGGATATACCATACCTAAATACATAACAGAAAAAGCGAATATTTCTAAATTGAGAGTCTATTTTAATGCCGATAATTTATGGGAATATTCCAAAATGCCAAAGACATTCGATCCTGAATTAGCTACGGTTAATGCTTATCCGTTTGTTCGTTCATACTCTTTCGGTGTAAACCTGAGTTTTTAAGAAATGTACTATTATGAACATATTTAAAGACAATATTAAAATGAAATTTTCAACTTTATTTTTAGCCTTCTTTCTTTTATTGGGGATTACAGGCTGTAATGATGCCTTCATGGAAAAATATCCAAAAGATAAAATTAATGACCAGAATTATTGGAGGACTACCAGTGATCTGGAAACGTATGTTAATCAGTTTTATCCGAACCATATTGGCATTTTACATGGATATACTGAAGATAATAAGTCAGATAATCAAGGAGTTCGGGAGAAACCCGCTTATATTTGGAATGAAACAACGGTTCCTGTCAGCGGTGGAGGATGGAGTAAAAATGACTGGTCTCTTACCCGTAGCTATAATTTTTTCCTGCAACGCTATCACACGGTAGAAGGAGATCCGGATAAAATCAATGTGTATGTAGGTGAGGTTCTTTTCTTTAAAGCATGTCAATATTATTGGAAAGTAACCCAATTTGGAGATGTTCCCTGGCTAACGAAAGACCTGTCAACCTCTTCAGAAGAATTATATGCCCCTCGTGATTCGCGTGTGGTAGTGATGGATTCTATTGTTGCTTGCTTAGATAAAGCGGCTATTTACTTGCCCGAAACATCATCTGAAGGAAGACTTACCAAATATGCGGCACTAACGATGAAGTCAAGAGTCTGCCTGTTTGAAGGAACATATCGTAAATATCACAATCTGGGAGATTATGAACGGATGCTCCGTCATGCGGCTGATGCAGCTAAACAGGTTATGGATAGTGGTTTGTTTGAACTTTATTCTACCGGTAATCCTGAAGAAGATTATCATGCTTTTTTCCAATTACAGGATATGTCAGGTATAAAAGAAGCCATTCTTTATGTTCAGTATGAAAAGGATATAAGACAACATAACCGGGTGCGGGAATGTAGAGAATCCGGAAGTGGTTTTACGAAAGATTTTGCAGAAACATTTTTATGTCGTACAGATGGTTTGCCTATTTCACTTAGTAGCGATTACAAAGGAGATGCAACCTATATGAGCGAATTTGAAAATAGAGATTTCAGGATGAAACAATGTATTTATACGCCCGATCGTCCTATATTTATTACAGAAGATGGGAGTGAGGAATATGAAAATTCTCCGATATTTACACAACAGTTACATACCGGATACCGTATTTACAAAATGTATTCTCCTTTGGCTGCAGATAATGAATATATAAAATGTACGATTGACGACTGTATGTTCCGTTATGCGGAGGTATTGCTTAATTATGCGGAAGCAAAAGCTGAATTAGGAGAATGTGACCAGGCAGTACTTGATCAAACAATTAATAAATTACGTGATAGAGTCGCTATGCCCCATATGCAAGCTACTATCCCATTTGTTGATCCTGCTTGGCCTAATTGGGAAGTGTCGGTAAGTCCGCTTATTAATGAAATACGTAGGGAACGTCGTATAGAATTAGCTTGTGAAGGATTCCGCTGGTATGACCTTTGTCGTTGGAAAGCCGGTAAACTATTGGAAAACCCTAAAACATATTTAGGAGCACGTGATCCGGAAACAAATGACTATCGTGTACTTTATCCCGGTTTCAAACGGACATGGAATGATAAATTGTATTTACAACCTCTTCCAACAGATGAACTGAACTACAATCCTAATCTGTTGCCACAGAATCCGGGTTGGGAATAAATAATTATTATATTTGTGGGTGTACCTAATAAATAGGTACACCCTTAAAAATTTAAGCCATGAAAAGAGCATATAAAAACTGTAGACGCCCAAGGCGATAAACATATTGCGAATTCCATAGTTGCCTTTTTAAATATTTATTCATATGAAAAAACTTTTTATTCTTATTTTACCGGTATGGTTTCTCATATTATTTGCTTGTACTGAAAAAGCAAACGAAAGATATATCACTTCCTATAAATATCCCGAACAAATAACTTTAGAGGAAAAAGCACGTTTAGCAGCTCATGTGGTTCCTTCTGAGCGGCAGCTTAAATGGCAGGAGATGGAGTTTACGGGCTTTGTCTGTTATGGTGTCAATACTTTTACCAATCTGGAATGGGGGAGTGGGAAAGAAGATCCTCAATTATTTAATCCAGAATCTCTTGATGCCCGGCAATGGGCGCGTGTAATGAAGGATGCGGGCATGAAAATGATTTTACTGACCTGCAAGCATCATGATGGTTTTTGTTTATGGCCATCGGCTTATACTGACTTTTCGGTAGCTTCTACTCCCTGGAAAGAGGGGAAAGGTGATCTGGTAAAAGACCTTTCGGAAGCCTGCAAGGAATATGACTTAAAGTTTGCTGTCTACCTGTCACCCTGGGATCAGAATCATCCGGATTATGGAACCGATCAGTATAATGATTATTTTGTAAATCAGTTGACTGAATTGTTGACACAATACGGGCCAATAGCTGAAGTATGGTTTGATGGTGCTTGTGGAGAAGGACCTAACGGGAAAAAACAAGTGTATGATTTTAAACGGTATTATGAGGTAATCCGCCAATTACAACCCGAAGCGGTTATTGCGGTTATGGGACCGGATGTCCGTTGGGTAGGGACAGAAAGCGGATATGGCCGTGATACAGAATGGAGTGTAATTCCTGCCGCCGCCGCTACTCTTGACGATATCGCCGCATCCTCGCAACAAGAAGCGGGAACCGGAACTTTTAAGCCTGAAGGGGATAAAATGGAAGTCGATTTAGGAAGTCGTGAAAAATTAGCTGATGCCAAAGGGGTTATCTGGTACCCCTCGGAAGTAGATGTGTCCATTCGTCCGGGTTGGTATTATCATCCTGAAGAAGACTCACTGGTTAAATCACCTCAGAAACTGATTGATATATATTATAGTTCCATTGGAAAAAATTCATTACTATTATTAAATCTGCCACCGGATAAACGAGGACTTATTCATGAAAATGATGTTCATAGTTTACATGAGATGCGACGTATATTGAAAGAAACGTTTGCTGTTAACTTAGTAGACAAAGCGAAAAACGTTTCCGGAGATAAGAAAAACTTAACAGATGGAGAATTAAATACCTACTGGCAGGGAAATGAGAATAAATCTTTAGAACTGGAATTTCCTGAAAAAATAGAATTTGACAGATTAGTATTACAAGAAAATATAACGGAAGGACAGCGGGTTGAGAATTTTATATTAGAATGCCGGCTGAATGATCAATGGGTTGAAGTTGCTAAAGGTACGACCATTGGATATAAAAGAATTTTACGCTTTAATACTGTTGAAACTGATAAAGTAAGAATCCGGATACAACAGACCAGAGATATACCTCAGCTATCAGAAATAGGATTATATATGTCCTCAAAAGAAGAAATAGTATGAATACAAAAAAATTAATCATTCTTTTCCTTAGTTTTAGTTTCCTTTTGTCTTGTGTGGAAAAAGAATCTACAACTATTGTTTTTCCTTCGGAAAGACAAATTACATGGGCACAGCAGGAAGTCGGTGTATTAATCCATTTTGATATGCCGGTTTATAAACCTGATTATAATTTCCGGAATTGGGGAACACATCCGGAAGCTACTGTGTTTAATCCAACAGAATTAAATACTGATCAATGGCTAGAAACGGCTCAAAAGTTAGGGGCTAAGTATGCTGTTTTGGTGGCTAAACATTGTAGCGGATTCAGTTTATGGCCGACTGAAGCTCATGATTACAGTGTGAAAAACTCACCCTGGAAAGATGGGAAGGGAGACATTGTAAAAGACTTTGTTGAATCATGTAAAAAATATAATATTAAGCCGGGTATTTATGCCAGTACTACTGCAAATGGTTATCTGTATGTTGATAATCCCGGACTGGTTCAGGAAGGATCTCCCGTTACACAGCAAGAATACAATAAGATTGTTACCCGGCAACTGACTGAATTATGGAGCAATTATGGCGAACTATTCGAGATCTGGTTTGACGGAGGTGTTCTTTCTAAAGAGCAGGGTGGGGCAGATGTGCTTTCTTTGGTTCAACAATTGCAACCCAACACCATAGCTTTCCAGGGTCCGTATGGCCATCCGAATCTGGTTAGATGGGTGGGAAATGAAGAAGGCGTAGCGCCTTATCCTTGTTGGGCAACTACTGATTCAACTACAAATGCAGACGGTACATTAGTCATTGACGGGCTGAATGGTGATCCGTTTGCTCCTTTCTGGTGTCCTGGTGAAGCCGATTTTACTTTACGTTGGAACCGTTCCTTCCAAGGCGGCTGGTTCTGGACGGGAGGTCAGGATCATATGATGTTTACATTGGATGAGTTAATGAAGAAATATGTAACCAGTGTCGGTCGCAATACGAATATGTTATTAGGTATAGTTATTGATGATCGGGGATTAGTTCCTGATGCTGATGTACAACGTATAGAAGAATATGGAAATGAAATAAGAAAACAATTTGGTTCTCCATTTAAACAGACTTTAGGTAAAGGAACGGAATACACTATTAAATTTAATAATCCGACAAAAATTGACAGAGCAATTATACAGGAAGATATCTCAAAAGGAGAAAGGATATTGGAGTATGTGCTTGAAGGCCAAAAAGAAAATAAATGGATTACATTAGCTTCCGGCTCTTGTATAGGACATAAACGCATAGAAATTTTTGAACCGCAAGAGATAAGCCAAATTAAGTTATTAATAAAGGATTCTAAAGCAACACCTCATATTCTAAACTTTTCTGTTTTTAGGCAATTATAAAGTTGATATAATTTCTCTTTGTTTATTAAAGAACTGAATCCGTTCTTTGCCTCCGGTTCCCGAAATAAGTGTAGAGTTGTATTTCATGGATGCGATCCAGTCTTTCACTTCTTTACACTTACTTTGATTATTATGAGATATAATCGAATAATAAAGATGAGAAATTACAGCGCTAAGGCAGATTTTTTCTGAAGAAAAATAAACATATGTTGAATCGATATCTTCATCAGAAATATAGAAGTCAATTTTATTTTCCGTAGCTTCAAAATAACCTTTAGCAGTTGTCTCTTCCAATTCATTCATCAAAGCTATTAACTCATTTTTAAGGGATAAAACATCATCATTATCCATCAGCCCCAAACTTTTAAAAAAATTAATATCATCGATAATAGTCGGGATTATTTTTCTATCCCAAATATAAATAGTATGAGATATTTGTTGGAAAATTATATTGGTATTATCGAAATTATTTTCTTTAGTATCTTGAAGTTTTATTTCTTTAAATAGAATTGCACGTGATGGATTATTAGCATGTTGTTCATATTTGAATTTATAGAATTTAGACAGTGCGACATAAGGGGATAGTAAAGGCAAAGGTATATTTTTTAATGCCATACCAAATTCAGAATCGCTTTCCTGAATCAATCCTACAATATGTTCATAGGACTGATCTTTCCATTCATCTGTTGCTTCACCTTTTTCGGAAAAGTAGGAATGAAGCATCATATTTGAAATAGGAACCTGTTTCTCTGCATTGATAATTATTTCATCCACTGAGAAATTTAACTTCCTGGCTAGGATAGCAATTTCACTAAAAGTGAACATCGTTACATTTCTCAGACGCCTGTATGCAGTCTCTTTCTCTATAGAAAGAGCATCAGCAATATAATCGACCAGTTGATTTTTCTTGGGAATTCTGCTAAGTAATACTTCAACAAATGCCTCATTTATCTTTTTATCTGACATGACAATTTACAGATGGGTTATTCCGCATCAAAATTAATTTATTGCCCGATATTGAAAAAATTTTTCTTATGTTATTTTCGGTACAAAATTGGTTTATTTGAAAGAATATTTCTTTCATTTTTGGAAATATATAATCAAATGGTGTAAAAAATGTCAGATTTTTTTTAGATATTAAAAAAAAATGTCTTGTCTTTTCTCTTTGTAACAAATACATTTGACAACGGAAAAAGAATTTCTTTTATGAAACAATGTCTGTTAACCGCAAGGTAGAAATGCTATGAATAGTCTACGTATGTAAGCCATACATTAAAAGGAAATATTGATGCCATTATTTGGGTTAGTTTGTTGTAGAAAATCAATATTCCAATAACACAAAGTGTATGTTGAATGATGGAGACACAATTTTGTGTCTCCATATTCATTTAAAGGTGAGTCGTTTCAGTTTTTTGTTTCTTTTAATGCTTTCTGCCATACCTCTTCTAGTTCTACTGCAGCACCATTTCTTCGCCTGCTTTCGTGTGCAGCTTCCATAAAAGTAAATATTTCCAGTGTTTCTTTAGAAGATACGGGTGGAATAGAGGTCTGGAACATTTTTATAATATCTTTAACCAAAGGAGCATATCCGTTGTAATCGCCTAATGGTTTAATGCCTTTTTCTCCAAAAGCATACCCTCCATATCCTGCACTTCCTTTTCGTATTCCACGGAATGTTCCTATTCGCTCATCTTCCCATACACCGGTAACAAGATCCGTTCCGGGAGTGTATGTCCTGGAAACAGATTTACATCCGGTTCCCATAATGGTATATAAGGCTTCTATACCATGAATACCATACCAGAAGAAGTCGGGATGAGTTTCTTCAAACGTACAAGGACTATACGTCTCAGCTCCTAGTATTGGCCCAATACTGTTATTTTTAAGAATATCGTCGAAATTCGACATATATCTTAAAGAAGATGCAGAGAAGACAGGTACTTTATATTTTTCTGCTGCCTGATAGATAGCAATGGCATCTGATAGAGAAGCCGCAACCGGCTTATCAATAAAGACTGTCTTCCCCGCTTTGAAAACCTCCATAGCCTGCTCAAGATGCATGCGGCCATCATTGGTTTCAAGTAAAATTACATCGGTCTGATTTAATAGTTCTTTAATAGAGTCTGTTATAATAACTCCCAGCTTTTTCACTTCTTCGATATATCCGGGAATACGTTTCATGCTTGATTCTATAGTTTTGCTTCCATAAGGATAGGCTGCTACTATCTTATACCCACCGTATTCACCCGTTTCATCGGAATTGAGCAATTTAGTAAATGCTATGCTATGAGATGTGTCAAGTCCGATTATACCTACTCGTAAACCTTTCTTTACAGTCTCTAAATGCATACCTGATACTTTTCCTGAGGCTAATAAACCTATACCGGCAAAAGCACTTGATTTGATAAACGTACGACGATTGATCATATCTGTAGTTTTTTTACTTATGTTTTGAATACACGATCTTTCCGTTAACAATTGTGGTGTCAACAGATATATTATTGTCCAGAATTACAAGGTCAGCATCTTTTCCTTCTGCAATGGAGCCTTTGGTTTTATCTATTCGCATGATCCTTGCGGGATTAAGTGACATCATCTGTATTGCATTTAGTAATGGAACTTCTGCAATATTTATCATTGTTCTTACAAGGCGATCGGCAGTAGCCACACTTCCGGCAAAAGCGGATAGATCAGGTAGCTTTGCAACTCCATCTTCAACAATAACAGGTTGTCCTTTTTCCTTACTTCCCAGCAGATATTCACCTTCAGGCATTCCAGCTGCACGCATAGAGTCTGTGCATAAAGCTATGGTTTGTGGTTTCTTAAATTTACAAACATATTGTAATAAGGATTTCGGAAGGTGAACCCCGTCGGCTATTATTTCAACCGTCATATCATCTATCATATAAGCAGCCTCCAACACACCGGCATATCTATATGCATTTCTTCTGGTAATACTTGACATACCCGAATATAAATGAGTTATATGAGTGAACCCTGCGTTATATGCTTCCACTACCTCTTCATAGATAGCATCGGAATGGCCAATTGCCGCAAGTATACCTCTTTCCCGAAGAGTTCTTCCCAGGTCGTAGGCACCTTCCAGTTCAGGAGCCAGACTCCAACGTACGATATCGTCGGAGGCTTTAAGTATATTCAGGTATTCTTCAGGCTGAGGATTTCTAAGGTATTTAGGATCTTGTGCTCCTCGTTGATTATAAGAAAAATAAGGACCTTCCAGGTGTAATCCCAATAACGTAGCACCTTTTTCATTCTGCATTTTAGCTTCTTTGAAAACTGAGAATGTTTTATACAACTCATTCATAGTGCTGGTCAGGGTTGTTGGAACAAGAGCTGTAGTTCCATATCGTGCATGTGTCTCTGCAGCACCAAGATATGCTTCTACTGTATTGTCCATAAAATCATGACCGCCTGCGCCATGTGTATGTAAATCTATAAAACCGGGCGAAAGGTATTTTCCATCTGCATTGATAATAGTTCCTATCTCATCATTTGAGAAATTACCTTTGCCTATTGTTGAGATTACTCCATTTTCACATATCACAAAGCCATTGTCTATGATTTTATCTGTAAGTATAAGCTTCGCATTATGGATGATAAGTTTGTTTTTCATGATAAAAAACTTATAACTTCATTTCCCAACCGGGTTCGTAGGTACGACTCCAGAGTTTTTCCGCTTCTGCATCTCCGGTGATATGTCCGTTTTGTGGGTTAATTTGTATGGTATGGCCTACACGTTGAGCAATATTTCCTAATTGTACCAGTAAAGTACTTTTATGTCCTGAATCAATATCTGAATATAAAGGTGTTCCTTTTTGAATAGCATCGAAGAAGTTCTGTATATGGAACGCATCGAGCTGTTCTGCAGGATTCATCAGGTTTCGTGGGTCAATTGCAACAGTACTTTTCTTTTCTTTAATCAGCTTATTGTCCTTACCATATATATAATACTCATTTCCTCCCGGAATAAATAGTGTCCCCTCTTCACCATAAAATTCACATCCAACTGAATGTCCTTGTATGTTATGTCCGTTAGCACTTCTGCCTTCCCAGGTAATGAATTTATTATATCCGAATTCAATATTAATAACTTGTGTATCCGGTGTTTCCCAATCATCTTTATAATAATATCTTCCTCCTGAAGAGTCTACTTTTGTAGGATAATCTAAATCCATTCCCCAACGTAACAGGTCTACCATATGTGTTCCGTTATTTAAAGCTTCACCTGTACCCCAATGCCAGAACCAATGCCAGTTGTAATGAACAATATTGTCTTTGTACGCTACCCGTGGTGCAGGACCTTGCCACAAATCCCAATCAAGCCATTCAGGAACAGCTACTTCTTTACCGATACCTATAGATGGACGGTTATTGGTATACCAGGATTTTCCGGCATAGACTTTACCTATAACGCCGCCTTTCAACGCTTCAATACCTTCACGTATATTGGGCCATGCACGACGCTGGTTCCCCATCTGTAATGTACGTTTAAACTTTGCCGCAGCTTTTATTAATATTTCTCCCTCCTCAGGGCAGTAACTACAAGGTTTTTCCAGATATACATCTTTTCCTGCTTTAATAGATAATAAAGCAGCAGGTGCATGCCAGTGATCGGGGGTGGCGATGATCGTAGCATCCAGGTCTTTTGACTCTAATAGTTTACGGATATCTTTTTCTCCTTTCGGGCGATAGCCCATTGCTTTCTCTACCGAGTTTATACATTTAGTAATAGCACGGGAGTCGACATCGCATATAGAAACGACTTCACATTGCTTTTGTTTAGCAAAATTTGTCGCCAGAGCTGTCCCTCTTGAGTTGACGCCAATAGCAGCTGTGCGAATCTTATCGTTTGCTCCCATAATATTGGCATAACTTTTTGCACTGAAACCGGGAAGTACTCCTCCAAAAGTAACAGCAGCTGTACCTAAAGCTGTCTTCTTTAAAAAATTACGTCGTGTTGTCATATTATTTTAAGGTTATATTAATGTCTTTTACAAAAGTAGAGTCTTTAGAATAACAAGCCTATACATAAAACGAATCAATTTCCTCAAAAAACGTCAACATCAACCTCACCTTGACCGGGATCTATTTTATATAATTTTCTGAATTCAGAAGGAGAGATAGTTTTATATTTTCTGAATATTCTAGCTAGGTTTTTATAATTATCAAATCCTGCTTGTAATGCCGCGTCATATAAGCTTACATTTGTGTTAAGTAATAGGTGTATGAAATGATCTATTTTATGTTCTTGAATACATTGATACAATGATGTGCCGGTTATCTCTTTAAATCGTTTTTCTAATACTCTCCTGGAAAGAGGAATTTGATTCACCAGATCAGAAACAGATATATGATTGATATAATTTGCATTAATATACTCTAAAACACGTTGAATGGCTTTATCATTAACGGCATATCTATCTGTAGAATTTCGTTGTTCGATATATAACGGCTCAACTACAATATTAAAACCATTGTTTATTTCTTTATTGATAAGTTTGTGCAGTAATTTACCCGCCTGATAACCTCCATTTTCCACATCTAAAACTATTGAAGACAAGGGGGGATTGGATATATTACAGAGTAGTTCGTCGTTATCTACACCTAAAAGAGATATTTCGTCAGGAATATTGACATTAAATATATTACATGTCTCGGAGATTTGTAATGCATAATAATCGTCACAAGCAAATAAAGCGATAGGTTTGGGAAGAGATTTTAGCCATTCTCCTATTTGCTCATGATTATACATCCACTCCCTATTATCTGGATTCTTGTTTTCAAGAATATGACATGTATACCCTTGTTCTTCAATTAGCTTTTTAAATCCCATCCCTCTTTCTCTTGACCAGATCGCATTTTTATAGCCATAGAAAGCAAAGTTCCTAAATCCTCTTTTTAGAAAAAAATCAGCAGCTATCTCTCCTGTTTTGTGATAATCACCCGTCAGATTAGAGACTGCTTTGTTGCGTTCGGTATAGTTTTGAACAATGATGGGAATATTAAGTGAATTAAGTAGTTCTATATTTATATTGCGTAGTTGAGCGATGATCGCATCTGCTTTCCATCTCTTGGCATATTCAACGACTCCATTATCTCCATACATCATACGGAAATACAAAGGCATACGCTGGAAAGACCAGGGACCGACTTCCCTTGAATAACGAATAATTCCTTTTAGCAAGCGACGACTATAGCCACTTGAGAAATCTGTCAAAACTAGAATTCTCAACATCTCAAAACAAATTTAAAGAACAAACTGAATACCTGCAAAATATTAAATATTATTCACAAGTGAAAGATATATTTTTTATAAATGATAAATTGTAGATGAATCAGAAGAATTGTCTGTTTATCACCATCTTTTTTGAATAAGCTCAATACTTTTTTGCGTTTGACATATGTTGAACATATATTCAACATATGTCGAATTTATATTCAATATATGTCAAACGAATATTTCATCAACGAATTGTTATATAAATATCCGGATCTCTTAAAGATGTAACTAGATAGTTTCCCAAATCAGATTGTTTGTTCTCAAAAACGAACAAACTGTCCATTTCTGAACACCTCAATATACTGAAGTTGAAGAATATCAGGGGAGTACCCCTTTGGCATATACTTTGCTCAATGTGAAGTAAATATTATGTACACATGAAAAAAATATTTATACTTCTACTTTCTTTATTTTTATCAATAACCTTTCTGGGGGCAGAGGAAAAGGAAAATGTAGTATCTCTTACGTTGAAAGATGCAATATCATTGGCTCAGCTTCAATCGGTAGATGCGGCAGTCGCTTTAAATGAATTAAAGACGGCTTACTGGGAATATCGAACTCATTTAGCAGATCAATTACCGGAAGTGAATTTTACCGGTAAATTACCGGCTTATGAAGATCTATATAGTAAATATCAGGAATCGGATGGATCGTATACCTATGTAAATACTAATTATATTGGCTTAAATGGAATGATTTCCATTGATCAGAATATTGCTTTTACAGGGGGTACACTATCGCTTAATACATCTCTTGATTTTACACGACAGTTAGGAGGAAAAATATACAATGAATTTATGAGTATTCCTGTTAGCCTGACATTAACACAACCTATCTTCGGCGTAAATAATCATAAATGGAAAAGACGAATTGAACCTGTTCGTTATAAGGAAGCTAAAGCCTCGTATATGGAGAATGTTGAAAAAGTTACGATTACAACTATCAATCATTTTTTTAATTTACTATATGCAAAAGAAAATCTGGAGATATCCAATCAAAACCTTGAAAATGCGGATAAACTATATGCTATTGCTGTTGCAAAACGGGGAATTGGGCATATCTCGGAAAGCGAACTGATGCAGCTTAATCTATCTGCGTTGCAAGCAAAAGGGTTGGTTACGGAAGCTCAGTCGAATCTTAATGCCAGGATGTTTCAGTTACGTTCTTTCCTTGGCTTGAGTGAAGAGGATATAATAGAACCCGTATTACCTAAATTGACGCCTTCTTTACGCATGTATTATCAAACAGTCCTTGAGAAAGCGCAAGAAAACAATTCTTTCGCTCGTAATATTCTACGCCGTCAGTTGGAGGCGGATTACGAAGTCGCTATAGCTAAAGGGAAGCTGCGTAGTATTAATCTTTATGCCTCTGTAGGGTATACAGGAAAGGAGAAAACCTTTAATAAAGCATATGATCATTTGAGAAATAATCAAATTGTAGAAGTAGGAGTAAGTATTCCTATATTGGATTGGGGTAAACGAAGGGGGCAGGTAAAGGTGGCCGAATCAAACAGAGAAGTTGTATTGTCCAGAACAAAACAGGAACAAATGAACTTTAATCAGGATATTTTTTTACTGGTAGAAAACTTCAATAATCAGGCAGGACAATTAGAAATAGCAGGACAAGCTGATGTAATTGCAGAAAAACGATATAGTACGGCTATAGAAACTTTCATGATCGGTAAAATAAATATACTTGATCTGAACGATGCGCAACGATCAAAAGATGAAGCCCGGCTGAAACATATCAATGAGTTGTATAATTACTGGAATTATTATTACAGAATCCGAAGTCTGACATTATATGATTTTATTAATGATACAGACCTAGATGCAGAATTTGAAGAAATAATAAAAAAATAACTAACTTTGATAATTTAAAGCAAATCTCATGATATTAATTATAGATGACGATGCGGCTGTTCGGTCTTCATTAACCTTTTTATTAAAACATGCGGGTTTTCAGGTACAGGCAGTTCACAGTCCTGATGAAGCGTTGGCGATTGTACGTGAAGTCTCTCCTCAACTAATCTTGATGGATATGAACTTTACTCTTACCACTACAGGAGAAGAAGGTATTCAGCTTCTGAAACAGGTAAAGATATTCCGACCTGATGTGCCGGTGATACTTATTACCGCATGGGGATCAATAGCATTGGCAGTCCAAGGTATGCAAGCAGGCGCATTCGACTTTATAACCAAACCCTGGAATAATCTGATGCTTCTTAATTCGATACATACTGCCTTGGAATTGAGCGAACAGAAAAAGCAGGAAGCACTCCCTCTAAACAGAAACGAGGCAGATAAAAAACTTTTTTTCGATAAGATTATAGGAAAGAGTGAAGGGCTTATGGATATTCTGAGTACCGTATCACGTATTGCTTCTACGAATGCCTCCGTGCTTATAACCGGAGAAAGTGGTACCGGTAAGGAATTGATAGCCGAAGCAATTCATGCTAACAGTAAACGCTCTTCAAAACCTTTCGTAAAAGTAAACCTTGGCGGGTTATCTCAAAGTCTTTTTGAAAGTGAAATGTTCGGACATAAAAAAGGGGCTTTTACAGATGCATATATAGATCGAACAGGACGGTTTGAGATGGCTGATAAAGGAACCATTTTTCTGGATGAGATCGGAGATCTGGAACTTTCAAGTCAGGTAAAACTACTTCGTGTGCTTCAAGACCAGACTTTCGAAATACTGGGTGATAGTAAGCCGAAGAAAGTAGATGTGCGCGTGGTAAGTGCCACAAACCGGGATTTAAAGCATATGGTGTATGATCGTACATTTCGCGAGGATTTGTTTTATCGGATAAATCTGATAACCATACATCTTCCACCTTTACGTGAGCGACCGGAAGATATTCCTCTCTTAGCGCAATATTTTGCGAATAAACAATCGAAAGAGAATGGGATGCCACCTATAAGATTTACCGATGCAGCACTTCTTTATTTGGAAAAATTGTCTTATCCGGGCAATATACGGGAATTAAAGAATTTGGTAGAGCGTACAATCCTCATTTCGGGAAAGACAGAACTCGATGTTTCTGATTTCCTGGCACAAAATATAAGTACGAATGAAGATAAATTGAAACTTCCTGCCTCTAATTTAACACTTGAGGAGTTAGAAAAGCAATCGATATTGCAGGCATTGGAGAGGTATTCAGGGAATTTATCACATGTGGCTTCTGCTCTTGGTATCAGTCGTGCCGCATTGTATCGAAGACTGGAAAAATATAATATTCAGACCTGTAAATAATAAGCTGGAAAATATGAGGCTGAAAGGAATGTTCTGGATATTGACTGCGCTTTTATTGTTTATCCTGGCAATAATTACCTGGTATGTATTTTCACATTCCTCTTTTTATTGGTTTCTGGCTGTAGAGGTATTGATACTGATTACAGGAATTTATCTTTACTCTTTTTATCGTTTAATTATAAAGCCGTTAAAAGTAATTGGCGATGGTATGGATTTATTAAAAGAACAGGATTTCAGTTCTCGCCTTCGTCAAGTCGGTCAACCGGAAGCCGATCGTATTGTTGATGTTTTTAATAAAATGATGGAACAAATCAAAAATGAAAGACTTCATCTTAGGGAACAAAATCATCTTCTGGATCTCTTAATTGAGGCATCCCCAATGGGTGTTGTAATGCTGGATCTGGATAATAAAATATCATCAGTAAATCCTTCTGCATGTAAAATATTTGAGTATAAATCTTCAGATGAAATGTTGGGCAAGTTACTCTCGGAAATAAGCTCTCCACTGGCAACTGAATTGACTTTACTGGAACCTTATACTTCACAAACAATCCGTTTAAGTGATGCTAATATATATAAATGCACCCATTCTTTCTTTATCAATCTGGGATTTCGACATTCTTTTTACCTGATAGAGTCTTTGACAGAAGAAGTATTTAAAGCGGAGAAAAAAGCATATGAGAAGGTAATCCGGATGATAGCCCATGAAGTGAATAATACAACAGGCGGTATTATTTCTATCCTGGATACACTTGAAAACACATATCAACATATTGATAATATAGATGATACAACGAATGTGTTACAAGTAGCAATTGAGAGATGTTACAGTATGAGTCGTTTCATTACCAATTTTGCGGATGTTGTCCGTATACCTGAACCCCAACCTGAAAAACATTCGTTAAATTCTCTTGTCACTGCCTCAAAACGTTTTATGGAGAATGTATGCAGGGGTAGAAATATTAATGTACGAATGGAGCTTGAACCAAACTCTCCTGATATATGGGTGGATAATCTGCTTTTTGAGCAAGTATTGCTGAATATCATAAAAAATTCGGCAGAAGCTATTGGTCAAAATGGGGAAATAATTATTCGTACTTCGGCCAACCCGTTATCTCTTGAAATAGTTGATACTGGAAAGGGCATTGATAAGGATACTGAAACAAAATTATTTAGTCCTTTCTTCTCTACAAAGCCTGATGGACAAGGTATTGGGTTATTATTTATTCGGGAAGTACTATTGAAACATGGTTTTACTTTTTCTCTACGTTCATATTCTGACGGATTTACCCGTTTTAAAATTAAATTTTAAGTTTATCTTCTATCCAGCCGATAAAATCAAACGTTTTTAATAGTTGGCGCTCATATTTACTTTTCAATATAAGTTCTTTTTTTTTAAGGAATTGATTATATAATTTTTGTCGAAAAGGTTTGTAGAAAGGAAGCGGACATGACAGGACATACCATAAAATAAGTTTTTCCGTCTGATAAATAGGTTTTTCCTGTTGATGACTTCTACGAATGGAAGCTACCTCATTAGCTATAAAATCATAATTTCCCAGTTCTGTTTGAAGGATTAGATTGAGTAGTCTTGCTTTGCGATAGGTAGGAAGGGAATGGAAAAGTTTTCCTGATGAAAGGATTTTATTCATACTTTTCTTTGCCGGTTTAATATCTTTTTGATAGAGATATAAGATAACACTATTAAGGTAAATTATTAGCTGTTCAGGGAGTCCAAGTAAATGACTTTTACGGAATAAGCTTTCCTCATGGCTGTTTTGTAGGATGATCGTTTCAGCTATCGCATTTATCCCTATAAGTCGTACTGACTCATAATAGTAATACAAGGCTTTAATTTTAAGTATAAACTCAGTGGCATAATCCTTTTTTTCTAATTCTTTCAGCTTAGATAAAAAGAAAGACATTTCTTCATATAGTTCGGCAACATGAAGGCTGTCTAATATTCCTTCAATTGCACTTAAATAATAGATAGGAGGATTTAATATCATAGCTTGGTTTTGCTGAAATAGATCGAGTAATTCTTTGTAAAATCGTATTGATAATTTATAATTTCCTGAATTTAAATAATATATAGCTTGAAAAAGAAGATGTAGTTTCCGTGCTTCAAAGCCTTGGTAGGATGTGTTCGATATAAGATATAGCTCGCTAAGAACGAGATCATTCAGGTTCTCTTTTTGTTTGTCGGAACGAGCGTATCCTTTGTGTGTAAGACGGTATTTTAAAATGTCATAGAGTTGTATATGTTGGTTAAGATTGCGTGAATATTTTACAATTTCAGAGATTTTCATTTGCTTATTTACTAGTTGGCGTTCATTCATACCTTTAAAATCAAGAGCACTTAAATATTTAAGTTCTGTACGGCGTACCAACAAGAGTAAAGGGTCATTTTCAAACTGAGTTGCTAATCGCTTGGCTCTATTAAGTTCGGCAAATGCTTCATCAAAAAGTTCACGTTCAAACAAAATACCGGCTTTTGATATGTGATTACATATCATAGTTTGTGTATCCTGCTTTTCTCTTAATTTAAGCAGACTATCCAATATAACTTTAAAAAGATATTTAGAGGCTGCTTCAAAATTCTTTTTATTATAATTAGAACAAAAGGACTTGTAGACCTCTTCCGGAGAAAGCCCTTTTTCATATTGATTAAGAAGAAATACATACGCTTTATCCCCTTCTTGTATTTTTGTCTGCAGGTGAAGATGACGTCTCTCAGCTTTAGATAGACTGGATATCAGTAGTTGTAAGTTTTCGTTTTTTGTGGTTTGTTCCATTTGTTATTTTATTGATATATAGAATAAAATATTTATTTTGTATACAAATATATCATTTTGGGATTATCTATACAATAATATTATGTATATCTTTTATTGACTAAAGATTACCTATATTTGTGAGAAAGAGTAAAGTCTTTAAAACCTTAAATATTATCATGGATATCACAACAAATACCTTAAAAGGACCTAAAATATTAGTTGTCGGTAGCAGTAATACTGATATGGTCATCAAAACAAGCCATCTTCCTCGTGCAGGTGAAACAGTTATAGGTGGTACATTCTTTATGAACCCGGGAGGTAAAGGAGCTAATCAAGCTGTGGCTATTGCTCGTTTAGGGGGGCAAGTCTCATTTATATGTAAGACAGGGAGTGATATTTTCGGCCATCAGTCTCACCAACTTTTTGAAGAGGAAGGGATTGATACTTCCTATATCTTTTCTGATAATAAAAACCCGTCTGGAGTGGCTTTAATAACTGTAGATGATCATGCCGAAAATTGTATAGTGGTTGCTTCAGGGGCAAATGCAAATTTAACTCCTGTGGATCTGGCTACAGTAACAGATGCTATCAAGCAGTCGGATATTGTGTTAATACAGCTTGAAATTCCGATGGAGAGTGTAGAATATGTTGCCATGGTAGCTAATGATGAAAAGAAGAAAGTAATATTAAATCCGGCACCGGCTCATCCTTTATCCGAAAAACTATTAAAAAGTTTGTATTTAATTACTCCCAATGAGACAGAAGCAGAAATGATCACAGGCATAAAAATTACAGATCAGAAATCAGCAGAACAAGCTGCGAAGAAAATAGCCGGATTGGGTGTAAAGAATGTAATCATCACATTAGGATCAAAAGGAGCATTGGCGTTTTATGATAATAAATTTGATATGATACCCGCTTATAAAGTAGAAGCAGTTGATACCACGGCGGCCGGCGATATATTTAATGGGGCGCTTACTGTGGCATTAGAGGAAGGAAGAAATCTCTCGGAAGCAGTTAAGTTTGCATCAAAAGCCGCAGCCATCTCGGTAACAAGGGTAGGGGCACAATCTTCTGCTCCTTATAGGAATGAGGTAGATATATTTAGTTAACCATATAATAATATCCAATATGAGAAAGATTAATTTTATGACAATTATGGTACTTGCAATTTTAACGATTCTGTTGTCATGTACCGATAAGGCGATAACAACAAAACAGGCTCAACTCCCGGCAGAGTTGACTCTCTCTAAAGATGTTTTGTTAGACAAGATAAAAGGAGGTTGGGCCGGTCAGACAATTGGTTGTACTTATGGAGGGCCAACCGAATTTCGTTACAATGGGACCATGATACAAGATTATGTACCTATAGAATGGCCGGATGGTTATATCAAATGGTATTATGATAATGTTCCGGGATTATATGACGATATCTATATGGACCTCACTTTTGTAGAAGTATTTGAAAGGCTGGGTCTTGATGCGCCTGCGGATTCTTTTGCTTTAGCTTTTGCGAATGCCGGCTATACTTTATGGCATGCCAATCAATCGGCTCGCTATAATATCCTGCAAGGAATTATGCCTCCTGCATCCGGTCACTGGTTAAATAATCCTCACGCCGATGATCTTGATTATCAGATTGAAGCTGACTATTCAGGATTAATGTCGCCCGGTATGCCCAATTCCGCGTCAGAAATATCGGATAAAATTGGCCATATTATGAATTACGGAGATGGGTGGTATGGAGGAGTATATGTAGGTGCGATGTATTCGCTTGCTTTTATTTCTGATGATATTGAATTCATTGTTACCGAAGCATTAAAAACAATCCCTAAGGAGAGTACATATTATAAATGTATGAATGACGTCATACAATGGTATAAACAATATCCGGATGATTGGAAAATGACATGGTTTGAATGTGAAAAGAAATGGAGTGAGGATGTTGGTTGTCCAGATGGAGTATTCGTCCCATTCAATATAGATGCGGTGATAAATAGTGCTTATATTATTATTGGATTGCTTTATGGAGAAGGTGATTTTTATAAAACAATGGATATCGCAACACGTTGCGGGCAGGACTCAGATTGTAATCCGGCATCTGCCGCAGGAATATTAGGTACAGTTCTTGGATATAGTAAAATTCCGGAATATTGGATGAAGAACCTTAGAGAAGTAGAAGATATGGATTTTGCTTATACTACTATTTCATTGAATAAGACGTATCAAATGGGTTTCAATCAGGCCATACAAATGATAGAACGCAATGGCGGGCAGGTCAATGATAAAGAAGTTACAATTAAATGCCAACAACCTGTCCCGGTACATTACGAAAAAGCTTTCGAAGGTCATTATCCGACTCATTATATAAAGATACATAAACAGATTGCAGATGTTGGAGAAGTTTCTTTTGACGGAATAGGTATTGTGTTTAAAGGCTATGTCCGTTCTTCAGATAATGATTACGTTGCAAAGGCGGAAATGTATATTGATGGTGAATTAGTTGAAACGGCAAATCTGCCTGCTTCATATACAACAAGAAGAAACGAACTGTTCTGGAAATATCAATTACCGAAAGGTAATCATACAATTACATTTAAATGGCTAAATCCTGCGGTTGGGACATCCATTCATTTTACGGAAGCCTTGGTTTATTCTGATGCTCGTATGCAAACAGCTCATCAATAAATATATACTATCATGAGAAATCATCTTTTATTTATTTTATTTGCATTGTTTCTACTATCATGTGGAAATAAATCAGAGAAAATCAATTTAATTCTGGACACTGATTTAGGTCCTGATTATGATGATGTTGGTGCTATGGCTTTAATGCACGCCTTGGCTGATAGTGGACAAGTTAATATATTGGCTGTTGTTTCTTCCAACAAAGACGAACAGGTCGTACCCTGTATTGAAGTGTTGAATACTTATTTTAATAGACCCGATATTCCGGTTGGTGCTCCTAAAAGTGAAGGGGGAGTATCTAAAACAACCTGGCATAAAAACAAATGGACAGACCATCTTCCGGCTAAGTACAAGCATAGGACAATTCGAACCTCTGACGCTCCTGATGCTGTTAAAGTTTATAGGGAAATTCTAAGTAAGCAAGCGGATAATAGCGTAGTTGTATGTACGGTTGGCTTCTTTACTAATTTAAAGGATTTACTTTTATCAGAAGGAGATGAATTTAGCCCCCTTTCGGGAAGAGAGTTGGTCGCAAAGAAGGTGAAACGTTTAGTTTCAATGGCAGGGCATTTTCCAACTGGCCGTGAGTTTAATGTCTTTTGTGATATACCTGCTTCTATTGAAGTAATAAATAATTGGCCTACCGATATAATCTTTAGTGGTTTTGAGATTGGGGAAAAGATTTTAACCGGCAAAACCTTGGTTAAAATGTCGGTAACGGATAGTCCGGTAAAGGATGCTTATAAACTGAGTTTTGCCGAAGGAGATTTTGACGGGCGAATGAGTTGGGATCAGACTACTGTTTTGGTTGCCATAAAAGGATATGAACCTTACTATACTATTGAACGTGGAATAGTTCAAATCGAAGAAGATGGAAGCAATACATGGAAGAATGATGAAAATGGTAAACATATTAAATTAATAGAGAAAATTCCCGCGTCAGAAATGGCTACACTAATTGAAGGATATATGATGCATCAACCTATTTTGAAATAGTAGAAAAATAATATATTTATAATAATAAGATTAAAGCCGATAATAATAAACTTTAAATAATACAATTATGTTTATCATACACGATTATTCCCTAGCCATTCTCTTTTGTTTTGTAACGATGCTGTGTTGGGGTTCCTGGGGAAACACTCAAAAGTTAGCGACAAAAACATGGCGATATGAATTCTTTTATTGGGATTATGTAATAGGAGTATTACTTTTCTCTATTATTTCCGCATTTACGTTTGGAAGTATTGGCTCAGAGGGACGCAGCTTTCTAAATGATCTTGCTCAGGCTGACCTTGGCAATATCGGTAGCGCTTTTCTGGGGGGAATTATTTTTAATGCTTCTAATATTCTGCTATCTGCGGCAATTTCCATTTGCGGAATGTCTGTCGCATTCCCTGTAGGAGTAGGTTTAGCTTTGGTTTTGGGAGTTTTGATTAACTATTTTGGAGCTGCAAAAGGTGATCCGATGTTTATCTTTCTGGGTGTATTACTTATCACTATAGCTATAATACTGAATGGTTTTGCTTATAAGAAGGCATTAGTAGGTACAAAAAAAGTTTCAACTAAAGGTATACTGATCTCCATTTCTGCCGGTGTTATCATGGCTTTCTTTTATCGTTTTGTTGCCGCTTCGATGGATTTGGACAATTTTGTTAATCCAGCTGATGGTAAGTTGACGCCATATACAGCGGTCTTTATTTTTGCTTTAGGAGTATTTGCTAGTAATTTTGTTTTCAATACTATAGCGATGAAACGCCCTGTTGAAGGAGCACCTGTTTCTATCAAAGGTTATTTCCAGGGTAAGATGAGTACTCATATGGTAGGTATACTGGGAGGAATTATTTGGTGTATCGGACAATCGTTTAGTTTAATTGCTTCGGGAAAGGCCGGGGCCGCCATTTCGTATGGGTTGGGGCAAGGCGCTACTTTGGTATCGGCGTTATGGGGGATACTTATCTGGAAAGAGTTTAAGGGTGCTCCTCAGATTTCTAATAGGCTAAATATCGGTATGTTTATTCTATTTATAATTGGTTTAGGCTTTTTAATATATGCCGGAGCCTGATTGATTATAACAAAAAAGGCTTAACTTTGTTCTTTAAGAAGAACCAATAAGGAACGAGGTTATGAAAGAGAATGGTGATGTATTTGAACGTTTTCGGGAGTCTTTTAATAAAATGGATGGGCACTTTCACATTCTTGAACAACGGGTGCCCGTTGAACTTCAAATGGAATATTTTAAATATTCAGAACATTTGCGAAAAAGCGATCTTAAGATAGATGAGGAAGATTATAATATATTTCAAAAGGATATCTATGATAAAGAACTAACTCCGGAACAAAAAAGATATGCTCTTACAGCCTTAGCTACTTCAAATAATGTGAAAGCATACCGTATACTGGAAGAGTATGTTCAGCATCCGGATCCGGAAGTTACAAACTGGGCATATATGGCGTTGATGGAAAGCCGTATTTCGTTGGAGTCGGAATTGCTGGAAGAAAAACAGATTTATATATCTACCGGATTAGGTGGTAAAGGAGAAAAATTACGTTTTTATGTATTAATATTATCTGCTGAAAATAAGCCGTTTGAAGAATATCAACGACAGATAATAGAAAGAGAATTTGCATATTATCTTCCTAAGGAGAATTCAGAAATAGAAAGGCTTAATATTGCAGATGTATATGTAGAGCTTGTATTTCTGATCCCTGTCCGCACCTATATAAAAGGAGTTTTGGAAAACGTAATTGCCGAATGTAATCAGTATGGAAATTTTCTTTCTCCTACATTCACTGTTACTAATGTGAAAGAGTTATCAACGGATGAAATAAATGCTCTTATCAAGAAAAGATCCGGCGATGATAAAATAGAAGACTAACAACATACCTATATCAATTCTGAAACATCTTTTCCCAAAAATGTGATTATTTAGTAACAGAAGTAATACTATTTTTGCTGTGTACTATTTAATTACTGCATCATGAAAAACTTCTGTCTTATTCTTTTCTTATTATTCATTTTCTATTCTGCCGGAGCTTCGATTAAACCTGTAAACTTACGATGTGAGTATATCACAAATCCGCTGGGAATAGATGTTATATCTCCTATATTGAGCTGGGAAGGCGAGTCCTCTTTATCTGCTCAGGAGCAATTATTTTATGAAATAATTGTCGCAGATAAAGAGGAAAATCTGCAGAACATGAAGTCGTTACTTTGGAAAACCGGAAAAAAGAAGAGTGACCGGAGTATAAATATTTATTATAGCGGCAAGACTTTAAAACCCTTTACCCGTTATTACTGGAAAGTTCGTATTTATAATCAGGATGGAACTCCTTCAGAATGGAGTGAAACGGCCTGGTGGGAGACGGCTATGCTTAAATCATCAGACTGGAAAGCAGAATGGGTAGGAGATGGTACCAAACCTCCAGTAAACGTTGAAGACTTTTATAAACCGGACCCGGCTCCTCTACTCAGAAAAGCATTTACTATTAATAAACAGATAAAGGATGCAAGGCTTTATATCGCCGGACTTGGATATTATGAGGCAAGTATAAACGGTTCACGTATAGGTGATCATGTCCTTGATCCAGGGTGGACCAACTATGGGAAGCAGATTTTGTATTCTACTTACGATATAACATCTCAAGTCAAATCAGGAGAAAATGCAATTGGAGTAATGTTAGGAAACGGTTTCTATAATCCCATTCCCATGCGTGTATTCCAACCTTTGCGAGAGTATCTTTACATCGGTCGTCCTTGTTTGAAGGCGCAGATACGTTTAACGTATACTGATGGATCAGTTGAAACCATTATTACCGATACTTCCTGGAAAACATCTCATGGACCTGTCTTGAAGAATAGTACTTATTTAGGAGAACTGTATGATGCAAATAAAGAAATTCCTAACTGGGATCGTCCGACATTCAATGATGATAATTGGAAGCAAGCAAGTTTGGCTGATATCCCTTCAGGAAAATTGACTCCGCAGATGGCACCACCGATCCGTATTACAGAAGTTCTTAAGCCTGTACGAATGACAGAAACACGGCCGGGAGAGTTTATCTTTGATATGGGACAGAACTTTGCCGGTGTTGCACGAATTAAAGTGAAAGGTCCGAAAGGCTCGACAATAAAAATACGTTATGGTGAAGATGTTTATTCAGATGGAAGTTTAAATGTTATGACTTCCGTGACGGGTCAGGTTAAAACCGTATGGAATGCTAACTGGGATAAACAGGGACAACCTCAGACAGCCTGGCAGGAAGATTCGTATATACTGAAAGGGGATGGAGAAGAGATATGGTCACCACGATTTACTTTCCATGGTTTTCGGTATATTGAGGTTACCGGTTGGCCGGGTCGTCCCACAATGGATGATATAGAAGGTTTACGTATGAATTCTGATTTACAACGGACAGGTTCTTTTGAATGCTCTAATGAAATGTTCAACAAACTGAATAAAGCTATTGATTATACCTTCTTAAGTAATGTCTTCAGTGTTCAATCTGACTGTCCTGCGCGGGAAAAGTTTGGATATGGAGGAGATATTGTAGGTATTTCCCGTACCTTCCTTTGGTTTTATGATATGGAGAATTTCTATCGTAAAGCCATTCATGATTACGCTAATGACCAACGCCCTTCGGGTGGAATGACGGAAACAGCTCCGTTTAATGGAATTGCTGATCGGGGATTAGGTGAAGACTCAGGACCTATCGGCTGGCAGTTAGCTTTCGGATATATGCAGAAAAGGCTTTATGAGTTTTATGGTGATATTCGTACGATAGAGCAATTTTATCCAACCTTTCTTCGTCAAGTCGAGTTCTTACGTTCTAAAGCTGAAGATAATATAATCGATCGGTGTATTAACGACCATGAAAGTCTGGAAGAACGTATACCGGCTCTCTTTGCTACTGCACATTATTATCATCATGTTATTTTACTGGCTGAATTTGCAGAGTTAACCAATAGGAATGCAGATGCTCAGAAATATTCAAGTTTAGCTGAAGATATTAAGCAATCGTTTATTAAAAAGTTCCTGCAACCCGGAACCGGAAAGATCGGTAATCATACACAAGGAGCTCAGGCTTTTGCATTATATTATAATTTACTTCCTGAAAATGAGAAAGAAGCCGCATTAAAAGAACTCTTACAAGCAATTACCAATTGGGATGGACATATAGCTGCGGGTATATTCGGTGTTCCGGCTGTTCTGGAAGTGCTTCGCAGAACAGATAAAAGTGAGATCGCATATGATATGGTAAATAAACGTACTTTCCCGGGTTGGGGACATATGATTGAGTCGGGAGCTACAACGATATGGGAAACCTGGCAATATTCCGACAATGTATTCTCTCATAATCATCCAATGTTCGGTAGTGTAGGAGAGTGGTTTTATCAATCACTTTTGGGCATTAATCCGGCTGCTCCTGGTTTCAAGAAGATTATAATCAAACCCCAACCCGCAGGAGACCTAACCTGGGCAAAAGGTAGTTATCACTCTATCTATGGAGAAATTATCAGTGATTGGAAAATTCAAGGAAATATATTTACCTTGAAGGTTCGCATACCCGCCAATACAACAGCAGTCGTTTATCTGCCTTCAACGAAAACATCTTCAATAAAAGAAAATGGTAATGGCATTGATTCTTCCATTATAAAACAAGAAGGTAAGTATTCATATCTGAATGTTAAATCAGGAGATTATACTTTCTCTATAAATATGTAATTATATCACTAAATATCACTTTATTAATTTTATTCAAAATCCGTCACACACGAGGGTAATAAATTGATATACAGGTTAAAAGATGTGACAGATTATGTGTCACAAATCAGTCACAACCTATTATTAATGATATAAACATTCAACATGAATTAATCATTTTATTAGCACAATCTAGTATTCCTATAAGCATTTTTTAATGCATTGTACAGGATTATCTATTCTTTTGACCCTTGTCAAAAGTAAATTTGACAGAGGTTAAAAATAAATTTGACGAAGGTCAAAAGAAAGTTTAACAGGTGTCAAATGATTAATTATTCCTAATCTAACTACTAAAACTTCTCTATGTAATCAACAAAATGTATACAACCATGCATTAGTGTATCGTTTGTTTTATTCAAAATCGCAAAATGATTTTACTTAATCTGGCCCATTGCCGGATACTAGTGGTAAAAAGGATAATTATTCATATTCAACTCCCATGTAAATTCTATACATTTGTACCGCTTTTAAACTATGGAGCGATTGTATTTGTTTATTTTCTAATTAAAGAGGGTTGTATATGCAAAAAGACAATTACATCATACGTGTCGACCATGTATCTAAAGTATATGGCGATAAGGCAGTATTGAATGATGTAAGTTTAGATATTCGTAAAGGCGAGTTTGTAACAATTCTTGGCCCTTCAGGTTGTGGGAAGACGACGCTTTTACGACTGATTGCCGGCTTTCAACCGGCAAGCGGTGGGGAAATAACCATCGCAGGAAAGGATGTTACACAAACTCCTCCTCATAAACGTCCTGTGAATACGGTTTTCCAACGGTATGCTCTTTTCCCCCATTTGAATGTATACGACAATATTTCTTTTGGATTGAAGTTGAAAAAGCTGGATAAAACCAAGATCGCCCGTAAAGTGAAACAGGCATTAAAGATGGTAGGCATGACGGATTATGAATATCGCGATGTGGATTCGCTTTCAGGTGGTCAACAACAAAGAGTAGCCATTGCCCGTGCTATCGTAAATGAACCGGAGGTATTGCTTTTAGACGAACCTTTGGCAGCTTTGGACCTTAAGATGCGTAAGGATATGCAGATGGAGTTACGGGAAATGCATAAATCTCTCGGAATAACCTTTGTGTATGTAACGCATGATCAGGAAGAAGCTTTGACATTGAGTAATCGCATTGTTGTAATGAGCGAAGGCCGGATCCAGCAGATTGGTACGCCGATTGATATATATAATGAACCGATTAATTCGTTTGTTGCCGATTTTATTGGCGAAAGTAACATCCTGAACGGGATGATGATTAAAGATAAACTTGTATCGTTTGCCGGACATGAATTTGAATGTGTCGATCAGGGCTTTGGAGAAATGGCTCCCGTTGATGTAGTCATTCGTCCGGAAGACCTTTATATCTTTGAACCGTCTGAAGCAGCACAATTAACCGGTGTGGTAACATCTTGTATCTTTAAAGGAGTTCATTATGAGATGATGGTACAAACTCCGGAAGGATATGAATTCATGGTACAGGACTATCATAGTTTTGAAGCCGGAAAGGAAGTCGGCTTACTGGTTAAGCCGTTCGATATCCATGTTATGGAAAAGGAACGAACAACAAACACTTTTGAAGGTAAACTGATCGATAATATGCATGTTGAGTTTCTGGGTATGACTTTCGAATGTAAGGAAGTGACAGATATTGAACAGGGAAGCGATGTGGTGGTACATATTAATTTTAAAGATATAATTCTCCAGGATAACGAAGAAGACGGCATGCTTACCGGCGAAGTAAAGTTTATACTTTATAAGGGTAACCATTATCATCTGACTATTATCTCGGATTGGGATGAGGATATTTTTGTTGATACAATAGATGTATGGGATGATGGAGACCGGGTAGGGATCACTATTCCGCCGGAAAGTATTCATGTGGTTAAGATAGCGGAATAGAAAATGGCAAATAAGATATCATTATTATTTACAAAAAGAAGCAATTGGAGTATCCCTTATATCCTGTTTCTCGCAATATTTGTTGTACTGCCTTTGATCTTGATCGTTATTTACGCATTTACAACTGCAGACGGAGTATTTTCGTTTACGAACTTTCGTAAATTCATGCAGCATCCCGAAGCTATGAATACTTTTATTTATTCTGTGGGGATTGCTATAATTACGACATTAGCCTGTTTATTACTCGGATATCCGGCTGCATATATTTTAAGCCAGGCAAAATTTAATACGTCACGTACCATGGTGGTGCTTTTCATTCTGCCGATGTGGATTAATATCCTGATCCGTACGTTAGCAACGGTGGCCTTGTTCGACTTCTTGAACTTTCCATTGGGAGAAGGAGCTTTGATCTTCGGTATGATATATAACTTCCTGCCGTTTATGATCTATCCGATATACAACACTTTGCAGAAAATGGATAATAATCTTATTGAAGCAGCCCAGGACCTGGGTGCAAATCCTATACAGGTATTTATTAAGACTATATTTCCTTTATCTATGCCGGGCGTTGTAAGCGGTATAATGATGGTGTTTATGCCTACTATATCGACTTTTGCTATTGCGGAGTTGCTTACCATGAATAATATCAAGTTGTTTGGGACAACCATACAGGAGAATATAAATAATGGTATGTGGAATTACGGTGCAGCACTGTCGCTTATTATGTTATTACTGATCGGTATAACCAGTCTTTTCAGTAGCGATAATGAAAGCGAAAGAGAAGGAGGTATCATATGATGACGAAGTTTCTTGGAAAAGCCTATCTCTGGGCATTGCTTATGATGCTTTATTCACCTATCCTTATCATTATGGTCTTCTCATTTACGGAGGCTAAGGTATTGGGTAATTGGACAGGCTTCTCTACTAAATTATACAGTTCCCTTTTTGAAGGAGGAGTACACCGTTCATTGATCAGTGCTATCTGGAATACCTTTACTATTGCTACTATTGCTGCGATAGTTTCGACTTTGTTAGGAAGTATAGCTGCGATAGGTATATTCAATATGAGATCAAGAGGCCGGCAAGCCATGAATTTTCTTAATACAATTCCTATACTTAATCCGGATATCATTACCGGGGTTTCATTGTTCCTTTTGTTTGTTAGTCTTGGTATTTCACAAGGCTATACGACGGTTGTGTTGGCGCATATCACATTTTGTACACCTTATGTAGTATTAAGCGTTTTACCTCGCCTTCGTCAAATGAACCCTAATCTGTATGAAGCGGCGCTCGATTTGGGAGCAACACCTTTTCAGGCATTGAATAAGGTTATAATTCCTGAAATAAGGCCGGGAATGATCAGTGGTTTTATCCTGGCGTTTACTTTATCGATTGATGACTTTGCCGTGACTATATTTACCATCGGTAATGAAGGGCTGGAGACACTCTCTACTTATATCTATGCCGATGCGCGTAAAGGCGGGCTAACACCTGAATTACGCCCTTTGTCTACGATCATATTTGTGACGGTACTTTTACTGCTTATCATTATTAATATCCGCTCGGAAAGAGCCAATAAAAAGAAATTGAACTGATGAAAGGATTCTTTAAAATCGCATTTTGCAGTTTAGTGCTTTTAGGACTATTCGTTTCATGCGGCCGATCGGATGAGGCAAGGAGTAAAATACTGAAGATATATAATTGGGCAGACTACATTGACGAAGATGTATTGGTTGATTTCCAAGAGTGGTATAAAGAACAAACAGGAGAGGAAATCCGTATTATTTACCAGACATTCGACATTAATGAAATCATGCTCACCAAGATTGAAAGAGGGCATGAGGATTTTGATGTGGTTTGTCCTTCCGAGTATATCATTGAGCGGATGCTGAAGAAAAACCTTCTTCTCCCTATAAACAGAGATTTTGGGGACACGCCCGACTATATAGATAATCAGTCTCAATATATCAGAGGAGAATTAAATAAGCTTAGCCAACCGTCCAGGAAAACTACGGATTATGCGGTTGCATATATGTGGGGGACGGCAGGAATCCTTTATAATAAAGCATTTGTTCCGGAAGAAGACGTTCAAAGCTGGAGTTGCCTTTGGGATCCGAAGTATAAAGGGAAGATACTGATGAAAGACAGCTACCGGGATGCGTATGGTACAGCTATTATCTATGCTCATGCCAACGAGTTAGAAGCAGGAACGATTACTGTAGAAGACCTTATGAATGATAATTCTGAAGAAGCCATATCTCTTGCCGAAAGATACTTGAAGGAATTGAAACCGAACATTGCCGGTTGGGAAGCTGATTTTGGTAAAGAGATGATGACAAAGAATAAAATCTTTCTTAACTTTACCTGGAGCGGTGATGCTGTATGGGCAATAGAAGAGGCAGGAGCTGTTAATGTTGAATTGGATTACGAAGTCCCTCATGAAGGAAGTAATATCTGGTATGATGGATGGGTGATCCCGAAATACGCACGAAATGTAAAAGCAGCTTCCTATTTTATCAATTACCTGTGCCGGTCTGACATTGCCTTACGCAATATGGATGCGATTGGGTATGTAAGTGCGGTGGCTACTCCTGAGATTTTAGAAGAAAAGATTGATCCGGAGTTGGATAACTTTTCCGATCTGACTTATTTCTTCGGACCGGAAGCAGACAGTGTACAGGTCGATCCGGTTCAGTATCCCGATATAAAGGTTGTTCAGCGTTGTGCAATGATCCGCGACTTTGGCGATGAAACCGAAGAAGTATTGGAAATGTGGAGCCGCGTAAAAGGTGACAATCTCAATACAGGGATTGTATTACTAATCTTTTTCGTGTTTGGATTGTTATTAGTCTGGATAGTCATTCAAAAGATAAGAAAGTACAAACAACAGCAACGTTCCGGAAATAGAAGAAAGCGCTGGTATAAGAAATAAAGAAAGCATGGAAGGTATCAAAAACCTGATTATAGATTTTGGAGGAGTAATTATCAATCTAACCCGCAACCGATGTATTGAGGCTTTTGCCCAGTTAGGTGTGGATGTAAAAGAGCGATTAAGCAACAACTATTTGCATAAAGATATGTTTATGGCTATAGAAATGGGGCAAATGACGCCAGCCGAATTTCGTGATGCCATACGCCTGTTAACTCCTCAGAAATTGAGCAACAAACAAATTGACGACGCGTGGATAATGATGCTTGATGATGTTCCTGATTATAAATTAGACCTTTTACTTAATCTAAAGAACAACTATAATACGTTGTTATTAAGTAATACAAATGAAATCCATTGGGTATGGTCGGAGAAGAATATCTTTTCCTATAAAGAACATCACGCGGTTGATTTCTTCCATAGAGTATACCTCTCCTATGAACTTCACATGGTTAAACCTCATGCAGACATTTTTGAATACGTTTTAAACGACGCCAATATAAAACCGGCGGAGACGCTGTTTATCGACGATGCTTTACCCAACTGTCAGACTGCAGAATCATTAGGATTATTAACCTACATGCCCGAACCGCGGGAAGATTGGTCGCATATTTTTAGCAGTAGGCAGTAGGCAGTAAGCAGTAAGGAAAAAGGGAAATATGTTAATGTTATAGCAAACCTTTCTCTTACTGCCTACTGCTTACTGCCTACTACTTTTACAGATCTTTTATCTTCAGTGGGTTGAATGAAGTGTCTGTGTCATAGACATCATTGCCTTCAATTTTCTTGATATATTTTACGACGCGGATTGTTACAGGCAATACTAATACTTCGTAAAGCGATTTCAGAACGGTTTGTGCAATAATCATTATCAGAAGTTGCTTTGGTGGTAGCAATCCCCAAAAGGCTATCGGGAAGAAGATCAGCGAATCGGCACTTTCGCCCACAATGGTTGATACAATAGCACGAAGGGAAAAGTTTTTTCCTTGCGAAGCAACTTTCATCTTGCTCATGATGTAGGCATTTAGGAAAGAACCTACCAAAAAGGCTATAAAACTACCGGTCACAATACGGGGAGCCAGCCCGAATACAAAGTTAAAACCCTCTTCACCTTCCCAGAAAGGAGCTGCCGGAATTAAAACCGCTATTTGAGAGAAAAGCACGACAAGGAAGTTCGACGCGAACCCGCACCAGATAATGAGTCTTGTTTTTTTGTATCCGTAAACTTCCGCGATACAGTCGTTGATGATGTAGGAGATTGGGAATACAATCAATCCGGCTGTGATGGTAATGCCGAAAACCTGGATAACTTTTGTTTCTAATAAATTTGCTGCGATGAGGCATACATTGAATAAAATGCCCAGCAGCATGAAGGGTACAGTAACTGTCTTCTGCATAATTCTTGTTTTTAACGTGGTTAAGCAAGCACACGATCATTAATTTTCGGGCGCAAAGGTACGACAATTGTAATATAAAGCATACTTTTGCAAATACAAATCAAGATTAAATAACGATTAACGATTAGTGATTAGTGATTAACGATTAATAAATACTACGCAAGAAATTAATCGTTAATCACTAATCGTTAATCGTTAAAGAAGTTATTTCTTCTTCCCCTGATTCGCTACAGCTTCCATTAGTTTTTTGATTTCTTCGGGATCGCCGAGGAAATAATCGTTGACGAGTTCTAGGTTGTCGTCGAATTCAAAAACATAGGGGACGGCTGTTGGAAGGTTGAGGGATACTATATTTTCGTCGGAGATATTCTTTAGATATTTAATGATACCGCGCAGACTGTTCCCATGAGCAGCTACCAGGATCTGATCAGCAGATTTTAAAGTAGGGAAGATCGTTTCTTTCCAGTATGGAAGGATTCGTGCTACAGTATCTTTTAAAGATTCTGTTCGTGGCAGGTCGGCATCGTCGATCTTTTTATAACGGATGTCGAACAATGGATTACGTGGATCGTCTTCTTCGAGGGGTAGAGGAGCAATATCGTAGCTTCTGCGCCAAATAAGCACTTGTTCGTCTCCGTATTTTTCGGCAGTCTCTGCTTTATTAAGACCTTGCAGGTTACCGTAATGCTTCTCGTTCAGGCGCCAGTTCTTTTCAACTGGAATCCAATCCTGATCTAATTGATCGAGTACTACGTTAAGCGTTTTTACCGCGCGTTTCAGATAAGAGGTATATGCTTTATCAAATACGTATCCTTTTTCTTTGAGTAATTTACCTGCTTTTATAGCTTCTTCTACTCCCTTTTCAGTAAGATCGACATCTGTCCATCCCGTGAAACGGTTTTCCTTGTTCCATGTGCTTTCTCCATGACGAAGCAATACAATACTCTTCATACTTATATGTTTTTAATTATACTTTATAATATAACAATAAAAGTACGGAAAGGGTTAGAAAGTTAAATACCTATTTGTAGGTATTTAATGCAGTAAGCAGATAGTAAGCAGATAGTAAGCAATAGGCAGTAAGCAGTAGGCAGTAGGCAGTAAGCAGTAAGCAGTAGGCAGTAAGCAGTAAGCAGTAAGAGAAGGGTTTACTATAAATATTAGCATATTTCCCTTTTTCCTTACTGCTTACTGCCTCCTGCTTACTGCAAATTTTTATCCGTGAAGAACTTTATCCATATCGATCACCGGCCAGGGATCGTAGGTTGCCCACGCACCGCGGGTAAAGTCGGGAACTTCTACAGAACAGTTTTTATTGAGTACCGAACGTTCGCTTAGTTCAACAATACACGACCAGGTTGCTGCATCATAAACACTTTGATCGAGAGGATATCCGTTTCGCAGGCAATAGATCAGACGCCAGTCCATGATGTAATCCATACCGCCGTGTCCGCCTACTTTCTTGGCTTGTTCGCCGATGTATTTGCTTAATGGGTGTTCATATTTTTTCAGGACTTCTTCCTGTTTTCCTTCTGTAAGGTATTCATGTGTGTCAGGCTGTATAGCAACTTTTTCCTGCGGATATTTTACAGCCATACCTTTTGTTCCCTGTACTAAATGGATACGTGAATAGGGGCGAGGAGAAGTGGTGTCATGTTGGATCATAATACTTTTTCCCTTTACGGTGCTGATGATCGTGGTATTCATATCGCCCAGCTTATAACGCTTGGATTGGGTAATCCGTTCATCATTCGTCAGATTTTCTTTTGCCCAGAGTGCTAATCCGAATTGGCCTGTAGAAACTGATGAGAGATACTGCATCCTGTCACCCTGGTTAATACCGAGAATCTGGGCGATAGGTCCTAATCCATGGGTCGGGTAAGGATTACCGGTGTGATATTTGCTGTATTCCAGACGCCAGTGTTTGTAGTAACCGTTGAATTTCGAATCACGCAGATCATGAATGTATGCACCTTCAGTATGGATTATTTCACCAAAAACTCCCTGACGGGCCATATTTAAAGTTGCCAGTTCGAAGAAGTCATAACAACAGTTTTCCAGCATCATACAATGAAGCTGCTTCTCTTCTGCTTTATTGACCAACGCCCAACTATCAGCAACTGTTAATGCCGCGGGAACTTCTATGGCTACGTGTTTGCCGTGATCCATTGCATAGAGCGCAATGGGTACATGCATTTCCCATGGTGTAGCATTATAAATGAGATCAATATCATCCCGTTCACAGATCTTTTTCCAGTCTTCTTCTCCTTTAAAAGCTACGGCAGCTTTACGGCCATTCTTTTTAAGGGTTTCCTGCGCCCGGTCAATGCGTTCCTGATGAAGATCGGCAAAGGCTACTATTTCCGTCCCTTCCATATTGCTCATTCGATTTACAGCTCCATGTCCGCGACCCAATCCAATGACACCGATACGAACGGTTGGCAGAGGTTTGCAGCGGAGTCCTAAGACCGATTTCCCTTTTGAAGGTGGAACATAGTCATTAAAAAAAGTAGAAGAGTCTTTACTATTTGCTGTAGCAGCTGTTGCACTGCCGCCTACTAATGCCGCTGCGCTTCCTGCCAGCGACGTTCTAAGGAATTGTCTTCTGTTTATCGACATGGTATTACATTATTAATTAGATAGTAAGATTATTTCCGGCAATATTACGACTTTTTTGTAACTTTTCAATTACAAAAAGCTTATATATCAAAATTTTTTTTCACTATATTTGTTTGACAAAAGCTCTTTAGCTGCTTCTTATTGTATATGATATGCAGACGTGGTGTTTTATATTTTCATACATGTGAAGAATATTCTAAACTAATGTTTATAAAAAAAGTATCATTACAAATTTTCCAAACATAATGTTTATCTTTATTTTTCGTAAGCAATATTTGCAAACAAGCTGTTTCGATAGTTTTTCGTCTGTCGGGAGATTGTTTGGATAACAAAAGATATTCGAACCGGCTGGTGAACTATTGTTTTGTTTAAAAATAATTGCCAAACCAGGCGGTGGACGATTGTTTTAGTTATAAATGATTGTCATACCAGACGGAGAACTATTGTTTTGTTTATAACTAATTATCAAAACCAAAAGTGCGATATTGTATCATATAAGATATATATATCTGAAGTCGATAGAAAGTATACGGATCTAAAAAAAAGAATATGAAAAGACAATTTAAAACTTATTCGGGACTGTTATCACGTATAGATAACAAAAGCCACAGATTTCTTCATCAGCTTATTTATTCGGAATTTGAGTTGTTCATGCATGATTATTTTCCGCTCGAGAAGTACTGGAAATTGTACCAGCAGAAATTTCAGCTTGAACTGACTGCGGCAGAATGTAAGGTTAAGTCGGAAAAAACGGAATCATTAGTTTTGTTACAGAAAGCGATCAACAAGGTATGTGTACGTATGAACCTGACGATAAAATCTTATTTGTATTCGGATAATGAAGAAGAAAAGATGGCGGCTAAATATGTAAGTAAAATTATTTCAATGTCTCAGAAAGCGTATCGTTCTTATAATTCAAAAAGTAAAGGATTACTCTCGCGAATGATTATACAGTTATGTAATGAACCTTACCGTACGTATATAGAAATGATAAATTTACAACAAGAGATAGACTTACTGGAGAAGCTATTAAAGCAAATGAAGGAAGTTTATTTGAAAAGGGCCGTAGACATATACAAAAGAAAGCAATTAGGACACTTGACGGATATCCGCAGGGAAGTTGATAAGGCTTATGTTCAATTGATGGAGGCTTCATATTCCATACTTCATGGGTTCATTTTACTGGGTACTAATAATGAGATCGTTACTAAGCTTACAGACTTACATATCATGATCGCTACCTATTGTAAGAAGGAAGAGTCTAAGTATAAAAGACGTATGAAGAAGGTAAGAATGCGGAAGCAAGAACTAAAAGGCAACCGGCAACCGGAGGATAACGAAACCGTTGATCCTGATTCCGGCGACCAGCCGCCTGATGAGCGGTAAAGATTTAGATTTACCGGATAAATAACAGTTCACGATATTTAGGCAACGTCCAGATTTCGTCGTCTACGATCAGTTCCAATTTATCTATGTGGTAACGGATCTCGTCGAACATCGGGAAGATGCAGTCGTGATATGCGATGGCTTTTTCACGTTCGGAATCCAGCTTGTTTGCGATTTTACGGGCTTCTACCATTTCATCTACTTTTTCTTTGATAAAGCAAATATGATCCGCGATATCTTCAATGATCTCCATATTACGCGCCGACATTTTTTCAGCTTTTTCCTGCGGAAATATTTCACGCATTTTATATACATTGTCGATCAAAGATGATTGATAGCGCGTGGCAATCGGGATAATATGATTCATAGCCAGATCACCCAGTACGCGTGCTTCGATCTGGATTTTCTTGGTATACATTTCCCATTTTACTTCGTTGCGGGCTTCCAGTTCTTTATGTTTCATGACGCCGGTGGATTCAAACATTTTGATTGAACTATCCTTTAGATAGGCATCGATGATAAGCGGAACACTGGTTTCGCAATCAAGACCGCGCTTTTTAGCTTCTATCTTCCATTCGTCGGAATATCCGTTACCGTCGAAGTGAATGGCTTTACTTTCTTTGATATCTTTGCGAATGACATCCAGAATGGCTGCGAATTTATCTTTTCCGGCATTGATCTTGGCATCTACTTCTTTTTTGAATTCGATGAGTTGTTCTGCTACCGCCGCATTTAGCGCCAGCATAGCAGCAGCACAATTGGCTTCGGAGCCTACTGCGCGGAATTCGAAACGGTTTCCGGTAAAGGCAAAAGGAGATGTTCGGTTGCGGTCGGTATTATCGAGCATTAATTCAGGTATACGAGGTATATCTAGCTTGAATCCTTGCTTACCTTGTACGATCACCTGTTCGGTATCTGTATTTTCCAGCCGCTCTAATACAGACGAAAGTTGCGATCCGAGGAAACTGGAAATAATTGCAGGAGGCGCTTCATTGGCTCCTAACCGGTGTGCATTACTTGCTGAGATGATGCTGGCCTTGAGTAGTCCGTTATGTTTGTATACTGCTTTCAGTACATTGACGACAAAGGTGATAAAGCGAAGGTTTTCTTCCGGTGTTTTACCGGGCGCCATCAACAGAATGCCTGTATCGGTTCCAAGGGACCAGTTATTATGCTTTCCTGATCCATTAACTCCTTTGAATGGCTTTTCATGGAGAAGTATTCTGAATCCGTGCTTACGGGAGAGCTTACGCATTAATGCCATAACAAGCAGGTTGTGGTCATTAGCAAGATTGCATTCCTCGAAGATGGGAGCTAATTCGAATTGGTTCGGCGCTACTTCGTTATGACGGGTTTTAAGCGGAATTCCGAGTTTTAGTGCTTCGATTTCCAGCTCTTTCATGTATTCCATCACACGCGTTGGAATGGCCCCGAAGTAATGGTCTTCGAGTTGCTGGTTTTTACTGCTTTCATGTCCCATCAGTGTGCGTCCTGTCAATAATAAGTCGGGACGGGCAGCGTAAAGACCTTCGTCTACCAGGAAGTATTCTTGTTCCCAGCCTAAGAAAGCGACTACTTTCTTTACGTCGGGATTAAAGTAGTTACATACATCGACTGCAGCCTTATTAACTGCTTCTAACGCTTTTAATAATGGTGCTTTGTAGTCGAGGGATTCTCCTGTATAGGAAATAAAGATGGTCGGGATGCAAAGTGTATCTCCGATAATGAATGCCGGAGAAGAAGGGTCCCAGGCGGTATATCCTCGTGCTTCAAAGGTATTGCGGATCCCTCCGCTGGGAAAACTGGATGCATCGGGCTCCTGCTGGATAAGGAGTTTGCCGGAAAACTTTTCAATCATTCCTCCTTTTCCGTCGGGATCTGCAAATGAATCATGTTTCTCTGCTGTTCCTTCTGTAAGGGGATGGAACCAGTGCGTATAATGGGTTGCTCCCATTTCTATGGCCCATTTTTTCATTCCTTCGGCTACGGCTTCTGCTGTGTGACGATCCAACGGAACACCATTGTCCATTGAATCTGTTAACTGAGCAAAGGCTTTTTCGGGAAGATATTTGAACATCTTTTCGCGATTGAACACTTTGGATGCAAAAAACTCAGACGGTCTTTCAGCCGGTGCCGGTACTTCGACTGCTTTCTTTTTAAATGCTGCTTCTACTACTCTAAATCTTAGTTTGCTCATTTTTTGTTGTGTTAGGTCCCGATCACCCCCGATCCACCCCAAAGGGGGGAGGTAAGATTATTAGCCCCCCCTTTAGGGCGTCGGGGGGTGGATTGGAGTGGGAAGTATTTATAATAATGTTATGTTATTCTCTTCACAAATCTCTCTTTGGTCTTCGGGCCAGATAGAGGCTTGTACTTCACCGATGTGTGCTTTCTTAAGGAAATACATACATAGACGGCTTTGACCTATTCCTCCTCCGATAGATAATGGAATCTTATCTTCCAGTAACATCTTATGAAATTCCAGCTCTTTGCGTTCGGGGCATCCGCAAATGTCGAGTTGCCTGATCAGCGCTTTTTTATCTACGCGAATACCCATTGAAGATAATTCGAATGCACATCCAAGAATCTCATTCCAGAGTATAATATCACCGTTCAAGCCGTGGAAGCCGTCACTGTTCATTGTGCTCCAGTCATCATAATCAGGAGCGCGCCCGTCGTGTTTTTCTCCGTCGGTCAATGGATTTCCTATACCGATGATGAATATCGCCCCGAACTTTTCTGCTGCCTTTGTTTCCCTGTCACGAGGAGATAAATCAGGATACATCTGCAGAAGTTCTTCCGAATGGATGAAGGTGATGTCTGCCGGTAATGAGGGGGTAATATGAGGATAGGTTTCATATACGATCTGTTCTATTTCACGCAGTTGTGTATAGATACGACGAACAGTCTTTTTCAGGAAGTCCAGTGTACGGTCTTTCGCCTGGATGGTTTGTTCCCAATCCCATTGGTCGACGTAGAGGGAATGGAGGTTATCCAGATCTTCGTCACTGCGGATTGCATTCATATCGGTATATAATCCATATCCTGCCGGAATACGATAGGCTCCCAGTTTCATACGTTTCCATTTCGCCAGTGAATGAACGACTTCCGCCTTTCTGTCATCCATGCATTTGATCGGGAAAGTTACTGCCCGTTCAACGCCGTTAAGGTCGTCGTTGATACCTGTTCCTTTCAGTACAAACAATGGAGCTGTTACTCGCCGGAGGTTAAGCCCTTTTGTTAGTTTTTCCTGGAAACTCTTTTTAAGAAGTTGAATCGCTTGTTCTGTTGTCTCAGGCATTAATGTCGGCCTGTAGTCTTTCGGAATAATAAGTGCCATGATCTTTTTGTTTTTATATTAATAAAGAAAATTCTTTTTCGCAGTAATCAATAGGCAGTAGGCAGTAGGCAGTAGGCAGTAGGTAGTAGGGTTTACTATATATATTAGCATATTTCCCTTTTTCCTTACTGCTTACTGCTTACCGCCTACTGCTAATTATTATAAGTTGTTTCACCATGTTCGTAGATGTCCAGTCCTTCTTCTTCGACGCGTGGTGATACGCGTAATCCAAAGATCATATCTAATCCTTTAAAGATTACGAATCCCATAACGAGTGCCCAACTGCTGACCACGACAGCGCCGAATAATTGAGCCAGGAAGAAGCTTGCTCCGGCTCCGTAGAAAAGTCCTTCTTCGACGGCTAACAGTCCTGTTAGTATTGTACCGAGAAATCCGCATACACCGTGTACAGCTGAAGCTCCTACGGGATCATCTATTTTTAATACTCTGTCGATAAATTCAACGGCGAATACCATCATTACACCACATATAGCACCAATTATGATTGCTCCAATGGATGAGACCAGATCGCACCCGGCCGTTATACCCACTAATCCGGCAAGTACACCATTGAGCGTTAAAGACAGTGAAGGTTTCTTATATTTTAACCAGGCCGTGATGAGCGAAAAGAATCCTCCTGCGCATGCTGATAGATTGGTGGTCAGAAACACGTGAGAGATAGCGACACGGTTTTCTTCTCCAGAGGCTGCGAGTTGCGAACCTGGGTTAAATCCAAACCAGCCAAACCATAAGATAAATACACCCAGGCAGGCCAGCGTAAGGTTATGGCCCGGAATCGCCCGTGATTTACCATCTTTACTGTATTTTCCTAAACGCGGGCCGATTATCGCGGCTCCTACCAGTGCTACCCATCCGCCGACTGAATGTACAATCGTAGATCCTGCAAAGTCATGGAATACGGTACCAAATGTTTTCATCATAAAGCTGTCTGCGCTGTCGTTCATTAACCATCCTCCGCCCCATGTCCAATGTCCTGATATAGGATATATTAAAACGCTTATTAAAACAGTGTAAGCAAGATACATGGTGAATTTAGTCCGCTCTGCCATCGCTCCGGAAACAATCGTTGCCGCAGTTGCGCAAAATACGGTTTGGAATACCAGAAACCCTTCAATAGGCAGTTCTGATTGCATAAAACTTAAGTCGAAGAAATGAGGAGTACCGATAAATCCTCCTGCCCCAAACATAATTCCAAATCCTATAGCTGCGAATAATAAAGAGCCTAAGGAGAAGTCGAGCAAATTCTTCATAAGAATATTTGCCGTATTTTTGGTTCGGGTGAATCCTGCTTCCACGAGGGCAAATCCCGGTTGCATGAAGAAAACGAGCATGGCTGCGAGAAGCATCCATACGGTGTCGAGCGATAGTGCTAAATCTGTGATAGTATATGTAGTTTCCATTCTATATTCTCCTTTTATTTTTCTTGTTCTGCATTATAGAGGGCAATGTCGCCACGTTCTCCTGTACGGATTCTGATCGCATCCTGAATCGGGATTACGAAGATTCGTCCGTCTCCGATCTCGCCTGTCTGGGCGGCAGTGATGATGGCATTGATCGTTTTCTCTACATTTTTATCTCGGACTACTATGGAAATCAATATACGTTCGATGCAACTTGTGTCATATACTACACCTCGATAGATGCGTCCCTGACGGGCTTTACCAACACCTCTTACATCGTAATACGAGAACCATTCAATATCAGCTTCGAGAAGCGCTTCTTTAACGTCTTCAAATTTGGTTCTCCGAATGATAGCTTCTATTTTCTTCATCTCAATTTTATTTGCAAAAAGGTGTACAGAGCCACTACCACATCCTAGAAAGCTGCGGTATAACATAAAATCAATAAACAACGGGTAGGGCTCTATACAGTCCTTTTTTTGTTGATAACCTAAATCATTTTGCCTTAAAAACTAATTCCAAATACGATAAAAACATTATCATTTGCCGGTGATACAGTGAATTCTGTGAATATCGGTATATTGAAAGAGTCTGTTACTTTTATATCTTTACTTGCTTTTAATGCTATGGAGGCAACATTGAATTCATCTGAGTACATTCCTTCCCATGGGCTGATCCCAATGGATGGTGTGACGGTTATGCCTACTACATCAAACTCATATGCTGCTTCAAAGTAGGAAGAGAAATAAAGATCGCCATTTTCGTCTTTGTCGCCTCCGGCAAACATGGTATTCCATGCTAAGCTGAGGGGAAAGGATTCTCCGAAATTGTAACCGAGCGTTCCTTCGAAGTAGTGGTGTTTGGAATAATTCCCGTATCTTGCTCCTTCTCCGGACCACCAATAATCGGTGACTGCAATGCTAAATCTGTTTATTTCATATCCTAACGTGATGTCGAACTCTTTCGCTACATCCTTATCTGCTATTGTCGCAAATTCCGTAGATCCCCATACTTCAAGCCATGCTCCTTTATAGGAAAGTGTCAATGCCGGCTGGACAGATGCTCCGTAATTATAATCACCGCGCCAAACATAGCTGCTGACAATGTCTGCAGATGGTGTGATCTCGAATTTTGATTCTTCCTGAGCCGTTGCAGAGGAAATTATCATTATGGCTGCAATCAAGGGTAAACTTACCCGCACAAGTGTAATTGTTTTCATCATATTTATTACCTATTAATTAAACCTTGAATTATACCTGTGTCTTTTCTTATTACTCTGCCGGCTGAAAGAGTCAGATTACAGGCTTTATTTTAACCACTTCTTCAGCCTGGCCATGGCTTCTAAAGTGTCATCTCTGTCCCCAAAGGCTGTTAGTCTCAGATATCCTTCACCGCTAGGACCGAAACCAACTCCCGGGGTTCCTACTATATATGTTTCATATAATAGTTTGTCGAAAAATTTCCACGAATTTATATCTTTTGGAGTTTTCAACCAGATATAAGGGGCATTTTCTCCACCATAGACCCTTAATCCGCACTCCAAAAGTCCCTCTCTCATTATTCGGGCGTTAGTCATATAGTAATCTATAGACGCCTTTATTTGTTCTTTACCTGTGGGAGAATAAATAGCTTCTGCCCCACGTTGTGTAATATAGCTTGTTCCGTTGAATTTCGTTGTCTGTCGACGGTTCCATAGTTTTTTTAGTTGAACTCTTTCTCCAGCAAGTGTAAAGCCGTTTACTTCTTTTGGTACAACCGTATAGCCGCATCTTACACCTGTGAATCCTGCTGTTTTTGAAAAGCTTCTGAATTCAATGGCTACTTTTTTTGCTCCTTTGATCTCATATATGGAATGCGGGATTTCAGGGTCTTGAATGTATGCTTCATACGCTGCGTCGTACATAATGATCACATCATTTGCGAGGGCGTAGTTTACCCACTTCTTCAGTTCGCTTCGGGTAAGCGTTGTCCCCGTTGGATTATTGGGATAACATAGATAGAGGATATCTACCCTTCGGCTCGGCAAATCGGGGATAAAGTTGTTTTCCTCAGTGCAGGGAATATAAACTACATCGCTCCATTTACCTCCATCGAATGTTCCTGTACGGCCGCTCATTACATTTGAGTCGATATATACCGGATATACCGGATCTGTAACGCCAATACTGTTGTCATGGCGAAGTATATCTCCAATATTTCCTGTATCGCTTTTAGCTCCGTCACTTACAAAAACTTCACCGGGTTCTAATGTAATACCACGAGAAGCGTAATCATTTTTTATGATAGCATCAATCAGGAAAGGGTAACCTTGTTCGGGTCCGTAGCCATGAAATGTTTCTTTACTTCCCAGATCGTCAACCGCTTTTTGCATGGCTTCGCGAACAGCCGGTGCGAGAGGTTGTGTTACGTCACCGATTCCTAAACTAATTAGTTTCTCCTTAGGATGCGTAACTTTGAAGCTGTTTACTTTTTTTGCTATATCAGAAAATAAGTAGCTGTTTTGTAATTTCAGAAAATGTTCATTTACTAGAGCCATTTATTGATGTTTTATGTTATTGTTCTTCTGTTGTTTCTATTTCTCCTTCGAATACGATGACAGCATCTCCTGTCATGAAAACTTTGCCTGAATCATTATCTTGGTAAATACTTAACGGCCCTCCGTCCATATTTACTTTAACCTTACGGCCGGTCTTTCCTTTGGCAATAGCGGCTACTGCTGAGGCACACGCTCCGGTTCCGCAAGCCATTGTGATGCCGGAACCCCGTTCCCAAACCCGCATAGTCAATTCATCAGATGAAATTTTTTGGACAAATTCCACATTGGTTCGTTGAGGAAAGAGGGGATGATTCTCTAATAATGGACCTACCTTTGGTAAATCAACTTCGTCTAAATTGTCAACAAAAATTACCAGATGCGGATTCCCCATTGAGACAACTGTTCCTGTAAAGCTTTCACCTCCTATGCCTACTTCAAGATTAAGATCAACAATATCCGGGATTCCCATGTCTACTGTTATCTCAGTAACTGTTTCGTTCTTTACATTTAATTGTAATTCTTTGATACCCGAAAGTGTTTCCAAAGTAATAACCTTTTTGTCGGTTAATCCCTTTTCATAAACATATTTTCCAATACAACGGGAAGCATTTCCACACATCATAGCTTCAGAACCATCCGCGTTGAATATACGCATGCTGAAATCCGCAACTTCTGATTTCCCTATTAATACCAAACCGTCTGCCCCTATTCCGGTATGAGGAGTACTCCAGGTTATGGCTTTTTTTTCAGGATACGGGACAGTATATTCAGGAGTATATACATAAATGTAGTCATTTCCCGCACCATGCATTTTAGTGAATCGGGCTTTATATGTCATTTTGTCTTTCATTTGTTGTTTATTGTATCCTTTTGTTTTACCACAATGCAAATATATATCTTTTTGCTATACATGAGGTGTTTTTATTGGACGAATGTATAGTTAAAAAATGATTTGGTAATAAATTGTATTAATATAACATCAAAAAGTGATAATTTGTTAGCGAAAAGCTTCCCCTTAATGGCAATTTGGATTTATATAAGTATGTGGGTTTTGCAATACCTATTGATGTGATCAAGAAATCGTCATGACTTGTAGTTCTTCTATTCTCCTTATAAAATTGCTATATGATACGTTTTTCTCAAAGGATATTTTATCATGAGACTTTTTTCTCATCCAAATGAAATTTTTTTCTCATCGGCATGAGAACTTTGTTTCATCCAGGTGAGATTTTTTTCTCATGCGGAAGAGAATTTATTCTCAGTGTGATGAAAATTATAAATGTTACTAAGGATTTACGATCTTCCTTGTATTAAAATTCAAAAATTTTCAAATAAAAAAGCCATCCTTGTTAGAATGGCTTTACTTATTATATTTATTAAAACTTAGTTTTGATAGAAATCTTTCAACTCTTTTTGAAGTTCCTGACGTGCAAAAAATATACGGCTTTTTATGGTTCCTAACGGTATATCCATTTTTTCAGCTATTTCATGGTATTTATAACCGCTTACAAACATGGAGAAAGGGGCCTTTAATTCTTCATTAAGCCCATTTATTGAATCGGTAATTTCCTTGATCTCATAAGAACCTAAAGGCGAATCAGAACCTGAATCATATACAGTTTCAACATTATATATATCTGCGCCCTGATCTATTATTCCTTGTGTACGGACTACTCTATGATAATTGTTTATAAAAATGTTGCGCATTACGGTCATCACCCAACCTTTGAAATTAACATTATCAATAAATTTATCCTTATTATTTAATACTTTAAGGGTTGTATCTTGTAGGAGGTCTTGAGCATCTTCTCTGTTCGCTGTCAATTGGAGAGCGAAACTCATCATGTTGTCCTGGATACTCACTAAATTGGTTTGAAATTGCAACGCATTCATAAAAGTAAGTTATTTATTGTTTAGTACGAGTTAATTATTTTCTGTTTTGTTATTTATTACAAAACAAATATATAGGGCATCTGTAAATCTTAAAAATTCTTTAATCAATGTTAGAGGCAAAAACATTAACTTTAAGAATTAACCCCTAACTTGTAGTATGTTGATCATGATTTACAAGTAATACAACTTTTCAAATATTAGAATTTACAATAAAGTATATAAGATTAACAACTACTCTAAAATTCCTACAATGATTTTTTATCTACCTTTGTTCGTACTAAGAATTTTATAATGGATAGGGAAAAATTAAAAGGGCATGGTTTGATCTTAATGGCGAATGTGTTATGGGGGATAAATATGCCTATTTCCAAGTATTTGCTTCCTGACCATGTGGTGCCGGAGGCATTGACAATTATGCGGATGCTATTTGCCGCGGCTATGTTCTGGATCGTGTCGCTGTTTATGAAGAAAGAGAAGGTTCCGCTTAAAGATATCGGACTTCTTTTTATTTGCGGCATGTGCGGAATAGCTTTTAATCAAAGCCTTTTTATTCTTGGTTTAAGCCAGACCTCACCGGTAGATGCTTCTATTATTGCAACTTCGGGTCCTATTTTTGTGATGTTATTGGCCGCTCTGATACTGAAAGAACCAATTACTAAAAAGAAAGCTTTCGGTGTATTGGTTGGGGCGTCAGGGGGAATATTACTTATTTTATCATCAACCCAAGCGTCCAATCAGGTAAGTAGTTTAGCGGGTGACCTTAAGATTGTTTCCAGTGGCTTTATTTATTCTATTTATGTAGTAATTTCCAAGCCGTTGAGCCAGCGTTACTCATCAGTAACGATTATGAAATGGATGTTTCTTTTCTCTTCCATTGTTTTATTTCCTTTCATGTATCAAGAAATGCTGGATACCGCTGTTTTTCATCGTTCTTATATAGAGTGGAAAGAGGTGGGGGCTATTGTTTATGTGCTTATCGGCGCTACTTTTCTTCCTTATTTATTGGTTCCGATGGCATTAAGACGAATTCGTCCCACTACATTAAGTATGTATAATTATGCTCAGCCTATTGCAGCTTCTTTGATTGCCGTAATGGTCGGACAAGATACTTTTTCGATCAGTAAGATCATATCTTCCATACTTGTATTTATTGGTGTTTATATGGTCACGCAAAGTAAAAGCCGTGCGGATATGGAAAAAGAAAAGAAAATTGACAATTGAAAGTTGAAAATGGTTTTTGATGACATGAAGGCTTTAATTTTCAATTTCTCACTTACAATTTTCAATTATTTTTTGCTGTTAGGCAAAAAATATGTAATATTGCACTTGAAAAAGAAAAACAAAGACTATAAAATGATTAATGCATTCTTTACATATTATACCTGGGCATTAACAATGACCCCTTGGGGGGGCAGAATCAACAAATAAGCAACTGCGGAGACCACGTCCTGCTTTGCCGCAATCCTTAGAATTGCATTCCTTTTTTCTTTTTTTATCCAAATACATATTATAATATACTATACGATGAAAGTATTGAAATTCGGTGGAACATCCGTAGGTTCCGTGAATAGCATTTTAAACGTAAAGAGAATTGTTGAGGCTGTTGAAGAGCCTGTAGTTGTTATTGTGTCTGCCCTGGGAGGAATAACGGACAAATTGATCGCAATATCTGAAATGGCAGCCAGAGGTGATGTGGCGTACGAAAAAGAATTATCGGAAATCATTTCCCGCCATTTGGATGTTATTGAAGGAGTAATTCCTGATGATATACAACGTAAGGAAGTTCAAAAACAAGCGATGGCCTTACTTGATGAATTATCTAATATATATAAAGGTGTTTATCTTATAAATGATCTTTCCCACAAGACATCTGATGCAATTGTAAGCTATGGTGAGCGTATTTCTTCTTTAATTGTTTCGAATGTAATTAAAGATGCGAAATTATTTGACTCGCGTAAGTTTATAAAGACAATAAAACAATTCAATAAGCATATTGTCGATTTCGAAAAGACAAATCGACTTATAAAAGAAACTTTTTCTCCATTACCGACTGTATCATTAGTTCCGGGTTTTATCTCTTCGGATACGGAATGTGGAGAAGTTACTAATCTCGGACGGGGCGGATCTGATTATACCGCAGCCATTCTGGCTACCGCGTTGGATGCTTCCATTCTGGAGATATGGACGGATGTAAATGGTTTTATGACGGCTGATCCAAGGGTGATTAGTTCGGCTTATGTGATTGAGCAGCTTACCTTTACAGAAGCAATGGAATTGTGTAATTTCGGTGCAAAAGTTATTTATCCGCCAACTATATATCCTGTATATCATAAGAATATCCCCATACGTATTTTAAATACATTTAATCCTGATGCCCCCGGTACTTATATTTCGAAAGAAAAGAAACCGGAAGCAACGAAGGCATTGATAAAAGGGATATCTTCTATAAATGATACGTGTCTGATTACTGTACAAGGTTTAGGCATGGTAGGGGTTATTGGAGTAAATTATCGCATTTTTAAAACATTGGCCAAGAATGGTATCAGTGTTTTTATGGTATCGCAGGCAAGTTCTGAGAACAATACAACGTTTGCTGTCCGTAACGCGGATGCTGATTTGGCGGTAGAAGTGCTAAACGAAGAATTCTCTTTAGAGCGTGCTCAAGGTGAAATAAGCGAAATTAATGCTGAAAAAGAATTGGCAACAGTAGCTATTGTTGGCGAGAATATGAAACGTACACCGGGCATAGCAGGAAAACTGTTTGGTACGTTAGGAAGAGCCGGTATTAGTGTTATAGCATGTGCTCAGGGTGCTTCGGAAACAAATATATCTTTTGTTATCAAACATAAGTATTTGCGGAAAGCCCTCAATTCTATACATGATTCCTTTTTTCTTTCAGAATATAAGGTGTTGAATCTGTTCATTGCAGGTATTGGTACAGTGGGAGGTAAGTTATTAGATCAAATAAGAGTGCAACAGGCTACCTTAATGGAGCAAAACAGGCTTCAATTACGTGTTGTTGGAGTTGCTAATTCTAAGAAATTACTTTTAGATCGTCAAGGACTTGATCCTGCCACTTGTATTCAGAAATTGAAAGAAGAGGGAGAAAATAGCTCTCCTACATATTTATGTGAAGAAATATTGAAAATGAATATCTTTAATTCTGTTTTTGTCGATTGTACGGCAAGCCCTGAAATTGCAGATATTTATGAGGAATTGTTGAAAAATAATATTTCAGTTGTCGCGGCAAATAAAGTTGCTGCGTCCTCTTCATATACAAATTATATAAGCCTAAAAGAAGCCTCTCGGCAACGTGATGTAAAATTTCTTTTTGAAACAAACGTAGGAGCAGGACTTCCTATAATAAATACTATGAATGACCTGATAAACAGTGGTGACCATATCTTAAAACTTGAAGCTGTATTGTCGGGGAGTTTAAATTTTATATTTAATACGCTAAGTGAGGATATACCCTTAAGTAAAGCTATTCTAATGGCAAAGGAAGCCGGATATGCCGAACCTGATCCTCGTATTGACCTGAGCGGAAAAGATGTTATTCGTAAACTGGTGATCCTGACTCGTGAAGCCGGCTATAAGGTGGAACAAAAGGATGTAAAAGTAAATCTTTTTATTCCGGAAAAGTACTTTGAAGGTACATTGGATGATTTCTGGAAGAACATAAAGGAACTGGATACAGAATTTGAAACCATGCGCAAACGTGTAGTAGCAGAAAAGAAACGAATTCGCCTGGTCGCTAAGATGTATAAAGGAGAATGTGAAGTGGGCTTACAAGAAGTAGACCGTCACCATCCCTTCTTTGAGCTCGAAGGTAGTAATAACATTATCATGATCTCAACAGAAAGATACAACGATTATCCAATGATCATTAAGGGCTACGGCGCAGGAGATGACGTAACAGCCGCCGGAGTTTTTGCCGACATAATATCAATTGCCAATATCCGATGAAGAGTCTTATCATTTTAACTGACGGTGCTGCTGATGAGCCTATTGATATGTTAGGTGGAAAGACACCTTTGCAATATGCACACACTCCTTATATGGATAAGTTGGCGGAGTTGGGGGTAACAGGACGTTTGAAGACCATTCCGGATGGTTTCCATCCAGGAAGTGAAGTCGCTAACATGGCTGTGTTGGGATATGATTTATCAAAAGTTTATGAAGGACGTGGAGTATTGGAAGCTGCCAGTATAGGTGTTACACTCCAACCGGGTGAAATGGCTATGCGTTGTAATCTTGTTTGTATTGATGGAGATATACTTAAGAATCATTCGGCAGGTCATATCAGTACAGAAGAAGCCGATGAATTGATACAGTTTTTAAATGAAAAGTTAGGTTCTGAACAGGTTAAGTTTTATACCGGTGTTTCGTATCGCCATTTATTGGTTATAAAAGGTGGAGATAAGCGTTTGGATTGTACACCTCCTCACGATGTACCATTGAAGCCGTTCCGTCCGTTAATGATTAAATCGGAAGTCCCTGAAGCCGAAAATACGGCAAAGTTACTGAACGATCTGATTCTTAAATCGCAGGAGTTATTAAACGATCATCCAATAAATAAAAAAAGAATAGCTGAGGGAAAAGATCCTGCAAATAGTATATGGCCCTGGTCACCGGGTTATCGTCCGGCGATGGAGACTATGCAAGAGATGTACGGTTTTAAAGATGGTGCTGTGATTTCGGCTGTAGACCTGATCCGCGGAATAGGTGTATATGCCGGTTTAGAAGTTATTCAGGTAGAAGGAGCTACCGGATTGTATGATACCAATTACGAAGGAAAGGCAAAAGCCGCTTTGAATGCTTTAAAATCAAAGGACTTTGTTTACCTGCATATTGAGGCCAGTGATGAGGCCGGACATGAAGGCGATGTAAATTTAAAAATAAAAACTATTGAAGATACGGATAACAGAGTAGTACGTATAATATATGAAGAATTAAAGAATTGGGACGAACCTGTTGCGATAGCTATTCTACCTGATCATCCCACACCCTGTGCAATACGCACACATACGAATACTCCCATTCCGTTTCTGATCTATAAACCGGGGCAAAAGCCGGATTTGGTTACTACATTTGATGAATTCTCGGTTAAAAACGGTAGATTTGAAGTTTTAAAAGAAAATGAATTTATAAAATTATTAGTTGGAGATTAATTTTCAACTTTCAATTTTCAATTATTATGAAGTACTACAGTACAAACAAACAGGCACCATTAGCTTCATTGAAGAAAGCCGTTATAAAAGGATTAGCAGGAGACAAGGGATTATATATGCCCGAAAATATAGACTTGCTGAAAGACTTTGTAGTCGGTGAAATGAAAGACATGACCTTTCAGGAAATCGCATTTGTTGTAGCTGAAGCTTTATTTGGCGATGACGTGGAAAACGGTATATTAAAGAAGATCGTATATGACACGCTTTCTTTTGATACGCCTGTTGTTCCGGTACATGATAATATTTACAGCCTGGAATTATTTCATGGACCAACACTTGCATTTAAGGATGTAGGTGCACGCTTTATGGCGAGATTATTGGGTTATTTCATAACTCGTGAAGGAGTGAAAGATGTAAATGTCTTGGTTGCCACTTCAGGTGATACCGGAAGTGCGGTGGCTAATGGTTTTTTGGGTGTGGAAGGCATTAATGTATATGTATTATACCCTAAAGGAAAGGTTAGCGCTATCCAGGAATGCCAGTTTACAACCTTAGGCCAGAATATAACTGCTTTGGAAATTGACGGTACGTTTGATGATTGTCAGGCATTAGTGAAATCTGCATTTATGGACGATGAAATAAATGACCATATGAAGTTGACCTCAGCCAACTCCATTAATGTAGCCCGTTTCTTGCCGCAATCTTTTTATTATTTCTATGCGTATGCCCAATTAGACAAGATTGGAAAGGCAGATGAACTTGTAGTGAGTGTTCCGAGTGGTAACTTCGGAAATATAACTGCCGGAATTGTTGCTTACTGGATGGGATTACCGATCAAGCGCTTTATTGCGGCAAATAATCGTAACGATGTATTTCTTGATTATCTGAACACCGGTGTTTATACTCCCCGACCATCAGTCGCAACAATCGCTAATGCTATGGACGTAGGTGATCCGAGTAATTTTGCCCGTATTATGGATCTCTTCAGCATCTATCCGAATCCTTATGAATCAATCAAAAAAAGGATTGCAGGATATACGTATACCGATAGTGAAATCACTGATACAATGAGAAAAGTGTATAAACAATACGGATACATATTAGACCCTCATGGGGCTTGCGGTTATCAAGGTTTGATTGATACCGAATTGACACAAAAAGAAACAGGTTTATTCCTTGAAACAGCTCATCCTGCTAAATTCAAAAGTACGGTAGATGAGATATTAGGAATTGATCTGGAAATACCCGCTAAGCTACAAGCTTTTATGAAAGGTGAAAAGCAAAGTATTGAGCTTGGAAAAGATTTTCAAAACTTTAAAAAATATCTTCTTACCAGATAGTATATCATTACACTTTGAGTTTTAACGGCTATTTTTTTAATCAAAGATAGCCGTTAATTCTTTCATAACATCTGCTACAGATTGCATTTCATTGAAAAGACTAGATATCTGTCCGATCTCCAGTTCACCCTCTTCCAGGTTGCCTTCAAAAATTCCTTTTTTGGAACGTCCTCTACTTAGGAGTTCACGCATTTCTTCTACTGAGGCTCCACGTGCTTCTGCCTCTTCTACGGCAGACATAAAAGTTCCTTTGGCCAGGCGGGTGGGAGAGAGCTTTTTTAATAACAGTTTGGTGTCTCCTTCCTGTAAGCTTAAACAATGATTTTTGAAATTATCGTGTGCTGAACTTTCTTTTGTTAAGGCAAATCGTGTTCCTATCTGAACTCCGTCAGCACCTAATAATTGAACGGCTTGTATAGCTTCTTTTGTTGCGATTCCTCCCGCGGCAAGGAGTGGGAGGGAAGTTACTTTACGAACAGCCGGTATCAGGCATAATGTGGTTGTCTCTTCACGTCCGTTATGTCCACCCGCTTCAAAGCCTTCCGCGACAATAGCGTCAACACCTGCTTCTTCGCATTTGATAGCAAATTTTGAACTACTGACTACATGCGCTACTGTAATTCCTTTTTCTTTTAAGAAGTTAGTCCATGTTTTAGGGTTTCCGGCGGAGGTAAATACAATTTTTACGCCTTCTTCTACAATGATATTCATTAATGTTTCTATATCCGGGTACATTAACGGGACATTAACACCGAAAGGTTTATCTGTTGCTGCCTTACATTTGCAAATATGTTCACGTAAAATTTCAGGATACATCGAACCACTCCCCAGTAAGCCTAATCCTCCCGCATTACTTACGGCGGAGGCTAATTCCCAGCCACTACACCATACCATTCCCCCCTGTATAATAGGATATTTGATCCCAAATAAATCACAAATTCTGTTCATGATAATCAATTTAAAACCGTAAAGTAATACAAAATATTCTATATCTTTGTGATTTATAAAGGAAAACACTAAAACGCAAAAAATGAAGAAAATGGTAATAGTAGCCGGTTTGGCTGTAGCGCTGAGCGCTTGTGGTTCATCTGAAAAGAAATCAGGTGAAGGTGATACAGGAAACCCTTTCCTGTCTGAGTATACAACTCCTTATGGTGTTCCTCCTTTTGATAAAATAAAGATGGAGCATTATAAGCCCGCTTTTCTACAAGGGATGGAAGAGCATGTAAAAGAAATAGAAGCTATTGTGAATAATACAGAAGCTCCTGATTTTGATAATACAATAGTTGCTTTAGATCAAAGCGGTGATTTGTTACGTAAGGTAAGAACCGTATTTTACGGACAAAACAGTGCTAATACAAATGATGAGATGCAAGCGTTGAACAGAGAAATGTCTCCTTTGTTTTCTAAGCATGCTGATGATATAAATCTCAATCCGAAGCTTTTCGAACGTGTAAAAGCGGTGTATGAAAACAGAACAAACCTGAATCTTACCAAAGAACAGGCAAAATTATTAGAAGAAACATATAAAGGATTTGTTCGTGGTGGTGCTAATTTAAGCGCTCAAGACCAGGCTACACTTCGTGAACTCAACAGCCAGATTTCTATGGCCCAGGTTACTTTCGGTCAGAATATGCTGAAAGAAACAAATGCATATCAGTTGGTTATTGATAATGAAGCAGATCTTTCAGGCTTATCAGATGCTCAAATCGCAAATGCCGCTAAAGCTGCAAGTAACGCCGGGATGGATGGGAAATGGCTGTTTACATTGCATAATCCAAGCGTAATGCCTTTCCTCCAAAATTCGGATAAACGTGAGTTACGTGAAGATATTTTCAAGGGATACACCATGCGTGGAAATAACGATAATGTGAACGATAATAAAGATGTCGTAAAACAATTGGTTACCCTTCGTTTGGAAAAGGCAAAACTGATGGGTTATAAAGACTTTGCTCAGTTTGTTTTGGAGGAACGTATGGCAAAGAATGAATCTAATGTATACGGTTTATTGGATGAATTGTGGACACCAGCTTTAAACAAAGCAAAAGAAGAACTCTCCGATATCAATGCCGAAATAAAGAAAGAAGGCAGTAATATCTCTGCCGAAGGATGGGACTGGCGTTATTATTTTGAAAAAGCGAAGAAAGCGAAGTTCGATTTGGATGAGAATCAAATACGTCCTTATCTGAAACTGGAAAATGTATACAATGGTGCTTTCTATGTAGCAAATAAATTATATGGCATCACATTTGAGCCAATAAAGAATATACCATTACCACATCCTGAAGCTGTTGCTTTCGACTGTAAAGATAAAGACGGAACGCATTTAGGAGTATTGTATATGGATTTCTTCCCGCGTCCAAGTAAGAATGGAGGAGCATGGTGTGGCGGATATCGTGCCCAAACCTATCAGGATGGTAAACGAGTAGCACCGGTAGTAACTATCGTATGTAACTTTACTCCGCCTGCGGAAGGTGAACCGGCATTATTAAGTCCGGACGAAGCAAACACCTTATTTCATGAATTCGGACATGGATTGCATAGCTTATTCAGAGACGTGCATTATTACGGTATAGGCGGTGTGCCGAGAGACTTTGTAGAATTACCATCTCAAATTATGGAACATTGGGTGTTTGAACCTGAAGTATTGAAAGAATATGCCAAGCATTATCAAACAGGCGAAGTTATTCCTACCGAACTAATTGATAAATTGGATAAAAGCGGTAAGTATGGTCAAGGTTTCGCTACAACAGAATATCTGGCGGCTTCTTACCTGGATATGGATTATCATACATTGACCAATATTCCGATAAATAAAGAACAGAATAACTTTGAACCGATGAAGTTCGAAGCCGAAACATTGAATAAGAGAGGCTTATTGAAACAGATACCTCCACGTTACCGTTCCACTTATTTCAGTCATACCATGGGGGGAGGATATACTGCAGGCTACTACAGTTACATCTGGTCTGAAGTATTGGATTCTGATGCTTTCCAGGCATTTAAGGAAACAGGAGATATTTTCAATCAGGAAGTTGCTGATAAATTCCGTAAGTATGTACTTACTCCCGGTGGAATAGATGATGCAATGGATATGTATGTGAATTTCCGTGGAAAAGAACCTAATACAGAACCTTTATTGAAAAACAGAGGTCTTAAATAAATGAATAAATTGATTAACAAAGGAATTATATTTTGTCTTATTTTGTTTTTCGTATCCTGCAGCAAGGATACGGAAGACAAATTGGAAGGTAAATGGCAGTTACGGGAAGTCTCTGTAAACGGACAGGTCGAGAAGGTGGATACTGTATTTTATAACTTCCAGACTGTTCTGTTCATGTATCAAATATATGACAAGGCAACTGATAAGTATTCTCATATATATGGTTTTAAAACATTAGAAGAGAATAATAAGCTTTCGCTGGAAATGAATTCACCGGCAGACAGTATTCCTATTTTCTTACTAAAAACGGATTGGGACTCTAAAATAAAAGATTTTGTAATAGATAAAGTATCCGGCAGTCAATTAATCTTAACAAGCGGAGCTAAACGTTATACATTCCGAAAGTATTAAGAGATCAAATGCGCCCAATATATCATTTTAGCCCTATCTGCTATCACCTATCACCCTTTATGGTAAGCTTCTGTATATGAATTAAAAACGAATAATTAAAAGATCAATCTCCTATCATCGGTGTTATCATCCTGCAAAAAGTGTAAGCTTATTTATTGTTTTTCTCTGAATATTTTAATAAAGTTCTTTACTGCGTTTGTCTTTTTCGTTACAAACAATTATTGATTTCACCCAGGTGAAAAATAGATTCCACCTCGGTGGAATTTCTAATACGTCAAAGACAAACAATTAATAACTAATTATCAAATCATTAAGATGATAGGATGAAGTATTTACTAAATTAGTTCTTTTTTCAAAAATGTAGATATTTTCTTCTGCTTATTGTCATCTTCAATATTTATTATTATTCTATCCATAAGTGACCGTTTTGAATAACGATGATAGGTACGGTGATATCACAATGGAAAAAAGTCAAACCAATTAATTGATTATAAACATGATATTGTGTTAGGTGACAGGTGATAGCAGATTGATTAAAATGATATAAAGCTTACTTATGTCCTGATGTTTGATAAATAAAGATATTCCTTAATACGGGAAATTATGTTATTCACCACTATAGTTTTGTTATTGGTCAGTTTTATTTGCTATTCTGTATATTATCTTATTAAATTTGTTATAGACTTTTTATCATAGTAGCTAATGTATAATTTTGAAAAATGGGTTACTCCACTTATTCTGAATATTATTTGTCAACAGGCAATCCGTCTGGTAACAGATATACCTATAGATAATACATTTTGGGTAACTCCTTCTCAACATTTAAAGGAATTAATCGTTGGTATCCCGTTTTTTTATTTTTTTGATTGGAGAATACGAGTGTTTTTAGAAAAAGACAGATATGATCATACGCATTGGAAAACTAAGGTGAATGAATATCTTTTCTGGGCTATTTTCTTCTTTATTGGTATAATAATTTGTGTATTTTACATACACCGTGTTTTGGATCTTTCAGATCGCTTTAGAGATTATGTCTTCGCGGTTATGACATGTGTTCCTATTCTTTTATTGTATTATACATTTAGGCGCAATCAAGTAGACAAGAAAAGGTTTGATGATCAGAATTTAGAATTACAAAAAATAAAAGCTTCAAAACTCGAAGCCGACTTGAAGTTCCTGAAAGCACAATACCATCCTCATTTTTTATTTAATGCGCTGAATACCGTTTACTTTCTGGTTGATGAAAAGAATGTTTCTGCAAAAGAGAGTCTTGAACTTCTTTCTACCCTTTTAAGATATCAACTTTATGATGCGGATGAACTCGTGACGTTAGAAGATGAACTTCATTTCTTACGCGTATATGTTAGTTTCCAAAAACTAAGAATTGATGAGGGAACTATTGTAAATACAACAATAGAGACTCAAAATAATAATGTGAAAATGCATTCATTATTGTTTCAACCCTTACTTGAGAATGCTTTTAAATACGTAGACGGCGATCTTCATATTGATATTCAGTTAACCCAGCAAGATGATATGATTATTTTCAGAGTTGAGAATTCGATTATTCCGGATTGTAGCGATTTTACAAAAGGAAAAGGAATAGGTATTGCTAATCTCAGACAGCGTTTATCTATCCTTTATCCAAATAAACATATACTGACTATTGAAATGAAAGATAATAAATTTCAGGCTATACTGAGCATTGATACAAAAGTTATATGAAAATAAAATGTATTATTACAGATGATGAACCTATAGCCCGAAAGGGATTATGGGAATATATAGATAAAATAGATTTTCTGGAACCGGTAGGTGAATGTAAAAATGCTATCGAGTTGAACAATATGTTGCAAAAGACTCCCGTAGATTTAATTTTCCTTGATATTGAGATGCCGCATTTATCCGGTCTCGACTTCCTGGCTGATCTGGTGGATCCGCCTTATACGATTATAACTTCTGCGTATGAAAAGTATGCATTAAAAAGCTATGACTTTCAGGTAACGGATTATTTATTGAAACCGATTTCTTTTGCACGTTTTTTAAAAGCTGTCAATAATGTTCAGACAATCATGCAAAAGGAAGATAAAATGAAAGCAGCTCCTTCTTTTGTTTTCGTTAGAAGCAATAAACAATTAAAGAAGATCGTTTTTGATCAAATACTTTATGTAGAAAGCATGGAGAATTATGTTTTCATACATACTTTATCCGGTAAGGAGATTGTTTCTGTTCCGTTGAAACAAATATTGGAAATCTTACCATCTGATACTTTTATGCAAGTTCATCGTTCTTATATTGTAAATATAACAAAAGTGGATGCGATCGTCGGGAATCAGCTTAAAGTTGGTAACCAATTAATTCCTATTGGACGTAACCAGAAAGACGAAGTCGTTAACAGACTACTATATAATCGTACGATCTCCCGTAAAAATGAATAAATAGGAAAAGATGTAGTATACAATCAAAAGGATGTAGTTCGTCATTATTTTTTGTTTAAGGTTTTTCAAGAGAATAATTTTGTTTGAAAACCAAATGAGAAATTAATGATATGACTAACAAACTACTTTTTATTGCCGTTTTAACCCTTTTCTTTCAATCAGGTAATATTTGCGGACAGGGGATTAAGATTTCAGGACGTACTATAGATGAGAGTACTCAACCTTTATCGAATTGTACGGTTATGCTTTTCAATGAGGTTGACAGTTCTTTAGTAAATGGAGTGATTTCGAAACCGGACGGACGATTCGTTGTCGAAAGCGGATTGCCTGGTTCTTATTTACTGGAAATATCAATGTTAGGCTTTGGTAAAAATGTTTTGTCATTGACTGTAAAAGGTGAAAATATACATGTAGGTGATATACTTTTAAAAGAATCTATGGTTAGCTTATCTGATATTGTTGTTACCGCTTCAAGAAAAGACGTTGAATTCTCTCCTGGTAAAATGACAGTAAACTTATCTTCTTCTTTGAGCAAGAGTCAAGGTAATATCTTTGATGTATTAAAAATAATGCCCGGTGTTTTTATAAAGGAAGACGGAACAGTTGCTCTTAACGGACAAACCGGTACCAAGATATTCGTCAATGGGAAATCGACTTACTTGTCAGGCGAAAACCTTGTAAATTTATTACGTTCCATGCCTGCTACTTCAGTAAATAAGGTTGAATTGATCACTCACCCTTCGGCACAATATGACGCATCAGGGAATAGTGGAATAATAAACTTGAATACGGATAAGTACTTCTTCAGAGGAACAAATCTTTCTGTACATACCCGTTATACTCAAGGTAAATATACCAGCGGTAATGCAGGTTTTAATTTGGCTTATCGTACGAGTAAGATATGTGTGTTTTCTGATTATTCTTTTTATAAAGGAACGGGATATAATGACTTGAAAGTACGGCGGGATGACTTAGATTTTATAACGCAGGAACCTTTGGATAAATCAATGTACCAGAACACATACAGAAAATGGAATTATGATACACATTATTACAGAGTAGGTATTGATTATGATCTGTCTTCAAAACTATTTTTTGGTCTGTATTCTAACGGATTTATTATGGATCGCAGACAAAACGGTAGCATTAATTCAAAGATAATGGATTCGGAAAGTGTCCTGTATTCTGAACTTTCAACCCAAAATCGGAATAATAAATATCCCCGTTCGTATTCCGGAGGAGTTAATCTGGCCTATAAACCTACTACTGAGACTGAATGGAATAACTATTTTGATTATGTATATCATGAACAGCCGGAGAATCATTTCCAGTATGATAAGTATTATGACTTTTTTCCAGAATATTCGACCCAAGATACTTTGAAAGGGGATATGGGGGGGGATATTCATATATATGCCGGTGAAAGTAATATTACTTTTCCTGTATGGAAAAGTAAAGTACGCGCAGGATTGAAAACTTCGTTTATCTCTGTCGGAAATTCTACTGTTTATCATAACTTTGTTAACAATGAGTGGGAGGTTAATCCGCTTTTAAGTAAGCAGTTTTCTTACGATGAAAATATCAATGCCGGATATATACAGATAGAAAGAAGTTTTACTGACAACCTTTCTTTGCAGGCCGGTTTGCGATTGGAGAATACAAACGTGAAAGGAAATGTTTATCAGCAAATGGCAGATACTGATTCTTCCTATTCCGGACATTATACTAACTTGTTTCCTTCTTTAACTGTTGAATATAAACTCTCCAATGATAATGCTGTATCCATTTTGTATGCAAGACGTATCAATAGACCTAATTATAACGACATGAATCCTTTTATTTATATATTCGACAACTATCTTCATGAACAAGGAAATCCAAATCTGAAAGCGTCGTTATCAGATAATATAGAACTATCGTTTGTATTAAAGAACAAAGTGAATATGAGTCTTTTTTTCTTGCATGTTAAAGATCCAATCACTAAAAGTTTTCATCTGACGGAGAATGATCGTATGTTAATTTATCCGGATAATCTATCTTCCGGTTATACCTATGGTTTACGTATGAATACGACCACTTTTAAACCAACGGTCTGGTGGCAGTTGAATGCAAATCTTTCATTAAATTACAGAAAGTATAAATGGTTTTTTTTTGATAATCCTGAAAAGGTCTCGGTTTTTACGCCGGTAATCGGATTAAATAATCAGTTTGAATTTGCAAAGAGCTGGATGACTGAAATAAGTATGTCTTTTAGAGGGAAAACGAAAGATGGACAATACACCTTCAAACCTCTATTTAGAACATATGCCGGTATCAGAAAACATATTTTGAAAGGAAACGGAACAATATCTCTTACAGTCGATGATGTTTTTCAATCCGGCTTAATAAGGGGGAGAATAAAGATGCCCGGACAATATTATGTAAGCAGGGAAAGGGAACAAGGCCGCTTATTTCATATTTCTTTTTCTTATCGTTTCAAACAAGGAAGAGGAGCAAAAGAGTCAAACCGGAAAAGAGGAATAGATGAAAGTAATCGTATCTGAAATAGCCTGAAATAAAAAGGTCTCTGATAAAAATCAGAGACCTTTTTTTATCTATACCAATTAAAAACTATTCAATACTTTTCTAGCGTCATTTACCATATTTGCGGCATTATCAGGGGTGATGCTTTCAAAAGTGAATTTTGATACGGCATCATTAAGTTTGTTTAATTTACCGGTTGAACCTTTGAGTTCTTCTCTTAGAATACGGATCTTTTCATAATCCTGTATTCCTTCAACTAATCTTTCGAAACGGATACTACTGCGATCTCCCGGATAAACCAGATAACAGTCACCGCCCGCCCAGGTAATAAACCGTGAGTCACGTAAAGGATCTTTTGTCCAGCTATTATACGCCCAGCGCAGGTATCCCTGATAATTACCTTCCATCACGTGCCATCCCAACCAAGTTGCTTCAGCAGGTGGAGAGAAGGTAAATGTATTCGGGCGAGCTTCTGAACAACACGTATATACATTGCTGATCTTTCCTGCTTTTTCTCGTTCTTCTCTCACTGATGGTGGAAACATATGTCCAAAAGCTATGGTCAAATCATATAATTCATGTTGGATTTCTTCGTGATAATGTCCCGCTAACGATATCTTATAATTCGGATCGGCTTTGCGGATTACTTTAATTGCTTCTTTCATTGCTTCGAGTCCCCGTTCGTCCATGGCTATCAATGTCTTATTAAACCAACCTTTCTTTCGAAGATGCTTTGCAAAGTCTTTCAGGAAAGTCGCCCAATATTCTTCGTATTCCGGTTCGCCTGGTTTTGCTTCTACAAACTGTATCCGGTTTGTAGCCTGATCATAATAATCAAAACTTAATGCCCACGGTATCATGGTATAACAATATATGTAGCTGTCGATACCTACTTCGTTCATCATAAATTCAACCCATTTGTCAAATACGGTATAGTCGTATACCCAACTGCCGTTAAGCGTTTTCGTACGTCCTATCATGCTGTCGAAATGATCGTAGGTCTGCCCTGCCCAGGGTTTGTGCATAATACTTGTCGTAATTCCTTTTTGTCCGGCATTAGCCAACCTCTTCATTATTGGACGCATGGCATCGAAATGCTCTTTACTCCATAATGGAACCTGATAATATCGTGCTACAGCGTATGGATTCTGCCATAAGTCTAAATGGAAAACCCAATCTTTGGGAGCAGGAAGTGTATGGTTTAATACATCTATCTCAATTTGCAGATTCATAGCAGAAAAGTTATTTCCTGATACAGTCAGTGTGCCTTTGTATTTACCTGACTTTATATCCGCAGGAACCCATACATTCATCCAGATAGGTTGAGTCGTATTCGCTTTTATTTCGAGATACTTTGCATTATCCAGAACATCAGCAACTATAGAAGAATCCCATGCAGAAGGATCAGGACGGTGTCCACAACCTCCGGTTCCTTCTTTGTTTAGTTCATCTGTCATGACATACCGAACAAAACTTGTGTTTATGGCCGACGCTGGAATTACTGATGATCCGTTTTTCAGATCACTTACTGTAATACTCGCATTAGATAGATCTGTTTTTGTCCATAAAACGGCTTGTGCATTTACCCGTTCACCTTTCCAGGCTTTCGCCTGCCAGCGGTTGGTCTTTGTTACTTGAGGAATACTTAGTTTGGGATACCGTATGTCTATACTTCCCCAACTTAACTGAGTAGGAACAGTGAGTTTGCTCCATACAGCTTCGCTGTCATGGGGTTTAGTATCTGTTAATTCAGTATAATCACCTAAAGGGAATTCGTTAGTCTGCTGGGCATAGCCTATCTGCCCGAATAAGAGTAAAAGGCAAATTAAAAAAAAGTTTTTCATGAATATACATTGTTATTAGTTAAGCGGCAAATATAACTAATTTCTTAATTTATCCGGTTATAGTGACAGAACAATAAGTCTCCATTGTCATCGTGAAGATGCATTCCATTTCCTTCGCAGTAACGGAAGAAGTCGCAATCTGAACAGACACCTTTCTTCGCCCATTCTCTGTTTCGGAAAGGCTTGAACTTATTATTCCAGACATCAAGGAAATTGTCTTTATAAATATTCCCCTGATGAAAGTTCGCCCGAATACTCGGACAGGCTGAAATGGAACCATCCGCCAGTACTGAAGCTACGCTTACTCCGGCATTACATTGGTAGAAATGATCGCGCACTTCCATTTCGTATCCACCTAAGAAACCTTCACAACCATAACTTACATTTATTTTTCCTTCTTTTCGGGTATCATGGATAAAATCAAGTATATAGGTGAATTCATCATTAGATAGTTGTAATTCCGGTAGTTCTGAGGCTCGTCCTACCGGAAAGATGGTAAATACGCGCCAATCCTTTACACCTATATTAATCAGAAATTCTTTGAAGGCAGGCAGATCGTGAATGTTTTTCTTATTGGCGCAGGTTACAATATCCCAGACTATTTCTTTTTCTTCTACCAACATTTGTACAGCGGCCAACGCCTTTTCATAACTTTTAGGATGTCGGCGTAACCAGTTATGGGCTTCTTCAAATCCGTCTAAACTGATCGTCATGGAATGTAAACCGGAGGCTAATAAAGAATCCAGGCGTTCACGACTCAAGAATAAGCCATTAGTAACTATACCCCACGGAAAACCTCTGCGATAGAGCTCTAATCCACATTTTTCAAGATCTTTGCGAACTAAAGCTTCACCGCCTGTAAATATGATAAATACTTTATTGGGATTTACATAAGGAGTAATGCTGTCTACTACTTTAAGAAAGTCTTCGACCGGCATATCCGGTTGATTAGCAACTACCCGACAATCGCTGCCACAATGCCGGCAGGAAATATTGCATCTAAGCGTACATTCCCAGAAAAGTGTTTTTAAATCGTGGAGTATTATCTGGTTTTTCCTGATTTTACGGAATAACTCTAAAGCTATACGTTTCCGTAAAGTCGGTTTTTTATTCATCCTTTTTTTGTTCTAGTTGAATGTTACCCGTGCTTACCCATTCACCGTTAAACCAGGCTTTGTTTGGTTCTTCAGGGATATGTTCTCCTTTTGTTGTATCAACATATATAGTATCAGAATTGAATAAGCCGTTTTTTTCTCCATCAATATCTGTTGCAACAACCGGTACTCCTTTTTTTCCTTGAGGAATATAATCTATTATATCATTTAGTTTATATTCTCCGTTATTATCTGTTATAGATTTCCAGTAATCCTTGCCGGGATGATTCATGTTCTTCAGAATACTGTCAGGTATCGCTAATTTAACTTCAATTCCTTCTATTGGTTTTCCCGTAACTTTATCAACAACCGATCCTTTTATTGCATGACTTGCCCAGGGGACACCATACATAACCTCATGATCATCATCTCCTGTTATTGAAGAACAAGAAAAACCTAATAAAGTCAATAAACCTGCCAAGGCCCAGTTGGTACCTTTTATTAATGGACGATAAAGTTTTTTCATTTTGTATATATTGTAAATTATTCTTTACTTTCTTTCAATTGAATAGATATCTCTTTACTGGCTGCACCATGATACCATCCTTTCCCTTTTTCGACAAAATCAGCTTCTTCGAAAACCACATGTGTAGTGTCTGATTTGAACAGACCGTTCTCAACGCCATCTATGTCTTCGGCAATTACATAAAACTCATTATTAGGGAATTCAGAATATGTAATATCAAATTTTCCTTCCGTATTAGTTTTTGTAGATATCAAGTCATATTCTTTCTCTAAATCAAATCTTCCCTTAATTCCTATGTTTTTAATAGGTTTTCCTGCTTCGTCTGTTACGGCTCCTTTGATAGAATATGTGGCATGAGGGGAACCATATTCCTCTTTTGTGTCACAGGAAGTAATTCCTGAAAAGCCTAGTAAAGTTAGTAGACCGGCTAATGCCCAATTAGTCCCTTTAATTAATGTGCGGTATAGTTTTTTCATGAGCGAATATGTTTAGTCCTTTTTTTCTTTAAGTAAAATTACAATATTTTTTTTTGCTTCGCCTAAAAACCAGGTGATATCTTTTTGTGAATCATCTTTTTTAAAGGAAATAGGAGTGACTTTCTTTTCGTATACTCCGTTAGTATCAGTTGCAGCAATTGTAAATGTGATATCATCTCCAAATGTTGAAACAGGATATTCCCATTCAAATTTTCCTTCAGATCCAGTGTATAAAGTATCAATAAATGATTGAGGTTTTTCAAAAATGATTTCTACTTGAATACTAGGTATTCCTTTATCTTCTTCACTTACAACTTTTCCATTAACAATATATAGAGTTGTAGGAGTTGAAGGAGAAGATTCTGAAGGATTCATTACTTCATCATCGTCTGAGCATCCAAAAAACATTATTATAAAAACACAAAATAATAACGCTTTTAATGATTTCATCAAGGGTTTGTAAATATTTTCCATAATCAATGCATAATATTCTCTATAAATATAGATGTGCAAAGCCAAAATAATGCTGCATACAGAAGTGCTATTTATAATAAAGCATTTCCTTTTATTGCTTTAGCCGTACTAGGATATTACTATGAGTGGTTAAGAATTTTATTTTATTTTCTCGTGCCAACCAGCCCAAGCTTAAATAGATAATGGACTCTTTATAACTTGTTAATTCTCCAATTTGTCGTATTGACAATAAACCTCTTTGATGGAGTAGATGCCAGATGTGGCCAGCATGAGAGCCGATGTTTTCTTTTTTTAAATCTTCCATAGTGTGTATGTTTAATATGGTTATTAATGATAGATTTGAACAGGGAATACAGGCAAATTGTTTATTATATAAAGCTATTTTAGTGGTATTGTATAAAGAATGGACAATATTGTAAATACTTGATTTCAATAGAATAATAAATTAGATTCCAACTATTTAATTGATAACTTGTTATCAATTAATAAAGAAAGTTTATCTTTGTATGATTAAAGATATTATTTATTATGCGATATATAAAAACCTATTGCCTTATCATTTTATTGTTTTTTAGTTGCAAGTCTTATGCGGATTCACCCAAAAGTAATCCGGCTTATCAGAAATATATTGAGAAGTACTGTGATTTAGCCATGATGCACCAACGGGAATATAAGATACCTGCAAGTATTAAATTGGCGCAAGCTATTATGGAGTCGGGTGGGGGAAAGAGTGATCTGGCTCGCAGATCAAATAATCATTTTGGTATTAAATGTCATGGTTGGAAAGGTAAATCGGTTTCGCATGATGATGATTTACGGGGTGAGTGTTTTCGTAAATACAAAACGGTGGAAGAGTCGTATAAAGATCACTCTCTTTTTCTGACTGAACGACCCTATTACAAAGATCTTTTTAAACTGAAAATAGATGATTATACGGCCTGGGCAAAAGGTTTGCAAAAAAGTGGTTATGCAACGGATAAATCTTACGCAAACAGGTTAATCAAGATCATAGAAGATTATGAATTGTATAAATATGATAAAGGAAAGAAAAACAGTAGTAAGTTAGATTCGCAGAAAAAAGCAATAGACCCAAAAGAACCTAATGCTAAACCTTCTTCACTGGGAAAAGTAGATAGGAAAGTGATGGAAAATCATGGACTTTCCTATGTCTATGCAATAGATAATGACTCTTTTGAACTGATTGCAAATGTGTTGAAAATGAAAGTGAAGGATTTAATCAAGTACAATGAAGTGCCTGAAAGTTTTCCTTTACAGAAAGGAGATATAGTTTATATTGAGAAGAAGAAGAAAAAAGCTGATAAACCTAATTATGACCATGTGGTACAAATAGGTGAGTCCATGCACAGTATTGCCCAGAAATATGGAATTCAAATAAAGAGTTTATATAAAATTAATAAAAAGAAAGCGGATTATGTCCCAACAGAAGGAGATGTTTTAAAACTCAGGTAATAAAATGTAACATAAAAAAGTATTACCTTTGCACACCAAATTAATAACAAATGAGCGACCAACGTTATAATCTTCGTGGTGTATCTGCCTCAAAAGAAGATGTCCATAAGGCTATAAAGAATATAGATAAAGGTCTATTTCCTAAAGCTTTTTGTAAGATCATTCCTGATATACTGGGCGGAGATCCTGATTATTGTAATATCATGCATGCTGATGGGGCTGGAACAAAGTCGTCACTGGCATATATGTATTGGAAGGAAACTGGCGATCTTTCTGTATGGAAAGGCATTGCTCAGGATGCATTAATCATGAATATCGATGATCTATTGTGTGTTGGTGCTATTGATAATATCTTGGTCTCATCCACTATCGGACGTAATAAGCTTTTAATTCCGGGAGAAGTGATTTCTGCAATAATCAATGGAACTGATGAATTGCTAACTGAATTGCGTGAAATGGGTGTTGGCTGTTATGCTACAGGCGGAGAAACTGCAGATGTAGGTGATCTTGTAAGAACTATTATTGTAGATAGTACTGTTACCTGCCGAATGAAAAGATCGGACGTAATAGATAACAGTCGTATTCAGAGTGGGGATGTCATTGTCGGGTTAGCCTCCTACGGGCAGGCAGCTTATGAGAAAGAGTATAATGGTGGTATGGGCAGTAATGGCCTGACATCGGCCAGACATGATGTTTTTGCTAATTATTTAGCGACTAAATATCCGGAAAGTTATGATTCAGCCGTACCCGCTGACCTGATTTACTCAGGAAAACTTAAATTGACAGATTCCATAGAAGAATTAGGGATAAATGCAGGAAAACTTGTACTTTCTCCTACGCGAACCTATGCTCCGGTAATAAAAACAGTACTGGATAAATTGCATAAGGAAATTCATGGAATGATCCATTGTTCGGGAGGTGCCCAAACGAAAGTGATGCATTTTGTAGATAATAAACGTATTGTAAAAAATAAGATGTTTCCTATTCCTCCGCTATTTCGTATTATTCAGGAACAGAGCGGAACTGACTGGAAGGAAATGTACAAGGTGTTTAATATGGGACACCGTATGGAGATATATTTGTCTCCAGCATATGCAGAAGAAGTGATCCGTATTTCCAAAAGTTTTAATATAGATGCCCAAGTGGTAGGCTTTGTAGAAGAAGCAGAAAAGAACGAATTGATTATTGAAAGCGAGAATGGTCGCTTCATTTATTGACATAGATGGCAGAAAGTAATTTGTTGAATAGGTTAGACGGACTAGTGAGTCGTTTCGAGGAAGTCGGTACATTAATTACCGATCCATCTGTTATTGCCGATCAAAAACGATTTGTAAAGCTTACCAAGGAATATAAAGAATTGGACGACATAATAAAAGCTCGTAAAGAATACGTTCAAACGTTGGCCAATATAGAAGAAGCCAAATCCATTCTTGGAAGTGAACAAGACCCTGAGATGAGAGTAATGGCCCATGAAGAGCTTGAATTTAGTCAAAATCGTTTGCCGGAGATAGAAGAAGAGATTAAAATTCTGCTTGTTCCTAAAGATCCTGAAGACGATAAGAATGCCATTGTCGAAATTCGTGGAGGTACTGGAGGAGATGAAGCTGCTATCTTTGCTGGAGATTTGTTTCGCATGTATATGAAATACTGTGAATTGAAAGGCTGGAAAACGGAAGTGACCAGCAGTAGTGAAGGTAGTTCCGGTGGTTTTAAAGAAATTATTTTTACCGTTACAGGAGATAATGTATACGGTACATTGAAATATGAAAGTGGCGTTCATCGTGTACAGCGTGTCCCGGCTACAGAAACACAAGGTCGTGTACATACTTCGGCTGCATCTGTAGCTGTTCTGCCTGAAGCAGAAGAAGTAGATGTGGAAATCAATCCGGCGGATTTGGAATTTCAGACAGCACGTTCAGGTGGAGCTGGCGGACAGAATGTAAACAAGGTAGAGACGAAAGTGCAACTTTATCATAAACCTACCGGAATACAAATCCAGTGTCAGGTATCCCGTTCACAGTTAGCCAATAAAGAAATGGCATTACAAATGCTGAGAACCCGTTTATATGATATGAAAATGCAGGAATATCTGGAAGGTGTATCATCAAAAAGAAAGACGATGGTATCTACAGGTGATAGGTCTGCTAAGATACGTACTTATAATTATCCTCAAGGACGTATTACCGACCATCGTATTAATTATACTGTATACAATCTTGCTGCTTTTATGGATGGAGATATTCAGGACTGTATTGACCATCTGATAGTAGCCGAAAATGCGGAAAGATTAAAAGAGTCTGAATTATAAACTGAAATCCATGAATAAACATCAATTAGTTGAGAATATAAAAAAGAAACAATCCTTTCTGTGCATAGGTTTGGATACAGATATAAAAAAGATACCATCTCACTTACTCGGAGAAGAAGATCCTCTATTTATATTTAATAAAGAGATTATAGATGCCACAGCTGATTATTGTGTGGCTTATAAACCTAATCTGGCATTTTATGAAAGCATGGGGGTAAAAGGTTTATTATCTTTTGAGAAGACAGTAGAATATCTCAAAAAAAATTATTCTGATCAGTTTATTATTGCAGATGCAAAAAGAGGAGATATTGGTAATACTTCGGAGATGTATGCCCGGTCTTTCTTTGACCATATGAAAGTAGATGCAGTGACGGTCGCTCCTTATATGGGAGAAGATAGTGTAAAACCTTTTCTTATTTATCCGGAAAGCTGGGTAATTCTATTGGCACTTACTTCTAACAAAGGTTCAAAAGATTTTCAGATGACAACCATTGATGGTACAGACGAACGCCTTTTCGAAAAAGTATTGAAGAAATCTCAGGAATGGGCTTCAGATGAACAAATGATGTATGTGGTAGGTGCAACGCAAGGTGAGCTGTTTAGTGATGTGCGTAAATATGTCCCCAATCATTTTCTTCTTGTTCCTGGGGTTGGAGCTCAGGGAGGAAGCCTGCGTGAAGTAGTAGAATATGGAATGAATGAACAGTGCGGACTGTTAGTTAATTCATCACGGGCTATTATTTATGCAGACAATAGTAAAGATTTTGCTTTAGCAGCACGTCATGAAGCATATGTTTTACAGCAGGAAATGGCAGGTTATCTGCAAGATAAAGGAATTATTCATTCTAATACATAGGCAATACCAATATTTTTTGCCAAATTTGCAGGCTGTTCAAGTGGATATAATAATAATTAATGCAACTCAAATAAAGCGATAATGGAGTTTTCAGCCCAACAGTTAGCAGGCGTTTTAAATGGAACCATCGTCGGTGATTCTAATGTAACCGTTAGGAGTTTTTCTAAAATAGAAGAAGGTAAGCCAGGATCGCTGGCCTTTTTAGCAAATCCCAAATATGAACATCATATTTATGAGACTGAGGCAAGTATTGTATTGGTAAATAACGACTTTGCTCCTACTGCTCCTATTAAAGCAACACTTATAAGAGTTCCTAATGCATATGCATCTCTGGCGATTTTGCTGGATATGGTCAAAAGTTCAAAGAAGGAGAAATCAGGGATAGATACTTCTGCATTTATTCATTCCACTGCTACGTTGGGAGATAATTGCTATATAGGAAATTTTGCTTATGTAGGGGAAAATGTAAAATTAGGAGATAATTGCAAAGTATATCCATATGCGTATATTGGAGATGAAGTATCGGTAGGAAATGGCACCATCTTTTATCCACATGTTACCATTTACGAGGGTTGCATTATCGGAAATAATTGTATCTTACATGCCGGTTCTGTAATAGGATCTGATGGATTTGGTTTTGCTCCTGAAGGAGGCAATTATAAAAAGATTCCTCAATTAGGAAATGTAATACTGGAAGATGATGTTGAAATAGGAGCAAATACAACTATTGATCGTGCAGTCCTCGATTCTACTATTATACGTAAAGGAGTAAAGCTGGACAATCTTGTGCAGATTGCACATAATGTAGAAGTTGGTGAACACACTGTAATGGCTTCGCAAGTTGGTATATCTGGTTCGGTAAAGATTGGAAAGCATTGTCAGTTTGGTGGTCAGGCAGGAATAGCCGGACATATTCATATTGAGGATAATGTTTCAGTTGGTGCTCAGTCTGGAGTAATTGGAAATATAGAAGAGGGCCGTAAGATATTGGGTGCTCCAGCAATTGACGCAAGATTGTTTATGCGTTCAAGTGCAATATTTTCTCGTTTACCGGATGTTTATCGTACAATCGGTAAATTGGAACGAGAAATTGAACAGCTTAAGAAAGAAATTAATAAATAATAGTATAAAGTACGCATGCTAAAACAAAATACGCTTGCTAAAAGTTTCTCTTTGCAGGGCAAAGGTCTTCACACCGGATTAGATATCCATATTACATTTAATCCCGCCCCGGATAATCACGGTTACAAAATAAAACGCGTAGATTTGGAAGGAGAGCCAGTAATAGAAGCGCTCGCAGAAAATGTAGTTTATACCCAGCGGGGAACAGTTGTTTCTAAAAATAATGTGTATGTAGGAACAATTGAGCATGCTATGGCTGCCCTTTATGCCTTTGAGATTGACAATTGTCTCATTGAGGTAAATGCTCCGGAGTTTCCTATTCTTGATGGAAGTTCTCGTTATTTTGTGGAGGAAATTCAAAAGGTGGGAGTTATTGAGCAAAATGCTCCAAAAGATATTTATATAGTAAAAAATAAAATAGAAGTCAGGGATGAAGAGACTGGTTCTTCACTTATTCTACTTCCTGATGATAAGTTTTGTATCAATGTATTAATCTCTTTTGATTCGCCGGTTCTTTCCAATCAGTTTGCAACAATGAATGATTTGAGCGAATTTCCGCAAGAGATGGCCGCATCCCGTACATTTGTTTTTGTACGTGAAGTAGAAGCTTTACTGAATGATAATCTTATTAAAGGAGGAGATCTTGATAATGCGATTGTAATCTACGATCAGGTGATGCCTCAAAATGCGTTGAATAAACTGGCTAAAGAACTAAATATACCTTATAAAGATATTAAATCGCTCGGGTATATTAATAATGTACCTTTGGTATGTGATAATGAGCCTGCACGTCACAAACTAATAGATGTGATTGGTGACTTAGCATTGATTGGTAAACCAATTAGAGGGCGCGTGATTGCTACCCGGCCTGGTCATAAGATTAATAATGAACTGGCGAAAAATATCCGTAAAGAAATCAAACAGAACGAAGTCCAGGCTCCTGTATATAATCCTAATTTATTACCGGAAATGGACGTGAACCGGATTAAGGAACTTCTTCCTCACCGTTACCCTTTCCTTTTAGTGGATAAGATTATTGAAATAGGAGGTAACCATATTGTAGGGATAAAGAATATTACGGTAAACGAACCTTTCTTTGCCGGACATTTTCCTCAGGAACCTGTAATGCCCGGTGTTTTGCTTGTTGAAGCAATGGCGCAGACAGGTGGTCTCATGGTTCTGAATAATGTAGATGAGCCGGAGCGTTATTCAACATATTTTCTTAAGATCGATCAAGTTAAATTCCGTCAAAAAGTAATTCCTGGCGATACAATTATCCTGCGACTTGAGATGTTGACTCCTATTCGTAGAGGCATTTCCACTATGAAAGGATATGTTTTCGTTGGCGAAAAGCTTGTCTGTGAAGCTGAATTTATGGCACAGATAGTAAAAAATAAATAATAATAAATAAAAGATCATGAGTCATTCACCTTTGGCCATTATCCATCCCGAGGCAAAGATCGGGAAGAATGTCACTATAAGCCCTTTTGTGGTTATTGAAAAAGATGTAGTAATTGGTGATGATTGCTATATATATCCTCATGTCACTATATTAGACGGAGCCAGAATTGGTAATAAATGTTCAATCTTTCCTAATGCAGTAATTGCTGGTATTCCCCAAGATTTAAAATTCCAGGGAGAAAAGACGACAGCTGAGATAGGAAATAACACAACTATACGCGAATGTGCCACTGTAAACAGAGGTACTTCTGCGAAAGGGAAAACGGTTGTTGGTAATAATTGTTTGATTATGGCATATAGCCATATTGCCCATGATTGTGATTTGAAGGATCATATAATAATAGGGAATGCCACTCAATTAGCTGGTGAAGTAGAAATAGATGATTATGCTATTGTAAGTGGAGGAAGTGTGGTACATCAATTTACACGTATTTCTCAACATGTGATGATACAAGGAGGGTCTCGTATTGGGAAAGATATTCCACCTTATACATTGATTGGGAGAGAGCCGATTGTTTATTGTGGTATTAATATAGTAGGCCTTCGTCGGAGAGGTTTTACCAATGATCAGGTATTTCTTATTCAGGATATTTATCGTACAATATATACAAGGGGGCTTAATAATACAGATGCAATTAAGGCGATTGAAACGGAATATGTACCTAGCCTGGAAAGAGACTTAATTTTAGATTTTATCAAATCGTCAAGAAGAGGTATTGTCAGAGGCTCTATTGACGAACTATAAATATTGCTATCTGAAAAAGTTTTATTATTTTTGAATCAATAATAAAGACTAAAGTTATATGATATTTAGATTTCTGATCATATCAAATGAAGTAGACGATTTTATCAGGGAGATACAGATTGATTCTGAAGCTACCTTCTTAGATCTCTATAATATTCTTGTTGATTCTGTAGGATATTCCCGGGATCAAATGAGTTCATTTTTTATAAGTGATGACGACTGGAGTAAAAAAGCAGAGATCACTTTAGTTGATATGGGAACATCCTCAGAGGAAGATAGTTATATCATGGATGGTACACGCCTTGAAGAATTGCTGGAAGATGAAGGTCAAAAGCTTTTATATGTATTTGATTATCTGACGGAACGATCACTTTTTATGGAGCTTCGTGAAATAATTCTCGGCAAATCACTTGATAAGCCTGTTTGTACACGATCTGAAGGATTACCTCCACCACAAATGGTGAATTTTGATGAGCTGGATACTAAAACAGTTTCGGCTGATGTACTTGGAGAAGACTTTTATGGAGATTCAGAGTACGATATGGACGAATTAGAAGGTGGAGGTTTTGAAGGGTTGGATAATATAAGTGACGACTCTTTGGGAGAAGAACGCTATTGAGAAATTCTCTCGTTATATTATTAGGACCTACAGGAGTTGGAAAGACAGAATTAAGTTTACAAATTGCAGAATATTTCAACTCTCCCATTATATCGGCTGATTCACGCCAAATTTATAAAGATCTGTCCATAGGTACTGCTGCCCCGACATCAGAACAACTTAAACGGGTTCAGCACTATATGGTTGGGACCCTTGATGTAACCGATTATTACAGTGCCAGTAATTTTGAGACAGATGTAATTCAATTGTTACACGAGCTATACAAAACGATACCTGTTGTTATAATGACAGGTGGTTCCATGATGTATATTGATGCCGTTTCAAAGGGTATCGATGATATTCCTACTGTTACTCAAGAAATACGAGATGCCATTTACCGCCAGTTTGAAGAAGAAGGATTAGCGCCTATTCTTGAAGAATTGAGAGAACTGGATCCAGTACATTATGGAGAAGTTGACAAAATGAATTATAAGCGGGTTATTCATGCTGTAGAGATTTGTCGTATGACTGGAAAACCTTATTCCTCCTTCCGTACTAAAAGTCGGAAGAAACGTCCATTCAATATAATTAAGATAGGCTTGACTCGTGACCGCGAAGAGTTATGCAATCGTATAAACCAACGTGTTGATCAAATGATGAATGACGGTATGCTGGAAGAAGCACGAAAAGTATACCCTTTTAGTCATTTAAATTCTCTGAATACAGTTGGATACAAGGAATTATTCCAGTATCTGGCTGGTAACTGGTCATTGGATTTTGCCGTTGAGAAAATAAAGCGTAATTCACGCGTATATGCCCGAAAGCAAATGACATGGTTTAAGAGAGATAATGAAATCAAATGGTTTCATCCTGATCAGCAAGAAGATATAATCAGATATATAGAGAGTAAAAGATAGGATAAAATTTTATTTTATTTGCCTCCAATGGTAAAAGTATAGTCTTTCTTTCCACGAAAAAAACGGTAGACATATACATAAAAAGTAATAAATATCTGTGCAACTTCTAAAAGCGGCAACCAACCTATAAGTATTTTTTGGCGAAGCATTTTAGCAGCTTTGCTTAATACAATAGATTTGGTGATATATAATATAATATATAATAATACAGCTACAAGAGCAACCACCGGATTCCCTACTATACCTATACCAATAGAGGCAATAATTGCCAGTAAAAACAATAGGAGTGTAAATTTTCCCATCCTGTAAAAATTAAGCTGACCACCTTTGTAATGTTGTTGCGTAGCAGCCCGTGATACTTTCATTTCCTTCCAGACTCCAAATCTTTCTATTTGAGCCATTTCCGTAATGCTGTTTTTTGAGTATTCTACTTTGGTATTGGTTGAATTTGATGCTTCATTTACAAATAAGTCATCGTCTCCTGCGTGAAGACTCAACGATTTACTATAACCTTTATGCTCAAAAAATAGATCTTTTCTATAAGACAAATTTCTGCCGTTTCCACTGAACGGATGATTCTTCAATGCGGAAGATATATATTGTAGCCCTGTTATCAGATTGTCATATGAAATAAGTTTATGGAAGAAGCCTTTGTAATAACGATAGGCACAGAAGCCTAATACAATTTCCGTCTTTTCAGTATAATTCCGCATCATCGTACTAATCCAATCTTTACTCATTGGTTGGCAATTGGCTTCGGTAAAAAGAAGATGATAGTGTTTTGCTGCTTTAATACCGATAGTTAATGATAGTTTCCGGCGACTCAGATATTTTGATTCCTGTGGGATAAAGGTATGGTATAGGTTCGGATGTTCGTTCTCAAACCTTTTTAATACATCATCGCTTTCGTCTGTAGAACCATCATTAATAACTATTATTTCATATACAGGATACTCCTGTTTTAATAAAGACGGCAGAAATTTTTGTAGATTCAACGATTCGTTTTTGGCATAAACAATAACAGATACCGGTGGCTGTTGCTCAGATATTGGACCTACTGTCTCTTTTGTCTGCATCTTTCTGTAAGGACGATTGTAGGTGATCAAATAGTATAGCAACTGAATGGTGAATAAAACCAAAGTAATTCCCATCAGAATGTAATCAAGGTTACTGAATACCAGAAAACGTTCCATACCGATCAATTAGAGTGTATCAGAGAAATAGGATTTCGGTAATTTTCGACAATTATACTGAGATGCCATAATCTCTCCATAGGCTCCTGCCGAACGAAAAGCAATCAAATCTCCACGTTGTGCCAGATTCAGTTCAATATCTTTTCCAAAAACATCAGACGACTCACAGATTGGACCAACTATATCGTAAACCTCAACTTCATCGTTGCTTGATATGTTCTCCATTCTATGGTAAGCGTCATACATTGCCGGACGAATAAGTTCTGTAAAACCCGCATCCAGGATCGCAAACTTTTTGGTTTCGCCTTCTTTTACGTATAATACTTTGGATATTAAAGAACCGCATTGTGCAACCACTGAGCGTCCTGGTTCAAAATGTATTTGTTGTCCGGGACGAACTTTTAGTAGTTTATGTATAACAGCAAAATAATTGTCGAAAGCTGGAATGGAAACATGATTGGGATGATAGTAATCGATACCTAGTCCACCACCAAAGTTTATATTTTCAATATGAATTCCTCGAGTTTCCATATCTTCCTGTATCTCATTAGCGCGGATTGCTAGGTTTTGAAAAGATGATAGATCAGTAATTTGTGAGCCAATATGGAAATGAATTCCAATTAGTTTTACATTCTTCATCTCTAACAGGGTATCTAACACCCCGTTTAGTAATCCCAGATTAATACCGAACTTATTTTCTTTCATTCCGGTAGTGATCTTAGCGTGCGTGTGAGCATCAACTTCCGGATTAATACGAAGAGCTACTGATGCTATTTTGTCTTTAGCAGCAGCCAATTCATTAATTATCTCAAGTTCAGCAGACGATTCTACATTAAAACAAAAGATATTATTATCAAGTCCCAGATTTATTTCCCAATCGGCTTTCCCAACACCGGCAAAAACAATCTTATCAGAAGGTATTCCTGCATCTAATGATGCCTGTATTTCACCACCACTTACACAATCAGCACCCAGACCATTTTCTGCAATAATAGAAAGGATACGTGGGTTAGCATTTGCTTTTACGGCGTAATGTATATGATAATTATATTTTCCTGCTTCTGTTTTTACAACATTCAACGTCTCTTTTAACAACTCAACATCATAATAATAAAACGGCGTTTCTATCGTTTTAAACTTCTCTATAGGGAAAGTTCCTTTTAGCATAATAGGGTTTAATTGGTAAATAAATGGTTGCTCAACGCCTGAAGCGCTCTTTTCTTATCAGATAATTTTACTAGGAGAGACACATTGTAATTGCTACCCCCATAGGATATCATACGGACAGGAATATCTTTCAATGCACTAACTATATTAGCCTCGAATCCAATGTTATCCCACTCCAAATCACCTACTACACAAATAATAACCATGTCTTCATCTACAGTCACTGTTCCGTACTTCTTTAAATCGTCAACAATCTCATCCAGTCGTTTACGATTATCTATGGTACAGGAAACGCCTACTTCGGATGTAGTAACCATATCTATTGGAGTCTGGTAGTTTTCAAATATTTCAAATACTTTACGAAGGAAACCTGTTGCTAACAACATACGGCCACTCTTTATTTTGATGGCTGTGATGTTTTCTTTAGCAGCTACTGCTTTAATTTTTCCTTTTTCAGTCATATTGGAAATTAATGTACCTGGCGCATCAGGTTGCATTGTGTTTAGAAGACGAACAGGGATATTGTTTAATTTTGCCGGCAAAATACAGGTTGGGTGAAGTATCTTCGCTCCAAAATAAGCCAGTTCTGCAGCTTCTTCGAAATGTAGATTACGAACCGGTGAAGTCTTTTCTACAAAGCGTGGATCATTGTTATGCATACCATCGATGTCGGTCCATATTTGTATTTCATCTGCATGTATAGCAGCTCCAATAAGAGATGCAGTATAATCACTACCTCCCCGTTGAAGATTATCTATTTCTCCATACGCGTTACGGCAGATATAGCCTTGTGTGATGAATAGATTGGCATCCTTGTGCTCATTTAGCAAAAGATTTAGCTTTTCTTTAATGTAAATTGGATCCGGTTCTGCATTCTTGTCTGTCCGCATATAATCTAAAGCTGGAATAAGCACTGAATTTACTCCAGTTTCATTCAAATAAAGATTCATCATTCCGGTTGAGATCAATTCACCCTGGGCAAGTATAACCCTTTCTTCAAAAAGAGTGAAGAGGTCTTTTGTAAATGTACGGATATAATCAAAATGATAAGCTATCAGTTCTTTGGCTCTCTGTTTATATTCAGCAGTAGTATAGAGTTCCTCTGCATGCTCATAATATTTTATGGCAAGTTTGTTTATGATTTCGTTTGCTCCGTCAGGATTCTTCTTATACAAATAATCAGATATTTCCACCAAAGCATTAGTAGTACCTGACATAGCAGACAAAACAACGATATTACGATCTCCCGTAATAAGTTTTGCTACATCTTTCATTCTCTGTGCTGATCCGACAGAAGTACCGCCAAACTTTAAAACTTTCATTTTTCTTTTGTATTAATTTGTTCTTTCTTTCAAAAAATATGCTACAAAGTTATATAAAAAATCATTCTCCTATATCACTAAGACAGCTATTCTCGCATTTTACGATACGTCCAGGGAAATTATGAACGAGTGTATAATTGTGGGTTGTCATAATAACCGCTGTGCCCTTTTGACGTATATCATGCAATAATTGTACGATTTGTGAACTGGTTTCAGGATCTAAATTTCCTGTAGGTTCATCAGCAAGTATCAGCTTGGGCTCATTCAATAACGAACGAGCTATGACAATACGCTGCTGCTCTCCTCCGGATAGTTCGTGCGGCATTTTATATCCTTTGTTCTGCATTCCAACCTGATGTAATACGTCGTCTATCCGGTCTTCAATTTCATTTCTTTTTTTCCATCCTGTTGCTTTAAGGGCAAATTCAAGGTTTTTGACCACCGTACGATCTGTCAATAGCTGGAAATCCTGAAATACAATTCCTAATTTTCTCCGAAGATATGGAATGTCTTTACGTTTCATTTTGCGAAGATTATATTCCATTAGCCAAGCATCACCATGACTTATTGGTACTTCACAATATAATGCTTTCAAAAGACTACTTTTTCCGGAACCTACTTTTCCAATAACATAGAGGAATTCGCCGTTCTGTAGTGTAAGTGTCGCATTACGTAATATCAAATTTTCATCACGTTTTATTTCTATATCGTCAAGCTTGAGTAAATTAGATCCACTCATAATCTTTATCCTTTATGTCGTTTCATTAATTCACGTGCCAGGTCTTCAATACGAAGTCCTTTGCTTGTTAGTAGTACTGTCAGGTGATAAAGAAGATCGGATGCTTCGTATATAAAGCCTTCTTCTGTTCCATTGGTAGCTTCAATAACTGTTTCCACAGCCTCTTCGCCTACCTTTTGTGCCATGCGGTTTACCCCTTTTGTAAATAGGGTAGTGGTGTAGGAACCTTCTGGCATCTCTTGTCTGCGTTGTTCAATAAAATCCTGCAAATATTTAAAAAACATAACATCTTCTTCATTTTTCTCTCCAAAACAAGTGTCATCACCGGTATGGCAAACCGGACCGGCAGGTACGGCTTTTATAAGTAGTGTGTCGTTGTCACAATCAACCATAATCTTCACCACGGTCAGTGTATTTCCACTTGTTTCACCTTTTGTCCACAAACAGTTTCTGGAGCGGCTGAAGAAAGTTACTTTTCCTGTTTCTTTTGTCTTTTGATAAGCTTCTTCATTCATGAAACCAAGCATAAGCACTTTGCTTGTTTTATTGTCTTGTACAATGGCAGGAATGAGTCCGCCTGTCTTTTCGAAATCTAATTTCATATATCAATTTTTCTTCTTATAATCTTATGTTTATTCCTTCTTTTGAAAGGTATTGTTTTAATTCCGTAATACTTATTTCGCCAAAATGGAAAACGCTGGCCGCTAAAGCAGCGTCAGCTTTACCTATGGTGAATGCATCGCGGAAATGTTCTATTTGTCCGGCTCCTCCGGAGGCTATGACAGGGATATGCAGATTGTCTGCTAATGTGGCTAGCGCCTCATTTGCATATCCGGTCTTTACTCCGTCATGTGACATGCTTGTGAAAAGTATTTCACCAGCTCCTCTACTTTCAGCTTCTGTGGCCCATTCAAATAGCTTTTTGTCAGTAGGGATACGCCCTCCGTTGAGATAACATATCCATTCTCCATTTTCATAATTTGCATCGATGGCAACTACACATACCTGAGTCCCAAAATTCTTTGCTATATCTTCAATCAACGTAGAATTCTTAATGGCCGCCGAATTAATGGATACTTTATCAGCTCCTGCATCTAACAGACGTTCGACGTCCCTTAGTTCGTAAATTCCTCCACCTACCGTAAACGGAATACGGATACGTGCCGCAACTTTTTTTACCATATTGGTAAACGTCTTACGGCCTTCATGGGAAGCTGTTATATCCAAGTATACCAACTCGTCAGCTCCCTCCTGGCTATATTGAGAACCTAGCTCTACAGGATCTCCGGCATCTCTGAAATTGACGAAGTTAACACCTTTTACCGTCGTACCATCTTTTACGTCTAGACAGGGAATGATTCTTTTAGCAAGCATTTTATATAACGATTAATGATTAACGATTAGTGATTAACAATTAATAAATTCTTAGTTAATCACTAATCGTTAATCGTTGAATTTTATAAGTTCTTTCAGTTGGATACGGCCTTCATAGATGGCTTTTCCGAAAATTACAGCCGGAATGCCGGCTTCTTCCAGTTTTTCTATATCAGCAATAGAACTAACCCCTCCACTAGCAATAAGGTAGATCAAAGGAATCGCTTGGCGGATTTCTTTATACATTTCAATGGATGGCCCTTCAAGCATTCCGTCTCGGCTTATGTCTGTGCTGATTACTTTTAAAATACCTTTTTCATGGTATTCTTGAATGAAAGGAATGAGCTCTTTATCAGTCTTTTCTTCCCACCCGCTGACGGCTATTTTATTATCTTTGGCATCGGCTCCAAGTATTATCTTTTTGCTTCCATATTTTTTTATCCAGGAAGTGAAGGTCTCAGGATCTTTTACTGCAATACTACCTCCGGTTACCATTTGCGCCCCACTTTCAAACGCTATTTCCAAATCATTTTCTTGCTTGAGTCCTCCTCCAAAATCAATGATCAAGGAAGTTCTGGTCGCGATTCTTTCCAATATCCGGTAATTGATGATACGTCCTACACGTGCGCCATCGAGATCAACCAGGTGTAAACGTCTGATTCCATAGTCTTCAAATGTCTTTGCAACTTCCAGGGGATCTTCATTGTAAACCTTCTTTGTATTGTAATCTCCTTGTGTAAGACGAACACATTTTCCTTCAATTAAATCTATGGCAGGAATTAACTCTATCATAACTCACCTATAGTGTTAAGAAGTTTCTTAAAATAGTTTCACCCACTGTCCCACTTTTTTCAGGATGAAACTGGGTGGAATAGAAATTGTCTTTATGTAGTGATGCGCTAAATGGTTGAATATAATCGGTTGTTGCAATTGTATAATCATTTAACGGAACATAATAACTGTGTACAAAATAAACAAACTGATTTTCAAGTTCAGCAGAAAAAAGTCCGTCCTTTACATTTGTCAATGTATTCCATCCCATATGCGGCACTTTGTCTTCATGTTTTTCAGGAGTGAAACGCTGCACATCCGTTTCAAAAATATTCAGACATGCAGTATTGTTTTCTTCAGAGAAGCGGCACATTAGCTGCATACCCAGGCATATACCCAGTACCGGTTGTTTTAGGTCTTTTATCAGTTGGTCTAATTTATGTGCTTTGAGATATTCCATTGTTGTATTAGCTTCTCCTACACCAGGGAAGATTACTTTGTCTGCTTTCTTCAATAATTCGTGATTCCCCGTGATAACTGCTTCAATTCCCAAACGCTTCAATGCATAATCAACAGAATAAATATTTCCTGCATTATATTTTACAATGGCAATATCCATTTTTCTTTCCTACATTAGTAATAAGTGGCAAAAGTAACAATTTTAAGTGATATTTATATTATACTCATAGATATAATATAGGAAATACGAATTGTTGCTAATTTTATGTTTTTATTGACATATTTAAAGAAAAATCGAATTTTTGCTAACACGTACTTTTGGTAAAGCAGGTAAAATAGAGGAAAAACCGACTCTTTTTTAGGAAATCATCCGGATGATTTTCGAAAATGACCCTATTGAAAATGTAAAGTCATTCGGTTAAATTCAAAAAATGATCCGGTTCATTTCAGGATTTCATCTAAAAGCTTTATAAATAGTAAGAATTTTATATTTAAACTTGCGCAAATTTCGATTGTTTGTGCAATGAAAACATCTTTTTTTATCTGGAAATAACTAGAATAGGTATAAAATTAGAATAATAAAAAAACAGCGCTAAGCCTTTTTTTATGCTTTTTTGTTATAAATGCACGCGTCACTTTTTCTTTTCGGAAGGAATTAAGGCGGTTTGCCGATAAAATGTAATTTCTCAACCCTCGTTTTTGACGCTTTTTACCAATAATGCTTTATTTTGCTCTTAAATAGGCAATTATAAGAGGGGGTAATCTGACAAAATGATAATAAGCCGGATTTTTGTCAAATTGATAGTTTCATAATTTTAGATGTCTATATCTTTTTTTGTTGCCAGTTTCCTTTTACTAGATAAAAACTGCTGAGAATAATGAGAAATCCGTAATAGATTACTTCTGACAAAAAACATATATGCACAGGCATTTTAAGACGCATGCCCACTATGTATATAAATATGCAATAAAAAACAAGTGTGATAAGTTCCATAAGCAATGCCGACTTTGTATTGCCGGTACCGGATACACCGTTGAAGACGATATTGGATACTGCTGCCAGCAACATAGCTCCTGATATAGTATAGATAGAGGGAATAGAACCTTTGATGAGATCGGGATCGTTGGTGTATATGGAAAGAATCGTTTCAGGAATTATACTGACAACAGCAGAACATACAGTCATAATTAAAAAAGAGAGGAATGCGATTTTCTTTATTATGGGTATAACTTCCTGCAACTTTCCTGCTCCGATGGTATTACTAACAAATGAATTGGTGGTAGTCGATAGTGAGTTGACGGGAATAAAAAGTACAATGTAAATGCTTCGTACAATGTTGGCAATAGCCAGTTCACGTTGACCGATGCGTTCCACTGCAATAAAGAAAAGCAGAAATGTGCTCATAGATATAAAATATTGAAACATGGTAAATATAGAGATGCTCAATACTCTTTTAATTAATGGGAAGTCGAATGAACGTAATTTATTTAATCCATATTTTTTTATATCGATGGTGAAACGAGTATATATTAAAAAGAATAAAACGGATGCTGCTTCGGCTATAACAGATGCTATAGCGGCTCCCTTCAATCCCATCTGTGGGAATCCGGCATGTCCGAATATCAATAAGTAGTCTAAAACAATATTGGTGACAGCCATTATTATGGCATTCAGGGTAAGAACTTTTGTGCGGGTAATACTGACAAAAAATGCCCTGAACATCACATTAATAAAAGAGAAAAAGAATCCGTATACACGAAGATCTACAAAATCGACAGTTGCCTCCAAAATCACGTCGGAAGAGATGAGTACCCGCATAATATCAGTAGAAAGCAAACGGGTGAGGGTAAATAGAACTGTCGCCAGTGAAAAGAGGAAAAGCACGCCCTGGATCATTACCGGGCCAACCTGTCGATATTCATGTTCACCATTTCGTCGGGCCATCACAATCTGTGAACCGATACTAAAACCAAATGCTATTGTGAAACAGCATATATAGAATATACCTCCTAGTGCAGAAGCACCGAGTTCCACATCGCCTACTCTTCCAAGAAAAGCCGTATCGGTCACATTTATTATATTTTGTGCCAATAAGCTTAGGAAAATAGGGTAACTTACATTCCAGATTTGCTTGTTACTATACATGCAACTTATTGGTTGCTGTATCAGGGAAAATGATGGTGGGCTTAAAAGTTTTGGCTTCTTCAAAGTCCATCATTGCATACGATAAAATAATGATAATATCGCCCGGCTGAACCTTTCTGGCTGCAGCTCCGTTCAGACAAACAATTCCCGATCCGCGTTCACCTTTAATAATGTATGTTTCGAAACGTTCGCCGTTGTTGTTGTCTACAATGGCTACCTTTTCATTCGGTATCATGTTTGCAGCATCCAGCAAATCTTCATCAATAGTAATACTTCCTATATAATTCAGATTAGCATCTGTTACCGTAACCCGATGAATTTTCGATTTTAATATTTCTATGAACATGTTACCTGCAGGATAAAACCTTGAAGTTAATATTTAATATTGTCGATCAGACGGACTTCACCACAATATACTGCTATACAACCAACAGCATAAATTGTGTCTGTCCAGTTTTTTATGGATTCCAATGTGTTACCGTCCACTATTTCAAAATATTCAACACGTAACACTGGTTCATTGTTTATCGTATCTGTTACAAATTTGATAACTTGCTGTACACTCTTTTCTGCCGCAAAGTTAGTACTTTCTTTTAACGTACGTGCTATTAATGACGCTTTTTGGCGCTGTTCAGGCGTTAAACGCATATTACGACTACTCATAGCAAGCCCATCGGATTCGCGAATAATAGGACAGGTTATTATTTGTACGGGTAGGTTAAGTTGTTTAACCATCGCTCGTATAATGGCAGCCTGTTGGAAATCCTTTTCTCCGAAATAAGCATTGTCGGGTTCCACGGCTTCAAACAATTTACTGACGATTTGTGCCACGCCATTGAAATGTCCGGGGCGGTGAGCTCCTTCCATAACTTTAGACAAGTTGCCAAAATCAAACATCCGTGTATCTTTTTCGGGATACATTTCTTCTACAGAAGGAGTAAAAATATAATTACAACCTACCGTTTGAAGCATCGCATAATCTTTTTCGGGTGTTCGAGGATACGTTTCTAAATCATTTTTATCGTTAAATTGTGTTGGATTGACAAAAATACTGACAATACAGATGTCATTATCTTCAATGCATTGTTTTACAAGGCTTAAGTGCCCTTCATGCAGAGCTCCCATTGTTGGAACAAAGCCAATGCGTTTGTTGTTTTTCCTCTCTTTGGCAAGATCCTTTTTTAAATCTTTAATTCTATTAACGATTTTCATCGATAAAACCTTTGGTTGAAGCTGCAAAGCAAATAAATAATTACCGTAAATGAAAGAAAATTGTTATCTTTGTATCGTATTTACAAACATATTTATAAGAATGAATGCAAAGAGAGTCTTGTTTATCACCCAAGAAATAACCCCTTATCTTCCAGAATCAGAAATCGCTAACATTGGCAGACAATTGCCACAAGGTATTCAGGAGCGTGGCAGGGAAATACGAACATTCATGCCAAGATTTGGAAATATCAATGAGCGACGTAATCAGTTGCATGAAGTGATACGTCTGTCTGGTATGAACTTAATTATAGATGATACCGATCATCCGCTGATCATAAAGGTAGCATCCATACAATCTGCTCGTATGCAGGTTTATTTCATTGATAATGAGGATTTCTTTCACCGAAAATCAACTGTAAGTGATGATGATGGTATGGAATATGAAGATAATGACGAACGTTCTATATTCTATGTTCGGGGTGTGTTGGAAACAATAAAAAAACTTCGCTGGATGCCCGATCTGATTCACTGTCATGGCTGGATGTCAGCCTTAACGGCACTTTACATTAAACGAATGTATGCTGATGATCCTTGCTTGAAAGATGCAAAAATAGTTTATTCAATATATGGCGATGATTTCAAAACTCCTCTTAAGTCAAATCTGCACAATAAATTAAAAATGGACGGTGCTTTGGATGAAGATTTAAAAGAAATAAAAAAAGATACAAGTTTTGTTTCATTGACTAAATTGGCCGTTGATTTTGCGGATGGAGTTATACAGGGTAGTGAGACAATTAATCCGGAAATAGCGAAATACATTTCAAAGCTGGATAAGCCTACTCTTTCTTATCAATCTCCGGATGATTATATTGATTCTTTTAATGAATTTTATGATTTGGTGTTGGAGTCGAAACAAGTAATGCAAATGCAATAAAACATGAAAATCAAGCTTTTTATACTTGGCGTTGTTGCAGGAATTATATTCCTTAACAGTTGTAATGATGATATGGGGTTGGTGGGACCAAGTATTCAGCCGGATGATGATATTCCTTCTGTGTTTATTGATTCCTTTATGATTCAAGCGTCTACGGTATTGTTAGATTCTATTTATGCAAAAACAGCTACCGGTTTATTAGGTGAAATATATGATCCTTTATATGGTAACCTGAAATCGGATTATATTTGTCAATTTTACTCTCCTGATGGTTTTACGTTTAGTCAAACTCCCATAGATGGAAAGATTGACTCTGTAGAATTTGTTATGTTTTATAACAGAGGTTATCTTGGTGGATGGATCGGTGATTCATTAGCTGTAATGACTGCTACGGCTTATCCGGTTAATAAACCTTTAGATAGATATTATTATACTAATATTAATCCGGCTGATTATGCTGATATGAGTCAGCCTTTAGGTATGCAGACGTACACTGCCCGCAATTTAGAAGTTTCGGATTCTTTATGGAATGCTACAACCTCTAGTGGCTTTTCATATACACCCAGGGTGAAGGTCAGACTTCCATTGGAATTAGGGCAGAAGTTTTATGATGAATCTGTCAATAATCCGGCATCATTTGAAAATCAGGAAGCTTTTAATAGGTTCTTTCCCGGATTATATGTTACTAATACTTTCGGTAGTGGTAATATACTTACGGTTGATGGTTCAGGTATACAAATCCATTATAGTTATTTGGTTGAGAATCATTTAGGCGTACTGGATTCGGTTTTGACTACATCAGAAGTTTTCTCTGTTACCAAAGAAGTAATACAGATGAATCGTTTTCAAAATACAGATATAAGCGATTTGTTACAACCTAATGATGAATATACTTATTTGAAGACTCCGGCAGGTGTATTTACCCGTTTGACAATACCTGCTAAAGATATTATCTCAAAAATTGAAGGTAGAATTGTTAATAATTTTTCTTTCTCATTGCGTACAATGCCTCAGGAAGATTGGAAATACTCTTTAGCACCTCCAAGCTATTTGCTTTTGCTCCCTGAAGATTCTTTATCTAACTTTTTTGAAAACGGATCACTTGATAATAATACAACTATTTATGCTTCGACAGCTTTTAATGCAGACAGCTTAAAGTATACTTTTGGTAATATATCCAGATTATTGAAAAATCAGGCTGAGAAAGATCCCGATAAAGATCTTAATATGCTTGTGATTCCGGTTGAACGGGAGTTTACGAAAGATTATTATGGGAATAATACCACAACATCATCAGCGATAAGACACTACTTAAGGCCTTCCGGTGTTAGGATACGAAAAGATAAGGATGCAATGATAATGTCGGTGATTACCAGTAAATACAATGATAGTAAATAGTTTATTGAATTATATATACTAAGAAAAAGAATAAGGCAGATCAAAATCATCTGCCTTATTCTTTTTACGATTATATACTTTCTTTGAAGTATGTATCCGGTTATAACTGACCGGGCGAGAGTGATTTTCTAATTCAGCTTCCCGACTTCCTTTTCGATTAGCTTTGACATATTCAGTCAAAATGCTTTTTTTCTTCTTTTTCTTTTTCATCGTTCAACTCGTTTATATGTTCAGGATAAACTCTTTTAGGATTCTTTGGAAACCATCCTTTCATGACACGTTCTTCCTGCTCGAATATTTCTTTTATAGTCCAAAATGAAGAGAAGGCAAATACACCACATATAGCAGAAATAAGTATACTTTCAATGAATAAGGAGGCAACAACACCGACAATGCCCAGGATAAGGAATATCCACCAGCATTTCGTGCCACAATAATACTCTGCTTTGACCACGATAGGATGAAAAATACCTATAATCAAGAAAGTACATATGCCGATAAGTAATCCTTCGAAATGTATTGAATCCATGATCTATATACTTTTGTCTAAAATAAAAAGGCATCTTCTCTACAACAGGAAGATGCCTTAAAATATCGTTGTTGTATGACTTTATTCAGCGGGTTCTTCCGGTACAACAGGCTGTTGGGCAGTTCCAAAATCAGGAGCAATGATGTTTGGATCAATAGTGTTAGCATCATTTACTTGTTGTCTGATTTCAGACTGATTGGTTTGAGTTGCTCTGGGAATGAAAGCAGTAATAAGTATACTACAAACAATAACAAAACCGGCCAATCCCCATGTCGCTTTTTCAAGAAAGTCTGTGGTTTTGCGTACCCCCATGATTTGGTTAGAAGAAGAGAATCCTGAAGCTAAACCTCCTCCTTTTGAGTTTTGAATCAATACTATCAGAATTAAAAGTATAGATGCTATCAGGATTAATACTGAAATAAATACGTACATTTTATTGTTATTTTATAGTGTTAATAATCAATTTTTCCAAAAATCTAATTTGGTCTGCAAAGTAAACATTTTTTTCCGGATATTTCAAGCTTAAGCTTTTAATAATTTGCAAAGCTTTGTCATATCGCTTTTGCTTAATGTAAATTTGTGCTAACGTTTCTGTAAAATAAGAGTCACCATCAGATGCTTCGGAATCAGCATCAGCTTTTTTCTCTTCCAGTTCTTCTAAGTAGTAATCATCGATATAATCATCATCGTCATCATTAAAGCGCAATCCGCTTCCGGGCACCCGTTGTTCATCTTCTTTAATGAAAGAATCAATCAGATCCTGGTGTTGTAACTTAGGACTTGATTCATCTTCTGTCTCTTTTGTTTCCGTAGTAGTATGTTTGGAGATAGCCCAATGTAAATAATCAGCAGAGGTTGAAGGGGTAAATAATAGAGAAGTTTCGGTTTCAAGGTCTTTCAATACATCATCTCCCTGAGAAGAAAGAAAACTATCTATCAATTCAAAGGAATCTTTTTGGGATGTTTCGATTAAACCTTCCTTAATACCATCCTCCAGACCATACTTTTCTCCTTCAATAAATGTGAAAAGATGCTTCCTGTCGGTGATATAGATGGCCATTTTCTTTAATTCAAAAACAAAGTTTACATCTTCCAGAATAGCTAGATTTTTCAGATAAAGGATTCTTGCTGTTTGGAAATAGGGATATTTTTCCGTCAGTTGCTTTAATTCGGGAAGTGTTTCCCTGGACAGCAATGAAGGGTCCTCTATTAATTGATATAACTTGTCTACATTCATGTTTACCAATCGGCAACGGTTGAATTAAATATTTGTTCTGCTATTTCTTTTACAAGTAAAGCATTATATTCATCTTGTATATCCTGTAACATTAAATTACTGTCAAACTCACGATAGGCAGAGAACGATTGCTCAAAATCTTTATCTGGATTAGCTCGGTTTGAATACCTTACGCGTATAGTCAATGTAAGTTTAGTCATGGAAGAAATCGCGTCTTCCTTTACAGCCATTGGAGCTAAATCATATCCGGTTATTTCCCCTTCCAGTTCAAGATCACCGTTTGCCGGAACAATCTGGAGCTTCGTTTGCCTGATAAAGATATCCTTTAGCCCTTCTGTGAAGCTCTGTGCCAATGGAGGAGAGACTAATGGCGCCTGATTCGGGAAATCACTGATAGTTATTGTTTTTGTGGTTGTATAATCGATGGAAGATCCACTGAAGCCATACGATATAGAGCAGGCTGATACAATCACTGCAACCGAACAAAAGAGTAGTAATTTTTTATACAGATCCATTTTGTTATTTTCTATTCTAGATTATATTCTTTTATTTTCCTGTACAATGTACGTTCTGATATTTTTAGATCAGCTGCAGCATTTTTCCTTCGTCCATTATGTTTTTCTAACGCTTTGCGGATCATTTCCTTCTCTACGTCTTCCAAGGAAAGATTCTCTTCTTCTTCTATTGGAACAGCTTCCTGTATGGTAGCTGGAGGAATCTGATGTGGATAATTCTCTGCTGCAACAGAAACTGGGATATTTCCGCCCATTATGTCGTGAACCAGCTTTTTCAGGTCATTGACATCCTTTTTCATATCAAATAAAACCTGATATAATATTTCCCGTTCGCTGTTAAATATCTTTTGCTCATTATCGCTTTTTACCAGTACGGGATATTTCTCAATAGTAGCGTTTGGTAGATATTCGCGTAGTATATCAGCCGTAATATCACGATTTTCTTCAATGATAGAAATACGCTCTGTAATATTTTTCAATTCACGAACATTGCCGGGCCACCGATAAGAAATAAGTAAATTACGAGCATCATCATCTAAACGAATGGAAGGCATACGGTATTTTTCAGCACAATCGCTTGCAAACTTACGGAATAGTAGCATGATATCATCTGCTCTTTCCCGTAGAGGAGGTATCTGAATAGGAACTGTATTCAGGCGATAATAAAGATCTTCACGGAATTTACCATTCGTAACAGCCTGAGCAAGATTTACATTTGTAGCGGCCACTATTCGGACATTCGTCTTTAATACCTTGGAAGAGCCTACTTTAATAAACTCTCCTGTTTCTAAAACGCGTAACAGGCGGGCCTGGGTGGGAATTGGAAGTTCTCCAACTTCGTCTAGAAAAACTGTTCCACCATCTGCTACTTCAAAATATCCTTTTCTATCAGCCAAAGCACCTGTAAAAGAACCTTTTTCATGCCCAAACAACTCGGAGTCAATCGTTCCTTCAGGAATTGCTCCACAGTTAACAGCTATATATTGTCCGTGTTTGCGGGGACTGTTCTGGTGAATAATTTGTGGGAAAGTTTCTTTTCCTACACCACTCTCTCCTGTAATAAGAACGGATAAGTCGGTAGGAGCTACTTGTAAAGCTACATCAAGGGCACGGTTTAAAGCGGGGCTATTGCCAATTATTCCATATCGTTGTTTTATCTGCTGGATATCAGTCTTGACCATCATGTTTAATCAAATGTCTGTAATAATTTCAGTTTACCTGACAAAATTACAAAACTTATTTGAGATGTGTAGAATTTCTCAATGCTTTTATATTCAGCAGTCTTTAAGAATAAAACATCTGTTCAACCACTTATTGCTTGTGTAAACTATAATTAATTTTCCGGACTCCATATAGCAATTAATGTAAGTATAACGAATCCAATAATAATTATAAAGAGACTTGCTATAAATAACGTAAAAGGAGAGATTACGCATAGAGCAATCTTTCTATGTTTATTCATCTCACTCCATTCATAGAACAAAGTAGGAAAAAGGAACCATGCAGTAGCAATCGCAACCTGTTTATATTCCCCTTTAATAAAACACTTTTGCTTATTAACATCTTTGTGATTAATTAATTCCCTTATCACAACAATGGATAAAGGAGCTATTAATATGACTATATTTAATGCGATAGAACTATATTCCCTGTTAATATAAAGAGGAATATTAGATATAATTATGGTAAATGTACAATACCATAAAATAGTAAATAATACTTTCCATTTTATTTTTTTATAGGTGAACTCATATCCAATGGAATAGCAAACAGAGAATAAAGAAAGGCATATTAATATTAAACTATTGTCCGGTATGCCAATTGTAGAAAATTCATTTGTAATGCTGTCAAAAGCATTTTCTTTTAATCCCCATATCCCGTAGCCAAGAATTATAATCAAATATTGATAAAAGTATAAAATTATACCAATAATAAGTCCGGAAAGAATATTTGTTTTTATCAATGCTATTATTTTTTAGCACCGTACGTCTTGGTATATAGGAAGTCGGCCAGTTCGTTATCGTCGGTTATTGCCTTAATCTGTTCGGCGGGTATAGGATCACCAATATAAACGTCGACTATCCTGCCTTTCTTATTGAAGACTTCAGCAGGAATCCGTAAGGTTCGGATACGCCAGTCAATTTGTCCTAAAAAGTAGAAAAATTTAGAATTAAGAAAGTCAAAATATACAGGATATACTGGTACATTCGTTTTACGAATGAGACGAATTACACTATGTGTCCAAGGATGATCACAGATTCTCTTTTCCTTTTTGTTCTTGAAAGAGATAGCACCGGCAGGGAAGAAACCCATCGGATGTCCTTCGCGCATTCGGGCCAGAGATAGGCGTACTCCATTTATATTCTTTGGGTTAGCTCCCTGATGATTAGAATCGGGCAGTACAGAAATAAAGTTATCAGCCATGGCGCTTATCTTTGTGAGTACACCGTTTACCATAACTTTGAAGTCTGGTCGGCGAGCTGCAAAAATATCGATAAGGATAATGCCATCCAGAGAACCTATAGGATGATTGGATACCGTAGCAAAGGCTCCTTCGGGTAAATGATCTAGTATTTCTTCGTTATGAATTCTATATTTAATATTTATCAGAGGATCTTTTAGTAAACCACTTGTAAATTCGGCACCTCTTAAATGACAACTGTTACTATGTACCTGATTTACTTTCTCGACGCAGAATAATTTTAGGAGGCCTTTCCCCAGAGAAATTCCAAACTTACTTTTAAAGAACGGAAGCATCTCACCCAGATCGTGAATATCAATTACACTCTTTTTCATATCACAAAATTACAAAAAAGAAGCACACATCTTTTCGTGCTTTCTCATGACAATTGCTAATATGATGTTTAATATAATTAGTTCATACACTAGATAAATCCATACATGGCCGGTAAGTATGACAATGAACATGACAACCGTTCTTCCGTTGAAAGTCATTGTATCGATAAGCGGCATCAATTGTTTGCTTTTTTTGCGAAACGCAGAACGGATATCCTGTGGAATATCATCTCCGTATTTAGCATTTAGACTTCTTAACAAGCGTTGTAGGGTGGGGGTAGCGTTTACCTGAATTCGGGTATAAATATGATATAACAGATAAAAAGTTTTATTAAGACCAAGTTTGGTTGCTTTGTGTTGTTTCTTTACCTGTTCCGGTGTTTGAAACTCAGCGCCTTTTTCTTTGCTGATAAAGTAAAGATGAAGTGTTTTATAATAGTCAACTATATTCGCTTGTACAAGATGTGACAATCCTGCTAACACAGCTAAAAGGAAAAACCAATAATTACCATATTCATGAGACAGACGCAATGCCAGATTGATGTAAATGGAGGCGAACCAAAGATCGCCGGCTACACCATCAAGGATACGCCCGATTTCTGATTTTATCCCTGTAAGTCGTGCCAACTGTCCATCGACACAATCAAGAATATTTGCAAAGATGAGTAATAAAATGCCACAAATATTAATAGCTAAATTAGTAGGATAGAATAAGAAACCTACAGCTACTCCCACAAATATGGAGAGAATGGTAATCATATTGGGAGTTATTCCTGAATTGCGCAGCATACGGGCAATACGAAAGCCTATGGGACGATAGAATATCCTGTCGAGTATATTCTCGGTTTCAATCGATTTTAAAGATGCCTCATATTCCTTATTTACTTCTCCCATCCGTATGTCTTATTTGTAGGAGTAACCTCCGTCTACCACAATGATTTCACCATTCAGATAACTATTTTCTACCAGCATTTTATAAACACTGGCAAGTTCATCCGGATCGCAAAAGCGTTCTAAAGCAATTTTATTCTCAATATTTTTACGTATTTCAGCCGGTTTTGTTTTCTGCCATTCAGTATCAACAAAGCCCGGAGCTACTGCATTTACTCTAATCTTATATGGAGCCAGGAATTTTACCAGGTTTTTTACTGTTGCATGCACAGCACTTTTAGTTACGCCATAAACAAGTGACACAGAATGTGGGTGTATTCCCATCAATGAACCTGTGAATATGATACTTCCTCCCTCGTTGATAAAATCTCTGATACGTTGTAACAGGAATACCGGAAAATGTACGTTAGTGAAAAATACCTGTTCCCAATCTGCCAGTTTCATTTCTTCAAATGTATCCCGGCATGTAATCCCTGCATTCAGTATAAGAACATCCAGTCTTAACTTTTGTTCAGTAAGATATTGATAGATGGTATCAATAGCAGTTTCCTTTGTTGCATCAGCCTGTATGATATGAACTTCAACAGACAATGCTTCTAACTCTTTCTTTGTCAGATCAGCTTGTCTCTTATCAGCAGCATAAGTAAGTATAATAGTATATCCGGCTTTTCCAAGAGCGAAAGCTACTGCTTTACCTATACCTTTGGTACCACCGGTAATGAGTGCATGTTTTTTCATCTAATAATTATTCCTTATCTTCTTTTACAAAGACCGGTTTTGCTTTTTGTTGCATCTCCAGGTTTTCTTTGTATGAGTCGTGAATGGTTTTTCTCAAATTGGATGACGATACCCCTGTCCCGTATGGGAAATAGAAAACCTGCACACCTAAATCTTTCAGATAATCATACTTTCCAAACCAGTCGTCACCAACAACAAAAGCATCTATGTTTAATTTTTTTACCAGTTCCGAATGATCTAATGAATGTTGAGGAATAACAATATCAGGAGTTTTTAATGCTTCAATGATTTGCAGCCTTTCATTGAAAGGTATAATGGGCTTTGCCTTATATGATGATACTAATTCATCAGTACTAACTCCAACAATTAAAATATCAGCCAAACTACGGGAATAGTTGATCATTCGCAGATGGTTGTAATGGAACATATCAAATGTTCCGGATGTATATACGATTGTTTTTTCTTTAAACATTTCGTCGAGTAAATTTGAAAGCACAAACTTACTGAAACTTTTCTTATCAAAAAAGCTGATAAAGAAATAAAAGAAACTGTAATAGACCTAAAGTGACGTTTGAGGAAAATAAATGATAAAGTAATGTGTTGCTCTATACATTTTGTTGATTTACTACTGATGTTTTAGTGTATAGGTTAGGAGTAATTGTTCATTTGACACCTGTTAAACTTTCTTTTGACGTATGTCAAATGAACTTTTGACAGGTGTCAAAAATAAATTTGATAGAGGTCAAAAGAATAGATAATCCCGTACTATGCATTAATAGATGCTTATGGAAATATTACTTGTTGCTTATATAATGATTAATACATATAGAATTTTTTATAAAATATGAATATTGTGCGAATGATTAGTGATGGATTATCTGTCACACTTTATTGTTTGTTTTATCAATTGGTTATGTGGTAGCGTGACGAATTTAGATAAAGTGAAAAAAGTGATATTTATTGTTATAAATACCACTTATACTATATTTTCTTATTTTTATTTATAGATTATCTGTATCTTCTTCCTCTTTGGTCAGGTCGAGCTTTTCATCGCCTCCTTTTTCAAAGTATTGTTTCTTTAATGGATTCCTTGAAGACTCTTTATATATTTTGCGATTGCGAAAGATGTCTAATGCCATATATATGGCTTGTCTAAATGATTCTTCCGAGGCTAAATTCTTTCCGGCAATATCATAAGCTGTTCCATGAATAGGAGAAGTTCTTATGACAGATAAGCCCGCTGTATAGCTGAGTCCGTTGAGTGTCGTTAAAGCTTTAAATGGAGCCAATCCTTGGTCATAATACATTGCCAGTACTCCATCAAACTTCTCATACATTTGTGACGCAAAAAAGCTGTCGGCAGCATAAGGTCCGAAAGAGAGAACACCTTGTTTCTCTGCTTCTTCCATAGCAGGGGTTATAATAGTTTCTTCTTCGTTACCAACCAGTCCGGCATCTCCGGCATGTGGATTTAAAGAGAGAATAGCTATACGGGGTTTAACCAGGTTAAAATCTTCGATTAATGATTGTTTGAACAGAAACAGTTTCTCAATAAGTAATTCTTTTGTGATGGAAGAAGCAACCTCAGACAAAGGAATATATCCGGTTGCCAGAGCTACACGAAGATCATTATTTACCAGTATTGTTAATGCTTTGTTTCTATTTCCAGGTTTATTCTCAAGATAGCCGGTATGTCCGGTGAAGTTGAATTTTTCATTTTGCATGATTTGCCGGTTGATTGGAGCAGTTACCAGTACATCTATAACTCCCCGTTTGATATCGGCAAAGGCTGCTTCCAATGCATTGAAAGCAGCAATTCCTGCATCTTCACTAACTTTTCCTAATTCTACTTTCGTTTCATCGTTTACGCAGTTAATGATACTGACACGGTTAGTTGCAGCATCTTCTGCTTTACCAATACTGCTTATATTAAGCGAAGGTAATTCAAGCGTTTTCCTGTGATAAGCGGCTATTTTAGATGAACCGTAAATAACTGGTATACATAACTCTGCTACCCGGCTGTCGGAAAAAGTCTTTAATATTACTTCATATCCTATGCCATTTATATCTCCGTGGGTAATGCCCACTCTAATCATATGTTCTTCCATATAAGAATTCATTAAATCGACTCTTTCTCTATTTGTGTTTGGGTTTCAGCTGCAGGTTGGTCAAATTCACCTGGCAGACGTAAAGTATAGAGAGCTGCTTCGAGTCTGCGGATATAATTACGTTTACTGGTTTCCGGAGCGTATACAAAACCTTCGGCTACTACGACACGATTATTAACTTCGTCTAAACGTGCGATACTCACGAAAGGACCACCCATCATATCGCCTACCATTTTCCATAACCCACGTGTTACGCCACAATATTTACCACGCAGTGTGATAGCATGATAGCTTATTCCCATACGTGTTTCTGTAGCCATATATGAATCAGGGAAAGAACCAGGTACATTAATCTTCAAAACGGAATCGCGTTTTGAAATTAAGTATTCTCCTGTAAATGTATTGGGATCAGTATAAGGAAAAGTATATACAATTACATCCATACGACCGGTATTGGCATTATTAGAAGCCCAGAAAAAGTCTTTGCCGTTACGAATAAACGACATTTCAGAAGGTGCATTAAGCATAATGTCAAAACGACTTCTAAGATTATCCATTACGACATTACTATAGCTGTTTGCCGCAACTTCCGTACCTCTGGTCATTTCTATTCTGCTGAAGAAATCAGCTATGCGAGTAGGATTCTCTTTCATATAGGTAATGATACTTTCTTGATCGGGTGCGTTCATCGTCATGACTACCTGTCCTTTCGTCCATCTGTCGTTTTCATAACCAACATTTACCTGAGTATATCTTGAATTATCAATTTTAACTATAAGGATATTCCTAACGTATGTAAGAATACCATTAAACTGATCAGGAGATACAAATGTAATTTTAAAGGCCGGTTCAGGTTGTGGCAGACCGGCTACATCGGATTCCAGATCATTCTTTATAGCTTTGCCGGCTTCACTGTTCCATAAAGACCGTTCCATAGTAACTACTATCTCATAAGCTAAACCTGTTGCTTTGGCATTTACAGGGCTTGAGTTACAACTTCCCAATGACATTAGAAAAATGAGTAAACTAATGCCTAATAGATATATCCTTATTTTCATATGACACTATTTTATGATACAAATATAGCTTTTGTTTATCTATAGATACAGAAAGGCTGCTGAATTCCATAACATCCTCCGGATAAAAAAGTTTTTTTATCTGATTTTAACGTTTTCTTACTTTTTCTTATCTCTTTGATGAGTAGATAACATACCACACGCTGCGAAAATATCTTCTCCCCTTGAGGTACGGATAGTGGCTGTTATACCTCTTCGGTTTAATGTATCGCGGAATGTTTCCATCTTTTTTAAGTCAGAGCTTTCTAATGTACTGTCAGGAATTTCATGAAAACGGATCAGGTTTACTCTGCAAGGTATCCCACGTAAAATATCTGATAACGCAATCGCATGCTGGATACTGTCATTAAAATCTTTGAACACAATATACTCGAAAGAGATTCTTCGTTGATGACTAAAATCATATTCTTTAATAAGAGAAATGATGTTGGTCATTGGGAAAGCTTTTTCGACTGGCATAATAGAAAATCTCTCCTTTGAATTAGGAGAATGAAGACTAATCGCCAGATGGCAACTACTTTCATTAAGAAAGCGTTTCAACCCCTTAGCCCCTACAGTTGAAACTGTTATTCTTTTAGGACTCCATCCATATCCATAAGAAGCAGTCAGTATTTCAAGAACTTTGAATAATTCATCCGTATTGTCTAAAGGCTCCCCCATTCCCATAAATACAATATTGGTCAATAATTCGCTTTCCGGTAATGATTGTATTTGATTTAACATCTCATTTGCTGTGAGATTGGCGGTAAAGCCTTGTCGTCCGGTCATACAAAAGATACAACTCATTTTACATCCAACTTGTGAAGATACACAAAGGGTTGCCCGATCTTCCGAGGGGATGTAAACAGCCTCTACAAAAGAACACTCTGATACAGGAAAAAGATACTTTATTGTTCCATCCGTTGATTTCATTTGTTCAACTGGAGGTTTTACTCCAACTTCAAAAAGCTCATTAAGCTGAGCTCGTTTGGCAGCAGCAATATTGGTCATTTCGTCAATGGAAGTGATATGTTTTTTATATAACCAATCTGCTATTTGTTTGGCAGTATAAGCAGGTAAACCAATTTTAGCTGAAACGTCTTTCAGCTCGTCAAGCGTCATCCCCAGTAATTGTTTTTTTGTTCTCATGAAATATGGAGCATTCTATATTATAATACAAAGTTATAAAAAAAGCTGCCGTACCTTACTGGATACGACAGCTTTTTATTTTATTTCGATTCCGGTTGAAACCGGTTGTTCTAATTTTTAATAGAAGCGGATGCGATTGTCTTCGATTTTAGCGTCGTTAATCATAGACTGTATTGCCATATATCCAAAACGATATGCATTGCTTGCTTCTATACCACGGATTTGTTCTGCTTCGTTGAATTCTTTTTGATCCTGGTTCTTTTCGTATACCTGGAATACATATACTCCGTTATTACCGCTTACTGGTGAACTGAGCTGGCCAACGTCGGTTAAAGAAATCATAGCGTTTAACTTAGGTTCAGCACCAATACCTGTGATACGAGGTGTATTGAAGGAAACAAACTTAACAGAGTCGATAGATCCTCCCATAGCTTGGGCATAAGCATCTAATGAAGTAAGATTCTTTTCTTTCAGATCTTTTACAATCTGATCACCTTTCTTTTGAGCAATTATTTCAGCTTTTAATGTAGGTTCTACTGAAGATAAAGAACGATATCCTTCAGGAATTGTTCCTTGAACTGCAGCAACGATAAATTTATCGTCAGCCTCAAAGATTTCAGAAATGCTTCCTTTTTTATTCTGAAATGCCCAACGTATTACCTGACGAGAGTTTTTGACACTTCCAACGTTCTGATCGGCAGCAGTAACGGTCACATTTGATATTAAATTGTAACCAGCTTCTTTGGCAGCCTCATCCATTTTGTCCATATTTTGATTTTTGGATATGAACTGGTTTAGCTCGTTGTATATATTGCTATATGTTTTTGAACTCGGTGAAAGAGTTGTTTGAATATCGGCTACTTTATATTTAGTCACATTTGATGTTTTCTCTGTTACCTTAATCAATTGTATTCCATACATTGACTTAAATTGGAATATTTTATTCAAGTCAGCAGAGAATATAGCATCTTTAAATTCTTTATTCAAACTTCTAATAGCAGCTCTTTCAGTAAGCCAACCAATTTCACCGCCATTTTGAGCTGCATTCTGGTCCATTGAATATTGACCTGCGATTTCTGCAAAATTGCCACCGCTGTTCAGTACGGTCATTAAACTGTCCACTAGTTTGTTTTCAGTGCCGGTATCAGGCAACATAATATGACTGACTTTAACAGAGTCGGGAGCTATTGTTTTGTCCATTAATTTGAACATTTTGTATTGATCGTTTTCAAATACTGGCCCATAAATGTCGTCTACATCAGCATTCGCAACAAATTGTTTCATTTCAGGAGTCATTTCATTTTCTCCAATAAAAGCATCTTCATAAGGAATTTCTGAATTTTCATTAACCAGTTCGGCTACTTGAGTGGTTGTTGCTAATTCATTTTTTAACGCATCGATATCACTTTGTGCTTTTGCATAATCTTCTTCACTTGGCTTAATATCTACAGCTATATATTTGATAACTTTACTTTCTCTTTGTTTGTATGTTTCCTTACGTTGGTCATACAATTTTTCAAGTTCACCTTTACTTACTGTGATGGTAGAATCAGGTATGGTTGAATATGATTGCATAGTATAAGATATATTCGCACTTACAGCAGACTCATCGAAGGATGCTTTTGCATCAATCGTATTTGCAACGATAGCCTTACCTAAGAGAGTTGCATATTTTTGCTCCATACGTTGAAGCTTAATATTCTTTTCCATGAATAACCAGTAGTTTCTGTATCTTAACAGTTCTGCCTGCTGTTCTGGAGGATAATTGGCTATATTATCATCATCAATTGCTTTCAAGAAATTAAGCAACTGCGTTTTATCAAATGCTCCGGTCTGTGGATTATGAAACATCTGATTCTGCTGTAGCATTGGAGATATATTTTCACCTTGAACCATGTCAAACAATTCTTCAGGACTTACTTCCATTCCTATCTTTTCCATTGCTTCAGATATAACGATTTCCTGAACCATGCCATCAAATACAGATTGGCGCAGTTGTGTTGACATTTCTTCCGGAAGATTAGTGGAACCTGTTTGCATTTTGTAGATCTCCGACATCTCATCAATTCGCATTTGATAATCCTGAATGTTAATAGATGTACCATTTATTTCAGCTATTTTCTCCTGACTTTGTCTGAAATAAGTAGAACCTGAGTTCAAGAAGTCACCAATGATAAAAGCGAACAAAGCTATACCTACCACAATTACTAATAATCCAGCCTTGTTCCTGATCTTTTCAAGCGTAGCCATTTATCTTTTTCTATTTTATAAAGTTTATATTAACAGTTTAAGGGCACGAAGATACGAAAAAAAGGTTTTCACGCATCTTTTCTCCTCTTTTTTTTGTTATTCACCTACTTTCATTCTAACAAGTTCAATTTTAGTAGCGCTCATTTTTATTATTTTGAAAGTATATTTGCCAATAACTATGTTTTCATTTACTTTTGGGAAATTTTTATATTCATGTAAAATGTATCCGGCAACAGTGACATAGTCATCAGATTCGGGTAGATCAAGCCCAAAAGTTTCATTTAAAATATCGATTTCCAAACGCCCGGATAGTAAGAATTCGTTTTCTGCTATTTGTTTTGCTGTATGAGATTTAGTATCATACTCATCTTCAATTTCTCCAAATATTTCTTCTACGATGTCTTCCAGAGTGACAATTCCTGCTGTTCCACCAAACTCATCAACTACCACTGCCAAACTTTTCTTTTCCTGCATTAGAAACCTCATAAGTTTATTAGCCGGCATGGTTTCAGGTACAATAGAGACGCTTTGTATATATTGGGTCCAATCATCAGGATTCTTAAAAAGTTCAGAAGAGTGAAGATAACCAATAATATCGTCTATACTTTCATTATATATCACAACTTTTGAAAGTCCTGTCTCAATAAATTTGGATTTAAGTTCATCTATTGTAGCCTCGGTATCGCAGGCAATAATCTCTGTTCTTGGAACAATACAATCGCGTAAACGAACATTTGAGAAATCCAGAGCATTTTTAAATATTTTTACTTCTGTTTCTATATCCGGACGCTGTCCATCTTCTATATTTTGTTGGAGAAAAGTATCCAGATCCGCTTTCCCTGGGGTTTGATCGGAAAATATTTTTAGATTTTTTACTCCTGTTAATTTTAAAATCCCAAAAGATAATAGACTGAATATTTTGGTTATTGGGTAGAGTAGAATATAACAAATATATAATGGAATTGCGAATATATTTAATGAGAAATCAGGATTCAATCTAAAGATAATACCAGGAATAAATTCTCCAACAAGTAAAATTAGTATTGTGGAAATAATCGATAAGACAAGAATAATCAATCCATCATCTGTTATGAAGTGGGTTAAATAAGGTTCTGTCAAAAAAGCTATTTGAAGACTAAATACTATAAGTGCAATTAGATTTCCAGTCTGTAAAGTGGAAACAAACTGATAGGGATTTCTGTAAAAAATGTCCAATATTTTACTGGAAAGACTCTGTGTCTTCTTGTTTAGTTCATGGCGAAATTTATTAGAGGAGATAAAAGCAATCCTCATTCCTGAAAAAAAAGCAGAAATTACTAATGAGAGAATAATTAGTATGTATGCTAATGTATTCATTCTTCAGGGCTAACCTCTTCGGTGCTTATTTCTTCTTCAATCTGTGTGGAGTCTCTGGGTGTTTCTGATACAGGGAAAATACCAGTAGAGTTGAAGATTTTATACTTTGTCATATTTTGGTTCGATTCAAAGCCAATCCCTGTAATAACTTGATCCTTTTGTTCAATACGAATAAATTGATCGGAATATATCTTTTCTTCTTTTTGATCCCAGTAAAGAAGGGATGTTTCGAAATATTCGCCTTCGGTGTTCTTTATTTCGACATTTCCTATTAGTTTCCAGAGTCCTTTCTTTTCATAATGATAAGCTGTGTCTGCTTTTACAGTTGCTTCGGCATTAAATAATGAATCAAATTTTTCTAAATAAATACCTTCTGGGAAATACCAGTACGGTTCTTGTGCTTTACTAAACATCAGCCATTCTTTCGCTTCTGCTTTATAACGGGTAATTCCCGAGTCAGAAATAAGACTGGAAACATCAGTTGTCTTCATCGTAAAAGTAGTTTCAGGGTCAAAAGTTACTTCTACGGTCTCCTTGTTTTCTTTTGTGCAAGAGCCAGATAACAAAAGAAGCATAACAATTACCAGTGGGGTAATTGTTATGCCTTGTTTATCCGTTTTACGATGAAAACGATTGTTTATCATTTTATCTGATAGTTGTACGCTCGCCTATCCATCCTCCCACAGTAATAGACTTTCCTTTTTCCAGATCGGGATGCATGAATATATCTTCTGAAGAGGGGAAATATGCGCGATACGTGTTAATCAATGGAGCAACTTCTGAAGCTACACTTGGGTCAACCTGTCTTGCTCTTTCAAATTTATCAACAGCAGCATAGTAAACAGTTTTCCGTAATACTGCATCATTAGGATATACACTATTGGCTGTTTTTGCATACATCTGTCCAATTAGTATATAAGGTTTTCCGTAATTAGGATTTACCTCTATAGCTTTTTGACTATATTGTCTTGCTTTTGAATAGTTGTTCTGTTCGTATAGCATCATAGCTATCATATAGTAATCTTCTGCTTTTGTATTAGCATCTGTTTCCATATTTGCCGCTTCTTCAAGAAAAGATATTGCTGTGTCATAATCTTTTTTCTTTATCGCTTGGGCAGCAAGTCCCATTGCCGATTCAGAAGTTGGTTCCAGTTTATGAGCATACTCGGCAGCCGCAAAATAAGCTTCGATTTCATTACAACGCATTCTTCTCAATAAGGTTATTGTTTCTTTCAAGAATGCCAAATCATCTTTGTTTTGTTCGATTCTTTCACCATACAGTCTTTGCAATGTTTCACAATCAGCAGCTCCACTGATAGCAAAACCTTCATCTAAAGCTGCTTTTGATGGCTGAAGTGAAGCCAATTCCTTTTCATTGTTTGCAGCAGTTGCGGCAGCAATCTGAGCATCCATTATGGCTGAAGCTTTTAGATAGTCCTGAATATATGTTTCTTTATGATTTTCATCATTAATCAAAAGACGGTTAGAAGCCAACATGTAATAAGCAACAGCTAATGCTTCTGTTTTATTTCCATATTCATTCACAACTTCTTTTAGCCAACCATACAGCTTTTGTGCATCAATATCTTCACCTTTTAGTCTTACATAATCCTGGGCTTTACGAGATATGATCCAGTCTTTGCCATATCTGTTATCATTGCCGAAATACTTGATACGTTTGTCATATACGGCCATTAAGTCATTGATCAATTGTTCTCTTTTGGCAGGATCTTTTTCGTTCTCTATCTGCCAGTTTACAATACGTACACCATACAGGTAAATATCCTTTGTTGCCGCAGGACATTCTTCGTAGGCAATTTTCCAATACTCATAGGCGTCTTTAAAGTTACCGCTTTTGGCGTAGGGCGTGAACAAGCTAATATTGGTGATACAACGAACACTATCTTCTCCAGATCCGAATTGTGTGCCGGTATCAACCCCTTTTTGCGCGTATGCACCGGATAATCCTATCAGACATCCGATTGCAAGTAAAAAAACTTTGGTTTTCATATCTATTTTAAATGTTATGTTTGCAACAAGTTAAATTAATCTACTTTTCGTATCCTGAACCATAGTTCATTAAATGTATAATTAACTGTAAACCGGAAATATTGTTCATCGATTAGCGCTCTTGTTTCTGGCTTGATCTTTACGTACTCGAATGATACATTCACTAAAGAACGGTTATCAATTAATGGTAATCCCAATCCAATGCTTACTCCATATTCGTTATAACTTGACTCATCTATTTTAAGATAAGAGTTGCTATAATGAGCACCTGCACGGTATTTAATCCTGCTAAAGTAAGATCGGTCCATATAACCGGGGATAAACTCTGTTCCCGCCGCTACACGAATCCGGTTTTTCAAATCTCCTTTTTTGTCTAAGAAACGGGCTTTACCCCAATTCTCATACAAAAAATCTGCAGCCAATGTTAATTTATTTTGTTTAACATACGAGACACCGGTACCGATTGAATGTGGTATGTCAAACGCCTGATTAGTGATCGTGTCAGCAGTCGACTCTACTGGACTCCCACCTGCTGTTGTCAGGTATTCAGTATTGTATAAGGTTGCATTCAGCTTTTTCGAAGGAGAATATGCAGCACCAAATACGAGATTTTCAGAAGCACTAAGCGGATGTGTATATTGCAATCCAAAGCTTAGCTTAACATCCCTGACCTGAATCCTTTGTCGACGTGCAGATATATATGTATCAACCGTCCCATAAGGAGTTACAGTCATGTTATGATCAATATTTCCGAAAAGATAACCAACATTGGCTCCAACTGAAAGACGCTTCTTCCATATATCTATAGACACGCCTCCGTACAATTCGTTTAATCCGCCTTTGCCAATATATCGATTTGCATAATTTATACCTTCCTGTATTACTTCTGCACCATAGTCATAACCTACATAGGAATAAGGAAGTATACCAACACTTAACGCAATCCGGCGATGTACGGGAAATTGTAAAGCAATATATTCAATATTACCATTTACCTGATGTTGCTTGTTAATTCCATCATTAAACCAGGATACTTGTCCGGCGATCCCAAAATCAAACAAAAATGTTAGTGAATCCATGCTCGTATACGATGCAGGATTCAATGGATTGATTTGTTTGTTTGAACGCATTCCATAACCTATACCTCCCATTGCCCGACCAGCTCCAAAAGAACGATCGGCTAATTCACCATAACCACGTCTTGTATAGGGTGAGTTAGTGTTGTTCTGCGCAAGCATAGCCAATGGTATTATTACCAGAAGGCTAGCTACAACTACTCTCTTTATATTCAACATTATACTCTAAGATTCTATTTAATCCTACCAACACTAAATTGATGTTTGCAAAGATGAGGTTTTTTAGTCGTCCTGCAAAATAATTCGAATGACCGCCTGTTAAAAAAACCAAAAGGTTAGGATATTTTTGACGTAAATCATTGATATAACCATCCATTTCATAACTAATCCCATTAACAACACCCGCTTGAATAGCAGTTTCCGTACTTGTTCCAATCAGGGGGGGATTGTTGATTTCTTTTACTAAAGGTAGTTTTTTTGTAAAATGATTAAGGGCTTTAAAACGCGTTTCCATACCTGGTGAGATATTACCTCCCCAATACGTATCAGGAGCTTCAAAGAATTCGTAAGTGATTGCTGTTCCGGCATCAATAACAAGTAAATCTTTCCCTGGTTGCAGATAGTTTGCTCCAATAACTGCAGCCAAGCGATCTTTTCCTAATGTATGCGGTGTTTCATATTTTATTTTTATAGGAACAAGTGTCTGTTCATTAAGAAATATAAAAGAAGCAAGTTGTTCTTTTAAAAATAATACAATATCAACATCTCTTTCTATAACAGTAGACATAATACCAAATGTTGGCTTATATGTATTCAGGAGATCTTGAATGATTTGGATAGTTAAAATATCGTATATAAAAGACATTACAAGATGTTCCTTGTCGAAGAGCGCGATTTTTGTAGTTGTATTTCCTTGTTCTATAATAAGATTCACCTGCGTTTATTTACTCATTTCTTGCAAAGAAAGATAAAAAGGATGGATCAAGCAAACAAAGAATAATCTTTTTTATTTATGGATGATTGACAGATAATCAGTTTGTTGCTTTATTTTATTCAAAAGCATTGGTGGATAATCCGGATTTTCTTTTAGGAAAAGAGTTATTTCAGCTTTCGCACCATCTGAAATATGACCGGACAATAAAGACCGTAACCAAGCTGTCGGGAAGAAAATGTCTCCTGTACGCTGTATATCTTCTAATTCATCCAAAGCCGGACGAATATAATCAATAGCCTCTTTTTGTCGCATATTATGATTTAAATAAGACAATGAAGTTGCTGCCCATGGCTCAACTCTACGGTTTTCCTCATTCAATAATGAACGGAAAACACTATCTCTATCTTCCTTTTTGGGGGATACTGATGGAGAAATAAAGAGATATTCTGTGATTCTGTCAGGATTAGATATTCTGTTTAATTGCTCTTCTATTATCTTATCTGCCTTGTCTGGTATACGAATAGCCAGTATATAGGATAAATTGATATAATCTGTTTCACTTAATTCACAATCTGAAGGAGGGCGTTCATATTTCCAAATAGAATATAGACGATCTAGTGATGCTTCGGACTCAGCAAGGGATCGGTATAAACGAAATGTTTGCAAACGAAGCTCTGGTGTACTATTTGTTATTATGATATCCCATAAAATATTTTCCATTTCAATTCTGTCAACCTGAAATAAATGTTGACAATTGTTTATCTGACTTAAAGCTAAAGAGAATAATAAGGGATTTTGTTCTTTTTTTATATAAGAGAGTAATATCTTCATGAACCGGTTAGGGTTTATCGTTTGATTTAATAGGTTTTCATGAAGTGTAATAAGCAGTGACGCATGAAGTATTTCATCAGAGGTTGTTTCTAATAAATGAACAGATTGATTTATCTGCTGTTCATCTAGCTTAAAAAAACCATAACCCATTCCATCGATATTAGGGATTGGAGTTTCTTTTATTATCATTGAAGATATTTCCTGTGGCCAGACGATACCGCGTTTCCACGGATCTGATTGTGTAAAAGCAACAGAATCAACTTGTAAAGATGTTTCAATGGTAGGCATTCCTTTTTCGTGAATCCAGATGCGACTCCAATTTTTTAAATCATTTTCTGTATACTTATCAAGAATATTAATCAATCCTTCCCAGGTAGCATTTCCATAAGCAAAGGTTTTTAAGTATTCCTTGATACCTTGCCGGAAGTGATTTTCTCCCATTTTCTTTACAAGCATATCAAATACAATAGGAGATTTATTGTAAATAATATTACCGTATACTAAACCTGCATTATTCAGGTTGGTTAAGGATTGTTTAACAGGAGTAGTTCCCTGGGTACGATCTTCAGCATAAGAAGAAGGAAAATAACTTAGCAAATAATTAAGCTTATGATTTACCTCAGGATAAAGAGGTTCTACAATCTTTGACGAAAAATAGCCAGCAAAGACTTCTTTTGTCCAAACATCGTCAAACCATTCCATTGTTACATAGTCACCAAACCACATATGAGCGGTTTCGTGTGCGATCAGTGAACTACGGTTTAATTTCTCATTTAATGTAGGATGTTCATTTAAGAACATACGACGGTCATTATATAATGTAGCACCGGTATGTTCCATACCTCCATATTGAAAACCGGGTAAAATAATTAAATCGTATTTAGCGAATGGATAAGGAATACCAGTATAATCTTCTAGCCATCTCAAAGAATAAAAAACTTCATCAGCAAGGTCAGGGAGTTGTTCACATTTTTCAGGATTTACTTCTCTATGGTAAATATTGATTTTCCTACCGTCTTTTTCAAAAAGAGCATCATAGAAATTTCCGGCCACAAACGAGAAGAGATATGTGCTTAAAGGTTCTGTTTCTTTGAATGAAAGATGTTTTCTATCACCTGAGTTGTGTAGTATATCTAGAGGACTATTTGATATGGCAGTCCACTCATTGGGGATTTCTAGTTCCAGTGTGAATAACGCCTTCATATCGGGCTGATCAAAACAAGGAAACAATGTCCGTGCCCTGTCTGGAACCAATAAAGTATATAGAAAGTCATCTCTGCGGTTCAAAGACTGATCGTTGGGGATAAATGAGATATTTATCTTATTTTCTCCTATAGAAACTTCCTTGGAGTCAATATAAATATGTTCATTAAAAATTTTATAATCTATATTCTTATCGTTTCTTTTTACAGAGAGTACTTTGCTTGAATCTACACGAAAATCAATAATAATAGGCTGAGTTTTTTTTAATAAAAATGATATTTCTACCTCTCCCATCAAAGGATCTTTTTTCGACTTAGGGATAGAAAAAAACAATTTGTAAGATAACCTTTCGTAATTTTTTTTACGAAATTTAGCTAGTTTGAGACTTACTCCTTCTTCTAATAATTGTGGATCTGTTTGGGAAGTAGAACAACCAGATATGCATACGACCAATATACTATATATCAGATATTTTAAGAATGCATATTTCATAAGTTGACTAGTGGTAGAGGTCTTCTTTCTTTACTTTTATAATTTTTCCAAACTCAGAAAGCTTATCCATATTTATTTTCTTAGAACTTCCCACAATCATATAGACAACAGGTCTGCCATTGATGTTTTCTTCATAAAAGTGAGAAACATCATCCATATCCATTTCAGCTATACTTTCAATCAATGTTTCGTTGGGATCGGAAGTATAGCCGTCATTCATTAATGATGCAATCTTACCAGGTATCATACGGAAAGTAGGATAGTTATTACTCGATTGGTTGATAAGTGATTGCTTAACAGCCGGTAACCGTTCAGACTTTATTGGCATTTCATTAATGAGCTGATCTAAAATAGTAAGGGCATCAATAGTCTTATCATTCTGAGTAGAAAGCATTGCCGTGAAATCACCCGGTTTTTTATTGTGCCGCATAGGTAATAGAGAATACTTCCCACTTGTTCGATAAGCATATGAACGGAATTCTCGTATTTCCTGAAACATCAAAGATGACATATCACCACCGAAGTACCCGGAAAACAATCTACTTGCATTACGAGAGAATTCATCAGGTAATTCTTTACCTTTTATATAGGTATATATAATACTTTGAGAAGCGTCAGGAACGTCACAGAAGTAAACAACCGATTCTTCGTATTCTTTTATCGTACGATAAATTGGGGATTTAGAAGCAATACTGCTAGTATTGGGATTGAGATGCTTATTAAGATAATCCGCTACATTAGCAATAGAAAGGGTGCCACAATAATAGATATCGCATTCTACTTTCTGTATTTTATGGAATGTTTCTAATAGGTCATCCCCTTTCAGCTTCTTGATATCATTGAGTGATAGTTTATTTTTGTATAAAGACTTTTTCCCATATTTTACTCTTTCCAGTAATGCGTGAGCAATATTGTCTGGTGATTTAAGAAACGTTTTTTTGATGATCTTCTCCTCATCAATAAGCTGTTTGTATTTCTTGCTTTCCGCTTTTACTTCTTTCATAAAAGAAGTAACAAGGGATAACGTTTCATTGAAATTCTGATCGAATCCACTTACTTTTATTATAAACCGATTCTCATCCACATCAAAGGACAATGTACTTCCTAAACTTTGCAACTTTCCACGAAAATTCTCGAAAGACAACTCTTTAGTACCTAATAATGGAAGGTAAGAAGTCAGTTGAACCAGTCTCGGTTCTTCTATCTTTCCTATACCGAATGATAAATCTAATGAGAAAATATCATTTACAGGATTAGGAGAAACATATAATTTACTCAAAGGAGAAAGGCTCTGAATTTCCACATCCTTTTTAAAATCAAGGAATCTTGGTATAATCGGTTTAACCGGAAGCTTCTCTAATTGCTTTGCATATTTTGAAATAGCCTCCATATTTTTAGGAATAACAGGAGTTAGATTTGGTTTGGGTAAATTATCTTTAGGATATTTTCCTGTTTTCTTTGTCACATACAGAAACTTATCAGTAAAATACTTACGGGCTACTTTTACTATATCTTCTTTAGTTAGAGCATCAATACGTTCTACCTCTTTTATATAATCGTCCCATGGTTTTCCTTGCGAGAAGAGAGTAATCATAACTTCGGAACGCGAATTGATATTTTCCAGGCAGGATACATATTTCCGTTTTTGCTCTAGTTTCTGACTATTAAACATCTCATCGCTGAAATCACCATCTTTAATTCGTTCAACTTCTTTTAATACCATATCTTTGGCATTAGATAAAGTCTGGAACATCAATTTCGGAATAGCTATAACTCCAAGTACACCTCCATCGTTAAAACTTTCATTGATTGTCATGGCAGCCATTAATTTTCGGTTGACCATTAACTGATCAAGAAAGCCGGTACCATTAGAGTTGTTGAGTAAACCGATAATGATATTAAGAGCAACTTGGTCTGGATGATTAGCAGGTACACCACGGTACGCAAAACCAGCTAATTTAACAAGTGGGATAGGTAAACGAACAGTAAACTTCTCTTCTCCCTCAAAAGCAGGGATCTCAATTTTTTCCTTTTGCGGGATCTTTCCGCTGCAAATACGTGAGAATGTTGATTCTAAAATAGGTAATGTAGTTTCTGTATTAAAATCGCCGCTTATAATTAATCCCATATTGGAAGCAACATAATATTCTTTAAAGAACTTCATCATTTCTGATAGTTGTGGATTCTTCAAATGTTCTGTGCTTCCTAAAATCGGGTAGGCATAAGGATGAGGTTGGAAAAAACGTTCCATGAATTTTTCCATTGCATCACGTCCCATCGCATCCCTATACATATTTTTTTCTTCATATACGGTTTCCAGCTCACTCTGAAACATACGAAAAACAGGATTGATCAGTCTTTCACTGTTAAGTTCTGCCCACTGCGCCATATATTTAGGTGAAAAAGTATTCATATACACCGTATAATCGTAGGCGGTTCCGGCATTCAAACGGCTTCCTCCATACCTTGAGATTAGACGATTAAATTCATTAGGTATTACATAGTCGGAAGCCTGGATGCTTAACTCATTGATCTCTTTTTGAATACGTGAACGCTCTTTGGTATCTTCGGTAGAAGCAAGTTCGTCGTATTTGTCAGTAATGGCATCAATAAAGATTTTCTCGGAAGCATAATCAGTGGTTCCGATTTTATCAGTTCCTTTAAACATCATATGTTCAAAGTAATGGGCAATACCCGTGTTTGGTGTATCTTTTGCACCAGCTTTCACAACAACAGCTCCGAATACCTTGGGTTGACTATGATCTTCATTTAACCATACAGTAAGTCCATTACTAAGTATGTATTCTTTCACCTGAAGTGACTCTGATAATTGTGCAGATATAATATTCGTATTAAGAGTAAATAGCGCCACGATGATAAGATATTTCATTCCATCTAAAACCTAAAAACAAGCTACAAAGATATTTATTTATTCCGGTCTGGAAAGGAAAAAAAGAAAAGAATTCATAAGACCAATTCGTGAAATAATTGTTCAAAAGTAACATCAAGATCGTAAGAGAAGCCTGGATGTGGTCGAGAAGTTTGAATAGAGGAGCTTCGAATAGCTGTTAACCAGCGAAAACGTTCGGGGATGTCGAGAGTTGCAATTTTACCGCCCTCTTTCTTTCCTGAGCATATTCGTCCAAAAGCCTCTAGATTTGCTTTCAGATCGTCTATATCAGCTTCCGAAGAAAAAAGATTTAATTTTTCTTCATTGATAATGTATTTAGCTTTTATATATTTTGCGTGTTTCGAGAATAAAATAATCCCGACATTGATAAATTCTTCGCGTTCTACACGTGGTACCACACGAATAACGGCATATTCATACAGATGTCTCTTTTTCATGTTGCGCTTCTTTTATGAAAATTTCAGTATGAGCAATGCGCTCTGTAAGAAATTGAGAATAAACATCCCGTATTTGTTGAGGGGTATCTTTTATATCATTCCACAACAACCAGTCATCAGGTATTAATTGAACGATTTCTGCGATCTTATTGGGAGTCAATATTTGTTTAAATTCTGTATCAACCTCTTCCAGTTTGTCAGCTTTATTCAATACTGCATGATCTTTTATTTGAATAAATGGACTAACTGCATGTTTCTTCCAGTTTATCCAAGAATGATGAAAAAAGAAAGAAGCGCCGTGGTCAATCATCCACAGTTCTTTATGCCAGATAAGCATATTAGTATTTTTCGTAGATCTGTCCACATTTGTAAGGAGAGCATCCAGCCATACAATCTGTGAAGCCAGCTTGGACTCTATAACATTGACTATCGGATCGAAAGTTAATGCTCCTGACAGGAAATGCAATCCCATATTCAATCCTCGGCTAGCTTCTAATAGGTCACGGATTTCTTCGTCACCTTCTGATTTACCAAATGCCTCATCAAGATTAAGGAAAACGATTTCTGGTACGCGAAAACCTAAAAGACGTGCGATTTCACCGCCTAATAATTCTGCAATTAGGGCTTTTACTCCATGACCAGCTCCTCGAAATTTTACGACATATTTGAAACCATCATCTGCCTCAGCTAGAGCAGGTAATGAACCTCCTTCACGTAAAGGCATTATATAGCGAGTCACATTGGCGGTTCGTAATTCCATTTATATTCTTTTTACAATAATAGTGTAAAGATACTATTTCCGTCTATTTTTCATATCTTGCAGTGCAAAATAAGGATTAAAAAAGCAGAATTAAATGGAGCAAAGTAATTCAATTCGTCTGGAACTGATCCGTTGTATATCGATTATCATGATAAGGAATGGGGGGAGAGAGGTTAAGGATGATTAAACATTGTTTGAGATTGAATAAATAACTATTTATATATCATGAGAAGCAATTTATTTTTTATCAGTTTATTATTCTTTACTTGTATTACTAGCGTTGTTTTTGCAGATAATAGTCAAGGAGAATATGAATCTAAAGTTATACCTCTTGTCGGGGAGAAATGGTGGGGCGGAATGGTTGGATTAGGGTCGGCCATGCCTTTTGGGAATAATACTCGCCTTTTTGATCTTGGAAAAGAGAATATGAACAATCAGAATGTCCCGTTTTTGCTTTCCTCTGCTGGAAGATATATCTGGAGTGATCAGTCTTTTTCTTTTCAAATGCGTGATGGGGAGATTATCTTATTATCAGAATATGAAGAATTATTTCCAGTACAAGCTGGTAAAACATTAAAAGATGCATTTCTCGCAGCTAAAGAAAAGCATTTTTCTCCTAGTGGAAAATTACCTGATCCGCTTTTCTTCTCTATGCCGCAATATAATACCTGGATTGAATTGATGTATAATCAGAATCAGGAGGACATTTTAACTTATGCCCATAATATCATAAAACATAATTTCCCGATAGGAGTATTTATGGTGGATGATAACTGGCAGAAATATTATGGGAATTTTGAATTTAAATCCGATCGTTTTCCTGATGCTAAAGCAATGATAAAGAAGTTGCATAACGAAGGCTTTAGAATTATGTTATGGGTATGTCCATTTGTTAGTCCTGATAGCCCTGAATTCAGGGAATTACAAAAGAAGGGTTATCTGATTAAACGGAAAGACTCTGGCAGACCTGCGATTATACAATGGTGGAATGGCTATAGCGCTTGCTATGATATGAGTAACCCTGAAGCAGTGGAACATTTAAAATCTGTATTGCAACAATTACAACAGGAGTATGGTGTTGATGGATATAAATTTGATGCCGGTGATATTTCGCATTATACTGACCCTACTCTTGAGTTTTATGACAAAGATGCTACTGCTACAGATATGTGTGAATATTGGGCAAAACTCGGTCTGTCTTTTCCTTTTAATGAATATCGTGCAGGATGGAAAATGGCTGGTGAAGCCTTGGTTCAGCGACTGGGTGATAAAGATTATTCATGGAATGCCATACGTTTACTTATCCCAGATATGCTTTCTGCCGGTTTATTAGGATATGCATACACTTGTCCGGATATGATTGGCGGAGGACAGTTCGGATCTTTTCTTGGAATAGATCAAACAAAATTAGACCAGGAATTGATTGTTAGATCATGTCAGGTGCATGCAATGATGCCTATGATGCAGTTCTCAGTTGCACCATGGCGAATATTAAATGAAGAAAATCTTGCTATTTGCCGCAAGTATGCTCATTTACATGAAGCATTTGGAGAGTATATTCTAAGGCTGGCAGAAGAATCTTCCTTGACGGGAGAGCCTATCGTTCGCCATCTGGAATACGTTTTTCCTCATCAGGGATTTGTTGATTGTAAAGATCAATTTATGTTGGGAGATAAGTATTTGGTTGCTCCTATGGTAAATCCAGGAAACACTCGTCAGGTACATTTGCCTAAAGGTCGTTGGAAAGATGACAGAGGAAAAACTTTTAAGGGGGGAAGGATAATTGAGATTGATGTTCCATTGGATCGTCTTCCCTTTTTTGAGAGAGAATAAAGTTCTTTATGAAATCGATTGTTCTTTCTAATTAATCAATAGTAGAATTTTAAGATTTTAATCTTTCCTATTTACTGGATAGAATACTCTCATTTATACGGCTCACAAGGGTGGAACAATCGGCTCACAGGGGTGAGGCGATCGTTTCACAAAGGTGATCCAGTCGCCTCACCCCTGTGAGCCGATTAAGTAATTGTAAGCAAAAACAGAAAAGGGCAGCAACTTTCTGGTATATCTCAGCAAAACTCTAACTAATATGCTACTTAAAAAATATTTTTGCTTTCACCCATCCTTTCACTGTTTTTTATTTATAATTAGATAATTAGCTGTTGTTGACAGGTGAAGCGTGAAAAAAAACAAACAGTATGAAAGACATTATATTGCAGATGTTTTCTGTAAATTGTAGATTTGCGTGAGAGAATTTATAAATAAAAACAAGAGCTATGCAGGCGATTAGTATTTGGGTTAATGAATTATTATTAGATATAGGATTAACGAAAGAAACAGCAGATTTACTTGATAATTTTATTATTCTTTTTTTCATTTTTATTCTGGCATTTGTAGTTAATTATATTTTAAGGACGTTAGTGCTGGGGGCTTTTACTCGTCTGGCTAAAAGGACAAAGAATACTTGGGACGACTTGATTGTTGAGAAGAAGATCATTAATAAATTAGTCCATATTGTACCTGCTATCATTATCTATGCTTTACTTCCTGTAGCTTTCACGAAGACTGAAAATCCGGAGCTGCTTGATTTTCTGGAAAGAATGTGTCAGATATATATGATTGCGGTTATTCTCCGTTTTATTAATTCTTTACTGAATCTTATTTCAGAGATTTTTTATCGTAAAGCAGAACTGAAAAACAAGCCTTTGAAAGGCTTTATACAAGTCATTCAGATCATTCTTATTTTTATTGGAGTAATAATAATTATAGGGTTGTTTATCAATCAATCACCAACTAAACTGATAGCAGGTCTGGGTGCTTCTGCAGCTATTTTATCATTGGTATTTAAAGATACATTGATGGGATTTGTTGCGGGAATCCAGCTGTCGGCTAATGATATGCTTCGTCCAGGTGATTGGATTACTATGCCTAAGTATGGGGCAGATGGTGATGTTATAGAAGTGACATTAAATACAGTTAAAGTTCGGAATTTTGATAAAACCATAACTACAATTCCTCCTTTTGCCCTTGTAAATGATTCTTTCCAAAACTGGCGGGGAATGACAGAGTCTGGAGGCAGACGGGTCAAACGCTCTGTGTATATTGATATGAACAGTGTAATATTTTGTACTGAAGAAATGCTTGAAAAGTTTCGACATATTGCATTGATCAGAGATTATATTGATGGAAAAGAAGATGAGCTAAAAGAATACAATGAAACGCATCATATTGATAATTCGGTTTTAGTAAATGGTAGACGCCAAACAAATTTGGGAATATTTCGTGCTTACCTTGAACGTTATTTAAAAAATCATCCGGATATTAGTAAGGATCTTACCTGTATGGTTCGTCATCTGCAACCAACGGACAAAGGAATTCCTATTGAACTTTATTTCTTTACTGCTACTACCAGCTGGATTCCTTATGAAAATATCCAGGCAGATGTTTTTGACCATATTCTGGCAATTATACCTGAGTTTTATTTAAGTGTATTCCAAAATGTATCGGGAAAGGATCTCAGGAATGCAACGGTTGTAAATACTTTATAGATATTTTCTATCGGAAAATATTATTATTGGAAAATATTTGTTTCTATATTTGTCATATTAATTAAAATTTATAAGATGGAATCTATTTGTGCACTTAAAGATATATACAAAGTACTATTTCGTTTTGAAAAGGATTTTTCAGAAAATAATTCTCTTACAATCAATGAAGCGGTATTACTTTGTGGTTTAAAAGAGGGTGATTCTAAAACAGCCGGCGAGATATGTGATTATATCGGACTGTCCAATTCTCGTGTATCCAAAGTGATCACTTCTGTAGAGAAGAAAGGGTTTATTCGTCGTGCTATCAGTAAGACAGATAAACGGCAAATGCTTTTTAAGCTTACATCTAAAGGGAAAGAAAAGATTCTTCAGATGCAAAATACAGACCTGAATATAAATGAACTTTACGATAAACTTACTGCATGTATAGATAATCCCTGATTTTTTTATCTAAATATTTTCTATTGGAAAATATTTATAGTAAAAACAAAACAAATATGAAATATTTAATTATAGGAGGAGTAGCCGGTGGTGCTACTGTAGCAGCCCGTCTTAGGAGGTTGGATGAAGAAGCCGAGATCATCCTTTTCGAAAGAGGTGAATATGTATCGTATGCTAATTGTGGGTTGCCCTATTATATTGGTGATACCATTAATGATCGTAATAAACTGTTTGTGCAAACTGTACAAGGTTTTATTAATCGTTTTAAAATAGATATACGTACCAGACAAGAAGTAACTTTTATCCATCTCCAAGAAAAGAAAGTAGAGGTTAGGAGGCTATCTACCGGAGAGAGTTATATAGAAAAATATGATAAGTTGGTTCTCTCACCTGGAGCAGAACCTTTACGTCCTCCAATAAAAGGGATAGATAGTAAAATGATATTTACTCTTCGTAATGTACCTGATACCGATGCCATAAAAGAATATGTCACAATTAATAAACCTAAACATGCCATTATTGTAGGTGGAGGATTTATTGGATTGGAAATGGCAGAGAATCTGCATAATCTAGGTATACAAGTTGCTGTTGTTGAGATGGCTAATCAGGTAATGGCTCCATTGGATTACTCCATGGCAGCGTTTGTACATCAACATCTGATAGAAAAGCAAGTAGAACTTATTCTGGAAGACGGAGTGAAAAGTTTTGAAGAAACAGATAAAGGTTTAGATGTTCATCTACAAAGTGGAAAACGGCTTGAAACGGACATGGTCTTGCTTAGTATCGGTGTCAGACCTGAGATACTATTAGCAAAGCAGGCAGGGTTAATCATTGGTTCATTAGGAGGTATTAAGGTAAATGAGTATATGCAGACTTCTGATCCTTCTGTTTATGCGTTGGGGGATGCAGTCGAAGTTACACACCTGGTAACAGGAAAACCAGCGTTAATTCCACTTGCTGGTCCAGCAAATAAACAGGGTAGAATAGTTGCCAACAACATAATATTAGGAAATAAAGATACTTATGCCGGTACATTAGGTAATTCCATTGCTAAAGTGTTTGACCTTACAGTTGCTGCTGCAGGTGCCAATGCTAAGTTATTGAAAAGAGAAAGAATTAATTATTTATCAGCTTATGTGCATTCTGCTTCTCATGCAGGATATTATCCAGGGGCTGTTTTGTTGACAATTAAAATATTATTTTCACCTGATGACGGACGTCTCTTAGGGGGACAGGTAGTAGGATTTGATGGAGTGGATAAACGTATAGAAATGCTAGCTCAGGTGATACAGCGTAAAGGAACTGTGCAAGATTTGGTTGAATTGGAACAGGCCTATGCTCCTCCTTATTCTTCGGCTAAGGATCCGGTCAATATGGTTGGTTATGTAGCAGATAATATATTGAAAGGAAAAGTGCATACAATTCATTGGCGTGGAATAACAGAACTGGAAAAAGATGCAATAATTGTAGATGTACGTACACCGGAAGAATATAATTTAGGAAATATCCCCGGAGCAATAAATATTCCTGTGGATGAGTTGCGGATACGTTTGACGGAATTACCGAAAGACAGACAGATTATAGTTAATTGTGCTATAGGTCTACGAGGCTATCTGGCATATCGTATCTTAAAACAAAATGGTTATGCAGATGTAATGAATCTCTCAGGGGGATATAAGATCTGGTATACAGCAACAGCTGATTTAAAGAATACCCGTCCTTTATCTCATACTCCATCGAATGAGTCAGGAGAGGAGGATCTCTCTGTGAATACTATAAAAATAGATGCTTGCGGTTTACAATGTCCTGGCCCTGTGCTACAACAGAAGAAGCATTATAATGAAATGAGAGTAGGGGAACGCTTACTAATAACAGCTACTGATCAGGGATTTGCAAGAGATGTTTCATCGTGGTGTAATATGACGGGAGCGAAACTTTTAAACGTGGAAAATAAATCCGGTGTGATACATGCTACTATTGAAAAGGAGGATAAAAGTCTGGTCTGTAAAGAAATATCCAAAGGAGAAAATAAAACACTGATTGTCTTTAGTGACGATTTGGATAAAGCATTGGCTTCATTTGTAATTGCCAATGGTGCAGCATCTACAGGAAAAAAAGTAACTATGTTTTTCACCTTCTGGGGATTGAACGTTATTAAGAAACAAAGGAAACCGTCTGTAAAGAAAGATATATTTGGCAAGATGTTTGGCTGGATGCTTCCGTCGTATAGTGGTAAACTGAAATTATCTAAATTGAACATGGGGGGTATGGGAAGTACCATGATGCGGCATATTATGAAAAAGAAACATATAGATAGTCTAGAAAGTCTGATTAATCAAGCCATTGAAAATGGTGTAGAAATGATTGCTTGTACCATGAGTATGGATGTAATGGGAGTCAAAGAAGAAGAATTACTAGACCATGTCTCTCTGGGAGGAGTGGCCTCTTATCTTGAGAAGGCGGAGGATGCCAATGTGAATCTCTTTATATAAAACTATTCAAATCGGATGCTCTTTGCCGGTTCGATTTTTGAAATTAATTGAGCCGGTGCAAGCATCATTAGCATAGAAGCCAATAATGTGCCGATATTTAACAAAAGGAAAGATTGAATACTTAAGTCTATTGGAACTGCATCCAGGTAATAAGTACTCGGGTCGAGTTTTACAATTTGGAAATAAGATTGGATCAGGCATATTCCTACACCTATAATATTACCCCAGATCATGCCCTTTCCGATAAGGAAGAAAGAAATGTATAGGAATATTTTGCGGATACTCGCATTATTCTCTCCTAACGCTTTTAGTATTCCTATCATGTTGGTACGTTCAAGAATAATAATAAGTAAACCGGAAATCATAGTAAAACCAGCAACAGCCAACATTAATATAAGGATGACAATTACATTCGTATCCAATATATCGAGCCAGCTAAAAATCATCGGATTTATGTCCTTAACTGAACGTACATAAAATGCATTTCCCTTTCGGTCATGTTTTTCCGCCATATCAAAGAATAAATCTTCTGCAATAGGCTCAAGATTACTATAATCGTCAACTATTAGTTCAAGACCGCTTACCTCATCTTTATCCCATCTGTTCAGACGACGAATCTGTTTGATGTCAGCAATAATAAATAATTTATCGTAGTCCAGAAAACCGGTTTCATAAATTCCTGAAATTGTAAATTTACGTACACTGATATCTTCCTGTACAAAATAAGTCAAAAATGATTCACCAACATTCAGTCCGACAATATTCGATAGAGAACGGGATATAATAACATCGTTGGATATCTTCTCCGGATCTATAGTAAATAATTTGCCCTCTTTTAGATTTTTCTGGAAGAAAGACCAGTCGAAATGCTCATCAATACCTTTCAGGATAATCCCTTGAAAGTCATTGTCAGTCTTTAATATTCCGGGTTTTGTTGCAAATGTTTCTACATGTTTAATACCCGGGTAAACTTGAAGTATTTTTAAGAGTGTATCACTAATCGCAATAGGTGATGTCTCATATGAAGTGTTACTATCAAAGTTGGTTATTTGTATATGAGAGCCGAAACCAATTACTTTATTTCTTACTTCTTTTTTAAAACCTACAATAATAGCAACTGAAAGTATCATAACTGCTAATCCCAAAGCTATACCAACCATAGCAATACGAACAGCCGGAGGCGTAACTTGACGATCACCCTCTTTACTGAAATGAATTCTTTTTGCTATGAATAACTCGAAATTCAAACTATACGTCCGGGATATGCTTCCAGTGCCTTTTCAAGCACAATCAAAGCTTTTTCTAAATCTTCTTTTTTCAATACATAGGCAATACGTACCTGGTCTTTTCCTATATCTGGAGTAGTATAAAAGCCCGAAGCAGGTGCCATCATCACCGTTTGTCCTTCATAATTAAACTCACTTAAACACCAGGCACAGAACTTATCTGAATCATCTACTGGTAGTTGGGCAACTGTATAAAAAGCGCCCATTGGGGTAGGAGAGTAACAACCGGAAATGCGGTTCAGTCCTTCTATAAGGAAGTCGCGTCGTTGTACATATTCGTTAAATACACTATCCATATAGGAAGCGGGTGTGTCAAGTGATGCTTCTGCGACAATCTGCCCTAACAAGGGTGGACTTAAACGAGCCTGACACCATTTCATTACATTTTCTCTTACCTGTTTATTCTTGGTTATAATGGCTCCGATACGTATACCACATTCGCTGTAACGTTTAGAGACAGAATCTACTAATACAACATTATTTTCTATTCCTACCAAATGGAAAGAAGAAATATAAGGTACATCTGTATAACAAAACTCGCGATATACTTCGTCAGAGAAAAGGAATAGGTCATACTTCTTTACCAGATCTCGTATCTGATTCATCTCCTCTTGCGTGTAAAGATATCCGGTTGGATTATTTGGATTACAGATAAGAATAGCTTTTGTGCGAGGAGTAATCAGTTCTTCAAATTTCTCTATGGAAGGTAATGCGAAACCATCTTCAATGTGGGAAGGTATCGTTTTAATCACAGCACCACTGGAAATAGCAAATGCCATATAATTGGCATAAGCCGGTTCAGGGACAATAATCTCATCCCCCGGGTCGAGACACGCCATAAAAGAAAACAGCACTGCTTCGGAACCACCGGTGGTGACAATTATATCTTCTACATTTACTTGTATGTTAAAGGTTGCATAGTAGTGAACTAATTTCTGACGAAAACTAAGAATCCCTTCACTTGGAGAATATTCCAATACTTTACGATCGATATGCTTTAATGCTTCCATCGCGACTTCAGGAGTAGGCAAATCGGGCTGACCGATATTTAGGTGATATACTTTGACACCTTTTGCTTTTGCCTGATTGGCAAGCGGAACAAGCTTACGAATTGGTGAAGCCGGCATATTGACTCCACGTTGTGAAATACTGGGCATTCTGTATAAATTTGTAATTAAAAAAATCTATTTGATTGAAAAATGCCACAAATATAGTAATTAACGATTAATGATGAACATTTAACGATTAAATGTTTATGGTTATTCATTAAACGTTCATCATTAATCGTTAATTATATTCCCGGAGGAGGTGAATCTTTGCTGGCGTGCATGGTAGAAACAAATGCATTTGGGTCTATTAGCTTTACTTCATTCTTTAAGCGGGGAAGGTCTTTACGCTCGGCAATAGTGAAGATAATTTCTTTCTCTTTACCTTCGTACATTCCACGTCCGTGTAGAAAAGTCCCTTTCATTCCCATTTTATTAACAATAATATCTTTTATCTCTTGTGTTTTCTTTGAAACAATAAAGACGGCTCGGTTGGGATTTTCTGTCTGAAACATCTCTACAACTTTCCCATATACAAATATGGTAAACCACGAATACAACGGAACCGCCCAGTCTTGAAATACCAGTAACCCAAGCATAACAACAATTGAATCGAGAATAATTATCATATTACTTACTTTCAAATTATTGTTATTTGCCAATACCCTTGCTAATACATCCGTACCTGCACTGGTACTTTTTGCTTTAAAAATGCAGGTTACTCCTAGCCCCAATATAGCTCCACCATAAAAACAGGCGATAAAACGATCGTTTTCTACCAACGGCTTGTCTCCTAAAATAAATGAAAGTGTATCGGTGAAGACAGAAATAAGCAAAAATGTTACGATTGTTTTCGGACCTGAAGAAAGCCCAAGCTTCTTTATTGCCAAAATCAATAAAGGTATATTGAAACAGAGTGCGGTAGCTCCCATTGGTAACCCGTCCGGAAAGAAAGAGAAGACTCCTTTTGTAACATGATGAATCACAATAGAAACTCCGTATACGCCGCCCGGTACAATCTTATATGGAGCAAGAAATACGACATAACTTAAGGCTTGTAAAAAAGCACCTACAACTATAAATGTATAGTCCGCTATGTTTTCTCTTAGCGTAGCTTTGGCTGGAAAAAGTTGTTTTTTTGTCATGACGTATTATTACCTATTTATTTTTTGCTCAGACCTTCAGGGAATGTTACCTTTTGTATTGTACGATCACCTTTGAGGCGTATCCATGTGTCGAAAGAACGTTCTCCTTCTTTCATTACAATAACACGGGCTCCATTTTCCATATTAGTATAGGTTGTTTTGCTTCCTGAGAACCGTCCATATGTTAATGCGATACCGTATAGATTTGCAATATAATCGTTATCATGGTCATGTCCTACAAAAGTACCCATCACATCACCGGCTTCAAGCATTGCTGTGAACATCCCTGTATTGATTTTAGGATTGCATTCGTCTTCCAGGCGGGTACCGGTAGCTATTGTATTGTATGCCTGATTGTATTCTGGTAATGCAATATGGAAAAAAGCCAAAGCGGGGAGAGGTTTCCCTTTATTCGCTTTTGTGAAAGCAAAACTCTGCTGGAGGTACCAGTTTACCTGATCATGGCCAAACCAACCATACCCTTTTACTCCTTTTATTGTACTATAGGCATTCGAATCCATACAGTAAAGAACTGCTGCAATATTATTATTAGAGGATGTTTTTATCGGCAGTGTATAATTCCCGAAACCTTTTACATTTTCAACTTGATCAACAAAAAGGCAGCCCGGATAAGCCGCAACTAATTTGGATAAAGTAGCCCTATTCAGATCTTTTTCGTCATCATGATTGCCGAAGCTAACAGCAAATGGAATATTTCTTTTAATAATCGGATCAGTAACCATATCCCATCCTTTTTTTACCGGCGCTTCTGTTACAATATCGCCTGTTAGAACAACCAAGTCCGGTTTTTCTGCATCCAGCACTTCATTTATCATCTGAATTGAGATCTGTGTTTCGGGATTTGAAGGACAAGCATGAATATCTGTAAACTGAACAATCTTAAATGAACGGTTTGCATTAAATTTTAAATCCTGAGCATTGATGCTTAGCAAAGAAGTGACAACAAATAATAGAATAAAATGGATTGATTTTGTCTTCATGGTTTAATATTGTTATTAAATTTTTATTTAGATACAAAGATAATTTTATTTATTATATCAAAAAGGGTATAAACCACTTCTCCACAATTATGGACTTAAAGCCTGTTCTTATTAGATTTTATGGTTTGTATTTCTTGGGTTAACTCTTCAATTCTTTTTGAAAGATTCTTAATTTCTTTTTCTAAATCATCATTATTGTCGCTTACCATTGTATCCACAAATATTGAATTAATTAAGGACATTCCCAATATACCGCCAAAAAACAACAAAAGAACAAAATATAATTTTGAAAGAAAACCAATGAATACAGTAGATCTTTCCGCTATTAAATCTGGTATTTCATACCATCCTTCAATAGAGAAGACTCTAAATATTGAATAAAGAGATGACATTGGATTATCAAAATACTCCGGAGCTATATTCTTATACAATGAACATGTGAATACAGAAACGATAAATAAGAGTATAAGAAAGGCCAAAACTATTATGTAAGATGTTTTGATGGCTCTATTTACTCCATTAATAATAAGATGAATGTCGGGGACTAACTTTATTAGCCTGAACGACTTGAATATTCTTAGTATCCTTAAGGAAGTTACGAAGCTGAGTGAATCATTAAAATCAAAAGGTAAGATAGATAAGAAAAGAGATAAGGTAGCAAGTAATATGATTACCATATCAAATCGATTCCAATTACTTTGGAGGAAATTTCTAATTCCATAATGCTTAATCTTAACAATTAGCTCCATAAAAAATATGATTGTAAAAACATTGTCTATATAATAAATGAATCCGGGAATATTTTTGAACTCCTGAATAAATATAATAATCGCATTTAAAATAATTAGAACAAGGATGAAGCGCTTATTAAGAAAGATTCGTTTGAGATTCATGATATTGATAAATTATAATTTAGCAAAGCTAAATTTTTTCAAGCTAAATATTATTGCAGGTTACAAAAAACAAAAACCGCTATATCAGCGGTTTACTAAGTTGTTCTACCAAGACTCGAACTTGGACAAACAGGACCAGAATCTGTTGTGCTACCATTACACCATAGAACAGTTTTCTTGACCGCAAAGATACGGGCTTTTTCTTTTCGAACAAATATTTCGAACAAATATTTATTTATTGAGGTTATATCATTAGCATACCAAATTTAAGAATTATATTTGTTCCCTTAAAAAAGATTTCAATTAGTAATACATGGATCAAACAAAGGAATTAGTAAAAACAATAATTAAAGGCCTCCAAGAAAAAAAAGGCAAAAAAATAGTAACAGTTGACTTAACCAAAATCTCAGGCGCTATTTGCCAATATATGGTAATTGGCGAAGGTAATACCCCAACTCAGGTATCTGCACTTTCTGATTCTGTTTGGGACTTTGCAAGAAAAGAGGCAAACGAAAAACCTCTTTCAATAGATGGGTATCAACAAGCAAGCTGGGTCGGTATGGATTATGGCACAGTTCTTGTCCATATCTTTTTGCCTGAACAAAGGCAATTTTATAATCTGGAAAATCTTTGGGCCGATTCAAGCTTAGAGAGTATTCCTGATATTGATTAAGAATTAAGTAATGACAATTATATTCAAGAAGAAAATTAAATATGTCTAACAATAAATTCCCCAAAGGCGAAAAGCCCAATAAGATGTTCAAATTCAATATATATTGGATGTACGGACTGATTATTGTGATGCTTATTGCGTTATATATTACCGGAGGATCATCAACATCAAAAGAATTAGGGTGGACTGAATTCCAGCAACTGGCACAAGACAATGTTTTTGATAAAATGACCGTTTACAACAAAAAGAATGTGTTAGAAGCTACTGTCAGAAATGGCAAAAAGGGATTGGTCTTTAAGGGCGATAGTGCCAAATTAGGCGATTCTCCTAAAGTCGTTGTCAAAATACCATCTGCTGATAAATTCTCTGATTTTTATGATAAAGCTGTTTCGGAAAATAATATTACGACACAAGTAAATTATGAAGAGGGGGATGATACTATATGGAATTTTGTACTTTCAATAGCGCCATTCGCCTTATTTATCTTTTTGTGGATATTCCTGATGCGTAGAATGTCAGGCGGTGGTGGCGGCGGTACCGGCAATGTATTTAATGTTGGTAAGTCGAAAGCACAACTTTTCGATAAAGATAATGATAAGAAGGTTACGTTTAAGGATGTTGCAGGTCTTTCTGAAGCTAAACAAGAAGTAGAAGAAATTGTATCGTTCCTTAAAGATCCTGCAAAATATACCGAACTTGGCGGTAAGATTCCTAAAGGTGCTCTTTTGGTAGGCCCTCCGGGAACAGGTAAGACTTTGTTAGCAAAAGCAGTTGCCGGTGAAGCAGATGTTCCTTTCTTTTCTTTGTCTGGTTCCGACTTTGTTGAGATGTTCGTTGGGGTAGGTGCTTCTCGAGTACGTGATTTATTCCGACAAGCCAAAGAAAAAGCGCCTTGTATTGTCTTTATTGATGAGATAGATGCAGTAGGACGTGCACGTGGTAAGAATGTAAATATGAATAGTAATGATGAACGGGAGAATACCCTTAATCAGTTACTAACAGAAATGGACGGCTTTGGTTCAAACAGTGGTGTTATCATCTTGGCAGCGACCAACCGTGCTGATGTATTGGATAAAGCATTGCTTCGTGCAGGACGATTTGACCGCCAGATACATGTGGAACTACCCGACTTGAATGAGCGTAAAGAAATATTTGGGGTGCATTTGCGTCCGATTAAAATTGATAATAGTGTAGATACGGAATTTCTAGCACGTCAGACACCAGGCTTTTCAGGAGCTGATATTGCTAATGTATGTAATGAAGCAGCTCTTATCGCGGCCAGAAACGGAAAGAAATTCGTTCAGAAAGAAGATTTCATGAGTGCGGTCGATCGTATTGTCGGCGGATTGGAAAAACGTAGCAGGATAACCACTGCGGATGAGCGTACCAGTATTGCTAATCATGAAGCAGGACATGCTACACTGAGTTGGTTGCTTGAGCACGCAAGCCCGTTGGTAAAAGTAACCATAGTTCCAAGAGGGAAAGCTTTGGGTGCGGCATGGTATCTTCCGGAAGAGCGTCAGATAACTACACGCGATCAATTACTGGATGAAATGTGTGCCACCTTAGGGGGGCGAGCTGCTGAAGAATTGTTTTTAGGTAAAATATCTACAGGAGCAGCTAATGACCTGGAACGTGTAACCAAGCAGGCATATGCTATGGTGGTATATTATGGAATGAGTGAGAAATTGCCTAATCTGAACTATTATGATTCATCTGGTCAAGATTGGGGCTTCACGAAACCGTATAGTGAAGAGACGGCCAAGCTTATCGATCATGAGGTACAACGCATGGTTAATGAACAATACGATCGTGCAAAAGATATATTGCTTGAAAACAAAGAAGGTCATCATGAACTAGCGCAGGTTCTTTTAGAGCGTGAAGTTATCTACTCTGAAGATGTAGAAAAGATCTTTGGTAAACGAGCTTGGATTTCTCGTTCGGATGAGATTCTTAATCAACAGGAAAAAGAAGTTGAAGAAAAGAAAGAGAATGAGGAAACGGTGGCAGATAAACCAGTAACAGAACAAGGAGAAACAGAAGAACACTTAAACTAATATAGTTTTGAAAAACCTGATAATACGTGCTTTAACCGGAGCGATCTTTGTTACAGTAATCGTGGGAGGAATTTGTCTTGGTTCTTATTCCTTCCTTATTTTATTTAGCCTGATTGTAGCTCTTTCTTTATGGGAATTTTACGGCTTAATGAAACATTTTGAAAATGTACATCTTAAGCAGATTATTGGTACTTTAAGTGGTGTTTATCTGTTCTTTGCCTCTTTTATATATGCAAATGGTTTTTGGGATGGTAAAGTATTCTTGCCTTACCTTATATTTATATTGTATACTTTTATCATTGAATTGTATGATAAAAAATCGAATCCAATCAACAATTGGGCTTTTACATTTCTGGGGCAGATCTATTGTGCAGGTTCATTTTCACTCCTGAATTTTATATCTTCTGAATCGCATGCCGGTGGTGAAGTAGGTTATAATCCGAAGTTTGTATTAGCTTTATTTATTTTTGTCTGGTTGAATGATACCGGTGCTTATCTGTTTGGATCAGCTTTTGGTAAACACAGACTTTTTGAACGTATCTCACCAAAGAAGTCATGGGAAGGTTTTTGTGGAGGAGTTGCTGTTGTATTAGGTGCTTCTCAGCTATTTCATTATTTCATACCGGAAGTAAGTTGGTATAATTGGTTAGGTTTATCAGCCGTTATAGTTGTATTTGCTACCTGGGGAGATCTTACCGAGTCTTTGTTGAAGCGCACTCTTGGGGTGAAAGATTCGGGAAATGTTTTGCCCGGACATGGTGGTATGCTAGATCGGTTTGATAGTGTTATCATGGCAATCCCTGCCATGTATATCTATTTGGAACTTTTTATTCGAAATTAAAAGTAAGCACAATCATACGGGATGTAGCTTTTGAAAGAGCATTTGTATATATAAGCTGTTCCGGTTGGTTGAGATCGTCACGCTTGGTCTCCAATAAGTCTTTTAATCCAAAACTGAACTTAATTTCAGGACATAACTTGAAAAAAGGTAAATAAATATCACATCCAATACCAAAGGTTAATCCATAATCGAACCCTTTCAATAGAATTTCTTCTCCTTTTTTACGTCCTAAATCCCATGCTCCGTAAACACCTCCTGTCAGATATGGACGGTAATTGTTTAGACGGAAAGCACTGTATTTTACTTCCAACGGGAATGTCAGATAGCTTGAACGAACGGAAGTGGTAAATTCTTCGCCGCTTTCTTGTTCGCGAAATACAAATTCTTTATCTCCAAAATGGAGGGTTGGAATAAATCTAAGATTAAGATAAGGATTCATGAACATATCCCCAATTACTCCTACACTAAACCCGGGGGAATAATTTGGAATTTCTGAGAACCAGACTTGACCATCAGAAGTTACTGCACCCGTGTTGGTTAAGATAAGATCCTGTGTGTGTAGACCTACATGAAATCCCAGATGGAATAACTTCATGTCGGCATAGGGCTGATTCTTTACTTTCTCTTTCTGAGCCATGAGTCCAGAAACTGAAAGACAGAATAAGTATATTAATAATAACGTACGTTTCAATGTTCAATCGATTTTGTCTAATAACGCAAATTCAAGCAAAATATTGCAAAAGGTAGCTGTTAGAATAAATATTCGTATAATATTTTTTGTAAATAAGAAGAAAGATATATTTTTGTAGCAACTAATAGTAATAAATTTAAACGTATAAGAAAATGGCTTATGTAATTAGCGAAGACTGCATTGCTTGTGGTACTTGTATTGATGAATGTCCGGTTGAAGCAATTTCGGAAGGTGATATCTATGTTATAGATCCGGAAATGTGTACTGATTGTGGAACTTGTGCAGATGTTTGCCCCACTGAAGCAATTCACCCGGCTTAAATAAAACCGAGGTTAGTCAGGTTTAACACCTGTAAATATAAACGAGCTGCTTTTTATTTATTAAAAATATAAAGCAGCTCGGTTTATTTTGCCAATAAAAATATTAGAAGCTAATATCCAGTTTTATCTCATCGTCATTATCTTCTACATATTTGCTTTTCTCTTGTGATGTATTCTCATTATTTTCAACCAAATTGATCTGTTGAGCCTGTATATAAGTGATAACATCATTCATTCCATCAAGAAACTTCTCAAAATCTTCCTTATAAAGAAAAATCTTGTGTTTCTCAAATGTTGACGGAGAGCCGTCTTTGGGTTGTATCTTCTTACTTTCTGTTATGGCAAGGAACAGATCATTTTTGAGGTTCTTCTTCACATCTAAGTAATAAATACGCTTTCCCGCTTTAATAGCTTTAGAATACAAGATTTCTTTGTCTCCACCTTCACCTTGTGCCTTTTTCATTGATTCCTCCATTATAGCTAACTTTCGTTAAACACCCACACTTTTATCTTAACATCCCCAAATATGTACATTTTTTTTTAAATATCAACTATATTGTACAAATATTTTAAGGTGTTGATATTGAAAAAAAGTGCATAAATGTCTATTAGATAATCTTTCAGAAGATTCACTTTTCATATTTGAATGAGCGTATTGTTGTTTAGTATAAACTTATATATAATAAGTATTTTGTGTGTTTATATGAAAAAAATGTTTCTTTCACATAATCTATCTTATAAATATTAAATATTAGGCACATAATTTATATAATTAACGAATAATGAGCTAGCTTTGTAAAATTATAACTAATCTGTGTAAAAAACTTTAGCTGTTGTTTGCATTTTGCGGACAAATATTTGAAAAATGTATAGAAAAGTATCTGTAGAATTTCATCTTAGGGAGTCTTCGCGTTTAGAAAGAAATGAGGGTAGTTTATTTATAAGGATTATATACAACAGACAAATAAATAGTGTAACTACTCCTTATAAGCTCTTTTCTGATGAGTGGGATAAGAAAAACAAATTAATAATATTCCCTTCTGACGATAAACATCGGTTTTCTTATTTGAAGAAGATAGAAAAATCTATGCAGGAAGATATCCATTTTTTTGCAAATATCATTTCTTATTGGGAAGAAAAAGGCGATTTTACGGCTTTTGATATAGCGTCGGCTTATCGTCGACTAAAAGATGGTAATAAATTATCATCTTATGTCTACAGATTAAGTAAAGAGCTTAATGCTAACAAACAAGAGCGTACTGCAAGAGGGTATGTATCAACATTAGACGCAATTATACGTTTTACAAAAAATACAAATCTTACTTTTGAACAATTGACTCCCCGTATAATTAAACAGTTTGAAAATGATATGCGTATTAAGGGTAAAACACTGAATACAATATCATTTTATATGCGTAATCTTCGTGCAATTTATAATAAAGCCATTAAGGATGGAGTTGCTCAACCTAAGTTGATAAATCCCTTTGAACAAGTATACACTGGTGTACAGGTTACAAAAAAAAGGGCTTTGACGAAAGAACAAATGAAAAAAATCGTAGAGTGTCAGCCGAGAGAAAAAGAGCTTTTGTTTGCTCAATCGCTTTTTTTATTCTCTTTTTATTTACGTGGAATGGCTTTTGTGGATATGGCTTTTTTGAAAAAGACAGACTTAAGAGATGGGGTAATTTCATATAAGCGTAAAAAGACAAGTCAACTCCTCGAAATCAAAGTAACTCCGGCCGTACAACAGATCCTTGATAGATACAAAGAAGAAACTCGAAACTCATCTTATCTTTTGCCCATAATCTTGCCTGGCTATGGACCCGATAGATTGCAGTACGAAAGCGCTTTACGTGTTCAAAATAAACGTCTGAAAGAGTTTGCTAAACGATGTGGTATAAAGAGTAATCTTTCTACGCATGTTGCACGTCACTCCTGGGCCACTTTAGCAAAAGAGGCAAACCTTCCCTTGCCTGTTATTAGTGAAGGTTTAGGCCACTCATCACAAAAAACCACAGCAATTTATTTAGCTTCATTTGATCGTTCCGTATTAGATTATGCTAATGAAGAGGTTATGCAAATGCTAAAATGATTTATTCTCATTTAAATATGATATGAGAGGAATAGTTTTTTACAAAAAATATTAGTAGAAAATAAGGAAATATTTCTTCATTCCTAAATTAAAGTGTGTACCTTTGCGGCCAAATAAAATAACCTATTATTAAATATTTAATTTATTAATGACATGGACATTACGCATATTGAGCATCTGGGTATAGCCGTTAAGAGTATTGAAGCATGTTTGCCATACTACGAAGGTGTATTGGGCTTAAAGTGCTACAACATTGAAGTAGTTGAGGATCAAAAAGTGAAAACTGCTTTCTTTAAAGTGGGCCAAACTAAAATCGAATTACTGGAACCAACCAGTGAAGAGAGTACTATCGCTAAATTTATTGAAAAAAGAGGTGAAGGTATTCATCATATTGCTTTTGCTGTTCCTTCTGTTCAGAATGCTTTGGATGAAGTTGCTGCGAAAGGCGTTCAGCTAATTGATAAAGCTCCACGGGGTGGTGCTGAAGGATTAGACATTGCTTTCCTTCATCCGAAATCAACATGCGGTGTTCTTACAGAGCTATGCATGGAAGGACATAAATAATTACAGATCATTTCTAACAACAAATCAAAATAACAATGAGTAACCAACTTGAGAAAGTAAAAGAACTTATCGCCCTTCGCGAAAAGGCTCGCCTTGGTGGTGGAGAAAAAAGAATTGAAGCTCAACACAACAAGGGTAAGTATACAGCTCGCGAACGTATTGCTATGTTACTTGACGAAGGCAGTTTCGAAGAGTTTGACATGTTTATGCAACACCGTAGTACTAACTTTGGTATTGAAAAAACAAAGTTTTTAGGTGATGGTGTAGTAACCGGCTACGGAACAATCGACGGTCGTGTAGTATATATCTATGCACAAGACTTCACTGTATTCGGTGGTGCTTTATCAGAAACTTTAGCTATGAAGATCTGCAAAGTAATGGACCAGGCCATGAAAATGGGTGCTCCTGTAATCGGATTGAACGATTCAGGCGGTGCACGTATTCAGGAAGGTGTTAATGCTTTAGCCGGTTATGCTGAAATTTTCCAACGTAATATACTTGCATCGGGTGTAGTTCCTCAGATATCCGGTATATTTGGTCCTTGTGCAGGTGGTGCTGTTTATTCTCCGGCTTTGACCGACTTTAATATTATGACTCGTGGTACCAGCTATATGTTTCTTACAGGACCTAAAGTTGTTAAAACCGTAACAGGTGAAGATGTAACGCAAGAGCAATTAGGAGGAGCGAGTGTTCATACTACCAAATCAGGAGTTGCTCATTTTGCGGTTGATACAGAAGAAGAAGGTTTCGAATTAATACGTAAACTGTTAAGCTTCTTACCTCAAAACAATCTGGAAGAAACTCCATTGGTCGCATGTAATGATCCTATAGACCGTCTGGATGATGTATTAAATGAAATCATACCTGATAGTTCTAACCAATCATATGACATGTATGAGGTTATAGGTACCATCATTGACAATGGCGAATTCCTTGAAGTACATGCTGATTATGCCAAGAATATCATCGTAGGTTTTGCCCGATTCAACGGTCAATCTGTTGGTATAGTGGCTAACCAGCCTAAGATTATGGCAGGTTGTCTGGATAGTAATGCTTCACGTAAAGCCGGACGTTTCGTTCGTTTTTGTGATGCTTTCAATATTCCTATTGTAACATTAGTTGACGTTCCGGGATTCCTTCCGGGAACAGGACAAGAATATAATGGTGTAATCCTTCACGGAGCTAAATTGCTTTATGCTTATGGTGAAGCTACTGTTCCTAAAGTCACTGTTACATTACGTAAATCGTATGGTGGTGCTTACTGTGTGATGAGTTCTAAACACCTTCGCGGTGATATGAACTATGCATGGCCTACTGCTGAAATTGCGGTTATGGGACCAAGTGGAGCAGTAGAAGTTATCTTTGCTAAAGAAGTCGCAGCCTCAGAAGATCCGGCAAAAGTTACTGCTGAGAAAGAAGAAGAATACAGAAAGGCATTTGCAAATCCGTATAACGCAGCTCAATATGGTTACATTGATGATGTAATTGAGCCTCGTAATACTCGTTTCCGCATTATCCGTGCTTTACAGCAGTTACAGACTAAAAAGCTGATTAATCCTGCAAAGAAACATGATAATCTTCCTCTATAATTCTTAAAGAAGTAATGCATATGATAAGAAAAAAAATAGGGGTTGTACTACTGTTTACTTTGCTCTTCTCATTAGGAGCACAGGCACAGCGTGTAACTTCGATGCGAATAAATGAAGTTCTGGTCATCAATGAAGACAACTTCGTTGATGATTATGGTAAGCGGAGTGGTTGGATTGAGTTGTACAATACTTCTGCAGGATCTGTAGATATCCGTGGATGTTATTTAACTGACGATAAAAATAATCCGACCAAATATCCGATTCCAAAAGGTGATGTTCTTACTAAAGTTAGTCCACGTCAACATATTCTTTTCTGGACTGACGGTCAGCCATCTAAAGGTACATTCCATGTTAACTTTACCTTAGATCCAACAAAGGAGAATTACATAGCTTTGTATGATGCTGACGGTAAAACACTCGTTGATGAAATTGTAATACCTGCAAATCAAAGAGCAGATGTTAGTTATGGACGTAAAGTTGACGGGCAAAGCGAATGGGTTTTCTTTGAAAAAGTTACACCAAGTACAAATAATCTGACATTGGATTCAAATGAAAAGATTGAGAATTTCAAACTGAATGATTCTTATGGTATTGGTATGACAATCACAGCTATGGCAGTTGTATTTAGTGCCCTTTTACTTTTATTTTTAATTTTTAAGTGGATTGGAAAGACGGCAATGAGTGCAAGTAAGCGCAGAGCGCAAAAAGCATCAGGTGTTGTTGCTACTGAAACAACCGGAGAAATTTCCGGAGAAGTTCTTGCTGCTATCAGTGCTGCTTTATATGAATTAAATGAAGACGTTCATGATATTGAGAATACGGTTCTAACTATTCAGAAAGTAAAACGTAATTATTCACCGTGGAGTTCCAAAATTTATGGCTTACGTGAAATTCCTAGAAAGTAATTATCTAAAATAACAAAGAATGAAAAGTTTTAAATATACAATAAACGGTAATGTATATAAGGTGCATATCAATTCAGTAGTGGAAGATATTGCTGAAGTGGAAGTAAACGGAACACCTTATAAAGTACAATTGGAAAAACCGGCAAAGAAACAAGTAGTTACAATTAAAAGGCCGGCACAGGCTCCTACAACTTCAAGTGGAGATCCTGTTGTTGCCCGTCCTGCAGCTTCATCGGTAGCCGGTGCAGTAAAATCTCCACTACCAGGTGTTATACTGGAGGTTAAATGTAAAGTGGGAGATACAGTAAAGAGAGGACAAACTATACTCATACTGGAAGCTATGAAAATGGAAAACAGTATTAATGCTGACCGGGATGGTAAAATCATAGAAGTGAAAGTAAACAAAGGGGATTCAGTGTTGGAAAATGCCGACCTCGTAGTAATCGGATAAGAATATGCAAGAAAGTTTTTTATCATTCCTTGGTGAGAATCTTCAGCTGTTTCTTACCTATACAGGATTTTATAATGCTACGCCCGGTCATCTGATCATGATCGTGATCGGACTAATTTTTATATTCCTGGCTATTAGATATGAATTTGAGCCGATGCTTTTGATTCCTATTGGTTTCGGTATTCTTATAGGTAATATACCTTTTAAAGATGCTGGATTACAAGTAGGTATTTATGAAGAAGGCTCCGTACTTAACATCCTCTATCAAGGTGTTGTCCAGGGGTGGTATCCTCCATTAATATTTCTGGGGATTGGAGCAATGACCGACTTTTCGGCATTGATATCCAATCCGAAGTTAATGTTGATTGGTGCTGCTGCACAATTTGGTATCTTTGGTGCTTATATTATTGCCCTTCAAATGGGATTTGAACCTAATCAGGCTGGAGCTATTGGTATTATCGGTGGTGCTGATGGTCCTACCGCTATTTTCCTTTCTTCAAAACTAGCACCAAATCTGATGGGAGCAATTGCTGTATCGGCATATTCATATATGGCTTTGGTACCGATAATACAACCTCCGTTTATGCGTATGCTTACGACCAAAAAAGAAAGAGTAATCCGTATGAAACCACCGAGAGTTGTTTCCTCTACAGAAAAGATAATCTTTCCTATTGTGGGTCTGTTGTTAACTTGCTTCCTTGTTCCTTCGGGTTTGCCTCTTTTAGGAATGTTATTTTTTGGAAACTTGATTAAAGAAAGTGGCGTAACACGTCGTTTGGCAGAGACAGCCCGTGGGCCGCTTATTGATACTATCACAATCCTGTTAGGTGTTACGGTTGGTGCTTCAACACAAGCAACCCAATTCCTAACATTGAATTCAATTAAAATTTTTGGTTTAGGAGCGTTATCATTTGTGATTGCAACTTGTGCCGGTATCTTATTTGTTAAATTCTTTAACTTGTTCCTGAAAGAAGGCAATAAGATAAACCCGCTTATCGGTAACTCCGGTGTATCTGCTGTTCCAGACTCAGCACGTATTTCACAAACAGTAGGTTTGGAATATGATCCGACCAACTATTTACTAATGCACGCTATGGGACCAAATGTTGCAGGTGTAATTGGTTCTGCTGTGGCTGCCGGTATATTATTGGGATTCCTTGCTTAAGAATTTTCCATATAAATAAATTTATAGACGGCTACCCATTACTGAGTAGCCGTTTTTTGTAATATAAGATATGAAAAGGAATATCCTTTCATTATATCTAATCAAGCTTTCTAAATGGTTTACTTTAGTGATGCCGATTATCGTGCTCTTTTATGAAGATCATGGATTGGGATTACAGGATGTTTTTATTCTTAAAAGCGTGTATTCCATTACTGCAGTACTACTGGAGATACCGTCAGGTTATCTGGCTGATGTATGGGGAAGGAAGAAATGCCTGATACTGGGTTGCACTCTTTACTTCTTAGGATATCTTGGTTATTCCTTTACCAGTACATTTATGGCCTTTTTAATAGCAGAGATATTATTAGGTATTGGACAAACACTTGTCAACGGGGCTGACTCTGCTTTGCTATATGATACAACTTCCCACTATAAAAATGAACAACTGTATTTGAGATATGAAGGACGTATTACTATGATAGGGAACTTTGCGGAAGCGATAGCAGGTATCTTTGGGGGATTATTAGCTGTCTATTCACTTCGATATCCTTTTTATGGACAAGCTATTATTGCTTTCAGTGGAATACCGGCAGCTCTGGCTCTAAAGGAGATTACTGCAACACGTAAAATACAAAATTCTATATCTGAGATACTCAAGATTATTAAATACTCACTTTTTACCAATAAGCAGTTATGCTATAATATTATGTATTCAGGAGTTATCGGCGCCGCGACCTTAACGATGGCATGGTTTGTTCAACCTTTATTGATTTCACTGGATACACCTACTTCCTATTTTGGAGTAATATGGACTGTATTGAACCTGACAGTCGGATTATCAGCTCTCTATTCGGACAGGGTTGAGAGATGGCTGGGCATAAGCCGGACATATACGATCATTTTAATATTCATTATCGGGGGATATATTGCTTTGGCTTACAATCTCACCTATACGGGATTAATTATATTATTGGTGTTTTATGTTTTTCGGGGATTTGCTACCCCCATATTGAAAGGATATATTAATCAGATCACCTTTTCTGAAATGCGGGCGACTGTACTTTCCATACGTAACTTTGTAATACGGTTACTATTTGCCGTTATTGCTCCATTTATCGGTTGGCTAAGCGACAGCTATTCCTTACAAATCGCTTTATTAGTATCAGCAGGTATATTCTTCATTCCAGGATTAGTATTCCTATTTCTACAATTAAAAGAGGAACATACATAATAGCAATATATCTTATTTTATTTCAGGTTTAACGGAAAGGCTCTCTCCTTCATTATATTGTTGATTATTTGGCAGGCCTCTCTTTCCTACACCTTCTTGCATTAATTGTTTTAGTTCATTTAAATAATTATGATATATGCCGCAAGGATATACTCCATGTTGCTTACATAAATAGGCAGCCATACCGACCACTTCTCCCATCATACCGGTTGTACGCATAACTCTGACAGTTCCTAATGCCACATGAGTAACACTGATATTACGTCCTGCCATAAAAAGATTCTCGATGTTTCTTGAATATAAACAACGATAGGGTATAGGATATGGATAAATAGCTTTATGTTTAGCTATCGATTTGAATTCTGTATCAGGAAAATGTTTCGTATTTTCAGGATCAGGATAATGCAGATCAATTGTCCAGGTTGTAGCAGCCGTTCCATCTTCATGAATGACATGTCGGGTAAGGTCGTCTTCCTTAAGGATATAGTCTCCCATCAATCTGCGAGATTCACGTTTGCCTGCTATATATGCAACCCAGCCAAGTTTACGGTAACGATATTGTTCATTTTCTTTCAAATCATTCTTTAAATAACTCCAGTTAGAATAAACAACCAGCAAATCATAATCACGTATACGTTCAAAGTCTTTTATCTGGTCATAATTCATACCGGTTTCCCATGTCCATTCGCCCATCATCACCTTTTCGCTATTATTAGCATTGAAATCTACACCATAATTAAAACGAGGGAAAGAAGATGGCTTTTCAGCATCTACTGAATACCATTGCACAGATGCACCCATTGTCATCTTATCTGCTTTATCAGGAGCCGTGCTTTCTCCGAATTCATCTTTACTTTCACGTCCCATTCTATAATCTGCACCAGCCAGATAACCTATTGTTCCATCTCCCGTACAATCTGCAAAAAGAGGCGCATTAAAGTCTAATTCATTTCCGTTTTCTATATGTTTAGCAATAACCGATTTAATCCTTTCTCCATCCATATTCACTTGTACTGCCCGGTAATTCGAAAACAAAGTGATATTGATTTCTTTGGCAATTGCATCCGCTTTCTTGTCATCTTCGTAAAAATCAGCAGGTTGGGCGTTTCCTCCTCGTGTAGGGCCGAATTCTTTTTGCAAATTTCCTAATTCCTTATATGGACCTGCTTCAATACGTCCTCCTAAATGAACACGAATCTCCGAACTGTTATTCCCTCCTAATACCGGACGATCATTGATCAGAGCTACCTTACAACCTAAACGTGCCGCTGATATAGCTGCACTCATCCCTGCGATACCTCCACCAACTACTACGAGATCATATCTTCCGGTTAATCCCGGCTTAAGTGGTATGTTCGATAATTTCCTTCGGAAAGCATCTAGCTCTTTTACGGAAGAAGGCGGAGTCTTTCTTTTTTCTTTCGTAAAGTAGATAGCATCGCATCGCCCATTGAAACCGGTAAGATCATGAAGAGCGAGTAAGGCCTCTTTTTCCTTTATAGAAATTTTTCCGGCATCCTGCCACATCCATTCACTTCCTGTATTTCCCAATAGAGCCGGAAGATCTTTTCCGTTGACAGAGAGTTTAAATTTTCCCGGTCCTTCCCCTTCTTTCCAGGGCGAAGTCCAGTTAAATGTACGAACGTATACATAATATGTTCCGGTTTCAGGAAAACTAACCTGTGTTGAAGCCGAAGCAACAGGCGATCCCATTCCATGGGCCATCAGATAAGGTGAACCCATCTGGTCCATAAATTGCTGGTCAACCACCCAACCTCCTTTATTACTAAAACTCTCCGCTTCAATAAAAAGTTCAGCAGATGATACAAAACAAATATCAGCTATAAGTATTAACAGAAGAATTACAAGTCTTTTCATAATGCACAAATATAATGAAAAAACATGCTCTTAGACCTCCTCTACAATCTTTTTTCTAAAATCATCCACCTTTCACCAACCCCCTCTGATCCTATTATGTAAGCGGGTTTACGGGTGAAAGCAACCGCTTTCACCTTCCACCACTTGCTTTCACCAAAAAACGGAATTCAATTATATAAAGCTAGCATCAGTCATGGGTATCGCTTCGATTTACCCACGGTTATTATTATAGTTTACCCTCCTTGCTGAGATGTATCACTTCCGACTTTCAAATATTTAGAACTTTTATTGAAAAGATGGAAGAGATTATTATGTTTTGCATAATAAATTTGTAGTTTGGAAATGATCTTTTAATCGGCTCACGAAGGTTGGCCATACGGCTCACGAGTGTGAACCGCTCGGCTCACATAGGTGAGCCTTACCGCTCACACTCGTGAGCCGTGGAAAAAGAGCCGAAGTTTCTAACAAATTATAGTATTAAAAACAATAAAACGATTGGATTCAATTATGACTTCTATAAGATGCTAATATAATTACACTATTTTGCATCAAATAATAGGAAGCCATGCAGGTCTATGATGGTTTTCTTCATCTTTTAAAATATTAGATTGGGTGACAGGTCGGTGACAGATAAATGATGGGATCTGTCACCCGTTAAAACCGCTTCAGGAAACGGATTGGAGTGTGTTGGTGACAGGTGACAGCAAAAAAGGAAAACTTGATTTAAGTAGCTAAATAGATTAATTATATATATGTTTGTACTGAAAATAAATTAAAGTAATCATGAAGTCCGATATAGAAATAGCAAGAGAGGTAGTACTTAGTAAAATAAAAGAAGTGGCAGAGGGGATTGGTATTCCCAGAACAGAAGTTCAGAATTATGGACGGTATATGGCCAAAATACCTTTAAAACTGATTGATGAAGAGAAGGTAAAAGAGCGTAATCTGATTCTTGTTACTGCAATTACACCGACAAAAGCTGGTATTGGTAAGACAACTGTTTCAATCGGTCTTACACTGGGATTGAATAAATTAGGAAAAAAGGCTATAGTTGCTCTCCGTGAGCCTTCACTTGGCCCTTGTTTTGGCATGAAAGGCGGTGCAGCAGGAGGAGGTTATTCTCAAGTGTTGCCAATGGAAAATATAAACCTTCATTTCACAGGTGATTTCCATGCTGTAACGTCGGCTCATAATATGATTACCGCTTTGCTGGATAATTATATTTATCAGAATCGTAATTCTTGTGAAGGCCTGAAAGAAATTAAATGGAAACGTGTGCTTGATGTGAATGATCGTAGTCTACGACATATCGTATCTGGATTGGGAGGTGCTGCGAATGGTATACCTACTGAAACGGGCTTTGATATTACGCCGGCATCGGAAATTATGGCTATTCTTTGTCTGTCTAAAGATCTAGAAGATTTGAAACGTCGTGTAGGTAATATATTACTTGGATATACTAATAACGATGAGCCTTTTACTGTGAATGATTTAGGGGTTTCTGGTGCGATTACCGTATTATTAAAAGATGCTTTGCTTCCCAATCTGGTGCAAACAACTGAAAAGACAGCGGCTTTTGTACATGGAGGCCCATTTGCTAATATTGCTCATGGTTGTAACTCGATTGTTGCAACCAAGATGGCTTTGACTTATGCTGATTATGTCATTACCGAAGCTGGCTTTGGTGCAGACCTGGGAGCTGAAAAGTTCTTCAATATAAAATGTAGGAAAGCGGGATTAACACCAAAACTTACTGTAATTGTTGCTACTTCTCAAAGTTTGAAAATGCATGGCGGTGTGCCTGAAAGTAAGATAAAAGAGCCTAATAAAGAAGGATTGATAAACGGTCTGGCTAACCTGGATAAACATATTGAGAATATGAAGAAGTTTGGACAGAAGGTTATCGTCACTTTTAATCGGTTTGAGACGGATACAGATGATGAGATCGCTATTGTAGCCGATCATTGTAAGAAACAGGAAGTTGGCTTTGCGGTAAATACTGTTTTTGCAGAAGGAGGAAACGGTGGAATTGAATTGGCCAAACAGGTAATTGATACTATTGAAAACAATCCATCGGGACCTTTACGGTTTACTTATGAAGATTCCGATTCCATAAAAGATAAGATTAAGAAAGTAGCTACCGAAATATATGGAGCTAATTCCATTGTATATACTACATTAGCAGATAAAAAACTTAAGCAGATCGATGGACTGGGAATATCTCATTACCCGATATGTATTGCAAAGACTCAGTATTCTTTTTCTTCTGATCCGAAAGCTTATGGCGTTACAACAAATTTCGAACTAAAAGTTAGAGATATTATAATTAATAATGGAGCTGAAATGATTGTTGTAATTATGGGTGAAATTATGCGTATGCCTGGGTTACCAAAGGAACCACAGGCAAAACATATTGATATCGTTAACGGATTAATAGAAGGTCTGAGTTAAGTGGTTTTTTGATTGAGTTTCTCATCCAGAAATGACTTCAATATTAATGCATGACTATGTTGTGTATCTTTTGCAGCATAGAGAAGTGTTACGATTTTTTCCTTTTTTATCCTGTTTATAAAATCTTTGACAGCTTCCGAACTTTCCAGTTCTTTGGTATATAAAGCGGTAAACTGTTTCCAGTTTTTATCAGGGTCAGTATGGAACCATTCGCGTAGTTCGGTGGAAGGAGTAATATCCTTTTCCCAAATATCGTAATGGAGTTCTTCTTTTTTTATTCCTCTTGGCCATAATTTATCCACTAATACCCTTAATCCATCTGTTGGTTCGGGGTCTTCATATACTCTTTTTGTTTTGATTTCCATTATTGAAGTTTTTAACTTATTAATTATTTATTCTAAAACATTCTTAGGGATTGAGATGTTTTATAGGCATAAGATCAAATATTAAAAGTATTAGTTATGGCAACAACAACGAAACAAAAAGAAAAGAAAGGAGCTGCTGCTTCTTCAACTAAACAAGTAGGAACTTTTATTGGTGAATTATTCTCTTTTAACAGTAGTCTAAAATTGTATCATTGGCATATAACCGGTGAAGGTAGTTATGCACAACATATGGCTCTTGATCAAGCTCTTGATACGGTACTTGACGTGATTGACAGATTGACAGAAACATCTTATGCTTTGTTGGGAGATATTGAGATAATGATTCCTGAAACAAAGGTACCGAAGAATATTGTGAAGCATACGTCAGATTTCTATGCTTATGTAGAGAAACATAGAGATTTATTCCCTGAAGATATGTCGCAATCTATTATTGATGATTATCAGGAAGCACTTCAACAATTAAATTATCGTTTAATGAGATTGAAATAAGAAGAAACGATTTCCATAAAAAAGGTCTCCATATTGGAGACCTTTTTTGTTGTTATTTATCATCTAAAATCCGTATGTTTTCTGAGGCTTGAGAATTGCCATTTTCTATTGCTTTTTCGAAGTACTCAATAGCTGATTCAAAGTCTCCACTTTTTGCATAGGCAACACCTAAGTTATTATATGCTTCAGGCGAGTCAATGCCTTCCAGACGACTAATTGCACTCTCATAATGCCCATTTTCTATATCTATAGCAGCAGCATTCTGTTGAGCTACCGGGTTATCGGGATAAACATTTGCTGCTATTTCAAATACCTCCTTAAACTTAGCACTTGATTTTGGATAAGTATTTGCTACTGTAAACATTTCATTCAGGCTAAGATGCTGTGGATTCTGCTGAAGCTGTAGCTTTGCTTCTTCAATATCGAAGTTCTTTGCTACATATGAAATAGTATATTCATTTCTACGTAATGGTGGATAGAATTCATCTACCAGTTTTTTATATGTTTTTCCACCTCCAATTTGTCTTAGTTTGGCCTTACGGCGTGTAGGATCAATTGTTTCCAATGCCTTTAGTATTTCATCTTTATAAGTAAGGTCTTTAGCCTCAGAAACGGCTTTGTAAAGCCCGGCCCAGTCATCACCCATCCAATCCAGTTTCAGAGATGAATCCGGAATCTTATATTTTTCAGTGAGATAATAAGCAAAAGACTTACTTCTGTCTTGGGCTAATTGCATATTGGATAACTGATCTCCTTCAGGGGAGGCATAACCGACTATTTTAAATTCTATATTCGACAGGTTATCATTCTCCTGAATATTCTTAATTATCTTATCTATTTCATCTAATATTTCAGCATTATTCTTAAGATCACGTTCGATATTGTCTTTTCCTACTTTAAAATTGAGCAAGGCGCTGTAGGTCTCGCTTCTTTGTTTTACTTCTTCAACAGGGGGTGTTATATAATTCAATTTATAATCGACAGGTTCTTTCTGAAGAAATATGGGAGATAATATTTTATATTCCGTTCTGCTTTCCGTTTTTAAACCGCAACAGGCGATTCCTTCTAGAAAGATAAGATCACACTTATTAAACCAATCCTCATGGATGGCATTGATAGTCATGTCAATGTCCTGTTGTTTTCTGTTGTACCTGCGAAAGATTCCCTGAGGAGGAGCATCTAACATATAGCCATCAAAATCGACAGCGCGCTTTAGTGTAATGCTACGTTGCTTTCCTGTAAAAACAACAGGGTCTATTCTTACTTCGTTCTTTCCATCCTGTGAACGAATAATAGGGGTTAACGTAAGCATATCCGACTTTCCCAGTTTTACATCATCCAGGATTATTTTTAAATCTATTTTAATACGGCTGTTATCTTTATTGATGGATAAGATCTTGAATTTTACATTGTTTTGTGTTATTATTTGTGAGGAAGCAGCCTGGGTAATGAATAGGCATACAGCAAAGAAGATGTATATAATTTGTTTCATATCGTATACTTATTTAATTATATATATAACAGAGATGGTGGCTTTTGTAAGGCCCAGATAATTATATGTCTGACCTGAATTAATTTTCTGATCAGTTTCCAGATCAAATTTATCATACTTAATATAAGCATATCCTCCACCTACTGAAAACTCAAGATTCCAATGCTTATGTAGAGGCAGTTGATAACCAAAGCTAATTCCACCTCCATAAAAGTCTGCTTCGTGCCTGTTTTCGTTTAAACGTTCGTAAATACCGAACGGGAATTTTATATTTCCTATATTTGCTTGTCCACCGTGGGCATGAATACCTACGAATCCTCTACTGAACTTTTCGCAAAACCAATACCGAAGTTCCGGCTGTACAAGCCAGTGCTTAATCATTTTATTGTCACTTAATTCAAAAGGATTATAATTACCTATTATATCTACGGTGAGTTTTTTACTAAGCCCTATTTCCACTCCAAGATTGGGAGTCAGTATTGCATCATATAGTATATTATTCTTTATGGCAATACGCTGTGAAAATAAGGTTATCGGTAATGCTAAAAATATAAGTAGAAAAAGCCTCTTTTTCATGTTTTTTCAATTTGTAAAACTGTTATTGATTAAATTAAAGAGGCAATATTAAGAATAATTATCTTATTTTTACCATAAAGTTGTGGTTTTTATCACTTTTTCAGTCGATAGCCCACTCTTTCATCTCATACATATCAATGTATTCTTCCCATCCAGGATCTACTTCTGTATAAATAGTGATTGGGAGTACCTCGAAAGATGATAATGATTCATTAATACGCTCTCCAAGCACCCTGACTGTCCGCGCATAAAATATCCAAACCTTTTCTCCACCTCCTGTATAAATGCCTGTAAGTATAGCCAGCTTATCTTTTTCCATAGCTTTACGAAGTGTTTCTTGTACAACGTCCATTTTTTCAGCATCAGCTTCGGTAGGCATTCCCTTATCGTCGCCCTCGTATTTCCAGGTTATTTCAGCCCGCTCTTTGAATTTCCCTGAACGGATGAATTCGCCAAGAGAATCCCGTCCTGTTACTGTTATCAATTGACCCTTTTCTGTTTGAGAAAGAGCTGTAAACCATTCACTACTTAATTTCATAGGTGTTTGATTTAGATTTTTGTTCCATTTTTATTTGTTTATTTCTCAGCCAAAGCTGATAAGAATTAATAATATTCTGCCAAAGGACATAGGCCGCCGGAGCAACAGACGAAATAGGATTCAGATAGGTTTGCGCCATCCAAATGGCCAGAATAGTGTTCTTTTGTCCAAGTCCTTGTCCACATGATACCGGATCACCATATCGTTTACCGATTCTTCTCCCTAATAAGAATTGTCCTACACATATTATGAGGGAAATTACAGCCAGACTTATTTCTATCTGATAATTCGGGTTTTCCTGTTCGATAAGGAATTTTACTGTACTTCCAGTAACAATAATAAGTGCTATAGCCCAAAGATAAAAAGATAAATTCTGAATGCTTGCTATTTTTCTGTTTATTTCAGGAAGAAAAAACCGTATCAACCAGGCTGTGCATAATGGAAAGAGTAGGATAGGAGCAACGCTTTTACAGATATAAATAAATGCCGAAAAGAAAGACATCTCCGAATGCGGACCAATCAACGGAAAAAGTATTGGTGCTGCAATAGCTACACCTACATTACATAACAAAAGATAACTGGTAAGAAAAGCTACATTTCCTCCTAACATTCCGGTAATAACTGCCGCTGAGGTAGCTGTTGGAACCAACACACAAATCAAAGCTCCCTGAGCTACAACGGGATGGTACAATCGTACAATACCATAGACAAATATGCATCCTATCAACTGAATGAGCAACAACCAGACATGTGGAAGTCTTATATGTATATCCCGCGGACTTAATTTGCTGAAAGTGAGTAATAGCATGATAAAAATAAGATAAGGAGTCAGAAAGGTTATATAACCTATCAATGGATAAGCAATAACTCCTATGATCATTGCAATAGGGAGCGTCCAGTTTTTTATGAATTGAGGCACTTTATTATGCATATTAATGCACCGCAAAGTAACGGTATAAATAAGAAAGGTGCAACTATTTTAAGTGGATATTTGCTATCTTTGCTTTCTCTATGGAAGCATATCAACTTATTACGGTATTAGGACCTACAGCATCGGGAAAGACAAGCTTTGCCGCATTACTTGCCGCGCGATTAGATACTGAAATAATTAGTGCCGATTCACGGCAGGTATATCGTTCCATGGACATTGGTACGGGAAAAGATCTTTCCGATTATATTGTCAATGGCAAACTGATTCCTTATCACTTGATAGATATATGTAATCCGGGAGATAAATATAATGTGTTCGAATTCCAGCATGATTTCTTCAAGGCTAATGAACTGATTAAGACTAAAGGGAAGCTGCCTATTTTGTGTGGAGGGACAGGAATGTATCTCGAAGCTGTATTAAAAGGATACAAACTGCTTGATGTACCTGAAAATAAGAATTTGCGTGATTCTTTAAAAGACAAATCCTTAAAAGAATTGGAAACGATTCTGTCAACATACAAAGTATTACATAACAAAACTGATGTTGATACGGCTCAACGAGCTATTAGAGCCATTGAGATAGAAGAATTTTATCAGAAAGAAGCACCTGGGCAAAATGATTATGAACCAATTAACAGTTTGATTATAGGTATCCAAATTGATCGTGAACTAAGAAGGGAAAAGATATCCAAGCGTCTTCGTTCCCGATTAGAAGAAGGAATGGTTGAGGAAGTTCAAAATATTCTGGCAACAGGTGTTGACCCTGAAGATCTGATATATTATGGTTTAGAGTATAAATACATTACACTTTATATTATCGGTAAACTATCTTATGAAGATATGGTATCCCAACTGGAAATAGCCATCCATCAATTTGCCAAACGACAGATGACCTGGTTTCGAGGTATGGAGCGACGTGGTCATAAGATACATTGGATTGAGGCTTCAATTCCTACTGAAGAAAAAATAGCAATAACAGAAAAATTATTAAAAATATACCCCTCTTAAGAGAGGAGATAATAATATGAAATATATGATAACGAATAAGAACTTTATAGATAAACCGAATTTCTTCCTGATGGCCGGTCCATGTGTCATTGAAGGAGAAGAAATGGCTTTACAGATAGCAGAGGAAATTAAAGGTATTACTGATAAATTGCAAATCCCTTATATCTTTAAAGGATCGTATCGTAAAGCTAACCGTTCACGGATAGATTCTTTTACCGGTATTGGAGACGAAAAAGCGCTGAAAGTTCTTAGAAAAGTAAATGAAACATTTAATGTGCCGACCGTAACGGATATTCATGAATCCCATGAAGCTGCTTTAGCTGCCGAGTATGTTGATGTTCTACAGATTCCGGCTTTTCTATGTCGTCAGACTGATCTATTGATAGCCGCAGCTCAGACGGGTAAAATTGTAAACGTAAAAAAGGGACAATTTCTGGCTCCGGAAGGTATGCTATTTGCAGTCCAGAAAGTAGTCGATGCGGGTAATAATAATGTCATGATTACGGAAAGAGGAACAACTTTTGGCTATACAGATTTGGTCGTTGATTTCAGAGGGATTCCTAAAATGAAACAATTTGGTTTTCCGGTTATTATGGATGTTACCCATTCCCTTCAACAACCCAACCAGACTTCGGGTGTTACCGGAGGATTACCGGAATTAATTGAGACGACTGCTAAAGCTGCAATTGCAGTAGGTGCAGATGGTTTGTTTATTGAAACGCATCCTGAACCCTGCAAAGCAAAATCGGATGGAGCTAATATGTTAAAGTTGGATTTGCTGGAAGAATTATTAATTAAGTTGATACGCATCAGAGAAGCGGTAAAATCTTAGCTTCCATATACTATTTGTCTCACTATGTCACGGTTTGTTTGAACTGTTTCAAATTCCGAACTAATAGTACTACTACCCATAGGGACATTCTCATTACGGTATATCATTTGGCTATTAATAATACTGCGTGCTGAAGTATGAAACTCACATGCTCCTGTTTCAGCCTCTATCTTGGCTATATTGTTTTCACGTACACCGCTACCGGGCATAATGATAATGCGTTTACCTGCACGTTTTACCAATTCGGCAATCATTGGTATTCCTTTTACGGCATCAGATTGTTGACCCGAAGTAAGGATTCGGTCGCATCCCGCCGCAATGATCTGCTCTAACGCGACGAATGGATCTCTGCAGACATCGAAAGCCCGATGGAAAGTAATAGATAAAGGTTTAGCTACTTCTACCAGTTTATTCAGTAATTGTATATCTACATCGCCGTCTTTAGTCAAGCAACCGAAAACTACACCATGTACTTTTAGTTCTTTAGCCATTTCGATATCGTAGAGCATTGATTCAATTTCGACTGGAGTATATAGGAAGTCTCCACTACGAGGACGGATAATAATGTTCATGTCGATTGTTGAGGTAAGTGCCTGTGCTGTTTTGATCTCACCATAACTGGGAGTTGTTCCACCTTCCGGAATAGCAGCGCATAACTCAACACGGGATGCTCCCCCTGCCTCCGCTTCAACACAACTTTGCGCTGAGTTGGCACAAATTTCAATAATCCGTTTTGCTTGCATCATTTTTTAATATTGTTTCTAGCCACAAATATATAAAGAATATTCTCCGTCAGCTATTTGCCGGTAGTTGTTTGAACTTCAGAAACTGGCTACGTAAGACGAAAAAGGTAACTATTATGGATGTTATATCAGCGATTGGAATACTGATCCATACACCAAGAACTCCCATAAATTTGGGAAGTATTATCAAACAAGGAACTAAAAAAATCATCTGCCTTGTAAGCGAAAGAAAGATTGCCTTTCGCGCCATACCAATAGATTGGAAAAAGTTTGTCGCCACCATCTGAAATCCTACAAGAGGAAAGAGGGCAAATACAATATGTAAGCCATATACGGAGGCTTTAATTAGGTCTTTATCTGTAGTAAATAACTGTACAATGACTGATGGTATGAGGTGGGCAATCAAGAAACCAAATCCGGCTATTCCCATCGCGCATATAATGGTGAGCTTCAGTACTTCTGTAACCCTGTCAAATCGACGTGCTCCGTAATTATAGCCAGCAATAGGTTGCATACCCTGGTTTAATCCCATGATTATCATTGTAAAGAGAAATGCAATACGGTTTACAATACCATAAGCACCTATAGCCATATCCCCTCCGTATTCTTTCAATCCTCGGTTAATAAGAATAATTACAAGTGAAGAACAGATATTCATCAGGAATGGAGAAAGTCCGATAGATAAAATACCTTTTACAAGATCAGCTTTTAGCTTATATATTCCTTTCTTGAAATAGAGTAATTGATTAGGATTGGCAAAGTGTATCATCTGCCATATCAGAGAAATAACTTGTGAAATGACAGTAGCCCAGGCGGAGCCTTTTATCCCCCAATCAAAACCAAAAATAAAAATAGGATTCAGAATACAGTTGATAATTACCGAAGCTAGCGTAGTGTACATGGATAGTTTAGGATGTCCTGAGGCTCTAAGCACATTGTTTAATCCCAAATACATATGGGTTATCACATTGCCGATCAGAATGATCTGCATATAATCCCGTGCGTAAGGGAGTGTATCGTCACTGGCACCAAAAAACCGTAAAATTGTATCGAGTAAAGGAAGACAAATTGCTGTAAAAACAATACCAATAATAATATTCAGCACTAAGACATTCCCCAAAACCTTATTGGCTCCTTCATAATCTTTTTGCCCCAATTTAACCGACACAAGGGTGGAAGCTCCTACTCCAACAAGCGATCCAAAAGCAGCAGCTAAATTCATTAAAGGAAATGTCAAAGCCAGACCGGCTATACCTAATGCACCAACCCCATGGCCTATGAATATACTATCTGCCATATTATATATGGAAGAAGCCGTCATCGCTATGATGGCAGGTAAAGCATATTGCCTTAATAACTTTCCTACACGTTCCGTTCCTAAGATTAATGGAGATCTCTGATCAGACATACCTAAACATTTACTGCTTTTCTAAGCGAGTACAAAGGTACGGATAAATCGCTTTAATTGTTACCTTTGTTTACATTATTAAAAGTAAAGATTATGGCCGAAGATTTAATTATCAGTCAAAACAGTAAAGAAGAAAAGTATCAAACATTACTTCCTCAGATAAAGGCATTAATAGCAGGAGAAAATGACTTGATTGCTAATCTGGCTAATATTGCGGCTGCATTGAAACAGACTTTCAACTTTTTTTGGGTTGGCTTTTATCTTGTTCGAGAAGATATGCTGGTCTTGGCTCCTTTTCAGGGACCTGTAGCCTGTACACGTATCAAATTAGGCAAGGGTGTTTGTGGAACAGCTTGGAAAGAAGGAAAGACAATAATTGTTCCTGATGTAGATCAATTTCCCGGACATATTGCCTGTAATTCTGCTTCCCGCTCCGAGATTGTAATTCCTTTAATCACTAATAACAAAGTAAAGGCTGTTCTGGATATAGACAGCGATTCATTGAATAGCTTTGATAAGGTTGACGCTCATTACCTGGAAGAAATTTGCCATTTACTCGATAGTTGGATGCCTTGATATTTCTGTTGGCGCTTTTGGCTGAACAAAATTTAGGAATAAATAACCAATCACACCCGAAACAAATGAACCGACAAAGACACCCAATTTAGCCTGATTAAGCAGATCTGCACCAATTTCAGGAAGACCACCGAACGATAGGTTAGCAATAAATAATGAAACAGTAAATCCGATTCCTCCCAACATAGCAACGCCAAACAGGTTCTTTTTATTTATGCCTGGAGGCACAACTACCAATCGTAATTGAATCGCAAGATAAGAGAAGAGGAAAATGCCAACTGATTTTCCTACGAATAAACCCAGGAAAATAGCTAATGGGATGCCCATAATTGATGCTAGCTTAATATCTCCGAAAGTAACTCCGGCATTGACAAATGCAAAAAGCGGTAAGATTATATAGTAAACCAGCGGATGTAACTTATTGACTATTTTTTGTAGCATACTAATAGTCTTATCTGCCAGTGTATGGACATTATTTAATATTTGGATTTGTGATTTAGTAAGAACAGATGCTCTGTTAGATTGTCTTACCTCCGTGTAATCGAGCATTTGAAGGTATTCTACCATTTCTTCAGTGAATTCATCCAGTTTAATAACTGGACGTGCAGGAATGGTAAATGCTATAAGTACGCCTGATATGGTAGGGTGAATACCTGATTCAACAAATAACATCCATACAACAAACCCTAAGATGTAATAAAACCCTTCGCTTATAACACGCATCTTTCCTCCAATATAAGAAAGAACCAGGAATATAATGGAAAGAAGTAGTGGTAAGAAAGAAATACCAGAATTATAAAATAAAGCGATAACGATAATTCCTCCAATATCATCAACCACAGCCAAAGCTGTCAGAAAGATTCGTAGGGATAGAGGAATCCGTTTACCGAGTGAACCTAATACGGCAAGAGCAAAAGCGATATCAGTAGCCATTGGTATAGCAGCACCACGCACTTCAGGTTCATTGTTACAAATCAATATGAAAACAAGTACCGGAATAACCATACCTCCAATTGCAGCAATAACGGGAAGCATCGCTTTTTTTACGGAAGAAAGTTCGCCGATAAGTATTTCCTGCTTAATCTCCAAGCCAATTACAAAAAAGAAAATGGCCATTAAAGCATCATTCACAAATTCGATTAATGTCATTGGCACTCCGTGATGAGAAAAGAAGCTATAATTTCCTATTTGAAAATCTATAGGATGAGCTAGTACTGTATTGTAGAGGTTTGCCCAAGGGGAATTTGCTAAAATCATTGCCAAAGCAGTAGCAATAAACAAAAGCAGACTGGCGTTAGGTTTCATAATAGCTAACCGTCTTAACGGTTTTAGTATAACTCGGTACGGACTCATAACAATTTATTTTAGATAGATTATTAGACCAGGTTCTCTTTTGTGTCCCTTGCTGTTTATGCAAAAATAGATAAAAAAGTTAAATAATAAAATAAAAACGGTTGGATTAGCTTTTTAATCATTCTTCCAAATATGCTGTTTCAACTTTCAGTAAACGTTGCTTCAGACGCTCAGCTTCGCCTTTCCTTATTCGAAGTGTCATTTTACAATCCATTTCAAACTTTTGTTGAACTATAACAGGGCTATCTTCTTTTACAATTCGCATAATGCTGTTTAAATAAGGATATTCAAAGATAACGGTGATGTCTTCATCAACAGTACACTCAATAACATCGGCATTGATTATGGCATCAGCAGCGGCGGAACGGTAAGCTACAATAAGTCCGCTGGTACCTAACTCGATCCCTCCGAAATAACGGACTACCAGAATTAATATATCTGTTAACTGATTGGAGTTGATTTGTCCTAAGATGGGTTTCCCTGCAGTGGATGACGGTTCTCCGTCATCATTAGCCCGAAAAGTATTTCTATCGCTACCCAGCATATATGCCCAACATACATGTCGAGCATCATAGTATCTTTTACGGTAGTTATCCAACTGTTCTTTCACCTCTTCAACTGTACGCACAGGGATCGCATACGAAATAAAGCGACTACGCTTTTCCGTATAATACCCTTCTGCTATTTGCTTAATGGTTCTGTAACTATCGTTTTCCATTTATTAATCAGGGATATGCGTTTCCTGTTCTTCCCTATATGCACGGAAATCTTTCAAGATTTCTTCGATTTCTTCAATAAAATAAGGATCTTTTACTTTATTCTTAATTGCTTTATAATACGCTTCTATAGCAGGAAGCGCACATACATCTTGTCCACGCAGCACGAAGTAAGGTTCTTCCTTCTCGATACATTGTTTAATCATGACAATTGGGTTCTTCATAAAAACTTTATTTTTTAATTGATAAATGAAAGTTGAAAATTGAAAACGAGAGAAAATAGTTTTCAATTTTCCCTTTTCAATTTTCCATTGTGAAGTTCTTCTTTAAGGAACGGAGCTGTAAAACTTTTGGTTTTGCTTTTAACCATCTGTTCAGGAGTTCCTGTAAAGAGGATTTTTCCTCCTTTTTTTCCTCCTTCCGGACCAATATCAACTAGGAAATCTGCACATTTGATTACATCCAGATTATGCTCTATTACTATAACCGTATTGCCTTTGTCAACTAATTTATTCAGAACCCCTAGCAATACACGGATATCTTCAAAATGGAGTCCGGTAGTAGGTTCATCCAGTATATATAGTGTCTTTCCTGTATCGCGTTTAGCTAATTCGGTTGCTAGTTTAACACGTTGACTTTCTCCACCGGATAAGGTGGTTGAAGGTTGTCCCAGTTTAATATAACCTAATCCCACATCCTGTAGCACTTTTATTTTAGACAGAATATTAGGAACGTTTTCGAAAAACTCAACAGCCATATTGATTGTCATGTTTAATACATCGGCGATTGATTTTCCGCGAAATCGAACTTCTAATGTTTCACGGTTATACCGTTTACCATGACATTCTTCGCAAGGAACAAGTACATCGGGTAAGAAATTCATTTCAATAGTTTTATACCCATTCCCCTTACAGGTTTCACAACGTCCTCCTGTTACATTGAACGAGAAGCGACCAGGTTTATATCCTCTAATCTTAGATTCAGGAAGTTCTACAAAAAGATTTCTAATATCGGAGAATACACCAGTATAAGTGGCCGGATTACTTCGAGGTGAACGGCCGATAGGAGATTGGTCTACATTCACTACTTTATCAATATTGTCGATACCTTCAATGGATTGATAGGGTAGAGGATCTTCTAATGAACGGTAAAAATGTTGACTTAATATAGGCTGAAGTGTATGATTAATCAATGTTGATTTACCACTTCCTGAAACACCAGTGACGCAGATAAACGTTCCTAATGGGAAGGATACATTTACTTTCTTTAGATTGTTTCCGCTGGCACCTTTAATAGTAATAAAACTACCATTGCCTTCTCTGCGCTTTGCTGGTATCTCAATTTCCATTTTGCCGTTTAGATAAGCAGAAGTTAAAGTGTCTGCTTTCAGCATCTCTTGGGGTGTTCCTGCAAATACGATCTCTCCCCCCAATCGTCCTGCACGGGGACCTAAATCTACAACATAGTCAGCATTCAACATCATTTCCTTGTCATGCTCAACTACAATGATAGAGTTTCCTGTATCTCGTAATTGTTTTAAGGAATTGATTAATCTGACATTATCCCGCTGATGAAGTCCGATGCTCGGCTCATCTAATATATACAGTACGTTTACCAATTGACTGCCTATCTGAGTTGCTAAACGTATACGTTGGCTTTCTCCACCAGATAAAGTTGCAGAAGCACGGTTCAATGATAAATATTCCAATCCTACGTCCAGCAGAAAGCTGAGGCGGGAACGAATTTCTTTTAATATTTCCGTTGCAATCTGCAGTTGTTTATCATTTAATTTGTTTTCAATTCCTTTTAGCCATTCAAAAAGTTCGGAAATATCCATTGCTGAGACTTCCGCAATATTCAGATCGGCTATCTTATAATGTAAAGCTTCCTGATTCAGACGTTGGCCTTTACATTCGGGGCATGCAGACATCTTAATGAATTGACCGGCCCACTTTTGGGCTGATGCTGAAGCTTCGCTTTCCTGTTGCATCAGAATATATTTTGCAACACCTTCGAAAGAAAGAAAATAGTTGGAATTCCCTAATGATTCGTTTTTGATTTGCAGACGTTCATCTGTTCCGTTCATTATTTCATCGATAGCTTCTTCGGGAATATCTTTGATAGGAGTTTTTATGGTAACTCCATATTTTTCACAGATAGCTTCGATCTGCCAGAATATAAGAGAGTTTTTATATTTTCCAAGTGCTACGACCCCTCCATTGTAGATGCTAAGTTTCGGATTAGGAACTATTTTATCCATATCCAGTAAGTTAACTTGTCCTAATCCCTTACATTTAGGACAAGCTCCCTGAGGTGAATTGAATGAAAAATTATGAGGAGCCGGTTCACTATATGATAAGCCAGTTTTCGGATCCATTAATCTACGGCTGTAATGACGTACTTCATTGGTTTCTGCATCCAGCAATATAATTAAACCATCACCTTGTTTCATTGCCAGTCTTAGACTGTCTTTTAGACGACGTTCATCCGTTTTTGAAACCACAAGTTTGTCAATAACAACTTCTATACTGTGCATTTTATAACGGTCGAGTTTCATCCCGTGAATTATTTCACGTAATTCCCCGTCAATACGTACATTCAAATAGCCTTTTTTACGCACCTGCTCAAAAAGTTCTTTATAGTGTCCTTTACGATTCCTGACTAAAGGAGCCAGGATATATGTCTTTTTGCCGGTGTATTTATTGAGGATTAAGTCTAAAATCTGTTCTTCGGAGTATTTTACCATCTTTTCCCCTGTCAGATATGAATATGCCTCTCCAGCCCTTGCGTAAAGTAAACGGAAAAAGTCGTAAACTTCAGTCGTTGTACCCACAGTAGAACGGGGATTCCGGTTTGTCGTCTTTTGCTCGATAGAAATAACTGGACTTAATCCGGTGATTTTATCTACATCCGGCCTTTCCATATTGCCTAGGAAATTACGTGCATACGCTGAAAATGTTTCTACATATCTGCGTTGGCCTTCAGCAAAAACAGTATCGAATGCCAATGACGATTTTCCGCTACCACTCATTCCCGTAATAACTGTCAGTTTATTTCGGGGTATATCTATGTCTATATTTTTCAGATTATGAACACGAGCTCCTAATACGGAGATGAGTCCTCCTTCTAATGCTTTATTCTCTTTTGTCATTTATTCTTTTTGCCCTAAATATATCTCCGTGAAAAACGGAATGCAAAGTTACAAAAAAAGACGTTACGAATTATTTCAGTATTTCTTATGTTTTGATAATTTAATAGTTACCATTTTTTATCTTCACAGCTGTGAGAATAATGTTTCACAGCTGTGAAATTTATTTCTCACAACTGTGAAAAATATCTTTCACACTCGTGAAGAGATTAATAGATTGACGGCAAAATTATAATTGATTACTAATCTTGCGCTAAAGTATAGTGATTAATAAAACAATGCTCTTGTTTCATTCAATATAGAGACAAGAGCATTGGTTTGGAAGTATTAGTGATAATTTATTTTTCCCTGATGATAATATTTATAGGAGTTCCTGTAAAGTCCCAATTTTCTCTGATTTTGTTTTCCAGAAAGCGCTTATACGGTTCTTTAATCCATTGAGGCAGATTACAGAAGAATACAAATGAAGGAACTGTTCCTGCCGGAATTTGTGTTATATATTTAATCTTAATATATTTCCCTTTCCAGGCTGGTGGTGGATAGTTTTCTATTATCGGTAGCATAACTTCGTTCAGTTTTGCTGTTGGAACTTTTCTGGAACGATTGTCGTAGACTTCTTTCGCTGTTTCAAGTACTTTAAATATACGTTGCTTTGTCAGTGCCGAAATGTATAATATCGGAAAATCTTTGAAAGGAGCCAGCCGTTCACGAATGGTATTGGTATAATAGGTAATTGCCTTTTGACTTTTATCATCTATAAGATCCCATTTGTTGACACATACAACTAAACCCTTTTTGTTCTTTTGAATTAGTGAGAATATATTGAGATCTTGGCTTTCTATACCTCTTGATGCATCGATCATTAAGATACAAACATCTGAATTCTCAATGGCCCGGATAGAACGAATAACAGAATAATATTCCAGGTCTTCATTTACTTTCCCCTTTTTACGGATACCTGCAGTATCGACTAAATAAAAATTTAAACCGAATTTATTATACTTGGTATAAATAGAATCGCGTGTAGTTCCTGCAATGTCAGTGACAATATGACGTTCTTCGCCAATAAAAGCATTAATCAAAGATGATTTACCAGCATTAGGACGACCAACTACAGCAATACGAGGAAGTTCTTCATCGTAATCATCCGGCTTCTCTTCTGGTAATGATTCAACAATTTTATCTAATAAATCTCCTGTGCTGGAACCATTAATCGCTGAGATACAGAAGGGATCACCCAATCCTAATGAATAAAATTCTGCCGACAAAGGATAAAGTTCAAAATTATCTGCTTTATTAGCTACTACGATCAACGGTTTCTTAGCACGTCGTAATATCTTCGCAACTTCACTGTCTAGATCAGTAACACCATTAATAATGTCTACAACAAATAAGACGACATCCGCTTCTTCGATGGCAATACTTACCTGTTTATTAATCTCCTCTTCGAAAACATCATCAGAATTGACAACCCACCCACCGGTATCGATGATAGAGAATTCTTTTCCATTCCAGTCAACTTTTCCATATTGACGATCACGTGTGGTTCCCGATTCTTCATTCACAATAGCTTGACGAGTCTTTGTCAAACGATTGAATAATGTGGATTTTCCAACGTTCGGCCTTCCAACTATTGCTACTATATTTCCCATAATTTTAACGATTAATGATTAACGATTAATGATTAATAATTTCTTTGTTAATCATTGATCGTTAATCGTTTATTTAGTCTAGACGATAACCAAAATTCTTTAATAAATTATCCCGGTTTCGCCAGTCTTTTTCTACCTTAACGAATATCTCCAGGAAAACTTTCTTGGCAAAGAAACGTTCGATATCTTTTCGTGCCATTGTTCCGACTTTCTTTAAAGCCTGTCCTTTAGGTCCGATTATAATTCCTTTTTGAGATTCACGCTCCACTATGATCAGAGCTTTTATACGAATCAGCTTTTCTTCTTCCTTAAATTCTTCAACAATTACCTCTACAGCATAAGGGATTTCTTTCTGGTAATATAAAAGGATCTTTTCTCTGATGATTTCCGTTACAAAGAAACGGGCAGGTTTATCTGTTAAAGCATCTTTTTCAAAATAAGGAGGAGAATCAGGCATGAGCGCTTCAACACGTTGCTTTACATAATCTATATTGAAATTTGATAGTGCTGAAACGGGAATGATCTCTGCTGTTGGAAGTATTTCTTTCCAATGTGCTACAAGGTTTTCAAGTCCGGCTTGATCTGTTAAGTCAATTTTATTGATTAATAATAAAACCGGATAATCAACTTTTTGAACTTTCCCCAAAAACTCTTCGTTTTTATCTATTGTCTCGACGACATCTGTGACATACAATAAAACATCCGCATCTCCCAAGGCAGATTGAGAAAAATTGAGCATAGACTCCTGCAACTTGTAGTTTGGGCGTAATACACCAGGCGTATCCGAATATACAATTTGCATATCTTCAGTATTTACAATACCCATAATCCTATGGCGAGTAGTCTGAGCTTTAGAAGTGATGATGGAAATTCTTTCTCCCACCAAACGATTCATCAATGTTGATTTACCTACATTAGGATTACCTACGATATTGACAAAACCTGATTTATGCTTTTTTTCCGTCATAGGCCCATTTCAGATAAACGGCTCCCCAGGCGAAACCGGCTCCGAAAGCTGTGAGGATAAGTGTATCTCCCTTTTTTAACCGATCTTCATATTCCCATAAACATAATGGGATTGTTCCGGCACTGGTATTACCGTATTTTTGGATGTTTATCATTACTTTATCTTGTACTCCCAAGCGTCTGGCAACTGCATCAATAATGCGAAGGTTTGCCTGATGAGGTACTATCCAGTCAATATCATCTTTAGTCAGGTGATTTCGTTGCACTATTTCAAAAGATGCATCGGCCATGTAAGTGACTGCATGTTTAAATACATACTGTCCTTCCTGATAAACATAATGCATATGTTTATCTACCGTCTCATAAGATGATGGATATACGGATCCTCCCCCTCTCATATTCAGATGCGAAGCTCCACTTCCATCATTCCGAAGTATTGAATCCATAACCCCTAAATCCTCATGGGTTGGTTCAATCATTACTGCTCCACAACCATCACCAAAAAGTGGACAAGTGGTACGATCGGTATAATCTGTGATAGAAGTCATCTTATCTCCTGCCACTAATATCACTTTCTTATAACGTCCGGAACGGATGAAGTTTGCGGCCGTTTCCAGACCATGTATAAAACCCGCACATGCAGCTTGTATATCAAAAGCAAAAGCATTCTTACAACCTACATTATAGGCAATCATCGATGCGGCTGTTGGAAAAGTATAATCAGGGGTAGTGGTAGCACATATAATAAGTTCGACTTCTTCTGGGTTAGTGTTAGTCTTCTCTAATAACTGTTGAACGGCTTTTGTACCCATAAATGACGTCCCTAGGCCTTCTTTAAGAACTCTGCGTTCTTTAATTCCTACACGCGTCATGATCCACTCATCTGTTGTATCCACCATCTTAGATATATCTTCATTAGTCAATATATCTTCAGGGACATAGCCTCCAATACCTGTTATTATTGCATTAATTTTATCCATAGGAATAGACTTACCTCTTTTAGTTACAAAAAAGCCCTAAATAAATTTAGGGCGATTTTATTCGGTTTATCCCAACCAGATCGGTTAGTTAAACTTATACCGCAGCTTCTTTTTCGATTGCCAACTTACCTCTGTAATATCCACACTCTCCGCAAACAGTGTGATACAGATGCCATGCGCCACAATTAGGGCATATTGCCATTGTGGGTACTACAGCCTTGTCATGTGTACGTCTCTTGGCTGTTCTTGATTTTCCTTGTCTTCTTTTAGGATGTGCCATTTTTCTTATATTTAATTATTATCATTATCTAATAAACCTTTCAGAGCATCCCATCGTGGATCTGTTGTATCAGGAATATCTTCTTCAATAGTTATATCGTCAGAACTATTGTCAAAGTCTTCATCATCGTCACCAGACGTGCTCTTTGCGGTATGTTTTTTCAGCTTAGAAGACATGGATTTATTACATTTACCAGGTTGGTGTACATGTTTCATTGGAACAGTTAGAACAATAAACTCATATAAAAACCAAGCTAGATTAATAGCACCTTCTTCTTCAGGTATTACTACGATTTCGTCGCTTTCTTCAGCATATTCTTTGCCAAATTTAACGACTAAACGATTTTGGGTTTCGATCGGTAATTCCATATCATCCAGACATCTGTCACATGGAACCCAAACAATACCGTTGATCTGGAAATTCATTTCGAACATCATAGAGGAACGTTTTAGAGAAAGATGAACTTTTACTTTCCCTTTCTGGACTTCAGTTCCATCAATGTCCATAAAAAACTTATTCTCCAGTGAATACTCATATTCATGTACTCCCTGAGATAGGTTTTTCAAATCTATTTTATATGTATCGAATTTTCCCAAAATATTCAAGTGTGAAAAAACCATGCAAAGGTACGAAAAAACAATATTAATATACAACTATCTCAATTGTTATTTTCAGAAATCATCTTTTATATTTTCTGAATTCTATCCGAAAGGTAGTACCTCTCCCTATTTCAGAGCTTTTGACAAATATTTGTCCTCCATGATAGGATTCTACGATCCTTTTTACTAATGATAAACCTAGTCCCCACCCTCTGGTTTTTGTTGTATAACCGGGATTGAATATCGTTTTGAATTTAGATTTAGGAATACCTTTCCCTGTATCGGTTATATCAATAAGAACAATTTTTTTCTTTATACTAACCTGGATTGTAATCTCTCCCTGTCCCCCCATTGCATCAACCGCATTTTTGATGATATTTTCGATAACCCAAGCAAAAAGAGAATCATTAATTGATACCAGAGCTGGCTCTTCTGTAAGGTGAGTATATAGCTTTACTTTGGACGATATACGATTCCCCATATACTCTAGAGCGGTTCGAACAGAATTGTTTATGTTTACCGGAGTAGGGTCGGGGTTTGATCCAATCTTTGAGAATCGCTCTGCTATTATCTCCAGTCTTTTTACATCCTTTTCCATCTCATTTAAGAGTACAGGATCTATCTCTTTTGTACGTAAATATTCAACCCATGCAACAAGTGAAGATATAGGAGTTCCTAATTGGTGTGCGGTTTCCTTTGATAAGCCAACCCAAACTTTATTCTGTTCTGCTTTTTTTGTACTGGTAAAAGCTAAAAATGCAATGATAATAAATACGAATACAACTGTCAATTGAGCGTATGGATAAACCAACAACCTTTTTAGCAGATATGAATCATCGTAATATACATATTGATAAATACCATCGCCCAAATCGATTTCAAAAGGAGGATTTTTTGTTTTTAATTTTTCTACTTTCTGTTTCAAGAAGGTTTCCGGATTATTTTCAGGAAGATCAATGTTATTATAGGATATAATACTGTCGTTTTCGTCCACCCATACTACAGGAATAGAGGTGTTTTTTTGTATAATAAAGAGAATAAGATCAACATCTGCTGTAGGGCCTTCTGTTGTCATAGCACGAGTTGCTTCGGCCCATAGTTCCATGTTTTTGCGTTCTTCCTGTGCTAAATCTTTTATAAGAATATCGGTAATAAAGCCAGAAGCAACAACGATAAGAATTGCAATTACAATGAATATATATTTTAATAATTGTCGAGAATCGTAGATATTATCCATAACTGTAGTCGTTCAATTAATAATAAACGAAAAAGAAATAACAATATTGTAAAGATTAGGATTAAACAGGAGAGGGGAGGAGTATTTTCTATTTATATTCCCATGAACGAAAAAAACGAGTCGCTTCTATATGAATCGACTCGTTTAGTTTATTAGTAAA
>DAMBSC010000002.1:0-519983 GCA_032054765.1 Tannerellaceae bacterium
TCATTACTCTTCTACAACTTAATATTAACCGTCCAACTTTTTGGGTGCAGTTCAAGATTCTCACTTTACATTCCTAAAAAAACAAAACTAAAACATTCTGATTATTAGATATTTAGAATGAAATTTCAAAAATAGTTATAGCAACTTGTCATTCTACGTTTTTGCAACTTCCGAACTTTGCATCAATTCAATAAGTAGCAATTATGGATGTCATTACAATAGAATCACAGGCATACAAAGAATTAGTTTCCAAAATTAATGCCATAGCGAAATTCGTGATAGATCATCAGGATGATGATACTACCAACCCGGACGAAATGTGGGTGGACAGTTACGAAGTTTGCACCTTTCTCAAAATCAGCGAACGAACACTTCAACGTTTGCGAAGTAACCGGATGATTTCTTATTCCATTATCTCCGGCAAATCATATTATACCATTGCTGAAATAAAACGGATGCTTACTGAGAAAAGAATCCGCAGCACCGATGAATGTATGAATGACCTTATAAATAATCATAAACTCCATGCTCAACAAAGACGAATTATTAAGACGGACGAATAACGGTTTGGACGTATTCAAACACTATATCCCAGTCCAATGGAAAACAGGACGTAATTTCCTTAATCCTTTGTATGAAGACCGTAAAGCATCGTGCAATGTATATTTTGACCGTCGTAATGGCGTTTATAAAATTAAGGATTTCGGCAATGACGATTACAGTGGCGATTGCTTTTTCTTCGTTGGAAGATTGAACGGTTTGGATTGTAGCAATGGAGCTGATTTTGTCGAAATATTAAAGACAATAAACAGGGATATGGCATTAGGACTGGGTGATTCCGATTACTCTCATACTCCGCAGCCAATCACATCGAACAAACAACAGCCTACGCCTGAACTACCCAAAAACAAACCGTATAATATCATTCAACAAAAATTCACTCAAAAAGAACTGGATTTTTGGAAGCAATCAGGTATTACGCCCGAAATATTGAAATACTACAAAACAGTTTCCCTGAAAGAATTTAGAAGCGAAAATAAAGACAATAAACCATTCTACTATACTTCATCAGAAAATGAGCCTATTTTCGGATATATGAGTAAACGGTATGTGAAGATTTACCGTCCGTTTTCGGAAGTCCGTTTTTTATATGGTGGTAATATCGGGGAGAATTACTGTTTCGGACTGGAGCAATTACCCGCCAAAGGAGATACGCTGTTTATCACCGGCGGAGAAAAAGACGTGATGACACTTGCCGCTCATGGATTCCACGCTATCTGCTTTAATAGTGAAACCTCTATAATCCCGACAGGGATCATCTACAAACTGACATTCCGGTTTAAACATATTGTACTGCTCTATGATGCAGATAAAACAGGAACAGATAGTGCGGTGAAGCATGAAAAGGCATTGTCCGAATATGGTGTTAAACGTCTTGTACTCCCACTTTCGGGAGAAAAAAAGGACAAAGATATTACCGACTATTTCAGTAAGGGTAATAGCCGGAAAGAGTTCCGACAATTATTTCTCGATTTTCTTGATAACCTATATAATGAAACAATGACCATGCTGAAATCATGCGAAATTGATTTTAACAATCCTCCGGCAAAAGCAGAAGAAGTTATATCTGCCGGCGACGTACCACTGGGCACACAGGGTAACATACTTTGTATTACTGGCGGTGAAGGCACAGGAAAAAGCAACTATGTTGCTGCCCTGATTGCAGGTTCGATAAGAAACGACAATCGTCCCATTGATACGTTAGGCGTTGATGTACGGGATAATTCCGACCATAAAGCGGTTTTGCTCTATGATACGGAACAATCGGAAGTACAGCTTTTCAAAAATGTATCAAATCTTTTAAAGCGTGCTAAACTGGAAGAAAAACCGGAAGAACTACGGGCTTTTTCTCTTACGGGAATGTCCCGAAAAGAACGGTTACAAGCTATTGTTCAGAGTATGGATAAGTACCATTACGAATATGAGGGCATTCGCTTAGTTGTCATTGACGGGATAGCAGATTTAGTGTCATCGGCAAATGACGAAGTTGAAAGCATCAGGATTATGGATGAACTATACAGGTTGGCAGGAATATACCGTACCTGTATTATATGTGTGCTTCATTATGTACCCAATGGCTTGAAATTGCGTGGGCATCTTGGTTCGGAATTACAACGCAAAGCTGCTGCAATCCTTAGTATAGAACTTGACAGCGATCCGTCAATATCAGTGGTGAAGGCGCTCAAAGTAAGGGACGGCAGTCCTCTCGACGTTCCTTTAATGCAGTTTTCGTGGGATAAAGAATTAGGTATGCACATATATATCGGAGAAAAACCACGAGAGGAAAAAGAAAAAAGGAAAGAGAAAGAACTGGCGACAGTTGCCCGTGAGATATTCGATTCACAAAGGCATCTGACCTATATAGACCTATGCGACCGCATACAGCAGATAATGGATGTAAAGGAACGTACCGCCAAAAGCTATATTAAATATATGCGAGAGAAAGATATAATTATAAAAGATCCGTCCAATCAAAACTACTTTATGATAGGGCATATCATCTAAAAACGAAATACTATGTATATAGATAGAGAAAATTTTGAAGCATGGATGGAGCGTATCATGGATCGCTTCGACAAAATAGATAAAATACTTGATAAAATGAGTAAACGTAGGAATATGTTAGATGGAGAAATTTTGCTTGATAATCAGGATTTGTGCATGTTGCTTAATGTAAGTAAACGCACCCTGCAACGCTATCGTAGTACCGGAGAACTGCCTTTTCAGACAGTTTATCATAAGACATACTACAAAGAAAGTGATGTTCATATTTTCATCAGGGAAAACTTTAACAAGAAAAGGGGCAACAATAAGAAAAACCCGTGAGGGCATTACTATTTCCATATTTATAGTTTTTATGAATTTATATTCAAAAGCCCGTACCGTCGTGATGACAGGCACGGGCTTTATTTTTACAGTTTGAAATTTTTAGAAGAATCCTTTTTATCCACTTTCGGCGGACTACCACCCACCGATGCAATAACAAGCCTATCGCCCATTATTTCTTTAACTCCCTGCAAAGTATTTGGCAATGGTGCATCCCGAACAGTCGATGTTTCGGTCTTGCCTTGCGACTGGTTCTGATTGGTAGTAGAAACAGTCTTATCAGGTACAGTTTCCGCTTGTCCTTCAGTTTCACTGATTGGAGTAAGTGAGAGCTGAATTTCCCTATCCAACTTTATTAACTCGTCTTTCAGGGTTTTCAGTTCCGGTTCCTTACGCCAAGTACCTTCGACTACTTCTTTCAGTACAGGTATATCCTTTTGCAACTTCTCATTATCCGCTTGATACTTCTCCAAAAGTTTAGGCATGGTATCGAGTGCATTCAGGAAATTTTGTGCTGCGGTCTTCGGATCAGTAGCCATTACCCCGTGATTATAATTGTAGAGAATATTGCCCTCTCCCTTAATAAAGAAACGATTTTGTATAACATCGAAGCCATCTTTATTAGTGGTTTCAGATTTTACCATTAAATCAAAACCGTAAAGTGTACCAATTTTCTCATGCGCTCCATGTGTGCGGGCTTTGTCGGCTATTTCATTTAGCTTCAGCCCGACTTCTTTTGGGTTACTGCCCTGTAATCCGTCTAACTGAACAGGATTCAGGCGGGTAATACCGTCCGGCTGATGCTGAACACGGGTGTTAAACGCTTCAATATCTTTGGATATACGGCTAATAAACCCGTTGTTTTGCTCTACATTGGATATAATATCCTCCAATTTGTAACGTGATGATGACTTGCCACGCATGAATGCCTGTCGTTCGGATTCCAAAGAAGCGATTTTCTTTTCCAATCGTGCTTTCTCCAGTAATTCGGTATTGCCGGAAAGAATTGCCACATATTCAGAGAAGTTCATACCGCCTTTTTCGTCCATACTTCCCTCGTCGATAGTACGGCTACCCAGTGAATTATTTTTCAACTGGCGAATGAAAAGCTGCTTGTTGTGAAGTAAACCGAACTTGTACGCATCTAACGATTTTTCCACAGCATAGATAAGTACATCTACTTTATTATCCGCATATAGCTTCGCAATTTCATTGCCCTTGCGAATGCCCCGACCGTCCCGCTGTTCCAAGTCTGACGGTCGCCAAGGCGCATCTAAATGGTGGATTGCAACGCATCGTTTCTGGGCGTTTACTCCGGTTCCCAACATTTCGGTAGAGCCGAACAATACACGGATTTTACCCTCGTTCATATCCTTAATCATGGTTTTACGAGCCTTATCCGTTTTGGCTTCCTGAATAAAGCGTATTTCGTGAGCCGGGATTCCATAGTCATCCACCAGTTTACGCTTTATCTCGGAGCATGGGTTCCATTCTCCGGGTTTGTAAGTGCCTAAATCGGAGAAAACGAACTGGGTTGCTTTGTGGTCTTTGAATTTTGTGTAGTAGTCTGATACCATTTTAGCCACATGGGAAGCCTTGTTGTCCACATGGTCGCCATATTTAACTGGATCAATCAGTCGCATATCGAGGGACATCTTTCGCGCGTAATCGGTAGCGATAAGCATTTTTGCTTTTTCTTCGCTTTCCGATAATGGCGCACGTCCTAATATTTCACCTTTACCTGTTTTGGCGAACTCTACCAACTTTTGTATAAACTCCTGTTGGTCGGGTGTTGGTGGAATATTATGCAGAATTTCATTCTTTACAGGGCGGTCGATACCAATATCCTCCGCAGAACGATAGTCTGTTATTTCGGCATAAAAAGCTGCCAATTCGGGTACTTTGATAAAATACCGAAAGCGTTCTTTTTGCACAATTTCATTCGTTACCGAAAATTCGTAGTCTATCGACTTTTTGGCGAAGATTGCCGCCCACGCATCGAATGTATTAATACCCTGTCGTTCCAGTTCGTTCGGCCGGAGATACTTGAAAAGCAAGTATAACTCTGTCAAACTGTTGGAAATGGTTGTGCCTGAAAGAAAAGTGGCTCCCAAATCTTTTCCCGTCCTGTCCTGAATGGTACGCAGGGCAAAAAGCATATTCAAGGCACGTTGTGAGCCTTCGGCATTACCCAGACCTGCAACCCTGTCGTGTCGGGTTGTAAAGGTCAGGTTCTTGAATCGGTGGCTCTCATCAACATACAAGTGGTCGATACCCATAAGACGGAAATCTACGGTGTCATCCTTGCGGTTCTCAATCTGGTAGGTTATATTTTCCAATTTGGCTTCAAGGTTTAATTGTCTTTTAACTAAACCTTTTTCCATAGCACGGGAAATCTCCTTTCCTTGTGCCCGTAACACTTCCAGATTTTCTTCTACGCTATCGAGTTCCGCCTGTAATATCCGTTGCTGAATTTCGGGTGACTGGGGTATCATACCAAACTGTTCGTGTGTTAAAATGATTGCATCCCAGTTGTTATTCTTCATTTCGTTGAAAATCTTCGCCCGTTTAGCAGGGGTGAAATCTTCTTTACCCGGATACAACACTTTTGCATTGGGGTAAGCCGTACAGAAAGTTTGGGCTATTTCATGAACATTGGCTTTGAGCGCCATAATGAGCGGTTTATTTACCAATCCCAAACGTTTTTTCTCGTAGGCGCTTACACACATTATCAGGGTTTTACCGCCCCCGACTTCGTGGTCGATAATACCCCCGCCATTGAGTTTATCCATCCAAATTGCATCCTTTTGGCTATTGTATAGGTCGGGAATACCCAAGCCTTTCAGATCCAGTCCCGGAAACTCTTGGTGGCTTCCGTCATACTCCGGACGGACGAAACAATTAAATGTACGGTTGTATTTATCTGCCAGTCGGTCTTTGAACTCCGGTGATTGTTCGTTAAGCCATTCAACGAAACCGTTCCGTATCTCGTCAATCTTGGAATTGGCGAGTTGAATAGATTCGGAATCACGTACCTTGACCTCTTTTATTTCCCCGTCAATCAACTTATTGACTTTCTTTGTTATATCAGGAGAGGTATTATGCAAGGCGTGTTTCATCAGGGCGATACCGTCGAAAGTCCGGCTTGTTGCCTTAACAGCGTACTGATCCCATATCTTGATATTTTTGCTGTCGGCTTTGAGCGTGTATTCATCACGGCTTTGAGCATAATGCACCGATACATTCGTATCAAACAAATGTGAAGCGTATTTGCTGTAAATGCCCGACGGTATCCACCGTTCTCCGAAATTAAAATCCAAATCTTCGAATGCTATCGGACGGGGTATTGCTTCTTTCAGAGCCTTTAATGATTCTTTTGCCGCTTCATTGTCGGGGTGGTTTTCTATATACCGCTCTACGTGTTCCGCTTTGGAGATAACATTACCACTTATGAACTTGTCTTTAATTTCATAAGAGCCTATCATTGGATTGAAAAATACCTGCCCTTTGAGTTCCTCCAGTATTTCATCCGAAGTCCCCCCTGTAAGCCCTGCCATATATTCAAGGTTTACCGTTGCATGTTTATTGAGCGAAGCGGTCAGGGCTTCCCGTGCATTATCGGCATGGGTAATCTCATTGGGATTAAAGGCAACCGGTTGTTGAAATATATCTGCTTTGACGGCTTTACCGTCGATATACCGTTCCAGAGAAAGAATTTCCGTTCCTCCGGCATCCATTTTTATAAGACTAAGATTTTTCGCATCGTTTATATTTCCGAAACGGCGGGTAAAATCATCATACAGTCGGTTAAGCATTTCCCTTAATGCAGGATTGGCTTCCAACCTTGTTGCTTCGTTGCTGTACAGGTGGTGATAAGTGTCCCGTATTTCAATATAAAGGGATGCTTTCGCCTGCTGTGTTCCGGTGAGCTGAAGCGGATGGAACATCGGCTGAAATCCATTCAAATCACGCAAATAACCGATACGATTATTTTCGTCGGTAACAAGTGAGCCATCACGGTAATGGGACGGTATATCTTCCAATAGGAAAGGAACAGGTTTCATGCGTTCCTGCTGTTCCCGTTCGGCTTCCTCTTTCAGCCGTTCCAACTGTTCTTCCCGACGGGCATCGAATACGGGATAGGCCTCGGCGCTTTCCTGTTGTAGCTTTTCCCGTTGCTGCGCTGCATTATGCGCCATTTCTTCCCGCCAGTCCATAAACGGCAGTTCCTTTGACTTGCTTGCCTGTAATTTGAATTTTCTACCTCTCTTTTTGGGTTTGTTTACCTGACTGCGTTCCTCTTGGGTAAAGCCGAAAAGGTCATAGAGCGTTATTAATGGTTCCTGCGTTACGGACTGGGGTTTCGCCTCCGTAGTCGGCGCTTTTTTAATGGCAGGATCATCCATATCGAAAAGAGTACCTCTAAAAGTATTTGGAGCAGCCGGTTGTCTTTCTTCTGTTTCATTCTGCTTTTTTTCTTTAATTCCAAAATCTTCGGGTTGTGGCGGACGTTCGGCATACAGTTTTCTGTCCATTTCAGAAGCGTAATCACTTAATTCCTGAATATCCTGTTCGGTTATCTGATTGCTGTTATCCAATTTTGCAGATTGAGATTGTTGTGTTACCGACTGTGCCGGGTTTTCCTGTGCATAGTTTTGGTAACGCTGCAAATCCAAATGTTTTGAAAAATCATCTTTCAGCATTTGCCGCAAATCTGTGGCTATTCCCTCAATACCGCCTTCATGGGTAAAAACAATAGCAGGTTTGCCGTATGGATCGGTGTCGATTTTGGAACGGGTTTGTACTACTCTGTTGAAATCACGGAACAGGTTATTAATAGATATGCCGTTAGATAATTTGCGGGATTCGATAAAATCCTGCTGTCGTTGGCTTGGAACTATATTTTTATTATTCCGTTGTAATACAATCAGGTCGCTGCCGACATCAGTTCCGGCATGGTCGGAAAAGAGGTTGTTCGGCAAACGGATAGCTGAAACAACATCGCAAGAGTTCATCAGGTATTCCCGTATCGGTTTGTTTTGTTCCGAATTGAGTACGCCCTGACTGGTAATAAAGGCGATTAACCCGCCTTCTCTGGCCGACATGACACTTTTTACAAAAAAGTAGTTGTGTATCGCCTGTGTCGATTGTTTGACGGCGGGTATTTCATGGTTGGACAGTAGCGGATCGAATACCGAAACATCTCCAAAAGGGATATTAGATGCAATCACATCAAAATGCTGTGAATAGCGTCCTTCCATTTTTTCGTAACCTTCAATCCGTACCTTATCATCAGGATAAAGGTGCGATAGAATTTTACCTGTTAGCAGGTCTTTTTCAAAACTGGTTACGTTAGCTTCAGGTGCAATATCTTTGAAAGAAGAAATAAACGCACCTGTTCCGGCACTGGGTTCTAAAAAGCGTGTCGGAGTTATACCGCTATCCTTTAGTGCATCCGCTAACACATCAATAACAGGCTTCGGCGTATAAAATGCCGTAAGGATAGAACTTTTCAGGGAACTGACATAGCGTTTGTAAACTTCCGGTGTGGGAGAACTTTCACGGAGTACCTCGTGGAGTTCTTGCACCAACGGGAAAAGCTCGACTTCGGATTTAGACCACCGCTCAATATCTTCGGGTTTGTCGGCAGGGTTAAGGATTGCCTTAATCCCTCCAAAGCCTGAATATTTTGCGAGTATTTCCCGTTCTTCGGGTGTTGCCTTTTTTTGTTCCTTGTCGAGCCTTAACGCTAACTTTATTGCGTCAATATTCTGACGCAAATGAGTTCGCTTATTGTAACTCATTTTCGAGCAGTATCAGGATCGTGCCGACAAGCTCTGTATAAAGCGACTGGTACTCTGTCGTTTCGGCATAATCATCACTAAGGTTGTATTTAGCAAATACCGCCTGACATTCGGGCATTAGTTCTTTTGCCTTTGCCTGGGCACCACCCGGAGAAACTTCGTCGAAAAACTCGTTCCAAAGTATTTCAACTACTATATTATAAGGTGAAAAGTGTAAGCCTTTGAATAAGGCTTCGTTTGCAATTTCGGCAGCTTGAATATGGTCTAAACCGCTTTTTACGGCTTCGCTGTACGCTTCGGCTGCCATATCCCCACGTCCGGCAATAAATGAAAGGTCATTTGCTTTGTCGGGGTGGGAATCACGTAAATAAGAAAGTAGATTGAGCCGGAAGTATGACATTTCCGCAGGCTCTAAATTTGAATTGTATTTCATAACTATGAATTTTTTAGTGGAAAACTATTGATACGGATAAGCAAAAGGCACCGGGGTATCCCTCCCCAGTGCCACCACTAAAAAATTCAATAGGATAGATTTAATAATTTCTCATTAAAACCTGTGCCATATGAACTTCTTAGTGGCAAAGATAGCTGTTTTATTCCAATTTATACAAGTCAGAACAGTACAGGACTGAGCGATTTACATTGTGAATAACATTGATGACCTTAATTTCCTTACCGATACACGTAGTTAGCGAATTAATATTATCAAGCATATTTAATTCGCAGTCATCAAGCGATTTCGCCCATTCTATAAAGAACTCTTCCAATGAAATAAATTCTCCGATTCTTGGAATAGTAGGATATGGAAAATCATGACTTTTACAATAATCAATAAAAGAATATAGCATTTTAGTCGGCTTATCCAGATTTGCATTTCTCGTCAATGCCTGTCCTAAATTTAATAACAAACTTATTTTCATTACTTTTTCCTCTTTTTGGAATTATCAAATTGGAATATCGTTTTATACTCTGCATCAAAAGCTACGGCAGCATCAAAAGGCTTATTTTCTTTACTCTTAAAGCCTTTGATAGTACCTGTCTTGCCTTTGGTAAGCAGGTCTTTCAGTTGTCCGTCCGTCAGGTCTTTTCCTGATTTATTCCGGAATACTGTCAGTCCGCAAGCCTCATTGTTACATTTTGCAACCTTTTGGAATATTACTACCTGACCGTTTTTACATTTCGGACATGGACAGCTCTCTCTTGTATTGCCGCCTTCGATTTTCTTCTCCAGTAATTCGGTGGTAATCTGTGCGGCATATACTTCGATACTTCTATGAAAGGTATCGGCATCCATTTCTCCCGTTGCTATTTTATTCAATGCGCTTTCCCATGCTCCGGTCATAGCTACGTCCGCTATTTTTTTATCACGGATAGCCAGATAGACTACCAATCCTTTATTGGTAGGAACAAGGGATTTTTTTTCACGCTGAATATATTCACGGGAGAAAAGCGTTTCGATAATAGCGGCACGGGTGGCAGGTGTTCCGATACCCGATTCTTTGAGCGCTTCCCGTTCCGTTTCGTCGGTAAGGTCTTTACCACAGGTTTCCATAGAAGATAATAAACTACTTTCCGTATGTAATGGGCGGGGCTTGGTTTGTTTCTCCAGTAAGTCCGTTCCGTTAATGGGAAGTACATCCCCATCGGACAGGGATGGAAGTGCCGGAGCATCGTCTTCGCCTTTTTCTTCATCAGGTGCGTTCAATACGGCACGCCAACCGGGAATAAGGATAATGCTACCTTTGACTGAAAAAGCAATGCCCGAAGCATCCAAAGAAACGCTTGTGTTTTCTTTGGTGCATTTGCCGGAAAAGGCTTCCAACATTCGGGCAGCAATCATATCGTATATGATACGTTGGTCGGCTGAAATATCTTTCGGCATATTTTCGGTGATAATCAGAGCATGGTGGTCTGTTACTTTCTTATCATTTACAGAACGCCTGTTCAGGCTTGCCCCTGACATTATTTTTGCATAGTTGCCGAATGGAGCGTAACCGGATAACTGACCTATAAGGGCGGGTATCTCGGCAAAAACATCATCGGAAATATAACGGCTGCCCGTTCTTGGATAGGAAATAAGTTTCGCTTCGTAAAGCGACTGGGCTACCGACAGGGTTTTATCTGCTGAAAAACTATGGCGGCTGTTCGCTTCTTTCTGCAAAGTAGTCAAATCGTAGAGCAATGGCGGTTCCTGATTGGCTTCTTTCTTTTCTACGCTTATCACGTTTACGGATTCGGCGGATCGGACACGGTTTAAGATGTCGTCTGCCTCCTGCTTTGTGTTGTACCGTTCTGTGGAAATAGCGGCGAACTGGGTTGCATCTTTTGCCGTATGCAATTTTACCTGAAAATAGGTTTGCGGTTTGAAATCTTTGTTTTCCAGATAACGGCTGCATATCATGGCGAGTGTAGGTGTTTGCACCCGTCCCAATGACCATACGCCGTGCCCGGCTGATATTGACAGGGCTTGTGAAGCGTTTATCCCGACAACCCAATCGGCTTGGCTCCGGGCTTTTGCCGAACGATACAGGTTGTCGTACTCTTTTCCCGGACGTAGGTTCTCCAATCCTTTGCGGATAGCCTGATCCGTGAGAGAGCTTATCCAAAGACGGTCGAAAGGGCGGGAACACTCCAGATAATTATATATATATCTGAAAATTAACTCCCCTTCACGTCCTGCATCGGTCGCAACCACTATACGCTCACATTTATTAAATAACTCTTTGATAACTTTAAGTTGTTTCATTGTGCCCGGATCAGGTTTGTATTCTTTACCGTCCTTTACCTGACGAGGCAATAACTTAAATTCGGCAGGAAGTATCGGTAGGTTTTCAGCCTGAAATCCTGTAATACCATAGTCCTGCGGCATTGCCAGTCCTATGAGGTGGCCAAATGCCCACGTTACACAATATCCGTTCCCTTCTAAATAACCGTCCTTGCGGTTATCCGCACCAACGATAGCCGCTATATCACGGGCTACGCTTGGCTTTTCTGCAATTATTACTTTCATTTACTATTGGATTTTTTAGTGGTTGGTATTACATTTTATGTCCTGTGGACTTTTTCACAGGTTTCCTAATCTGCTTCTGCTCTTGCTGCTTTTCGGTCGGGTTTTGCTGACCTTGTTTCAGGGGTTCATTTGAATGTTTGGTTGCTTCATTGGTTTTACCCTGTGAATTGACTGCTACCTGTGTCTTATTGCCTTCGGCAACTTTCACATCCGCACCTTGCTTTTTGGCTCTGTCCGGGTTCCACTTAAAGAAATCCAGTTTGCCTTTTTCCTGATTGACCTTTACATAGGCATTGAAAGGCTCGCCCTTTCCGTCTTTCATCATACCCTGAACATAGACGGCTTTTCCTTCCCGGAGAGAACTTTGTTGTTTATCGTCCAAATCAACGCCTAAAAGTTTTTTAGGAATACGGACTTGGTTCTGCTGTTCTCCGTTCTGGCTTTGTTCCTGTCTATTGTTCTGCTGATACTTATTGCGGTCTAATCCGTCATAATTGAAATCGTAACCGCCTTTGGCTGCATTAAACTGAACATAAGCATCGAATTTTTTAGGATTATCGGTACCTATTGTCTTTTTGGAGGTCATACCCTCTACGAGTACCTTTTTCCCTTCTTTTAATGCCTGTTGTTGTTCAGGAGATAACTCAACACCTTTCAGGTTTTGAGATACTGTGAGCTTATCAAGGGGTACGGCTTCCAAACGGTTAGTCTGCTTGTCGATAGAAATAAGCGACGGTACTTTTTCGCCCGGTCTTGGCTCCAGTTCTACCACCCTACCACTGTTACCCGTTGCTAACAGGTTTTCTTTTACGTCATTGGGGAGCATAATGCCCTGAAACGGTTTTTCCAAATCAACCTGCTGTTGGTATGGATGCGGGGTAAATTTCAGGCTGCCATCCGGCTGTTCCTCCAGTGAAAGACGGGCTTTCATGGGATATTCTACTCCCTCTATTTTGGGGTTGATATCTACAAGGTGCGGAGATTTATACCCGTAACTCATGGCTTTGAGTTCGCCCTCCAGATTTTCGGGCTTGATACCGTATTTCTGATATTCACTTTCAGGGATACGGCTTGTGTCGAATTGCTTAAATTCGGTCTTCTGTTCGGTTGCTGGTGTTGCTTCCATTTTTTCTTCTTTTTTTTCGGTTTGAACTTGCTTTTCACTCTCTTTGGTGGATTGTTCCTGCTGATTCATATAATCTTTCGGATTGATACGATACTTCTCCAAATCTTCATCACTTAGTTTTAATACTTTATCAAGCATATCGACGGTAACCGCATAGAATCCTGTATGCGACGGGTTTTTAGCTTGATTAAAGAAGTTTTTGAAAAAGTTTTCAAGGGGATCGGCGTGTTTGTCAATTTTGATAAAATCGGTTTGCTTCGCCTTCATGGGATCAATGGCATCAATTTTACCTTTTTTGTCGATGCCTTTCACGACTTTGAGTTTGTTGCCTTCTCCTTCATCTCGCATCAGGAGAACTTTGTCTTTCGGATTTAATTTTTCATCCATAATAAAAACTGTTTTTGTTCTGCATCACTATTAATGCAGAATAAAAGTAGCGGTAATCAAGAGGTTAGCTGTTGATTTTTCGGCAGGTGGTCGCTTGTGGCTTCGATTTGGCAGTGAGTGGCGTTATAGGAAAAACAAAGAGCCGGAAATCCGGCTCTCCTACATTATATATATATGTATATTTATTCTTGTTGCTGTAATAAATGAGCCAATGAAGGATCATCCTTAATGCGTTGTAGTTCTTCTGCAACAATTTGTTTGGTTTCCTCTTTGATACGGTTATAGTTGAGCTGTATCTGCTCTTTCATCTTATCTACTCCGTTTTCGTCTTTAAAGTCGGTAATAATAGGAATAGATTGATAAGCCTTAGTTTCGGCAGCTACCTTTGCATTATCTACAACTATTTCACAATGGAAAATTTTCTGCTCGATACGTTCATCAAAGTTGTCGGCAATCGCTCCGACAAACATCCCTTGTGTCAAGTTACTGATTTTGGACGGTGGTATCAAGCTATCCATCTGGGTACTTATAGAGGTCGATTTATCATTGCGGTTAATAGTCATAGACTGGCGTTTCTGTAAGACTTTACCAAATCTATCGGATAATGTTTTTGCAGTTTCTCCCACAACCTGACCGCTAAAAACATTTCCTACGGTGTTCATCACAACTTTTGCTTCCTTATCCCCGTAGTCCCTTATTAGCTGCGAAAAATCCTGAAAGCCCAAAAGCACAGCAACCTTATTACTACGGGCTGTTGCGATCAAATTGTCAAGACCTTTGAAATAAATTGTCGGTAATTCGTCGATTACGACCGAACTCTTTAATTGCCCTTTTTTGTTTATCAATTTAACTATTCTGGAATTGTAAAGTCCCAAAGCTGCGCCGTATATATTTTGCCTATCGGGGTTATTGCCTACGACTAATACCTTCGGATCATCAGGGTTGTTTATATCAAGCGTGAACTCATCACCGCTCATTACCCAGTATAATTGCGGGCTAATCATTCTTGAAAGCGGTATTTTAGCACTTGCTATCTGTCCCTGCAACTGTTCCATTGCGCCCCCAAGCCACGCGTCCATAAAGGGACTTAGGTAGTTTTCCAGTTCGGGATAACTTGTCAAAATAGGGAAAATATCTTCATACCTTTTATTCAGGAACTCTATCGCATGAGGGAATGTGCAATATTTTCCGTCTTTATAAATTCGGAGATACCATATAATAGCAGCAAACAGAATTATCGGAGATTCCACAAAGAAGTCGCCTTGTTTTTGCACCCATGTTTTATTAAGGTTAAGCATAATTGTATAACTCGATTCGTAAGCATCGCTAATATCTTCCATGAAAGAAGGGTTGATTGGATTACATCGGTGTGAACGGCTCGGATCGTCGAAGTTTATCACGTAAAACGTGGGGACTTTTTTGTAGCCTAATTGATTGTTCAGTAAATGATTATAAGCGATTGTAGAAAGGTCAGGAAACTTAAAATCATACACGTACATTGAAAATCCTTTCTCAATTTGTTGCTTAATGTATTGATTAACAACAGCGTATGACTTCCCACTGCCCGGAGTTCCTAACACAATACTTGCACGAAAAGGATTTACAACGTTTATCCAACCCCGCCATTCTTTTTTCTTATACCAGAATTTCGTAGGCAGGTTCACGGAATATTCACTCTGTAATAGCCGTGTTTCCTGCATAAAACTCTCGTTCTCCGTGTTGAATACGTCGTCGAACATATTGTTTTTGAGTAAACGGCTCATCCATAATCCACCGACCAAAAGGAACAGATAACCTGCTGCCATTGTCAGGATGTAAAAACCTGTTGTAGCCGATGCAGGTAATGGCAATTCAAGTATCCACCAATTCATAAAGAACAGGATAAAACCTATTGTCAGAAAAACATAGATTTTCGGCCAAGTGATTTTTTCCTCTTTAACTCCCTTAGTTCCCAGACACGAAAGGGCAAGGAAAACAACGGCAAATAATTTGGTATAAAGAATACTACCGAATAGTCCGGCAGTCCGGTCAAAGTTCAGTAGTATCTTATCAACTACCGAAATATTGATTCCCCATTCACGCAAAGCGTAATAGCAAAACCAATAAATGTTTATCACTACAAAAATAATACTGATTGCCCTCATGAACTCCATCACTTTGGCAAGTCCTCTTAAATCATCTTCTTGTTGCATAATCTTTAAAAATTAAAAGTTTGAGAAGCGAAATTAGAGAGGTTGTTCTTGTAAATGATTGATTTTCTGTCATGTGGTCGCTTGTGGCTTCGATTTGGCAGCGAGTGGCGCTAAAATGGAATAAGAGGTACCTTATAAGTAAATACCTTAAAATAGTGATTTACTATTTTAAGGAATATTGCTAAATTTGAGGCGTGAAATTTTTGACCATCATAGTCGTTACTTTACTGTCCCTGCAAATAGGATTCACTAATACTGTTTTGCAGGAAATATATCGCTTGCCTTTTTTAATCCAACATTATTGCGAACACACTGAAGAAACATCCATTGACTTAAAAGATTTTTTTAAACTGCATTATTCCGAAAATGAGCATAAAACGAAAAAAAAGGCAAATCACAATCACGCATCTTTGCCTTTTCATAACTCACTTAATACAGTACATATTAATCCTTTTATATTTGCGGAACATTCTTTCGACAATCCTGAAAAACCATTTGCCATAAAATCCGATATTAAAATACCGGATCACACATATTATATTCCTCAAAATCTTATTAACTCAATCTGGCATCCACCCAAGAATAATATTTTATAAATAACTTCTTAGCTAAATAATAAGACGATTATCCAAATAAAATATTAATCATCATGGGAGATAAACATAATCATGCTGAGAATAATCATCCGCATACTAAAAATCATACACATACCAACGAACAGAAAACCAAATGGGTTGTTTTGCTGACAGCCGCAACAATGGTAGTAGAAATTAGCTTCGGGTACTGGACTAACTCAATGGCATTATTAGCTGACGGCTGGCACATGGCTTCCCATGTACTTGCTTTAGGTCTGACATGGGTTGCTTACTATGCAGCCCGTAAGTATTCACAAACAGAAAATCACTCATTCAATAAAGGGAAACTATTGGCTTTATCCGGCTATACGAGTGCCGTAGCATTGCTGATTGTAGCTGTATTGATGGCAGTTGAATCCGTACAAAGGTTAATGAATCCAGTAGATATATTTTTCAAGGAAGCTATTATCGTTGCCATTGTTGGATTGATTGTAAATGCTCTAAGTGCAGTATTCCTGCATCACGATCATGAGCATCGTGACCATAATATCCACTCGGCATACCTACATGTATTGGCTGACGGATTAACAAGTATAACCGCTATTATTGCCCTAACTATCGGAATGTTTTGGCAGATATATTGGTTAGATTGTTTGAGTGGTATAATAAGCTCGGTAGTAATAACAAAATGGGCTATTGATCTGATGAAAGGTTCGGGTAAAGATTTAATTGACTATAAAAAAAAGCAACACACGGCAGATCCAGAATAAATATAGTTAATTACAGACAATAACTTTGTTGATTCAACATCCTAATGGGCAAGTTATTAATTATAAAAGACGAAATCAATAACCTGATTCCGTCTTTTATCGTATAGGTGAAATGACAAACAAAACCTATATTTTATTACATCTGCCTGCCATACCTGCGCTTCTTTTTTTTCTTACGACGTGGTAATGGCATTTCTTCTTTAGGATGGTTCTCCGGCTCCGGATTAAGAATTGAGAAAAGCCCACCGGTTACACTATCCGAAGTGTAACTGTTATCATGGTGCGTGCCTGGCTGAATATTATTGTAAACATCAGAAAGGCGTGTGTCTTTGACTGGCTCTTGTGCTTGTTCCTGTTTTCCACCGTACAGGTCATTGAAAACATTAGCGGAATACTCTTTACCCAATCGGGAACCGTTCAGTATGGTGCGGGTAGTATGGTCTATGAATGTAGCGCCATATATCCGTCCTTCATCATTCCGCCTAAACAGAACATCAATACCCTGCTGCCTTAGCTTCGCTCGGAACTCGCTCTCACTTTGGCTGCCCTGCTTGGCTTCCGATACCGCTTTTAATGTATGTGTCTTCAGGTTTTTAGTTTTGATGCGTTCGGCAGATTTCTCCATACGCTTTTCCAGTCCATCGTAACCGACTGACTTCCCGAATATGGAAGACTTTAGCGGATTGCCGACCTTGTTGCCCTCACTATCCAAAGCGGAATAAAGCAATCCCCGATAAGGCTTTCCTTTTGCCTCGCCTTTCAGTTCCTCAACATTTATATTATATAAGGAAAGGACGGCTTTATATTCTCCCATGCTTTGAAAGTGATACATAGAAGCCAGCGGTTTGATAACGGATGCAATCTGCTTTTTAAGGTTTCCCTTTGAAAAATCGACAGGGGTTAGTTCCCATTGTTCACCCTGCTTTTGTCCTTCTGCCGGATGCAAGTTATATTCCCGTTCCAAATCTTCTGTTATAGCCTTACTTCGTTCATGTTCTTTTCCATCATAAACCTTTTTTCCGTCGCTTTTTACCCGAAGCGATACAATGTGCATATGCTCCCGCTCAATGTCCTCATGCTTGAATATCAGATAAGGTTGATCGCCATACCCCAATCGTTTCATGTATTCCCTTCCGATATCTACCAGTTGGTCATCTGTCAAAACATCATCCTCATGTGGATTCAGGGATACATGGAAAACGTGTTGTTCGGTACGGAAGTGCGACGGGATAAACTGCATGAAGTCCTCAATACAATCAATAACGTTGAAGTGTCCATCGGCAGGTTCAAACACAAGATTCGCACCTAATATCTTTCCCAGACCTTTATCAACCTTTTCCTGATTGTACGTCAATGCACCGTACAGGTTACTACCGATGTTTATTTTTGCAACCATTGTTCCTTAAATTCTTCCGATAATTCCAGAATTTTTTTCCCCGTTTCTGCCAGTTCTACCGTTGCCTTTTCCAATTTATAGAGCAAAGCAAGTGCTTTCTTTTCTGAAAAATTGGTATGCAATTCCTTTACAACCTGATTGTAATTCGTCCCAACGGAACGGAATTGTGCGTAAAAAGATGTGAGTTTAGTAACGTATTCCATAGCGGAACGGTCGATTTTTACCACTCGAAACTCGTCCCCGAAAACACGGGCAGCGATAAAACGAGCCTTCGATTGTAGCCCTGATTGCTCAAACATGGTGAGGAACCGGGCATGTTCTACTGCGGTGAAGTTTACCGAATAACGGTAATTCGCCGGATCATTCTTGGGGTTTCTACCCCCTTTTCCCCTTTTGGGGAGATTCTTTGCTTTTTCATTCATACGTCGGATTTTTTAGTGGTATAATCCGTCGTTAGGCACCCTTGCCGCCTTAACAATCATCGCCCGAATGATTCATTATAAGCAACCGACTTCGGAGGTTGCGCCCCCCCGGAGGGGCAAGCGTTTTTTGCAGCAGAACTTGTTTCGTGCAGCAAAAAACACAGCTTGCTATTTGCCATGACGCAAATAAAATCTGTCCTGAACAGGGACAGATATGAATGCGAGTAAACGAGCGAAAATGGCGGTCGGATATCTCCCGACATTTCATGCAGCAAAGTTATAGGCTAAAGTAACGTGCTGTATTCCAAGCAGCGAAGCCACTCGCTGCCAAATCGACGCCACTCACTGCCACCTCGTGAAAAAGTGATGATTCTGCTAATAAATAGGTTTTTATTTGCAGAGAAAATGACTGTATGAACAGACAGCCGGATAGCTAAATGAATAGCTGTACGGATATAAAAACATACAGTCGGCTATATGGAGATACAGCCGGATTAATAGCTAAACAAATGGCTGAACAAACAAATGACTGGCTAAACGGCTAAACGTTCCAACGGCTAAACAGACGGACAGACAAACAGCCAAATGGCTAAACGGTCAAACGGACGGACAGATGAACGGATAACTAATCAAACGTATGGCTGAACAGACAGACGGTTGTTCAACCGGACAGAGATACAAACGATGTATAATAATTAAAAATTTCAGACAATGGAAAAGAAAACTTTGAACGTGGCTTTCAGTACCCAAAAGGGGGGAGCCGGAAAAACAACTCTTACGGTGTTGGTTGCTTCTTACTTGCACTATGTGAAAGGCTATAACGTAGCCGTGATTGATTGCGACTTTCCACAACACTCGATTGCGGAAATGCGTGAGCGTGATATAAAAATGTCGATGGATGATGACCATTACAAGCTCATGGCTTACGAACAGTTTTCTGCATTGGGTAAAAAGGCTTATGAAGTTATCGAAAGCAGCCCAGAAAATGCTATGGAAGATGCACAGGAAGTTATTGAAGTATTGCAGCCTGACTTCGTATTTTTCGACCTGCCCGGAACAATCAACAATCCGGCAGTTGTACACACGCTTTCACTCATGGATTACATTATTGCTCCGATCAGTGCTGACAGGTTGGTACTGGAAAGCACCCTGCAATATGTGATTACGGTCAATGATGCCCTGATTACGCCCGGCAAAGCAAAAATCAAAGGGCTGTACCTGCTTTGGAATCTCGTTGATGGTCGGGAGAAAACCGAACTCTACGAAGTGTATGAAGATGTGATTGATAAACTGGGTTTCCCGCTTTTCAAAACATTCCTGCCCGACAGTAAGCGGTTCCGCCGGGAGCAGTCGGTAAACCACAAAGCCCTGTTCCGCTCTACACTGTTCCCTGCGGACAAAGCATTGGTAAGAGGCAGTAACCTCGATGCCCTGATAGATGAAATGTTGGAAACTTTAAAATAACCGATTATGGCGAAAAAGAAAGAAGAAGTAAACCTGAATGAGATTGATGCCAGTTTTGTCATATCCTCATTCAAGAATAAGGAACGCCGGAATAATCCGAGTTCCATACCCAGAGCATTAGTTCCTGAACACGAAAAGAAACAGGAACAGGAAGCGGAAAGCGTGGAACCTGAAAAAACGGAAGTTATTCAGGAAGAATCCCCCCGTGAGGAAACCAAACGGAAACGCAGTAAATCTCCTGATTACGAAAGCCTGTTTATTCAGGAAGTCGGCATTACGGCACGTACCGGAAAATCTGTTTACATACGCAAAGACCACCATGAAAAGATTATGAAGATCGTTCAGGTCATCGGTAAAAATCAGGTGTCTTTATTCAGCTATATAGATAATGTACTGTCCCAACATTTTGCTGCTTATCAGGATGAGATAACGGAATTGTACAATAAAAACAACGAAGGAATTTTCTAACAATAAAACAATCAAATTATGATAGTCAGTCCATTTTTAATAGATAGCGGAGATAAGGCAATAATAGGAATTGTCCTCTGGGGATTGGTGATACTGGCGGCAATTATTCTGCCGAAAGCTATTCGCTATAAGAAACGTATGCGGAAAGAATACGAAGAAAAAACGGCTCCTGAAATAGAAATGATAGTCGTTCCGGGTGATAAAACGAAACCCGAATCTTCCGGCTATAAGAAACAGTTTCTTGTCAATGCAGGTATCCCGACAAGAAACGGAAAATTAGTAAGTATCCGTAAGGAATACCATAACCGGATTTCAAAGATTGTAGGGGTTATAGGAAAAAATGAAGTAACCATATTCAGTTACATAGACAATGTCCTGAAGCATCATTTTGAAACCTTTCAGGATGAGATTTCAGAACAGTATAAGAAGAATAACAATGATGATTACCTAAACCCTAAAAAGTAAGGATGGAAAAGATATTTATAACCGTAGTTATCCTGTATGCCCTTTTTGTCGGAATTTATTTCTTGTGGGCAAGAGCAGGAAAAAGACGAAAAAAGAACATTATCGGTCAGGGTAGCTCCATTCATGAAGCAGGTCGTTTGAAGGAAAATATTGTCGGGAAAAGCACATTTGATTTAAGCGCATCGACGCCACTCGCTGCCAAATCGGAGCCACTCACTGCCACCTCGCTAAAATCTGAAAATCAGGCTGAAAATCCCGATATATTTGCTTCGCCTAACGAGGTAAAGCCATCAGCGGAAGTGCCGCCGGAGGAATTGGAAGAAGCGTTTTCCGACACTCCACCGGATGAAGAAAACGAGCCTATGGATATAGATTATCCGCTCGAATATGAAATGACGGACGAAAACGAAGATGCGCCGGAAGACGAAGAAGAAACGGAAGAAGTGGAAGGAACGGCACAAGCCGTACTCGCTTCAGGTATTCAGTTCGATGATCTGGGTAATGCAGTCCGCACTGTAAACCGGACGAATGAAGCAACGCCGGAGCAAAAACGAAAAGCGGGCGATACTTTACTGGAGATACGGCAGACTGATATGTTTGAACAGGTGGTTTCTGGTAAGCCCGATGCAAAGCGAATCGTTACCGACCTTATGGCTGAAAGCCTTTCGGCTTTTTATGAGCGGAAAGACAAGGAAGCCGGAACTGCCGGAAACGGCAAAAAGGCTCCCGACAATTTTAATATCAGAGATTTCGCATAGTGCGAAAAGTATTAATAATAATGTAAAACAAAGAAAGATGAAAGAAAGAGATTACGGATAGCTTTCGCGCTATCAACCACTAAAAAATTCAATAGTAACAAGATTTATCAACCCGGTATCGGGACTATCCACCCCGATACCATTTTTTAAACAATTTCTCATTATGACAAAGAAAAAATTTCTAATGTCGGCAGCTTTTATTCTGGCTGCTGTTTCAAGTGCATTCGCACAAGGTAACGGAATTGGCGGCATTACCGAGGCCACGAACATGGTAACGAGCTATTTCGATCCGGGGGTGTGACACGAAAAGTCGTGTAAGTGATTGTGTAACAGTAATCTTATAGATAATTGATTGCACCTGCAATTCCGTTTGCAGTAGTCTGAGGACACGTGCATTGTGAAGTAATTCTGTTGTGCGAAGCTGTCCTGACAAAGTACCCTTTCCGAAAGGAACAGACCAAAGCGCGAGTGGAGGTCAATGGCAGATAACATCATTCTGTCGAGGGGCGAGACTTAATGGTATGGTCAACTGAATGTGAATGTCTGATAAACATCGTTACGAAGAACAAGCCAAAAGATGTTGAGGGCTACGCTCCAAGAGCAAGGCTGTAGGCTTGAACCAAAAGGTGTGCAGTCGGTCAACTCCCTGTCCAGGTGGGGTTGCACGGACATAACGACTGCCGGTGGATAGGACAGACCTAACCCATTATTGTCACTTACACGGAACGTGGTAAGTCCGTATTCCTCCCTCTCTTTAAGAGTGGGTAAGCGAGCCGTAAGACAAGCCTATACGGAGTGCGGATATAGGAAAGTGGAAAAAGCGAATGTCGCTCTGTAATGGAGCGGATACGGATTGAGCCTTTGTCACGTGTGGCGAAGACAACATTATCCGACACGAAAGTGTGCCCACTTCCATATGGTAACACTTTACAATCAACTTTTAGAACTTCCAAAGAAAGGAATGCAAATGAACGAAATTAAAATATCGTGTGCGCCTGAAAACAAGGCAATCTCCCATACCGAGCGTTGGCGAAACATCGACCGACACAAGGCGGAGGACTATGTTCGGAAGCTGCAAGCGCGTATTGTAAAGGCTCAAAGGGAAGGCAGACATGGTAAAGTCAAATCTTTGCAGTGGTTGCTGACCCACTCGTTCTACGGTCGCTATCTGGCTGTACTACGGGTTACTACTAATAAAGGCAAGGACACCGCAGGTGTTGACCATGTAAGGTGGACAACGGACGCGGCAAAAGCCAAAGCAATCGACACGCTTAAACGCCGTGGCTATCAACCGATGCCGCTGCGCCGCGTGGAGATACCGAAAAAGAATGGAAAGAAACGCCCCTTGGGTATTCCTACTATGAAAGACAGAGCGATGCAGGCTCTTTATCTAATGGCACTCGACCCTATTTCTGAAACCACAGGTGACCAACACTCTTACGGTTTCCGAAAATATCGAAGCTGCCAAGATGCGATATCCCAGTGTCACAATGTACTTTCAAAGGAAATCGCTCCCGAATGGGTGCTGGAGGGTGATATCAAAGGATGCTTTGACCACATCAGCCATGAGTGGCTTCTCGCCAATATCCCTATGGATAAGGAAATGCTACGCAAATGGCTCAAAAGTGGTTATGTATTCAATGGTGAACTCTTCCCCACCGAAGAGGGAACACCACAAGGCGGCATAATTTCTCCCACTCTTGCCAATATGACCCTTGACGGGCTTCAATTACTTGTGAAAAAGGCGGTGAAAGGTTATTGGAAACCAGACCCGAACGGACGCAAGTGGATTAAACCCAAAACCAACCTCGTGCGCTATGCGGACGACTTCATCATCACAGCCAAAGACAAGGAGACAATCGAAAAGATTATTCTCCCTTTGGTAAAGCAGTTTATGGAGGAACGCGGTTTGATGCTCTCGGAAGAAAAGACCAAAATCACTCATATCAGTGAGGGTTTCGACTTCCTCGGCTTCAACATCCGCAAATACTCCAATGGCAAGCTGCTCACCAAACCGTCAAAGGATGCGATGAAGAGTTTCTGTGACAAGGTACGCACGAAAATCAAAGGGAACAAGTCGGCTAAGGCATCGTCTATGGTTAGGATGCTTAACTACATGATACCCGGGTGGGCTAACTATTACCGCTATGGAGCATCATCAAAGGCATTCTCTCGTGTGGACTTTGAAATTTACAAAACGCTTTGGCAATGGGCAAAACGCAGACACCCCAAGAAAGGGAAACAGTGGATTAAAGACAAGTATTTCAAACAGGTACGAGGACGCGATTGGAGTTTTTGTGCCACAACCATGAACAAGAAAACCCAAAAAGAGGTTGGACTCTCGCTCAAAAGGTTGTCGGACACAGCAATCCAAAAGTACGTGCGTGTGAAAACTTCTTCCAATCCATACGACCCTGCTGATGCTACATATTATATGCGACGCAAGTTAAAGAACACAGAGCAAGAACTACGTGAGGTTGAAAATTTGCTCGCGATAATATGGATACATCAAAGGATGCGCTGTCCAATCTGTGGAAAGATAATAGACAATGACCGTCGATGGACTACCATAGAGGAGAACGTCAATGGAAAACCGTTCAAAACTCTTATTCACAGGTCATGTAAACCTAAGAAGTCTAAACCCAGTAAAATTAGTAGGAAATGAGGCAAAACTATTTCTTCAGCAAGAATAGCAATGCGTTGCTTGAGCCGTATGAGGGGAAACTCTCATGTACGGTTCTTAGAGGGGAAAGCCCCAGTAATGGGGCTGACCTACTCGACACAAAATTGATATACGCCATAGGTGCGGTCGTCGGTTTGATTGGGGGTGTAAAGGTGTACGGAAAATTCAGTTCCGGCGATCCCGATACATCGAAAACGGCCGCGTCGTGGTTCGGTGCCTGTATATTTCTTATAGTTGCCGCTACCATCCTGCGCTCCTTCTTCCTTTAATCAGCTTCATACAGATAAGAGTTATGGAGTTTAATATTAACAAAGGGATAGGCAAAAGCGTGGAGTTCAAAGGTTTAAAATCACAATACCTTTTCATATTTGCCGCAGGCTTGCTTGCCGTATTCATTGTCTTTGTCATTATGTATATGGCAGGCGTGGATCAGTGGGTGTGTATCGGCTTCGGTGTAATCGCTGCATCGGTATTGGTATGGATGACCTTTAACCTGAATACAAAATACGGGGAACATGGCTTAATGAAAGTCATGGCTGTAAAACAGCATCCCCGCTATTTGATAAACAGGAAAACTCCGCACCGCCTGTTCAAACGGAAAAGAAAGGAGGTAGGATATGCGTAATATAATGAAGGCATCTACCATTGAAAACAAGTTCCCGTTACTGGCTGTCGAACATGACTGCATCATTTCAAAGGATGCGGATATTACGGTCGCTTATTATGTGGAGCTGCCGGAATTGTTTACAGTAACCAATACGGAATATGAAGCGATACACTCGTCCTGGACGAAAGCAGTAAAAGTCCTTCCTGAATACAGTGTGGTGCATAAACAAGATTGGTTTGTGCGTGAAACCTACAAACCACAGACTGATAAGGATGATATGAGTTTCTTATCCCGCAGTTTTGAAAAGCACTTCAACGAACGTCCTTTCCTGAATCACTCATGTTTCCTGTTCCTGACTAAAACAACGAAAGAGCGAATGAGAATGCAAAGCAACTTCTCATCGCTTTGTCGTGGGAACATTATTCCTAAAGAAGTCAATAAGGATACGAGTGTGAAGTTTCTGGAAGCTGTCGGGCAATTTGAACGGATAATGAATGATAGCGGATTTATTACGCTTACCCGTATCAGTTCGGATGAGATTACAGGAACGGATGAAAAGGCAGGGCTTATTGAAAAGTATTTCGCCTTGTCGCTCGATGATACCACCTGCTTGCAGGATATGGAACTGGGTGCCGACGGACTTCGGGTAGGTAGTAAACATATTTGCCTGCATACGCTTTCGGATGCAGAAGATCTGCCCGGACGTATTGGAACGGATATGCGGTATGAAAAACTATCGACCGATAGAAGTGATTGCCGTTTGTCGTTCGCTTCTCCGGTAGGATTACTTCTCTCATGCGACCATATCTACAACCAGTATTTATTTATTGAGGATAGTGCGGAGAATCTTCGGAAGTTTGAAAAGAGTGCAAGGAATATGCAGTCGCTTTCAAAGTACAGTCGTGGAAATCAAATAAATAAGGAGTGGATCGACCAGTATCTAAACGAAGCGCATAGCTTCGGGCTGACTTCCATCAGGGCGCATTTCAACGTGATAGCGTGGAGTGATGATGTGGAAGAACTAAAACATATCCGCAATGACGTAGGTAGCCAGTTGGCTCTTATGGAATGTAAGCCCAGACACAATACTGTGGATGCCGCTACTTTGTACTGGGCAGGAATGCCGGGTAATAGTGGGGATTTTCCTGCGGAAGAAGCGTTCTATACATTTATCGAACCTGCCTTGTGCTTTTTCACGGAAGAAACAAACTACCGGAGTTCACCCAGTCCGTTCGGTATCAAAATGGCGGACAGGGTTTCAGGTAAGCCACTCCATGTGGATATTTCCGACTTGCCCATGAAAAAAGGAATTATTACAAATAGGAATAAATTCATTCTTGGGCCGTCGGGAAGTGGCAAATCTTTCTTTACAAATCACATGGTGCGCCAATACTACGAACAGGGTACGCATATCGTTTTGGTGGACACAGGAAACTCTTATCAGGGATTATGCAACCTAATCAACAAGCGCACAGGTGGTCAGGATGGAGTATATTTTACTTACACGGAACAAAATCCGATTGCTTTCAATCCTTTTTACACGGATGATAATGTTTTCGATATTGAAAAGCGTGAGAGTATAAAAACGCTGATCCTTACCCTGTGGAAAAGGGATAATGAGCCGCCTTCACGGGCGGAAGAAGTTGCCCTCTCCAATGCAGTCAGCCAGTATATAGAAAAGTTGAAAACCGATAAAAAACTGATACCGTCTTTCAACACATTCTATGAGTTTGTCCGTGATGACTACAAAAAGGTACTGGAAGAAAAGAAAGTACGTGAAAAGGACTTCGATATAGCGAATTTCCTGAATGTACTGGAGCCGTACTATCGCGGGGGTGAATACGACTTCCTGTTGAACTCGGATAAGCAACTGGATTTATTATCTAAACGCTTCATTGTCTTTGAGATAGATGCGATAAAAGACCATAAAATCCTATTTCCCGTCGTAACGATCATAATCATGGAAGTGTTTATCAAGAAAATGCGTTTATTTGCTATTTCGCTATTTGACAAGCATTTAATAAACCGCAAAAGTAGAATGGGTAATGATTTAGAAACGAGCGAAACTCTTTGGTTTGCTTTGCTTTTCCATTGTTTCAAATAACTCTTCGACAAAGATAGAAAAGTATTTTGAACCTGTAATAACAACACCTCATAAATTAGATTCAACCACATAAAATCATTACTTTTGTAGTCTATTACGCTTGTGTACATGTATAAAGAATATTTGCCATGCAATATACTATCTCCTTATATTGACAAATATTGGGAATATAAAGGACAACCAGAATATGGAACGAAAATCAGTATCCCGCCATATGGATGTACTGATTTTGTCTTTACTCTCGGAGAAGCTGTTAATGATATAAACAATAACTTGAAAATGCAGCCATACTGTTCATATTTTGTAGGTCCAATGAATACACATACGGAATTAGTTACATTTACAAACAGTGTACATGTATTTGGCATTCGTTTCTTACCATGTGGTTTATATAGTTTTATGGGATTACCTTTGAACGAATTACTCAATCATAGATGTAATGCCAGTGACTTAACGAATATTTTCGACAATTCTTTCATAGAAAGGTTATGCAGCCAACACGATTCCAAAAGTTTGACAGATATAATTGATGAGTTTCTAATAAAATGCCTAAGTAAGCATACTCCAAAAGCAGACGGGGAAATCCTCTTTGCCGTTGATAGGATAAATCGAGATAAAGGGATGATTTCCATACACTCATTGATGGCAGATGTTTGTTTATGCCAACGCCATTTTGAGAGAAAATTTAAGATATATACAGGATACTCGCCTAAAGAATATAGTCGAATAGTTAAATTCTGGAATGCAATTGATTTATTAAGAAATACATCTTATGATAATTTGCTGTCAACGGCCGTGTTAGCAGGATACTACGATGTGCCTCATCTTTCAAGAGAAGTAAAACGACTGTCAGGAAACACTCCTTCCTCTTTCTTAATGTTGCCTTCAAAAATAGACACCCGCATCTATTTTGAATCATAAAAGTCGTTTTTATACAGTATTCCCATACCTCTTCCTAAGTAAATTTGCGACAATACATTCAGACTAATGGTTAAATGCATAAAGGCATGAAAACTATTACTCAGGGTTGTGTTAATTCTATTGATATAATAAAACTAAAGTAAGAAATATGAAGTTTTTAGATTTAGCAAAACGTCGTTGTACAATCAGGTCATTTATAGAACAACCTGTTGAAAAAGAAAAACTTGATTATATATTAGAAGTCGGACGTGTTGCCCCAACTGCATGCAATAAACAACCTCAACGTATTATAGTCGTTCAAAAACCAGATAATATAACAAAAATTCAAAAAGCATATAAAACATTTGGTTCTCAATGTGTGATGATTATTTGCCGAGATACAAGAGATGCTTTAATAAGACCATTTGATAACAAATGTTCAGGGGATTTAGATATAGGAATTATTACAGATCACATGATGTTAGCAGCGAGAGAAGTTGGAGTAGGTAGTGTTATGGTAGGGCTATTTGACCCTCAAATTATAAAAAGTGAGTTTGCTATTCCTGATTATATTGAGCCAACAGCCTTGCTTATTTTAGGCTATCCCAAGAATGGATTTTTAGAAGCAAATCGTCATACTATGGAACGCAAAGCCCTTAATGAAACAATAATGATAGAAGGGTATTCTGAACCATTAAGCATAAAGTAAGACTTCGGTCTGATTATAAATATTCACTTTAAAATTTATGCTTATGAATGAATTATCAAGAGAGAGGTTAATCAGTCTATTGTCTGATGCTTCACAAGTAACAAACGAAGAAATGCAAAGTGCCTATGGATGCTTTACGGAACAAGTAAAAACAGTGAGTCAATCCGAACAAAACTACTCTGAAATCTTTCGGATGCTGAATACTACTCGTATTGAGTTAGCATTCTTAAAATCGCTTTATCGGTACGGGCTGGGGGAAAAATGCCCTGAAATTTGCTTACCTACAAAAGGCGTTAGACCTTGTTAATTCTGAACGGGAACTATTAAATCTTAAAATCCGCTATCCCGAACAGTTCTATCAATCCAGTCAACCGACATTCCAATCCGACCTGTATATTCTCCCTAAGTCGAAAGATTTGGGGATTGTTGCTTTAGGAGAGATTGTAATAGCTCTTTTCTTCTCAAAGAAAGTGTTTCAACGAAACGGAAAACCCGCACACCTGAACCAAATTGCAGATGCTTTTGAAAAGATATTCAATTGCAGTTTCGGCAGTATCTACGACCAACAGGAAAAGGTATTCGACCGTAAGCCGTTCAATCGAACGAAAGCACTTGATTTCTTACGAAACCTCATAATCCGAAAGGATAAAGAGGGTAAGAATTGACAAGATGAAAAATAACCGTTTTGCAACAACCTAAATAAAAGGCTGTTATCAAAAACTTTCAGGGGAGTAGTTAACTACTCCCCTTTTTCTGCTTCCCCGTTCTTCCGTCCTTTGCTTCGTCAATGCATTGAAAATAAGTAGTATTAATTTGTAAAACGAAGTAAATCATGTATATCAATAACGAAGATTTTGAAAAGTGGATGGATAAGCTATCCAAGAAGTTGAACGATATAGGTCAAGACCTTAAATCGCTCATCAACACCAAAGAGGTATTTGCCGAAGACGAGAAACTGCTCGATAATCAAGATTTGGCATTTCTCCTGAAAGTATCGTATCGAACTTTACAGCGATACCGAAGCAGTAAAAAGCTACCCTTTTTTATGATTGCCCATAAAACCTATTACCGCACTTCCGATGTGCGGGAGTTTGTGCGCTCCCATATGGATTTTCAAACCTATCAGGACTTTGAAAAGAAGCACCCAAAGCCCAAAGATGAGGATAAAAAAGACGAAAAAGATGAATGATTCTACATTTTATATTTTAAGCAGAATAGCGCAAGCGAATGAAGGCTTGTTTTAGTTTACGCCTTGTACTAATGCTCCGCATTTAGCAGAAACAACCTCGCCTACCGGCTCTATTTGTTTCGTTAAATTAAGCAAGAGGGAACTGGACTTTGTCCTGTTCTTCCTCTTGCCCTTCGGGGCAAAGCCTTCGGCTTTAGCGTGTTATACAAACACGCTGTAATTAGTCTAATAATTATCTCTTTGCATTTATCTCTAATTATCAGACATTTAATAGTATAAAATTCTATTAAAAAGTAATTATAATGAAAAATGAAGCCCAAAAGATTATATATACTACTGTTTCCATAGACAAGGAAACAGGGCGTTTGGTAGAAAAGATATGTAAACGCTATTCGCTGAAAAAGAGTGAAGTTGTAAAACTGGCATTCGGGTACATCGACAAGGCTCATATCAACCCTGCCGATGCTCCCGAATCCGTAAAATCGGAACTATCCAAGATTAACAAACGACAGGATGATATTATCCGTTTCATTCGTCACTACGAAGAAGAGCAACTCAACCCGATGATACGAACAAGCCATTCAATAGCCGTTAAGTTCGATACGGCTGTCGGAATCCTGACGGAAAAAGTAAATTTGGAAATAAACACCTCAAAAGATAACCTTGTCAATGTGCTGAAAAAGTTAGACGAACATTTTGGTAAAATAGCAGTAGTAATAAATAATCAGTCCGCAAGCCTTGATAAACTGTCCGCTACTATTGACAGCCATTCCAATGCTATAAATAAGCAAACCCAAACACAGCAAAGAAATAATGAGAAGCTATTGAAACTGATTTCCCTTTATTCGGAACTGGCAACATGCGGAGTAATGGACGGCAAACGCAAAGAGAACCTAAGAGCCGAGATTAACGACCTGATAAACGAGTAACCCATGAATATAGATTTCCCGCCACCGTCCAAAGGCACATACAATAATGCAGGCAGTAGCCGAAAGTTATGTAATTACCTCGAACATGAAGATATGGAGCGCATGGAACAGGGAATCTATACCGAAGGATTTTTCAACCTGACAGATGATAATCTGTACAAATCACAGGTTATAAAAGATATAGACAGTAATATCGGTCAACTCCTAAAAACGGATGCCAAGTTTTACGCTATTCATGTAAGCCCGTCAGAAAAAGAACTTCAGGCAATGGGTAATACAGAACAGGAGCAAGCCGAAGCCATGAAACGGTATATTCGTGAAGTGGTTATTCCTGAATATGCCAAGAACTTTAACAAAGGACTATCGGCAGAAGATATAAAGTTTTACGGAAAGATACATTTCAGTCGGGACAGGTCGAACAACGAACTGAATATGCACTGCCATTTGATTGTCAGCCGGAAAGACCAGACCAATAAGAAAAAACTATCTCCGCTAACCAACCATAAAAACACCCAAAAGGGAACTGTTAAGGGTGGTTTTGACAGGAAAAACCTGTTTCAACAGGCAGAGCAGGGATTTGACAGGCTATTCAACTATAATAGACAACTAACCGAATCCTTTGAATATTACAACACGATGAAGAACGGCAGTATTTCCGAGCAAGTCAATATGCAGGAGAAACAAATTGCCAATGAAAGAAAAAATACAAATATGCAGACAGGCATGAATGCAGATAAGCAGGACGAACCGAATGAAAACAAGGTTGCATATAAACAAGACGACAACCTTTCAAATTCACAATCTGTAAATCAGGATAATAAGAAAGAAGATAAACAATCTTTCAATCTTCCTGATTTGGGCTTATCCTCTGTATTAGGCTTGCTTACTCCTGATGCCAACAAAGAGGAAGAACAAATTCCTGTGAAAAAGAAAATAAAGAAGAAGCCGAAGCGAGGATTCAGACAATCATAAACCGCAGATACATGAACGAGTACGAAGAAATACGGAAAGAAATAGATATATACCTGATGAAGCGGTTTAAGTACCGTCTATCCCTTGTATATCTCACTCCTGATAATATCATAGTTATCCGAAGAAACAGCCGAGTAGATTTATATTTGCGCATCCGAAAGGTAGAAAGTATATTCCCACCTGATTGCCTTATTATAGCCCGAATAGGCTTTCATAAAGAACGCATAGGGCATGGCTCTCATTTTGTCAGATTCTTAGCTGAAATAGCTTTGAAATACGGTTTTAAGCATGTCGGAATAGAATCAACCAACGAAAAAAGTAGTTCTTTTGCCAGAAAGTTAGGTTTCTATCCAATAGACCACTTTAATTATGCGGTGTCGGTAGAGAATTTAATATCTTATTTTCAAGATAAAAATTAATGTAATCCTTTATTTATCTGTACACAAAGGTATATTCCAAGAATGAAACGTCAATGCCAAGCCCTACGGGTTTGGAAGAATTTCTTCCTTTTTGTTTCACAAAAAGAGTAAATTCCCCCAAAGCATTGCCTTATTCATTCTTTCCATAAGAGGGGTGTTTAACAGATAAATAAAGGAAAAATATATGCTTGGAATTGGTGTTAGTCAGTAGTTTCGTTAGTAAGTCAGAAACTAATCTGGGTGTAGTTGTGGCTGTTTCTCAAATATTTACTAAATTTGTCGGCGATAAGAAAACATCATAGATTGATGTCTGATAATAATTGAATCAATACATGAATCGTTGACAACTTTGCAGATAATAACATAAAAATATTTGTATGAAAGGAAAAGTTTTATTTTTTAATATTCAAAAAGGATTTGGGAAAATTTCTACCGATGAAAGTACTCCCCAAGAAGTTTTTATTCATTTTACTGAAATCCTAAGTGATGCCAAAATATTGTTAGAAAATGAAGAAGTTGAATTTGAGGTTGAAACTACTGCTAAGGGATTGTCAGCAAAAAACCTTAATCGTATAATTGATAGAGAAATTGGCCTTATCGAACAATTTGAAAATGGTTTTGGATTTATTCGTTCTTTATCCTCAACTGATGATAAGTATTTTATTCACCATTCTGATGTTATTGGCTCTGGATTTAAGAAAATAGAATCTGGCTTTGAAGTTGAGTTTACTCCAAGTGTTTCAGATAAAGGATTACAAGCAATAGAAATTGTTTTAAGAGATACAAGAACTGCGTTGGAAAAGTTTGCTCACTTTCCCAATTGGGAGGATGCAATCATTGATTTGGCAAAAAATCATGCTCAGCCTGAAGATGGAAACTGGGATTATATAAAAAATAAAACAGGCGCATATCCTGTATTAGAGAGCTATATTACATATACTTTTCTACGTTTGCATAGAGAAGGTAAAATAAAATATGCAACAAAAAAAGAAGCAGGAAAAGAGTTAAGATTTGCCTGTTTTAATACAGGATTAGCAACCATAAAACAAGAAGATATATTTGCTTATTTTGAGCATAGAGGTAATAATCCTTATTTTCGAACTAATGATGGATATTTAAAACAGCCGGCATGGATTTTTAAATGTTTTGACAGAGAAAGTAATAGGATTATGAATAGTTTTGCGGAAAAGCCTGAATTAGCTAATTATTTCCAAAACGCAGAAGAACTTATATATGAATCAGGGAAGCGCTTAATTCCTGATTTTGAACATATCTTAGACGATAGGGAAAAACGTTTTCCTGAAAGTTTTAGAGCATTAAGTAAAGCACAACAGGTTGAAAGAATAAAGAGTGCAATAGAAACGGCTTTAACTCGGATTCGAAGAAATTATAAAACAGCGATACCACAATTCTACAGTGATTCTATACAGCTTCTTTTACCACTATGTATTACTACAGCAGAAAATGCCGATGTTGCCCTCGTGGTAGCGAGTGAGGGAGAGGTCTATCGGGCAAATACTGTTTTACCATTAGACTGGGCATACAATAATGCTAGACTACTGGCAAAACCCGATAGAGAATGGCTAAATCCTTAATAAAAGCATATTATAATAATGTGTAGAATATGGATGTAAAAAGAAAAACTGTAGCAGAATTGACAATCTACTATAAGATGCAACGCTTGACAAGTCTTATCTTTGATGAGCCGGAAACAGCAGACAAGTTTATTTCAGTCATTGAAAGTATGTTCAATGAAAAAGGGAAAAAGGAATATTCATTTGGCAGGGAGATAAAGACCGTATATACAGGCGAAGCGATTGTTCGGGAAGTAAGTGATTTAGCGGACGGAAAAGTAAAGCCGGAGGGGACTATTTTAGAAATGATGAAAGTTCTTGACGGGCTAAACTAACATAGACAGAGCCGTTCCTATAAAGGACGGCTCTGTTTGCAAATCGGAGTATCTACCTGATTAACTACCCGCCAGCAAATAATCATCCTTAATCTTTCGGGAAAGCAGTTGCATATCTTCCTCAATCTTAGCCCCTGTAATCTCCGCATAAATCTGTGTAGTCTTGATATTCCGATGCCCCATCATTTGGCTAAGTGTTTCAATCGGAACACCTTGCGATAGGCAGACCGAAGTCGCGAACGAGTGCCGGCTTTGATGAAATGTCAGCTTATTCGTTAATTTACAGAGTTTTCCAATTTGTTTGGTATAGGAACAAACCACATTCATACAAAGCATTTTGAACACCTTGCCACCCTCGCCAGTTCCGTCATATTTCCGAATAATTTCTTTCGGTATATCCAACAATGGAACAATAGATTCTGTATTTGTCTTTTGCCGTTTAATGCTTATCCATTGATTACCCTTGCTATCGGTTAAAATCTGTTCTTTACGCAAACTCTTTATATCACAGTAGGACAATCCTGTAAATACCCCGAAAACGAACATATCACGTACAAAATCAACGCCCGGCTTATCTATCGGGGTAGTCATAATTTTTTCTATTTCTTCACTTGACAGCCATTTATGTTTGCTTACAGGTTGGTCGGGAACATAGCCGAAGAACGGATTCCTTGTGATGATTCCTTTGTTCATTGCCCGTTTTATCAGTTTCCGCAAGAAAACGATATGTTGCATAACGCTACCTACTGTCATCCGTTGTTCCGTTTTCAGGTATAAATCGTAATCCTCTATAAACGAGTATTCCAACTGGTTAAAAGGAATATCTTCTTTTTTATACTTCGTTTTAATGAAGCGGGACAGGTTCAAATAGGCATTTACATACGACCTGTATGTAGCAATAGTATGGTTAATACCGATGCTTTTTTCTATTTCGGCAGTTGCTTCTTCCAATTCCTTTAATAGCGTGGTCGGTTCTTTGGCAATTCCCAAAACAGCGTTTTTAACACGCTCTGCGGTAATATATCCGTCTTTCTCTACCATTCGGGCATAATGCATTTCGATTGCCTCAGATAGTTCCTTTAACTCCCTGTTTACCTTTAGTTCGTGCATACTCTTTCCTGTGGAAAGTCCCGCTTTTGCATCCCATAGTTCGGGAGCGGTTTCCAAACCCGTACTGAATTGAGAGATATTACCGTCCAATGTAATCCGACCCATTACGGGACATAATCCGTTTTTCTTTGTTTTGTTCCTGTTAATATAAAACAGATATTTGAATGTACTTCGCATTGTATTCTGATTTTTATAGTTATTGCTGATAATTATTGATTTACTGCCGTTTCTTCGGGTTGTTTGATAAAGCTGAATTTTCCCGCTATCCGTTTGGATAGCTTTTTCATATCGTTTGTAATTTTCTGTGTGGAAACAGTAGCGTATATCTGTGTGGTATGAATATCCCGATGCCCTAACATACGGCTAACGGTTTCAATGGGTACGCCTTGCGACAGGCAGACCGAACTGGCAAACGAGTGGCGTCCCATGTGGAAGCTGACGTTCCTTTCAATCCCGCATATTTCGGCTATCCGTTTCAGGTTTATATCTGCGGTTGTGTATTTGAGTGTTGGAAATACCTTATCGCCTGTACGTTTTTTTTCGTACTTCCTGATTATCTGTATCGCCACATCCAACAAGCGAATGCGGGAAACCGTTCCCGTCTTTTTCCGTGCCGAAACTATCCACAGGTTGCCGTCATCGGTAGTAACAAGTTCTTTAAAGGTCAACTTCCTTATATCGGAATACGCCATGCCCGTAAATGCCGAAAAAATAAATAAATCACGGGTAAGATTGCGGAAATAGGTATGAAAGTCAGTTGACATGATTTTCTTTAGTTCCTCATTTGTCAGATAGCGGTGTACACTTTTGCCCCTTACTGGCTTGTACTCCGCAAACGGATCTGCGGGAATATAACCTTTGTTGACGGCTATACGGACGATTTTACGAAGCGGTACGATATAATTCAATATGGTATTTGGCTTCATTTTTAGTTCTATCCGTAAGTAAAAATCAAAGGCTTCGATAAAGGCAAAGTTCAGTTGCCTGAAAGACATATCCTGTACATGGTACTTTTTCAAAAGGAACTCCGATAAATGACGGTAAGCGTCACGGTACTTTCTGTAAGAGCTTTCTTTTCGGTCTATGCCGACACGTTTACTGTAAACTTCGTTATGCCTGGCAAACATTTTTAGAAGTGTTTGCTGAACGGATGCGATGCCCTGAAAAGCGTTCTTTACTTCTTCGGCAGTTACCCGTCCTTTGTTCTGTACTAATTCTCTGTAATGCCTGTTAATACTAAGATTGATTTTATCAATCTTACGGTTTACGCCCAATGCGTGGTGGCTTTTACCGTCCATACGCCCCGCTTTTGCATTCCATTTGGAAGCATCCGCTTCGAGTTTTGCGCTAAACTGTGCCATTGTCCGACCAATGGAGATACGCCCCATAACAGGGCACAATCCGTTTGTTTTCGACTGGTTCTTTTTGAGATAGAACAGCACTTTTAATTCTTCTTTCATTTTCTCACTTTTTACTGGTTACAAAATTATTTCCTAAGTGAGCTATTTGAAGAATGGAAAACGCAGACAATCAGCGATTAGCAATGACACAAGCAGACAGCCCGTTTACTTTTTCTTTTCATCGGTCGGAATCCGTCTGAATTACCCTGTTTTACTGCTTGTTACCTAATTCAAAATAGGTAATGATTTGGTAACGGAACTCCGTCCTGAACTGTCTTTTTATGGCGTTTTTGCCTGTCCTGACAATAGGACATCAAACGCCAATCATACCTGATTTACAAAGAGTTGCTTCGTTTGTCCGTCATTGGCTTTTCTACTGGCGGGTTTCATCAACAAAATGCGCCGTTTGCAGGGCATCCGTAAGATGATATTGATTGAAGAAGCATGGAAGGCAATCGCTAAAGAGGGTATGGCAGAGTACATTAAGTATCTTTTTAAGACTGTGAGGAAATTCTTCGGAGAGGCGATTGTCGTTACACAGGAGGTCGATGATATTATCGCTTCTCCTATTGTGAAAGAGAGTATTATCAACAATAGCGACTGTAAAATTTTGCTCGACCAAAGAAAATACATGAACAAATTTGACAGTATTCAGGCGTTGTTGGGATTGACCGAAAAGGAAAAATCGCAGGTACTCTCTATCAATATGTCCAATGTACCCAGTCGTAAATACAAGGAAGTCTGGTTTGGGTTAGGAGGTGTACAAAGTGCCGTATATGCCACAGAAGTAAGTCTGGAAGAATATTACACCTATACAACCGAAGAATCGGAGAAAATGGAAGTGATGCAACTGGCTGAAAAACTGGATGGAAATATGGAACTGGCGATTAAGCAGATTGCTGAAAGCAAGCGACAGGAGTACGGAGGATAGATGCCATGAAAAGAAAAAACAGTAAGCCGTTTGCGGCACCGCAACTTCATACCCATTTCCCGATGAGAGAGATATGCGGGACATGGGAAAGCCTTTGCGGTTCCCCCGGACTTAAAATATTCCATGACGGTAGTCGGTTCCGGTTGAAGTTTATTTACAAACAAAACACGGCGTTTACCGTCCCTTTGTGCCAGAGCTGGGGGATTACCTTTTTCTATTTCTACGGTATGATTCGCATTGCCTACGATGATGAGCGGGATATGCTTCTGCTTACTACCGAAGGCGAATACAAAAGGGTGTACGATTAAGGTACACAAAATCAATAATCATTAAAAAATAAAAAGTATGAAACGAATATTTATGTGCCTGATAGTGGCACTTTCTATGTTCTCATTTCAGGCGAAAGCGCAGTGGGTTGTAACCGATCCGACCAATCTTGTGCAAAATATCACAAGTGCGATACAAGGTACATCCACGGCAGGTAATATGATAAAAAACCTGCAAGAAAGTATCAAAATCTACAATCAGGGAAAGGAATACTACGACGCTTTGAAGTCTGTCCACAATCTGATTAAAGATGCCCGTAAGGTACAAAAGACGATTTCAATGGTCAGCGAAATTACGGACATCTACGTGAACGGATTTAATAAAATGGTGGGTGATCCCAATTTTACCCCGAATGAACTGGCGGCAATCTCAACAGGCTATGCCAAACTACTGGAGGAAGGGGGAGCGTTGGTAACGGATTTGAAAAACGTAGTTACCGGAAGCAACGGGCTTTCCCTGTCCGATAAAGAACGGATGGATGCGATAGATGACATTTATACTAAGATGTTGGACTATCGTAACCTGACTAAGTATTATACCCAAAAGAGTATATCGGTTTCGTATATCCGTGCCAAAGAAAAAGGCGATACGGACAGGGTATTATCTCTTTACGGTAGTCCTGCCGAAAGATATTGGTAATCAAACAAATGTAGTCAGTTATGAATTTTGACAACTTACATCAGATTCTTGCGAATCTGTACCAAGACATGATACCTCTTTGCAGCAACATGATTGGGGTTGCAAAGGGGTTGGCAGGATTGGGCGCACTCTTTTATGTAGCATACAGGGTATGGCAGGCGTTAAGCCGTGCGGAGCCTATTGATGTGTTTCCGCTTCTCCGTCCTTTTGCGATAGGGCTTTGTATAATGTTTTTCCCTACACTGGTTTTGGGAACTATCAATGCGGTTATGAGTCCCATTGTTACAGGTACTCATAGCATTTTGGAATCGCAGACAATGGATATGAAAGCCTATCAGCAACAGAAAGATAATCTGGAGTACGAAGCCCGTGTCCGTGAGGGTAAAGCGTGGCTTGTCGATGATAAAGTGTACGATCAAAAAATGAAAGACCTCGGTATTACCGATACGCCTGAAATTATCAGTATGTGGGGAGAACGCCTTTGGTATGATATCAAGGCATGGTTCCGGCAGGTAATCAGGGATTTCTTTGAACTGCTGTTCAATGCTTCCGCATTGGTCATTGATACGATACGCACATTTTTCCTTGTCGTGTTAGCCATACTGGGGCCTATTGCGTTTGCCTTTTCCATTTATGACGGGTTTCAGGCAACGCTCACCCAGTGGCTTACACGCTATATAAGCGTATATCTGTGGCTTCCTATTTCTGACATTTTTTCTTCCGTACTGGCACGCATACAGACTTTGATGCTTGAACAGGATATAGCCTTGTTGCAAGATCCGAACTATATTCCCGACGGCTCGAATGGTGTGTATATCGTATTCTTGATTATCGGAATTATCGGATACTTCACTATCCCGACCGTAGCCGGATGGATTATTCAATCAGGTGGAGCGGGTGCATACGGAAGCGCAGTAAACAAAACAGCAAGTAAAGCAGGTGGAATTGCCGGAGGCGTTGCGGGATCAGTAGCCGGAAACGTTGGCGGTCGTTTGCTTGGTAAATAACCAATAAATGTAATTAAAAACATGGAGTTCAAAAGTTTAAAAAATATTGAAACAAGTTTCAAGCAAATAAGGATTATCGCCATTGTGTTTGTGGTGCTGTGTGCAGGAATTACCGGATATGCAGTCTGGAACTCATTCAGCTTTGCGGAAGCACAACGGCAGAAAATCTATGTATTGGATGAAGGAAAATCGCTTATGTTGGCTCTTTCACAGGACTTATCTCAAAACCGTCCTGTTGAAGCAAGGGAGCATATCAAGCGATTTCACGAACTGTTCTTTACCTTATCACCGGATAAAAGCGCCATTGAATCAAACATCAACAGGGCACTCTTTCTGGTGGACAAAAGTGCTTTCCGCTATTATCAGGATATGTCGGAAAAAGGTTACTACAACCGCATTGCTGTGACGTGCTAAGTTGTGTATGTGATTGTTCAACTGGCTATTACAAGAGAGTAATAATCTGATTGAACCTGCTGTTTCGTCAGCAGTAGCCTACGGCAGGTGCATTACCAGTAATGGTTTTGTACTAAGCTGCTCGGACAATGAAGCCCTTCCGATAAGGAGAAGTTTGAACCGTGAGGGGAAGACAACTGCTATTAGTGTCATATAGTAGGGGAGCTAGGCTGGATGGTATGAATAACAAATGTGAACTGTCGCTTAAACATCGTGATTGTAGAAAAGCCAAAGACTACTGACAGGCTTTACCAAAAGGTATGCAGTCGGTTAATCCTCTTGATGCTGGGATTACACGAACATTAGTACTGCCGGTGAAAAGACAGATTCTAACCCATCTTATCGTCACATGTACAGAACACGGAAAACCCGTATTCCTCCTGAATTTCAGGACAGTGAGCCGCAAGGTGAACCTATGGGGGTGCGGGTATGGGATTGCAGAAAAAGCGAATGCTACCCTTGTAATGAGGGGGATATGTAGTTGAGCCCTGTTTATGGATTGAACAGGACAACATCACTCGCCACGAAAGTGGGCAGACTTCTGCGTTAGGTAACTCTTTACAAGAAACTTTTAGAACTTTTTTAAAGAAGAAAAGCAAATGAACGAAATTAAAACATCGTGTGCATCTACTGACCAACAAAACACTATTTGGGAAAGCATGGACTGGAACAAATGTGAGATGGTGGTTAAGAAGCTACAAGCTCGTATTGTAAAGGCTCAGAAAGAGGGTCGTCCGGGTAAGGTGAAAGCCTTGCAATGGACTTTGACCCATTCGTTTTCCGCTAAAGCATTAGCGGTAAGACAAGTGACTTCCAATAAAGGAAGTGATACAGCAGGTGTTGATGGAGCAACATGGTCTACTCACCTCTCCAAATCAAAAGCAATAGCTGATTTGAAGAGAAGAGGCTACACTCCGCAACCTCTAAGAAGGGTACATATTAAGAAAAGCAACGGGAAGTTGCGCCCACTGGGAATACCTACAATGAAAGACAGGGCAATGCAAGCATTATATCTGCTGGCATTAGAGCCGGTGTCGGAAACTACTGCTGATAAAAGTTCTTTTGGATTCCGTAAACACAGGAGTACAAAAGACGCGATTAGCCAATGTTTCCTACATCTATCTCCTGACTATCAATGTAAGTGGATTCTGGAAGGAGACATAAAAGGCTGTTTTGACCATATTAGTCATCAATGGTTGATTGATAACATACCAATGGACAAAATAATGTTGAAGAAATGGCTTAAATGCGGGTTTGTATTTAACAAACAGCTCTTTCCTACAGAAGAAGGTACTCCACAGGGAGGAATTATTTCCCCGACTTTGGCGAATATGACATTAGACGGCTTGCATGGTCTACTTGCAAAGCGATTTAAAGCGATAAATACAAGAAAAATGTATTACAATCCGAAAGTTTATCTGGTAAGATACGCGGATGATTTCATCATTACCTGTGAAAACAGGGAAACACTGGAAAATGAAATCAAGCCAATGGTCAAAGAGTTTTTAGCGGTCAGAGGGCTTACTCTCTCCGAAGAAAAAACGAAGATAACCCATATAGATGATGGATTTGATTTTCTTGGATTCAACATCAGAAAATATAAAGGAAATCTTCTCATTACTCCATCGAAAGATAAGGTAAAGAAATTTTACGGGAAGATAAAAGAGATTGTTGAACGTAATAAGTCTGCGAAACAAGAGATACTTATAAGACTTCTGAACCCAGTGATAGATGGTTGGGGAAATTATTACAGGAACTGTGTTGCATCAGAGACATTTAACAAGTTAGACCATATGATTGTGCGAAAGCTTTGGAGGTGGTCGTATAGGAGGCATCCCAAGAAAGGAAAACATTGGATTAAACAACGATATTTCCATTCGATAGAGGGAAACAACTGGATATTTGGGACACAACTGGAAGAAGAGAATACAGGACAATTATTCTCCCTGAAAAGGTTGTGTAACAAGAAAATCATCAGGCATATTAAAATATGTAATGATTCGAATCCTTATGACCCACAATGGGATACCTACTATAAGAAACGACATACTCAACAAATGCTGGAGCTTTTTAATGGTAATCGAACCATTTTACGAACATGGGAAAATCAAATGCAAAGATGTCCTGTATGTGGTGATTTCTTAACAGATAAAACCACATGGACATTAACCTATAAAACTGTAAATGGCAAAAAGATTAAATATCTAACACATAATAAATGCTGTAAAATCACTGACACCAATAAATGGAAATTACTTTGAGCCGGTTTCATAATAGAAACTTTGAGTTGCTTGAGCCGTATGAAGGGAAACTTTCACGTACGGTTCTTAGGGGGGAAGGCTCCCGTAAGGGAGCTGACCTACCCGGCTGTCGGGTAATATCAATCAGATTATTCAGATTGATTCTGTGGCATGTAATCTCGATGTTTATCCCTATAAGGTAATGACCTACGCCCGGCAAATGATTATCAGGGCAAGTAATGTAACGGAGCGAAGCCTTGTTACACGCTGCGACCTGATAAACTCTGTCAGAAGCGACAATAATCCTCATGGGTTCACTATGGAACGCTTTGAGATAATAGAAAACAGGGATTTAAGAACAATAGACCGATAAGCCATGATAAAGAAAAAACTTACAGCCGTAAGGGACTGGATGGAAGACGGTCTGCGGTCATTGTTAGGGCAGATAACGCCCGACGGACGGATTATTATAATCCTTGTAATGCTTTTCGTGTTTGGCGCAGGTTCCATCTACATGACGGTTTCTTCCATATATAATATGGGAAAGAAAAGCGGTCAGGAAATGCAGATAGACCATATCAAGCAACTGGAACTGGAGTATCAGCAGAAAGCAGATAGTATCAACCAAATAAACAGATTTGATTATGAGTAAGGAAAACGAAGGTAACGAACCGAAACCGGAAGTTACTGAAAAAAAGAAAGAGAGTAAGCCTAAAAAAGAGCTTACGCCGCAGGAGATTCAGAAGCGGAAAAAGATGCTTGTCTATCCCTTGTTTGTCTTGCTGTTCATCGGGGCTATGTGGCTCATCTTTGCGCCCTCCGGCGGAAAGGATGAAAAGCAACCCGACGGGTTTAACCCTGAACTACCCATCCCTAAAGACGAAGGTATTGTAGGGGATAAGCGGACAGCTTACGAACAGGAAGCCATGCGTAACAAAGAAGAAAATAAAAGGCGTAGTTTACAAGACTTTGCATTTTCGCTCGGTGAAGATGAAGACCGCAAAACGCAGGAAGATTACGAAAAACAGGTGCGCACGGCTCCTGTTACTCCCGATTCTCCCGATAACTCCCGTAGTGCGGCTTCTCCTATCCAATCTTCAGCCCATGCTTATCAGGATGTAAACCGCCAGTTAAACAGTTGGTATGAACAACCCGCAAGCGGAGCCGATGAACAGCAGCTTGCTTTGGATCGGCGTATGCAGGAATTGGAGCGTAAACTGGAAGAAGCCGAAGCTGCGAAAAGTGCGGAGGATAAACAACTGGAACTGATAGAAAAATCTTATCAGATTGCAGCCAAATACACGCCCAATGCACAGGGACAGGTAACGCCTGACGGACAGCAGCAACAAAATGGGGATAACACAATCAACCTGCGTGAGAAAGTAACCCCGAAGCCTGTGTCACAGGTACATCACAGTGTTGTTTCGCTTTTGGCAGCTCCAATGGATAATGACGAGTTTCTGGAGCAATACAGCAAGCCCCGTAACATGGGATTTATCACGGCTGCCGGACAGGAAGGCGTAAGGGAGAAAAACGGTATCAAGGCTTGTGTGTGCCAGACTATAAAACTTTCCGATGGGAAAGAAATGCAACTGCGTTTACTGGAGCCTATGAGAGCCGGAAATATTCTGATTCCTGCTAATACTATTCTGACAGGAAGTGCGAAGATTAGCGGGGAGCGGCTTCAGGTAACAATCATTTCTATACAGTATGCAGATAATGTGATACCTGTTGAAATGGATGTTTACGATTTAGACGGATTGCGGGGATTTTCGGCTCCGGGTTCGGATGAAATGAACGCAGCTAAAGAAATTGCAGCCAACATGGGTACGTCGATGGGCAGTAGCATTACCATAACAGACGACGCAGGTTCACAGCTTGCCGCCGATTTGGGGCGAAGCGCCATTCAGGGATTGTCGCAATACGTCAGTAAAAAAATGCGTAAAGTGGAAGTAACATTGAAAGCTAATCATCAGGTATTACTTCTTCCAAAGGTATAAAACAGGGCGTAAGCCTACCACTAAAAAAATCCAATAGTATTTAGTAATTAACAATTAAAACAATTTTTCGTATGAAACAAATTCTTTTTGCACTCGCTATTATCGGGTGCGTATTCACAGCGAACGCTCAGGATGTTGAAAAACAGAGCGTAGAAAAACAGCAAACAGCAAATATTTCTCCCTCTACCGGAGATTATTTTGACGGTCTGACCAGACCGCTAACCTTTAACCGGATGATACCACCGTACGCACTGGAGGTTACATTCTCAAAGACAGTGCATATCATTTTCCCGTCTGCTATAAGATATGTCGATTTGGGTTCTGCCGACCTGTTGGCAGCCAAAGCTGCTGGAGCGGAAAACGTATTGCGTGTAAAAGCTGCTCTCCGGGACTTCTCTCGTGAAAGCAATTTGGCGGTCATTACCGACGATGGCGCATACTATACCTTTAATGTTAAATATGCCGATGAACCGGTGAAATTGAGTGTCGAAATGACCGACTTTATCCATGATGGAGAAGCCGTGAACAGACCAAATAACGCTATGGAGATTTACATGAGGGAATTGGGTAGCGAATCGCCGTTACTGGTTAAACTGATAATGAAATCTATCTATAAAAATGATGACAGGGAAATAAAGCACATCGGTTCCAAACGTTTCGGTATTCAGTACACACTCAAAGGAATTTACACGCATAACGGATTGCTTTATTTCCACATGCAACTCAAAAACTCATCCAATGTGCCGTTTGATGTAGATTTTATCACTTTCAAGATTGTAGATAAAAAACTGGCGAAACGTACAGCCATTCAGGAACAGGTAATTGTACCACTCCGGGCGCATAATAACCTGACATTGATAGGTGGAAAACGGACAGAACGTGTGATTTTCACTTTGCCGAAGTTTACGATACCGGATGATAAGCACCTTATCATCGAACTGAACGAAAAAGAGGGCGGACGGCATCAAAGTTTTGTTGTCGAAAATGCCGACCTGATAAGGGCGAAAGTTATCAACGAATTGAAAGTTAAATAACCATGAAACGGCTATTACTTATACTAACGTTTGTGCTGTGCCTGGTCTTTGCAGACCAAGCACACGCACAGCGTTGTTTGCCCGGTATGCAAGGCATACAGGTAACTGGTGGAATGGTAGATGGATTCCATTTGTCAGACAAAAAGAATGAACTGGGCTATTATTTCGGGTTGTCGATGGCCACCTATACCAAACATGCAAATAAGTGGGTATTCGGTGCCGAGTTCCTGAATAAATATTACCCTTATAAAGATGACAGAATACCTGTCAGCCAGTTCACTGGAGAGGGTGGTTATTACCTGAAATTTCTTTCCGACCATAATAAAGTAGTCCTTTTTTCTTTGGGCGGATCTGCTCTTGCCGGATATGAAACAAGCAACTGGGGAGAAAAAACACTTTTTGACGGTTCCACACTCCGGAATAAAGACCGGTTCATTTATGGGGGTGCTATTACGTTGGAAATGGAAACCTATTTATCAGACCGTGTTGTATTGCTCCTGACTGCCCGTGAACGGATATTGTGGGGAACATCAACAGGGCATTTTCATTTCCAGTACGGATTAGGGTTAAAATTTATAATAAACTAAACTTTGAGAAGAAATGATAGCAACAACATCAGATAACCTCTTAGAATTTTTAAGATTCTGGAATAATGAACATTTATCGCAGGATGATACTGTCCCTGTGAATATGTATAATATGTCTGCTTTGTCAGCGGGGGTTGGTTTCACATTAAAATGGTTTATTTCAAAAGACGATTTTGAAAAAATAGCGAAGGAAGTAAACTACGTTTTTAATGACAGTGATAAAACTCGTATGCTCCTTAATATTGGAGAAGATAGAATAGAACTGGAAATAGACAAGTATAATATTATTGCTGATTTCAAGGAAGAGGTTAGAGGTATTGATGCTGTCTTTGATAAAATGACAAAACAATAAATATTTTAAAATAAAAAAACATGAAAAAGTTTTTAGCATATTTTTTATACACGCTATTGCTATCGGCAATAGTCTGTGCCTGTAGTGACGATTTGGATATTCAGCAGGCTTATTCATTTGATCTTGTTACTATGCCCGTCCAGAAAAAAATCGTTCAGGGCGAGAGTGCGGAGATTCGATGCCAACTGGTAAAGGAAGGTGACTATGATAACGCCCGGTTCTTTATCAGGTATTTTCAAAGTGATGGAAAAGGAGAACTGCGGATGGATGACGGAACGGTATTTCTACCGAATGACCTATATCCGTTGAATAAAACGACATTCCGGCTCTATTATACATCACACAGTACGGATCAGCAGGTTATCGACGTATATATCGAAGATTCATTCGGTCAGGTCGTGCAAAAAACATTTAGTTGGCAGAATGACAAGGGGGATGATGAAGAAGATGATGATTTACTAAAAGTATCAGTCCATGATTATATGCAGCTATATCGTGTTAAACGTCCTCTGCTGGCTATGGATAGCCCATTCGTTGAATAATGCACCGACAGACGTAGATCTGTGGGGTGAGGAAGTTGAATAAGTAAAGTACCCGGATTATTTCGGGTACTTACTGTTTTTACAGATTGATTATGAAATACCTACTAATATTCGTCACCGTTTTGCTGCATTTGCCTTTATGGGGGCAGCCGTTTGATTCTCTAAACAGAAAATCGGAAATAGAAGACTGTACGAAATCTGCCTATTCTATAAATGAGTTCCAACAGATAGCGGATTCTTTGCAAATGTCTATTGATGAGTTATCCGACTATCCTGTGATTTTTCCAATAAAAAAACCGCTATATATTTCATCGGGCTTTGGTAGGCGTTATCATCCTGTTTATAAAATACAAAAATTTCATACCGGGATTGATATTCCTAAAATCAAAGGTACCCCAGTCTATGCCACTGGTAACGGGATAGTAGTTCGCAAGGGTTTTTGTTCGGGATATGGGAACTACATTGAGATTGAACACGCAGGCGGTTTCCATTCATTTTATGCCCATTTGAGTAAGACGATGGTAAATGCAGGGGATTCGGTAAGTATAACCCAACAGATTGCCTGTGTAGGCAATACAGGAGTATCGACAGGTAGCCATCTGCATTACGAAGTAAGAAAAGGTAAGCGCTATCTGAATCCCCAAAAATGGTGTTATTGCCTTTTTGAAATTATAACAACGAAAAATAAATAAAAATGAATCCACAAGAAAAACAAGATGCTGAATTTGTCAGTAAGGATAAAGACAGATTTATGACACTACCCGGAGATAGACGAACTGAAAGTGTTTCTCTGGCTGCCATTGAAGTTGATCCCGATAATATAAGGTATGTGCCTGAAAATATTCTGAATGAAAAACTTATGAAAAAGGCACTTCAAGGTGATGGTTTAACATTGGAGTACATACCTGATAATATGAAAACATCCGATCTATGTAATGTTGCTGTGGAGAATAGCGGCTGGGCATTACAGTTTGTTCCTGAAGAAATGAAAACAGAACAAATGTGCCGAAGAGCCCTTCATTCCGCTTATGATATTACGGGAGAGGGTATCGAAGTGTTAGCTTTCATCCCTTATCCAGACGTTTGTATGCATGGGATAAAGCTATATGAAAATTCTATGGTTAATATGATGGATATATACGGCTTCATCAATCCGCAAATTATGACTGCGGAGATGGCCATGTATGGTGTTAAGGATGAACCGGGAGTATTAGGCTTTATTCCGGAACATCTTCATTCTTATGAGTTAAGAATGGAGGCTGTTAAAGGTGATGGTATGCGGCTATATAATATTCCTGACAAAGATAAAACGATGGAATTATGCGAGGCTGCAATTAATTCGACCTTTCATAGCCTGAGATATGTTCCCGATGAAATGAAAACTACGGAACTATGTAATCAGGCTTTAAAGAAAGACGCTTTTGCAATACAGTATTTCCCTGCGGATAAACTAACACATGAAGTTTGTCTGGAAGCGGTAAATACAGCCAGTCATCCCCGTATATTGTCATTTATACCGTTTGAGGATATTCATCTAAAGGTTTTCAATGAACAATGCAAAGATTACTCCACTACGAAAGAATTTTTGGAGAATATGAAGCCTGATTATATAAAACAGGATTTGGCATATAAAATTTTTGAGAAACAACCAGAGTTGTTTTACAATATCCCCATCCAATTTAAGGATAAACAATTATGCGAAGCTGCTGTAAAACGTGACGGATCATACTTGGCACATATTCCAGAAAGCCAAAAAACAAAAGAATTATGTGAGTTAGCTATAAAAAGCAGTCCTTATGCCATTCCGTATATTTTGGATGAAATGAAAGGGGAAGAACAATATCGAAAAATGGTAAAAGATAATCCGAAAAACTTAATAGGTATTCCTTATGAAGACCGAACCGATGAATTGTGTCGGATTGCTTTGGACAATACTTTCGGGAAAGATAAAAACGATTTCTCTGTTGTTAATTCTGTTACATCATCTCAAATGTTGCTGGAAGTATTTAAAGCTCATACTAATCCCGAAAAAGTGGATTTGTTGTTACATATTGTTAGTCATGATTTAATCACACCGGAAATAGCAAAAGATGCTTTACAAAAGAGCGGTAGAAGTTTTCACGTTATACCGCAAAAGGCTTGGACACCCGAAGTTGCTGAAACAGCCGTTAAGAGTGATCCCAGTTCATTAGGTTGGGTTCCTTCTAATATGAGGACTGCTGATATGATTTTATTTACTAAAAAAGCTATTGAGGGATATAACATCAATATTCCAGAAGAGATTAGCAAGGGCGATAACATTTATACATTCCACAAAAGAGTGGAAAATATAATAAATAAGCCCTTATCATACGATCAGCATAAGCAGCTATATAATGGAGAATCTATTAGAGTTAAGGATATACAAACATCTAATGGTTTTGTGAAAATTGGAGAATTAAGGTATGATGCAAAGAGCAAAAACCTAAATGTCAAATCTGTGGAACAAACTACCGCAGAAAAACAAAAAAACTCTATCCAAATCAATAAAAAGCCAGACCGAAAAGGGAAAGGGCGGAAAATCTAAAAAACAAAAATATGAACTTTTTATCTACATATTTACAGCCCGGAGAAGAAATAAAATACAGGGCAAAAATACATATATTTCTTTTTCTCCAACCCGCTATATTGTTGGGTATTGGCTATATGTGTTATCTTGATGATGCCCGGATGACACGCTATTTAGGTGTAACATTGCTGTTCTTGGGGTTGGTTTCCCTTGTACAGCGTGTTTTGATAAAGGTTGGTTCGATTTATGCCGTTACTAATAAACGAGTAATTTTGAAAACGGGTGTAATAAGCCGCAGAACGGTCGAACTTGTCCTGGCTAAATGCGAAGGATTGCATGTAAGCCAGAACGTGTTGGGACGTATATTTAATTTTGGAACTATTACAGTAACGACTGGCGGTGCTATCAGTAGCTATCCTTTTATCGCTCGTCCGTTTACATTCAAGCGAGAAATCAACAAGCAAATAGGATAGTTTACAGTGGCGTGCTATTGATTTATGTTTTCAAAATCAGTAATATTCCATTGTTTTTGTGTATTTTTGCACACAGGATCATTTATAACGATGCCAGTCATCGGATGGTTCTTACATAGGAAATAGCAGCATTATAGTGAGGTTTTGAAAACCGCCAAATATTTTAGAACTCACTCACATGGTAATGGATGTTAGCTTCCGTCAGTCTGTATATATGTTACTCGCATATACCGGCAAGGGCGTGAGGTTATTATCTATTGAGTGAGTGGGTGCTTGGCGGTACCTCAAAGCCGATATTTAGTAATTCTTGCGCCTGTTTTTTGGTACTAACATAATATTACAGAGAGATCATGAATTTTGCACAAAAAGCCATTTCTAAACTTTACCTTAAAAGGCAATCACCTGTAAATAAGTTTACTGTTTGTGATAAAATCCGTCCTATACTGGTATTACACAGAATTTCGATTAAAGAATCACTATTTATTTTTCCTGACTATGAGTATGTCTATGAAGCAATGAAAGGGAAAAAAGAATTAGTCAGTACACGGGATTGTATTCGATTTGAAGACATAGTACATCTGGACGAAACAGAGGTTTATGTGGAGATTGTAACCCGCACGGGCTTTGTTCATTTGTTATCTAAGGAAAAGCCGGAGAGAACCTATTTTAATATGTTTTCAGTTACCCATAATAAACCCCGTTTATGGAAATAAAGACAATCTATACTAAAGTAAAAGACTATATTGAGTATAAGAAATTTGTGTTTGAGGATTTGCGGGCTATGGGCTACATTTCAAAAGGGGAGATACTTTTCGTTTCTGTATTTATCCTGTTCGTGGTAGGCTTTACAACTTGGTGGATAATTGATAGTCGGCAAATGGAAAAGGAATACCAAAGGAAGGTGCAGGAATTAGACAGACATTACAGAGAGAAACAAAAGGAACTGAAGATTGACAGGCATTCATTGGACAAGATGCCTCACGAATTTGATTCTCTGGAGGATTGGATCAGGTGGGAAATGGAAAATGATTTTGACAGACCTCGATAAAACAAAAGAAGCATTAAATTTAACTTTAATGCTTCTTTTGTTTTTTATTTCACGGTATATTTTAGAGTTGATTTCTTCATCATTTGCTCTGTTGAAAGTTGTTCCGTTATCTGATCTATTGCTTGTTCTACATTTATGTCCTCCTGTAACTGCTTTTCCGATATATCCCTAATTTTTTCTGCAAAATTGGGGGGAATACTTATTGTTCTTATTCCCTGCATGATTCCGGTTCCGGCATCCACAAGAAACATTGTTATTATATTTGCTTCTGAATTTAACCAATCGTCTTGTTTTTCCTCTGGAATTTTAGTTACATCAATACTCACTTCAAAAGAAAAACCCATGTCAAAAATCAGAAATGGAATGTTAGAGTTTTCATATAAGTAAACATCTAATTTCCCCTTTCGGAATAGTCTTATTTCTTCTGTCGTTGGTTCATGGAAACTGCAAAAAACATCAAAAAATGCTGTATTAATAATAGCAGCAGTTGTTTCTATTTGATTCAAATATCTTTCATCAGGGAATCTCTTACCCACCTCGTATTTTATTTTTTCTTTTGATGTAGTGTCAGCAGAATGTGTGTTATTTGTTTTTTTTCGGTAATCGTTGAGATATAAGGAATAATATATGTATAGTTCCACTTCGCCCATTATCATTTCTTCTTCTCCGCTTGTAAGCGAAGCGGAAGGATAGCAAGGAACTGTATATATAAAAGAGCTTTCTTTGGGGGTAGTAGTCAATTTCTCAAATCCTCTTTTCTCTATAAAATTATCAACCAGTTCCAATACCATAGATGCGTCTTTTGCTTCAAAACAGCAAAAGTTCATATACAAAGGGATATTATTTTTTTCAAAGTTAAAAATAGCAACGTTGCTGGCTATGGTAGTAACGACTTCCAAATTAGTTAAAGGAAATTTCAATTTGCTCTTTTCCTTATTAATGTCCTCAAAGGGTTTGAGTAAATTTATTGTTTCCTCTGTAATATCATCAGTATCTCTAACAAGTGTAGAGCCTTTATATGTTATATGTTCAACCTTCATGCTTATCGCTTTTTATGCAAAAGTAGAGAATTTATATATATCATAGATGATTTCATTTAACTTTTTAAATATCTGTTAATCTACAATTTACTTTCCATAGTGGAATTTGTAGATTATTCTATGTATTTATTTTCGCTACTATCGGTTTGTTCTCGTAAAGCACGCTTTTTAGCTTTCTCTTTTTTCTTCTTTTCTTTTTTTGCTTTGTCATCTGCGATAATGTCATTCAGAGAGCGAACAGTAACAGGTTCTTCCCGTTTAAACCGTTTGATATATATATCTTCGATAAACTGGGGTAACGGAACTTTCCATGTTTCCTGTTTATGGTTATCTATTTTACCTAATTTATCGGGATTTAGTCCCAACTCACGAGCCATCTGGACGTGCTTATCTGACAATTTATGTTTTTTTTGGGCAACTACCCATTTTTCTATTTTTACAGGCATATTATTGAGATTTCAAGACAAAAATACCTATTTGTTCAAATGTATGAAAACAAATAGGTTTAAAAGGCTTTTTGTTACTTTTTCTTCCGTTAGATTACTTTTACTCATGGAAAACCTTAGGTTTGCATTGTAATTATTTTATAAACTATAATGAGTGAACCGTATGGAAAAAGAGAAATGTAAAGTCTATGTTACTATTTGGGACTCATTTTATTCATTTAATTTCAAGAATATTTAATGATTTACGTTATGAATTAAGAAGAAAGGAAAATAACAAGTAAATCAGCATGGAAAATAGGAATAACTTATGTTACTATAACGAACTTGTTATTTGTCTTGGATTAGACCTATATAAGAATTTTATCTGAAAGATATTTAAGGTTTTTAGGATATATTCAAATGCCTTTCCAAATTATAAATCATTAAATCACTTTATTATGGGAAACTATTATTTTATTGGAATTGATGTGAGTAAAAAGAACTTGGATTGTTGCCTCCTGAGTAATGGTGTGGTGGTGAAACAAGATGTTATTTCAAATCATCAAAAGAGTATCGAGGACTACTTATCTGTAATTTGTGCAGAACAAAATATAGATGCAGAACAAATAGTAGTATGTGCTGAATTTACAGGATTATATATTTATCCTTTAACAATCTCTTGTCAAGCCGGAAACTATAAACTTTGGTTAGAAGATCCTACTCAAATAAAATACAGTTCAGGGTTGCAACGAGGAAAAAATGATCCCGTAGATGCAAAGCGTATTGCTTTATATGCCTATCGTTATATAGATAAACTTAAAATATATAACCACCCAACTATAAGTGTTGAATCAATAAAGCTATTAACAACAGAATTAAATATGCTATGTGTTGATAGAGCTAAATACCAAGCTCAATTATCAGATCAAAAAGAATATATGCCTGATAGAGTCTATAAATTGAAGTCAAAGAGATTATCTCTGCTTATTAAAGAATTAGATAAAGCAATAGCTAATATTGAAGCGGAGATTGAGGATATTGTAGCAAAGGATGCTTTATTATCTCATCAGATGAAATTATTATTGAGCATTGAAGGAATAGGTAAAAAAACTTCTTTAAAAATGATACTGGAAACACAAGGCTTTACACGATTTACAGATAGTCGTAAATTCTGTTGCCATGCGGGTGTTGCTCCATTCAGTTATTCATCAGGAAGTAGTCAGCATTCTAAAAATCGGGTTTCCCATAGAGCAAATAAAAGTATAAAATCTTTACTCCATTTAGCAGCCTTATCTGCTATTCAAAATAAGAATAGTGGATTAAGGGTATATTACGATAGAAAAGTTGCTGAGGGCAAAAATAAAATGTCAGTACTAAATGCTATCAGAGCCAAACTCGTAGCCCGCATGTTTGCCGTAATAAAGAATAATGAACTATACAACTCAAATTATACTAATCAGTTTGTTGTCTGAAAAAACTGTTCGTATATTTGCGAATTAAAAAACTATTCGTATATTTGCGAACTATAAAATGAAGAAGATGGAAAAAGTGAAGAAAAGATATACGGTTGAGCAGGTGCAAATGGCACGTTTCGCCAAAGCCCTTTCGCATCCTGTACGGATTGCTATTCTGCAATTGTTAGCAAGTCAAGAATGTTGTTATCATGGAGATATGTCTGAAGTGTTACCAGTAGCGAAAAGCACTTTATCGCAACATTTGAATGAATTAAAAGATGCCGGTTTGATACAAGGTGAAATTACATTGCCATCTGTTAAGTATTGCATTAATCAGAAAAACTGGTCTTTAGCGAAAAGATTATTTGAAGCTTTATTGACTGAAGTAGAAATATCAGACAATTGTTGTAATACATAATTTTTTATCTTTAAAGTTCGTATGTTTGCGAACCTACAGACAATTCGCTTTAAAGCGAATTGAATTTTTGATAAACTTATTATTATATATGGAAAATAAAGAAATTAAAGAAATGGTAAAGCAAAAATACAGCGCACTTGCTTTACAAAATGATAACCAGTCGTCTTGTTGTGGCTCTGGATGCTGTTCCTCTGATAATGTGTATAACATTATGAATGAGGATTACAGTCAGCTTGACGGCTATGAAGCAGATGCTGATTTAGGTCTGGGATGTGGACTTCCTACAGCTTTTGCCGGATTAAAAAAAGGCGATTTTGTTGTGGATTTAGGTTCCGGGGCAGGAAATGATTGTTTTGTAGCCCGCGCTGAAGTCGGAGAAACAGGGAAAATCATCGGTATTGATTTTACAGATGCTATGATAGAAAAGGCAAGAAATAACGCACAAAAGAGAGGTTTTACAAATGTCACTTTCCGCAAAGGTGAAATAGAAGATATGCCTATTGGTGGTAATTCCGTTGACGTTGTAATAAGTAACTGCGTATTAAACCTATTACCAACCAAAGATAAAATCTTCCATGAAATTTTCAGGGTTTTAAAACCCGGTGGGCATTTCTGCATCTCGGATGTGGTTTTAGAAGGTGAATTACCTGAATCCATCAAACAAGTAGCAGAATTATACGCCGGATGCATTGCAGGAGCAATTCCTAAAGAACAATATATGGTTAAGATTTTCAGTGCAGGTTTTTTACAGGTGAAAATACAAAGGGAAAAACCTATCGTTGTCCCTGATGATATCCTAAAAGAGCATCTTGATGAAAAATCATTCCATGAATACAAGGAGAATAATTCAAAGATATTCTCTATTACAGTAACAGGTGTAAAACCTGAAAGTGCTTGCGATTGTAGTTCCGGATGCTGTTAATAATGTTTTGATATGAATGCACAAAAAGTTTTAATTCTTTGTACAGGCAATAGTTGCCGTAGCCAAATGGCACATGGCTTCCTGCAATCTTTCGACCCTGCATTAAAAGTATTCTCTGCAGGGACAAATGCAAGCGGAAAGGTTAATCCCAAAGCCATAGAAGTAATGAAAGAAGCCGGAGTAGATATATCCAGCCATACTTCCGATAGTGTAGATAAGTATCTGAATGAAGAATGGGATTATGTCATTACGGTTTGTGGTGGGGCAAATGAAAACTGTCCTACTTTTTTCGGTAAAGTGAAAAACCGTTTGCACATAGGATTTGAAGATCCGTCAGAAGCAAAAGGGTCACCAGAATTTATCCATTCGGAATATATCCGGGTACGGGATGAAATAAAAGAAGCATTTTATAAATTATACATAGAAAAAATAAAAGGCAATGAGTAAGAAGAAAATGAGTTTTTTAGATAAGAATCTCACTCTTTGGATATTCCTGGCAATGGCTATCGGGGTTGGGCTGGGTTACTTTTTCCCATCTTTCAGCACTACAATAGATTCATTATCCAGTGGAACTACAAACATCCCTTTAGCCATCGGTTTAATCTTAATGATGTATCCGCCATTGGCAAAAGTCGATTATAAACAATTACCGAAGGTTTTTAAGGACGTAAAAATATTATCAGTTTCGTTAATCCTGAATTGGATTATCGGGCCGATATTAATGTTTGTACTTGCCATCATCTTCTTACACGATTACCCTGAATACATGGTAGGTGTAATCCTTATCGGATTAGCGAGATGTATAGCAATGGTGCTTGTGTGGAATGACCTTGCGGAAGGAAATACGGAATACGGTGCAGGTTTAGTAGCCCTGAACAGTATCTTTCAGGTATTCTTTTACAGTTTCTATGCTTGGTTGTTTATTACGAAACTTCCTCCCCTTTTCGGGTTTGAAGGGGCTATCGTTGATATTTCCATCGGTACGATTGCCGAAACGGTTGCTATATATTTAGGTATTCCTTTCTTAATGGGAATATTGAGCCGACTTATATTAGTGAAATTGAAAGGAGAACAATGGTATAAGGAAAAGTTTATCCCGAAAATATCCCCGATAACCTTAATTGCACTGTTATTTACAATCGTTCTTATGTTCAGCCTGAAAGGTGAATTGATTGTACAAATACCAATGGATGTGGTTCGGATAGCCATACCGTTGCTTATCTACTTTGTCGTGATGTTCCTGCTTAGTTTCTTCGCAGGTAAGTTTATGGGGGCTTCTTATGATAAAAATGCTTCTATTGCTTTCACTGCAACCGGAAACAACTTTGAACTGGCTATCGCAGTGGCAATCGGCGTATTCGGATTACATAGCGGACAAGCCTTTGCCGGAGTAGTCGGGCCATTGGTCGAAGTCCCGGTATTAATCCTGTTAGTGAACTTGGCTTTTTGGCTTCGGAAGAAATATTATAAATAAACATAGTACAAACTAATAAAAACACATTGTATGAAAAAAAGTATTTTAATCGGGCTTTTTGCCATATTGCTGGTAGCCTGTGGTGGTAATGCACAAAAAAACAACGGACAAGCCACTGAAACGCAAGCTAAAGAGCAAGTAGCGGATGCTTCTGTGGTGAACGTTTACTATTTCCACGGTAAACAACGCTGTAAAACCTGTATTGCGGTAGGCGATGTAACAGAGAAGACAATAAAAGAACTTTATGCAGACAATCCACACGTGAAATTCATTGAAGTAAAAACCGATGAAAAACAAAATGCTTCACTCGTAGAAAAATATGAAGTAACATGGAATGCCCTTATTATTGCCAAAGGGGATAATTCCATAGATATTACCGACAAGGCATTTGCCAACGCTTTGAATACTCCCGAAAACCTCACTGACCTGATCAAAACCGAAGTCAATAAAAGATTATGATGGAGTTTTTACAGAATCTTGTGGATGGCTCTAACTTTCCATTACTAACGGCGTTTCTTTTGGGCTTAATGACTGCAATCAGTCCTTGCCCATTGGCAACCAACATTACAGCTACCGCTTATCTTAGTAAAGATATAGGCGATAAGCGAAGAGTAATGTTTAATGGCGTATTCTATACACTCGGCAGAATGTTTACCTATACGGCACTTGGTTTGATTTTCTATTTTGGAGCAAGTCAGTTTCAGGTAGCTAAACTTTTGCAGAATGTTGGGGGAATGTGGCTTGGGATAGCATTAGTCATTATCGGGATATTCATGTTGGACATTATTAAAATAAAGGTTCCGGGAATGAATAAGCTAACCTCAAAAATAGAAAACAAGAAAGGAAAGAAAACCTACCTCGACGCTTTCCTGCTCGGTTTGCTGTTTGCATTGGCTTTTTGCCCTTATAGCGGTGTATTGTACTTTGGTGGATTAATCCCGATGACTATTGCCAGCCCGTCAGGGTTATTACTTCCCCCTGTATTTGCCATAGCTACCGGGTTGCCTGTAATTATCATTGCATGGCTGTTGGCATACAGTGTTAGCAACGTAGGCAAATTCTACAATAAGATGAGTGTCTTCCAGAAATGGTTTAAATGGATTGTCGCTGCCGTTTTTATAATAGTGGGTATTTACTACATAATTACAAGCATTTAATTAGAAATAACAATATAAGATAAATAATATGGAGATTATTGTATTAGGTACAGGTTGTGCCAAATGTAAAACAACCTATGAATCTGTCCGGAAAGTGTTGGCAGATAATAACATTGCTGCCGATTTGAAGAAGGAAGAAAATATACTTGAAATTATGAAGTATAACATTATGTCTTTACCTGCGGTTGTTGTTGATGGAGAAGTAAAGTTGAAAGGGTATGTTCCGAGTGAAGAAGAAATAAAGAAATCCCTGAATCTATAAAACATCACATTATGAGCAGCACATGGTATCCGATTATTGATTCGGAAAAATGTACAGGATGTTCCGCTTGCTTTGAAAAATGCAAGAAAGGAGTTTATGCGATAGAAAATGAGAAACCAGTAGTTGTATATCCTGATGGATGTGTAACTGGTTGTCATGGTTGCGAACCTCTTTGCCCTACTGCTGCAATCAGTTACTTTGGTGATGCAGCAACAATGGATTACTGTAATTGATAGAATTGTACGCATTGAATAGATGCTGTTTTGAATCAGATAGCGTCTATTTTTTTAACCAAATAGTTCGCTACATTACGAACATTGAATAAATAGAATTAATAACAAATAAAATATTAAAAATGAAAACAATTAAAATTTATGACCCTGCATTATGCTGTCCTACCGGATTGTGCGGAGTGAATATCGACCCTGAGTTGATGCGTATAGCAGTTGTGGTTGAAACATTGAAACAAAAAGGAATTATAGTTGAACGTTTTAACTTGCGAGACCATCCTCAGGTATATGTAACCACGAAGGTTGTCAATGATTGCCTTATGGCAGAAGGAGCAGACGTATTTCCTCTAATCACAGTTGATGGTGAAATTGCTATAAAAAAGGCGTATCCATCAAATAAGCAGATTGCAGAATGGCTCGATATTTCAGAAGATGAACTAACAATAAAAAAATAACCCACATGAAAAAGTATAATCCTTCAAACGAAAAACTTACCCAGTATATATTTTTCACGGGTAAAGGCGGTGTAGGCAAAACATCTATCGCCTGTGCTACAGCTGTAAGTCTTGCAGATAGTGGAAAAAAAGTATTGTTGTTGAGTACCGACCCGGCATCCAATTTACAGGATGTATTTGATATGCCGTTAGACAATAAAGGTACTCCCATTAAAGATGTACCCCGCTTGACTGTTGTAAACCTTGACCCCGAACAAGCGGCTGCCGAATACAGGGAATCGGTTATCGCTCCATATCGGGGTAAATTACCTGAAAGTGTAATTGCTAATATGGAAGAACAACTATCCGGTTCATGCACAGTAGAGGTCGCAGCGTTCAATGAATTTTCTGATTTTATCACTGACGAAGATAAGAGCAAAAACTATGATTATATCATTTTTGATACAGCCCCAACAGGTCATACACTCCGTATGTTGCAACTTCCTTCTGCGTGGGATACTTTTATTGACGAAAATACGACCGGAGCTTCGTGCTTAGGACAATTATCAGGTTTGGAAGACCGCAAAGATGTATATAAACATGCGGTAAAAAATCTAACCGATAAGTCTAAAACAACGCTCTTCCTTGTCAGCCGACCGGAAGACAGCCCGTTGAAAGAGGTCGAACGTTCATCCAATGAGTTGTCGGATATAGGTATCGAAACACAGCATTTAATCATAAATGGCGTATTAGAAAACTACGATGCAGACGATAGTATTTCCAAACAGATTTATGAACACCAGCAAAATGCGCTGAATAACCGTTCGGCAGCCTTGCTAAAACTGAACACCTATATTGTTCCGCTTCGTTCTTATAACATGACAGGCATTGATAATATCCGTAATATGTTGAATGCGGATGTAGCCATAAAGAACGAAAGTCCGGATATTGAGAAACGTAGTTTCAATACGATTGACAGCGTTATTGAAGACCTCTACAAAACAGGTAAACGGGTGATTTTCACGATGGGTAAAGGCGGTGTAGGCAAAACTACCATTGCCGGGAATATTGCTCGTGGTTTGGCTAAAAAAGGAGTGAAAGTGCATCTGACTACAACTGACCCTGCAAACCATTTGGCTTATATCGAAACGAAAATAGACGGCATCACAGTAAGCCATATAGATGAAAAAGCGGTGCTTGCTGCCTATCAGAAAAATGTGCTTGACAAAGCAAGGGAAACAATGGGTGATGCTGATTTAAGTTATATCGAAGAAGACCTGCGTTCCCCATGCACACAGGAAATTGCCGTTTTCAATTCCTTTGCCGAAATAGTTGCCAAAGCGGATAATGAAGTGGTTGTGATAGATACTGCACCAACCGGACACACGTTGCTGCTGCTGGATTCAACCCAAAGTTATCATAAGGAAGTAGAACGGACACAGGGAAATATCACCCCTGCGGTTCAAAACCTATTACCTCGCTTGCGAAGCGAAAAGGAAACGGAAGTGGTTATCGTAACCCTGCCGGAAACAACACCTGTGTTTGAAGCACAAAGACTGCAACAGGACTTACAACGTGCCAGAATTAAGAATAAATGGTGGGTGGTTAATTCCAGTCTTTTGCTGACTTCAACCAATAGTCCATTCCTTAAAGCTAAAGCATTAAGTGAAGTGCAATGGATTAATAAAGTGAAGGAGATTTCAGACGGGAACTTTGCCGTTATTGAATGGAAGGAAAAAGTGTAATTTAGAACGATCTGCAAATTATTCTGAAGAAAATAAACGAATAATTTGCAGATCTTTTAAAAATCTTCGATTTTCATCAATCTTTTTTATTTTAAATTAATGATGATGTACATCCATTTTTAAAGAAAATCAGACTTTTAGCATATTTAGCTGTTAAAAATTGACTATCAAAATCTTTATAAAATTATGTAAGGTGCTTGTATCTTCATGCAATGTAAATAGTAAAAATAAAGCGGATAATAAACGTATTATGCAACCTTTTTGGCAAGAAAATTGTTTAAATAATAACATAGAGTAATATAAAAAAAGAATCATGAAATCAACAGAACAACCTGAGAGCGCAATGTTTTTAGAAAACGTAAGCCGTTACAGTTATGACGAAACCTTCGATAAACTATCCGAAAAAATCCAGTCTCTCGGAAACTGGAAAATACAGCATATTCATGATATGCAGGAAACGCTTCGCAAAAATGGGAAAGAAGTGCTACCGATAAAAGTCATAGAATTGTGCAACCCCAAATATTCCGGCAGAATATTGGAGCATGATATGGAACGTCTTTATTCATCATTACTTCCATGTCGCATATCTATATATCAGACTTCTGATGGTATAACCCGTATTTCGCGCATGAATTCGGTTGCTATGGCAGCACAAATCGGCGGACTGGTAGAGGAAGTAATGAGCGAAGCCTTTGCTGAAATTGAAAAAGCAATAGCCGAAATAGAATCGTAAATTAAACAGTAGATAATCTGTGAAAATAGTACGAAACTTGCAACTAAGTTGCAAAACATAATCGCTATCTTTGCAGCATGAAATATTTGTCCCTCATATTATCCATATATGTATTACTGTTATCAGTAATGCCATGTTGTTTTGAGGATAAATGTTTAGCTATATATACAGATACCGTTGAAACGAGCAATGACATAGGCAATAGTTGTGACGACTGTTCCGATGATAGTTGTTGTTCCCCTTTTCTACATTGTAATACCTGTTCCGGATTTCCGGAAGCCCGTTTTTATAATCCAATAATAATAATTTTAGGCTCTATACCTGATTATAAATCAGATTATATAGTAAAAAACGCTCTCTCTGATTATAAATCTTCAATCTGGCAACCGCCAAAAGCATAAACTAATTTTTATTATACAGGTCGTTGTGAATATGCCCTGCAATTTTTACGATAATACATTCTTTGTAATATCGTAATCCTCATATCATTTATAGTTGAAGATTTAAAAACAAGAAATAAAATGAAAACAAAAATTATACTGATGCTATTCTTAGTATTCAGCATTTCCAATATTTTCGCTCAAAATACACTTAACGTTAAACTAATAGACTGTGATAACAAAGAGCCTTTAATCGGTGCTAATATTATACTTCAAAATACTACGAACGGAACATCTTCTGATGCTGAAGGATTAGCGGTACTCTCCAATATTCCAGACGGTAAACAGAGGTTTGAAATTACTTATGTAGGATATGAAAAGACCATAAAAGAATTTACATTCCCGTTGGCTTCGGATGAACCTATCGTTATCAGGGTTGAGCCTGATGAAGAAACATTGCAGGAAGTAGTTGTTTCTTCAACAAGGGGGACACGTACTTTTAAAGATATTCCTACCCGTATTGAATTTATAAATGCCGAAGAGTTAGGCGAAAAAGGAGTGATGAAACCCGGAGATATACGTATGCTTCTGAATGAAAGCACGGGTATTATGACACAACAAACATCAGCCATATCGGGTAATTCATCTATTCGCATTCAAGGTTTGGACGGTAGATATACACAGATACTAAAAGACGGTTTTCCCGTATTTTCAGGTGCAGCAAGCGGATTAGGTTTATTACAGACACCACCGCTCGATTTAAAGCAGGTTGAAATAATAAAAGGTTCTTCTTCTACTTTATACGGTGGCGGTGCTATTGCGGGACTGGTAAACCTTATATCGAAAACGCCTGAAAAGGAAAGGGATTTCTCAATCCACCTGAATGGGACAACAGGTAAAGGGCTTGATGTAAACAGCTTTTTCGGTCAGAAATTCAACAAGGTAGGTACTACCGTTTTTGCATCGTATAACCGTAACTGGGCTTATGATCCGTCAGATGTTGGCTTTACGGCAATACCAAAGTTCGACAGGTTTGTATTTAATCCTAAGCTATTCTTGTACCTGTCTGAAAACACAGATTTTAATTTCGGTATAAACTCCATGATTGAAAACCGTCTGGGTGGTGATATGGAGTATGTAAAAGATAAGGGAAACGAAGAACATTCCTATTTTGAAAGAAACAAGACACAAAGGCATTCAAGCCAACTTACATTTGAACATCGTTTCGACAAACAAAACAGATTAAATGTAAAGAACAGCATTACTTATTTCAGCCGTAAGATTGAGATTCCCGATTTCAAATTTGACGGCGACCAGTTATCGTCTTTTTCAGAAGTATCTTATATACATACAAAAGAAAAAACGGAATGGGTAGCGGGTGCGAATGTGTGGACGGATAAGTTTACCGAAGAAAAACTGACCGATTTTCCTTTACGTGATTACAATATGACTACCGTAGGCGTATTTGTACAGAACAATACGAAAATAACGGACTGGATGAATCTTGAAAGCGGATTGCGTACCGATTATATTAACGATTACGGTTTTGCAGTTCTACCCCGTATATCTTCTCATTTCAAGATAACGGAGAAATTTTCATCCCGTGTAGGTGGTGGGTTCGGATATAAAGCACCTACCATTTTTTCGGAAGATAGCGAACGCATCCAGTTTCAGAATGTCTTGCCGATAGATGACAACAGGAACAAACTGGAAAGGAGTTATGGGGCAAATGTGGATTTTACTTATAAAACGGGTTTGTTCGGCGACCAAGTATTTTTAAGTATAAACCAGTTATTCTTTTATACTTACCTGAAAAATCCGCTTGAACTGCAAGCTGCTGAAAATAATCGTTGGCAGTTTAATAACATTAACGGTCACGTGGATAGTAAAGGGGCTGAAACCAATATGAAAATTAAGTATAAGGATTTCGGTTTATTTCTCGGATATACCTATACGGATGCTGATGTAAAGGAAGACGGCAGAAGCTACCAAAAAACCTTAACCCCGAAACATAAAATCAATTCTGTTTTAATGTATGAGGTGGAAGATAAATGGAAAATCGGATTGGAAGCTTATTATACCGGAAAACAAAATTTGAATGACGGTAAAACAGGTAAGGATTACCTTGTCTTCGGATTAATGATGCAACGAATTTGGGAAAAGTTCTCAATATATGCTAACTTTGAGAACTTTACCGACAGACGGCAGACAAGGTTTGATACCATTCATACGGGTTCGATGACTAATCCTGAATTTCGGGACATTTATGCACCGTTGGACGGTTTCATCCTGAATACCGGGATTATAATTAAATTGTAAAATGAATAAATCAATTTTTAAAATTGAACAAATGGATTGTCCGAGTGAGGAAAACCTCATTCGGATGAAACTCCAAAATATAGAGGGTGTTGCAAAGCAGGAATTTGACCTGAAAGGCAGGATATTTACTGTTTACCATACAGGCGACTATCAGGAAATCGAAAAGCAGCTTGCTACCTTGAATCTCGGTTCACGCTTTATTGAAAGTAAAGAAGTAACAGGAGAAGTCCAGGCAGAGGAAAATAGCAAACAGCGTAAAGTCCTTTGGATTGTACTGGCTATTAACTTCGGCTTTTTCCTGATTGAAATGTCAACGGGTATTATATCCAAATCTATGGGATTGGTTGCTGATAGCCTTGATATGCTTGCTGATGCTTTTGTTTATGGATTAAGTTTGTTTGCAGTCGGTGCAGCCGTAAGCCGTAAGAAGCGTGTTGCTATGATTTGCGGATATTTCCAGATACTTTTGGCTGCCGTTGGTTTTATAGAGGTAATCAGACGGTTTACAGGTACAGAGGAAATGCCTGTTTTTCAAACAATGATAGGTATATCCGTACTTGCTTTGATTGCTAATGTTATATGTTTGCTTTTACTTCAAAGGACGAAGAGCAAAGATGCCCATATTCAGGCAAGTATCATCTTTTCATCCAACGATGTAATAATAAATGCAGGGGTAATTCTTGCCGGATTCTTAGTATGGCAGTTGAATAATCAGATACCCGACCTTATTATCGGTAGTATTGTATTCCTTATTGTTATAAGAGGGGCAATTAGGATATTGAAACTTGCTAAAAATTAAATAATGTCATTTGATCTGCAAATTATTTGTATATTTTCTCTCAAATAATTTGCAGATCTCATAAGAATAGTAACGGGCGGAAACCGCGCGTCTGTTTATTTTATATCAGCTATATTTTATCTGCTGTTTTGTGGGCAGCATCCCCAACCGTCGTATTTGGCACCGTAGTCATTACCCAATGTTACTAACTCCCATGTATATTCGTTAATCTCTGAGGGCATGACATTGTTTAGCCGGGAGATTTGCAATGCGAAATGATAGGAATCGCCATGATCTACGGTTTCTTTTAGCGCCACTTTATATCCGAGCGTTTCGACTTCCCGAATAAACTGCTCTCGCCCTTCTTCGGTCGGGAAATAGATAAAGTGATCCACTTCCCTTTCTTTGCTGAAGTCGTCGCCGTCCTGATCCAGTTGGAATAAGACCGACTGGTTTTCTATGGTTTGCAGTTCGTATTTGGATGGGTACAACAAGTCGAAGTAGGTATTCCAATCCTTGTCTTTCTGCACTTCAATGTTGTACGAGTATTCGGGATGTACATTCATGACGGACTTTAAGAGTTCCTCGCATTCTTTTCCGTGTTTTACATAAAGGTACATATTCATCAGACCGTTTGACTTAACGATTCCTGCGACGATGACATTTTTCTTTTCGGTAGCCTCGATGATTTCTTCTTGGATGCTGTGTAGTACCTCGGATTCTTCTTCTGCCGTGAATAATCCGTTTTCATCTGCGGAGAGCATCTGAATAGTAAATAGCAGCAACTCTTTGAGGTTATCTATTGGGGCTAAGTCTACCAGCGCGAGGTTCATCAGGACGTTAGCGGGATGATCTTCGATGTGGCTGAAATAAGCAACCCATTGTTCTGGTATATTGTTGGTTTTAATTGATTCTGACATATTGTATAACTTTTATTACGGCGTGAATTTAACTAAAAGATTTTAATACTCACTGTATTAGGATAATCTAAAAAATATTTAGTGATATAATAGCTATCCCGACGGTGTTCCGTCGGGATTTTTTCGTGTATAAAGAGGAAAATTCAACGAATATCTGTACCGAACATTTCATTGAAGAACGCTACAAGTTCCTCTCGACGCAGGCTATCCCAATAGAGAGAGGCAGGGTGATACGGTTCGTGCCGACCGATTTCATAGGCAATATCCATTTTTGTAAAACGCTTGCCCTGATTGTAGCGCATTTCTGTACCTTCCAACCAACGTGAACGACGGCTTTGTTGTTGAAGCGGGAGCAGTTGTTCCAACATATAGGCATAATTTTCGCCTACGGTGTGTCCGCTTTCCATTTTATACGGACTGTCTTTACAACGCTTACATTCGTCAATGGCGGCGTTCAAATCTGTTACTTCAATTATGTTTCCATCTATGTCTTTTATTGTTGTCATATTCTTTGTTATTTAGAGGTTTGTACTTGCATTGAGGAAACATACCAATTATCTTGATACTTGTCTCCAATCAGGTTAAAAGTACCTGATAGTCCGCTATTATCTGCGTATTTCTTGGCTTCCATTATAGAGCTGAACTCGCCCAACTTTTTGAATCCAATAAATAATTTATACATGGTGCTGTTCTGTTTATGCTTGATGACTTCTGCCTGTAAAATGGCATACGCTTCATTATAATTTTTCTTTTTCTGTTCCAATTTGGCTTTGGCTTTGAGTAACTTTTCATCCGTTTCAAGATTGAAAAACAGGTCATTGTGTGTCATATAGTCGATATATTTGGCGATTGCCCTTTCTACCTTAGTTATCTGCGCTTTTGCCGAAGCTACTTTGCCTAAAAGGAAGTCAAAACCTGTTTGCAATCCCGTCCGCTTGTCGTATGCACAGTGATATACCCAAATTTTCTTACGGGGGTATTTACATACCAATTTTGCCCTGCGCCACTCAATAACCCACCGCCAACGGTCTAACATGGCACGAGGGATGTCGATTATATGTAGTATTTCACGGTTTCTGTCCTCGTCCCTTACTTCAAAGGTTATATATACCCAATGTTCTATTTTGAGTTCCCGTTCCGCTTTTGCAAGGTCTTTGGCATCTTGCATCCAATCGTCTATTTTTTCCTGTGCCATGATATTGATAATTAACTGTTATAAATTTGCTGTATTTCTTCTCCGATTTTTGACAACGCTTGTCGTTGTTCATCGGTAAGTGATAGTACAAAATCATCGTTGCTATACCATTCTCCGCTATCTTCTTGTTCTCGGAAACATCGCCTGTTAGCAGTATCTACGATTCCCAATATTACATCAACTTCGGTTGAAGTTAGTCCGCTAATTGTGCAGGTCTTATTTGTTTTATTTACTTTCAATTTCATGCTTTTTGAGATTATGGGCGGATTACTCCGCCCTTTGGTTATTCATATGCTTCAATCCTTTCTTTTACAATCTCATGTAAGTGTGAATTGGATTGATAAATTTTGATTTTTTCTTGAAAGGTTTTATTTTGCCAAAATTGGTTGGCATCATCAAGGAATTTTGCATCTATTTCATTATTGCCGTCTCTGTCCTGCTCTATACCTGTAATATCTTCAAATTCATCAAAACTAAGCCATTGCCACCACGTATTAAGAGTTTGCAAAGACCATTCATTCGGCTTTTTGGGACTTTCCTCAAATGATCTGACAACCGTTTTCAATTTTTGTCCGTCTGATACACTTAATTCTTTATCCCTGTCCAAAAGCCAGTACAGGAAAAAGATGATAGTGTCTTTAGATATTATATGATTGCCATTGAATAGATTTAGCAAAACAACAGGTTCTTTTTCTTTGGCTTTCAATGCTTCTTCGCTTGTGGTATAGGCATTTTCACCGATACCGAAACGTAGGGAGTTGTTTACGGTAAATTCTACCTTTCCGTATTCTTCCATTTTCCTGTATATGAAGTGTTCTAAATCTCTTATATCGTGTATCAGGTCGAAAGGGTGCAAGGCTTCCAGTTCTTCTTTTAACTGGTTGTGAATATCCCTTAACATGGGTTCAATGGTAAACCATTTAGTAGGGTTGGTTATCTTTCGGCAAGTGGCAGGATCGTGAACGTCATCGAGAAATAAACCATTCTTATCAAGTGTGCAATAACAGTCATAGCAGAAATGCGTATGATATTCCGTTTCGCTCTTTTTGATAGACTTATTTATGATTATTCGGATTTGACCGTTCTGTAACAGATAAAAACGGATGCTCCAACGGTCAGTTTCAAAAGCTATTTGATAATGCTTGCTTTCGCCTGTTACCCTGTTCAGGAAATGTACAACTCCCTTATACATAATTGCTATTTTATTCGGTTTCATATTGATTGGATTTATTAAAAGAATGATAATTCTAATTGTACAGGTTTACGCCCTGTAATCTCGTCAAATAAGGCTTTCGCTTGTTTTAATACATTGATTGCATATCGGTCGGTCTTACTGCTGTCTTTTTCAAGTCCTGTAAGCATTTCATTTAATGCTGCTTTCAGGCAGTCTTTTCTATTGTCGAATATTTTACCCCATACATTAAGCCCATAGCCTGATCCGCCTGTACTGTGAGAGTAACTCATTCCATAAGTCCATTTTCCGTTTAAGCCTTTACCCAGTGTGATATGGTTAGATACCGCCCAACCGTCCCGATGTGGGAATTGTATTTCTTCACGTTCCAAAAAATCAGGTCTTTCCAACCAACCGTATTCGTTAAATTCCTTTTTAATGAAGCCAAATACTAAATGTCTTTCGTACTCTCGTTTATTCATTAATAACTGGCGAGGGGTATTTCCAAAACTCTCGTATTCCTCTATTATCGCCCTGTCGTTACGTCTTAATGCGTTCAGATATATAGCTACATTGTGGCGTTCTGCCCTGCAAAAATTGATGTCCTGTATCTTTTGCAATTTTTCGTATGCTGACAATTCTCTGTATTTCATGACTGTTATTTTGTGGGGCAGGGTTACTGCCCCGTGTTTGACTTCTTTTATCTTGCACTCATTGTTATAGTTCCTCGCAGATTGGGTGAGAACTTTTGTTCATAGGCTTCAATCTGCCTTTCAAGTTCTTCCCATGCGGTTATTTCTTCATCATACATCTGTAAATCGGCTTTACATTCTTGTATTAGAATTGTGAGGTATTCTTTTTCTATTTCAATTTGCTTGATTGCTTCATCCGCATTTATCCTGTCTTGTGAATTTTCATCAGGCTTGGTTGTTGGCAGGAGAAAAACGCAGTTGTATGATGTCAGATAATTCCATGTTTTGCCCTCCACACTTGCATACATTCTGTGATTATTGTCAGATATACCGATTGCAATGCCTTTACATCCTCTTTTTTCGGTGATGCTGTAAGAAAGGTTGTTCGGGTTCTCTGCGGTGTATATGGCTTTAATTAGCTTTGAATTGGCTACCTTGCCATTAAAGGCTCTGATAAACGGCTCACACGTTTCCAAACCTTTTATAAGGTTCTCATTTACTTTAATTTGTTGGTTCATTCTATTAATGAACTCTTGTTTTCTATTGGGGTTCTTTAATCCGTAATACATGATATATTGTTTTTTGATTGTTAATTATTTACTGCGTCCCATTCTCCTTTTTGGTCATCAAACCAAATTGCATGATAGAATTGGACGGTTACTTTTGGCTTCTTTCTTGGGTTGGCAAAGGTTTCCGTTTGGCTGACTTTCCACCCTTTTGCAGTTTCTGCGAGAATTATACAGGATAGGTTTTTATTATACCTGTGGATGAATTTCATATCTATATCTACTCTCATGGTGATTGTTTTTAGTAGGGCAGATAGGCTCTGCCCTGTGTTCTACATTGTTTAATCCAATCCGAAATAATAGGCTAACCTTTGCTCTTGTGATTTCGGGAAAATCCATCCTTTAATTTTTTTCCCATTAAAGGTTAATCGACTGTTGAAGCGTCCTCCCATTGCTCTTAGTTCGTCTTTAATTGCTTTGGTTTCCCCGAATACCGCTACTGCTTTGGCTGAATACTCAACCATTGTACAACCGCATTTACTTTCCCCTGTCTGGTTGGTTGGTGGCGTTGTGTTGGACTTACTGATATGTATATTATCTTCGCTTCCTGCTGTGTATGCAAAATCTTCAATAGTGCGTTCACGGTTATATACTGGCACTTTTTTAATTATCCAACCGCTATGCCTATATTCTCCTAAATAATACCCTGCACCCATAGAGTATTTTTCCCTATTTTCGTAATCCTCGTTAAACTCGGCTAAATAGGCGGTTTCCTCGAAGTTTGATGCGTATTTACGCATTTCGGAAAAAATATCCCTTTTATGTTTGGAAAAGCCTAAAATGACGGTGCGTTGTGTGCTACTTCCGTAATAGTCGGTTTGACTATCGCTTTCGTTTTGTTTCAGACGTGCCACGATTACCGCTTGCGCATCTTCGGGAAATATCTCGGCAAAACGTTTACGCCCTATTACCTTAACTTCTTCTACTCTTATCTTCTCTTTTTCGGCTTCGTCTGTTTCCGCTTTAACTATGTCTTTCGCTTCCTGAAGAAGTAACGCCACTTCAAAACCATCCATAAATTCAGGATTTTCGCTGTCGTAATAATAACCGATACCGAATTTTTCGCTTAATGGTCTGATTATGTCTGCTGTCTGAAAAACTTTTTTCCGTAGGTTAATCAGCTTGTAAGTGATACCCCAGTTATTTTTAACGATGTCATAGACTACATATCTGTCATAGCTATAACCCTCCATTTGGATAACCTGATTGACTTGAACAACCTGTATAGCCTTGTCAATTTCCTTGTTTGCTCCTAATAAAAATACTTTGCTCATAACTCTAAATTTTAAGGGATTATAAAAAGGTCAGCATTGCGAGAATAAAGAGGATTATAGCACCCATACCCACGAAAAAGGAGAGGATACCCCGTATAACAGGAAGAAAGAGATACAAGCCCACTAAAGCCCAAATAAACCCTGTTCCCCACACACAGAAGCCCAAAACCGCCAAAACGATTTTTAAAACCAATTTTATGCTAATTGGATGGTAGGCTGTCGGTCGTTGTTTCCTATTTTTTTCTGTACTTCTCATAATTTCTGACTTTTTTTTTATGCCAGTATGGAGAGGGTGAGGTGTGATCGAGTTTCAGGTGCCTTACTCACGCAGTGCTTTTTGGCAGCATCAAGATTTTTCAAAAAAATACACTCGCTTTCCTGTACCTGATTGGGGTGCAGATACATTTCTTTAAGAAAAGAGGCTATAATTATTGCCCGGATAATTTCTTAAAATCTATTACAAAAGAGATTTTGAATCGAGGAAGATTTTTTTAAAAACACGTCTGATCTTGTGCAGCCAATAAACATGAAATAAATTCGCGCCTGATACTCGTTCACTCCGAACCCCTCCTTTTTTATGGTCATAACTAAATGAGGAAGAAATTATACCGAGGGAAGTACAGAAAAAAGGAAATTTGGTTGTCTGCTTTGCGTTTATCATAATAAAACGCAGAACTTTCCTCACAGAAAGGAAAGCTATATACAAAAAAAGCCTGTACCGATTTTTACGATACAGGCTCCATTTGGATTGTGATATGTATTTTTATTTTGCTCTGGTTTTTCCGTAGCATTTGCTGCCGTCAGGAGATAAGTAGAAATCAAATGTTTCTTCAACGGCTGTTCCACCCGGAGCGATTGAGTATTTGCATCTAACAATTACGGCAAGAACATCATTCGGATTCTTACTGTCATATCCGTTAAGATTATCCGGAGTAAGATTTTTTAGAGAATCAATAGTATTGCTCATCCGTGCAATATCAGCATTGTATTTATCAATTTTAGCTTGATTTTTTTCTCTTGCCAGTAGATCTTCACTCATTTTTTTAGCCAGCTCAATCTTACTGATGTTAGGTTGATTATTTTTCTGAAATTCATCAGTAAGATAGGCGATACTGTCGGCAACCGTAACGTTGCCGGTTTCGCTAATCTCAATAATTTTGAAGTTGAGATTTTCTTTTGTGTCGCTCCCTTTTAACAGGTTATCAGTAATGGTTTTTTCGTAATTACTCGTTGATGAGTTTGAACCGCAGGAAACCATAAAAACAGCGATAAGTAAATAAAATACGTGTTTCATATCTAAATGTATTAAACGTTTATTAATTCATCGAAATAGCCGGAAGTTTTGAGTGTAGGTTATATACTATCAGAACTTCTGTTGATTTTTTATTATCAGTCCGGGTATATTCGGTTAATGCTTTCATTACCCATTCCCGAAATGCTTTTGCTTCAAAAGATGCTACACGGTAGCTGACAAATATCAGTGCTTCCAGATTATACAGTACCGTTTCGCATGGGTGCCCGTTGCTCTCAAATTTATGTATTCGGGTAACATCTTCTTCACGGAGCAAGCCGGATTTGAATATACTCCGTAGATTGTTACCAATCGTATTGACAAATACATTAAATAAGTCGGCAATTTGATGTTTCGTTACCCACAGGGTGCAATTTACAAGTTTTGCTTCAACAATCAGTTGATTTTCACTATTTTCTTTAATATTTATATATCCTCGTTCCATAATATATTATTCTTCATCCTGTTGAACATTATAACCAATACGCTTACGGGGTTTATTTTCCAGTTCCTTTTGTGATGCAAGTTCGGTAAGAGCTTGGTAAATATCACTAAACTGCATATTTGTTTCCACCATAAATTCCTCCAATTTACGATTTAATTCCGCATAACCCAGTGCATATTGTCGTAAAGCGACAAAAGCTCTGATAATAGATATATTAACCTGAATGGCCAACGTGCTGTTAAGAACGCTTGACAGTTGGGCTATACCCTGTTCAGTAAATGCAAAAGGTAAGTATTTTACGTGTTGCCCTTGTCCTTGATTTTCTAAGGTGCCAAAATTGCACCTTAAAAAATCGTACTCTTCCTTTGAGAGTTCAATCATAAAATCCGGAGGAAAACGGTCTATGTTCCGACGAACAGAACGTTTCAGATTTTTGGTTTCAACCTGATATAATTCAGCCAAATCGTAATCCAACATAACTCGCATACCTCGGATTTCATAAATCTTGCTTTGAATAATTTGTAATTCCATGATAAATATTTTTAGAGGTTTAATGCAGTATCCATACCTGTAAGGTGTTCTGATAATTTCAACATATCCCGCCCAATCTTTCCGTTATCCATTCGTACCAATGTTTGGGTTGTATTTATATTGGTATGTCCTAACATTCGGGATATTGTTTCAATGGGTACCCCATTCATATAGGTAATAGTAGTCGCAAATGTGTTTCTTGCAACCCTGAAAGTGAGATTTTTACCAATACCGCAAATATCACCGATTTCTTTCAAATAATCATTCATCTTTTGATTACTTGCTATCGGTAAATTTTGACTGTACTTATTCAAAATTTTCTGCGGAACTGAAAGCAAAGGGATTATAACAGGTGTATATGTCATGCTCCGCATAATTTTGATAATAGGATTACCGTCTTTATCTGTTTCAAAATTTTCGGTTGTTAGCATTGATAAGTCTGAATAATTCAGACCTGTAAAACAGGAAAAGATAAATACATCCCTTACTTGTTCAAGTCTTTTAGTCGAAAACTTTTTGCTCAAAATAGACTGTAACTCCTTTTCCGAAAGGAAGGCACGAACTACCTCTTGCCTTTTAATCCGGTAATGGCTAAAAGGGTTGTTGGATATAGCCTGTTTTTCACAGGCTATATTTACAATACGACGGAATAATTCTATTTTCTTGGCGGCTGTGTTTACGTTATATTTGCGAAACTTCATCAGGTAATTTTCAAAACCTATTATGAAATTGACGTCGATTTCGGACAGCAAGTAATCAACTTTCCCATATCGTTGTTTAATGTAATCAGCGATATAGTTTCTCACCGCTTCATATTTCAGGTAGGTAGATAAGGCTTTAACCTTATATACATTCTTATTATACTCGTCGAACAGAGCTATTACTGTTGAATATTCATTTTTTTTCATTACTATTAAAAATTAGTGGGTTAAACAGCTAATTGAGTATTGGCTTTTTCCGATTTAAAAGTGAGATTGCCTTCATTTTCAAAAGTATTAGACCAGAGAGATAATTTTTCTTCTTCTGAAAGGCTATGCCACATGACAGATATACGCTTTAATCTTTCGGGATCATCAGACAGAGTGCCGGGAAGATTAAATAAAGCCATTTTTTCATGCAATGAAAGGCATTCAAAAAGTTTATCTAAATTAGATTTAGATTTGATTCGCCTTTCTTCAAGTTTTTCAGCAAAAGAAGCCATATCGTTGCTTACCTTAACATCGGTAATTCTTGCATAAATTTGGGTAGTTTTTATGTTTGTATGACCTAACATTTTTGATACACTTTCAATGGAAACTCCTTTTGTAAGCGTAAGAGTGGCGAAAGTGTGTCTTGCAAGATGAAATGTTAAATCTTTGTCAATACCGCAAACAGCTCCGATTTCTTTGAGATATTCATTCACTTTTTGATTGCTTGGAACAGGGAGAACTTTCTTATTGGGCATCGTCCCTTTATACTTCTCAATAATTTGCTTTGGAATGTCGAGTAATGGAATATTGTAGCTTGTACCTGTCTTTTCACGTTTCCCCATTATCCACAAATTATTATCAAATGAAATGCGGATATTACTTTCATCCAATCCTTTTACGTCTATATAGGAAAGTCCGGTATAACAGCTAAAAATAAAGATATCTCTTACTCGCTCCAAACGTTCAGAAGAGAATTGTTTCTTCATGATTTCGTCTATTTGTTCTTGCATTAAATAGCCTCTATCGACTTTCTTAAACTTTATTTTATAGTTGGCAAAAGGATCAATGTGAATCCAACCGTTATTTTTGGCGAAAAGAATAATAGTGCGGAATCGCTGTAAGAATTTAGCAGTAGTATTTTCCTTACATTTGCAGCTTGTCATTAGGTACACTTCAAAATTTCTCAAAAAGGAGTGATTTACCTCTTTCAAAGAAATATCAGCAACATTATAATACTCTTTAATAAAATTAGCCATGTGCCTACGGGCTACGTCATATTTTTGAAGTGTACCTTTTGCCCTGCTTATACCAACCAATTTAGCGATATCATCAACATGCCGTTGGAATAATTCGAGTACGGTTTGGTTTTTAATTTCAAGACCAAGAAAGATATTTTTAACCCGATCAGGATTAACATTGTTCTCTTTGGTGAGTAAATCATGGTAAACGTTGTATAAGCCTGTTTTAATTGTTTCCAGAAAGGTATTTATCTCGACAGCTTCTTTTGTTCTGCCCAGAGCCATTGACGACTTTACATCCCATGATTTAGGATGCACATTTAATTTGGTACTGAAACGGCTTATTTGTCCGTCGATTGTAATCCGGCACATGATAGGAACACTGCCATCGGATTTTTGCTTGTCTCTTTTCAAAAAGAAAAGAACTTTAAATGTACTTTTCATAAACTCATTTTTTAATGTTACAAAATTAAAGTAAACTATCTGTTAATGAGTTTTATGCAGACTGCCAATTCCCGACAACACACTGCCAATTTTGGACAATTCGTACCCCTTTTTCTTTGATTTCTCGTACCCCCTGTGTCCCTTTTTGGTTTGGGGTATGAAATGGGACACACTAAATGTCTTTTTTTGGCTTTATTTTGGCTTTTTCCTAAGACAACATAAATAAAAAAAGTCCCTCATATTCACTGAATATGAAGGACTTGTCTCTTTTTTGGCGCCTATTGACTTAGGCTTTCCGCGGTATGGACGGGTACGCCACCAAACTGTGTCTTTTCGCTGTTTTCCAGCTACTTAACCCCTCTTTTTATCTTTAGGGGTACGAGTTAGAGCCAAAACTCTTAAACTCGTTGTACGTCAGTCTTTTAACGACCTTACCAACCTTATTCCTTTTTTAGCGGAACGGACGGGACTCGAACCCGCGACCCCCTGCGTGACAGGCAGGTATTCTAACCAGCTGAACTACCGCTCCATATTTCTTTTTTTACTGCTATTCCTCTGAATTGCGATGCAAAGATAGGGGGTTTATTTGAATTTGCAATAGTTTTGGAAAAAAAAATCGCTTTGACTGATAATTTTCCTATTTTTGTCTATGAAATTAATTTTAAGAAGATGAAGAATACACCTGTAGATTATAAGATTGCCAAAGAGATTATAGAAAGTTACAACTTACCGGACTTTGGAAAAGCTACTATACGTGAAGTAGTTGCCATTTCTTCCGAACTCGAAAAAGAAACAAATACTGAGTTTATTCATATGGAGATGGGTGTTCCGGGCCTTAAACCTGCACAAGTAGGTGTTGATGCTGAAATAAAGGCGTTGAATAGTGGTATTGCCTCCATATATCCAAATATAAATGGAACTCCTGATCTAAAATCAGAAGCTTCACGTTTTATAAAAGCTTTCATAAATGTTGATGTTGATGCAGAATGTTGTGTACCTGTTACAGGATCTATGCAAGGTACATATGCTTCTTTTTTAACCTGTGGTCAATGTTTTCCGGACAAAGACACAATCCTTTTTATTGATCCTGGTTTTCCTGTTCAGAAGCAACAGATAACCGTGATGGGATATAAATATGAATCTTTCGATGTATATGAACACCGAGGAGATAAACTACGTCTTATTTTAGAAAAGTATTTGAGTAAAGGAAATATTGCTGCTATGATTTACTCAAATCCGAATAATCCGGCTTGGTTCTGCTTAACGGAAGAAGAGCTTAAAATCATTGCACAGCTTGCGAATAAAAACGATGTCATTGTGATTGAAGACCTGGCCTACTTTGCCATGGACTTCCGGAAAGATCTTGGAAAACCCTTTCAACCTCCCTATCAAACATCGGTAGCCAATTACACAGACAATTATATTTTGCAGATTTCAGGATCAAAAGCATTCAGCTATGCGGGACAACGAATAGGTGTAACCGCTATCTCTAACAAATTATATCACCGTATTTATCCGGGATTAACTCAACGATATGGCGGAGGTACTTTTGGTACTGTATATATACATAGAGTTTTATATGCTCTATCTTCCGGCACAAGCCATTCTGCGCAATATGCTTTAGCAGCAATGTTTAAGGCGGCCTCAGATGGAACATTTGATTTCATTTCTGAAGTAAAAGAATATGGTTTACGTGCGAAAAAACTAAAAAAAATATTTACGGACTACGGTTTTAAGATTGTCTATGATCATGATCTGGACGAACCTATTGCGGACGGCTTTTATTTCACGATTGCCTATCCAGGTATGACAGGAAGTGAACTTATGGAAAAACTTATTTATTATGGAATTAGTGCAATATCTTTAGGAACAACCGGTAGTAATCAGGAAGGGCTACGTGCATGTACTTCATTTATTAAAGACCATCAGTATTCACTTTTGGAAGAACGATTAAAGATATTTAAAGAAAACTATCCTTTGTAATATATATTAAAAACATTTGCCCGTTTACAAATATTAACTAATAGATTGGCATTTTGTATTTGTTTTTTATTATTAAAAGCCATATATTGTTCACGAATTAATTGTTTACTCCTCAATAATATGGCAGCACATAATAATATTTTCAAAATAAAACATAACGATTTGCTCCCAGATAAAGGTAGTATTCTTATATCAGAGCCTTTTTTACAAGACGCCTATTTTCAACGTTCGGTAGTTTTATTGATTGAACATAATGCTAACGGTTCTATGGGATTTGTGCTTAACAAAAAAACTAATTTAGTTATAAATGATTTCTTCTCTGATCTGGAAAAACTATCTGATATTCCCATTTATCTTGGCGGCCCTATCAGTTCGAACCGGTTATTCTTTATCCATTCTTTAGGTGAAATAATCCCAGATTCATTAAAAATATCAGATGATTTATATTTTGATGGTGATTTTGATATACTGAAGCAATATATAATTGACGGAAACTCCATAAAAGGAAAGGTTAAATTCTTTCTAGGATATTCTGGTTGGACTAAAGGACAATTGGGTTATGAAATCAAAGAAGATTCATGGGTGGTAAGTTATTTAATTAATGATATTATGATAGCAGAGGGAGAATCCTTTTGGCGCCATTCCTTAGAATCTTTAGGGAAGAGATATAAAGCCTGGATTAACTTCCCTAAAGATCCTTATATGAATTAATAACAAAAAGATATAATAAAAGGAGAGGCGGAATAAAATTTATTCCGCCTCTCCTTTTATTATATAATTACCCGATATATTACTGATTCATTTTAGCTTCCATTGCATCAAACTCAGCATTCATATTCAAATTGTAATAAATCGCTCTTAATGCGATCATAGCGTCTCTGTCTTCCGGATCTTTCTGATGCACCTTCTCGAAGAAAGGAAGGGCTTTTCTAAAGAGATCCTTTGCTTTTTCAGATTCTTCCTGATACAGTTTAGAATCATTAATCATGTTAGCTTCACCCAGTTTATTTACTCCCTGGTTATAATAAACACGACCTAAACTTGCTAAAGCATCTTTTTCTTCAGGATCAACAGATAAAGCTTTTTCAAAATATTCTTCTGCTTTCTGCATATCCTTAATTCCTGATTCATATACTCTACCCATTACAGTATAAAGCTGGGCATTGTTAGGTTCTTGTTGAATAGCTGTTGTCAAATACTGAACAGCTTCATCGTTTCTGTTTGAATAAATATAAATATTAATCAATGTAAGCAAGAAATATTTTTCTTCAGGAAATTTCTGTAAACCAGCAACTAGAGTCTTTTCAAGATTTACCGTATCCTGTAGTTGTTCATATTCGTAAGCAAGATATTGATAAATTTCATTTTCCTTATAACCAGTTTCTTTTGCTTTTTCCAATGTAGCTATTGCTAACTCAGGATTTTTTAACTGTGTAGCAGCGATAGCGGCATAATACTGAACAGTCATATATTGAGAATCTCTTTCAGCTACTTTATCACCTGTAAACATTGGGTGATTGGCTATTTCCAGATATTGGTTAAAGAAATCATATGCATTCTGGTAATCTCTTTCATCAAAATAGTATGCACCACCATTGATATAGTACACATGATTTGCACTTAAAATACCCTTAATATCCTTAACATGCTTTGGTTTAACTTTACCTTTTGCATCAGGTAACTGATCTAACTCATAAGCTTTTTCAAAATAAGGGAGCATATTTTTCAATGCAGTATACATAACAGGCTCATTAGGGGTATTTCCTAACATTTGCTTCATTCTTTCAGCACTGAACTGTTGATCTTCAATAAAACCGGCTACATACCAGGTTTTAGCATCATCTTTTGTCTCAGGATTTTCTAAAGCACCTTTGATAAGACCTCTAGCCTCATCATAATTGGCATTGTTTCCTTTTGCTATACTCTGCGCTTCACTTACAGCTTTTTTCTGTGCAAACGATGAAGTAACAGCAACACATAATGCAATTACAAATAATACTCTTTTCATTGTGATAGTCATTTGATATTAATATTCATTATTTAAATTATTCTTCTGAAGTTTCTTCTTCTATATCGTCTTCGATATCATCAGAAACATCAAAGTCGGCATTTAATTCACTAATGTTTGCATTGACAGTACGATTTTCGATAGCTTCATTTTCAGCTTTTTCTTCTACTTGTTTTTCGTCTTCTTCCGATAATACTTTACATACAGATGCAATCTCGTCATGGCGTTTTTCAAGATTAATCAGGCGAACACCCTGTGTTGCACGCCCGATAACATTCAGGTCTTCCACTTTCATACGGATGGTGATACCTGATTTATTGATGATCATGATATCATTATGTACAGTAACACTCTTTATAGCAACGAGTTTTCCTGTCTTTTCCGTAATATTAATGGTCTTAACCCCTTTACCTCCGCGATTTGTAATGCGGTAATCTTCTATATGTGAACGTTTACCATATCCTTGTTCGGAAACTACAAGAACGGTTTCTGCTTCTTTGTCTTTTATACAGATCATACCTACGACTTCATCAGTAGGATCATTATCCAGAGTCATACCTCTAACACCTGATGCTGTACGTCCCATAGTACGAACAGCACTTTCGTGGAAACGGATGGCACGTCCGTTACGATTGGCAATAAGAACTTCGTTATTACCGTTCGTCATACGTACATCTATTAATCCGTCGTCTTCACGCAATGTTATAGCATTCACACCGTTTTGACGAGGACGGGAATAAGCCTCTAATAATGTTTTCTTTATAACACCTTTACGTGTACAGAATAAAAGATAATGTGAGTTCATAAACTCTACATCAGTCCGTAATCTCTTCACACGTATAAATGCATTTACTTTATCATCAGGATCAATATTCAACAGATTTTGTATCGCTCTACCTTTTGAATTTTTTGCCCCTTCAGGTATTTCGTATACTTTCAGCCAATAGCAACGTCCTTTTGCCGTAAAGATCAGCAAAGTAGCATGCATAGATGCAGGATAAATATATTCAACAAAATCCTCATCCCTGGTTTCAGAACCCTTCGCTCCTACTCCACCACGGTTTTGCGCACGGAATTCAGTCAGCGGTGTACGTTTAATATATCCCATATGGGAGATGGTTATAACCATCTCATCGTCAGAGTAGAAATCCTCAGGATTCATCTCTTCAGAAGCATATATAATGTCTGTCTTACGCTCGTCGCCGTATTTATCGTTTATTTCCTGAAGTTCTTCTTTGATTACATCCATCAGGACATCTTCATTCTCTAGAATTTCTTTCAAGCGGGCAATCAATTTTTCTATTTCTTCATATTCAGCACGAAGCTTATCCTGCTCCAGACCTGTTAATTGACGAAGACGCATTTCAACAATCGCACGAGATTGTATTTCTGTCAGACTGAAACGTTCCATCAGGTTAGTAATGGCTTCCTGAGGATTTTTTGATGCTCTGATAATAGCAATTACTTCATCGATATTATCGGAAGCAATTATCAAACCTTCCAGAATATGAGCTCTTTCCTCTGCTTTCTTCAGCTCATACTGAGTACGGCGAGTCACTACTTCTTTACGATGCTCAATGAAAGCACCGATCATATCCTTTAAATTCAACTGTCTCGGACGACCATTTACCAATGCGATATTGTTTACACTGAAAGATGACTGTAAAGCTGTCATCTTATACAGTTTATTCAATACTACGCTTGAATTGGCATCTTTCTTAATGTCAACTACAATACGCATACCGTGACGGTCTGACTCATCATTTACATGAGATATACCTTCAATACGCTTATCGTTAACCAGATCGGCTATATATTTAATCAATTCGGCTTTATTTACCAGATAAGGTATTTCCGAAATGATAATCTTTTCATGGTTATTTTCTACTTCTATTTCCGCTTTTCCACGAAGAACAATACGGCCTCTACCTGTTTCAAAAGCGTCTTTAACTCCGGCATAGCCATATATGGTAGCCCCGGTAGGAAAATCGGGAGCTTTTACATATTCCATAAGGCCTTCCACATCAATGTCGCCTTTGGCATCAATATAAGCAATACAACCATTTAATACTTCACTCATATTATGAGGAGGCATATTGGTTGCCATACCTACGGCAATACCTGATGCTCCATTGATAAGCAATTGTGGAATACGGGTTGGAAGAACCGTCGGTTCTTTCAATGTGTCGTCAAAGTTTAACTGAAAATCTACAGTATCTTTATCGATATCCCGAAGCATTTCTTCGGCCAATTTGCTTAAACGAGCTTCAGTATAACGCATTGCTGCAGGGCTATCGCCGTCTACTGAACCGAAGTTACCTTGTCCATCCACCAAAGGGTATCGTAACGACCACTTTTGCGCCATACGAACCATCGCAAAATATACGGAAGAATCACCATGGGGGTGATATTTACCTAAAACTTCTCCTACTATTCTTGCAGATTTCTTATAAGGTTTGTCGGATGTGTTTCCCAATTCATTCATCCCAAATAACACACGACGGTGAACCGGCTTAAAACCATCCCTAACATCAGGAAGTGCGCGAGAAACAATTACAGACATTGAATAATCAATGTATGCAGACTTCATTTCTTCCTCGATGTTAATCTTTATAATTCTGTCTTGATCAACCATTTAGATTTATATTTATTACACTCTATCTTTCTGCTCTTAAAAAGTGCACTAAGGTAAGGCTTTTCCGCATACTAAGAAAGCTTTTCAAGGCTATTTTTAACATTATTAATAATAACTTTTTCCCATTATTCTATCCATTGACAACTTTGACCTTTCCGGCTTCAAATGGTTTATTTTTACTGCTGCTTTTGTCAGTAATAATTCTGAAATGGATCTTCGATAAATTAATGTTTTTCGATTTCAACTTGTCTTACTTTGGTTTAAGGCTGATCTTCAATTCATCGTCACCAACCCACTTCAATCCTTCTTTGGATGCGGATTTAAGGTTGAAAGCAGCCGGTTTCACCCTTAAGCATTTGCTTTCACCATTTTTTTAACAAAGATAAAATCTGATGTATTGCATCACTCACGTGATTCTTTATTTCCCCACTACCAATTATAGCTTTGATCTAATGAATTTATTGTTTTTTTAGTAATACATTATTCGTTTTGTAGTAACAAATTGATCGGCTCACAAAAGTGAGCGATGCGGCTCACGGTTGTGAGCCTTAGAGATCACATAGGTGAGCCGGACGGCTCACAATGGTGAACTGATAAAAAATAACTGATATGTATATTAATTTACTAAGAAACAAACACTAAAATTAGTAGAATAAAACAGCAATTCAGTAACAGAGAAATGTAAAAGTATTGTGCGGTGAAGACAAATGATGACAGGTGAAACCGTCTGTCGTCACCTTCAAATCCGCATCAGAAAAAGAGTTGAAGCGGATTGGTGACGATGAATTGAAAATCGCCCTCAAAAGCTAATAGGTAGATCATAGATTAATTGGTTATAGACATTTTATATCACATATATAAGTTCAGCTAGCTTTTTCTGGAACGATTTACTATCTTTGGTAGCAGTAAAACAAAAAATAGTATTATGTTCAGTAAAGAAACGTATATCGCCCGTCGGGCTAAATTAAAGCAGACCATAGGATCGGGTCTGTTGTTGTTTTTGGGAAATGATGAGTCAGGAATGAATTATGCCGATAATACGTATCATTTCAGACAAGATTCAACTTTTTTATATTTCTTCGGCTTACCTTACGCCGACCTGAATGCTATTATTGATATTGATAATAACAAAGAAATCATCTTTGGAGACGAGTTAACAATCGACGCTATTGTATGGATGGGTACCCAACCTACCCTCAAAGAAAAAGGAGAAAGCATTGGAATTAATGATATCCGTCCTTCCGCTGAACTGGCCGATTACTTAAAAAAAGTATCAGAAAAAAAACAAACCATTCATTACCTACCTACTTATCGCGCAGAACATCAAGTGAAACTACTTAATTGGTTGAATGTATATCCCGGAACTGAAAAGCCCTCTATTGACTTCATTATGGGAGTAGTAAATCAGCGGATATATAAAACGGAAGAGGAAATTGTAGAAATTGAAAAGGCTTGTGTTGTTACTGCAGATATGCATCTCACTGCGATGCGTATGGTACGTCCCGGAATACGTGAGAGTGAAATTGCCGCTGCGGTTGCCGAGGCAGCTTATGCAAATGATTACCAGCTTTCCTTCCCTATCATTGCCACAATAAACGGTCAGACACTCCATAATCATTATCATGGTAATATGATAAAAAGTGGAGATATGTTATTACTTGATGCCGGAGCCGAAACCGAAATGGGTTATGCCGGTGATATGTCGTCGACCATTCCTGCAGATTCAAGATTTACTACCCGTCAAAAAGAAATTTATGATATTGCCGTGGCAGCGCATGAAGTAGCCGTAGGCGCTTTACGACCGGGAATACTTTTTGAAGATGTATATGATCTGTCCTTGAAAGTAATTATGGAAGGACTGAAAGGACTTGGCTTCGTTAAAGGCGATCCTATGGAGGCTGTTAAAGCAGGAGCCGCTGCTTTATTTATGCCGTGCGGATTAGGTCATATGATGGGACTCGATGTACATGATATGGAAAACCTCGGCGAAGTATATGTAGGCTATAACGGACGTCCAAAGAGCACACAATTCGGACGCAAATCTCTACGTTTAGGAAGAGAATTGGAACAAGGGTTCGTACTAACCATTGAACCGGGTATCTATTTCATACCTGAATTAATAGACTTGTGGAGAAGTCAGAATAAGTTTACGGAATTTATCAACTACGAAAAAGTAGCGACCTATAAAGATTTTAGTGGTATTCGTAATGAAGAAGATTATTTGATCACTGAAAATGGAGCCCGTCTGCTTGGAAAGAAGATACCTATCCATACGGATGAAGTAGAAGCTTTACGATAAAAACAAAAAAGCCTGTTCGTTTTGAACAGGCTTTTTGTGATAAGCTAATTGATTAAATTGTATTCAATACGTTTTTCAGTTCTTCAGGGGTAACATCGGTTGCGACAATAACCCCTTTGTCATCAATCAAAAAATTCCTTAACCCTCTTTTCAGATTGTACTTTTGGAATAACTCTGATTTGTTTAACTGCCCTGCATGAAACTGCGTAGCTTCATTTAGATTGTCTATCTTCACTGTTTCCGAGAAAATGGATTCATTCTCGTCAAAAGAGATAGCACGTAACGCAATTTTTTCAGAACTAAGTTTGTTTACTTCATTCGAGAGTTTGGTGTTACGTGCCCTTGATTCTGCATCGTAGGCCGCCCAAAAGTTGAGTAGGGTGTAACGACCCGAATGATTCTGGAAATTGAAATCACTTTCATTCCTTAAAGACTCTATTCTCGGAGCAAGATCACCGGGTGAAAACCCTTCTGTAGATCTTACGTCGTTTGTAATAGCCGATACTGAAAGCAATGTGACTATTCCAACGAGAACATAAGTTCTTACCTTCATAATGTCATTTTTACGTTAAACTTAATCGAACAAATAAAAAACAATACAATCCCGAAATTGTTCTGACGTATAATTCAAATTACTGCTCGACCCCTGACTTTCAGGGAAGATAAGGATCACCCTTCGCTAAGGCGTGTACACACTTATCATATAAAAACATGGCAAAGATAAGTAAAAATGATTTTATGTACCAACCTATATACATTTTTTTATAAACATACAAGGTTTTTTGTATGTTTTACCGCACACATAAGGACAAAACCATATGTTTTTTAACACAAAAAGGGAAAAACATTTTTGTTTCCCCCTTTTATGCTGTTTAACTCTTTTGATTATTCAGCGCTTTTTTCTTCTGCCGGTGTTTCTTCTTCAGCAGCTTTTGGAGCTTCTTCAACAACCGGAGTTTCCTCTACTACAGGAGCTTCTTCAACAACTGGTGCTGCAGGAGTTTCCTCTACAACCGGAGTCTCTGCAACTACTTCTTCAGCAGCCGGAGCTTCTGTTTCCACAACTTCCTCTGCATTTGCTTCTGCTTCTGTTGCCGCTAAGTCAGCTCTTTTTTTAGCTACTTCCTGAGCTTTAGCTTTATTAGCTTCTTTTTCTGCTTCCAGACGAGCTTTCGTTTCTGCTTTTGCAGCTTCACGATCTTTGTCTTTCTGCGCTTGCGTAGCAGATTGTTTGTCTTTTAGCCAAGCCTGAAATTTAGATTCGACTGCAGCCTCATCAAACGCACCTTTCTTTACACCTTCCAGTAAATGCTTTTTCATTAGAACACCTTCACGGGAAAGGATGCTACGAGTAGTGTCGGTAGGTTGAGCACCTACTTGTAACCAATACAAAGCTCTGTCGAAATTCAAATCTATTGTAGCAGGATTAGTGTTCGGATTATAAGAACCTATCCTTTCAATAAATCTTCCATCACGTGGAGCCCTGCTGTCTGCGACTACGATCTTATAAAAAGCGTATCCTTTACGACCGTGTCTTTGCAATCTGATTTTTGTTGCCATGTTTGAATAATTAATTTAAGCTGTTTGTATTAGCGGGTGCAAAGATAAAGCAATTAATTAATTACACAAACTTTTAAAGTGAATAAAGATAAGAAATCTCTTCTGCCCAGCGTGTTTCGTCAGGCGTTTCTAATATAATAGGAAGGTCATCAAAACGCGGATCGTGCATGATAAGTTCAAAAGTAGTCTTTCCCATCACTCCTTTTCCTATGCTATCATGCCGGTCTACTTTAGTTCCTACTTCCTTTTTTGAATCATTCAGGTGTATACCTTTCAGATAGGAGAAGCCTATTACTTTGTCGAAATGGGCAAAAGTTTCAGTAAATCCCTCTTTAGTTTTAATGTTATAACCCGCTGCAAGTGTATGAGCAGTATCAATACATACTCCTACCCTGGATTTATCATCTACTTTATCCATGATAAAAGCAATTTGCTCAAAAGTATATCCAAGATTTGATCCTTGACCTGCTGTATTTTCTATTACGGCGCAAACACCCTTTGTTTTTTCTAATGCCAGATTGATTGAATCTGCAATTCTTGCTAAACACGCATCAATAGATATTTGATTCAAGTGGCTACCCGGATGAAAATTGAGACGATCTAAACCTAATTGTTCACATCGTTGCATTTCATCAAGGAAAGCATTTCTTGACTTTTGAATAGCTTCCTCATCAGGATGCCCTAAATTGATCAGATAGCTATCATGGGGCAGTATGTGTTTCGGTAAAAAACTGTATCGCCAACATCGCTCCTTAAACAATTCGATACTCCTATCCGTTAGTGGCGAAGCATTCCATTGTCGCTGATTCTTTGTAAATAGAGCAAACGCTTTTGCCCCAATTTGATGTGCATTTACCGGCGCGTTCTCAACTCCACCTGCTGCACTCACATGTGCTCCTACATATTTCATATTCTTATTTTATTCGTCTTCTATTTTACAACCATTAAAATAAAACTCTTGTTTAGCACGTTCAGTAGATACAACAAAATAAATTAAATCAGCTTTTGCACATAATTCATTTTGTGAATTGAGTATCTCTGTTTCGATAAAAACAGCATTTCGCTTTTTATCTTTTATTCTTCCACGGATAGTCAATTGAGATTCATTTGTTGAAATACTCTTTATGAACTTAGCGTCTAACTTTGATGTCACTCCTGTTGTTTGAAGCTTTCTCACAATCACCCAACCGGCAACTTCATCCATCAATGTACTTTGAATACCTCCATGTAATGTATCTAACCAACCTTGATAATATTCAGTCGGTTTCCATAATGCTACCACATCATTCCCATCTTCATAGAATTCCATATGAAGCCCTGCCGGATTATTAGGCGAACAGGCGAAACAAAAATAGCCATCAAGCCCTTTCCAAGGATTAATTATTTTCTTCATAAATACAAAGGAAATAAATCATCTGTTAGAAAACAAAAAAGTCTCATCTTTTAAAATGAGACTTTATAGTATAACGTTTAGAAATGTCTTCACTCTTCTTCTATCTCAGGCATAAGGAAGTCAATGAAACACAGAGCAGCAATAGCTGTACCATATCTCTTCTCGATAGTTATACCTTCCGTGATAAAATTAAGTTCTCCTAAATAATAATCTCCATATGTTTTCTGATGAAGATCATTGATTACCCTGATCAAACGAGATTCAAGTTCCTCTATACGGTAACGACCGCTTACCTCACAAACCAGTCCTCCTACTTTTTCATCAAAGTTTTCATCTTTATACATCCAGGCATATACCACACCGGCAGACACAAACTCATCCTGATATCCGTGAGATGTCGCCATAATGGTTTTCATTTCAGAACCAAATGGAGGAAGATCAATCTCGTCCATGGTTGCTAAATGGGCTGTTGCTGGTATCACAGAAGAATATGTCATGATATTAAAATCTGAAATACCGGCATCATAAAGAGCCATGTGGTAAGAACCGGCATGCTTTTCAAGGTCTGATTCACCACTTCCTTTTGTAATAAAAAAGGTATTTGGAATTAAATTCCCAACTTTCTTTACCATCTACGAATATATTTTTCTAAATTAATAATGAATTTGAGGCCACAAAATTAGAAACTTATTTGATATTATTTGTTTTACAAGTTATAAAAAACAATATTTAGGAAATTATTTCCCATTTCCATGAACAAAACGCAACTTATATATGTTAGAAATATATAAACATAAATGTAGAGTCTTATGATTACACTTCTCTTAAGCTTATTATTAATTATTCCAAATAGTCAAATGACGAATAAAAAAGAAAATGTTATGAAATTTGAATTAGTAAAACTTCCTTATGCTACCGATGCGTTAGCACCTGTTATCGGTAAGCAAACTATAGAGTTACATCATGGTAAACACCTTCAAACCTATGTAAACAATTTAAACAATCTTATTCAAGGTACAAAATTTGAAAATGCAGACCTTGAAACGATTGTCAAAGAATCTGAAGGTGGCCTTTTTAATAATGCAGGCCAAGTATTGAATCATAATTTATATTTCACCCAGTTCTCTCCAAATGGTGGAGGAAAAGCTACCGGCAAATTGGCTGAAGCAATTAATTCAACCTGGGGTTCATTTGAGAACTTCCAAAAGGAATTTGAAGCAGCAGCAGTTGGTTTATTCGGATCCGGTTGGACATGGTTAGCTAAAGATAAAAGTGGCAAATTGTCCATCACAAAAGAACCGAATGGTGGTAACCCTGTTACAAAGGATCTTATTCCATTATTAGGATTCGATGTTTGGGAACATGCTTACTACCTTGACTACCAAAACCGTCGCGCCGATCACCTGAAAGAACTCTGGAAAATAGTAGATTGGGATGCAGTTGGTAAACGTTACTAATCACACATAAATAAGAAAAGAAAAACCGTCAGGTATAAACTTGACGGTTTTCTCCATATTATAATTATATGGATTTTCAGATAAAGGGAAAGAAGAGGAACACTATAAGATGAAAACAAATCAAATTACTAAATCCGATTTTTTACAGAAAATTTCGGATTATGAGACTAATCCAACCGAATGGAAATACAAAGGAAAGAAGCCGTGCATAGTTGATTTCTATGCAGATTGGTGCGGCCCAAGCAGACAAATATCATCTGTATTAAATGAACTAGCACAGGAATACGAAGGAAAAATAGATATATATACGGTAAATACTGAACAAGAAGAAGATCTGACAATAGCATTTGGTATACGAACAATTCCTTCATTTCTATTTTGTCCTGTCGACAAACGTCCTAAAATCGCAAGGGGAAGTATGAATAAAGCTGAATTTCAAAAAGCAATAAAGGATATACTTTTTGAGTGAATAATTATTCGTTTGTCTAATATCAATTAAGGCCCTGCTAACGCGGGGCTTTTTGATATAAATAAATAGCAATGAAAGTATATAAAATATTGGGAATCCAGGCTGCAACCATTGGACTTACGTATCCACTAATAGCAAAGGTAGAAGTTACAGTAGTAAACAGTATATAAGAAAAACTTAACCCCAAACCTATACCAATATTTAAACCCATTCCTCCCTTTATCTTTCTTGAAGACAAGGATGCTCCAATAGAAGTTAATATGAAAGCAGCCATAATAGCCGCGAAACGTTTATGATATTCTATTTCAAATGATTGAATATTACCGATACCACGTTTTTTTTGCCTACCGATATAGGTAGCCAGTTGCGGAGTGGTCATAGTTTCCGAATCATTTACTGATATCAGAAAGTCAGAAGGAATAATAGTAAGCGTTGTGTCTTGCCGCGAACCGGAAGTAATATATTCATGCATACCATCAAAATCACGGATCATATAATCAATAATTGTCCATTGATATAATGAATCATACTTTATCTGATTAGCAGTAAGACGTGAAATCAGCTTTTTATCGTCAAAATGTTCTAATGAGAAACGGTAACCCATACGTGATTTATCGTCATACCTATCAAAATAGGCAATAACGCCCGGTTCTACTTCCAACTGTACGTTACGGGCGTAATCGACAGCCTTATTCTTAATATATTTATTCTGGAAATCAATACGGGTTATATTCGCCGGAGGAATAATAAAAGCATTTAATACAAAAGTAGCGATGGCAATAATAGCTGCGGAGATCCAATAGGGCACCATCAATCGTCGAAAACTCATACCGCATGCTAACATTGCTATAATCTCAGACTTCTCTGCAAGCTTCGAAGTAAAGAAAATTACCGCGATAAAAGTAAATAACGGACTGAAAAGGTTAGCAAAATAGGGTATGAAGTTCATGTAATAATCAAAAATGATCTCCTTTAAAGTGACCTCCGGCTTCAGAAACTTATCTATCTTTTCGTTTATATCAAATACGACAGATATAGATATAATCAAAATGATAGCGAAGATATACGTCCCCAGAAATTGTTTGATTATGTACCAGTCTAAACGCTTTAACCCAAATTTCTTCATTATTCTTATAACCGGTTTGATAATTGGCGGATCATACCGCTTTTCCATGATGAGAAATCACCTGCTACAATATGAGCACGTGCTTCTTTCACAAGCCAAAGATAAAACGCTAAATTGTGAATTGATGCAATTTGAAGTCCTAAAATCTCTTCAGCTTTTATTAAATGATGTAAATAAGCTTTACTATACAACGTATCGACAAATGAATAACCGTCCGTATCAAGAGGAGAAAAATCGTCTGCCCACTTCCTGTTTCGCATATTCATTGTTCCGAATCGGGTAAATAGTTGACCATTTCGTCCATTGCGTGTAGGCATAATACAGTCGAACATATCAACACCCCTTTCAATCGCTTCGAGCAAATTCATGGGAGTACCTACACCCATCAGATAGCGGGGTTTGTCTTTGGGTAAGATGTCATTCACTACTTCTATCATTTCATACATCTTTTCCGTAGGTTCACCTACTGCTAATCCCCCGATAGCATTGCCGTCAGCTTCTTTGGATGCGACGTTTTCTGCGGCACGCTGCCGTAAATCGGTATATACACATCCTTGTACGATCGGGAACAGGCTTTGCGAATATCCATACTTCGGCTCAGTACTTCCAAATCGTTCAATACATCTGTCCAGCCAACGTTCTGTCAAACCAAGAGATTTTTCAGCATACCCATAATCAGCATCTCCCGGACAGCATTCATCAAAAGCCATAATAATGTCGGCCCCTATGGAACGCTGGATATCCATTACATTTTCAGGAGTAAAGAAATGTTTTGAACCATCAATATGTGAACGAAACTCAGCCCCTTTTTCATGTAGTTTACGGTTATCCGAAAGAGAGAAAACTTGAAAACCACCGCTATCAGTAAGTATCGCACGATCCCAACTATTAAACTTATGTAATCCCCCTGCCCTTTCCAGAATTTCTGTTCCGGGGCGTAAATACAAGTGGTAAGTATTACCTAAAATAATGGGGGCGTCTATATCGTCTTTCAATTCCGTCATATGGACGGCTTTGACAGTACCTTGCGTACCTACAGGCATAAAGATAGGAGTCTCAATTAAACCATGATCTGTAGTAATCAAGCCCGCCCGGGCATTTGAGTGTATATCGTTGTATTGTAATTCAAACTTCATCCTGCAAAGATAATATAAATCTAGCAGTAAGCAGTAAGCAGTAGGCGGTAAGCATAAAAAGATAATGATATCCTCTCTAAACCTTACTACTTTCTGCTTACTGCTTACTGCTTTCTACTTACTGCCTACTGCTATTTACCAGAGTTAAAACCCGAAATCATCGATTTCGAACTCTTGAACCTCTTCTTCAGGAGGTAGCTGCGCTATCTGATGTACTTCATTCGGTTTGATTAATATGGCACGATGAGGGTTTACAGGGCAGATAGACTCGCAGCCTCCGCAACCTATACAAATATCAGGATCTACCTGAGGAATAGTTAAAGTACCTTCTCCATAAGGAACCATATGTACAGCTTGTGTCGGACAATGCTCAGAGCAGGCCCCGCAGTCTGTACCTTCTGTATATACAATGCAACGTTCGATGACAAAAGTTGCTATTCCCACCTGCGTCGTTTTTTTGTCTTCAACTGTCAGAGGCATAATGGCATGATTAGGACAAACATCCGCGCATATGGTACATTCATAGTTACAATAACTACTCTTGTAAGATACAAAAGGACGTAACATATAGCCTAATCCATACTGTAAACCTGCCGGTTTCAACACCTGGCTCGGGCATTTCACAACACAAATATGGCAACCTGTACATTTATCTTTAAAGCGTTCCAAATTAATTGAGCCCGGAGGGGTTACAGGTCCCCACCCTTCTCCTGTATCTCTGTCTGCTTGTGCGCCTCGAGCTAATGTTGATATTACGGGTAATGAGGCTGCCACTGTGGCTCCGGTAGCCAGAAATGTACGACGACTTCTTTGAGTGGACTTTTGGAAGTTGACAGTTGACAGTTGACAATTGACAGTTGATAATGGTTGCTCTATTATCTCTGTTTTTTCTTTTTTGATGGGAGGATTAAACCGATAAGCCAATCCGTCTTTGGTACAGGATGAGGTACAATTGAAACAATCTACGCAGCGGGATGCATCAACTATCATACCTTTACTGTCAATCGCTTCGGCTTTACAGGTACGCTCGCAGTTCCCGCAACTGTTACAAACCGACTTATTAAATGAAATACGGAAAAAAGAATACCGTGAGATCAGGCTAAGTAAAGCTCCAACAGGGCATACTGTATTACAGAAAAAACGTCCTCTGAAAATTACCATTACGATAAAGGTAACTAAAGCTATTCCCCCCGCTATCAATCCTGAAGCAGCAATGGTTTTCAGTGTAACGTGATGCAACGTATAATTATCCATACTCATCAGTACATCAGCCGCCAGATTATTACCCCATACCACTACAGGACGAAATAAATTGGTAGCGATACGTCCGAAATTACTGTACGGATCCAGCCAAACCAGCAAACCGGTAAAGCCTAATACGGCAAAACCAATGGTACATCCAAGAAGCACATATCGAAATATATTTAAGGGTTTATGGTATTTATACCGCATACTCCCTTTTTTCTTCTTTTTACCTATGATAAACAACCGGTTGATAATATCCTGAAGAACTCCTGCAGGACATATGGTTGAGCAATAGATACGTCCGAAAACCAAGGCTAATATCAACTGAAAAGCCAAAATCCCAAACGAAAGCCCCAATATAGCAGGGATAATCTGTAAATGCAACAGCGTATGTAAACTATTGGGAAGCTTACTATCGAAATCAAGAAAAAATAATAAAATGGGTACGAAAAACAGGATTGCGAGTGATACTCGTAAAACTTTCAAAGGATTAGCCTGTTTTTTCATTCTTATAACTTAATACGTTTGATATTTAATTTATTCAGATCTGTGGATCCCAGTTTTAAATTTACTCCATTACCAATATGGCCTACAGCCGCGATATCCAACTTCTTTACCTGGCTAAACAGACCTACGGCAGCCGTATCAATCGCAACAATATTAGGTGAAGCTAAAAGAGATTTAATAGTCGCTACGTCGGCAGCGCTTTTCCCTTGCGGACCGTTCTGGTGCATCATACGGTAGGCATCCACGATATTCAATAAAGGTTTCTTCTCCCAGGTGCAGATATCGGCAATACATTGTTGAAGGTCGTTCTGGTGAAAGAAACGACGATCCCATACTATTCCCATATAATTCTTCATGGCAGAAGAGAGTTTCGCCCCACCATGATTTTTCAGGACCGGCACATTAAACCAACCATCAGCCTCTAAAACTGCTTCATGTATTTTCGCCTTTTTGATCTTTACACCATTCGGTATGGCAACTTCTTTGAAATATTTTTCATCATTTGCGGGAACAACCAACGCTCCTGCTGCCTTTGCAGCTTTTTCTATACCGCTTGTCTCATAACATTTCTGCCATTGATCGCAAGTATTATCAAACACGGTAACTTTAGAAGCTCCTGCTTCCAGGCATTTCTTCACCAAGGCAGCAATTAAGTCAGGGTTCGTATTTCCCGCCATTTCAGGAGCTCTGTCCCAACCCATATTCGGTTTGATAACGATTTTATCACCTTTTTTCACATACTTATTTATACCACCAAGTGTTTCCAAAGCCTTATTTAATAAAGCAGCGGGTTCTCCCCCCATAACTGCAACTAAATCAGGGGCTGACTCAACAACCATGGAATTTGATGATAAAGCAGCCTCTAAACGATCAAAACTTAAGCCAAGAGCAGCTCCGGCTATAACACTCTGCTTCAAAAAATCACGACGTCTCATTTCTAATCTATTGGTTTAAGATGATAATTAGTAAAAACAAAGATAATGTTTATTTTACATTATTAGAGTTTTAAATGGACTGACATACTATAAAAAGGTTTAACTACTTCCTCTATTTTATTCGTAATAAAATAAAAAAGTACTCATAAATTTGTTGTCCGACGGCTGTCGGACAATTGACTGACAGTTGTCGGTTAATTGTCCGACAGCCGTCGGACAACAAACCGATAGCTATCGGATAATAAAAACTATATATCAAAAAATGAATTCTATAAGAAAAAATAACTTTCTCACTACTCAATTTCACAAATATATATACGTGTTATTTCCATTTCGTCGATTGTTTTTGTTACTTTGCATACTAAATAAAAAAACAATCTTAATTCAGTTTTTACGATGAAAAATAGAAAAGCTTGGACGCTGATACTCACAGCCGTACTAATTTTAGCCGGAAATCCGGTATTTGCACACAATGGAGTTTTTGATCCGGTAGAATATGTCAACCCTTTAATGGGTACGGAATCTACATTTGAGTTGTCTACCGGAAATACATATCCCGCCATAGCCCGCCCATGGGGTATGAACTTCTGGACGCCTCAAACCGGAGAAATGGGAAATGGTTGGACATACATGTATACAGCCAAGAAGATAAGAGGCTTCAAACAAACGCATCAACCTAGTCCCTGGATTAACGATTACGGACAGTTCTCGATTATGCCTGTAGTGGGTAAGCCTGTCTTTGATGAAGAAGAACGGGCCAGTTGGTTCTCTCATAAAGGAGAAATATCCAAACCCTACTATTATAAAGTGTATCTTGCCGAACACGATGTGGTAACTGAAATCACCCCTACGGAAAGAGCAGCCATGTTCCGGTTTACTTTCCCTGATAATGATAACTCTTACGTCGTGATAGATGCATTCGACAAAGGCTCATATATCAAAATTGAGCCAGAGAAAAACAGAGTAATCGGCTATACAACGCGTAACAGCGGTGGCGTTCCGGAGAACTTCAAGAACTACTTTATCGTTGAATTTGAAAAGCCTTTTACCTATGATGCGGTATTTGCCGACAAGGTTTTAAATGATAATATAAAAGAGAAAACGGCAGGACATACCGGAGCTGTTATTGGTTTTAAAACAACTAAAGGCGAACTGGTTCACGCTAAAGTCGCTTCTTCATTTATAAGCTTCGAACAGGCTGAGATAAACCTGAAAGAGTTGGGTAACGATAGCTTTGATACATTAACGGCAAAAGGCAAAAACGCCTGGAATGAAGTGCTTAGCAAAGTGAAAGTAGAAGGAGGTAATTTAGATCAGTACCGCACATTCTATTCTTGCCTTTATCGCTCTTTACTTTTCCCTCGTAAGCTGCATGAGTATGATGCGAACGGTAATGTAGTGCACTACAGCCCATACAACGGACAAGTTTTGCCCGGCTTTATGTATACGGATACAGGCTTTTGGGATACTTTCCGCTGTCTGTTCCCATTCCTTAACCTGATGTTCCCTTCGGTAAATAAAGAAATGCAGGAAGGATTGATCAATACCTATAAGGAAAGCGGTTTCTTCCCTGAATGGGCCAGTCCGGGACATCGTGATTGTATGATTGGAAATAACTCCGCATCCGTACTGGTAGATGCCTATATGAAAGGGGTAAAGGTGGAAGATCTGGAAACTCTTTATAAAGGTCTGATACACGGAACGGAAAGTGTACATCCTGAGGTTAAATCAACCGGACGTTGGGGGTATGACTATTACAACAAACTGGGTTATGTACCTTATGACGTAAAAATCAACGAAAACGCAGCTCGTACACTTGAATATGCTTATAATGACTGGTGTATCTATACGATTGCTAAAGAATTGAAACGTCCCAAAAAAGAAATTGACTTGTTTGCAAAACGGGCGATGAATTATAAGAATGTATTCGATAAAGAGTCGAGTTTGATGCGTGGTCGCAATGAAGACGGTAAATTCCAGTCTCCTTTCTCACCATTGAAATGGGGAGATGCATTTACTGAAGGTAACAGCTGGCATTATACCTGGTCTGTATTTCATGATCCTCAGGGATTGATCGATCTGATGGGTGGAAAAAAAGGTTTCATAACAATGCTTGATTCCGTGTTTATTGTTCCACCTTTATACGATGACAGTTACTATGGTTTCCCCATACATGAGATAATAGAAATGACAGTTATGAACATGGGTAACTACGCCCATGGTAACCAACCGATCCAACACATGATCTATCTTTATAATTATGCGGGAGAACCCTGGAAAGCTCAATACTGGCTTCGCGAGGTAATGAACCGTATGTATACTCCCGGCCCTGACGGTTATTGCGGTGATGAAGACAACGGCCAAACTTCGGCATGGTATGTATTCTCGGCATTAGGTTTCTATCCTGTATGCCCGGGAACCGACGAATATGTAATGGGAGCTCCGCTTTTCAAAAAAGCGACTTTAACATTTGAGAATGGCAAGCAGTTGGTTATCAACTCCCCCGAGAACAATGCTGAAAACAGATACATCGAATCCGTATCACTTAATGGACAACCTACAACCAAGAATTACCTAAAACATGCTGATCTTCATAACGGTGGCGAATTAACGATTAAAATGAATAATAAACCAAATAAGAACAGAGGCGTAAATCAGGAAGATTTCCCCTACTCGTTCTCCGTAAATGAGAAAATTAAAAAGTAATTCTATGATTATGAAACTCAATCTATTTTTGACAAGTGCCTTACTTGTATCATTCCTGTCGTCGTGCGATCAGGGAGGCGTTTCGTCTAAATCTGATCCGGTAGACTATGTTAATCCGTATATGGGTAACATCAGTCATTTACTTGTCCCTACGTATCCTACCGTACAACTGCCAAACAGTATGATGCGCGTATTCCCTGTGCGTCCGGATTACACGGGAGATCGGATAGCCGGTCTTCCCATGATGGTCACCCATCACCGCAGGCAATCCTCGTTTAATCTCATTCCTTTTCAAGGGGAGGAACAAGATATGAACGGTGATATTACCTTAAGTTACGAAAGGGAAAAGATAACCCCTTATCGTTATCAGGTCTACTTAGATGAAATGAATGTTGCTATTGATTATGCCCCTTCACATCAAAGTGCCATTTACAACATCACTTTTGAAAAAGAGGCTCCTCCTTATCTTATTTTTACCTGCAAAACAGGTAGGTTTGATAGTCAGGATAATGCCATTAGCGGCTTCCAACGGTTGGATGATAAAACGACTTTGTATTTCTATATTGAGTCGGATGTTACTCCTATCAAAGGAGGATTAGCCGGTTATGAAATAGAACCCGGAAGCTCAGGTTCCGTAAGAGGCTCCTCTCCTGCCCTGGCACTTGGCTATCCTGAAGGTACCAAAAGCATAAATCTCCGTTATGGTGTTTCTTACATCAGCATTGAACAGGCAAAAAAGAATCTGGAACGTGAAATCTCCGGCTTCGATGTAAATGTTGTTGCTAAAGCAGGAAAGGCTAAATGGAATGAAGAACTTGGTAAAATAAAAGTTGCCGGAGGAACGGAAGAAGAGAAAACTATTTTCTATACTTCCCTTTACCGTTGCTTTGAACGTCCGGTAAACTGTAGCGAAGATGGACAATATTTCAGTGCATACGACGGGAAAGTTCATGCCGATAATGGTAGCGCTTTCTACACGGACGACTGGCTATGGGATACTTACCGCGCTACTCATCCGCTACGTGTTCTCATTAATCCTGAGGTTGAAAGTGAAATTATTCAATCTTATATTCTGGCGGCTGAACAAAAAGGTACGAACTGGCTCCCTACATTTCCTGAAATAACCGGCGATGCGCACGGTATGAATTCCAATCATGGAGTTGCAAGTATCATAGATGCCTACAAGAAAGGCCTGCGTGGCTTCGAACTTGAAAAAGGATACGAAGCGGCGAAGGCAGCTATCGAAACCAAGTCTTTGATCCCCTGGAAGGAAGTACCTGCCGGAGAATTGGACTCATTCTATAAAGAAAAAGGATATTTCCCTGCTCTTCGCCCGGGTGAAGTAGAAACTGTCAAGGATGTTCATGATTGGGAGAAACGTCAGCCCATAGCAGTTACCTTAGGGACATCGTATGATCATTGGTGCCTTTCACTTATTGCCCGCGAATTAGGTAAAACAGAAGAGGCCGACCATTTCTTACGTTGTGCCTATAACTACCGGAATGTATTTAATCCTGAGACAGGTTTCTTCCACCCAAAAGATGCTGACGGAAACTTTATTCCCGATGTAGACTACCGATATGACGGTGGTTTGGGTGCACGTGAATACTATGATGAGAACAACGGATATATCTATCGTTGGGATGTTCAGCATAACATTGGTGACCTGGTTTCTCTGATTGGTGGAAACGACGCTTTCAATGATGCATTGGATCAGATGTTCAATGAGCCGCTGGGTATGTCCAAATGGCAGTTCTATGCTACTCTACCCGACCATACAGGTAACGTAGGACAATTCTCTATGGCGAATGAACCCTGCTTGCATATACCTTATTTATATAACTATTCCGGTCAACCCTGGAAAACCCAGAAACGTATACGTACCTTATTAGATCAATGGTTCCGAAATGATTTGATGGGACTTCCCGGTGATGAAGACGGTGGAGGTATGTCGGCTTTTGTGGTATTCAGCCAGATGGGTTTCTATCCGGTTACACCGGGTTCTACAACCTATAATATCGGCAGCCCGCAATTTACTTCTGCAAAAATGAAGTTGGGTAACGGAAAAACGTTCGAAGTAAAAGCAAAAAATGCTTCAAAAGACAATAAATATATCCAATCAGCCAAATTGAACGGCAAAACCTGGAACCAACCCTGGTTCGAACATAGTGAGCTGATCAATGGAGGCGTACTTGAACTTGAAATGGGCCCTATCGCTAATAAGGAATGGGGGAAGAATACTCCTCCGCCTTCAGCGGAGGAATTGAAAATGGAAAATTGAAAGTTGAAAATTATTTGACGAACGTTTTCAATTTTCAATTTTCAATTTTCAATTAAAAGAGATAAACGTGCAACGTTTATCTCTTTTTTCCGTATATATAAATAGGAACAATTAATACCCATAGATATGAAAGTAAATGTTTTGTTTTTAGCAGTTATATTGATATTATGTACATCCGCCCTTACTTCTGCTAACGCAGAAACAGTAAGAGGTAACGGGAATATTATAACCAAAGAAGTGAATGTTGGTGAATATAATAGTATAAAACTTGGACCGGGCATTGAATGCAATAGCCGTTTTTTCGATAAAAAAGCGTTTAGAAGTCCTGTCTTTAATTATTCCCAAAACAAGGGAAATAATGTAATTAGTATTACAGTCGACGAGAATGTCTTTTCCTTATTAGAGATAAATGTTTCCGGTAATGAACTGGTAATAGGTGTAAAAAGAGGAAATAAAGTCAACCCAAGTCAGTTAATAATGAATGGAACTTCTGCAGATCTAAATAAAATATCTGTTTCAGGTTGTATAGACCTGAACTTTGTAACTGATTTTAATTCAGATAAACTGGATATCCAAATCAGTGGTGCCAGCGATGTCAAGATGAATCATTCTGCTCAAATACGACAATTGAATATACGTATAAGCGGAGCGGGAGACTTTGTTGCAGATGATCTAACCTGTGATTATATTGAAAGTAGTGTGAGCGGAGCCGGAGACGTGACTTTGGAAGGAAAAGCCGATAGGGGTAAATTTTCAGTTAGCGGCGCAGGGGATATTAAAGCGTTCGATTTTATTGTAAAAGATATGGAATGCAGAGTTTCCGGAGCCGGCGATATAAAAGTAACAGCAACAAATACATTAGACGCAACTGTGTCGGGAACAGGTGACATTCATTATAAGGGTGAAGCGAAAGTAAATACACGCGTCAGTGGTTTTGGTGATATTAAAAAAGTAAAATAGTTTCTTTCTATTCCCAACTTTCAATTTTCAATTCAAATATAATCTCTATATTTGACGCTATTGAACACAAAAGTTAATGTCAAGATGAAAGAAAACATTTTTAATCTAACTACCAATCAACTAAAAGAAATAGCCGAATCGCTGAAGGATAAAGTGGAAGAAGGCTTGAGTAAAGACAATCAGGAAGTTCAATGTATTCCTACATTTATCACACCCAAAGCTGGCGTAGAAGGAAAAGCACTCGTTCTGGATTTAGGTGGAACGAACTATCGTGTGGCATCTGTTGAATTCTCTAAAGGAAAAACATTTATACGGCCTGAAAACGGTTGGAAGAAAGATCTTTCCATAATGAAAACGCCCGGCTTTACTGAAGAAAAGCTTTACGCAGAGCAGGCTGATCCAATAAAGGAAATAAATATCGATAATGTTCCTATCGGATATTGTTTCTCTTATCCTGCCGAATCTATGCCGGATGGAGATGGAAAGCTTATTCGTTGGACTAAAGGTGTAAACATACCTGAAATGATCGGTCAGCCCATAGGCAAATCATTGATCGATTATCTGAATAAAGAAACCGGTAAACATTTTACAAAAGCTAATGTAATTAACGATACGGTTGCAAGTTTATTTGCTGGTCTTACCAGAAGTGATTATGATGCGTATATTGGTCTTATTGTAGGTACAGGCACAAATATGGCAACCTTTATTAATGCTGATAAAATCACTAAGCTCGACAAGAAAGAAGGCTTTACCGGTTTATTGCCTGTTAATCTTGAATCAGGCAATTTCGATCCTCCTCATTTAACAGGTATAGACGCTATTGTGGATGCCAGCTCCGGAAGTTTCGGTGCTCAACGCTTTGAAAAGGCTGTCTCAGGTATGTACCTGGGTGAAATTCTTAAATCAGTTTTCCCGTTTGATGAGTTTGAAGATAAATTTGATGCTCAGAAACTTACCAACATTATGGAATATCCTGATATCCATAAAGAGAGATATGTACGCGTTGCACGGTGGATATATGAGAGATCAGCGAAATTAGTTGCGGCTTCATTGGCCGGCCTGATTTTGGTAATGGTTACTAATAATCCTGAAATTAAACGTATACGTCTGATTGCCGAAGGTAGTCTTTTCTGGAGCGATGACAGGAAAGGTGTAAATTACAAGGATATTGTTATCGTTGAACTTCATAATCTTCTGAAAAACTTTGATTTGAAAGATGTAAAAGTAGACATCCACAATATGGATAACGCCAATCTGATTGGATCTGCTATTGCTGCATTATCTTAATAAAAAATTGCCTTCACTATGTAATTTATAGTGAAGGCAACCATTCTAACATAATTCTTAAATCTATCCTCTAACGTAAATTTTCACAGGGCCTGGTTATCTAACGTAAATTTTTTCAATAAGGTTTGGTTTACTACCTAAATCTATTATCTAATTTAATTCATTTGAAAAACGTAAACTTTGGTTTCAATTTTCTTTTTGTTTTACCCTCTCTTCAGTGGGCTTTCATATATATAACAGTCTAACCAGCGTTTTGATTATAGAGTTAAAATACATTAATAGGAAAAATGGATAATTTAAGTTTTTAATAAGAAGTTATGCATTAAAATACAAAATTTGCAAGTAGCAGAAGTTAACCAGTACAAAATATTCAACTTTCGAGTCACAATTTACAACAAAACTACTCCTCTTCATTAGTAAAGGCTACCACTTTCTGGAGGAAAAGATTATTGGGAAGAACAATAAGCTGCTCATCATCCGTCCTTATATACGTATAAAATGATCGTATGTCTTCTATCGTTGCAACAATTGGATAATCTTTATCCATGATATGAATGCGATCGCCAATACGGTAAGGAGCAGAAAAGAATATTATTATACCTGCTGTAATATTACTTAACAGAGACCATTGGGCAAACATAGCAACACCAATCACAGCAAATATTGAAGATAAAGCAATTAGTATATTATGTGGCTGAACTCCCCATGTTATAGCCAGCATAAAAACAAACGTAATATTTATCAATATAGATATTACATGCTGGATATGAACCATTCGTGACTCAGCCTTCTTTGTCAGCTTACCGTAGTTAATAACCACTTTATTTGCCACATATTTTGAAAGGGGCAGAAAAACGATAAGTATACCTGTTGCTACGATCTGTGGTATGTATTCTTTAATTTCTATCATTATTTTATATTTAAAAACATTTATTATTCTAACAGTTCTTCAATATCTTTCCGGTTCAACCTGCTTAATGGATTATTAGTATTAACAAATGTATCAAAAAGATCACTCTTGGTTGCTTGTAAACTTAGAATTTTCTCTTCTATGGTTTCACTGGATATGAAACGATATGCGATTACAGGTTTATCCTGACCAATACGATGCGCCCGGCTTAATGCTTGCATTTCAGCAGCAGGGTTCCACCAGGGGTCAATGATAAAAACATAATCTGCAGCAGTAAGGTTCAATCCGGTTGATCCGGCTTTCAGCGAAATAAAAAAACAATAGTTATCATCTTCAGTATTGAATCTGTCTATCACTTCTTCCCTTTTTGAAGTTTCACCGGTCAACATTGTATATTTCCATCCTTCCTTATCAAACTTCTCTGCCAATAAATTCAGATGCCTGACATAGGATGAGAATATCAATACTTTATGCTTATTAGCTTTCAGGTTTTCAAATGACATGATAATCTGATCGAATTTACCCGAATCTCCTTTATAATCAGGGAAAACAAGTTTTGGATGATTGGCTATCTGTCTCAACTTATTAAGTCCTTCCAAAGCTATAAAGTTATTCTTTTGTTCTTCCGGATGTTCTTTTGCCTCCAGAATAACATTCCGGATACGGTTTTTCTCCTTACTATAGGCTTCCTGGTGAGCCTCTGTCATACTACAGTAAACTACCTCCTGAGTTAAGGGAGGTAGTTCCGGAGTTACTTCTTCTTTTGTCCGCCTCAATAAAAAAGGACTGATAAGTTTTTTAAGTAACAGTTCCCTATCCTGGTTTTTCTCTTTTACAATTTTCTGTATAAAATCTTTCTTGAATGAGGAAAAGTTACCTAATAATCCTTCATTGATAAAATTAAACTGTGCCCATAAGTCCTCCAAAGAGTTTTCAATAGGAGTTCCAGTCAAGACAAGTTTGTGATCGGATAATAATTGAATGACCGATTTATAAATTAATGATCCCGGATTCTTTATATATTGACTCTCGTCCAAAATAATCATTTGAAAAGGATAATTTTGTAAAAAGTCTATATCATTCCGCATAACACCATATGAAGTAACAATGACTTGATATCGATCAAAGAATTTCATATTATCTTTCACTTTGAAACGATCAGTACCTGCATAAACAAACGTTCTTAACTCTGGAGCAAAACGTTTCAATTCATTTTTCCAATTGTGTAAAAGGGAAGTGGGGGCAACTACTAACGATGCGGGAAGAGCTGATTGGCTAACTTCAAACAAATTGAGTTGATCTCCCGCGATGCAATTTTTCTTTTGCTCTGAATTACTGTATATATATTGTAACAGAGTAATAGTCTGTAAGGTCTTACCAAGACCCATATCATCAGCCAGACATCCACCAAATCCATTTCTATAAATATGTTCTAACCAATAAAAGCCTTCTTTTTGATAAGAACGTAGAACTGCAGCTTTTTGTTCTGGCAATACAGGATGTATTGACGGTATCTTCAATACATCATTGAATGCCTTTATTTTGGAAGAAGGAAGTTGTCCGTTTAATGCATATTGAAGCAACGGGGTATGAATTTTCTTAACACGAAGAGCCTTTCCGGTATCCTTGCTAAGCTTAAATAGATCATGATACTTTTCAAACCATTCATCGGGTAGAATCAATATTTTTTGATCCGGAAGTACATAATCTTTATTACCGCTCAATATGTTCTTTCTGAAACGAACAAAAGGTATTTTATAATCTCCTGCAATTACATATATATCAACGTCGAACCAATCTATTTTCTCATCTAAACCTGCCTGCATTTTTATAGAACCTGTAAAATACTGCCTGTCTAAATCCTGTATAATGATAAAATCTTTTTTCAGAATATCATCTTTTTCGTTAAGCCACTCGATCAGGCTAAAAGGTCCATCATGTAAATCTGGATGGAAGTAGTTTTCATTCTTAATTGTAAGTCCTTCCTTTTTTAGTTTTTCTAATAGCTGATGTTCCCAATGTTTGTCTCTATCAAACCAACAAATTGTTTTTCCATCTGTTTGATCAATCCAGATCACTTTCTTTTTAGTACTGAAAGGATTTATCCGATTTTGCCGGTTATATTGAAACCAGACAACGATTACCAATTCATCCTGAAAGTCTTTCTCTAAAGATAAAAGAGCTTCTTTTTCAGGCTTTATTTTATTAACCGGAATACCCTTGATTCTTACTTTATAGTCCTGCATGGTTTTCAATACAAAGTTTTTTATATATACTTCTTCTGAACTTGCAGGGACTGATATATATTCTTTGGTAAAAAAGGGTGTCAGTTTTTTAGATTCAATAGTTTCTACTGTGTGTATTTCATCACCAATAAGAACCACACTAGGTCTTTCTGAAATAATAATTGCCTGTTCTGTTTGTAGAGAGATTTCTCTTCCTTCATTTGTCAATGAAATAAAGTATCTTAATCCTTGTTCGTCTTTTACAAAATTGAACAAACATTCTGTTAGTGTTTTTATTATTCTAATATTTAATCGTTCATACAAGAACTTATTCGATACATTCTCTCGTAAAAAAACAGGAATATCGGTTTGACGAGCCAATTCGACTATCTTACGATTTGCTGTCTCAATATGCGGTCGTATATACCGTTCCAACGTATCTTCGGTCAATTCTTTTTTAAATTCGGCGAAAGATTTTTTTTTAGAATATGCTTTCATAAGGGCTTGATCGGAAATATCACTTCCCAACTTTATCATCTTTATTATCTTTTCCGATGTACCCCTTTTTTCTTCCTGTGCAGCAGTTGGAGTTCCTAAGATTTGAATATTCTCACTCTCCGTCAATTCAGCCGAATGTACGTTAAACTTCCAACCAAAAACCGGATGAAGGGAAAGCACTAGTATAAGCCCATTTTTAAGAACTAATTCCAATTTCGATCTATTTATGTCTCTGTATAATAGAGATCAAAAATAATAAAAAGTTTATTAAAAGGACAAAAAAATGAGGGTATACCTTTGCAGTATACCCTCTCTTCTGAGAATCAAAAACTAACCTAATCCATCTGTGTACAATTCATAGTTAAGGCCGGTTAAAATAATCATAAAAAAAGTCTTACACCTTTACTCTATACAAAGATGAATAAAATATATAAATTATGGCTTGACATAAATCAAGAAGTATCTAAAAAGTGTAATTTATTGATCTATATCAAGTCTGCTGAGCTATTTTTCTTGCTCTAACGCGACTAAGAGTTTCAGGAGACATAAGCAAATAAGATGCTATGTGAACGAGAGGTGCTCTTTTTATAATTTCCGGACGTTCCCGTAATAAACGGTCATAACGTTCACGAGCCGTTTCGAAACGGAAAGAATCGATCTTCCGCTGAATTCCTACAAGTATTAATTCCATAAATACTCTGTACATAACCCCAAGATCCGGATAAACATTTAGTAGTGGCATTAACGGTTCATAGGGAATACCATACAACACTGAGGATTCCAAAGCTTCAATCATCAAATAGGTAGGTTCTTGAAGAAGGTAACTTTCAATATTCATTAAAATATTTCCTTCACATGCAAAATGTTCTGTTAGATCTCTTCCATTTTTATAATAGAATTGGCGTATCAGACCTTTTTCAACATAGTAAATTTGATTACTGATTTCACCTTCTTTAAGGTGAATTGTGTTCTTCTTCAATTCAGTACGTACAAGAATAGATGCTAGTTTCTCAACAGTGTCGTTGTTCAGAGGTGAAGTTATTTTCATCAACTTCTGAACAATACGTCTGTTAGCGTTCATTGTTTAAGTTCTATATTACACCACAAATATAATAATTTTGCATAAATATAAAAAATCTTCCCCATAAATAATTTATAGAGAAGATTTTTTTACACAAAACAATCTTCATTTTACAAAATAAAGATTAATTTATTTCATTTATACTCCTTCCAGCTTTTTATCTGCAAATCATCTATACTTAGCGTAGAAAAGGCAGTTATAAATGCATCGGCCAGTCGGGCATTAGTTAATAAAGGGATATTTAAGTCTATCGAGGCACGACGAATTTTATACCCATTATCTAATTCACCAGCGGAAAGGTCACGTGGAATATTGACTACCATATCTATTTTCTTTTCGTGCAACAAGGTTAATGCTTGTGGATTTCCTTCTTCGCTCGGCCAGTAAACATGAGTGCTTTCTATACCATTCTCTTTAAGGAATCTGTAGGTTCCACCTGTAGCATATAGATTATATCCTTTTTTTGATAATAAACGGGCAGCATCCAGCATATCTGCTTTTTGCTTGGCCGTACCGGTTGAAAGTAAAATATTCTTTTCTGGTATTCGATAACCAACCGATAACATACTTTTCAATATAGCTTCGGATGTGTCATCGGCTATACAACCGACCTCCCCTGTTGAAGCCATATCGACTCCCAAGACAGGGTCAGCCTTCTGTAAACGACTGAATGAGAATTGGGAGGCTTTGATCCCCACATAATCCAGATCAAATGCATTCTTTGTCGGTTTCTTTACAGGAAGTCCCAGCATCACACGAGTGGCAAGATCTATAAAGTTTATCTTTAAAACTTTACTTACAAACGGGAAACTACGTGAAGCACGTAAGTTACATTCTATTACTTTTATCTCATTACCTTTTGCCAGATACTGGATATTAAAAGGGCCTGAAATATTAAGCTCTTTTGCAATCTGCCGGCTCACACGTTTTATACGACGTACAGTTTCAACATATAGTTTCTGAGCGGGAAATTGAATTGTTGCATCTCCACTATGGACTCCGGCAAATTCGATATGCTCACTTATGGCATACATAACGATTTCTCCCTTTTCTGCAACCGCATCTACTTCTATTTCTTTTGCGTATTCTATAAACTGACTTACCACTACAGGATGCTTTTTACTTACATTCGCCGCAAGTTTAAGGAATCGTTCAAGCTCTTCCTGATTCGAACATACATTCATTGCCGCACCACTCAATACATAGCTAGGTCGAACCAATACCGGAAAACCTACTTCTTCTACAAAGCTATTAATATCTTCCAGACTGCTTAATTCCTTCCATCTGGGTTGATCTACTCCTATTCGATCAAGCATAGCGGAAAACTTATGGCGGTCTTCAGCATTATCTATACTCTGTGCTGAAGTTCCCAGAATGTTTACATGCTGTTCGTCCAGACGTATAGCCAGGTTATTAGGTATTTGTCCTCCCGTAGAGACAATCACGCCATGAGGGTTTTCTAATTCATGAATATCCATTACCCTTTCGAAGGTAAGTTCATCGAAATATAAGCGGTCGCACATATCATAATCTGTCGACACAGTCTCAGGATTATAGTTTATCATCACCGAACGCCACCCTTCTTTTCGGATTGTATTTAAAGTCTGTACCCCACACCAGTCGAATTCCACCGAACTACCAATCCTATAAGCACCGGAGCCTAAAACAACAATGGAACGTTTATCTCCAAAATAATGTACATCATTTTCTATTCCACTATAAGTGAGATACAAATAATTGGTCTGAGCCGGATATTCGGCAGCCAGCGTATCTATTTGTTTTACTACAGGCAGTATATTTCTAGCTTTACGTTCCTGACGTATCAATAGACTTGACTTTTCAGCATCCATCATCTCTTCTTTAAAGACAGCACGAGCTATCTGGAAATCTGAAAATCCTTGTATCTTGGCTTTTCTAAGCAAATTATCGGGAATGTCATTTACAGCTGTAAAACTTTCCAGCTCATATGCCGTTACAATGATATTATGAAGTTTTTGAAGGAACCACTTGTCTATCTTCGTCAGATCATGAATCTGGTCTATAGTATATCCGGCACGGAAAGCTTTGCTGATCACAAATATACGCCGGTCAGTCGGTTCATTCAAAGCCTTATCTATATCCGGCAATACCAGTTCTTTATTCTCTACAAATCCATGCATCCCTTGCCCAATCATTCGAAGACCTTTCTGAATAGACTCTTCAAAAGTACGTCCGATAGCCATTACTTCGCCCACCGATTTCATACTTGAACCTAATTCGCGGGCCACTCCATGGAATTTTCCTAAATCCCAGCGAGGTATTTTACATACTACATAATCTAATGCTGGTTCGAAAAAAGCACTTGTTGTTTTTGTTACCGAGTTCTTTAAATCAAATAAACCGTACCCCAAACCTAATTTAGCAGCCACAAATGCCAACGGATAACCTGTAGCTTTAGATGCCAGCGCAGAAGAACGGCTTAAACGGGCATTCACTTCGATAACACGATAGTCTTCGCTTTCAGGATCCAGCGCATATTGAACATTACACTCTCCCACTATACCGATATGACGGATAATGCGAATAGCCAACTCACGTAGTTTATGGTATTCTGAATTTGTTAAAGTTTGCGACGGAGCGATAACAATACTTTCACCTGTATGGATTCCCAACGGGTCAAAATTCTCCATATTACAAACCGTAATACAGTTGTCAAACCTATCTCGTACTACTTCATACTCAACTTCTTTCCAGCCCTTCAGACTTTTCTCTACTAAAACCTGGGGAGAGAAAGAGAAGGCTTTTTCTGCAAGAACCACTAATTCTTCTTCATTATCACAGAACCCGGAACCCAGTCCCCCTAAGGCATAAGCGGCACGGATAATTATAGGATAACCCAATTCCGCAGCTGCTCTTTTAGCATCTTCAATATTTCCTACGGCCTCGCTCTTTATTGTCTTAACATTAATCTCATCCAGCTTACGAACGAACAATTCACGATCTTCCGTATCTATAATGGCTTGTACAGGTGTTCCTAATACGCGAACATTATATTTTTCTAAAACGCCGCTTTGATAGAGAGCAACCCCACAATTCAATGCCGTTTGGCCTCCAAAAGCCAGGAGGATACCTTCCGGACGTTCTTTTTCTATAACTTTTTCTACAAAGAAAGGAGTTACCGGCAAAAAATAAACGGTATCCGCAACCCCTTCCGACGTTTGTACCGTAGCAATATTCGGATTTATTAAAACAGTTTCTATTCCTTCTTCCTTTATCGCTTTTAAGGCTTGAGAGCCTGAATAATCGAACTCTCCCGCTTCACCTATCTTTAATGCCCCGGAGCCTAAAACAAGTACCTTGTTTAATTGAGCATTGAAAGTTGAAAATTGAAAGTTGTCTTCGTTTTCCATTTTCAATTTTCCATTTTCCATTGAATCAACGAACCAATCGAAGATAAATTCCGTATCTGTTGGCCCACTGCTGGCTTCGGGATGAAATTGGGAAGAAAAGAATGGTTTTGTTTTATGCCGGATACCTTCATTCGTCTCATCATTCATATTTACGAATAAAGGTTCCCAATCTGTACCTAATGTAGCATTATCTACCGCATAACCATGGTTCTGAGAAGTTATGAAACATTTATTAGTTCCAACCATTCGTACCGGTTGGTTATGGCTACGGTGTCCGTATTTTAGTTTGTAGATAGAAGCACCTCCCGCCTTTGCCAGTAGCTGATTACCCATGCAGATACCACAAATTGGCTTATCACCGGCTAAAGCTTTACGTATATTCTGAACAGTTTCTTCACAGGTGTCCGGATCCCCGGGACCATTACTTATAAATAAACCATCATATTCTAATTGATTGAAATCATAATTCCAGGGAACTAAAATTACTTCTACATTTCGTTTTAACAGACAGCGTATAATATTATGTTTTACTCCACAATCGACGAGGACAACTTTCTTCTTTCCTTCACCGGCTCCATATCGTTTGATTTCTTTTGTAGACACCAGTGCAACCTGGTTTATAGCATTAGGATCACAGAAATCTACTTCTTCAGGATCATCGAATACTATTTTACCTTTCATGCTTCCTTTTTCGCGCAATAACTTTGTCAATGCACGGGTATCAATGCCATATATGCCCGGAACCTTTTCATTCTTTAACCAGTCTCCCAGACTCTCTACTGCGTTCCAATGACTATATTCCTTGCTATAATCACTAACAATAAGAGCATCAGCATAAATCTTATCGCTTTCCATGTGGCAGGAAAGAAAGTTAGACTCAAACGCGCAAGCCGGCACTCCATAATTACCCACCAAAGGGTAAGTCAGTACCATTATTTGTCCGGCATAAGATGGATCTGTTAAACTTTCCGGATAGCCTGTCATTGCAGTATTAAATACTACCTCACCGGCTATAGGTTTCTCATAGCCAAAAGAAATTCCGTGAAAAATACTACCGTCGTCTAAAATTAAAGTTGCTGTCATATTTTATTAATTGAAAGTTGAGAATTGAAAGTTGAAAATGGGCTTTTATATCGTTTTCCATTTTTCCTTTTCAATTTTCCATTATAAAAACTCCGTTTTTATGAAGATATTCTTCCTCCATAAAATGGATAAATGCATTGTTTACCATCCGTGCTCCTCCGGGAGTAGGATAATCACCTGAGAAATACCAATCACCGGGATGATCCGGACAAGAAGCATGAAGTCCTTCAAGCGTTTGATAAACAATTTCAACTTTGGCATTTGTTCCCTCAGGAGTTAATAATTCAACCATCTTAGCAGATATTTCTTCATCTGTAAATGGTGCATATATTTCTTTTACATAATTCACAATCGAATCATCCGGCAGAGACTGCTGCTTTTTCGCTTTTTCATATACCTCTTTTATGATTGCCGTTTGTTCTCTATCTTCCAATAGAGCAATTGCCGCTTTAAAAGCAATAAATTCGTTCATTTTCGACATATCAATACCATAATAATCCGGATATCTTACCTGAGGAGAAGAAGATACAATTACAATCTTCTTAGGCCCAAGTCTGTCGAGTATACCAATAATACTTTGCTTCAACGTAGTACCACGTACGATACTGTCATCAATTACAACCAGGTTATCCACTCCGGGAACCAGACTTCCATACGTAATATCATATACATGAGCCGCCAGATCGTTCCGACTGTTTCCTTCCGCGATAAACGTTCGAAGCTTTATATCCTTGATGGCCACTTTCTCTGTCCGAATACGTATAGAGAGTATCTTTTCCAGCTCCTCCTCTCCTATCCAGGTATTACGACCGGATATCCATTCTTTCTTTTTATGGTTCAGATAATTATTTAATCCTTCCTGTAATCCGAAGTAGGCTACTTCTGCCGTATTGGGGATAAAAGAAAAGACGGTGTGATCTATATCATAATCTACCGCCTTTAATATGGGATGAACAAGGTTTTCTCCTAACCGTTTCCGTTCTCTGTATATATCGACGTCGCTACCTCTGGAGAAATAGATACGCTCGAATGAACAGGCGCTTAACTTCTTCGGTTCTACAATCTGTGAAGTTCTGACATTTCCTTGTTTACTAACAAATAATGCCTCTCCTCTATTTAATTCCTTTACATCTTCGGCTTTTACATTCATTGCTGTTTGTATCACCGGACGTTCGGAGGCTACCACTACTATTTCATCATCCTGATAATAGAAGGCGGGACGTATACCCCACGGATCCCGTACAGTAAATGACTCACCACTACCGGTCTGGCCGCATATCACAAACCCACCATCCCATAGCGGTGTACACTGCTTTAATACATTTGATAAATCTATTTGCTCTTCTATGGCATGTGTAATATCCATACCCTTTAAACCCTCGCCAAGACTTTGTTGGAAAAGTCTTTCCACTTCTCTGTCAAGCCGATGCCCCATTTGCTCGAGCATTATATAGGTATCTGCATATTGACGCGGATGTTGTCCTATTGATGTTATCTCTTCAAATATTTTATGGACATTGGTAAGATTAAAGTTCCCACAAAGAGCCAGGTTTTTAGCCCGCCAATTATTCCTACGAAGGAACGGGTGGATATAAGAAATACCGGATTTACCGGTAGTACTATATCGAAGATGCCCCATATAAAGTTCACCTGCGAATGGGAGTTTTGTCTTCGCAAAAATAGGATCTGACAATTTTTCTCTGGGAATATCTTTATAATGTTCATGCACTGAGGCAAAGATTTCAGTTATGGCTCCTGTTCCAATTGCCCTTTCCCTGAACATATATTCTTCTCCGGCGTTTGCTTCTAATTTCACGCAAGCTAAACCTGCTCCTTCCTGGCCACGGTTATGCTGCTTTTCCATTAACAGATAGAGCTTGTTTAAGCCATACATCCAACTACCATACTTCTGATGATAATATTCTAAGGGTTTCAGTAATCGAACCATGGCAATTCCGCACTCATGCTTTAGTTCTTCCATCTGATATGTATATTTTTATAAATCGTGCAAAGATACACATTCTTAAACTATATTTTACTTATTGTACACAAAAAGAAATAATAATATATCAGAAAAAATGTTGATCACTCACTCTTCTTACAATTTGATAGAAAAAAGGCGTTTTTAATTGATAAACCATTTTCATTTTCTTCATATGATATTATTATGTATCCATGAACCCCTAACCTTTTCTTCAGTAATTATTAACCATTTTGTCACTATATTTTGATTTAATCATGCTGACAGATTAATCGTTCTACATATGACGAACGATCGTTCGCGAGTTGGCGGTCGGTCGTTCGCCAATTGGAAAACGATTGTCCGCCATCTGGCGAACGATTAGATATTCTGCATCCCGCATCTAATCCGACGTATCCTAAGGGGTAATATTTCTAATTAAAAACCTTAGTGTCATACTATGATTAGTATTAGAGCATAACAGAATCTGTTTTGTTTTTTAACTTTTATTATTATTTTCAAAAGAACAATTCAATACAAACTCTGTTTATAACAGAACAAAAGAGAAAATTTGATTAGGTTAGTCTTATAAGGTTAAAGGGAGGTGCTTGTGAAAGTATCTCTTTTTTTTATTAAAAATTGTATGCTAAACCCACACCGAGAACTTCTTTAAACTGTACTTTGGGACCTCTCTTGTTACCTTCGTCATTGTAAGTCTTTATATCATTGTCATATTGCAATGTAGTATTCAGTGTAGCTGAAAGGAATTTGTTTATTTTCATACTCACCAATACATCCCAATTGACGTCTATATTCCCAAATGATTTATCATAAGGTGTAAAGAGATCGAATGTGGACACTAAATGAACATTCTCCATTACATCTAATTCACCACGGGCTTTAAAGTAAGCCCCGAACTCTGCCTTAAACTTATCTCCCGGATCTACGCCAAAGGCTCCTTCATTAGAAAGGTAATCATCTTGTACAAAAGTTAACTTACCGGCTATCGGAGAAAAATAGAATGAATAATTAGGTTTTGGTCTGTACTCCAAACCTATCGATATATTAGAGTAACCGGGCGCCATAAACTTTGAGATATAATGTTCCTTATCGGGATAATTATATCCTTTATCAAATTGAGTTTTGAAATCGGCCATTGCCGTATAAAACCATTTATCATTAGTTGTATAACCAATCTGTGTAGCAAAATCAATTCTATCTGTTGCTTTACGAGTACCTTGCGATTTGGTCTTTGACAAACCATAATCTAATATCAGTGTGTTTTGCCATAACCAATTCCCGCTTTTTCGGGTAAGTGAACCATTCAGGTAAGCATTTCCGGCAAATGAATTTTCGCCTCCGGCTGACCAGTTACTTAATGCGGTTTGTGACATATTTAATCCTGTAACACCTTTAAGCACCCAGGCGCCATCAACAAATTCATCTTTATTATCTTGTGCGAATAAGGAAGATATTCCTATGGAAAAGAACATTAATAATATTACTCGTTTCATGTTTTTTAATTAATTTATTATTCATATAAAGAACATTAAACGAGTATATTTGTTCAACTATCTTGCACGTTTGTCTGCTCCCCACATAAGCTTATCGCGAAGAGTCTGATAGAAGGTATGGTTATAACGTTTGATTACTTTAGTGGTATGTTCAGCTTTGCTGATTGTCAGCAATGTCCCTGCAGGGAATACTTCAGAACGTCCGTCAAGGGAGACAAGAAAAAAATCGTTACGACTTTCGACAGCAACAGAAATAATAGATGTATCCGGAATAACCAGTGGGCGAACATTTAAAGAATGTGGCGCAATAGGACTTAAAACCAAACTATTACTTTGTGGCACAATAATAGGACCATTTACACTTAACGAATAGGCTGTAGAACCTGTTGGCGTCGCAATAATCAATCCATCGGAAAGATAAGAAGTTAAATAGTCTTCTCCTATAGAAGTATGAATAGTAAGCATTGAGGAAGTATCCCGTTTTAGAATAGCAATTTCATTCAATGCATAATTGTATCCCTGAAACAACTTTTCTTCAGTATGCAGGCGCAGCTGGGTACGTTCTTCTACTCTGTAATAATTCTTAAAGATATCGTCTAACGTATCCTCCAGTTCATTCCCCCCTATATCAGCCAAAAAACCGAGACGTCCGGTATTAATTCCAAGAATAGGAATATTCTGTTTATTAACCCGGGCTGCCGTACGTAAAAAGGTTCCATCTCCACCTACACTTAATGCAATATCTATATCGAATGTATCTTCAGTAATCAGATCTTTTACAGGAACTGCTTGGGTCAGTAGTGCAGATAGATAAGAATAGAAATTCTCTTCAACATATATTTCAGCTTCCATTTGAGTAAGTTTCTCAAACAGGCGTTTTATAAGGTTTTGTTTTTCTATATGATAACCGGTTCCAAATATACCTACTTTCATTCTTTTCCGTTTTTACATATTCATATAAAACAGTAGCTCGTTCATCCGTTGCTGCAATGCCTCATCCACCATTCCTGTTTCCATAAAATGATACAACACGGTATAGTTGAAACGTTCGAAACTACGTATAACCGGAGTAGTATCTTCAAGATCTATTTTAATGGTGATGATTAGTCTTCCGGTATCTTTATCTATGGTATGCAGTAAGTTTAGTACATGCGCATTATTGGCTTCGATAATACGAGCTATATCAGAAAGCACATAATCCTGCGGTAGCATTTCCAATACTATAACGCCTCCCGGAGCATCTGCATTACAAAGTTCGGCCAATATTTCAATTATCCTATCCCGTGTTATAACACCTACATATTTTCCATCCATAGATATGACCGGGATTAAGGAAAGATGGTATCGAGCCATCCGCGCAATGATTTCATGGATATGGCTTTCTTCCGTTACACTTGGTGCAAACAACACGGGTTCTCCAATCTTTTCCGTAGGGTCAGCCATCTCCAGGATATCCTTTTCAGATAGTAATCCCTGATAGGTTCTACCAACCACTAATGGTAGATGTTTTACCTTAAGCTCGTCCATTACAGACAATGCATATTCACCCGTGTCAAAACTTTTTAACACCGGATAATCTTTTGTTATGAAATCTTTAAGCAACATTATTCTTTATATTCCCTAAATCCTGCTAAATTTGCCGATACTTTTAATGCAAATGTAATTAAAAGAATAAGATTTGATAAAGATTAGTATTAATTATTAACTGAATAAGTACAAAAACGATGAGTATTTTACTTTCACTACAGGCCACAGGAGCTCAAGTTGTAGACCAGATGCCGGAATTCACATCTGAAGTGATGCCTACAGAAGCCGAAATGAATATTATTGATCTGGCCGTTAAGGGCGGTTGGATTATGATTGTGTTGTTAGTGTTATCACTTATTGCTATCTATATTTTTATACAGCGACTCCTGGTTATCCGTCGTGCCGGTAAAGAAGATGAGTCATTTATGAATCGTATAAAAGACTACATCCATGATGGGAAGCTTGATTCTGCACTTAATTTGTGTCGTAGTACAAATACTCCGTCTGCCAGAATGATCGAAAAAGGGATTTCCCGCTTGGGGCGTCCCATGAATGATGTACTTGTTGCTATCGAAAACGTAGGTAATCTTGAAGTTGCCAAAATGGAAAAAGGATTCCCATGGATTGCGACTATCGCCGCAGGAGCACCAATGATTGGTTTCCTCGGTACAGTTACCGGTATGGTTCGTGCATTCTTTGATATGGCAAACGCAGGTACGAATGTAGATGTATCATTACTATCGAATGGTATATATGAAGCTCTGGTTACTACCGTAGGTGGTTTGGTTGTGGGTATTATAGCCTTGTTTGCATACAATTACCTTGTTTCACAAGTAGATAATGTTGTAAATAAGATGGAAGCAAAAACCATGGAATTTATGGATTTATTGAACGAACCTGCTAACTAATAAGCAATGGGACTAAAAAGAAGAACAAAGGTAAATGAATCATTCAGCATGGCGTCGATGACTGACGTTATATTCCTACTGCTGATATTCTTTATGGTTACCTCTACTGTCGTTATCCCTAATGCAATCAAAGTAACATTACCGCAAGCTCAGAAGCAAACTGCAGCTAAACCGTTGACACGTGTTACTATTGATGCAAACTTAAATTACTATGTAGCTTTTGGTAGGCAAAAAGAGATAAAGGTTTCGTTTGAAGATATTACTCCTTTCCTTCAGGAAAGTTACGAAAAGGAACCAGAAATGTTTGTTGCCCTCTATGCTGACGAAACAGTACCTTATCGTGAAATTGTTAAGATCCTGAATATTGCGAACGAAAATAAGTTTAAAATGGTGCTTGCTACAAGGCCTCAAAGATAGTTGACAGTGGATAATTGACAGTTGACAATGAATATAAAGAAATTAAATAAAGACGAACTGTTCAGTTTGGTTGGGACGCTCCTCTTTCATCTGATCATCCTGCTTATTCTTGGATTTACTGTTTTGAAAACAGTAGTACCGGAAGAGGAAGAAGGAATACTGGTGAATTTTGGAAACCTGAATGCCGCAGCAGGAGTATTCGAGCCTCGATATACAGGTGAGACACTTCCACAAAGAACTATTCCGCCACCTGCCAGAGTGGAAACGCCTCAGGAAGAATTAGTCACACAGGATGTTGAAGAAAGCATATCTCTATCTGATGCACAAAAGGAAGAGCAACGCAGAAAAGAGGAAGAAGAACGCAGACGCAGAGAAGAGGAAGAACGACGTAGACGACTGGCAGAGGAACAACGTCAACGCGAAGAAGCAATCAGCAATCGTGTTGCAGGTGCATTCGGAATGGGTTCAACAGATGAACCCGGACAGGGCGATGCCGAATCAGGAACAGGCAATCAAGGAAATCCTTTCGGGAATAGCGATCAAGGGGCAACCGAAGGTGTAGGTGGCTATGGATCATTCAATCTCAGCGGACGTTCAATCGGAGCAGGAGGATTACCTCGTCCTGCTTATACAGCGCAAGTAGAAGGACGTATTGTTATTAACATTACAGTTGATCCTAAAGGAAATGTAATATTTGCTGATATTGGTAAAGGTACAAACATTGACAATGCTTCCATGCGTAAAAGCGCCCTCGAAGCAGCTGGTCGTGCTAAGTTTAATAATATTAGCGGAACAAACAATCAGAGCGGAACAATTACATATAGATATACATTAAGATAACGATTAACGTCTTTAACGATTAATGATAAATCTTGTATTGGTATTAATCGTTAATCATTAATCATTAAACGTTAGAAAATATGAAGAAAGCATTTGTTTTTTTAGCGACAGGCTTTGAAGAAGTAGAAGCCACAGGAACTATCGACGTTTTGCGTCGGGGTGAGATTGAAACAACTGTTGTTTCTATAACCGGTAATCTTAAAGTAGCCGGAGCTCACAGTCTTGAACTGGTAGCTGATAAACTGTTTGATGAAACAGACTTTACAGACGCCGATGCGCTTATATTGCCCGGTGGAATGCCCGGTAGTAGTAATCTGAATGCCTATGAACCATTGAAAGAATTGCTTCTAAAACAATTCAACAGTAATAAACTGGTTGCAGCCATATGTGCAGCACCTCTTGTTCTGGGTGGTTTAGGAATATTGAAAGGTAAAAGAGCAACATGTTATCCCAGTTTCGAACCTCAACTAATAGGTGCAATAGTAACTGACGAACCTGCTGTTATTGATGGTAATGTCATTACAGGCAGAGGTCCCGGACTAGTATTTGATTTTGCTTTAGCTATAGTTAAGGTTCTGAAAGGAAAAGCTATCGCAGAAGAAGTAGCCAGCGGAATGCTACTATTATAATTGAAAATTGAATTGAAAATAGCCCTTAGGCAAAGTGGAAAATTGAAAATATTCTATTTATAATTCGTTTCAATTTTCCACTTTCAATTCTTCTGAAACACTTTTGTCGACTTAATAATTATATCGGTCAAAGGACGATCGAATTCATTTGTTTCAACCAAAGACATCTTTTCTACTATATCAAAGCCCTCAACCACCTCTCCAAAGATAGTTACTGATCCATCCAAATGGGGTACTCCGCCGATTGTTTTATAAACTTCACGATGTTCCGCAGGAATTATATAAGAGCCTATAGCATCCAACGTATCGGCTACCATAATAGAAGCCTGACTATCCAATTCGTTTTCCGATTTTTCCAAGGCCGGATTTTCTTTTATTAATTGTGCCCTGAATTTATAATATAACCAGTTTCGGCGTATGTCATTTATTTGTTTTTCTTTATCATCCAATTCATCGTCAGTAAGGACTTTCCCTTGTACAAAGCAGAATTGGGTACCGGCAGAAGCTCTTTCCCAATTTACGTTATCACCCATTTTAGCATCTATCAATGCTCCACGTTTGTTGAAGTACTTTGGTAATATTTCTGCTGGGATGGTATAACCACCGCTATTATTTCCGTAACGTACACCTTGTTCATGAGATTTACTTGTTGGATCTCCCCCCTGTACAACAAAATCTTTTATTACACGATGGAATATCACTCCTTCATATTCATTGGCCTGGCAAAGTTTAATAAAGTTATTCTTATGCAACGGGGTATCATCATACAATAAAACCGTTACATCTCCCATTGTTGTACTTACCTTAACATACATGGGCTTGGTAGGATCTAACGCTTTCTCTTTACATGAGGTGAATATAGTACATACACCTAACGCTAATAAAATTAATAATTGTTTCATGGTTCTTATGTATTTACTGTTTCTCCGCGTAGACTAACATTTGACATACTTTACAATCAAACTGCAATCGTAAACGTGTATTTTTGTATAAAAGATAAAAAGGTTCCTCATAAGGCGACTGTACCTTTTGATAAACCGGACACCATCCCATACTATATCGAAGGCAATGTTTCGTAAACATAAGCGGTTTATCCGGCATAGGCTCTAACTCGAAAGCCGGATCAATTTCTTTTATTCCCTGCTTTATATAGAATGACTTTGCTTTACTATTGGAAACATTTCCCAGATAAGTAAGTTTATTCCCTGCAAGCGGAAATTGGTTATTATTTTTGTTTCGCTTTACAAGTTGACGTTGATAACGAATTTTCCGTACAACGATCAGCTCATCAACTGCCTTTCGCCTCATCTCTGATAATAAAGATGAAGGCACAAACCAATTCTTTTCCATCTGAACAGATATTTCAGATGCCATAAACGGTGTATTTCCAAGCTTGGATAATTGTTGTTTTATATTGTCCTCCTGTTCACGTTTGGCAATTTCTTTGACAAATGGTTCCATGATCATCACACGGGCATTGCTTTCATCGGTCATACATAAAGTAAACCCGAAGCGATTTTCAATAAACTCAATACTAACAGATAATTTACGTTCGGCAGAAGGTTTGGATAATAACTTGTCAAAGGCCTGATCAGAGTTACGATAAAGCGGCATCTTAGGATGTACAGCCGGCATCGTTTGAGGATATACTCTATTATCCTCTACCCTATTTATACGAAAACCTTCCAGTTCACCTTTGCCATTAAAATATACTAATCCATCCCCGTTGTTTAATGAGCGACCTCCCGCAACGGTAAAAGAATTTCCTTTTATTTCCTTAACAGTACCCACAGGTTCTCCTATAGATTTTGGCGTATCAAAAGAAGTTACATCCGGAATACGTTTATGGAGATAATACGAGGTAAATCCACGATTAAAACTTTTCTCAGGACGCGGTTCAAAAGTCAATAAACTTTTACCTTCAGAAGAACGCCTGAATTCATGACGTTTATTTAATATGGTATCCAATTTCTGTCGATACCAGACTGTAATATTCTTTACATAGTTTACATCTTTCAGCCGACCTTCTATTTTAAAAGATGAAACACCGGCATCTAACAATTCTTCCAGATTATCAGTACGATTGAGGTCTTTTAACGAAAGCAGATGTTTATCCTTACAAATTATCTTATTATTTGCATCTAGCATAGTGTAAGGTAACCGACAATATTGGGCACATTCTCCCCTATTTGCACTCCGTCCGCTTAATTCGGCACTCAGATAACATTGCCCGCTATAACTTACACACAAAGCACCATGTATAAATACCTCTAACGGGACGCTGGTTTCTTCTGCAATTTTCCTGATTTCATTTAAAGATAGTTCGCGAGCCAATACAACCTGTGAAAAGCCTGCCGATTCAAGGAACTTTACTTTTTCCACCGTTCGGTTATCAGTTTGCGTACTGGCATGCAAAGGTATCGGAGGAATATCGAGTTGAGAAATCCCCATATCCTGAACAATCAGCGCATCCGTCCCTAAATTATATAACTGATGGATCAGAAGTTCTGCATCTTTTAATTCTTCTTCTTTAAGGATAGTGTTTAAAGCCACATAAATACGTGCGCCAAACAGATGAGCATAATCACAAAGCTGTTCTATATCCTCTAAGGAATTTCCCGCCGCCGCACGGGCACTAAACCTGGGAGCACCGATATATACGGCATCCGCTCCATGCTTAATGGCTTCGATACCGCATAGAAGATCTTTGGCAGGAGCTAAGAGTTCAATAGGTTTTATTATCGTTTTCATTTACAATAAATCACCCAGCAATCTGATATCTTCAATATTATAAGGAGTTTCCTGATATACGTAATAGTTGAGCCAGTTTGTAAACAACAGATTTGCATGCCCACGCCAACGGACAACCGGTCCTAAAGCCGGATCATTGTTGCGGTAATAATTGACAGGTATATTTATAGGTAAACCTTTACTCACATCTCTTACATATTCATCATTCAATGTATAAGGAGAATATTCCGAGTGACCTGTAATATAAAACTCACGGCCTCCACGAGACATTACCATGTAAACGCCGGAGTCTTCACTTTCAGATAATAGCGTCAATTCTTTCACTTTCAAAATATCTTCTCTCCTGATCTCAGTATGTCTGCTGTGAGGTACATAAAACTCATCATCAAATCCTCTGAAAATAGGAAGGAAAGGTTCGCGCAAAGTATGACGGAATACTCCAAACTTCTTAGCAGGTAGTCCATATTTAGGTATGCCATAAAAATGATTCAAAGCTGCTTGTGCTGCCCAGCAAACATATAATGTAGAAGCAACATGTGTTCTGGCCCAGTCAAAAATGCCGGTTATTTCGTCCCAATAGTTGACATCTCCGAAAGGCATCTGTTCCACAGGAGCACCTGTTACAATTAAGCCATCATAATATTGATCTGAAATCTCATCGAAATCTTTATAAAATTCCTGCATGTGTTCAATAGGCGTATTCTTGGGAGTATGTCCTTTAATTTTCATAAAGTCTAATTCTATCTGCAGGGGGGTATTACTAAGTAAACGAATAAGATCGGTCTCAGTCGTAATTTTTAGCGGCATCAGATTCAAAATTACGACCCGTAAAGGACGTATGTCCTGCTCAGAAGCACGTAATGAATCCATTACAAAGATTTGTTCTTTCTTAAGCAAATCAATAGCCGGTAAGTTCTTTTTTAAATTTAATGGCATGACATTAAGTTTGTTTGATTGTACAAAGGTACATCATTCTTCACTATATTTTATTCCCTTTCACCCTATTATTTATTTTTTTACTCGTCACAAATTCATCGGCTCACAGGGGTGAAGCGATCGACTCACCCTGGTGATCCAATCGATTCACAATTGTGGAACGATCGACTCACAATTGTGAGCCGATGAAAGGAATGCTATCAAAATAATAATGGGTCATTAGTCATCGACTAATAACCCATTACGTTTCAATCAAATATTAATATAATATCAATATCCGCCTCCTAATGCTTTGTACAAATAAACTACAGAAAGGAGCTCGTCCAGGCGTGCGTCATTAAGAGTTAATTGAGCATCAAGAAGATTACGTTGGGCATCAAGAACATCAATATAGTTGGTAATTCCGTTTATATATTGAAGATAAGCCAATTGGACATGACTTTGCGTGGAAGCTTCCAAACGGGCGCGTGATAATCTCACCTCTTTCCCTTTACGAAGTGTAATGATCGCATTACTTACTTCTTTAAAGGCTTCGAGAACATTCTTTTGATATTGGTATACTTCCTGTTCATAGCTTGCTCTTTCTGCTTTCAGTTTGGCTTTATTCTTTCCCATAGCAAAAAGGGGCGTCAATAGATCACCGGCAATAAACCATGCCGGACTTTTCAACAGATTGCCTAATTCATCACTTTCAACGCCAAAATTGCCGGTGAGACGTATCTTGGGAAACATGTCTGTCTGCGCAACTCCTACGCGGGCATTAGCTTCACGAAGCGCATGTTCTGCCTGTCTCATATCCGGACGACGTTCAAGTAATGAAGATGGTAAACCTACCGGCAAAAAGTCAGGAAGATGTTGTTCTCCTAATGTTTTACGGGGTATATTTCCTGAATAACGACCTAACAGAAATGAAATGTCATTCTCTTTTAATTTTATTTGTTGCTCCACTTCAGGAATTAATGTCTCAGTACGGGCTAATTCTATTTCAGCCTGACGGAAAGCAGTCTCCGACGTTAATCCCCCTTCATAACGAAGTTTAGCCAATCGAACAGCTTCATGTCTGGAATCTAATGTTTGCAATACAATAACCAATTCCTGGTCCAATGCACAGAGCTGATAATAGGCAGCCGCAACCTCTGAGATAAGCGTGAGTTGTAAAGCCCGTTGGGCTTCTACTGATTGCATATAAGACGCGATAGCAGCTTCATTTGCCCATCTCAGATTCCCCCATAGATCTAACTCCCAGGCAAGAACTGCTTTTGCTGAAAACTCCGGGTCAGGAGAAGGGTTATCTCCTCCGTAATTCAAACGTTCCTTTTGGGCATTCAACCGTGCATCAAGGGTTGGAAATATATTAGCAAACGCTATACGTTTAGCAGCGGCCATTTCTTTGATGCGGGCTGTAGCTATAAGCATATCTTTGTTGTTGTCAAGAGCAATGGATATTAAACTTTGTAAAACTGTATCCGTATAGAGAGTTCTCCAGGAAAAAGTATCTATGGATGTTGAATCGGTATTTGTTTCCATTAATACCGGTAAATTAAGATCCGGACGTTCGTACTGCTTTCCAACTTTACAGGAAGATAACAATACGATTGTCGCTAATATGATTAAATAATATAGTTGTTTCATCTTTTTGCTCTTTTGACAATATTGTCTATCCGTAATTTACTTTTCACTTTATAAATGAAAACAAAGAAGAAAGGTACTAAAACGATCCCGACGGTAATAGCTACCAACATACCAAAAAATACTCCTGTTCCAATGCTATGACGTGAAGCAGACCCTGGACCGCTTGCCAATACCATAGGCAACATACCTAATATAAACGCAAGGGATGTCATAAGAATCGGACGAAAACGCATTTTAGCTGCATGAATAGCTGCTTCAATCACATTCACTCCGGCATCTACCTGTACTTTTGCAAATTCAACAATCAGGATGGCATTCTTGGCCGCTAAACCGATTAGTGTAACTAATCCTATTTGAAAATAAATATCATTATTCAAACCGGTAACCCATATACCCAGATAAGCACCTAAGGCTGCTATCGGTAACGATAACAAAACAGCAATCGGAACTATCCAACTTTCATATTGAGCTGCCAGAAATAGGAAAACAAATAAGAATACCAACGCGAATATCAAACCGGTCTGCCCCCCTGCTTGCTTCTCCTGGTACGAAAGTCCACTCCATTCTAATCCTATGTTCTCCGGTAGGTGTTCACTGGCTATCCGTTGCATAGCATTCATTGCATCACCGGAACTGTAACCCGGCGCGGCAACGGCATTGATGGCCGCCGTTGAGAACATATTAAATCGTTTGATAGTTCCCGGACCGGTAGTATAATTAGTAGTACCAAGCGCTGTTAAGGGAATCATCGTTCCGTTCTGCGCACGTACGAAGAAAAGACCTATATCATCTCTGGTTGCCCTGTAAGGAGCCTCCGCCTGAATATATACTTTATAGATGCGGTTAAACATATTGAAATCATTTACGTACACTGACCCCAGATATGCTTTCATAGTAGAAAAGATATCAGCGACAGGTATACCTAAGAATTTAGCCTGATCACGGTCAACATCAAAATACAATTGCGGTATTTCTGATTGTATTGCCGATGACACACTGCGTAATTCAGGCGCTTGTGCAGCATAAAATAAAAAGGTATCTGATGCGTTTACCAAATTATCCCAGGTAGCATCGCCTCGACCTTCAAGCTGCATTTCAATTCCTCCGCTTTCTCCTAATCCCGGTATAACCGGAGGACGGTTCAGATATGCCTTTATTTCCGGATAGTAATAAAACTCTTTACGGGCTTCTTCCATCACATCAGCAACTCCCAAACCGGCTGATTTTCTTTTTTCCCAAGGCTCGAGTATTACAGTTAAAGTAGCGCGACTTTGTGAAGTTCCCACACGAGAACTACTACCCGTTACGTTTTGTACATATTCTACTCCGGAAAGACCCATTAAGTAATTTATAGCTCGATCGGTTACCTTACGGGTTCGTTCCAACGTAGCTCCTTCCGGCATCTCTAGTTCAACCGTAAAGAAACCCTGATCTTCTTCGGGTATAAAACTGGAAGGTACAACCCTGTTTAAAACAAATATAAACACCAATGCTATACCAAAACCTGCTAATATTCGTTTCGGATGGCTGATTGCATTACTTAATAAATGGATGTATTTATTATTTCCTGTATTCAACCACTGGTTTATTTTCTTAAAGATAAAATGTTTTTCATTTTTAGCCGGACGAAGGATAAGGGCACACATAGCCGGACTTAGTGTAAGCGCTACTACAGTAGATAACAATACCGACACTACAATCGTTACTGAAAACTGACGATATAACTGTCCTGTTATTCCACTGAGGAAACTTACCGGTACAAATACCGCGGCAAGTACCATAGATGTGGCAATTAATGCACCTGATAACTCCCGCATGGCTTTGTGGGTTGCTTCACGGGCCGTAAGTTTTTCTTCTTCCATGATACGCTCGACATTCTCCACAACCACAATGGCATCGTCCACCACGATCCCGATAGCGAGAATCAATCCCAGCAACGTAAGCATATTCAATGAAAAGCCCATGATTAGCATAAAGCCAAATGTTCCGATCAATGAAATCGGAACAGCGATAGTAGGTATTAATGATGCTCGCCAATTCTGTAAGGATAAGAATACAACCAAAATAACCAGCATTAATGCTTCAAATAATGTTTTATATACTTCATCAATGGATTGTGAAATATATTCAGTCATATCAAAAGGAAACATATATTCCAAGCCTTCCGGAAAGTTACGGCTTATCTCCTTCATCGCTTTTTTCACATCTGTGGCCACGTCCAGTGCGTTAGCTCCCGGTAACATATATATACCAAGTATAGCTGCATTACGACCATTCAATCCGCTTTCAGTGGAATATGAAGATGCTTCAAGAGATATGCGGGCTACATCACGTAAACGGACAATAGAACCATCTGCATTCGCTCGGACAACGATTTCCTCAAACTCTTTCACTGTAGATAAACGTCCATGCGCAGTAACAGGTAAAGTTACATCAATATCAAGAACCGGTTGTTTACCGACTTCACCTGCTGCTGACTCACGATTCTGATCCTTAAGTGCATTCTGTATATCCTGAACGGTTAAACCCATATTTGCCATCCTGTCCGGATATACCCATATCTGCATACCGTAATAGCGGCTGCCAATGTTAGAAATACGCCCCACCCCCGGAATACGGCGTAATACGTCAAGAACATTTATAGTTGCAAAGTTACTGAGGTATATTTCATCAAACCGTGGATCGTCTGATATTAAACTTAATGTCATTAACTGGCTTGGAGCCTGCTTTTCAACGGTAATACCATTTTGTACTACCTCCGCCGGCAAACGGGATTCTGCCAGCTTTACCCTATTCTGTATTTCTACAGCAGAAAGGTCAGGATTAGCTCCCACATCAAAAGTTACCGTAACGGTTAAACCTCCTGAATTAGAACTACTACTCTGCATATAAATCATACCCGGAGTCCCATTCAATTCCTGCTCAATAGGTGTAGCAACGGCCTGCGATACAGTAAGGGCACTGGCCCCCGGATAGGAAGCGCTCACCTTTACCACAGGAGGAGTAATTTGCGGATATTGATCAATGGGTAATAATATCAGTCCGATAATTCCGACAATGACAATCAGTATGGAAAGTACTGTAGAAAAAACCGGCCGATCTATAAAGAAGCCTGGTTTCATTTTATATCCTCCTCTTTCAACAGTTCCAATGCTCTTTCATCACCTGATGGGATAGCATGGACTTCCATACCTGGTGTGAGTTTGTGGTATCCTTCTATTACGACTTGCTCATTCTCTCCTAATCCTCTTTCTATAACTATAGTGTTAGCCCTTTCAGGCCCGATCTGTACAAATCGTTTTTCCGCTTTATTATCACGACGAATAATGTATATAAAGGCACCACCCTTTTCAATAGAAACTGCTTTACGAGGTACTACAATCGCATTCTCGCGTACATCTAATAATAATTTTACACGGGTAAACTGCCCGGGAAGAAGTCTTTGATTTGGATTAGCCAACTCTGCACGTACTCCGAAAGTACCTGTTTGCGGATCTACTATAGGATCTGCGAAATCAACATATCCGGTTATCGGATATTCTGTATTATCTGCTAAAGTAACAGTTACGGTTTGTTTCCATGAACGCGTTGTGTCTTGTTCACCAAAACGTATATTCCGACGTTCCGCACTCAGGTAGTCCAATGCTGTCATCTTAAAATCTACCAATACGGTATCGCTTTTAACTACGGCTGCCAACTTTGAATTAACTCCGGGACCTACCAATGCACCTATATCAACGAACCGTTCACTAATATAACCGGAAATTGGAGAAATCACGGTTGTATAGTTAAGCTCCAGTTGTGCCTGATCTAAATCCGCTTTGCTTATGCCAATATTAGCTTGGGCATCTTCAAGAGCTGCCGTTGCATTATCAAGATCCAATTGACTGGCTGCATGTTGTTCGTATAATGGTCTTAGACGTTCGACATCACGGCTTGATTTGGCAGCCTGTGCTTCTACTTTTTTTAACTGTGCCTTTGCCTTTTCTAGTTTAGCTTTATATTGTGCAGAATTAATAATAAATAAAGGTTCATTTTGTTGTACGTACTTACCTTCTTTAAAAAGCATTTTCTCCAGATAACCTTCTACACGTGCATGCACTTCTACATAACTGGCCGCACGAATACGCCCGACATATTCACCATATATCTGTACATTGTCTTTAGAAGGATTTTCAACAATAACGATAGGAAGCTGCTGTTCCTCTTTTTTACGACAACCTGTAATTAATACACAAATAGACAAACATGCGATAAATACTACACAGAAATTACGTCTTTCCATTCGCTGAGTTTATATAAATTAATACCTTACTCTATAAGTTACAACCTACTACTTCTTTTTAAAACAAAGTTTAATTATAGTTAGTTCATGGAAAGACAGGGATAGTAGAGCAAATAAAAAGAAAAAAGGAAAAACCATGTTAATGATTTTTCCTTTTATATATGAAAGAAAGCCGCACCGAAGATATGAACAAACTCCGTATGACAGGATTTGAGTGCTTTGCCATCTTTGTAATCCGCTGTGCTAAGCATACCCGAAGGTTGCGGCCCGCCATTAACAGCAAGAGCTATGTCTCGGAATTGTATTTTACTGATGAGTTTCCCAATCGAACAAGTGCGGCTTAACTCATCACCTTTGTTATATAACACAAATATAAAAAGAAGGTTTAGAAATACCAAATAAAAATACAAAAAAAGAGCTTCCAAAAAGGAAACTCTTTCTTAGTCAATATCGTATGTAATTTACTTTACCTTATCTACGATTGCTTTGAAAGCTTCAGGATGATTCATCGCTAAGTCGGCCAACACTTTACGGTTGATTTCGATACCTTTAGCGTGTAAAGCACCCATTAAGCGGGAATAAGATAATCCTTCCAGACGTGCTGCTGCATTGATACGTTGTATCCATAATGCACGGAAGGAACGTTTTTTATTTCTACGGTCACGGAAAGCATATGTCAAACCTTTTTCCCAGGTATTCTTTGCTACCGTCCAAACATTTTTACGAGCTCCGTAATAACCTCTCGTAAGTTTTAAAATCCGTTTTCTTTTTGCTCTTGAAGCAACATGATTTACTGATCTCGGCATAATTCTAATCTGTTTTTGAATGTTAGCGCCATCTTTGTTTGATGATCTTTTTTGCTAAATACATTCGGTTAATAAAAATCGTTGTAAAACTCTTAACTTAAAGATTACTTCATACAAAGCATTTCCTTTACACTGTTTTCGTTTGTTGCATGCACCAAACCAATGTGTGTAAGGTTTCTTTTACGCTTCTTTGACTTCTTTGTAAGAATGTGACTCTTGTAAGCATGTTTTCTCTTGATTTTACCTGTTCCGGTAAGGGCAAACCTCTTTTTGGCACCGGAATTAGTCTTCATCTTAGGCATTTTCCAATTATGTTTTAATTATTAATATATCATCCCGTTACCGGGAATTTCTTACTCTTCTTTATTTTCTTCGCTTGGGGCGGAGCCGGCTTCCGATTCAGGATTAGCTTTCGGCTTAAGCGTAATAACTTTTTTCGCCTGAGGCTTAGGAGCAGTTGCTGCCTGTGTACCGGCCTTTTTAGGGGTTAGCATAATTATCATTCGCTTACCTTCCAATTGAGGTAATTGTTCTACTTTTCCATAATCTTCCAGATCATTGGCAAAACGTAGTAATAATACCTCACCCTGTTCTTTAAACAAAATGGAACGCCCCTTAAAGAAAACGTATGCTTTTACTTTAGCTCCTTCTTCCAGAAAGCCTTTAGCATGCTTTAGTTTAAAGTTATAGTCATGATCATCGGTTTGTGGTCCGAAACGTATTTCCTTCACTATCACTTTGACAGACTTCGCTTTTTGTTCTTTCTGACGCTTTTTCTGTTGATAGAGGAATTTCTGGAAATCGGTTACTCTACAAACGGGGGGCACAGCATTCGGTGATATTTCTACCAAATCAAGTCCTTTGCTTTCTGCTATTCTCAGGGCTTCTGAAATAGGGTAAACACCCTGTTCTACATCATCACCTACTAAACGAACTTCACGAGCACGGATACGCTCATTGATTCTGTACTGATCTTTCAGATTGTCTTTCTTCATTCAAAAAGAATTATTCTCCTCGTTATTAATTTTTTAAGTTATTATTTTTCTTTATTCTTTTGCCAACGATTCATCATTTCCTCTACTTCATCGTTTAAAAGCGCTGCAAATGTAGTAATTTTCATGGAACCTTTATCACCTTCACCCTGTTTTCTTACCGAAACTTCATTATTTTCAGCTTCTTTCTCTCCAACAATGAGCATATAAGGGATACGCTTCAATTCATTATCGCGTATTTTACGTCCCACTTTTTCATTACGATCATCTACTATAACCCGGATATCCTGGTCTTCTAATAAACGGGAAATTTCCCATGCATACTCGTTATATTTCTCACTTACCGGCAATATGGCAACCTGGTCAGGCGTAAGCCATAAAGGGAATTTACCTCCGGTATGCTCGATCAACACGGCAACAAAACGTTCCATAGAACCAAACGGCGCACGATGGATCATTACGGGACGATGCTTTTTATTATCTTCACCTGTATATTCGAGTTCGAAACGCTCCGGTAAACTGTAGTCAACCTGAATGGTTCCCAACTGCCAACGGCGACCGATAGCATCTTTCACCATAAAGTCTAATTTCGGACCATAGAACGCAGCTTCACCTAATTCTATTTTCGCTTTCAATCCGGCTTCCCTGCAGGCCTCAATAATAGCAGTCTCTGCCTTTTCCCAGTTTTCTTCCGAACCGATATACTTTTCTTTGTTCTCAGGATCGCGTAAAGAGATCTGAGCTTCAAAGTTTTCAAAATCAAGTGCTTTAAAGATAATGAAAATTATATCCATTACTTTCAAAAACTCTTCTTTCAATTGATCCGGACGACAAAACAAGTGAGCATCATCCTGCGTAAAGCCTCGAACACGGGTTAAACCATGTAACTCCCCACTTTGTTCATAACGATATACGGTTCCGAACTCAGCAAAACGAATCGGAAGGTCTTTATAAGAGCGTGGAGTCACCTTGAAAATCTCGCAGTGATGCGGACAATTCATAGGTTTAAGTAAGAATTCTTCTCCTTCCTGCGGTGTATGAATCGGTTGAAAAGAATCTTTTCCATATTTTTCATAATGACCGGAAGTAACATATAATTGTTTACCGCCGATATGAGGGGTCATCACCTGCTGATAACCATATTTCTTCTGAATACGTTTCAGGAAATCTTCTAATCTCAATCGCAACTGCGTTCCGCGTGGCAACCATAAAGGTAATCCTGCACCAACAGCCTGAGAGAAAGCAAACAATTCCAGTTCTTTACCGATCTTACGATGATCACGTTTTTTAGCTTCTTCCAGAAACGCCAGATATTCATCCAGCATTTTCTTTTTCGGGAAAGTAATACCATATAAACGGACTAATTGTTTACGTTTTTCATCACCTCTCCAATACGCTCCGGCGACGCTTAATATTTTAACAGCCTTAATATAGGAGGTATTCGGCAAATGCGGCCCACGGCAGAGGTCAGTAAAATTGCCCTGTGTATAGGTTGTTATTGTGCCGTCTTCCAGCTCACCGATCAGTTCAGTTTTATACATTTCCCCCCGATCACCGAACAGCTGCATCGCATCATTTTTAGTAATGTCCTGACGCTTGATATCTTCTTTACGGGCGATCAGTTCCATCATTTTGGCTTCGATGGTAGGGAAATCGCTTTCTTTTATGGTTTGTCCTTCTCCCGGATCAACATCATAATAGAAACCATTCTCAATAGCCGGTCCGATACCGAATTTCACATCGGGATATAATTCCTGCAATGCTTCAGCCATCAAGTGAGCACTGGAGTGCCAGTAAGCATGTTTCCCTTCATCGTCTTCCCATTTTAACAGTTTAACAGTAGAATCCTGATCGATAGGACGGCAAAGGTCCCATGTTTCACCATTTACATCCGCAGCAAGAACATCCTGTGCCAACCGCGAGCTAATACTTTCAGCTATTTGTAGAGGTGTTATTCCTTTCTCGAATTCCCGTACTGAATTATCTGGAAATGTAATCTTTATCATAATCTGTTTCCTAAAAAAAGTCTATTTTTCAAATAAGATGCAAATTTACGATTCTTTTTAATATGAATAGCTTTTTTATCTGGAAAATATTCTGACTTTCATTCATTATCATTCATTTATGATATTTGTCTTTTGCTACTTGCTATTTATTTTTCAACATCACTACTATCACTTCCGGCGTATTTATCTATAAATCTGAAGAATAAGAGTGATATTAAATCGTTTTTTTAATATCACGGCAATATTACTTTTTGTCAAAAGGGTTTATTAATAAAAAGCATTGTGATGCTCTTTTAGAACCACTACAATAGTTTCTGAAAAGGAATACAATGGTTTGTAAGAAGCATCATAATGGTTTGAGATATAGATTGTAATGAATTGGAAGATCGGCCCAAGACAATTAAAAATTAGGTTGGATTATCCGGACGCTTGTCAATAAAAATCGGACGGGAGCTATATTTATTGGCAAGCGTCCGAATTTAAACCGGATGGGGAGCAATTAAGAAAGGATGTAGATGTCTTCTGTGATATCAAAGAGAACAAAGTGATATTAAAACCAACCCACAATATCACACTTAATCAACTATCAATAAAATATATACCTTAAAAGTGATATTGGTGATATTAAAAAAACAAACTTTTTGTATTATACTACCGGATTTAAAATCCCTCTTTAAAAATCTTTCTGAGGGGCATAAAGAACCGTTCTATCAGGCGTAGGTCTTCTGTAACAATTTCTGCCGAAGCTTTCATTTCATGGGTGACAGGAAGGGTTCTTCCATAGTTTGTCTCGAGGCCGTCTGGTAATCCTATCTCTACCTGATAGAAATTTTCCTGGGGAACTAAGGAGATGGTATTGACTATGCCATTTACAATCCCAAATTCCTGGTCAGGGAAATTATTGAAGCGGATAATCACACGCTGGCCAACCTTTACTTTACCTGAGCGTTCCATGGGTAGTTTGGCTTTTCCTAATAATTGCTCCTTCTCGTCAGGTACGATTGTAAAGACATTATCTCCCGAAGTGATGAACTGGTTCTCATTCCAATACGTTGTGAATGTTACTTTTCCGTCTATCGGGGAAGTCAGGCAATAGGTCAGTTCCCAACTGTTGATAGCATTCTGAAGTTGTTCGGCATGGGTTCTGTAGTTTTGTTGGATAACGGTTTCTTTCTCGGCTTGTTGAAGTTCCATATCCAGCAGGTTAGTTTCCAGTTCACTGATTTGTATTGAGAGATTTTCCAGCGAAGCATATCCGCTTTCCAACGAATACCGGTTTTGCAGCATGGCGCTGCGTGCCGTTTCATGTTCGGAAGGCGAGATCACACCCCGGGCAAAAAGTGAAGAATCCCGTTCATATTGCAGTCTGGCCAACTCGAACTGTGCCTCCATTACCTGCTGTTGCCGTTTCTGGTTTCCGTAGTATTGCCGGTATTTCTCTATTTGTTGCCTGGTTGCTGCAATCTTCTTGGGATAATAATTTAATATGTAGTAATTTTCGTATTCATGCCAAGCACCAAGGAAGGACGTGTAAGCAGGCTGTATATCACCAAGGGCTAAACCCAGGTCAGAGGTGAAAGGCGATAGGTGAGAGGTAGGATCCCGTTCTGCTTGTTCCTTTCTGCATACTGCCTCCAATTGTTTCAATCGGAGTACATCCTCTGTATTGGCCGGATTCTCAATGACTGCCAGCCGGGTATCTGAATTGACTTCCTGTCCGTCTGAAACATATAGCTTATTGATCTTTCCGGATGTCCGCGCGACTACCTGTGCTACCGGATATTGTCCGGTAAGTGTCATCTCAGCCAGTATAACATCCGGATATTTAAAGAAAAAACTCCCCACCAAAAGCGCCAGTACAATAATAAACAATAGTGTAATCCCCCACCGGAGAATCCATGGCGGCACTTTCCCCATCACTTCCTGTACTTCCTCAGAGCGAAGCTCTACTTCTTTCCACTCTCGAGAGGGGGCAGGGGTTGTGTCTATATTTTTTTTATTAATCATTAATCGTTAATCACTAATCGTTAAGAACCCAGCTCCAGTTGATTCTTAACCAATTGATAATAGATTCCCCGGCTGGCTGTTAATTCCTGATGGGTACCTTCTTCAGCTATTTTGCCTTTATCCAATACCACAATATTATCCGCATCTTTTACTGTACTTAAACGATGGGCAACTACTACTACTGTTCTACCTATATAAAACCGGTGGAGATGTTCCATAATCTCTTTTTCATTCTTGGCATCCAATGCGTTTGTTGCTTCATCGAGGAAGATGAATTCAGGGTTTTTATACACCGCACGGGCAATAAGGATACGTTGTCGTTGTCCCTGGCTGATTCCGTTTCCCTCCATACCTATTTTTGTATTATATCCTAAAGGTAATGAATCGATAAAATCACGGATATTGGCGACGGTTACAGCGTGAAGCAGTTTATCTTTATCGATATGTTCATCGCTGACGGCTATATTCTTTGCTATCGTATCCGAAAAGATAAATCCGTCCTGCATCACCGATCCGGTACGGGCCCGCCATACATGCGGGTTAATGTTTTGAAGCGGAATATCCCCCAGTTTGATAGTCCCCTTATTTGGCGGGTAAAATCCCAGCAGCAGTTTGATAAGTGTCGTTTTCCCGCTTCCGCTTGCGCCGACAATGGCTGTTACTTTTTTCTCAGGGATAGACAAGTTTACGTTATCCAGTACGTAATCCCGGTCTGCTCCGTCATAACTAAAACTAAGCCCCTCAATCCGGAGGGTCTTGTTGGTTGGAAGGTTTACAGTTCCAAGTTTCTGGTTTTGTTCTTCATCTTCTTTTTGATGTATCTCCCCTAGACGTTCAAGGCTGATCTTGGCATCCTGAAAGGAACGAGCAAAACCGATAAACTGCTCGATGGGTGAACTAAGCTGCCCTACGATATAGGTTAGTGACATCATCATCCCCAGTGTCATATCACCTCCTACCACTGCACGGGCAGCAATAAAGGAGATAAAGATATTGGTTGTCTGGCTAAAGAATACGGAACCCAGTTGCTGATATTGTTCTAAGGCTAACCCTTTGATGCTGATTTTGAATAGTTTCACCTGAATCCGCTCCCACTGCCAGCGTTTTTCCGTTTCACAGTTATTGAGCTTGATCTCTTGCATACCGGTAATCAATTGAAAGAGATTGCTTTGCTCGGCAGCAGCCTGCGAGAAGCGCTTGATATCCAGTTCACGACGGTATTTCATAAACGCCAGTATCCAAACGACGTACAGACCGTTACCCAATAGGAACAGGCCTAAAATAGTCAGGTTATAATAGGCCAGTACAAATCCGAAAACAATAAAGTTCACAAACGAAAACAATGTACTTATAGACGATCCTGTCATAAAAGATTCAATCCTTCCGTGATCCCCGATCCGCTGTATAATATCTCCTACCATCTTTGTATCAAAAAAGCGAATGGGAAGCCGCATCAATTTCGCCAGAAAGTCAGAAATAAGTGCGATATTGATACGAGTATTGACATGCAGCAGTATCCAGCTACGAATAAAATCAACAGAAAGCCTAGCGATAAAAATAACGAGTTGTGCGATCAATATCAGGGTGATAAATGAAAGGTTACTATCCCGTATCCCCGTATCAACCAGCCCCTGGGTAAGAAACGGCATAATCAGTTGCAGGATACTGGCAGTTATCATCCCAAGGATCAGTTGCAGGAATTCTTTTTTATAAGGCATCAGGTATCGAAAGAAATAAGAAAGCCCGCGACTGCGGTTTTTTTTTTCATCTTCCATATCATAAAACTCCGGTCCGGGCTCTAATAATAAAGCCGTCCCCGTATCTTCTTCCCCCGTCTTTGTACTGATCCAGCAACGTTTGAATTCTTCTTCATTATATACTACTTTTCCGGATGCAGGATCGGCGATGAAAAATTTCGTATGCTTAGAAGTATTTCCTAACTTCCAACTTCCAACTTCTAACTTCCTCGTTTGTATCTTATACAATACTACAAAATGATTCTGGTTCCAATGGAGGATACAAGGTAATGGTACCTCTTTTTTTAGTTGTTCGACCGTTATCTTTACCCCGTTTGTCCGAAATCCGATTGATTCTGCAGCTTCACTGATTCCTAGCATCGATACGCCTTCACGGGTGATAAAGGAGCGTTCACGTAGGGATTGTAGGGTATAGCTTCTCCCATAATGCTTTGCAATCATACGTAAGCAGCTCGGGCCGCAGTCCATCGCGTCGAGTTGGAGGTGGTGAGAGAAAGAATTATGCATTCTATTATTATTTTAATTTTACAATAATAGGAGTTTCATTTTCTTGAGTATTTTGAAACTAATTTTTATTTTAAGTTTATTTATCTTTATATTTGATTAACTTCTTCCAGTTTTATTTTTAACCATAACTTCAATACTATTTTTTATACATATTAGTGAAAATTTCAGAAATAATATCTATAGGAAAAATTCAATATGGTTGAAAAAAAACGTAATATATTCATCGAAACTTACAATTCTGCCATATATCTTCATAAGAAACTATCTTAATTTATCATTTATTTTTTTGTGAGAAGCATCGAAAATTATTGCTTATTAATTTACATCTATAGACCCTTATTTCTTATTCTATTAGTATAACGATCGGATTCATTTCCTCATCTAAATTTTTAAGAAATGAAAGATTTTTATTATTCTTTACCTCAGGGTGCTTTTCTAACCAATCCATCACTTCCCAAACTTCAACAAAAGAAATAAATTCACCCGAAGTACTCACTCCTAAAGGCCTAAATGGCATAAAATAAGTTAAATCATCTTGTATCCCATGCTTGTTTTGGCTTATGATTGTTCTCCCTGTTCTCTTATTATACAGACCATTATACAAAATACCTTCTAGTCCAAGGGAAAACATCCCTCGGATACATTGAAAGAAAATAAAATTATTATTTTCAGAAATATCAGCTATAAAAACACGTTCATTTGTATCCTTTTCACTTCTTCTTTCTTGTACTGGCCAATGATACTTTCCTGTATTAAAGATTATAGATGGAATAAGCTTCTCACCTGAAACGGTATAGATTGTGTCTATGAAATCTTGTTTGTAACGAATGCTTTCGTTATTTTTCCATATTCTTGCAGCATGTAGGGCATTGACCTGTCTTACTTGCCTATTAGAAGTATATTCAAAAATGAAAGCGCCGGCACGTGTCCAGTTTCCGAAAACATCATATAGAATTTTCCCATTAATATAATTCATTTGATGTATATCTTCTGTAATTGGAGTTGTATATGTGAAAAAGGATGGTATTGTATATTTCAAACTACCTTTTTTCTCAAAAATCCCCAGAGCATATTGATCTGAATATAAATTAGTGATGTTAAAACCATCAAAGAATCCGATAATTTCCGAATCTGTTATTAAATAATAAGACGCCAACCGAGAAGAGTGGAATTCTACTTTGCCACAAAAATTCCCTTTCATATCATATTTTATTAATTGATTAGGCTTACGTTCAAAATATAAAAATTCTTCTTTTTCATCCGTCCAACAAAAATGATCAGTATATGCAGACGGATCTTGTCCTGTATGTCCAATCTTAGTGATAAAACGTCCGTCCTCTTTGCTGAATAATAGGCAAGTCCCAGGTGAAGAAAAAGAGGGTGTATATTCAACTATAATATAATTTCTCAATACTTTGATAATAGGATTTTTACCTATCAAACCATCATCTGGCGTTTCTAACGGAATATAACGGATTGTTTTACCGAAATCGGAAGTCTTTAGACGAGAAAGATTTTTTAGACCGGATTCTACATCAATTAAAGCCAAATTAGTTATTTTATTTTCCTGACTTTTAGTAAAAAGCGAAAATGAAAACAATGTAACTGTAATGATTAAGAATTGTTTCATAATTTCACTTTTGAAATAGTATATGTAAAAATATCTCATATAATTGATGTGTCATTGAAATTTATTTAATATTTTACTCGCCAAATGAAATAGGGAATTTTTTAAAATTATTTTATTTTTAATTTATAAAAATAGTGGACTATATGAAATAGAACAGAAAATAAGTTTAAAAAAAATCCTATCTCATGGCGAGATTTCTTCAACTAATTTTTGGGGATAATTAATGCACACTACATTAACCTATTACGCAGGCACAAAACGAACTAAACACAACTTCACATTTTCCCGTTCGTGGCCAACCGTCGATTGTAGTAATACACATACTATGACAAGATGATGTGCTAGAATAACATGGTGATCCTGAACCAGTACCAATATATCCTCCTTGAATCATTTTCATATCCTCTTCATCTAAAAGAGATACATTTTTTTTTAGTTTTAACTTACTTAATTTTTTCATAAAATACAAATTTTAAATTTCTGCTGTAGATTATTTTGATAATTAGCTAATTCATCACCTATTGTCCTACAACTTAACAACAGTAAATCTATAGATTAATAAAAATACTTTAAGTCTTCAATCTGATAATTTTTTGGTAATAGGTATCCATTGTACAAAATAGTAGGGGTTGCTTTGATTGCGGAATAGACCAACCATTTTTTTTGTTTCTCAAGTTCTACTAACATTTTTTTATCATTATTGTCAAATAAATATTTTTGGTAAAAATCTTTGTATTTAAACTGTCCAGTATGATACCAATTATCTAAAAAAATCAAAAAATCTTTTATTTCCATCTGTTTATACATCGAAATAAACAACTTATTACTTTGTTCTAATTCTTCATTAAAAGATGTTAGAAAATATTGTATGCAATATCCATTGTTTGTTTCATATAATAAATTCTTTAATCGTTGATGCATATTAGCACAAGGATTACAATGTGGATTAGTTATAACAGTTATTAAATTATTAGCATTGAGGTTTCCCCATAAAATCATTGAATCGGATTTTTCGACTTCATATTTCTCTCCCTCCTGCAATAAAGAATAAAAGATCCTCTTCCTCGCTTTTAAACTATTATATTGCTGTAATATAACTTCTCTATCTAGATATCCAGAAATGATAGGAACAAGTCTGTGTATTATTAATAGAGGACTTACATAGATACATCCAGTTAATATAACTTCTTCAAAGGAAAAACCAGGTAATTGAATGAATCCAAATAATTGATTGGAGATAAACAATATCCACAAAATTCCCTGGACTATCAAACAAAGCGGACACCATTGTTTGTATTTAAACTTCTGATACCAAACACTCCATAAAGTATATGGCAATGCACATATATTAACCAAAACCATATAAGGATAATAAGAGGGTAAGAAGACGATCATAAATAAATTGCTGATAAAATAGCTCATTCCTATCTCACTCCAACTTATTCCTAGTATTTTAGCAACATCCAAGTCCAAGATATTATTACAATCACTTTTATCAATCAATAATGAACATATTTTATCCGCTCGGTTATTGTGAATATGCATTTGTTTTAAAAGAAGTAAATAACTTATGTAGAGACCGAAGCTATTAATAATAAAAATAAGCAATAACTTCCAATTGGCATATAATTCATTTGAAAAAGCAATTGTACCTAATAGTAATGTAACAGACAAAAATAAAAATATTTGTTTTATATTAGACAACGCTTCACCCTTGCGATGTTTAGTATAATTGGGTTCTATTGAGTTTTCATTTTTTTCAATTAGCAAAAGAATACCCGACCAAATTTTTAAAAACTCCTCTTTGGGTCCATTTATCTTTTTACCACGCCATATATATTCTACTTTATCAATAGTTATATTTGAAACGGTTATAAAATCACCACTAATATAGGCAATAAATGGAGGTTCTAATTCATCTAGTATATTATTTTTATCTTTTACTTGAATTCCTTGACTTTCTATGTTATAATCAGCTAACATTTTAGAAAGTCCATATAAACTATATTTGTACGGATGTTCATTATAATATTTATTAGAAAAAGATCTAGTATATTTTACATTTAATAAGTCCAATACAGTCGCAAATATATTATTAAATGTCGGTTTATTAAAAATGTTTATTTTCACAACTTCTATAATTAACAATTTTTTATAAAACTATTCTGTTTGTGATGTCCATGAACAAAGAGAATAATGAATAGCATAGGATTTTTCAACTTTATCTTCAATCTCTTTTGTTTCTTCCCCCTTAATACAAGCTAGAACCTCATCTCTATTTAAAGGTGCAATTAATTCTGCAGGTAATAGATTGATTTTTTCTTTAAACGAATATCTATTATATACTCTTGTTGTCATTAATGGACCTGTTGATTCTAAGACTTGATATGTTTTGTGAGTTGAGAAATGCGTATTCCAGTTTTGCTTGATTTCATCAATAAGCATTTTAAAAAAATCATAATAGGGCACAGAAGCCATTAAAGCATTTCCTACAATAAAAGGGTGATTAGGAGCAATGGTATTTCCTTTAGGTTCAAGTCCCATACAACAAATGGTATCTCCAAATAATGTGTCCAAAGGCTCTATACACTCATAATCCATGTCAACATACAAACCTCCATATTGGTAAAGAATAAGATAACGAATCATATCCCATCGCTGAATATTAAATGGTAAAGATTTGTATACATTAGAAACATCCAAACCAACATTATTTATAAAACAATCTATAGATTTTTTATTCCAAAATTTATATTCCCATTTTGGATGCTTCTTTTTCCAAGTTATAGACATATCCTGGAGAATTTTTGATGGTCCACGTGGATCCTCGTACACTTGATGAATAATTTTAGGTATTAGCATTTCAACTTAAATATATCACTTATTTTAAGTGACACAAATAAATTAATATATATTTATATTACAATAATAAAATTGTTAATTAATCTAAAAGATATTTTTTTCAAATAATAATTTATTTATTTAGCAAAACATATGAATAAAAAATGAAAATACCTAAAATAATACATCAAATTTGGTCTGGAATTAAAGAGCCTCTACCTATTCATTTTAAAGAATTGGGTGATACATGGAGACGAGATTATCCTGGTTGGAAATATATTCTTTGGGATAATGAAATGATGTGCAATTTTGTTCAAGAAAATTATCCCCAACATTGGGATGTTTATATGAAATATCCATATCATATTCAACGATGGGATGCTATCCGTTATCTAATTTTGGATAAAATAGGAGGTATGTATATCGATTTTGACTACGAGTCTATAGAATCGATGGAAAAAATAATTGAAGATAAAATGTGTTGCTTTGCATTAGAACCTCAATCGCATAGTATCATATTTAATAAGCAACTCATGTTTAATAATGCTTTAATGTTAAATACACCAAATCATCCTTTCATGAAAAAAATAATTAAAAAAGTTTTTTCTAAAAAGATGCTTAATTATGGAAGCAATATAACATTTGAAGACAAATATAAACAAAAACATTATTGCATTATGAATACGACAGGCCCATGGGTGTTGATAGATTTGTATAATACATTGACTGAAGATGAAAAAAAATATATATATTTAATTCCCGCTAAGTACGTGACTCCTTTTGATGGATATCAGGCTGAATTATTTCGTACAGGGAATAGGGGAGAAGATTTGGAAGAAGCTTTAAAGGAGGCATATGCTGTTCATTATTTTTTTAGTGATTGGAGGATTAATGATTTATGACTATAAACTCTATATTAATGATTGACAATGATAAAACAGGAGCAGGGTACAATCTTTCGATTCTGCCTAAAATTTTAATTTTGTTATCACATAATTAAAAGTAATACAAAAAGTAGTGAAAAAACTTACTCAATCAGGCGATATGCTAAAACAGATAGTAGATTTATTGTTGATAGAATATTTGAGATACTAACTCTACATTAGCATGAATTTAAAAAATCATGCCGATAATTTTCCGGAAAAACGGGTAGCATTTCTCAAAATAAGCACAAAGTATCTTTATATGTGCAACGAAACGGGTACATTTACCCGATTCTCAGAGTGGCATTTTATCAAAATGATATTTTGAGTTCATTCTGACAAAAAGACAAAACTCCCCCTTTTGGGGGGATTTAGGGGGCTTTACTTCTTTTTCTTCTTTATTTTGATTTTCGGATCCTTATAATCATGGCGATAGGACACATACGTTGAAGAAGGAAAGTCTTCCGGAACTTTCTGGGTTACTTTTCCGGTAGCAGCCCATTCTGCTCCGCGAAGTAATGTTACCTGAAAGCCTGTACACTGCATAGCCGGATTATCTTCAAAAGTTGGCCCACAATGTCCAAGCATAGTATGGAAAATACGGGCTTTCCCGTAATCTACAGTAAAGATAAGTGGTTCTTCACGCCCTGATCCGCCTGTTTCTTTATCGGAAAAAGAGGTATATAATAAATCCTTTATATTACCCGGTCCACGCATTCTGTCATACAACTCATCTTTCGCATGTGCCCAGCGATTAGGTAATCCGGAAATAATCGGATGATCAGTACGAGCAGTCATCATGTATTCGTGCTGACTCCCATGTGACCCACCTGCTCCCGGTGAGGTATCTTTAATTAATTCCCCGTTAGACCAGTATACGTAAGGGCCGGAGTTCTCATCACGACCTTCCCATCCGCCTAACGCACATATCTTATTAAATTCACGCCAGTTGGGAAACGCATTATCAGCAGCATGATATACAATCACACCTCCGCCTGCATCTACAAATTCCTGAAAACGAATATTGGTGATATCCGGCCATGAATCACCATTATAGTCTAGTACCACTAAATCATAAGGTTTAAAATCAAGTGCAAAACCTGACATATCCTGCCCTTTTGCCGGAGAAATAGCATAATCAACTTTAAACATTCCGGAATTCTCCAGAATTTCTTTAAGGACAATATGACTAACTTCCCAATTATGATTATTTTGCCCTGTGATAAGCAATGTTTTTAAGGGTTTACGAGCCGAGATATTTCCAGTCATTAATACGGCACACAGCAAAAGCAATAACTTTAAAGATAATAGGTTCTTCATATGACAATCTTAACTTTAATAAACATTATATAGCAGCAAATGTAAAGAAATTGATTTGATTTTTATACTTTTGCCACAAAATATATCTATAGCTTATCATGAAAAACGAACATTACCCGTTTTATCCTATATTAATAATCTTTGCTTTATTATTATCAACACAATTTGCAAAAGCGGATTGGCGAGATAATATGGAGAATTTAATTTACTCTCCCCGTTATTTCGGACCTACGGCTTTCCCTTTTCCTGAATTACGATCAGGCTTGAGCCCCACAAGATATGAGGTAGAACTGAGAGGGCAATATCATCACTATTCAGGAGATAAAACAAAGGATTTATATGCCAGAGTATTACTTCCTATTTTTAAAGGGAAAGCGGGTGTGGAAGTTAGTTGCATTATTGTAGAAGATTATAAATTAACGCCAGAAACTCGTGACGAAAGATATGCAGTTGAAACCGAAAGCCCTATTTCATATAATGGTGATATAGTTGTAAGTGCTTTCTTTCAAATTCTTAAAAGTAAAAAGTGGATGGATGTTCTCGCAAGTATGACATTGAAAACAGCAAGTGGAAGTCGGGTATGCGATGCACGCTATACAGATGCAGCCGCTTATTGGTTTGATGTTAATGTGGGTAGAGATTTATGGAAAAACCAATCAGGAACGGCTACCCTACGTGCACAAGCATTGGTTGGATTTTATTGCTGGATGACAAATAATATAGTGCATCGTCAAAATGATGCGATCTCATATGGAGGAGGATTAACAGGCACCTATCGTAATTTTACACTATCGACAGACCTTACCGGATTTCATGGATATGAAAACAATGGTGACCGCCCGCTGATATTAAGGAACAATTTAAGATATGAATTTAAGAAAAATATTGTCTCTTTTAGATATAATCATGGAATGAAAGATTATCTTTACGATAATTTTTCGTTAGGATATATAAGATGTTTCTAAAATATGTCACGCAGACCTCAGAACGTAAGTATTTTACCCCTAAAATATGGCATAAATTTAAGAAACGAACTATCTACACTATGCCCTGCTTTCTGTTCTGCGTGACTCTTTTGTTTTAAAATGATTTCCTCAAAATATGATACAAAAAAAATCTTTTATATTCATTTGTCTGTTTTCTATGATTTCCTGTATAATAGATGCGCAGGAGAAAATCGTTGCAATAACGACGAATGTTGGCACTATGAAAGCTAAGCTTTATCCGGATGTGCCTAATCATATTAAGACATTTACAGAAAGGGCAAATAAAGGATTATTTAACGGTACATTATTTACCCGTGTAATAAAAGACTTTATGATACAAGGGGGTTCTCCCGACTCCAAAAACGCCCCAGCAGGTGCTCGTGTAGGCTATGGAGACAGAAGTACTGAAATATCTCCTGAATTCCGGGAACATTATTTTGCAAAAAAAGGAGCTTTAGCTGCTCCCAGACAGAATGATGATATCAATCCAAAGAAAAAATCGGACATGTCTCAATTCTTTATTGTGCAGGGTAAAGTATACAGACCTGGAGAATTAGACACATTACAGCGAGCGAAAAATCTGCCGATTCGCAGGAAAGCAATGGCGGAGTTTTATACGCCTGTACGTGAATTAATGGACTCCCTTAAAACCGCAGATCCGGCAGAATATAATCATTATGTAGTAGATATAAACGCGAAAGTTGATTCTGTTATACATTCTACTCCAGGTCATTTATTGCTTTCTGACGAACAACTGGAAGCTTATTCTACCGTTGGCGGAAGCCATCATTTGGATGGTGAATACACTATCTTTGGTGAACTTATCGAGGGTTATGATGTATTAGATAAGATAGCTTCGCAACCCCGTGATAAATACGATCGTCCTAAAACTGATATACGTATTATCAGTGTAAAAGTTGAGTAAGCTTAAAACCTTACATCTTTATAAAGAGGCTATGTTACGATAATCATATACTTTATGCTGAAATACATTCAAGCTCACGATAAAACTTTTTCTTTAGAGCGTATCAATCTATTAAATGAACTTTCTATATTTGAATGATTTTTAATCAATAATAAATTACTGATATGACTTTACTTATTGTTATCGGAGTCGTTTTTGTTATAGCTATACTGGTTGTTTCTTCGTATAATTCGCTTGTTAAGTTAAGGAATAACCGCGAAAATGCTTTTGCCGACATCGACGTGCAACTCAAACAACGGCATGACCTGATTCCTCAGTTGGTAGAAACAGTCAAAGGATATGCCAAACACGAGCAGGATACACTTGATAGAGTAATCTCTGCACGAAGCGGAGCAATCAATGCAAAGACCATCGACGAAAAGATTAATGCAGAGAATACTCTTTCTTCTGCCCTTGCAGGATTAAGAGTAACAGTGGAAGCCTATCCCGACTTGAAGGCCAACCAAAACTTCCTTCAATTACAAGGAGAAATATCCGAATTAGAAAACAAACTTTCAACTGTCAGACGCTATTTCAATGCAGCGACTAAAGAATATAACAACGCAGTACAGACCTTTCCATCTAATATTATCGCTGGTATGTTTGGTTTCCACAAAGAAATGATGTTCGACCTGGGGGAACAAAGAGCAAAGCTAGAAGAAGCTCCAAAGATCAGCTTCTGATTACATCGGCCGGACTTTATATAGTTTTATATCAGGAATAGTAATCGTCTTATCCGGATTACGCATATAAATATTGTGTGTCCACCAGCTTGTTTCTGCTTTTGTATAGATCAAACGGCCGGTTTTCTTATCATAGTTTACAGACTTTACATGATGTTCATTGGCAAGAGGTTCAAAAGGCTTGAATTCTTCCTTCTCAATATCAAATACCCAGGCTGCCTCATGAGCAGTAACGATAAGCTCATAGTTGGAAATATCTATCAGATCATGTCCTCCTTTTGCCGGAAGTATCCATGTTTTTTCTAATGTAAGCGATGGAGTTTCAGTATCCCAGTCAGTCAACGAATAAGCCCTTAGATCATCATATCCTAATGCATACAATCTTTTCTGCTTAGGCATCCAGACCGAACCGTGCCCCGAATACAAAGTATCTTTAAATAATACGACTTCAGGTTTTGAAACATCATATAACTCCAGGCTATTCCCTGCCGGATTAGTCGATAAGGCGACAGCGATTCTGTTATCAGGCAGCAGCTCTGCTGAATGAGCCATTGGCGCATAGGCATAGAAAAGACTCTTCTTTGTTGCTATATCCAGCAGTACAACACCACCTCCCGATGAGGTTAAGAGCAGTTTCTTTCCTTTATCTACCGGCTTACATTCATCAAATGGAATCAATAATTTCTGGTATTTTTCAGGCAGGTCAGTTGCTTTGGATACGCTCCATGACCAGTTTATTTTTACGTTCTCATCTTCCGATGTCTGCTCATCTATAATAATCACCTTATCGTCTCCACAAGCAATGATCTGCAATGTTTTTTGTTGAGAACACGACAACAGGAAAAGTAAACTTATTAACACACACGCTATTCGTTTCATATTATTTATTTTTTTAAAATCCAAAATCTCCATGTTCGTCTTCCGGCTCTTCTTCTGTGCCGGAAATATAAATAAAGTCCTCTCCTTCCTTTAGTATATTCTCCGAAGGAATCTTTTCTTTCATTTTGTTTTTATCTTTACTATCGGATAAGTAAACCAAAGCTTTATACTCTTTTGATGGCTTTGCAGATACAAACCATATGCCTTTATAATAAATATTCTCTATCGCTTGTGCCAAAGAAAAACTGACATTCGAAGCTGATATAGGTCCTCTTATATACTTCAGATTACCGGAATAAGGAGGTTGTATCTGCAGGATATCAGGAATATCCGGTTTCTTTGTTTTATTCGCAGAGACATACTTCCGAAGGAGTTCATCCGCATTCTTTTTAGCAATCTGACTACCCGATGGAAAAACAACCGAGACATAGCAATTTCCCGAAACTGCTTGTAGTTGATAAGGAGACAAACAATCAATACCACCTAGCGTATCCGTCCTCAGACACCTGAATGTATGTAACGAATAAATTCCAAAAGCATCTTCTGGAGAAGCCATTTCATATACCTCCACGCTATACTCTTCTCCCTTATAAGCAACTTCCATAACTACCAGTTTCTGCACATCATATTCAAGGAACAGATCAGTTCCTCCGTTCATAAAACCATATAGGCCCGATGCTGTAAACGTTCGCTCACGATGCACGTGCACGGATTGTGCAGTGCAATTGAAAATTGAAAGTTGAAAATTGAAAATTAAATGTAGAAGTAACAGGAAGAATAATTTCTTCTTTCCCTTTCTTTTATTCATGTTCATAAAGAAATACATTTTCAACTTTCAATTTTCAATTCAACAAGATTTATCTTGTTACGATCTGCCACTCCCAGCTTTAACTCTTCAGCCAACTCCATAAACTTCCGTCCGGATTTACGCTCTTCTGTTTGCACACCTTCTGCAATTCGTTTGGCAATTACCATATCATAGCAGATTCTATCAACGGCAACAGGATCGGTTCCTGCGAGAACTGTTTTGTATTGGCATATATACTGTGGATTAGCCGCCGGACCTCCTTCAAAGCATCCTACTATTCCGTCTACAATATTCAGTATAACTTTATCACGAAGAGGCGGAAATGCGCAGGCATAAGCACTGGTTTCATGCCACAAGTCTTTATGAAGACGTCCGGTGTTAGTTATAGAACCATATGCCAGGTTTTTCATACAAACAGTTATAGATGTTCCGGCATTTTTAAGAATTGGTACGTTAATAATCTTCGTAACCTTCTCCGTACATATCTTTGTAAAGTAAGAATTCTTTCCTCCGTTTACCATAAACGGCAGAGTATATGCATCGTATTCACCTTCAACATCAGCATAGAAATAGTGATCTTTGTCTATCCAGTCTTCACTGTAAAAGCGGCCTTCAGGACTTATATAACTTTTATTCGTATCATAGCATTCAGTCGCCATAAAAGAAACTCCCTGATAATTCTGCTCATTAAAATCAGCATCTTCTAATTGCTCCTGCCTCCTGTCCCAAATAACTAACTTACTTCTGGAAATACCAGCTTCTTCCAATTGTTTGACAATCGCTTTAGTTACTGCATGCGAAGTAGAAAGAAGCTTTCCTCCGATAGGATTTACCTTAAGACCTATTATATCTTCCGGACCTACGAAATACAACCAGGCTTTCTTAAGATCAGTTTCTCCGGTAAGATTCAGCATACAGGTTTTTACCATCTCATAAGCTGCCCCCTCAGAAGGTTTACCATCTATTATACAATTAGAATGCTCTGTTTTTATCACTTTTCCGGGATATTTGCCCGGCATGGAATGTTGGTTTCTCGGAATAGCGACTGCATCCGCTATATTAGTAGAAGGCTTTTCTTTATTTTGTGTTAATGATGGTGCCGGAGCGGCTTTTATGATTGGAGAAAGAGCTACCCCCGCTCCTCCTACGGCAAGTGAACGAAAAAACTTACGTCTTTGCATGGCTTTATATTTATGTGTACGACAAAAGTCGTTTTTTTTATTTACTTTCACAAAAACAGACCGGAAAAATACGGTATTTCTACTACACATTTTATCTGCAAATAAATAATCACTATCAAACCAATAAAATATATAATTCTGATCAATAAGTATTCAGTAGAAATAGAGATACTCTTTTAAGGCAATCTGGCGGGAAACTTGTACCTTTGCACACCTATTAAGTATCGGTTTACAGATGAAAGTATGTATTGCGGAAAAGCCCAGTGTGGCGCGTGAAATAGCAGAAGTGCTTGGTGCGACCAAAAAAATGAATGGTTATATCGAAGGCAATGGGTATCAGATTACCTGGACTTTCGGGCATCTTTGTACACTGAAAGAGCCGCACGAATACGTTGTCGAATGGAAACGCTGGAGCCTTTCGTCTCTTCCGATGATACCGCCTCGCTTCGGCATCAAACTGATCGAAAATCAAAGTTACGAGCAACAGTTTAAGATCATCGAAGGATTGATACAGAACGCTGAGATGGTGATAAACTGTGGTGACGCCGGCCAGGAAGGTGAGTTGATCCAACGCTGGGTGATGCAAAAGGCAGGATGTAAATGTCCCGTATACCGCCTATGGATTTCCTCGCTTACCGAAGAAGCTATCCGTGAAGGATTCCAAAAGTTAAAAGACGAGAAAGAGTTTGCCAGTCTTTACGAAGCTGGTCTTTCAAGAGCCATTGGCGACTGGTTGCTGGGAATGAATGCAACACGACTTTACACATTGCGTTATGGTCAGAACAAGCAAGTATTGTCGATCGGAAGAGTGCAGACTCCTACCCTCGCGCTTATTGTAAACCGTCAGCATGAAATAGAGAATTTTACTCCCGAACCCTTTTGGGAGTTAAAAACCATCTATCGTAATACCACATTCTCTGCCACAAAAGGGAAATTCACAAAGAAAGAAGAGGGCGAAGCTTTTCTTGAGATAGCTAAACAAGAAGATTTTACAGTAACAGATGTATCCGAAAAGAAAGGGAAGGAATATGCTCCACGCCTTTTCGACCTGACATCGCTACAAGTAGAATGTAACAAGAAATTTTCTTTCTCAGCCGATGATACACTGAAGCTGATTCAAACGTTATATGAAAAGAAAGTGACTACCTATCCGCGTGTAGACACTACATTTCTTAGTGACGATATCTATCCTAAAGTACCAAATACATTAAAGGGGTTGACTGCTTACACAGAACTAACTGCACCTTTGCTACAAGGTAAAATCCCCAAAAGTAAGCGAGTATTCGATAATTCAAAAGTGACAGACCACCATGCTATCATCCCCACCGGCGTACCTGCTAACAACCTCATGGAAAATGAACGCAAGGTATATGATCTGGTAGCAAGAAGGTTTATAGCCGCTTTCTACCCCGATTGCGATATATCTACTACTACCGTATTGGGGAAAGTAGGAAAGGTCGAATTTAAAGTTACAGGCAAACAAATACTAAAGCCCGGATGGCGGGTAGTATTCGGAACGGAGCAGAAAGATCCTGATACCGAACCTTCGGAAGAAGAAGGAGTATTACCTGAGTTTATCAAAGGAGAGAGTGGTCCACATAAACCGACACTAGGCGAGAAATGGACACAACCTCCTAAACCATACACCGAAGCCACTTTGCTAAGAGCTATGGAAACTGCAGGAAAATTGGTTGATAACGACGAACTAAGGGATGCGTTGAAAGAAAACGGAATAGGTCGTCCTTCAACCCGGGCAGCCATTATAGAAACGCTTTTCAAAAGGAATTATATCCGCAAGGAACGTAAGAATTTGTTTCCGACACAAACAGGAACAGAACTGATCGGCACAATTCATGAAGAACTTCTTAAAAGTGCTGAGTTGACAGGATTGTGGGAAAAGAAGCTTCGCCTGATAGAAAAAGGGACATACGAAGCCCGCACTTTTCTGGAAGAACTAAAACAAATGGTAAATCAGGTAGTTATCAATGTACTTTCTGATCAAACCAACCGAACAATTACTATCCAGGAAGCCATAAAAGAAGAGGTCAAAAAAGAAAAAAAGGAACGGAAACCCAGGAAACCAAAAGAGAAGAAAGCCTCAGTAACTCCCATGAAACCGATTTGCCCCATATGTGAAAAAGGAGACATTCTAAGAGGGAAAACCGCTTATGGTTGTTCAGAGTATAAGAATGGTTGTACTTTCCTTTTGGATTATTCAACACATGGCGAAGGATTAACCGACGAAGAATTGATTATTTTAATTATGAATCTTGGGAAATAGCCTCCATACGTTTTTTATCTTTTGCGACATGTTTACGTATTTTCTTTAATCCCCGCCGCCAGAAAAAGATAATAAGTGCTGTAAATAAGATCACCATCAACAGTATCACCTGCCAGCTTATATTCTCCGAAGAAGCATAGAAAAGATAAAAATCGAACAAACCGTGAAGCACTATCGGCGACAATATACTCAGCCACATATAACGTCTTCTTTCCTTCTTCGGTGAGAATCTTGCCAAAGCCAGAAAGTATCCCATAAACACACCCCAGAAACCATGTCCTGGAACCGATAGCACTGCCCTACTTAACGCAACACCTAATCCACCTTCTGCTACGTAGAGGATATTCTCAAGCGTGGCAAAGCCTAGCGAAACAAACACCGCATAAATGATACCGTCATAATGCTGATCGAACTCTTTGTGCTTCCATACGATCCAGTAAAGTATAGCAAACTTTGCCAATTCTTCGGGAATAGCCGCTTGAAAAAAAGCCATATAAAAAGAATTCCATAAAGCCGAACCAGGTATATGAAGAGAACTAAAGACACTAGCCAAGAGTATTGCCGGAACAGCAGATAATACACCTCCGAAAAAACATTTCATCAAAAGAGACCAGGGTTCTTTCTCAGTGTCCTTACTATATATAATGTAAAGAAAAATAACGGCTGGCGTTATAGCGGCTATAAGTAGAATCATGTCATTGGCCAATTAGAGTAATTGATTAGTTAGCAGATACAAATTTAAGTAAAAGTGTCATTACAAGAATTTTTTCTGCATAAAAAAGAACACCTTATCGTAATTTTTTTTATATTTTTGTTTCTACAGTTAAAAAAATAACTTTATGTATAAAGAAGAATATTTCCCACTAGTAGACGGATCAGGCAAAGAGATTGGCAGAGCTACGCGTAAAGAGTGTCATAGTGGAACAAAGCTTCTTCATCCTGTTATACATCTGCATCTTTTTAACGATACAGGAGATATTTATCTTCAAAAACGATCATTTACTAAAGATATCCAACCCGGTAAATGGGATACCGCTGTAGGAGGCCATATTGATCTTGGAGAATCAGTTGAAGAAGCTCTCAATAGAGAGGCAAAAGAGGAACTGTCCGTATCAGGTTTTACACCTGTATTTATCACAAAATACATCTTTGAATCAGCCATTGAAAAGGAACTTGTGTATACTTTCTGTACTCATTATAATGGCTATATAATCCCAGATAAATCGGAACTGGATGATGGAAAGTTCTGGAGCATAGAAGATGTTAAAGCTAATCTCGGACAGGATATATTTACTCCCAATTTTGAACAAGAGTTCCGGACAGTAGTTCTACCTTACATCCAAAATCTTATTAAATGAAAGCTTTTCTATCTCTATTTATACCAATACTATTCTGTTTATTGATCGGTTTTGTAGCTGCCTATCTGGAAATTGATGCAGTTAAGAATTGGTATTACACAACACTTAATACACCCCCATTAATAAAAAACAATTTCATATTCCCTCTCGGATGGAGCTTAATGCACATTTTGATCGGCTCTTCAATAGGATTAATAATTTATCATGGAAGTCCGAATGATCTGTATCTTATAAAATTGTTTATTGCCATGATACTTACTAAGCTATTATGGAGTGTAACTTTCTTTTACATGCAAAATCCATTATTAGGTTTTATAAATATTCTTGTACTTTGTATTATCGCTATTTTATATGCAATAACATGCTATTCAAGTAAAAAGCTAAGCTTTTACCTGTTTATCCCGTATATTATATGGATTTTCTTTATTACCTATATAAATGGCTATGTGTTGATTTATAATTAAAGCTAACACTACTCTTTTTCTCCATAAGCAAGATCGCCTGCATCTCCTAATCCGGGAACGATATAAGAATGCTCGTCCAATTCATCGTCAACGGCAGCAATCCAGACGGTCGTCATATCATTGGGCATTTTTTCCCGTATATATTCCACTGCTTGTTTACTGGCAATAATAGTAGCAACATGTATATGTGCAGGATTTCCTTTAGTAAGAAGAGCCTTGTATGCCATTTCCATCGAACTACCCGTTGCCAGCATGGGATCAGTTATGATAAGCGTTTTCCCTGTCAGGTTCGGAGAAGCAATATATTCAATATGTATATCGAAGTTCAGGCGGTCTTTATATTTACGATATGCAGATACAAAAGCATTCTCGGCATTGTCCAGATAACTTAAAAATCCCTGATGGTAAGGTAGTCCGGCCCGAAGGATCGTACTGATAACAATCTGATCATCGGGCATATTCATAGGAGCAGTACCCAAAGGAGATAATATATTTTTAGTTGTATAGATAAAATCTTTACTTATTTCATAAGCCATAATTTCGCCAATACGCTCTATATTTCTTCTGAAACGTAAACGATCTTTTTGTATATGGATATCTCTTAACTCCGCAACAAAACGGTTTAGGATGCTGTTGGACTCCCCCAGGTTTATAATTTTCATATATTGTTGTGAATATCTTTATTTATGTGCAAAACTATGAGAATATATTATTCCCACCAAATTCAAAAAACGAATTAAAAGAATATGTTTCGATTTTCATAACAGACTTTTTGCTTTTTACGAAAAAAGAAAAAAAAGATACTATATTTTTACGAAAATTAAACTTTTAATTAGTTAATATATTTTATCTTTGTCTTAATTGATTACTTGAAAGAAGGGAATGATCTAATGCGACGCTGAAATCTATTTTTAAATATATACTAAAACCAGAGAGTCGCAGTCTATTAGTTGTATGATTATAAAATCATATTACCAGATCAGAAAGGTAAAAACTGAATTTTTAAATAGTATGAATAAAAAACTCAATAGAAGACTGACAGATCTAATAACAGAATTACTGCCACCGAATATTAATATTTCAGCCTATTTAACAGAAGCTCTTCATATTAGTAAAGAAGCGGCTTACAGAAGATTAAGAGGAGACGTACACTTTGCTTTATATGAAATTGTTGAATTAGCAACTAAACTCCACTTTTCGTTGGATCAATTATTAGAAAGTGACAAATCGGGTGGAGCCAGTATTAATCTTGACTTAATTAAAGCTCCAGATATATTGCCAAGTTACAATGAGACGCTTTCCCGCTATCGAACAATATTCAAATTAATAAAAGATGATCCGGAAAGTACTTTATACAGTGCAACAAATATGTTGTCTTTCTACTTCTATGCACATAAAGAGAATTTAACTAAATTTCGTATATGTAGATGGCTTCACCAAACCAATAAATTAAAAAGTAATGTTTCATTAAAAGATATAGATATTCCACAAGATGTTTTTGACTTGCATGTAAAAGTGGCTAATGAACTCAATAATATCTCTAAAATTATTTTTATATGGGATGTCAATATCTTTAAGTCTATTACTTATGAAATAAAATATTTCTATGAACTTAAACTTCTAACTAAACAGGATGTGAGAAATATCAAAAAAGAATTATTGGACATACTTAAGCAAATTGAGCGTATTTTATCAGATGCTCAGTTCAATGAGAGAAATGATATTCAAATCTATTTATGTAATATATCTATGGAAACAAGCTATATTTTAATAGAATCTGCAAGATTTGAACTTTCGATGATCCGCGTATTTGCCATCAATCTAATAGAAACAAAACATCCTGATATCTGTCAGTTACAAAAAGATTGGATTTACTCATTGAGAAGATATTCGACCTTAATTACGCAAAGTAATGAGATCGATCGAACCAGGTTCATTAACAAACAACGCAGTTACATAAACTCTTTATAATGAAAACATGAAAAAAACGATAAACGATGCATTAATTAATGCGATATCATCAAAGATACCTTCACATACTAATCTGGCTTCATACTTGATTGATACACTTTCAATAAGTAAAGAGGCGGCTTACAGACGTTTAAGAGGAGATGTTTTTTTTACTTTCAATGAAGCAGCAACTATCGTATCAAATTTGGATATATCTTTAGATCAGATTGTAGGTAACGACATGGATACCGGCGCCATAATAAATATTAGTATGATAAAATCGTCAAATGATATCCAGAATTACAATGAAACTCTTGAAAAATATATAAAAATAGGTAAAACGGCAAGTAAAGATCCATTCTCTACATTCCATGAGGCAACCAATAAATTACCTATCTATTTTTATTCAACCTACCCTTTTTTAACTAAGTTTTGGATTAGTCGATGGCTTCATCAAAGTAACAATTTGATAGGAACAGGTTCACTAGAGGATATAAAAATTCCCAAAAAGACATTAGACTTACATAAACAATTTGCAAAACAACTCCGCTCCATACCAACCTCCATATTTATATGGGATAGAAATATATTTAAATCTCTTGTAAAAGGCATATTATATTTTGCGAATTTAAATCTTTTCTCTTCAAATGATCTCGATAATTTACGAAATGAGTTATTTGAGTTGTTGGAAGAATTAGGTTCTCTTATGATGAATGCACAATATAAATCAGGAGGAAAAATTTATATATATTTATGTAATATTGCCATTGAAACTATTTATGGCTATATCGAATCTAAAGATATAAAAATCAGCTTACTTCGTATTTATGCTATAAATCTTGTTGATTCTAAGCACCCCGATATATTTAAAATACAAAAAGACTGGGTACAGTCTTTACGAAGGTATTCAACATTAATTACAGATAGTAGTGAAATGGAACGAATTAAATACCTTGATCAACAACGAGAGTATATAAACCAGTTAAAAATTTAAAGCTATTCCAAAACAGAGAAAAATAGTACCTTTGTCCTTCAAGAATCAGAATATATGAAAATTGAAGAAAATTTTTCCCTGTTAAACTATAATACGTTTCAACTTCCGGTTAAAACCCGCTGGTTTATGGAATATGAAACAGAAGAAGAGTTAATACGTATCTTGCACGATGAGTACTTCCAGGAATGTGTTTCCTTGCATATCGGTGGAGGAAGCAATCTTTTATTTATTGATGATTACAGCGGAATTATTTTGCATTCTGCAATCAAAGGAATGACAGTTGTTGAAGATACTGATGACAGCGTATTATTACGTATTGGCAGTGCCGAGATTTGGGATGATGTTGTTGCTTATACAGTCTCCAACGGCTGGGGAGGAATAGAGAATCTTTCATATATTCCGGGAGAAAGTGGCGCCGCTGCAGTTCAAAATATAGGCGCATACGGAGTAGAGATAAAAGATGTTATTGAAACCGTGGAAGCCTACAATCAGCTTAGTTTTGAAAAGAAAGTATTTACAAAAGAAGAATGCCAGTTTGCTTACCGTTATAGCTTTTTTAAGAATGAATATAATGATCCACACATCATAACACATATAAATATCCGGTTAAGTAAAAAACATCACTTTTTCTTGGATTATGGTAATCTTAAAAATGTTTTATCAAATCAATCAGAAATATCTATAGCAACAATACGGAATGCTATCATTTCAATACGTAAGGAGAAACTACCCGATCCGGCAGTTATAGGTAATGCGGGAAGTTTCTTTATGAACCCTATTATTTCGTTGGAAAAGTATGAGAAATTGAAAGAACAATATCCTTATATCCCTTCCTTTCCTACCAATGACGATAAAATAAAAGTTTCAGCCGGTTGGCTTATTGAACAATGTGGATTTAAAGGAAAGAGAGAAGGCGATGTTGGAGTATACGATAAACAGGCACTTATTTTAGTGAATTATGGCAATGCCAATGGACATGAAATTGCCTTGTTTGCAGAATATATACGAACAGTTGTAGCCGAACGCTTTGGTATTGAACTGATCCCTGAAGTTAAATACGTAGGATAATGAAGATCACTTTTCTAGGAACTGGGACTTCTACTGGAGTTCCGGAAATTGGTTGTCAGTGCGAAGTCTGTACAAGTAAAGACAAGCGTGACTGGCGTTTGCGTACCTCTGTATTGGTAGAGACAGAAGGAAAAAGTATCCTTTTGGATTGTGGACCCGATTTCCGTTGGCAAATGATTAAAAATAAAATATATAATCTGGATGCCGTACTGATATCCCATGAACATTACGACCATGTAGGTGGCTTGGATGATCTACGACCGTTCTGTATAGAGAAAGGTGTTGATATATATGCGGAAGGCTACGTTGCCGATGCTATAAGAACCCGTATACCCTATGCTTTTCGTATACATAAGTATCCGGGAATACCCAACCTTGAACTTCATCCTATTGATACAAATCCTTTCGCTGCTGCCGGAATACAGATTACCCCAATTCGTGTTATGCATGGTCTTTTACCTATATTAGGATACCGGATTGGGAATATGGCTTACCTAACAGATTTAAAAAGTATTCCAGAAGAAGAATACAATAAACTAGAACAGTTAGATGTATTAATAATAGATGCTTTGCGTAATAAACCACACCCTTCACACGAAAGCGTTCAGGAAGCGTTGGAAAACATTAAACGTATAAATCCAAAAGATTCGTTCCTGATTCATATGAGCCATAGAATAGGATTACATGCAGAAGTGGAAAAAGAATTACCTCCAAATATTCACTTATCTTACGATGGATTGATTATTAATTGTTAGACATCAAGGAATCGGAGTACATCCCGTATAATAAACGAAATCTTCTTCCTTATCAATTTGAAATGAAAGGGTTACCAGCGGATATAAATTGTTTATACGACGTGCTATCGTATCACCCATGGCTTTATACATTGAAGAAGTAATATTAGATTCATATGGCAAAAAACCATAACCACACAGATCTCCTTCGCTGACAAACAGATCTGCTCCTAACCATCTATCTTCAATTCGCCAAACAATAGTGCGTTCCTGCTCTAGTTGGAGATTCATATCTTCTGTTGGAAAAATTATATTCAATGGTGCATTAATATCAAAATTTCTGACTAGTTTTCGCATTTCAGGAGGCATTAAGGTTTGCTTCTCGCTAGTCTGAATAGCTGTCTCTTCTAGTAATTTCTTACTCAAACTACCGACCCAAATGCCATCATGTACATAATACCCGAAAAAAGCGTTACCAGAAACCGGATAATAATAATAATCAATGCCATCCTGGGTTTGTACAATCGGGGAATAATTGAATACTCTTTGTAACCCTTTTTCAATTGAGTTGATTAACTTGGAAGAAGCAGGCATATAACAAACGACACCTTGAGGATGAAAAGACAAAATCATTGATTGAAGATTCTGGTTTTCACGTATTAATAACAAAAACATCTCCGGTATTCGGGAAGCAAACAAATCAAAAAAAGATTGTTTTTCCAGCACCATACGGCTAAAGACACCCGGACGGTTAATGACAAGCATCGCATTCACATCCGATGGTACCAGCGCATATATATTATCACGCTCACTGGCTTTCTCCGTTTTCATAGCTTTGAAAAAGGAGGCAATTGCTACTGTCATCACTAGAATAGCGATAATACTAATAACGATCTCTTTCAGATATGTTCTCATTTTTGATTGAGAAAATACTTACACCAAGGCTTTAAGCCGCACGATTCACACTTTGGTTTACGTGCCACACAAACATATCTTCCATGTAGTATTAGCCAATGGTGTGCTTTTGAAATTAAATGTTCAGGAATATGTTTTACCAATTCTTTTTCAGTCTCCAAAGGAGTCTTACTATTGTTTGTTAACCCTATACGGTTAGCAACACGGAATACATGTGTATCGACAGCCATTGCTGGCTTATCGTATACGACGGAAGCTATCACATTAGCAGTTTTACGACCCACTCCCGGTAACTTTTGGAGTTCACCTATATCAGAAGGAACAATTCCATTAAAGTCTCTAAGAAGCATTTGCGCCATACCTACTAAATGTTTTGCCTTATTATTAGGATATGAAACGCTTTTTATATATTCATAAATAACTTCAGGTGTTGCAACAGCCATAACCTCAGCTGTGGGAAATGCCTCAAATAATGCTGGAGTTATCATATTTATTCGCTTATCTGTACACTGGGCAGACAGAATAACAGCAATTAATAATTGGAATGGATCTTTGTAATGAAGTTCAGTTTCAGCTATAGGAACATTCTCGGTAAACCAATTAATTACGCCTCTATATCGTTCTTCCTTTCTCATAGCTCCTTGTGTTTTTCCCCGGGCACGGTTAGTTAAGCCCGGGGAATGGTAAAATGATTTAGGTTTTCAACTTAATTGGCTGACTCGAACTGCCTCAGAAAACGAATATCATTCTCCGAGAACAAGCGCAAGTCTTTAACTTGGTATTTCAAATTTGTGATACGTTCAATCCCCATTCCTAACGCATAACCGGTGTATATCTTGCTATCTATACCACAGTTATCCAATACATTCGGATGAACCATACCGCATCCGAGTATCTCTACCCAGCCGGTGTATTTGCAGAACGGACATCCTTTTCCTCCGCAAAGATTACAAGAGATATCCATTTCAGCAGAAGGTTCTGTAAATGGGAAATAAGAAGGACGTAAACGTATTTTCGTATCTTGTCCAAACATTTCTTTAGCGAAAAACAGGAGAGCCTGTTTCAAATCAGCAAAAGAAACATCTTTGTAAATATACAAAGCTTCCACCTGATGGAAGAAACAATGCGCACGATAAGAAATAGCTTCATGACGATACACACGCCCAGGGCAAATAATACGAATAGGAGGTTCTTTTTTTTCCATTACCCGTACCTGCACCGATGAAGTATGAGTACGAAGAACTATTTCTGGATTATGTTGTATAAAAAATGTATCTTGCATATCGCGGGCTGGATGATCCTGTGCGAAATTTAAAGCAGAAAAGACATGCCAATCATCCTCTATTTCAGGACCTTCTGCTATACTAAAACCTAACCGACCAAAGATATCACATATTTCCTTTTTCACAATGGAAAGAGGATGACGTGTACCCAAACGAATAGGATAAGCAGTACGAGTCAGGTCAATATCATCGTCTGAAGTTCGATCATTAGTAAAACTATCTTTCAGTTCATTGATTTTGTTTTGAGTTTTTTCCTTCAATTGATTCAGATACTGTCCTATTTCGCGCTTCTGATCAGAAGCTACAGTACGAAAGTCGTTCATCAATTGGGACACCTCTCCCTTTTTACTAAGATACTTGATTCTCAAGGCTTCAAGTTCCTCAGCATTTGCTGCCTTAATCCCTTCTACTTCTTCAAGCAGAGCTTTAATCTTATCGATCATGTTCAACTCTCAAATTTCTTTAGTGGATGCAAAGGTAGGTGTTTATTTACTAAACCGCAATCGTTTCCGTAATTTTTTTAAAGAAGGTTATTGTTTAATTCTTTTCTGCCAAATCAATCTTACATTCGTCGTATTTGATACACTCGCTCTTCCACTTGCCTTTGAGCTTTACTTCATTTCCAGTAACCATTCCTGTAAAAGTAGCTATGTATGTGACAGTCATCTTTTCTTTCCAATCGTTCGATGTTAATCTACAATAGGGAGGAATTTCCATTTTTTTAGCCGAATCCGTACTTACTAACCGTACCGTCTTTTCTTCTGAATATTTCCATGCTTCTGAAGAAAGTTTTATCTCGTTACCTTCAATCTTTTCAGGAATAGGTATCAGTAAAGATTCATTTGGCTTCAATATATAAGGCAAATAGGTATCGGGGTAAAAGCAAAAATGAAGAGTATCATAAGGCGACTTGTTTATAAACTCCTCATAATAAATGGTAATAGAATCCGGATTTTCTACAATCAACGGTTCATCCGGTAATGCGACAATAGTCATACTATCTCCTTCTTCCAAAAAATATTCTATACTCTGAAAAATATAAAGATCATTGGATTCATTTATCTTTGTGGCCAAGTCGTCATTATCACAAGAAAAGAAAAAAACGGTTATTATCAGAAACAATACTTTTTTCATTATTATTCCATTACAATTATTTTATTAAGACATACAAATATATATATATAAAATTTCTTTTTCAAGAAAATGTTCAAAAAATTAAATGCGAAATTTAATTTTTAACATTTAATACTTTGATGAATAAAATCTTCTAATATGAAAAAGCATTTTGTCTTCAAATCAATCTATTTACTAACACAATTTAAGCAATATAGGTATTTTGCTAACCTGTACTATAGAGAAAAACGACAAAAAACATAGTCGTTTTCGAAACCAAGAGTTGAAAAAATAGTCATTTTCGAATATTTCAAGTTGAATTTACTGGAAAATGACCGTTTTTATCCGGATGAATAATTGCTTTCATTTGGATAAATGACCGCTTTCAACCGGATGAATGTCCATATTCATTCGGGCAAACTCCCAAAAAGCAAGTATAAACCACTAAAAATGCTCCTATTTTCTCTTAATTGAGTAAAAAAACCAGCCAATTACGAATTGACAAAAAGATTTTTTTTGATGATGAATTATAAACCAAGAGTAAAATATACTGAAAATAAATTTCAATTTTCATCTTTCAAAACCCAGTTGCTTACTAAGTGAAATACATAATCTCACGGAGAATCCTCTTTTTGCAAAGACGCTTACTTACAGGTTGAAATATGCGAGATATGAGATAGCAAAATTATCAAAATGATATTTCTGTCAAAATGATAAAATTACTATCTTCGAACCTAAAATTATATGATTTATTTCTATGAATAGTTTTGTAGCGCTTGATTTTGAAACAGCCAATGAGCAACTAACAAGTGTTTGTAGTGTGGGAATAGTGATTGTTCGCGATGGTGAGATTATTGATAAATTCTACAGCCTTATACAACCGGAACCTAATTATTATAGTTATTGGAATACCCAAATACATGGTATTAACATGGAAGATACAGAGAAAGCTCCCGTATTTCCTTATGTGTGGAAAGAAATTGAGAAACGAATAGAAGGTCTACCATTAATTGCTCATAATAAAGGCTTTGATGAAAACTGCCTAAAAGCTGTATTCAAAACTTATTGTATGGATTACCCCGACTACGATTTTCATTGCACGTTAAAGGGTGCGCGTAAAGCATTCAAAAATCTGCCCAATCACAAACTGAATACTGTGGCTGCATATTGTGGGTTCGATCTGCAAAACCATCATCATGCTTTAGCAGATGCTGAAGCATGTGCTCATATTGCACTTTCACTTCATGAATACAAAATAGACGGCTAATATCAAACAAAAGAAAGCCACAAAGTGATTCCATTGTAAAACTTCACCTTTGAACAATACGGTAGAAAAAATGGTAAATACAACCAATGTGATTACTTCCTGAATTACTTTTAATTGCATTAAGCTAAATGGGCCGCCATTACCAATAAAACCTAGGCGATTTGCAGGCACTTGAGCGCAATATTCAAAAAAAGCAATTCCCCAACTTAGAAAAACCACACCGATTAACGGCCAATGGGTGATCACTTTCGCTTCCTGCAGTTTCAAATGGCCGTACCAGGCCACTGTCATAAATATGTTTGACACGACTAGTAGTAAGATTGCATAAACACCTTGCATCTCTATTTTAATTTAGGGGGTAAATACTCTTTCTGGATATTTGTCATACTGCTCCAAATACTGTACCGGGCTTCAGGGTTGATTGATTCCAACTGTTTAATTACATTTTTTATATCTGTTCGGCTGGAGCCTGATTCATAAGGACAGTTTTTAATCTGTTTCTTATAGTTCCGCACAGAAGCTATTTCTATAAGTTCTTTTTCTTCAATAAGGCACATAGGGCGAATGATCTCCATTTCAAATTTGCTCATTTTTAATTTCGGAGGCATCGTACCGAAGGCTCCCTGATGTACCATATTCATAAGAAGCGTTTCTAACATATCATCCCGATGATGACCCAGTGCAATTTTATTACAGTTATATTTTTTTGCTATTTCAAAAAGGGCTTTTCTACGCATCCACGAACAAAGAAAACAAGGAGATTTACGTTTATCTGTAGATGGATCAAAGCTTGTTTCATATGTCACAAATGGGATATCATATTCATTTGCCAATCTATTTAGATAAGCAGTATCGGTTTGATAAGCAATATTTGTCATAACTACATGTGCCGCTATCACCTGAAAACGAGGATTGAATATTTTAGAACGTCGTCCTAAAAGCTCCAGCAATGCAAGAGAGTCCTTACCTCCTGACAATCCTATTAAAATGATGTCTCCATCCGTAATAAGTCCGTAATCAAATATTGCTTTTTTGACTTTCCTTTCAACCTTGTTAAATAAAAGTTCTTCTTTCGTAAATTTTACCATATTTTCTAATAAGGGTACAAAATTATATATTTTATATTCTCAATGTCATGGCTCATGTAAAAATATTCTTATCTTTGAAACTGCATATTTATTTTAATAGGATAATGACACAGTTGATAAAGAGATTCGTTTGTATAGTAGTAGTCGTTTTATGTAGTAGTGGTTTATATGCACAAAGTCTTGATCAGGCAAAGAAATTATACAATGAAGGAAAATACGAAGAGGCTAAACCCGCCTTTGAAAGACTAGTAAAACAGGCCCCTAATAATGCTTCATACAATCACTGGTATGGAGTTTGTTGCTTTGAGACCGGCGATCTGGAAACAGCTGAACACTATTTAGGAATAGCTGTCAAACGACGTGTTCAGGAAGCCTACAGGTATATGGGAGATCTTTATTTCGACACATACCGTTTTGACGAGGCTGTGGACATGTATGAAGAATATATTACTCTCCTATCCAAGAAAAAACAAGATGTTGAGGCTTTTCAAAAGAAACAGGAACTGGCTGAAAAAGCTCAACGAATGGTCGAAAGAGTAGAAGCTATACAAATTATTGATAGTATTGTGATTGATAAAAATGATTTTCTTAATGCATATGTATTAAGCGAAGAAGCCGGTTCTCTTACTTATTTTAATGACTTTTTTAATACTGGAAGTCCCGTTTCTTCTACTGTTTATATGAATGAAAAAGGGGATAAAATCTATTATGGACAACGCACAAATGAAAATGGCTTTTGCCTTTTTAGTCAGTCACGTTTATTGGATAAATGGGGAGATGAAAAACAGCTTCCGCTGAATGTTAACAGCAACAATGATGATAATTACCCATTTGTATTATCTGATGGTGTTACCATCTATTATGCTTCTAAAGGCAATGGTTCAATAGGAGGCTATGATCTATTTGTTACCCGATATAATACCAATAGTGATACATACCTGACTCCTGAACAACTCGGTATGCCATATAATTCATTTGCTAATGATTATATGCTGGTACTTGATGAGACAAAAGGTTTGGGATGGTTTGTTTCAGACCGTAACCAACCTGAGGATAAAGTTTGTGTTTACTTATTTATCCCGGATGATCAACGTAGCCGTGTAGAGGGAGACGACATTGAGGTAAAACGTTCCCGTGCTGCTATAACATCTATTTCGGATACATGGAAACCTGGTTCTGATTACACAGAATTAATTCAACTAGCACATTTGGATATGCCTTCCGGAAAAGAAGAGATCCGCAAAGATTTTGAATTTATAATAAATAATAATCTGGTGTATTACACATTAGATGAAATAAAGAGCCCGGAAGCCAAAAGTCATTTTCAGAAGGTAGTAGATTTAAACAGGCAAATAAAAGAATTAAATGAAAAATTAGCTACTCTACGAAATGAATATACACGTGGTAACAGCGCTCGAAAAGAGCAATTAAAGCCATCTATACTTCAGGCAGAAGAACAGTTATATACATTATATCAGCAACCTGATGAGTTAGAGAAAAAGGCTCGTAATGCAGAAATAAAATATTTAAAAACAAATCGTTAAACTTATAATCTAACAGCTTATGATGTTGGACATAGCTATAATAGCTTTTTTAATATTAGTAGCCATAGCACTTATCCTACTTGAAATCTTCTTGTTACCGGGAATTACGGTTGCTGGTATCGGAGGAGGACTCTTTGCAATGGGAGGTGTTATTTATGCCTATACAGTAAGTCCAACAATAGGTCATATTACCTTGGTATCGTCTATTGTGGTTTTTTCGGCTGCGTTTGCATGGTTACTAAGATCTAAATCGTTTAATAAAGTAGCACTCCATACGGATGTTGATTCAAAATTGACTTCTAGTCGTGAGTTAGGAATAGAAGTCGGCGACGAAGGAATTACTCTCTCTCGCTTAGCTCCTATTGGAAAAGCAAGAATCAAAGATATTACGGTTGAAGCAAAATCCATTGGAGAGTTTATAGACGAAGAAACTCCGGTAGTAGTGATGCGTGTGGATGGCTATAATGTACTTGTGACAACAAAAGAAAACAATATAAACTCATAAAAATTACTTGTATGGAATTAACATTTTTGCCCGCGGTATTATTAGGAGCAGCAATTCTGCTACTGATAATTTTCTTCTATTATGTTCCTTTCCTGTTGTGGATCTCCGCAAAAGTTTCAGGTGTAAATATTTCTTTGATACAATTATTCCTGATGCGTATCAGAAAGGTTCCTCCTGGTGTCATTACCCGTGCGATGATCGAAGCCCATAAAGCTGGTCTGAAGACATTGACCAGAGATGAACTGGAAGCACACTACTTGGCCGGTGGTCATGTGGAAAGAGTAGTTCATGCATTGGTTTCGGCGTCAAAAGCTAATATCGACTTGACTTTCCAAATGGCAACTGCTATCGACCTAGCCGGACGTGATGTATTTGAAGCTGTGCAAATGTCAGTAAATCCCAAAGTGATTGACACTCCCCCGGTAACAGCCGTATCTAAAAATGGTATCCAGTTAATAGCTAAAGCCCGTGTAACAGTGCGCGCTAATATCAAACAATTAGTGGGAGGTGCAGGTGAAGAAACTATTTTGGCTCGTGTAGGTGAAGGAATTGTATCTTCTATCGGTTCTGCCGAAAACCATGAAAGTGTTCTTGAAAACCCTGATTCTATCTCAAAACTTGTTCTTAGGAAGGGATTGGATGCAGGTACAGCATTCGAGATTCTTTCGATTGATATTGCAGATATTGATATAGGTAAAAACATTGGTGCCGTATTACAAATGGATCAGGCACAAGCAGACAAAAATATTGCCCAGGCAAAAGCGGAAGAGCGTCGCGCCATGGCTGTCGCTCTTGAACAGGAAATGAAAGCGAAAGCACAAGAAGCTCGTGCAAAAGTAATTGAAGCAGAAGCAGAAGTGCCTAAAGCTATGGCAGAAGCATTTCGTGCCGGTAATCTGGGTATTATGGATTATTATAAAATGAAAAATATAGAAGCCGATACTTCAATGCGTGAAACAATCGCCAAACCTAGCAGCGGCCCTTCAAAACCTATTAAAGATTAATTGCAAATGAAAGTTATTCCTCCCTCGGAACTTATTATCAATGAAGATGGTAGTATATTCCATCTTCATTTGAAACCGGGTCAACTGGCGGAAAGGATCATACTTGTGGGAGATCCCGCCCGCGTCGGTACTGTTGCCTCTTATTTTGATACGCAGGAGTGCGATATTAGTAATCGGGAATTCCGGGCCATAACCGGCTCTTATAAAGGAAAACGACTTACTGCACTATCTCACGGCATAGGGACTGATAATATAGACATTGTATTAACAGAACTTGATGCCTTAGTTAATATTGATTTCAAAACACGGACAATTAATCAAGAGTTAAAGCAACTTACTATGGTGCGTATCGGTACTTCCGGAGGATTGCAGGAATTCACCCCTTTAGGTACCTATGTTGCTGCTGAAAAATCGATCGGATTTGATGGTGTTATCTATTTTTATGCCAATAATGAAGATGTACGCGATCTGGATTTTGAAGCCGAACTCCTAAAACAACTGAATTGGCAACCAGCCGGCATATGGCCATATATTGTAGATTCTAATGCATCTTTGGTTGAGCAGATTGCTAAAGATGATATTATACGAGGTATGACCATTGCAGCGAACGGTTTTTATGGTCCTCAAGGACGTGAAATTCGTCTGCCACTTACCGATCCTGATCTTAACAAGAAGATTGAAGCATTTGAATATAAGGGAAAGAAAATTCTTAACTACGAAATGGAAAGTTCCTCCCTTGCTGCCATGTCGGCATTAATGGGACACAGGGCGATGACTGTCTGTTGTATCATAGCCGGACGTGTCGCCGAGAATATGAATACTTCTTATCATGATTCCTTACTCAAGTTAATTGAAACAGTATTGGATAGAATATAAAAAAAGCCCTTTTCAGGGCTTTTCTTTTATTCAAATATCGACATAATCGGTCGTGCTATCCAAACCTGAGGCTGATCTACCTCCAACATGTAAGCTATTGTTCCTGCTATATCATAAATCATCGTACTTTCCGGAATTACATGTCCCTTCTTTATTCCTTTACCATAGAACACTATTGGGGTCTGCATCTCTTCCATCGTTTTACCACCATGACCTTTATCTATTCCGCCATGATCTGATACTACAACTATTACTGTCTCGTCCATAATACCAGCGTCTTCCACAGCTTTCACAATCTGTCCCAGATAACCGTCAAGCTGTGTCATCTTTTCAAAATATTCCGGCGAACTCCAGCCTATTCCGTGGCCAACACCATCAGGTTGATCAAAGATTATTCCACATAAGTTAGGCTTCTTTTCCTTAATATATTTTACGGCATAAGAAGTACAACCGTCAGGAGTTTCTTCCGTAAAAGCAGCTTGTTGGCGATAACTCAAAGCCAATGTATCAACAAGAAAATTCATACCCTCCCATTCATAAATATAACCGATTTCAGACTGAGGAGCCTTATCACGATATAACCCGTATATATTAGGGAAACGATTATCACTGTTTACGACTCTTGATGGTAATTCTGGCGTACGTGATCCCCACTCAGTATAGCCATGTAGTTCGGGACCTGCCCCCATAAACATGGATGCCCAGTTTACAGCACTGGAAGAAGGCAATACGGAACGATTCTGTAAAGTGTAAGAGCCTTCCGCCATAAGCTTTCGTAATGTCGGCATGTTTACCCCATTATTAACAGAATGAGCACTAAATCCATCAAAACCTACTAAGATCACATGTTTCGGCAGATTTTTTTCTTTTACTGATTGTTGTTGTGTCGGTGCGCTACAAGATATTAAGCAAAATATAGCCAACACACTGCTTGTCAAGATAATTAGTCTTTTCATTAAAGTTACTTTTAATAAATATGTATAATGTTATAATTTAGGCAATTCCCAGGGAGCTCTATAGTATGCTTTAGCAAGGGCATTTGCTTCACTGTCATTAATAAATCTACTCAAGGAATCATCCCAATAGACCTCCCGTTGTAACCGGCAGGAAATATTAGCAAGATGAGACATTTTAGCTACACGGGCACCTATTTCAATATCACCATTAGGTAACCTGCGGTTTTTTATACATGCCAGAAAGTTACCCACATGGTTATATAGTCCCTTTCCCTCACCTTTTTTAAAGGGAACGGCCTCCATTCTTGGAACCTTATCTGCAACAACCGGAATTACTTCCCAACCAGCACGGGTAAGTAATAAAGTTCCGTTCTCTCCATAAAAAGCTAATCCTTCTTTTTTATCAAATAATCCGTGGTTAATACCACAAGCATGATCCCATATAATATTGTAATCTTTATATACATACGTGGCCATTAAGGTATCGGGAGTTTCCATTGCGTCATTAGGATAAGCCAGTTTACCACCTGCTCCAAAAACTTGCGAAGGCAACCCCGCTCCTACTCCTTCCAGGGCATAATCTAGTAAATGTACGCCCCAGTCAGACATTAATCCGCCGGCATAATCCCAAAAGAAACGGAAATTATAATGAAAACGATATTCGTTGAATGGCCGTTTGGGCGCCGGTCCTAACCACATATCATAATCTACCCCAGCAGGAGGATTTGAATCCGGCTTTACAGGAAGAGTAGGCTTGCCATCTTGATATGCCCAAACCTTGACAGTACGGATACGGCCAATATTACCGGCACGTAAATATGCAGAGGCTTCGTCCCAATGAGGATCGCTTCGTTGCCATTGCCCAACCTGAACTACTCTGTTGTATTTTCGTGCAGCTTTTACCATTAAATCACACTCTTCTATAGTATTTGATAATGGTTTTTCTACATAAACATCTTTACCGGCTTGTGCAGCCCATACCATGGGAAGGCAATGCCAATGGTCAGGAGTACCAATAATAACAGCATCGATATCCTTATTATCAATAACCTGACGCCAGTCTTTATAGAGATGCTTAACTTTTTTTCCTGATTTTTTTTCTACATCGGCGGCCCGTTTATTCAACCACTCGTCATCCACATCACAAAGAGCCACGCATTCAACTTCCGGATATTCCAGAAATGTACTCAGATTTGAGTATCCCATACTACGGCAACCTATCAAAGCAACCTTTATCTTATTGCTTGGAGCTGTCATTCCATAAATAGAACTATATGATCCTCCAATTAAAGGTGTTAAACCTAAACCAACCGCTGAAAAAGCGGATTTTTGCAAGAAGTTTCTTCTATCCATAAAGTGTTTTTCTTAGTATACTTTTTTGACTATTATGTAGTAAAACAGTATTTTTGTGCAATATTACGAAATATTAGATTATCATTGTGTCCGCAAACATCAGAAAAAAATGACAAATACTATAAATAATCTTAACTGGTACGTTCTATATACTTCGCCAAGAGCTGAGAAACAAGTAAAAGATCGAATAGCACAAACCGGTATTGAATGTTGGTTGCCGTTACATCGTTCACGAAGGGTATGGTCTGATAGGGTAAAGATGGTTGATGTTCCTTTATTTAATTCTTATATATTTGTAAAATGTAAAGAACATGAACTCCGTCCTTTACTTGCTATTTATGGAGTAGCCCGAATAGTGTATTACGATGGTAAACCTGCTGTCGTAAGACAAAAAGAGATTGATGCCATAAAAGAATTTCTTGAATTAGCAACTAATCACACGCTAATTGTTGGAGATGAAGTAGAAATATTAACCGGAGCACTAAAAAGTATCTCCGGAAAAGTACGTAAAATAAAGAAAAACTATCTAGTCTTATTTATTGAACAATTAGGTGCAACTGTTAGCGTTAACCTTCAGGAAGTAGCTCCTGTCAAACGAATAAAATAATATTCAAGCTATTTCCTCATGAAAATGTTTTATAAAGTATTTGATGCATATCATTAAACTTTCACTACCTTTGTGGACTAAACATTATAAACAAAGAAGTTCCTTCAAACAATGATCAACAGAGTATTAATCCGTATTAAAGTCCTACAAATACTTTATGCTTATTACCAAAACGGAGCCAATGACTTAAAAGTTGCGGAAAAAGAATTACTGTTCAGTCTGCAAAAATCGTACGATTTATATCATTATTTTCTTCTACTTATTATTGATATCACCAATCTTCAAGAACGGATACAGGATAATCGCAAGCATAAATATATGCCGAGTCAGGAAGAACTAAATCCTAATATGAAATTAGTTAATAATCGTTTTACTAAACAATTAAGTGAGAATATTTCACTGAAAAATTATGTTCAAGAGCATAAACTTTCGTGGATGAACGATCAGGATTTCATCAAAAGTGTCCTGGACCTTATTCTTTCCTCTGAAATATATACTGAATATTTGCAAAATCCAGAAGATTCTTATGAGGCAGATAAAACATTCTGGCGTTCCATATTTAAAAAGTTATTGCTTGAAAATGAAATGGTTATTGATTACCTAGAAGATAAAAGTATTTACTGGAACGATGATATAGATCTGATCGGTTCATTCACAATCAAGACAATCAAACGCTTTGATGAGAATGAAGGAAGGAATCAGGCATTAATGCCTATGTTCAAAGATACGGAAGATCGAATGTTTGCTGTAAAACTATTTAGAGAATCCATTTTGCATGGTCCGGAATATAGAGAAAGAATAAGCCGGCATATGAAGAATTGGGAAACAGAACGTCTTGCAAATATTGATTTTGTTATCATGCAGGTGGCTTTAGCTGAAATTGTAAACTTTCCGACTATTCCAATAAATGTCAGTCTCAATGAATATATTGATACAGCTAAGTATTACAGTACTCCTAAAAGTGGTACTTTTATCAATGGAATACTGGATTCAGTTGTTGATGAGTTAAAAAAAGAGAAGCGATTGTTCAAAGATTAATATTAATCATTATTTTTGTACATTCTCGACAAAAAATTAATTATAAATAAAGACAAAAATGGATTTACTTTTTATTTTACTCCAGGAAGCACAAGGCGGTGCAGCAGGTTATTCCGGTATCTTAATGATGGTGGTTATCATTGCTATATTTTATTTCTTTATGATCCGCCCTCAGCAGAAAAGACAAAAAGATATACAACGTGCCCGTGAAGCTATGAAAGTTGGAGATAAAGTGGTAACAGCAGGCGGTATATATGGAAAGATCAAAGAAATAGGATCAACCTTTATGTTGATTGAAGTTTCTGACGGAGTTCGTATCCGTGTAGATAAAGCTTCTGTTTTTGCTTCATCTGAAGACGTACAGCAACAACAAAAATAAATCTATTTCAGAATGAAGATACGACTTGATAATATTCAACAATCAGTCGATTCTACCTATAGGAAGATTAAAGCTTTTTTTTACCGTTATCAGGGAAAAAATGTTTTAATCTTTCTGTTTTTTGTTTCATTATCCTTTGGTTTTTGGGTTCTACTGAGTTTACAAGAAGAGTATGAAATCCAAATAACTATTCCTGTACGATACAAAAATATACCCGCAGACATTGCTTTTGTGCAAGCTCCACCTATTGAGATAACGGCACGGATAAGAGACAAAGGTACAGTTCTATTAAATTATACCTTAGGAAACAAACTCTCACCACTGGATATTGATATGAAAGAAGCATCAAAACAAAGTGGAAAATTGATCTATTCTGCAAGAGAAATCGAAAGTGCTATCTTAAAACGTCTTATTGCATCAACCAACCTTCTTAGTTTTGATCCTCCACAAATAGAAGAAGCATACAGTAAATTAATAAATAAAAAACTTCCTGTAGTTTTCGATGGTGAGATCCGTACAGAGGCGGGATTCCGCGTCTTTGGTGAAATAAATATTGATCCCCCCATTGTTGATGTATATGCAACAGATGTAGTGTTAGATACTATGAAAATTGTAAAAACAGTTTTCACTGAAATAAAGAAAGGGAGTAAAACTATTAAACAAGACATAAAATTATTTAGACCTGAAGGGGTAGGAACAGAACCAACAAGTGTTTCAGTAACAATACCTATTGAAGAATTTACAGAAAAAACATTTGAAATACCTGTAATCAGTAAAAAAGTGCCATCACACTATACAATAAGAATGTTTCCTTCTGTTGTAAAAGTGACATGCAGTGTTCCTTTATCACGTTTTAAAGGTTTATCTGATGACGAATTTTCGGTGGAAATTACAATAGAGAGTCTTGATGAAAGTATATCGGGTATTCTACCTGTAAAATTAACTAAAAAACCAGATTGGATAGACGAAGTAACTATCTCACCGGAATCCATCGAATTTATTCTCGAACAAACTAACACAAATGATTAAGCTTGGTATTACAGGAGGGATAGGAAGTGGAAAATCTGTTGTTTCATCCCTTCTCGAAGTATTAGGTATTCCTGTTTATATAGCTGATAATGAAAGTAAACGTTTAATCAACGCGTCACCAATAATAAAAGAAAAGCTAATAAATTTATTTGGAAAAGATATCTATATCCAAAATGGAGTAAACAAAAAACTTCTAGCTTCTTATATATTTACTGATTCTCATTTGCTGGAACAAGTAAACGCTATTATTCATCCAGAAGTTTATATTGATTTTCTTAAATGGTCAAGCCTACAAACATCCAATATGTGTGCTATTGAAACTGCTATTCTTTTTGAATCGGGTTTCGATAAAGGAATAGATATAGCTATAATGATATACGCTCCACTGGCTGTTAGAATAGACCGTGTTGTATTACGTGATAACCTCTCTCGTGAGGAAACACTTGATAGGATAAAGAATCAGCTTTCTGATGAAATTAAGAAAAGTCGGTCTGATTATATTATATATAATGATGGGAAAAGAGCATTAATACCTCAAGTCGAAAATATCATATTTTCTAAAATATAGATGTAAGCATTAATTAATCAATTGTAATTCAAATAACATCTTCTTATAATCTGCAGCCTTTTCTATTAATGATTTAGGATACGCCCTCGATGAAGAAGGCATTCGATAGATGCGGATTTCCCTTTTCTGGAAATTAAAGGTAGAATAAGAACCAATTTTAGGTTCCTGAATCGGTATAATGGTAAGCAGAGTATCCATAGATTTTTGTCCGGTAATAACAATCGCGCTACATTCCGGCACCTTATTTAGTATATCTTCAATATCAATAGGTTTTACTACTTCTAGAAACTTATCTGAAGCATTATTCTTGAGTCTGATTATTTCAACGGCGGTATCCCCTAAACCGATCCCTTTTTCATTACAAAAAGTCCGTATTTTTTCCTCATCAAAACCCTTCTTTGTAGCAGCCAAAAAATAATCTTTATCGGAAAAGAAGATCAAACCCATTATTCTCCACATATCGTTTATAAAGTTAGGATAATAGAAGTTCATCGACCACCGTTCTCTGGGAGGAGGAAAACTTCCCAACATAAGGATTTTTGTATTTTGGGGTAAAAAGAATCCTAAAGGATGAAGTTCTACTTTTTTATTTTCCATCTTTTACTCTGATTTTAATTGCATATGAAGAATAGGAAACGGTTTACCTGTACTATCTAATTCATCACGACTTATAATTTCAAATCCCATTTTGAGATAAAAGCCGACGGCCTGTTCATTTTGTTCATTTACGTCTACCGTTTTTATATGGAATTTATCAATGGCAAAATGAATTAATTGTTTACCTAATCCCTTACCTCTTTCAGAAGGATGAATAAAAAGCATATCGATATTCTTTTCTGCTATTCCTATAAATGCAACAATCTTATTTGATTCATTACGTACAGAAAACAAATTATCAGCCAGAGGTAAGTACGTATGTAGAATTGCATTTCTGAATGTCAATATATCTGTCTCATTCAAAAAATGATGAGTCTCACGAACCGACGCCTCCCAAATATCTGTTATTTTATAAAATTCCTCAGGTAGAGTTTTTTCTATTGAATACATATAAAAATAAATATCTTTAATAAATTAGGAATTTAAGAAATCTAATATTTGAATTTTACTTTTCAAAAACGGCTTTATACCAGTTGAGGTTTTTGTATTCTTCATTCAGATAAGAAAACTGGTTCTGTAAAACATATGTGGTTAAACCGGAATGAAAGTTAATTTCAAAACCATCTTCCCCTGGAATATCTACCAAAAAGCCAGGTGTTGCATTCTTATACACAATACAATTAGAAATTAATCTAGAGAACTCGGAAGACGCTTCATTTTCTAAAATACGAGAAAAATAATCTTCAAAATCAAAAAATAATAAACGAGTAAACAAACCACCACTATTTCTGCCAAAACGCTGTAAATCAGCAATATTCACATTTGTATCTGGATCGATATTATTCTTCAAAAATATAGCTAATTTATCTAACTCAGATGTTTTAATTAAACTAAATGTCCCGCTACTCCAGTTTGCTCCTTCATTTACATAGTTAAAAACATTTTCCGCAAAAGCTTTTAAGCGGGGTTCTCTAGTGAAGAAATAATTCATAGAAGATGCATAAATAGAAATATAGCCGGGAGAAACAATTTCAGCAGATGATCCAAATATATAATTCGCTTTATCTTTCAGCTCATACATTACTTCAATACCTGCCGTATAACATGCCTCTAAAATGATAAAATCAAAATAACCGGAAGGAATTGCATCAGCCATATCTTTTAATTCCATCTCACTATTCTGATCCTTTATAATTCCACGAGGAGTTTGCCTATATGAACCTTCCGGCAACCATCCATATCCATGAGAGAATATAATCAGTCCATACGAATCTGCTTCATAATTAGTTATTGCGTAATTGATAACTCTTCGTAGAACTTCTTTATCTGCAGAATTTTCTTCTTCATATTCAACTAAAACCTTTGTCTTCATTTCTCCATTATCAGAATATGCTTCTAATAAAACAGGATTTTCATCTTCCTTATCCTGATATATAATAAGGTTGCCATTTTTTCCATTCCAACCCTTCAGCATCGGTTGTATTCTATCTTCTCCGGCTCCAGAAAGAAAAGTATCATCTCTCCCTAAATATACTACCACAGTACGTTTGAAAGAAGTATCTTCGCCCTCTCCATCTTTTATACATGATGTAAAAAAGGAACAAAAAACAAATAAAAAAAGTAGATATTTATACATTTGTCTGATTTTTTATATACAAAAATACTTTATTTTCATAATATGGCCAAAAAAAATCGAATAATCTAAACACCTTTTATTATTTTCAAGTAGGTGAGACTTTTTTCTTATCGCAATGAGAAATTATTCTCACCGGCATGAAATAAAAATCTCACCGCATTGAGAAAAGATTCTCATTGAGATGAGATTTTTAAATACCATAAGCAATCCTTTTATACAACAAATTGTATCTAGATAGGATTTTAGTATCTAGTTAGAATAATATAAACTCTACTTCGAACCGGATGGAGAATAATTCTTATTTAAGAAAACTATAATCTCATCTGTAATATCATAAGCATCTTCTGCAAAAAGTATATTATTATCTCCTGAACTATTACTGAAAATTACCTGATACTTCTTATTCTGGTTAAATACTTTCAATTGGCCTACCAGAGAATCACGTAACTGTTCAGTCATTTTTTGCTGTTCAGCCATTAACTCTTGACTCAAACGTGCGTTAAGTTCTTCAAGTTCCTGACGTTTTCTCATTATACGGTTCTGCTCCTGTTCTGCTCTTTCACGAGTAAGGAAGGCGTTATTTTCTACTTTCTTTTGAAATTCCTGTATTTCTCTTTCCAGTTTATTAGCTTCCTGATTTACGTTTAGACGAGCATTTTCTTCTTTTTTTACTACTATTTCAAATAAATCCTGATAATAATTATAATTAAGAAGCAATGAATCCAGATTTACATAAGCAACGGGAAGTACTCCGACGGAGTCACCTTCGGCTGTGAATGTTCTGTGAGTTACATCTCCTCCTTTATTTCCTGTAAAATGTAAGATAAACAAAATAATAACAGCTACAGCAAGCACACCGTTAATAACGTAGTTAATGTTCTTCATACAGTCTAATTTAAATCTTTTATTATATTTTTTTTTCTTTCAATCGTTCTTCGAGATTCTTATGTTTAAGATCTTCCCGATGTTGCGTCTGCGCACAATGAAGTCCTTTATCACTTAATGCCTTATTACCTCCGACATGTGTATTTGGGAATTCTCCATTTTTCTTTAATAATATTTTTATCGCAAGCAATACGACACAAATAACAAGAATTATGATCGTTATCAATAGTGTTGTAAGCATTTTCTTTATATTTGTGGACGCAAATATAAGAGTTTAAGTGATTAAATAGTATCTTTTTGGTAGAATATTCTACTTTTTTTAAAAGAAGACACTTTCCGTTACTTATTATTAACGTATGTACTAACATCTATTAAACACATAAAGCTATGAGCATTACAGATTTAAAACCGGAAATAGTATGGAAATTTTTCCATCAGATAACTCAAGTTCCCCGCCCGTCCAAAAAAGAAGGTAAGATAATACAGTATTTGGAATCGTTTGCTAAGGAATACAATATAGACATTAAAAAAGATGCCGCCGGAAATATATTAATGTCAAAGCCGGCAACTCCCGGATTTGAAAACCGGGCAACTGTTATACTGCAATCCCATATGGATATGGTTTGCGAAAAGAACAGTGATAAAGATTTTGACTTTGATAATGATCCTATTGAAACAGTAGTGGACGGTGATTGGTTACGTGCAAACGGAACTACTTTAGGAGCAGACAACGGTATTGGTATGGCAGCAGAACTGGCAATCCTGGCTTCTAACGACATAGAACACGGGCCTATAGAATGTTTATTTACTGTAGATGAAGAAACTGGTCTTACAGGGGCAAAAGCACTTCAAGCAGGATTTATGACAGGAGAAATACTTCTAAACCTGGATAGCGAAGATGAAGGTGAACTTTTTATAGGTTGTGCAGGTGGTAAAGACACACAAGGGAAAATCTTATATGAACCTCAACCGGCTCCGACTAATCTATTATATTTCAGGATAGATGTCAAAGGATTGAAAGGCGGACACTCAGGTAGTGATATTCATATAGGATTGGGAAATGCGAATAAGATATTAGTACGCTTTCTTTATCTTCTTAAAAAGAACTTTGACTTTACGCTTTGCACCATTGATGGAGGTAATCTGCGAAATGCAATTGCCAGAGAAGCTCATGCAGTAGTGGGTTTGAAGTCTGAAGACAAGGAAGAGGTAGTAGCTATGATTAATCGCTTTGCCGTTGATGTAGAATTTGAATTAAAACATGTGGATCCCAATGTTGAGGTTACCATGCAATCAACTGACCGTCCTGAAAAATGTCTGGATAGCGCCACAGCCGAAAAAGTAATCTATGCAGTCCATGGTTGCCCGCATGGAGTAATTGCTATGAGTCATGATATTGAAGGATTGGTTGAGACATCTACCAACCTGGCTTCGGTAAAGATGAAAGAAGGTGACCAGATACTGATCGGAACCAGTCAACGCAGCTCTATCGAATCAAGCAAAGAAGCTATTGCGAACCAGGTATCCAGCGTATTCTTATTGGCTCAGGCCGAAGTTACACAAGGCGACGGTTATCCGGGATGGGCTCCAAACCCCAATTCGAAAGTATTAAAAGTAGCAGAAGATACATACAAAAAGTTATTTAATAAGGAACCTAAAATCATGGCTATACATGCCGGATTAGAGTGTGGTTTATTCCTTGAGAAATATCCTTATTTAGACATGATTTCTTTTGGTCCCACATTGCGGGATGTACATTCACCGAATGAACGTATACAAATAGATACAGTCGGTTTGTGGTGGAAACATTTGCTTGAACTTTTAAAAACTATTCCTACGAAATAGTTCTTTAATGGAAAATTGAAAATGGAAAGTTGAAAATTAAATGTAAAAAATAAAATCAATTCCTCTTCGTTATTATAATATGAAACTTAATTTCCCATTTTCAACTTTCCATTTTCAATTGCTCCTATTGTTGATAGGAGTACTTTCTGCTTGTGACGATTTCGACGAAAAGTTTTCAAGCAATCCTTCCCATAAGCTTAGCTTTTCTAACGATACCATCTTGTTTGATACTGTCTTTACAACCATAGGATCTGCTACCAAACAGTTTATGGTATACAATCGTAATAAAGAACCACTTAATATAGAGGCTATTAAATTAGCAAAGGGTTCATCAGGCTTTCGTCTCAATGTTGACGGGCGCAGCGGAGAATCTTTTCAAAATATAAGTATACTTGAAAAAGACAGCCTGTTTATTCTAGTAGAAGTAACGGTTGATCCAACAGGCAAAAATGAACCCTTATTAATTGAAGACAAACTTGAATTTACAGTTAATGGTGCTATACAACCAGTTGTGTTAAGAACCTACGGGCAAGATGCCAATTTATATAAAGGCGGTTATTTCATAACAAAGGATACCACATGGACAGCAATTAAACCATTCCTTATCTATGATAGTCTTGTTATATCCGAAGGAGCTACCCTTACCATTGAAAAAGGAACAGCTTTATATATGCATCATAAATCCAAATGGAATATTGAAGGTACACTAAATGCTGAAGGAACATTGGAAGAGCCTATACTCTTCAGAGGAGACCGGCTTGACAGGTTTTCGGAAGATCTTTCATATGATCGGTTACCAGGCCAATGGGATGGTATTTATTTTTCCTCCAACAGCTTTAATAATGTTATGGATTATGTAATTGTCCGTAACGGAAACAGTGGACTATTCTTTGAAGAATCAATACCTGAACAATCTAAATTAAAGATCAGCAATTCGCAGATAACGAATATGGATGGTGAGTTATTCCATTCTATAAACTGTAACATTGAAGCTGTAAATACAGAGTTTTCAAACTCCCGTAAAGCTACAGTAACATTAGAAGGAGGTGATTATCAGTTTATACATTGTACGTTTGCCAATTTTTATAAGTTTACTCCGGGTAGAGATCTTTCCGCTTTGCTGTCTGCAAGAAACTATATGCTTATCAAGAATGAAACACAAGATGAAAAGAAAAGCTTTCCGCTAAAAAAAGCTTTATTTGTCAATTGTATCATTGACGGAAGTATGTCGGTCGGATCAACGGAAAAACCTTTAGAAGGTGAACTGAAGATTGAAACCCTCGAAGGAACTGAAATGAATTACTCGTTCAGTCATTGTGTAATAAAAACAAAGGAGACAACTAATGATCATTTTACAGCTGTATCCTTTATACCTAATGATATCACTTCCCCTAAAAAACCTCAATATAAATCATTGGGGGATTCTGAGAATGAATACTTTTATGATTTTCGCATTGATATGACAAAGGATAAAGAAGGTAATCCGGTAGGAGATCAGGTAGCCATAGGAAAAGCCGATCCTTCCTATTCTGATAAATATCCTTTAGACCGTTACGGTGTCAGTCGTCTCACAAGTGAAGACGGCCCTGATATCGGAGCCTATGAATATGTCCCCGATCCTGAAGAGGAAAATTAAACTAACAGCTATTTATGTACCGAATCTTAACAATTCTTATTATCATCTTATTCTCACTTCACTTAAGAGCACAGACTCCGTTTCGTGTTATGTTCTATAATGTCGAAAATTTCTTTGATACCGTTGACAACCCGGTTGCAGACGATAATGATTTCCTTCCAACAGGTATCAGGCGATGGACAACGGGAAGATATTATCATAAACTTCAACAGATAGCCAAAGTGATAAATGCTGCCGGAGAATGGGATACACCGGCACTTGTTGGTTTATGCGAAGTCGAAAATGATTCGGTTCTTACTCATCTACTAAAACGAACTCCGTTGAAGAGTCAACACTATCGGTATTGCATAACAACCGGCTCAGACGTTCGAGGTATCAATGTCGCATTGCTCTATCAGCGAGATAAGTTCAGGTATATTACTCATCGATCCGTTCCTGTAAGGCAACGTTCTACAGATGTCCGCTCTACGCGTGATATACTGCATGTATCTGGAGAAATAATTACGGGCGATACGCTTGATGTATTTGTTTGCCATCTCCCATCCCGATATGGAGGAGAGAAAGAGAGCGAATCCCGCCGAATGGATGCAGCATATACCTTACGAAAACAACTGGATTCGCTTTCTACCCTCCGCCAAACTCCGCTTATACTTTTGATGGGAGATTTTAATGATGTACCGGAAAGTAAATGCCTCCAGCTCATTATAGGAAAAGATTTACACAATCTATTTGATAATAATCAAGCGCAATCTGTGAAAGGTAGTCATAAATATCAAAGCGAATGGAACCAATTTGATCAGATTATTGTTCATAAAAATATATTATCATCAAAAAGTAAGATGAAATTGGTAACGGAAAGCGTCACAACACTTACTTTTCCATTCCTCTTTACAAACGATAAAACATGGCGTGGAAAGCGTCCATTCAGAACATATCATGGGTATAAATACGAAGGAGGATTCAGTGATCACTTACCTGTTATCGCAGATTTCTTATTATATTTGCCTTTGAAAGAATAAACAGAACCTATGCGTTATAATATAATATCAGTGATTATTTGTTTTTTATCAATAAGTAATTACTCCCTTTTTTCTCAGGAACTTCGAAATCCATTTGACTTTCCCATTCTATTAAGCGGAAACTTCGGAGAACTTCGTTCTAACCATTTCCATGCCGGACTCGACTTTAAAACGCAGGGAGTAGAAGGAAAGCCGGTACATGCCGTTGCCGATGGATATATTTCCCGAATATCAGTTAGCCCGTGGGGTTACGGTAATGCATTGTATATTAATCATCCGGATGGTAAAACAACCGTTTACGGACATTTACAGAAATATAATGACAGTATTACAATATACGTTCGAGATCAACAATATGACCTTGAAAGTTTTGCTGTTAATCTGCTTCCTGAACCGGATAAGTTTCCCGTAAAGAAAGGAGATATTATAGCTTTGGGTGGTAACTCCGGTGGCTCCGGTGGTCCCCATCTGCATTTTGAGATCCGTGAAACAGAAACAGATGAGTTAGTAGATCCGATACTCTACTATAAAGATCGCATTAAAGACACTCGTCCTCCTCAAATTCAAGGAGTAATGGTTTACCCGATTGAAGGCAGGGGAGTGCTCAACGGAAGTAATAAGAAACTGGAACTCAAGCCTGTCAAGTCGAAAGACGGTAGCCAAATCCTGACGGGTAAGATACAAGCCTGGGGAGATATCGGTCTTGCTGTGAAAGGGTATGATTACATGGATAATACTACTAATATATATGGAGTACGTAAGATCGCCCTTCGATTGGACACGATAGTTATATTCAGAAGTAATCTCAACCGCTTTGGGCTAAATGAAAGTCGTTACCTGAATAGTTTTACCGATTATGAAGAATGGACAGATAAGCGGTCATTCTACATGAAAAGTTTTGTAGACCCCGGTAATCGCTTGCGTTTTATTGAAAGTATCAATCGTGGTATAATCACGATTGATGAAGAACGAACATATCGTCTTACCTATCTCTTACAGGACGCATACGGAAATTCAACGCGGATTAACGTTTGGATAGATGGCAAAGAACAACTTATCCCCTCCCCTGACACATCCGGAACAGAATACTTTCATTGGAAAAGCGAAAACCGTTTTGGCGCAAAAGGGATTCGCTTTGTAATACCTTCCGGTAACCTGTATGACGATCTTTACTTCCGTTATTCAGTGAAAGAAGACAGCACTGCTTTAGCTGCAACACATGTACTACATGACCAAACTGTAGCGTTGCATGGAAGGGCGGAGCTATCGATCCGTTTGGTAAATGACACAATAGATAATAAGGAGAAATACGGTATAGTTCGACGAAGAGGAAGCCGGTTATCCTGGATAGGCGGTACTTATCGAAACGGATGGATGGATGCTGAAGTAAGAGACCTGGGAACGTATACTATAGCAAGTGATGTTACTTCTCCGGTGATTACTCCAATTAATCCGTCAGCCTGGGTTGCAAGCCAGAAAATAACCTTCAAGATAACAGATAATCTCAGCGGGATTAAGACCTATCGGGGAGAAATTGATGGTAATTTTGTCTTGTTCGAATTAGATGGAAAGAAAGCATTGGCTACTTACAGTTTTGATAAAAAACGTTTGTCGAGAGGCAATCATAAGTTAACTTTTACATTGATTGATAATTGCGGAAATCAATCCGTCTATGAGCATTCTTTCGTTTGGTAATCACAAATTAATTAATAACTTTGTTTCTCACTATTTCAAATCAGACTAAGTAAAGATTTACACATAAAGAGTTATGGAAAACAGCGAGTTAGTAGAAGTTGTAAGAAACCGGGCGCAAGGTTGGCTTACTAAAAGTTATGATGCGGAAACACGTGAACAGGTTCAGATCTTACTGGATAAAGAAGACCCTACAGAATTAATTGATGCCTTTTATAAGGATCTGGAATTCGGAACCGGAGGTCTTCGTGGTATCATGGGTGTAGGAACAAATCGCATGAATATTTATACAGTCGGAGCTGCGACGCAAGGGCTATCAAACTACCTGAAAAAAGAATTTGATCATTTAGAACAGATAAAGGTTGTTATAGGTCATGACTGTCGTAATAACAGCCGTAAGTTCGCAGAAATATCAGCAGAAATATTCTCCGCAAATAATATTAAGGTCTATCTATTTGAAGACCTTCGTCCAACCCCTGAGATGTCATATACCATCCGGAAATTAGGTTGCCAGAGCGGAATTATCCTGACAGCTTCACATAACCCTAAAGAATATAACGGTTATAAAGCCTATTGGGATGACGGAGCGCAGATGACAGCTCCTCACGATAAAAATACAATTGCAGAAGTTAATAAGATACGGACTGTATCGGACATTAAATTCAAAGGGAACAAAGAACTGATCGAAATTATAGGTGAAAAGATAGATAAACAATACATTGAGGCATTAACTACCATCTCTTTGTCCAAAGAAGCAATTGCCCGTCATAACGACATGAAGATTGTTTACACACCTATACACGGAACCGGAGTAAAATTAGTACCCGACACGCTAAAAGCATTCGGATTTACGAATATTATTCACGTGCCTGAACAGGATGTTGTAAGTGGTGATTTCCCTACTGTAGTATCTCCAAATCCGGAAGAACCTGCGGCTCTGGCTATGGCTGTCGAAAAAGCAAAAGAAACAGATGCAGAATTAGTATTGGCAACAGATCCGGATGGTGACCGTGTAGGTGCCGCAGTAAAGAATAACGATGGCGAATGGGTGCTATTAAACGGTAATCAAACAGCCCTCCTCTTTGTGTATTACCTGATCACTCGTTGGAAAGAATTAGGAAAAATACAAGGCAAAGAATATATTGTAAAGACAATTGTAACCACAGAATTGATCACAACAATTGCAAACCGCAACGGTGTAGAAATATATGACGTCTATACCGGATTTAAATGGATCGCAAGAGTTATGCTTGAAAATGAAGGAAAGAAAAACTATATCGGAGGTGGAGAAGAAAGCTACGGTTTCCTTTGTGAAGACTTCGTTCGTGATAAGGATGCAGTTTCAGCTTGCGCAATTCTTGCAGAAATGTCGGCTTGGGCTAAAGACCAAGGATTATCCTTATACCAATTACTTCAACGTATCTATTTAGAATATGGTTTTTCTAAAGAACAAGGTATCTCTGTTACCAAAAAAGGGAAAAGCGGTGCGGAAGAGATTGAAGCCATGATGAAAAACTATCGTGATAATCCGTTAACGGAAATAGCAGGATCGAAAGTGGCCTTTATTTATGATTATGGCAGATTAAGAGGATATAGTTGTCAGGATAAGGAAATACTTACCTTAGATATGCCGACTACTTCTAATGTGCTGCAATACGTAACGGAAGATAAAACAAAAGTATCTATACGTCCTTCCGGTACAGAACCTAAAATAAAGTTCTACTGCGAAGTGCATTCAAAAGTGAATAGTTTAGATGATCTACCTGAAGCAGAGATTGCTGCTCAAGAAAAAATAGAGCAAATCAAAGCATCGTTAGGTATTTGATAATATTAAACTCGTGTTTAACCCGTTGGCGGAATTAATCAGTAAATATTCTGATTAATGATATTCTGCCAACGGGTTATTTTATACCTAATATTACTTTTTCTAATTTATTCAAAATCCGTCACGACCCTTCTAAAAACCGTTCTAGATACGGACAGTAGTGTGACGGATAATCCGTCACTACTGTCACATCTTACCTGCGATAATGTCATAAAGTTGCTTTCCTCCATTACAATACATGGAAGATATTTTTTTATTAAAAAAATCTGTGAAAATCCGTGGTGCTCCATGTGAAGTAATTAACGAATAGATAGTGTAATTTTAAGATTTTAGTCTTTCATATTTAGCAATAATAACGTTTTAAATTGATCGGCTCACACGGGTGATCCAATCGGTTCACCCGTGTGAGTCAATCGCCTCACCCCTGTGAGTCGATCGTTCCACCCTTGTGAGCCGATTAGTTTTTCTGCAATAAAGACTTAAAAGAAAAGGACTTTATCAATAATTAAACGAATAGAATTAAATACTTTTTTAAGCGAAATCACTGAAATGATCAAACCTCCCGACTTAGAAGATTATAAATATCTTAGTAGCATTATCATGCTTTATTACCAGCCTGATAATATGTGATTAAAGTGTGACAGATAATCTGTCACACTTTATCTTTTAATAAACAATATGTTAGCCTGTCTTGTGATGGATTTTGAATAATTTCAAAAAACACAAGAAAGAAGGACTAAAATCGTAGAATCTATGTTAAGCTATTTGGTTATTACTCCTATTTCAGCAATGATAAATTCTTCTCCACCTAATGTAGTTTCAGTAGGTTCTATCACGAAATACTGTGCTTCCATTGGAGTATCGAATAATACATCTTGTCTGATGGGATTATTTTTAATATTATTAAACACAGCGTTTTTCTTAACTTCAATCCAATCTTTCCCGTCCTTGCTTACTGAAAAGTTATAACGTGTGATCGCCGGCTCCTTAGAATTACTAGACGGGACATACGTGAAACCTTTTAGTGTTAACATCTCACCTAAATCGATCACAATCGGGATAAGCTGAGGAACAAAAGAGCCTGTCTTTGTACTACCATCCATAATTCTTTTAAAGGATTCCCCACCTTCCGGCGAGACGATAGTCCACTTGTCAGGTGAAATATCAAAAAACGTTTCAGTTGCTTCTTGATTATCACCAAAGTTTTCTGGTGTCTTATAAAGTTCAATATTATTTAAAACAGGACAAGCCAGTGATTGTTGGATATTCAAACGTACTTTCTTCGCTGTTATCTCAGGGAAAAGTAAGATTCGTTTATATCCTATAGTTGTACCTTTGGCTACAGCGTCCCAACTATTTTTTGTTTCATTCCATGATTCTAATGAAAAACCTGCGATACGTTGTCCTAACGGAATATATTCTTGTACCAACAAGCGGTTAAAAGTTCTTTCTTCCGGTAATTCAATATCGATCACAGCAGACGAAACATTATCATCTGTTGCCCAATAACTGTCATAATTAGTATCCAATAAATTATCAGCAGTATATACGGATGAATTTCCTCTTGTATTCGATGCAGTCAATTTCGCTCCTTTAATCAGATTATCAGCAAAGCTTTCTTCAATAGCACGTCGCAACTCCATTAAGCGTGTTGAATCATTAGGATGTATCCTTCCTTCACGATTTGGAGGAACATTCAATAAAAAATTGGTGTTACGTCCCACAGATGTATAATATATATTTACCAGATGATCTAAGGTCTTCACCTTGTCGTCAGTTCTCGGACTATAAAACCATCCCGGACGAATTGAAGTATTTGTTTCTCCGGGTACCCAATTTTTACCATATATATTTCCATGACTTAATGTATCGATCGGAGGAGCACCTATGCCCGGCTCAAATCCATCAATATCTAGTCTTGACCAATTTGTTTCACCGGCTATTCCACTTTCATTACCAATCCATCTGCATCCGGGGCCTACATCACTAAAAATTATAGCTTGGGGCTGAAGTTCATAAACGGTTTTATGGAATAAATCCCAGTCATACTCCTGACGTTTACCTTTATGGACATCACCATTTGCTCCGTCGAACCATTGTTCATATACAGGTCCGTAATTCGAAAGAACTTCTTTTAACGTATTGGCAAAAACTTCATTGTATTCCGGTGTACCATAAGATGGATGGTTCTGATCCCATGGTGAAAGATAAACGCCGAACTTCAGATCATATTCCTTACAGGCATCTGACAATTCGCGTAAAACATCGCCTTTTCCATCTTTCCATAAACTTTCTCTTACAGTATGTGTGCTATACTGACTTGGCCAAAGACAAAATCCGTCATGATGTTTCGCCGTAATAATAATGCCTTTCATACCGGCGGCTTTAGCGGTAGCAGCCCATTGACGACAATCCAGAGCAGTAGGGTTAAAAACTTTCGGATCTTCTTTCCCGTCTCCCCATTCCACGTCAGTAAATGTATTAGGACCGAAATGGATAAACATATAATATCCTAATTTTTGCCACTCGAGCTGATGCTCGGTTGGTAATGCACCATAAGGTGCAGGCGGTTCCACATTCTTTGTACACGAAAGCATAAAAGAAGCTATCGCGAGGAAAAAAAGAGAACACCTTAAATGCGACTGTAAGACAAGTTTATTCATGATAAAATAGGCTTTATGATAAAAATTATCCCACAAATATAGTAAATGATGATGAAATTTATTATTACATTTGCAGCCGTAATAGAAAAATCGGGATGTAGCACAGTTGGTAGCGCGCCACGTTCGGGACGTGGAGGTCGGACGTTCGAGTCGTCTCATCCCGACAAAGAGGCTATCCCAAAAATAGATTTGAGATAGCCTTGTTTTTAATTATAGAATACAAATTACATCTTTCTTCTTACATAAGCTTCATAGTTTTTCCTCAGTTTCCTCCAAGTGGAGACTAAATCTTGGGCAAATCTTTCCATATCGTTTTCGTAATCCTTATTTGAAACTTCGAACATAAAAGGGCCATTATAGCCTGATCTTACCAGTATATCTATAACAGCCGGAAAATTGACTACTCCTTTGCCTGGTAACCAATGCCTTTCATTGACCTCGTCGTAATCGGATATGTGGAGTGTTTGGATACGATTATTCAATTTTTCAGCAAAATACTCCGTTTTTTCACTCAATAAATGGTTTGTATCCAAACAAACATCAACAGAAGGAATATCGTTTATTAATGCCAACATTTCAGCTGCTGCATTTCCTAAACAAGTGCGAGGTAAGCATTCGATGGCCAGACGGATATTATATTTCTCTTCTACGAACGGCCCCAGTTCTTTCAGACATGAACGAAATGCAGCAATATGTGATATCCGTAGCGTTTCATTAATAGGTTCAAAACTAGCATGCAGAATTGCTTTCTTATATGAACCTAAACCTTTAGCCATATCTAAAGTGAATAATATAGCCTGTCGGCTTCGTTGTTGTAGGATAGGATCTGCCAAAGAAATATCAAAATCCCATCCAAATGGTATATGGATCGACCAAATAGTTATATCCGCAGCATCCGCTGCTTTTTTATATGCGTTGACATAAGTAATAATGTCTGCTACATCCATTCGGTATAAGGAAGGCATGACAGCCTCCACATAGTCAATCCCCGCTCTTTTTAGTATTTGCATATTCTTTTCAATATCCGGAGTAGTTACACTTAGGGAAGTGCCGATTTTCCACTCAGGTAATTGAGCAAATATAATAGAGGATATCCCTATTAAAACTGTAATTAAAAATAACTTTTTCATTTGATATTATTGAATTACCATCCTGGGTTTTGTTTTAAATTAGGATTCAAAGTGAGTTCATTAGTTGGAAGCGGTAGTAAATAATCTCTTTTTATATTAAATTGATATCCACTATTCAATGCTGCATAATTTTTATAAGGATCGATATAACCATATTCATTAACCGGGAGATTTTCTACAGCTTTCAAAAAAGCATCTGTTGCCCCTGGATAATTTTCCCACTGTTTCTTATAAGCCCCCAATGGTCTTTTACCTACAATAAGTTTATCAGCAGCTGCCCAACGGAAAATATCATCGACCCTGAACCATTCACTTGCCAATTCCACTTTTCTTTCCCTACGTATTTCATTCAATAAAGGAGATAATTCGGGAAATTCCCAATTAGGATCAGTTGTAATACTATTCATATTTAACAAACCCTCAGACATACCAACTCGTAATCGGAGTGCATTTATTGTTTTATCAACATCTGCCTGAGTAATTGTTCCTAATTCCGCTTTTGCTTCCGCATAAATCAATAATGTTTCAGCATAGCGGAAATAAATACAACCTACAGTGCCCTGCGCATTATTAAATTCTGTAAAATCCGCACTATGTCCTTTATGTACCTGATAACCTGTAGATGTATTCTGAGCACCGTTCACTTCAAAAGTAGGAGTTGTAAACATCATTTCCGGATTATACCATTTAACATGGGCACCGTCGTCCACATTGATTGTCTGGTTTAATCTGGGATCACGATTTGCTACAACGGACTTAAGATCTTTATCACCTTTATAAAGCGGATTACCTGAAATAGGTTTACCATCTGTACATAAATATGATTCGACCATACTTTTAGAAAGTCCTCTTCCGGCTCCTACACATGAATAACGTATCCAAACATTAATGAGTCCTTCTGCAACAGAATATTTTCTCCATAACAGAACTTCTTTATTGTTGCTGTAATCTTTTTGATTAAAGAGTAACCAGTATCCATCCTGTACTCCGACATTATCCAGCGCAGGAAAGCCATTTGTTTCAGCCATAGCTATTAATGCAGCAGATGCTTCAGCTGCTTTCTGTATAAACTTTGTCCCGTCTGAATTCTCAACTTTAAAATCGGTATTCTTCAATGCATGATATTTTTCCCAAGTACCTTCATAAAGAGCAATCCTTGCCTGAAGCGCTAAAGCCACCTCTTTTGTTACTCGCCCGCTCCAACTTCCTCCTGCTCGTGCAGGAAGATATTCAATTGCTTTATCCAAATCAGCCAAAATAGAATCAGCCACCTGGTTGCGTGGTAAACGAGCAGCAAAAAGAACTTCTGATGTCGTTTCTACAGTGGTTGAAGCCCATGGTACATCACCGAATTTACGTAATTTGTCAAAATAAAAAATAGATTTAAAAAAAAGTACTTCTCCTACATATTGTTTCACTTCATCCCATGGTACGTCTACTAATTTGTAGTTGTCTATAAAATAATTTATATTCCGTAAAAGGCTCCAATCTCCTGAAGCCCAACCGCCTCCAGAAGAAGGAATTGTATTTTCCCCATTCATCCGTCTATTATAATTAACAGAGATATTAGTATCGCTTCCTTCACTTACATCTAACGAATATGGACCTACTCCACCCCAGCTTGTATAACGTGGAAGTAAAGCATCCTGATTATATAGGTTATTTACATACATTTTTAAATCATTTACGGTATTCCAATAATCAGAATCACTTATATCTACCAATGGGGAACGATCTAGAAAACTATCATTACAAGCAGGTATAAATCCGATTGAACAGATTACGATAATCAAATAAATATATTTTTTCATTTTACTAACACTTAATGAGTTTTATCAATAATTAAAATGTAACATTTAGTCCACATGCCCAAACACGCTGTAATGGATATAGTCTACCATCAGAGTTTGAAAATTCAGGATCCATTGTTTTTATGAGCTTTGTAAACGTTGCCAGATTCTCCACATTTACGAAAAGCCTTAATCTCTGACAATTAACCTTCTCTATGATTGATTGAGGTATATTATACCCTAACTGAATATTTTTAATTCGTAAGTAAGCTGCGTTCTGCAAATAACGAGTCTGTGGCTGAGAATTTTTCCGTGTTTCACCTCCCATATAAAACTTAGGGAAGTAACCATTTGGAGTATCCTTCGTCCATCTGTCATAATGTTCGGTAGTTAACATCCCTGTATATAAATCTCCTGTTATACCCCAGAAATAAGCGCCATCCCAAGCAGTTGCATTAGAAAAGAATGCATCTCGTTTTCCAACTCCCTGTAAGAAGATTGAAAAATCAAACCCTTTATACTCTGCATTCGCATTTACTCCAAAAGAGAAACGAGGAGTACTATTTCCAATTACTTTCCGATCACCAGGATTATCAAGCGTATTATCTCCCCAATCGATCACTCCATCATCATTGAGGTCTGCATAACGGACGTCACCTGGTGACCAACGGCTGTAGATTTTCTCCTGTGTGGGGGCTGATGCAATTTCTTCTTCCGACTGGAAAAGTCCGATGGTTTCATATCCCCATATATCCCCGAATTTCCGTCCTTTATACCATGTAGTATTCAATCCTGTTGGATTCGGATACTTACGCACTTCGCTCTGATAATCGCTTAATACGGCATTAACACTATAGGTCAACTCATCAATTTGATCCCTCCATCCTATACTTAACTCTATACCACGAGTAAGCATCGCAGCGTTATTTGCCTGAGGAACTGAAGTTCCTAATAGAGCGGGTAAAGCTTCCGCCGGACCAACAAAATCATCTGCTTTACGCTGGTACCAATCAAAGCTGATATTTAATCTGTTAGATAAGAAACTTAAATCTACACCAAAATCTAATGTTGTAGTAGTGACCCACGTAAGAGAACGGTTGATTAAAGGAGGTTGGCTTATATAAGCCTCTCTCCCACTACCAAATATCCAGTTAGTACTGGTAGAACGTACTGTATTCAGCGATGGATAGAATGGATATAGATTATCAGTAAAACCTTGATCTCCTAATTGCCCATAAGATACTCTAACCTTTAAAGAATTGATAATAGAAGATATCGGCTCCCAAAATGTTTCTTTAGATGCTACCCATGCCGCCGATACGCCTGGATAAAACTTAAATCGCACATCATTTAAAAACCGGGATGTTCCGTCATATCGACCATTGAGCTCAATTAAATACTTCTCTTTATAATTATAATTGATACGTCCGAAGGTTCCACGTATAGCTAATTCATCAGCCTCATCGCTGGTGCTGGGAGACAAACCGTATGTCAGCGCTAAGGACGGTAGATTGTCAGAATATAGATAACTATTGTTTCCGAAGAATTGTAGATTATCATATAATTCCTGTGTAAAACCGACTAACCCTTTTAAATAATGATCTCCTAACTCTTTTTCATAAGAAGTGAAAAGGTTTATAGTATGATGCTGGTTTTTATGATTTCGCCGTTCAAAAGAATTAGGGGTGTATAAGGGAGCCTGAGTACCACTCGGACGTGTCACATAAACTGTTTTCTTATGCTTAGACTCATTTATATATGTACCATCATAAGTATAATTTGCTGTGATATCCCAACCTGTTAAAGGAGTTATCACAAATTCACCTGTCAGAATAGCATTATCATTCGTAATTTTGGTTCGTCCTCCATTCACAAATCCTGCCATTCGGTTTTCTGCAGCAAATCCTCCATCCGGAGTATAAAGCGGCTCAGTAGGCCAGTTTCGAGCTGCAAGCATACGCATCCAACTTCCTTCGTATTCATAAGGAGTATCTGTTGCACCTCGTGAAAAAGCTCCCCTGAAATTAAAAGCAAGCCATTTAGTTATATTAGAAGAAAGATTAGTCCGGATGTTAAATCGTTGAAACTTATCATCTACATAATTATACATACCATTTTGCTGGTTATACCCAAGTCCTACATAATAGCTGGAGTGATTAGTGCTTCCTGATATTCCTGCATTATGTTGCTGACTGAATGACACGTCTTTATATAATATTTTAAACCAATCATTATTAGCATTACCACTTCCAAATTCAAACCATTTATCCGAACCTGGGGTCGGATCTGCTATTGTTTCTGTAGTAATTTTACCATCTAAATAATCTTTGATCCGTTGAAGTGTCTCATCAGTAAAAGGTCTGCTGGTACTATTATTGTCGGCTGCTTCATTGTACAAGTTCGCAAAATCTAATGAATTCATATATTTCGGAAGATTTATCGGTTGCGAAAACATAAAGTTATTACTATATGTTATAGTCGGCTTTTGTCCGACTTTCCCTTTTTTTGTATTAATAATAATTACGCCATAAGGGGCACTGGAACCATAAATAGCAGCAGAAGCCGCATCTTTTAATACACTAATACTTTCTACATCATTCATATTAATGGTATTGATATCTCCTCCTTGTATCCCGTCTATAACAACTAATGGAGCCTGCGATTGAGTTTTTCCATCAGAAGAGAAACCGGTGTATCCACGGATATTAAATGTCGGATTACTACCCGGAGCTCCGCCGCCGGAAGATGTGATATTCAGATTGGCCACTGTTCCCTGTAATGCTTGCCCAATATTTACAACTGAACGATTCTCCAAAGCTTCCCCTTTAATTTGAGCAACAGCTCCTGTCAGGTTTATTTTCTTTTGAGATCCATATCCGACAACTACAACTTCCTCAATCTTTTGGGTATCTTCTTTCAGCTTGATAGTAATAGTGTTCTGGTTACCAAGATTGATCTCCTGAGTCAAATAACCGATATAAGAAATTTGCAAGGTTCTATTCTGCTTAATATCTAAAGAAAAGTTCCCGTCTATATCGGTTATCGTACCATTGGTTGTTCCTTTTTCAACAACATTCGCACCAATGATAGGCTCACCTTTTTCATCAGTAATTAATCCGGTAATAATTTGTCTTTGTTGCTGAAACGCAAAGGAAATATCTTTTGTCTTTTTTTTCATTAGGAAAATGCTACTTCCTTCCATAGCATATACAATATCAGAGTTCCTGAAAAGTATTGTCAATACCTCCGCTACAGTCTGATTCTTTACATTGATAGATGCTTTTGTACCCAGGTCAACTTCTTCCCAATCATATAGGAAAAGATAATCGGTTTGCTGCTCTATCTCATCAATAATTTTATCTGTATTTACATTTTTCATAGAAATTGTGACACGTGCAGTTTGTGAATTTACTTCTGCAGCAAACAATCCTGTTGTAAATAAGAATAATATAATGAGGCTTAATTTCATAATTCTCAGAAAATGTTTATTTGATTTCAAAAGGGGTATAGTTTCTCCATTACAAAGTTTTTCCATATTTTTGTATAAATTGAATTGTTAGTACTAATTGGATTCGAGGTTCAGTAAATACTGACTTTTCTACACGGGAAATGTTCGCAGCATTTCCCGTTTTTTTTGTTATGTGGATTATTTCATAGGCATTACATTTTCGAGGTTACACATTCGTTTATTCTATCGTAATCATATTTGCGTCATCATCTTTTTTATATGTAAACTGATGTTTCAATTGTAAAACTTTTAACACATGTTCTATACCATCTCTTATACGAAATTTACCAGTATATGATCCTTTCTTCAGTGATTCGTTTTTATTGACTATACGGATATCATAGTATAGTTCTAACTTTTCAAATAAAGAGATAAGACTTTCTTTTTCAAAGCATATTAAACCATCCCTCCATTTAAAATAATTAAAATCAGAAATTGCTTCTTTTACCATTTTTCCTTCTTTAAAAGAGAGAGTTTCATTTTTTTCAATAATATATGCTTTTTCATCCTTTATAGATAAAATTTCTATGCTTCCTTCCAGTAATGCTGTCTCAAAACTATTCTTACCCTGATAAGCTTTTACATTAAATTCTGTACCTAAAACCTTAATATTGTGTTGCTCTGAATGTACAATAAACGGTTTATCCTTATTTTTAGCCACCTTAAAATAAGCTTCTCCATCAAGTGTTACATTTCTTGCTTTTTGAGAAAAGTTTTCCGGAAAATTTAGGGTTGTTCCCGAATTTAACCACACTTGCGTACCATCACTCAAGAACAATTCGCTACGCTGACCAAACGGAACATAGATCATTTGTGTTTGAGAGGAGTAAGATTCTTTCATAAAAAAATAAGTCGTCAGAATCCCGAAGATTAGGATAGAAGCAATCTTTAGAAATTTCAATGAGATTTTTCGTATTGATATACTTTTCTTTTGAGGTAAAGAGGACTTCTGTTTTTCTTCAGCGTTCCAAACATTCAAATCATAGAGTTTCCGTAAAGAAAGATATTCTTGTTCATGTGCTTTATCTTCCTGCAGCCAGCGTAATATCTTACGTCTGTCTTCATCGGTCACATCTCCTTTGATATACTGGTATAAAATAGTATGTATATTCATTGTTTTAAATACCTCCTACTATTATAAACGTTTGGGAAAACAAAATCCCTAAATCTAGTATCTATTTTTCCTAAAGTATTTAATACATTCTCATAGTTCGAAAAGAAAAATCACTAACGGAAGATAATCTTTTAAATTGGCTCTAAGGACTTTTAAAGAACGCGTAATATGATATTCCACAGCTTTAGGTTTCATATCTAATTGTAAAGCTATTTCTTTAACAGATAACCCTTCATAACGGCTTAACTCAAAAATAATTCGGGTTTGCTCTGGTAAAGAAAGTAAAGTTCTTTCTATAATATCTTCTACCTCTCTGGAGAATAATGTTTCAGGGTTACATGCTTCCAATGTAGAAATACGCAAGGATAATTCATATTGATAAGCTTCTGCCAATTCATCCTCAATTGTCTGACGTAACGTATCTTTTCTCAAATAATCTAAAGCTTTGTTCTTTAAAAGTGTAAGGAGAAATGCCTGTGGATGTTCAATCTCCTTCTCTCTCATTATATTCCATAACTTTATAATGGAGTCAGAGACAATATCCTCAGCTATCATTTCATTTTGTACATACGCCTTAACAAATCTAAATGATTTCTTATAGCATTGGCTGTAGAGTTCCTGAAAGTCTATATTCATGACCTAAAGGTAATGATTATTTGAAATGTGAAAGTGATGTTGTAGTAGCATCTACATAGATGTTGCGTATTTTCAGGAAAAACAACGAATCTCTCTTTGAAGAAGTAATATTTTCTTCTTACACTTTTATTGTGTATTAACCAGAAAACATAAAGCAATATGTTTGGATTTATTCAAACTGAGCATATATAGCACAAGCCCTAATTAGTTCATTTCGTGTAGCATTCAACGTTTCTGTATCAGATATATATCCTTCATTACCATCAGGAGTAACTTTGTCAATAAATTTCAATGCCAATTCTGGATTTTTATTTCCAAGCATACGTAATAATTCATATTCTTCCCCCATATCACGAATAGCATTCATTCGGATAGAACTTTTTATTTTATTATTACTAACATCAGGATAAACAGAATAATGATCTCCTTTAAATGCTTCTTCATCTATCTCATGTAATTTATTCTGAAACCAGTCAACCCAAAAATTCCATCCCCAATGTAACCAACCCGATAATCTCCATTTATAACTAAGCCATCCCAGTTGCCTTTGATGCCACACAGGATGATCTATTAATCGATTCAACCAGCTATAATGAGGACCACAACAATTATAACCATATATTTTCACTCCATTTATTTGCATGGTATCGAATGCTGGTTTATTTAATTGGTACAAATCTTCAAGTGGTGTAACTAATGTTGCACCATGTGCTACCGCATTTTTTGCGGATTCTAATGAAAAAGTAGGATCCCCGCACTGCATATCCGGGGCCTGGCTCTTCAACTTTTCCATATAATAAGCATACTGCTTATGTTGAAGTTCAGAGACTGCCTCATCTCCAATATGTTGTATCCACATTTCCAACCATCCCTTTTCTTTTAAATGCTCATATAATGCTCCTAAAAACTGGTTATGAAATAAACGACATGGTTTACTCATTGGTTCTACATTTGAAGAACATAGCTCACCTTTTTTATTGGTTGTAAGAATATAAGATTTGAATGTCTCGCCAACAACACCAATAGTAGAGCCCAAATGTAACCCTTCCATTTTATTGATAGCTTTTTTGTCAATGAAGAACTGAATATATTCATCGAATTTCGACCAGTCAAAGATAAACTTGCCTTTTTTTAATTGAGTACCAGGAGCATCTAATAACAGTTGCTGTGTATTTACAAAAAGTACATTCATCCGGCTACGACGCATATTATCAGCCATATCATTAACTAACTCCCACCATTCTGGTGTCCAACGTTCATGTCCATATATTTGAACAATAACATCTTGTGGATGATGTCTTCGTGTAGCATCATAAAACCATGTCCCTGCAATCTGTTGATGGTGCATAATATCAAAATCACTTTCATTGGCATTCGGAATTGTTACATTATTAACCTCAACTGTTATTTCAACCGGATAATTACCAACAGAGGTTCTTACCAGAGCTGTACCTTTATAAAGTCCTGGGCGGGTATTGACAGGTACATACAAAGTAATCCAAATAGATTGTGTTTCACCGCCTTCTACATTAATTTCCGATTCATTAGACAACGGATCTGGATAGTATCCTTCTCCCCACCTTACCAGATTTTCCGGTTTCCTTTCGACAGAGTTTTTACTTATATAAACGTATTCCAAATAATTAAAGCTCAGATTGGAAGAAAGTATCTTTTCTTTCTCCGAGATGAGGTCTGTAAAATCAACACCTTGTATTACAAAAGGATTATCTCCTCGAAGTAATATCTGATAAGATTCGTATTCATTTTTTGCAACAACTAAATCTAATCTGGTTGATGAGCTTTCTTCTTTAATAAAATCTTTAAATACATTAATATATGAGTTAGCTGTCCATATATCAACAGATGTAGCACTTTGTGTAAAATGCAGAGTCATTACACTACACATAAATATCAACAATAATTTTTTCATAATAGTATTTTATTTTTTAATCAAAGTTATTAATCTCTCTAAGATATGCTAAAAAAGGTCCTTTCTCAATAGATACTTTTACTGATCGTTTTTCTCAAAATCTAGTCCTATTTAAAGATTTTCATTTATTAATTACCCGTATAGCTTTTAAAGGGATTTCTTTTCCTACAGTTTTAAATTCTCCGGAAACAAAAGCATCAGTGTCATTTACTTTATCAAAGGTACATGAAAAGATAACTTGTGAATCGCCTTCTGGAATAGTCATACTCTTAGAATCAACAGAAATACTTCTTTGTAGATTCCAATTTTTGTCATAAATAAATACCTTTTCCTCTCCTGTATATTTTATGTATTCATCTTTTTCTAATACAGTCTTTATATCAACAGTCGAGAAATTGGCTATCTCCATAGATATGGAAGAAATTCGATCTGTTGCTTTCAATATAAATTGTATAGGTTGTCTTTCATATTTGTTATTGAATACCCATTTGGAAATAACTGGTTCTCCTGGTTGTCGAATCATATTTTGATGTTTGAATCTTTGGACATTGTAAGGAAGGAGATCCCAGGAATCATCACTTGTTTGTCTGAGTGTATATTCATTGGCTATATGCTCCATCTCGAGTTTCAATTCCTTTGAGAATGCTCCTGAAAGACGAGCATTTTCCCATTCTCTGATTGCTGTTATAATTTGTTCTGATGTTCCATTTTGTTCTACATTCTCTTTATCGGTAACTAAAGTGTATCCTGCATCGAAAGCTGCAGAACGAGCTAGTAACCATTCTATGTCTTCAATACTCGTATTTGCATCAAACTTGAACCATCCAAGCATGCATGGCATTAGGTTACGACGATAAAAATCCTGATTCATAAGTCTGTAGTTCATTTGACTTTCTCTAAATCCAGCATACCAGGGTTCTCCCCAATTCATTCTTGTAAAAGTATGCCAGTTATAATGCGTCGTCATACTTGCATCATTGATATTATTGCGATATTCCGGTTTGAGACTGTCATACCATTCTTTTATCATCAATGATAGACCATATTGTCCTAATCCTGTAGACCAAGCTCCTTCCAATCCGTCAAAAGAAATTTGTTCTATACCAGTATAATTAAATATATCAGCAATATTTCGGGCCATTTCTTTTGTTAAATCAATATCTGTAAGAAATACTTTATAACCATGATCCATCAATTTGCTAATCTCCACTCCTTTTTCATAAGATGCTGCCTTTGTATTCCATGCCCCTCGTTGGCAGTTAAGTAATTTCCATGGAGCTGAATCGCTTACTTTTTCATATCGAATCAGCTCTTCTCCTATCATTACACCATGAAGACTGTTGTTTTCCATTTGATTGAAAAAGGTTGGATCTTCAATTTCTATTTCAGTTTGCGTATCATTTATTGAAGCGGCTAAAACAGAGCTACCTACTTTTGCTAATCTTTTGTCTGGTATGGGTGTTACATACGGATCATTGGTTGTTATAAAATTGGAAAGCGTATGGATTCCCAATTTAATCCCTGATTGTCCGGCAATCTCTACACATTTTTTCAAACCGTCTATTCCAGAAGGAAACTCAGAAGGGTTCAATTCAAACTTTCCCCATGTCTTAAATGGTCCGCCATGATAGAGATATTTCAAACCTGTTTTCTTCGTAAATTCAATGGCTTTATTAATATTTGTTTCGTTAAAAGGGTAAATGATGTATGCCTGTGCTGCTTCCGGCGCACGCTTCATCCATACACCATTCAATTCAGGGTGTGGAAGATTCTCATTAAACTCTATTTCTTCTATATAATCAAGGACAACTTCTTTTTTACATCCAAATACTGCTAATTTACTACCAATAACTCCCCCGTCATTATATGCAGGAGCTGTATAAGAGGTATGTCCCCACATCGGAATGATCCGTTCTTTATCACGATTTCGGCAATAAGCTTGCAAAACACTTCCGAAATCGGTATGTTTAGCAGTCTGACCTCTATACAAAACTTTCATAGAGTCGGAGACATCCACTAGTGAATTTGTAGCAAAAATATCGAAGGAAGGATCCACATCATCCTCTGTGGTAGGATAACCACCTATTGTTTTAGGATTTAAGGCTTGTATTCCAATAACATAATCTTCGTTTTGCACTACGCCGACACATTCCCCCACTACCTGGGATATATTTGTGGCGTATGGCCCCCACACTATCAATTCTACATCTTTATCAGAATGAATATCTGCTAATTCAAATGTGATATACTTCACATTCTGTTTAACTTTGACGATAGCTTCTGTATTGTTTTTCGGAAAAGAAAACTTTAATATTTCTCCCACTTCATCCCATGAAGCAGAAGTCGGATATTCATATATATTATTTATCCGTATAGTTAATAATGGAGATTGTTGATCACGGGAATTATAATGTAATCCGGAACTCTTGTCTGTCAGAGAAGTTATATACCCTTTATTATCAATTTGCATTTCAAAGGCATCAGTAACAAAAGAGATTTCGGATTTATTACATGCGCAAAATAGAAACAAAGAAAAAATAAGTGTAAATAAAAGCGGTGGTCTCATATATCCATAATATTAAGCGGTAAATATCAGCAAAAATACCAATATTTACCGTTTAAAAAAGTATTTCTAATACCAAATTTATAAATTTATATCAGAACTATCCCAACCCGGAGTTTGTTCCAGAACACCATTTGACAGATCTATTTCTGTCTGAGGGATCTGGAGAAAACCACCTGTTTCCTGTATTCGTTTTGTCAGGTTATAATTGATCACAGACTCTATCCGATTATTAAGGACATTCACCCCGTTTTGATTTTTATCAATTTCAACACCTGCATTTTTACCATACCAGCGGAGCATATCATAATAGCGGTATCCTTCACAGGTAAGTTCAAAGCGACGTTCGCTTCTTAATATTTCTGTTGTGTAACCTGCTACCGGAGGTAATTTAACTCGCTTTCGTACTTCATTAATACCTGTATTGGTTTCAGTTAATTCCGAGTGCATTAATAGAATATCCGCAAAACGTAATAAGACCTGATCCTGAGTGTTTATAAAAGCATAATCGTCGAGTCCTCCAAACATAATGGTTGAATATCCTTTAAACTGACGGGCCTCTTTGTTAGTCCAGGCGTTTACTCCAATATATTTTTTTTGCCAGTAACCTCCGTCTTGCATTTGTTCCCATCCGCCTTCTTCATATAATTCTATACCACTTTCAGGATCTCTTACATTGATAATACTACCTTCACGTCTTATCGTATCATTGGGTTCATAAGCGATCCATTCTTCAATTAGTTTAGGATTAACCGGGCCTTGTCCCCAACCTTGCGCAAAGGGGAATACATTTGCATAGCTGGATTGTCCTCTAAAACTCCAGCATAAAGCAACAAGATTTGCATAGTCTTTATTACTCCAATCTCCTTTTGTTCCGAATTTTATTGCAAATATCGTTTCTATATTATTATCATCACCAACCCATAAAAGTCCTTTTCCTTTGTTATATATATAGTCTTCCCCTGTTAATGAATTAGTATAAGGCCACATATTACGAAAATCTTCAACCAATTGATGTCCACTGTTATTAATACAATCTTCCAAATAAGAGATAACCTGATTTTTTGATAATTCACCTCCTTCTTTCAATGGAAGAGAACTATCCGCATAGTATCCTGTATAAAAAAGAAATACACGAGCCAACATTCCTTCTGCCGCCCATTTGGTGGCATGACCTAATGATGATTTCAGCATAGACTGGTAATTGATTGCCGGTAGTAATTCTATAGCCTTTTTTAAATCTGAAGCTATTAAGGAAAATACTTCTTTTGCCGGAGTCCGCGGAATATTTACAGCCTCAGAATTATCTAATAGAGGAACATCTCCAAACATCTTCGTTAGTTCGAAGTAGAAATAAGCCCTCATAAAATAAGCTTCTCCAATAACTGTATTTTTGGAAGTTTCAGATACAAAAGTTATTTGTTCTATTGCTTCTAATAATTTGTTGACTCTGAAGATTCCCTGGTATGCTCTTTTCCATGATTCCTGCTGCATATTTTCACTCGACTTTTTCATTTGATCCCAAGCCTGTGGATTGAAGTCATTTGGACCACCTCCGCCAAAACGATCATCACTTAGAATGTCACCGATATAATAAGTTGAAAACTCCTGACAACTGGCCATAACGTGATAACAGGAAGCTAATGCCATAATAGCATCTTCTTCTGTCAGAGGAAAATTCTGATCATTTTTGTTAGTATAATCTTTGATATCCAGGAAATCATCACAGGAAATCGTCGATAGTAAAACAATTAATAAAAAAATATATTTCTTCATAACTGAATAATTTTAGAATTTAAGATTTGCCCCAATTAATATGGTACGTGGTATAGGATAGAAACCGCTGTCTATACCATTTCCCCAGTCTTTACCTCCGGCGGATGTTCCGACTTCGGGATCCGAACCGTAGTAACTGGTAAATGTATATAAGTTTTGAACAGTCATATACAGACGCGCCTGTTGCAAAAATAATTGGGGGAATAGTTTTTTGAAATCATATCCGATGGTAATGTTTTGCAATCTCAGATAATCGGCATTATCAATGTATATATCATTGAAATACATAAAGTTTGGACTTGAGTTGGCTGTCAATCTGGGATATCGGTTTGAAGTTCCTTCTCCATGCCATCTGTCGAGTAATACGGACGGATAATTTTCTTTGTAATGGTTTACCTTATGAAATGAAGAAGCAATTTGATGTCCGAAGTTTCCATTAGCCATTATTGAAAAGTCAAAACCTTTATAAGCCAGATTTATAGAGATTCCGAGGTTCATATTTGGATTAGGATCCCCTATCATCGTCCGGTCTGCCATATCAATCACTCCATTATTATCGGTATCCACAAATATCAGGTCTCCGGGTTCTGTTCCACTTAATATAGGTCCTTTATAATTGTCGATTTGTTCTTGATTCTGGAAAACTCCGTCTGTTTTAAATCCATAGAAATATCCTATCGGACGACCTACTTCGGCACGGAAAATAGGAGGTTGCCCATCTCCAAATCCGGGGTTGGCACCTTCTATGACACCTTCTGTATTATCAATACGTGTTATTTCATTTTTATTGATACCTATGTTGGCTGTGACTCCATAGGAGAATTCACCTAAATTATCGTTCCAGCTAAGACTCATTTCCACACCTTTATTCAATACGTCTCCACCATTAATAAATGGAGGTTCAGCTCCCTGTGAAGCCAGAATAGGTGCTTGAACCAACCAGTCTTTAGTCGACTTGCGATACCAATCGAAAACAAAACCTAATCTACCCTGCAAAAAACGTGTATCCATTCCCAAGTCTATCTGTTCCGAAATTTCCCATGTAATATCTTTATTGGGAAGTATCTTTGGAAAGGCACCTGTAGTCCAATTACTTTTATCTGCTCCGAAGAAATAATCGGAAGCATCGAATGAATATGTTGCAAGGTATTGAAAAGGAGAAACATTCTGATTTCCGTTTTGTCCCCAACTACCTCTTATCTTTAAGAAATCCAACCAACTTGCAGTACCCTTCATAAATGATTCATTCGTTAGTACCCAGCCTGCAGAAACTGAAGGAAAATATCCCCATCTGTTACCTTTGGCAAAATTGGACGAACCGTCAGCACGTAAAATAACTGAAGCCAGATAAGTTTCTTTATAATTGTAATTTACTCTTCCGAAAAAAGAAGAAATAGCGCTTTTGCCATGAGGCCATCCGTCTAATGTTGTTTTACCGGGAACGATTGTTTTTACATTTCTCAGATAAGCATATTCATATGAATCAAACAATGAATTCATATTTTCTCCCTTCATACCTTCTCCAAGCCCTCCTCTTTCTATAGACTGACCCAATAAAGCGGAGAAATTATGCTCATTCATCAAACTGAAATCATAAGAAATAGTATTTTCCCATTGATAGCCTCTTCCTATGGATTGTTCCTGCCTGACAATATCTTCTGTTCTGAAATATCTGTCTCCCAGATTATAAGTCGGTCCGTAAAAACGATTTGAACTAGCATCGATAGAATAACCTACGTTACTCTTAATAATGAGTTTCTCTATAGGTTGAATTTCAATATAAGCATTGATCCTCAAATTATGATTTGTATTTCCGGATTGGCTATTATTGTAATAATATTGTCCAATCGGGTTTGTACGATCTGCATCCAATATCATTGATTTCTGAAAATTACCATCGGGGTCGTATACAGGCATTAATGGATTTCCTGTTATCATACTTCGAATATCACCTACACCTGAATTTTTCTTTTTAAAAGTATAAAGTATGTTCTCTCCAACCTTGATGATATCAAACTTTGAATTCTTTAGGAGAGTGTATTCTGTATTTGCCCGTAAAGTGAGACGTTCGTATTTAGGTACTTCCGGTTCTCCGAATATTCCTTCCTGTGATGAATAAGTAACCCCTGTTGAATAAACGGATTGCTCTGTTCCTCCCGAAATATTGATAGCATGATTATGAATAGGTGCATTTTTATTGGCAAATTCCTTCATCCAGTTAGTTCCTTTCCAACCATTTTGGAGTTTCTGCCAGACATAATCCGGAAGCAGAGTCGAATAATCATTCGGAGCAATACCAATATTGGTCAACGATTCATTTTGAATCTCCATATATTCCTGGGCGTTGAGTACATCCATGTATTTTGCTACGTTTTGGAATCCTCCATACACATCATACGTAACTGTTGGTTTTCCTGCTTTTCCTTTTTTTGTCGAAATAAGGATTACACCATTGGCTGCTCTCGAACCATAAATAGCAGCAGAAGCGGCATCTTTTAAGACATCGATTGATTCTATATCCGAAGGATTGATTGAATTTAAGTCACCGCCAACGATACCATTGATTATATAAAGAGGATTTGCATTTCCTATGGTTCCAAGTCCACGGATATTTATTTTATATCCGCTATCGGGAGCTCCCGCCGTAGATGTAATATACACACCCGGTGTTTTTCCTTGAAGTGCTGTCAGTGGCGACATAGTACTAAGCTTTTGGATTTCATCTCCCTTTACTTGTATGGTTGCACCCGTAACAAGTTTTTTCTTTTGTACACCATATCCTATAACCACTACTTCGTTCAAAGCTTTCATATCTTCTACGAGTATGATTTTAAAGCTTGTTTGGTTTTTTACAGGTATATTTTGTGCAGTAAATCCGATATATGATACTTCCAGGATTGCATTGTCTGATACATCCAAAGAAAATCGGCCGTCTGTATCTGTTATTATACCATTCGTTGTACCTTTTTCCATAACATTTGCTGCAATGACAGGATCACCATTTTCATCTAGAACCACACCGGTTATAGCCCTTTTCTGTTGGGTAATACTTTGTACATTAAGCGGGGTTAATTGTCTTTTACTTACAGAAATGGTATTATTTATCTTTTTAAACTCTAAGCCGGTTTGTTTGGTTAGCTCATTCAATATTTGATCGATAGAACTGTTTTTAACATGAATATTTACCGGTTTAATTTCTTTCAAAACCGACTCGTCATAGAAAAAATTGTAACCGGTCAGTTTACTTAATTGATTAAAAACTTCATGGATCAGCGTTTCTTTTACGCGATAAGTAATATCTGTTTCTTTCAGTATTTGTCCATGAACATTTTCAGACCATATAAATTGAATAGATAATGCGATTGTCAACAAGGCTAAGAAAGTTCGCATAAGTATTTTCCTTAATATTAGATTATAATTCATACATTTGTATAGTTTAATGAATATTATATTTGTTAAAACAGACTGTATTTCTTCTTTCTGTGGTCCAATACTTTTAGAAGAATACAGCAAGGTACGGAGCAGTAGTATATTTGTATGCTACTGCTTTTTTTGTTTTTTTATTATATCATAGGCATATATTTTAAAGGTTATTGTTCATAAAGTATTATATTCTCTCCATCTGTTTTGTATTTAAGTCCGGTAGTAAAACATATGGCTTCTACTACTGCTTCAATACTCTTATTATCATGCGTTCCGGAAATGATATAGTTACAATCTTTACACTGCAAAATAACATTTTTACTATATCTGCGATTGATGGTCTTTATAACTTCGTTTATAGGTTCTTTCTCAAAGAAGAGAGAACCTTCGATCCAGTTTATATATTTATTATCCTGTAATGGTAATTTAGTGAGATTTCCTGTTTTTTTGTTTATGGATAAATGTTCTGATGGGGTGACTCGTAATTGAAGATCAAGCTCATCAACGTTAACTAATACATTACCGGTTGAAACGGTTACATTGATATAATCATCTTCATGATATGTTTTTACATTAAAGGAAGTTCCTAAGACCTTTACTTTTGCATATCCATTCTTTATAATAAAAGGGTGGTCCGGGTCAGGACTTACATCGAAAAATCCTTCCCCACTCATTTGAATATATCTATTCTTATCATTATAATCAGAAGGTATAATTAATTTACTTTCCGAATTTAATATTACATGAGTACCATCATCCAGAGTATATTCTTTTGTTTCCCCTCGTCCGGTACTTATTTCTTTATAAACAATTTCTTGTCTGTCGGATTTACCCATAAAGTAGTATCCGGTACTTATACAAAGTAATAGAAGAAAAATCGCTGCAATACGGTATAACCAATTCCGGTAGAAGATAGTCTTTTGTGTTAAGGCTGTTTTTTCTTTTTGATTTATTCGCTGTAATAATAAATCAACTTCTTTCTTTAATATACTTGAACGCCTCTTATCAGGATAAGCAATTTGAGAATCAATATATTTCCATAAGGATTCACTTACTAAATCAAAAGGTTGATTATACTCAGACTTTTTTAATCCATGCAATAAGCTAAATAATTCTTGTTCTGTACATTTATTTTCTATATACTTTTGGAGTAGGTGCAGTATTCTTGTATTTTGAATAGAATCATTCATTAATATCGAGTTTTTCATTCCTTTACTATAATAGTACACGGCTGTTGATGTGTTCCGGGGGTGAATGTTTCTTATTTAAATTATATTAACAAAACGACAAATCTAAAAAAGATTGAAAAACTGTGTTTTATTTTGTATCATTGTCTTTCAAGAGCGAAGCTTAATAATACCATACGATGACATATTCCTCTATAACAGATAAAGAACTTGTTATTTTCCTAACTCGTAATGATGAAGACGCATTCAGGGAACTTTATCTTCGTTATAAGGATAAGTTATGGCATTATTGTTTTAGCTTTTTGAAGTCAGAAGAAGAAAGTAATGATATTATCCAGGAAGTCTTTATCCGGTTATGGGAAATGCGTGCATATGTAAACCCTAATTTATCTTTTTCTTCATTTATGTACACAATCGTTAGAAACAGGGTCTTAAATTATTTCCGGGATATGGATGTGGAAGTTCAGGTTAAAAAGATTATTTCACAGAAACAACCCATAGAAGAGAACTCAGCAGAAGTAGAATTAATTTTTTCTGAATATCAGGGAATCTTAAAAGAGGCTATAGAATACTTACCTCCTCAACGGAAAAAGATATTCAATATGAGTCGTTTTGAAAACATGTCGCATAAAGAAATAGCCGCACGGCTCGGAATATCCGTTAATACCGTGCAGGAACATATTTCTGAATCTTTACGTTTCATCAAAGGTTATTTATCTCAACATACCGATCTGACATTGAGTCTTCTGATCTTTATGTTGATAAATTAATTAGTACAGATAAAGACTTTTCATCTTATTAAGATCGACATTCAATGTTTGAGTTAGGAAATTTTCTATTGAACCGTGATCTTTCTTTATTTGATTAATTGCTGTTTTAATATAAACTTCCTTTGCTTCAAATAAGGGTTTAATTGCAGGCAACATTGCAATGTAACCTCTATATTTCTCAGATACTCCAAATGTATTTGTTAATAGATAATCTTTTAAAGCAGTATCTTCACTTACTCCTAATGAAACAAGGAACAAATAAGAGGAAATCCCTGTTCTGTCTTTTCCAATTGAACAATTATAGACTAGCGGAGCACTATTTTCATTTTGTAATATGCTAAAGAATTCTTTAAATTTACTAATACATTCCTCTTCTGTAATAAATTGAAGATAAGTATTGCTCATTATTTCAGTCATTTTCTCTTCTGTAGCAGTAAAAATTGATTTATCATCAACCATAGCATATATAATGTTAGAAATACTACCGATTGAAATATTTAAATCATATTTATTCTTAACAGATTCCGGAGCAATATTTGGTTGTTCTCCCGCTTCTTCAACCGAACGGAAATCAATTATTGATTTTAGTGGAAGACTATTCAAGTAAGCAACGCCTGAAGAATTAATCCTATTGAACTCATCTGTACGGAATACTTTACCCCATTTAACGAATTTGCCGTCAGTTGTTTTATATCCACCCATATCGCGGAAATGATAACAACTATCGATGGGAAGACGACGTTCTGCCAAGATAGCTTTTCCTTCGGAAGCAGCCAGTTGATAATAGGTTCTTTTGTCTGTTTTCACATCAATTTTATAATCACCTTTTTTATTATCTTTTAAAATAGGAGTACTAAAATCGATCTGCTCTACAGATGGGCCTGCATACAAACTCCATTCACCTGCAACATCAACTTTTAAAGTAACCTCTTTATCATCATTTATTTCAATAGAAGCCTTGTCTGTGATATCATTACCCGAGAAGAATGGAGGAATCTTATCATCGTCATCATTACATGATACAACCAAAAAAGCAATTAAAATCAACGCATAAATACTTTTCATTTTCATAACATAGAGTTAATTTAATTATTATTCTGTTTTCGGGTGCAAAGATATAAAACTAAATGACGTAGCCTATTCTTTATTTAATTTGTTTCTATATGATCTTACCCTAAAAAGCATTGCTATATTGCTACATATCAAGTTGATATACTTGCATTTTAAGCCAGTTATTATTTATGAAAACGAAGTATAAATCATATACCCAATTTATTCCTCAAATACAACGATAGATTCAATCTTTTCCACAAATATTTCTGATTGGATATATTTTTTCAAAGTTTGATATTAATGATATTGATAAAACACAAATTATACTTGATTTATAAGAAATTATATATATATTTACGATAATTATTTATTCAAGTTTTATAGCATGAAGAAACTAATAAGTTTATTAACGATTACTTCCCTGTTTTTTTCTTGTGGAGAAGATAAGGTCCCTATAATACAGACAGGTAAAACTCCAGAAGAACCAACAGTTGAAGTTAAAAAAATCGAATTGACAGAAAAAGAAAAGCAAATTGTCGATCAAACCAATGTGTTTGCTTTTAACTTTTTCCGTACTGTCGCGGCCAATGAAGATCCTAACAAGAATATCTTAGTTTCTCCATTAAGCGCCAGCTTGGCATTATGTATGCTGAATAACGGAGCCAATGGCCCAACGCATGACGAAATTCAACAGGCATTAGGTTTCGGGGATTTTACTCGAGAGGAAATGAATTCCTATTTCAAAAAAATAATCGAATCCTTGAAAGATCTTGAAGAAGATGTTACGTTTGAAACGGCGAATTCCATTTGGATAGATCATCTATTTCCTGTTCTGGCACCATTTATCAATGTTAATCAGGAATACTATGACGCAGAAGTCCGGAATGAAGATTTCAACAATCCGGAGACCTTGAAATTAATCAATAACTGGTGCTCAGAAAAAACTCATGGAAAAATACCTGAAATATTGAATAATATCGATGCCTCATCAGTGATGTACCTGATCAATGCGCTCTATTTCAAAGGTGTGTGGGGGATACTTTTTGATAAAGACCATACAAGGGAATCTTCGTTTAATAACCTGAATGGTAGTATTGTAAATATTCCTATGATGAATAAAAGGGAAACATCCGTCCAATATACGTATAATGAGCAATGTGTGATGGCGGAAGTACCATATGGTTTGGGGGCTTTCAGTATGGTTTTCCTTCTTCCCAAAGAGGATACATCCCTTTCTCAAATTGTAGAGGTACTGGATGTATCTTACTGGCTCAACTTACAGTCAACGATGTGGCCTCGTAATACGAATCTTAAAATTCCCCGTTTTAAAGTTGAATATGAGAGAGATATAAATGACGATTTAAAAAGCTTAGGCATGAATACGATGTTTAGCGATGCAGATGCCGATTTCTCATTAATTAATGACACCGATCCTATTTTTGTTTCACTCGTAAAGCAAAAAACAAACATAAATGTAAATGAAGAAGGAAGCGAGGCTACTGCTGTAACCATAATAGGTATGGTTGGCGCAAGTGGTATTGGTCCACAATATCAAGATTTTTTTCTTGACAAACCATTCCTATACTTTATTAAGGAACAAAGCACAGGAGCTATTCTTTTTATGGGACAGATTAATAATTTATTGTCTGAATAGCAAATTAAGAACTAAGAGCGGAAAAGATCTGATAAGATAAGTCTTCAAGGGGGTATACCAAAAAGTAGCTCCCTTTTTCATATTTAGCAAATTCATGAAAGTACGTCCTTAAAGCATTAAATCTATTTGAAATTTTTATCTTTGTTTCTAATATATCATTCATTAAACAATTATTTATGTCAGTCAAAACGTATATCCAGGAAAATAAAGAGAGGTTTTTAGAGGAGTTGTTTTCACTTATCCGTATTCCTTCGATCAGCGCCAAACATGAACACAAACATGATATGATTGCCTGTGCACAACGATGGGCAAAGATATTACTTTCTTCGGGGGCCGATAAAGCTGTGGTTATGCCCACAGAGGGTAATCCGGTTGTGTATGGTGAAAAGATGATATCTCCCGATGCAAAGACCGTATTAATATATGCTCATTACGACGTAATGCCAGCTGAACCTTTGGAACTATGGAAAAGTAATGCCTTTGAACCGGAAATACGCGACGGCCGTATTTGGGCGCGTGGTGCGGATGATGATAAAGGCCAGGGTATGATCCAGGTAAAGGGTTTTGAAACCGCCTTGAAACTCGATTTATTAAATTGTAATGTAAAATTCATTATTGAAGGAGAAGAAGAGATTGGATCGCCCAGCCTGGAAGCTTTTTGTATACAACATAAGGATTTATTAAAAGCAGATGTTATCCTTGTTTCGGATACCAGTATGGTTAGTGCCGAAATACCTTCACTCACTACCGGTTTGCGTGGACTTGCTTATTGGGAAATAGAGATAACAGGCCCTAATCGTGATCTACATTCGGGACACTTTGGTGGAGCAGTAGCCAATCCGATAAATATGTTATGTAAACTAATGGCGGATATTGTGGATGCAGACGGACGTATCACAGTTCCGGGCTTTTACGATGATGTAGAAGAAGTCTCTGCTGCAGAACGTGAAATGATCGCTAAAATCCCTTTTGATGAAGAGAAGTATAAAGCAGCCATTGATGTCGACGAGTTATTCGGTGAAAAAGGATATTCTACACTCGAACGTAATAGTTGCCGTCCGTCTTTTGATATTTGCGGTATATGGGGAGGTTATCAGGGAGAAGGAAGTAAAACGGTTTTACCTTCTAAAGCATATGCAAAAATCTCAACCCGTTTAGTGCCCAATCAGGATTACCATAAAATATTGCAGCTATTTGAAGATTACCTGAATAAAAAGGCTCCGAAATCAGTAAAAATAAAAATAACTCCCACACATGGTGGACAAGGGTATGTTTGCCCGATTGACTTACCGGCTTACAAAGCTGCCGAAAAAGCGATGGGTATAGCATTCGGAAAAACGCCGTTAGCCGTACGTCGTGGAGGTAGTATTCCTATTATTTCCACTTTTGAACAGGTATTAGGAATAAAAACCGTTCTAATGGGATTCGGATTGGAGCAGAATGCCATCCATTCACCTAATGAAAGTATGATGCTTGACTTCTTCTATAAAGGTATTGAGTCTGTAGCTGAATTCTATAAAGAATTCAAATGAACGAATTAATATCCAAAGCGATTGCAAACGCAGGTATTTCATCCTTAAATGAAATGCAACAGGCTGTTCTGGATGCGGGGACAGTAAAGGATATGATACTTGTCAGCCCGACCGGTTCGGGTAAGACGTTGGCTTTTTTGCTTCCTTTGTTACCCCCCGGCCCCCTAAAGGGGGGGAATGGAATAGAGGTTCTTATTATTGCGCCGTCTCGGGAATTGGCGTTACAGATAGAAACGGTATTTCGTTCATTGGGTGCCGGATATAAAGTAAATTGTATATACGGGGGGCATCCGATCAGGACAGAAAAGAAAAGCCTGGAACATCCGCCAACGGTATTGATAGGTACTCCCGGGCGGATTGTCGATCATCTGGAACGGGGAAATATAAATCTGGAAACAGTACAGACACTAATTCTGGATGAATTTGATAAATCTTTGGAATTGGGTTTTCTCAAAGAAATGAAAGATATATTATCCTACTTGCCGCGTGTTAAAAGAAGGGTATTAACTTCCGCAACTGAAGCTGTTGAGATACCTCCGTTTATCGGAATGAAAAGTCCGGTACGTCTCTCTTTCCTTTCGGAAGCAAAAACTTCTCGACGACTCACTGTGTATGTCGTTAAATCTCCTATCAAAGATAAACTGGAGACGTTATATAAGTTATTAGGAGAATTAAAAGGTGAATCGGCTATCGTTTTCTGCAATTTGCGTGAAGCTGTTGAACGGGTGAGTAATTACCTGAACGATATGGGAGTAGAAAATGATTACTTTCACGGGGGAATGGAACAGCCTGAGAGGGAAAAGTCACTCACACGCTTTCGTAATGGTAGTACGAATGTTTTTATTTCTACCGATCTGGCCTCTCGTGGCTTAGATATTCCCGAAGTCAAAAATGTGATTCATTATCATCTTCCGTTAAATGAAGAAGCATATATTCATCGGAACGGACGTACCGCCCGTATGTATGCCGAAGGTAAATCATTCCTTATTTTAAATGAAATAGAATTGATACCCGAGTATATTGAACGGGAACCGGAAGAGTTCTTTCTACCTCAACAAGCAAAGAAGCCTCTCAGTCCTGAATGGGTTACACTAACTATCAATCGGGGTAAACGGGATAAATTAAGCAAAAAGGATATAGTAGGCTTTTTATTTCAGAAAGGAAACCTACAGAAAGATGAACTGGGTATTGTCGAGGTAAAAGAGGGGTATTCATACGCTGCGGTAAAGAGAGAAATATTTTCCGATTTATTCAAGCGTATAGGGGATGAAAAGATCAAAAATATGAAAGCCAAGTTTAATTGAATTTGAAAATCGCCTTTGGGCTATATAAAATATGTTGAAAACAATCTTAATTAAAGGTGCCGAATTAAACAATAAACCGGTAGATATATTAATCGAAGGTAACCGGATAAAACAAATAGCAGATTTCTTACCTAATACTGCCGATACCATAATTAACGGGCGAAAAAAAGCTGTTATTCCCGGGTTGGTTAATATGCATACACATTCTGCCATGACACTTTTTCGCGGATTTGGGGATGATATGCCGTTGATGGCCTGGCTTGAAGAGAAGATATGGCCGAATGAAGCAAAACTGACTCATGAGGATGTGTACTGGGGAGCTAAGCTGGCTTGCCTCGAAATGATTAAAAGCGGGACTACAGCATTCTTCGATATGTATGATCTGTTTTCGGCTACAGCAAAAGCCGTGGAAGAGATGGGAATCCGCGCGATGTTGTCGAGCGCTTGCTTCGACTTCTTTAAAGAAGAGCAGAAAGAAAAATCCAAAGTACATATTAAGAAACTGTTCTCAGAAATGGATAAGTATAGCGAACGCATACAGTTCGCTTTAGGTCCTCATGCTATTTATACAGTTTCGGGTGAACTGCTTCAATGGGCTGATCAATATTCGAAAGAAAACAATATCCCGATACATATACATCTGGCAGAAACAGAAACGGAAGTACATAACTCCATCGAGCAGTTTGGTCTTACTCCGGTACGTTATTTACAACACTTAGGAGTATTATCACCTCGTTTGATGATCGCTCATGGATTGTATATTGATGATGAAGAAATCCGGATGCTTGCAGATCATGGAGTGAAAGTGATCCATAATCCGGCATCGAATATGAAATTGGGGTCGGGTATCGAATTCAAATTTGTTGAGATGCGGAAAACCGGTATTCCTGTAGCTATTGGTACGGATGGCTGTTCCTCTTCAAATAATCTGGATATGATAGAAGCAATGAAACTGGCTTCTTTGCTTGGAAAAGGTTGGAGAAAAAATCCCGTTGTACTAACTGCTGATGAAATGTTTTTCGCGGCAACACAAGAAGGAGCTGATATGCTCGGAATACATGCGGGACGCATAGAAGAAGGATATTTAGCCGACTTATGCCTGATCGATCTGAATATGCCGGCCTTTACCCCAAATTTCAACTTTATATCAAACCTCGTATATGCTGCCAATGGCAGTTGTGTAGACACTGTTATCTGTAACGGAAAAATACTTATGCAACATAAAGAAGTCCCCGGAGAAGATGAAATAATGGAACGAACAGCTCAAATAGCTTATAATTTAGTAAAGAGTAGTAAGTAGTTAGTAGATTGTAGTTAGTAGTAGAAATTAATCATTAATCGTTAAAAAACATGGAAAATATCAATAATAAGTACAAAGAAACAGCCGATTACCTATCAAAACGAATAAACAGAACACCAAAGATCGGTATCATTTTAGGAAGTGGCTTAGGTTTATTAGCGGATCAGATAGAAGATCCGATCATCATCTCTTATAGTGAAATCCCTCATTTTCCCCAATCCACTGTTATGGGTCATAAAGGAAATCTGATCTGTGGTATTCTTGGAGGAAAGCAGGTCTTAGCCATGCAGGGGCGTTTTCATTATTACGAAGGCTATACCATGCAACAGGTTACTTATCCAATACGGGTAATGAAGTTACTTGGTATAGAAAATCTGTTAGTATCCAATGCGGCAGGAGGTATAAATAATACCTTTAAAGTCGGGGACCTGATGATTATCCGTGATCATATTAATATGGCTCCTAACCCACTTATCGGTCCTAATAATGAAGCTTTCGGTGTACGTTTTCCTGATATGACCCGAACGTATGACAGGGAATTCATTAAAACAATGGAAGAAATAGCATCAAAGAGGAATATACCTCTAAAAAAAGGTGTATACGTTGGACTTACCGGCCCGTCATACGAAACACCTGCCGAATATGCTTTCTTTGGAAAAGCCGGAGGAGATGCAATAGGCATGAGTACCGTTCCCGAAGTTATAGTAGCCCGCCATGCAGGTTTACGGATATTTGGCATGTCAGTCATTACAAACGAAGGCTACCACTTTGCCGATGACTTTGTAAATGATGGAGCAGATGTTGTAAAAGCAGCCAATGAAGTAGCCGGAAAAATGACTACTTTATTTACTGATTTCATTGCATCCATGCAACATATCTAATAAATTATACATCATATATTTATACAAACGTCTAAAACAACTTAACATTATGAAAAAAATAGTTTTCTTCATTCTATCTATTATGATAGTTATTTCTTGTGATAACTCATCGAAAGATGAAAGAATTATTATATGTACTGAGGTTTTTGAAACAAAAGGTATAAAAGTACAGTACCCCGATGAATCACCCGTAAAACTTGATAGCTTTAAAGTTTATTGGAATGGTAACGATGTCACTATATCTTATAATGAATATCAATTAATTTCATATCAGGAAGAAGGTGTATACCCGGTAGTTGATGATGGATTAAGAAAAGAATTATGGGGATTACAAGAACCTTTCAGATTTGTAGGATATATTAATAATATACCCGTAATAGACAGATCCGGTATAATGGTCGGAGCAAATGAATGTCATGTTAATTATTACGGGGAGGAACCATTAGTATATACATATGATCCTGACCAGAACTATCCTTGTACTGAAGAGCTCAGAATGTATGATATAACAGTACAATATGATGATGAATCTTTTGTACATCTGGATAGCATTAGAGTAATGTGGAAAGATAGAGACATAACTCCACAAAAGTCATCACTTGATGACTATTTCATATCAATGGGGCGTTATGTGATTATTACTGATGCTATGAGAGGTGAACTGGCAGGACTTACTGCAACAATTAAGGCATCAGGGTATATACAAGATAAAGAAGTCTTTAATGAAGAATATCTTTTTTCCGCGGATAGATGCCATGTTTATCGTGCCGATCAAAAGTCATCGCTAATTGTTTTGAAAAAATAATTTTTGGTAGGGATTTGAGATAAATCACATCCTACTATTTCTTAAACAAGAATACCCTTCACCTTTCACCAACCCCTTCCTAATCCTTTTTGGGAGAGGGTTTAAGGGTGAAAGCAGTCGCTTTCACCTTCCCTATTTGTTTTCACCTAAATGTCCTGTGATTTACATAAATCATTTTCGAAAATTCTGTAATATATTAACAGGCTGATTATAAGCATATATCTTATTTCGGGTTAATATCTGACTGTTTTAAAAAGTTCGAAAATGTCTTGTAAATAAAAATAAAATGATTTACTTTCGAAGATTTCAATTTATTAACATTTTGATCTTTGACATATTGGGTTTATTATCAATCAATTATAAAACAAGTAAAAAGATCAATTTTCGCAAATGAGCATTTCAGCATAAATATTCAATTTTCTTTCGAAAATATTTTTCAATACATTTATCTGATTATTAGACAAGTATATCTAAACAGCCTTCAAAATTCATACATTTTGCATAGTAATAACAAATACATTTTCGAAAAAATATATATTTTTGCTCAAGAGCTTGTATTGATGGAGTTGTATTGAAGAACTACAGATAAAGTCTTTTTTGTAAATAACTGGAATATAAGATGTTCTATTATGTTACTGCGTAAGCGGTATTGAGACGCAAAAGTCCAAGTCTGAATTCTAGTTTTAACAGTATGTTCTATTATGTTACTGCGTAAGCGGTATTGAGACATTTGCAGCAATACATTCAATAGTTTCTTTACTGTTCTATTATGTTACTGCGTAAGCGGTATTGAGACTATTCATCTGAACATTTACTCAATTTTGATTTACCACTGTTCTATTATGTTACTGCGTAAGCGGTATTGAGACTTCATACTGTTTTGAATTTTATTTTTGTTAATAGTTCTATTATGTTACTGCGTAAGCGGTATTAGGAGATATAAAGCCAAATCTATTGCTTAGTTACTGTCGAGCGTAAAGAACTATTGGTGAATAGATGGGAAGGATTATTGTTTCCCTCGCAATGAATTTGTGGTTTGGTCATAATTGATTTAGCGGCTCACGGAGGTGGACGGTGCGGCTCACAAGTGTGAGCCGAGAAGCTCACCTGGGTGATCCGTGCGGCTCACACCTGTGAGCCGAGGAAAACAAACCGAAATAAATGATAAATGATTAGTAACTAAACAATAAATCTATGAGATTAAGGTCTGACTCTAATTAGATACTTTTGTCTATCAGATTGCTATACAGAAACTGAAACGTTTATATTGCTCGTATAAAATAGCTGGTGATAGGCCGGTGACAGATAAATGATAGGATCTATCACATCTGAAAACCACATCCACAAAAGGTTTGAAGAGGGTTGGTGACAGGTGACAGCAAAAATCGTAAACTTCGTTTTATAAGAGTTTCTCAACTGCTTTTCCGATAACCCAAAATAGCTAATACATTGAAAAATACGGCAAATAAGCAGACAATTATGAATTGTCCGGTAAGGTCTGACAACTGACTTCCTTTTAGATAGACCATTCTCATTACTTCTATAAAGTAACGTACCGGATTGAATAAGGTTATTGTCTTTGCCCATTCCGGCATACTGTCTATTGGAGTGAATAGCCCACTCATCAACGCAAATATGATTATAAAGAAGAAGGCCGAGAACATGGCCTGTTGTTGCGTGGAAGAGATGGAAGATATAGCCAGTCCAAAACCTGTAAATGCAATCAGATATACGGCGGCAAATAAATATATGGTCCCAAAACTTCCAAGGGGGACTAGTCCGTAAACAATCCAGGCAATGATAGCTCCTAATGTTAAAAGTATAAATCCGATTATCCAGAAAGGTACCAGTTTCGAAAGGATGAAAAGAGATTTAGGAATCGGAGATACATTTATTTGTTCTATGGTTCCTTTTTCTTTCTCACTTACTATATTCAGAGCAGATAAAAAGCCACCGATCAGCGTTAAGAGAAATACCATTATCGCCGGAACCATATAGTTTTTATAATTCAGATGTGGATTATACAAATGAGTGTAGGTTATACCTCCGGGTATTTCCATTCCGTATCCTAATTCCGCATTATAGTTTTGAATAATGGAAGAAAGATAAGAACTGCCCAAGCCACCTTTCGTACCATTTATAGCATTAGCCGATATCATAATTTCAGTTTTTCCTTCTCGTCCAAGATCCCTTTCAAACCCATTTGGTATTTCCAGTAATATATCGGTTGAGTTATTCTCAATTGACACCAGTCCTTCATTATAATTCGAAGAGACATTCGTTAATCTGAAGTATCCTGAAGAGTTTATCTTTTCTATTAATTGTTGAGAATAGACGGAATGGTCGTTGTCTATTATTCCCAGATTAATATTTTTCATTCCAAAAGTTGCTGCAAAAGGAAGTATCAACAATTGAAGTATAGGAATAAGGAATATAATCCTCGGCAGGAAACGATCTCTTCTTATCTGTTTGAACTCTTTTTCCAGCAGAAACTTTAGTATTTTCATTGTAATCTGATATTAAAACGTTTCACACTAACTATGATAAGAAATAGGGCCATAAACAATAAAACTCCTATTTCATTTAAAATAGCTCCTATCCCTAATCCTTTTATCATCACATCTTTTACCGCTAATATGTACCATTTCGCAGGAACTATATTAGAGAATATCCGTAATATCCAGGGCATATTCTCAATTGGAAAGACCATTCCACTCAACAGAATAACAGGCAACATTAATACCACCGCACTGATAAGCATGGCTGCCTGTTGGGTATCTGCTATTGTAGAAATTAATAATCCCAGACTAAGAGACACCAAAGCATACAGGATGGAGACCGATATTAATAAGAAAATATTACCTACAATCGGCACACCCAACAAAAAATAAGATAATAACAAAATAGTTGCAATATTTACCAGACTCAATATCAGATAAGGAGTTGCTTTGGCCAGAATAATATAAACCGGCTTTAATGGTGAAACCAATAAAATCTCCATTGTTCCTAATTCTTTTTCCCGAACAATTCCTACGGATGTCATTAATGCGCATATGAGTATTAATATCAGTCCCATAACACCGGGCACAAAGTTATAGGAACTTTTCATCTGCGGATTATAAAGTAAATTCGGAGTGACTGTTATACCGGGTTGGTCTACATTTATATTTATATTTTGAGTAAGAATATCGGATGTGGATAGAATAGCTGTTGCATATTGTATCAATGTTGTTGCTTCGTTGGGGTCTGTCGCATCCGCCAAGAGTTGTATTGAAGGCTCATTGGAGGATGAAAACTGCTGTGGAAAGGCTACTACCAAACGTATTTTACCTTTACGAAAAAGGGCTTCAGCTTCTTCAAAATTGTTTACATATTGATATATTTCAAAATATTCACTTGCCTGTAACTGTTCACTTAGCCTGTTTGTAACATCATCGCGTGTATAATCCATTATAGCAATGGGAGAACTCTTTATTTCAGTGGAGATAGCGTATCCGAATAAAATGATTAATACAATAGGGATGATCAATAATATAATCGTTGTGCGGCTATCTCGAAAAATATGATAGAATTCTTTCTTTATAAAAGATATAAACTGTTTCATGCGATAAAGTATTTTTAATCTTCTCTTCGTGTTGCTTTACTGGCTAAAGACCGGAACACTTCATTCATATTAGCTGCGTTATAGGTTGCTTTTAGAACCGAAGGTTTATCCAGCGCATTTATTTTACCATCGACCATTATAGATACTCGATTACAATATTCGGCTTCGTCCATATAGTGTGTAGTTACAAACACCGTAATACCTCTTGTGGACGCTTCATATATCAACTCCCAGAATTGACGGCGTGTAACGGGGTCGACACCACCGGTCGGTTCATCCAGAAAAACGATTTTAGGCTCATGTATAATAGCTACGGAAAAAGCAAGCTTTTGCTTCCATCCTAATGGTAAAGAAGCAACCAGGGTATTCCGTTCCTCTTCCAAATCCAATCGATGCAGTAACTCATCAGTTTTATCAACCAGTTGTTTTCGGCTTAGCCCGTATATTCCTCCAAACAAACGAATATTTTCCCATACTTTCAGATCTCCGTATAATGAGAACTTCTGACTCATATAGCCGATATGTTTCTTTATTTGTTCACCTTCTTTATACACATCATATCCGGCTACTGTTGCTTTACCGGAAGTAGGTATCGAAAGGCCGCAAAGCATACGCATCGCTGTCGTTTTTCCGGCACCGTTGGCTCCTAAAAAACCAAATATTTCTCCTTCTTCTACTTGAAAAGAGATATGATCAACGGCTGTAAAAGTGCCGAATCGTTTTGTTAATTGTTCTGTTGTTATAACACTCATATCTATACCTTTTCCAAATCCATAAAACAATCTTCAATTGTGGGCTTAATAGGCTCTATAACCACATCTGTGTACCCCTTATCTTTTAAGAATTTTTCCAGAGTTACAACATGCTGTGAATCCGGTTTCAAGGTAAGATGATGTGAATCGCCGAATGCATAACAGGAATATGTTCCCGGGTATGTACGTATATCTTCTAACAATTTATACATTGAAGCCGAGCGTACTGCAAATAATGGTTTATCATATGAATTACGGATATTCTCAGGTGTATCAATGGAGAAACATATTCCGGAACGCATCAAAGCTATTCTATCACAACGAGATGCTTCATCCATATAGGGAGTGGAAACCAGAATCGTAAGGCCTTCTGCTTTCAAACGATCTAACATATCCCAGAACTCTACACGAGAAACCGGATCTACTCCTGTTGTCGGTTCGTCAAGAAAAAGAGCTAAAGGACGATGAATCAACGCACAGCATAAAGCCAATTTTTGCTTCATTCCGCCTGAGAGCTTTCCTGCCTGCCGCTTTTTAAAAGGTTCGATCTGAACATATATATCATGGATAAGATCATAGTTCTCTTCAATCGTCGTATTGAAAACGGTCGCAAAGAACGTTAAGTTTTCTTCTACGGTAAGATCCTGATAAAGAGAGAATCGCCCCGGCATATAACCGACATTTTCACGAATCTTCTTATAATCTTTTACTACATCCCAGCCACAAACAGAAGCCGAACCGCTATCCGCGAGAATTAAAGTTGTCAGTATACGGAAAAGCGTAGTTTTCCCCGCTCCATCCGGACCAATTAAACCAAATAGCTCACCGGAATTGATCTTCAGAGAAATATCGTTCAATGCTACGAGATCTCCATATGACTTCGTTACATTTTCAATACTTATATCGTTCTTTGAACTCATTTTCAACTTTCAATTGAATACAACTTCTCCATACTGTCCGATTTTCAAATAACCATCATTCCTTACAGCTATTTTTACAGCATACACCAGGTTAGCTCGTTCATCTTTGGTTTGTATACCTTTGGGAGTAAATTCTGATTTATCGGATATCCAGGTAATCGTTCCGGAATATTCCCGTTGCTCATCTTCTCCATAGTCAGCATACACCCGGACTGTTTGTCCTTGTTTGAGTTGGGATAATTGTCCGGCTGTTATATATGCCCGCAGATACAGTAAATCAGTGTCAGCAATTTTATATAGAAGTTTACCTGTAGATGTAAACTCACCAGGTTCTGAATACTTAACCAATACAGTACCGGTAAGCGGATTGATAATCCGGCATTTTTGAAGCTGATCATCCATTTGCATAATCTGATATTGCATGCTTTCAGCTTCAGCATTTGTACTCCCTGAGGTTTTACTTAAAGTTGAATATTCAGCATCTAATTGTCGTTCCAGAAAACTCAAATTATTTACAATATCATCCAGTTGTTTTTGGTTACCTGCTTTTGCTTTAACAAGATTTTCCATTCGTCGTTGTTCAGTCTTTGCTGTTGCTATTTGTTGTTCCAAAACAGCTATCTGTTTTCGGATATCAGGCTTACGGATATCGACAGCTTTCATGCCCGCTGTCAATTGCATTTTCTGAAGATAGATTTGTACACTGTCTATATACCCGACATAATCACCTGCTGTAAGTTTATCTCCTTCGTGTATATTTAATTCCATTATTTTACCATTCACTTCAGAAGAAACCAGAACTTCTGTTGCTTCAAATACCCCTGTTGCGTCGAATGTTTTTTTATTCATATTACATGAGCAAACAAGTAAAACTGTGCTCATCAATACAATGAAATTATTTGTCGATTTCATGTTTTTACTTATTATTGGTAGTATATATATAATTATAAATTGACATTAAATATTGCATACGATGTGTGGCTATATTTTGCTTTGCAAGATCTTCAGCATTAATTTCTCGAATTAAATCCGTAACCGATATTACGCCATTTTCAAGTTTGATTTCTGCAGCTTTTTTTATATTAGTTCTTAGTTTTACAATATCATTGTCTGCAATTATGAGATCACGTATTTTTTTTATTTCTGTATTTTGTCGTGTTATATCTAACGAAATATTAAAAATAAACATTTCACGCTGCAGATTTATATTTTTTTTATTAATTTCTATCTTTTTCCGGTCATTCCTTAATGTATAATACCTTCCAATATTCCACGAAAAACGTACACCGGCTACATAAAATGGTTCAAAACTATCTTTTAGCATATTTAATCCGGGACGTCCATATCCTCCCTGAATAAATAATCCTATCTGTGGCATTAAACCGGCATTTATTTGTTTATTCCGCATATCGATTAATTCTTCCTGTGCATCTAATGCACGCAGTTCCGGTCTATTTATATTTGTTGACAAATTACTTCCCGGAACTACAGGAATTAATAGCTCTGTAGATTCTGTGATGGATTTACCTATCAATATTCCAAGCATCAAACGATACGCCTCACGACCTGCTTTGAGTTCGATTTCACTTTGACGCGCATTTAGCAGTTCAACTTCAAGACTTTCTTTATCTGATTCATTAGCAACTCCATTATTAATCATCGCAATTATACGATTTATATTCACTTGAAGTTCTTTTTGAAGGATATCATTCTGTTTCAACAATTCATCTTGCAATAAACTACCAAAATATAATTGATTAACCCGTTCGTTTAAAGTATATAAATCAGTTTCTAACTGCTCACGGTCTGCTATGGCTTGCGCACGGGTTATTTCACGGGTTGAATGAGTAACACCTCCATCCCAAAGGTTTTGATTTACCTCTGCTAATACCTGATATTGATCTTTACTCAAGGTGGGAATAGAAAATCCAGGAATCAAACCGGCTATCTTTTCTGTGTCAAAAGGTAGTTTGGTAACATCGCTTTGATAAGAAGCTTTTGCACTAACTCCCAATTGTGGTAACCAAGCTTTTCCTGCATTCGACAAATTATAACCTTCTGTCTTATTTATTAGCTCATATTGCCTGATCAATGGATAGTTATTACGTGCCAATTCATAGCAATTCGTAATCGACAAGGTTTCCTGAGTCTTAATAGACATAAAAGGAACGATCATGAATAGAAGTAAAAGTAATCGTTTCATATGATAAATCTTAACTATATTATTTTTGATCAGGAGTCATTATATAATACATTATATCACATATAAGTTTTTTTCTATTTTGCAAAAACTCATTAAAAGCTTCTTTATCTCTTTCAAAAAAAACAGTTGTCAAAGGATGACGAGCTAACAAAGGAAATACAATAAGACTTAACATCCCTGAGCCGATTTCAATCAAAGGTCTCTTCTTCAATAAGCCATTTTCCATCTCTTCCAAGACTTGTTCCCTTAAGCGTAAAATAGGTGTTATTTTCTCCGGTTCTTTCAGAATAGTGCGATATAAATGTTCAGGATCCCTATTCATCTCATTAACGACGAAAATAGGAAACAAAGGATTGTTTTGTATGGATAAAATATATAGTTCCATAATTTTGGGCATTTTCTCAAGTATAGTTGAATCCTCTTCCATTATGATATCAATATTAGGTAGTAAATTCTCCAAAAGTTGGCCCAAAATAGCATCGAAAAGTGTTTCTTTTGTCCGGAAGTAATAATGCATGGCAGTTCTACTTATTCCAACTTCTGCCGCTATATCTCCCATTTTGGTTGCTTCATATCCTTTACGAACAAATACAACCTTTGCCGCTTCTAATATGCGACTTTCAATATCTTTATTATTTTCTATCTTCATATTTTAAATGTTATTTTATATTTTATCATACGTGTCTGACATATATGTCAAATATAAAACAAAAAAAGAGAGACTATATTATAATCTCTCTCATATTTAGCTATATTTAACGGATATAACGTCCGGAATTTAATCTCTTTATTTAAAGTACGCGAAGAAATCATTGGATAGTTATTTTAACAAGATTTATTAAAACTATAGGAAATAAATAACAGCATTAAAGACCGGTCAACTTATATATAAATCAATTTATTTCTATTTTTTAAATTAATCATATTTGAATTATTTATATATTATAATTTAAATAACTATTAAATGATGTTATAATAACATTTGATCGCTACAATTTAGCTAATCCTCCCTCGGAAGTTTCTTTATAAAGGCTTGGAAGATCATTACCCGTTTGACGCATGACTTCTACTACCTGATCAAAACTGACCCGATGTCTTCCATCAGAAAAGTTTGAAAATGTATTTGCATCCAAAGCTCGCGCTGCAGCAAAAGCATTGCGTTCTATACAAGGTATTTGAACTAATCCACACACAGGATCACACGTTAGACCTAAATGATGTTCTAATCCCATTTCGGCAGCATACTCAATTTGTGCAGCAGTTCCACCGAAAAGTTGACTGGCTGCTGCAGCCGCCATAGCACAAGCAACCCCTACCTCTCCCTGACAACCGACTTCAGCTCCCGATACCGACGCATTTGTTCGCACTACATTTCCAAATAAACCGGCTGTTGCTAATGCACGAAGTATACGTGAATCTCTAAACTCACGGGTATCTTTTAAATGATAAAGAACGGCAGGTATTACACCACAAGATCCACAAGTAGGGGCAGTTACTATTTTTCCTCCGGAAGCGTTTTCTTCAGAAACAGCCAGAGCAAAGGCATAAACCATTCCCCTGCTTTTGATACTGCTTCCATAACCCTTTGCACGAATAAGATAATCAGAAGCTTTTCTTCGAATACCTAATCCACCAGGAAGGATACCCTCAGCTTCCAGACCTCGTTGTATCGCATCCTGCATTACAGACCAGACTTCTGCCAGATACTCCCAAATATCTTCACCTTCACATTGTTCTACATATTCCCAATAAGAGTAACCGGTACGTTGACACCAGTTTTGGATATCCTGAATGGTCTGCATTTCATATACTTCAGAAGTCTTCAGTTCATTGAAATCTTCATTAGCCAATGTACCACCACCAATACTGTAGACTGTCCAACTTTGCTGTTTTTCTCCGTTATCATTAAAAGATTCAAACATCATCCCATTTGGGTGAAAAGGAAGAAATACTTTGGGTTCCCAAAGAATAGTTGTTGGGGCAACAGGACCTAATACATTGAGAATAGCAGTATCCGTCATATGACCTTTTCCTGTGGCAGCAAGACTACCATATAACGTTACTGTGTATTTAGCTGCTAATCTATTACGTTCCAGAAACATCAGTGCTGCTCTGCGAGGTCCCATCGTATGGCTGCTTGAAGGACCATAACCTATTCTGTATATTTGCCTTATCGATTCCATTTTCTTATATATTATTATTGATGGATGCAAACATACTCAATTATTTTTATTCAAGCATATTTTAGGAAAAGGGCGTTTTATTTAGACTATACAATATTATTAGATTCAAACCGTTAAGATATTATGTCGTATTTGTTAAAGAATACCCTCCTTATTTACAAAATTCTTTTCACTTTACCACTTACATTATACAATATAGACAAAATATTTGCACATTAAAGATTTAGTTCCTATATTTGTTATGACAATCATTTTTTCGTTAAATAATTGTTTTCATAATTATTGGTTAAATACTGTGGTACGTCCGAATATGTGAATATTCGGACGTACATCTTTTTTAAGACTTTACTTTTACCAATGTAATTGTAATCCAAGTGATACCGGATGAACTTTAGGGCCTTTTCCACTTTCAAACAAACCAACCGGTGAATACTTTGCATAAATACCGATCCAGCTATATCCCGCCTGAAGTAGGATGTCCATAGTAACCGGACGAATATTCATACCACTATCCATCTTCTCTTTATGTTTTTTACCTGTTTGATCTCTATACACAACCCTGGATGAAGAAGCTGTTTTAATAACTCCTACAACCCCCGCAGAAACAAAAAACTGTTCACTCTTTCTTTTTCGGTTTTGCCATTCAAACAACAGCGGTATAGTCAGACTTGTGATATTGAGTCTGCTTTTACTGAAGGTTATTCCCTTCTCTGCAGGCAATAGACCGGTAATACCATCTACTTCTTTAAAGTAATGATTATTACCGATCCTATACCGGCTCCAACGTATTCCCATACCGGTAACAAAGGCAAAATTAGATTGTTTGGAGAAAAGAAAACTCTTTTCTAAAAAGTTTACATTATACTCCAAAGAGTTACCACTTCGCAAATTTACTCCGTCAACATCATTTATATCCAAACTTCCATCAGCAAAATTGGCAAATCCCATTCCAAAACCTCCCCAATGCGGATCAAAACCTCTTTTCCATATCGGAAGTGGAATATTTATAGAGTGCTTCCGTCTTTCATGGCTCTTTCCGTCCTTATAATGTCCTTCAAAAACCAATTCATCTTCTATAAAACCTTCCTTATCGGTGATTTCATACACTTTCACTTTCAAGCGGTCATTACTTTCTTTTATCTCTATTTGTCTCCCATCAACAATAATAGTAGTATCTGTCGGTATGATATTGTTAGTAGCCCAAATAGCTACCGGGAAACATAAAAAAGCTGTTATAAGTAATCTTTTCATCGTTATATAATTTATTGTTATAAATCTTTTCCTGTAAATAAAATCGTTATCAAATCGTCACTTTCCAGTTCTCCTTCGATATATACAAGGGTCATGACTCCTTTTTTACTAATCTTGAAAAGGATAAAACGATTTAAGTCCTCTAACATAGCAGGAAGTTGATAGTAAGCAGAGATAATACCTCCATCATCCGTTACTTCTTTTATTTTTCTTGCTCCCTGTTGATCCGTTTCCAGACATTTACGCGTAAACCTGACCGCATCGGCATCATCCTTTATGGTGATGCTTTTGTAGTGAGTCATATTATAGGTTTCCAGCATTTCATTTGAAAGCTCAACCATTGTTACATTCTTTTTCTTTCCATAACGCTGAAAGACTTCCTGAATTTTCAGATCTTTCTGCATTTCTTCAGCCTTGGTACTAACCGGGAACAGTAAGTAGCCAATAAGAAACAGGACTAATGTGTATTTAATGTGTGCCATATCAAGTTTATTTATTCGTCATCACTAAAGAAATCACTCAACTCTTTTAATTGATTTTCAATAATTTCATGATCTAATGCTTCAATATCTTTTTCAGGAAAATATTCATTGACAGGAGTCGCTACTTCCTGAAGTGCCTCAAACGCCAATTGCCGTACTTTACTCATATCCGTATAACATCTCCCATTGATCACTACATAATTTCCTGAACACAGACATGGATCTGCAGGAAGAATAAACTGCCGGATACCTATCATCAAAATAAGAGCTGCTGCTATGCCTGATATATAATAGAATATTTTCCGTGTATTTACCGGGCTTTTTATCTTCTTTTGTTGGTTCTTAGTAATCTCCTCATCAATATAGGCAAACATGGGTTTGTAAATCGCCAGGTGTTGCGGTACGTTTTCTGAAGCAAAGAATGTGCGTAGCTGTTGTTCTTCTTCACACGAAGTCTCTCCTTCAAAGTATTTATTTAACAGTTCATCTATATTCATACTTTTATATTGTTTAAAGCAATAAATTGTTCTCTTATTTTCTTTCTGGCTCTCGATAAGTTTACTCTAACCGCCTCTAATTGGCTTCCTGTTATTTCAGCAATTTCTGTGATCTCATATCCCTCAATATCTTTCATCCGGATTATAGCCTGTTGTAGTGAAGGAAGATTCTTAATCAGTCTACGAATGCAAGCCACAGCATCCTGTTCTTCAACTATCTCTGCGGGATTTTTGACTCCGGAGTCATACTTCCATAAATTCGTTTCATCTTCTGTTGGCTTTCTGGTCCTTAATTTATCTAAAGTTAGATTTCTTGTCATCATCACAGCCAATGCTTCTACGCTTTCATACTCGTCTAGCTTATCCCTTATATTCCAAAGCTTCAAAAAGGTTTCCTGCACAATATCTTCTGCATCTGCCCTTTGATCCACCAGTTTCAATGAGATATTCAATAATTTCTCTCTGATTGGAAGCACTTTTATTTTAAACTTCTCGAGTTCCATTCTTTATTACTAAGACGAAAGAAAGAGGAAAATATAACATGCCGAAATGAAAAAACATGAAATATAGTATTCAAATGGTTATAAATAGACTTACTAAGCTACAGAAGCTTAATATATTCAGATGATTTTAGTTCGAAAGAGTCGTTATTATATTATGAATTGGAAAAGGTTAAACAAGACGTACTCCGTTACGAGGTGTGACGGAGTATAGATAAAATAGGAAAAGTAAAATTTACAGGTATTTTATGCTTATATCTTCTGTTTCATCGTATAAACTTCAAGATCAGCTTTACCATCTATAGCTTTCGCAAATTCCTGAAAGTGAGCACTGCTATTATGAGCTTCAATAGCTGCTTGTGATTTCCATATTTCTACAAAAGTGAATTTTAATGGATTATTTACATCCTGATATAAAATATAGGATATATTTCCGGCTTCTTTCCGTGTTCCTTCCACAACTCCTTCAAAGGCTTTCATCATATCATCCTTGAATTCTGGTTTGATGGTAACATGTGCCACGATTACTAATTCGTCAGGTCCTGCAGAACGTTGGCCGTTAGAACTACATGATGTAAAGGTTAATAGAGTAAAAAAGAAAACAAACAAAACGATACTTAAAACAACCTTTTTCATAACAATAATATTTTAATAAATGGATTAAGCTATTAAAGTGACAAAGATATGTTATTCTTTTATTTTGTGTAAAGATGATGCAACTTATTTACGAAGATTTACATCATAAGTATATAGATATCTTAAATTAATAATTTGTTTTATGAAAAATCAGTCTTATCTTATTCTATTAATGAGCATTTTACTCAGTTCTTTTGCCTTTACTTCTTGTGAGAATGATATAAAAGACGGTAAAGAGGATGAGCCGGAATTAATGCCTTTTGTCAGGGATATATCAAAGGATGATCTTAATTCCTTAAAATTTGCAACAATTGAATCTTATATTGAAATGGGATGGTCATTCCTAGTTCTTCATACATCAAATGACCAATATGGACCAAAAGGAATTTCCATTAAGTTTAATGTTGATCTGGATAAAGATAATAATTTAAAGACAGCATCAATTCAATGTAAAGATACTGATAGCTTTAAATGGTATAAAGATTTTAAATGTAATGGTGTAAATTATATACCTAATGATGAACTAACCATTGAAAGAATTAATGATAATCTGTATAATATAACGTATAAATTCATACAAGATGATCAAGTATTTGAGGGTACATATACAGGAGAAGTTCTATATAGGGGTCTAACTATTGATTATCATCCAGATTGTTATAAATAATAATTATAGACATATACTCTTTCTAACAATAATTTATGAGTGATCATGAAAAAGTATTTTCATAATAAACTAATAGCATTATTTATTATTATATGTTACACCTTTTCCGTTTCATGTGATGATAACGAGACTATTGATAGTAGTTTATTAGTAGGTTTATGGGATGCTGAAGCCTCCTATGATTTTTCAACTGAAGAATGGGGAGCATTATCTTATGATTTTGGATATTGGTTCGATGGGAAATATCACAATATGGGAGGACCTTTAATTAACGGTGATTTCCGACCACGTAGATATTTCTATGATGAAACTTCCCAAATTATTAATATACCCGAAGCCGATTGGCTAATGAGGGTATTGAGTTTAACAGAAACTGAATTGATAATTAGGGAAGATGTTTTTTCTTATAATGGTGAAAAAGAAAAGATAGGAGAAAAGCAAACGAGATTTTCCAGACGCATTGAAAACTAAATATGCTTTTCTAAATATAACTGCATAAGACGGGAAACTGCATAATCTTCAATTGAAGTTTCTTCAATTTCTTTGTATGAGTTTAGCAGTTCTGTTCTTTTTTCGATTTCTATCTTATAAAAAGTTGCATAAATAATCTGATGGGAAAGTATGTGTTTTACGCTTGATAATTCTACTGATACATTGATCTTCCCTACATTTTGAAATAAGTTTTGAAATGTCTGTAGCTCTTGTAATAAAACAAAATCTGTTTCTTTATCAGTTTCAATCAATGGAAATTCGTACAATCCTTTCCATATATCGTTTCCTATGCGACGATTCAGATAAGTTTTATCTTTATATTTAATATGTAGATAATTAAAATAACGGTTACGTGTTCTGGTTTTGTTTTGTTTGATGGGATATAGTAAAGGCATTCCTTTTGCATAAGCCATACATTTATTTATTAACGGACAGTGGGTACAATCCGGATTCTTAGGTGTACATTGCAACGCGCCAAATTCCATGATTGCCTGATTGTGTAAGCCTGCTTTCTCAGGATTTAGTATTGAAGCAGCAAGTTCTGTAAATTTTTTTTTCCCCTTTCCTGTATCTATTGGCGTGTCCAAAGCAAAGAGACGAGCTAATACCCGAAATACATTACCGTCTACAACTGCATATGGCTGATTCCAAACAAACGACACAATGGCTGCAGCTGTATATTCACCTATACCTTTTAAGGATAGTATATCTTTATAATTGCTTGGAAAAGTTCCTCCATAAGTTTCCATCACCTGATTAACAGCTGTTCGCAAATTCCTGGCACGGCTATAATAGCCTAATCCTTGCCAGTATTTCAGTACTTCATCTTCATCTGCTTGAGCGAGAGATGCTACATCAGGAAAGCGTTTTGTAAAACGGTTGAAATAGTCCATTCCTTGTGATACCCGAGTCTGTTGGAGGATTATTTCGGATATCCAGATTATATATGGATCGATAGATCTTCTCCACGGTAGATCACGTTTATTTTTTTGATACCAGTCAATAAGGAGATCACTAATTTCCATCAGAGACCTTTGCTTTTTGCTTCATCCCATATCTTATCCATCTCTTCGAGTGACATATCTTTTAATGAACGTCCTTCTTTGATGGTATGATCTTCGAGGTAATTAAAACGACGGATAAATTTCTGATTAGTACGCTCTAAAGCGTTATCGGGATTTATTTTGTATAATCTGGCAGCATTGATCAGACTGAAGAAAAGATCGCCGAATTCATTCTCCATCCGGTCGGCATCCATTTGATCTATTTCTGCTTTTAATTCGTTAAACTCTTCCTGCACCTTATCCCATACCTGTTCGCGTTGTTCCCAGTCAAAACCGACATTTCGTGCCTTATCTTGTATACGATGAGCTTTTACAATAGCCGGTAAGGCAGCCGGGACACCTTCCAATACAGTCTTATTACCACCTTTTTCTTTTAGTTTTATCTGTTCCCAGCTTTGTTCTACTTTTATACTTGTATCAGCAACTTCATCCCCAAAGACATGCGGATGACGGTATATGAGTTTTTTACATAAAGTATCACAAACGGACTTGATATCAAAAGCTTCTTTCTCCTCTCCTATCTTTGCATAAAAGATGATGTGTAGAAGTAAGTCCCCCAATTCCTTTTTTATATCTTCATTGTTATCTCGGATAATTGCATCACAAAGTTCATACGTTTCCTCAATCGTATTTGAACGAAGACTTTCATTGGTTTGCTTTCTATCCCACGGGCATTTCTCCCGTAATTCATCCATAATGTCCAACAGGTGGCCGAAAGCCTTCATCTGTTCTTCGCGGGTACTTAGCATTTTAAATATTATTTTTCTACTGGTTGTCTGTAATTCGTTAAACCCTCTTGCAAGAATTTGACATATTTTGATACATCTTCATCATAGGCATAGGATGGTCCAAGCGGCATACCGTTGTTATCCAGTAAAACATAGAACGGCTGAGCATTTGCCCCGAATTTACTTCGTTGCAGATAACTCCATTTATCACCGATAGTTTTCAACTTGCGGGTTTTGCCATGTTCTTCTATCTCTATTGTTTCAGGAAGTTTTGTTTTATCATCAACAAAAAGGGTGATTAATACATAATCGTTTTCCAATAGCTGCTTTACTTTCGGATCAGTCCATACGGAGGCTTCCATCTTGCGACAGTTTACGCATCCGTATCCTGAGAAGTCGATCATGACCGGTTTGTTTACTTTCTCGGCATACGACATCCCCGTTTCATAGTCGTCGAACGGTGCATGGACCTCACTGTCATACAGATTGAAATCCTGTGTATATAACGGAGGAGCAAAGGCACTGATTGCCTTCAACGGAGCACCCCATAAACCCGGAACCATGTAGACAGCAAAGGATAACGAAATGATTGCCATAAACAAACGTGGTACAGATACATATTTTATATCACTATCATGTGCGAACTTAATCTTGCCTAACAGATAGAAGCCTAATAATACGAATATGATAATCCATAAAACAAGGAATACTTCACGATCAAGAATTCGCCATCCATAAGCCAGATCGGCAACAGATAAAAACTTCAGCGCTAAAGCTAACTCAAGAAATCCTAATACCACTTTTACCGAATTCAACCAACCTCCTGATTTAGGCATACTCTGCAACATATTCGGGAAGATAGCAAAGAAACTGAACGGAATAGCTAATGCTAACGCAAACCCAAACATGCCTATCGCCGGTCCCGTAACACTTCCCATAGAAGCAGCCTGGACAAGCAATGTTCCGATAATCGGACCTGTACAAGAGAAGGAGACAAGCACCAACGTAAAGGCCATAAAGAAGATGCTGATAAGACCTGTCGTTGAATCAGCTTTATTATCAAGTTTATTTGTCCATGATGAAGGTAATACCAACTCAAAAGCACCAAAGAAAGAGATAGCAAATATTACCAATAATAGGAAAAATAGAATATTAAATATAGCATTCGTCGAAAGATCATTCAACGCACTTGCACCAAATATTCCTGTAATAATCAATCCTAAGGCCAGATAAATAATAATAATGGCTAAACCGTACATGATGGCATCACGGATTGCTTTCTTTCTGTCTTTTGTCCGTTTGAGGAAGAAACTTACCGTCATAGGAATCATCGGCCATACGCAAGGAGTAAGTAATGCGATAAGACCTCCTAAAAATCCTGCAAAGAAAATAAATAACCAGGAAGTATCAGTTGCTGATAAAGTAGCATCTCCATATGCTTTCATCTTTTCAATAACCGGAGTCCACAAATCAACATCTTCTGTTAATGAACTGGTAATGGTGGAAGATCCTTTCTGAATGGGTCTGATTGGAGTTGTTTGGATAAGAGGTAAAGAATCCGTTCCTTCGGCAACCGTATCTGTTTCATCTGCAGGCGTTTCTTCTATTGCCTCATCATTGACAGTCTGTTCTGTCATTTTAATACTTTTCCTGTCAAAAGAAAATTCTACCCGTTCGGGAGGAAGGCAAGTTTCATCATTGCAGGCCATAAACTCAACTTCACCTATCATTTTAAAGGTTTTAGGATTGGTTACTTTAAACTTCTGGGTAAAGGTAACTGTTCCGCCAAACCATCTGAGATCCATCTTAAACAGGTCATCATATATAGAAGTAGGTGCTATGGATGCAACCGGTTTGCCTATCAACTCAGCACCTGTCAATGTCTCGAAAGTGAATGAAGTGGAAACAGGTCCTCCGGCAGGAAGATCCATATCATACAGGTGCCATCCTGCATCCATCGTAGCAGTAAATACAACTGCCTTTTCAGGAGCTCCTGAATCATCTAAAGTTATTTTCCATTTTACGGGATCGAATATCTGTGCTTGTGCTATAAACGTCACCAGCGTTAAAGTCAATATAGCAAATAACCTTTTCATAGAGAAATACATAATTGAAGATATTTCTTTGTTTTACTATACAAAGATAGTGTCATTTTGCAGATTAAGCCAAAAATCCCACAATAATCTGGATGAATAAGATCAGGAACACCATAGCTATCGGATAGACCGTTGCATAGGCAACACTCGGAGCAGAACTGTCAGACATACTATCGGCAGCAGCAAGTCCCGGTGTACTTGTCATTCCTCCGGCAATTGTTCCTAACATATCCAGTATATTGATTTTAAAAATATAATATCCAACAACTACAGCCATTATCATAGGAATAACAGTAATAGCTAATCCTATAAGAAATAAAGTCAAACCACTTTCCTGAAAGGTAGATACTAAATTAACTCCTGCAGATGTTCCTACTTCAGCAAGGAATAATAATAAACCTAACTGCCTTAAAAGTTGATTAGCAGAACCTGACATCGACCAGATAATAGGCCCCGTTTTACCAATCGCACTTAATACAAGAGCAACAATCAATATGCCGCCCGTTAGACCGGGAGAGAAAGTAAAACTATCTGAAAAGGATATACTAATCTTTCCAACCAGTACTCCTAGAACAATCCCTGTCGCAATCGGGAAGAAGTCAGTATCCGAAAGCTTTTTCTCATCGTTGCCAAGATATTGGGCCAAGGCTTTAATATCTTCTTTTTCTCCCGCGACCATTAGTTTGTCACCAAACTTTAATACAAGATTTGGTTCGGGAGAAAGGTCGATCCCGCTTCGTCTTACTCTGGTAATAGTACAACTAAATGTATTCTGCAGATTAAGATGACCGATGGATTGATTGATAATATTTTTATTGGTCAATAGTAATGACTGTAATTCTTGCGTTTTAGCAAAAGGCAAATCGCTTTCCAAACGTTTCCCGACAAGGATAGCCAACTGTTCCAATGATTTCTCCGTTCCAACCGCTTTAATCCTATCGCCTTCTAATAAAACGGTAGTTGCTGTAGGCACTGAGGTAACATCATTATGTTTGATCCGCGAAATTACTCCTCCCGTCATGGTACGTATCCGAAGTTGTGCTAACGTCTTTCCATATACATTCGGGTTTTCAACTGAAAAAGTTCCTGTATGCAATGATGGGTATTGACTCTTTTGTTTTGTTTCTAATTTCTTTGCTTCTGACACAATATCTATTCTAAGCATCTTCGGAAGCAACTTGATAAATAAAATAACACCAATTACTCCAAACGGATAAGCAATACCATAAGCAATGGAGGATGCAGATGATTGAGTTGTATCAATAGCTACAGCTAAACCCGGCGTACTGGTTAATGCTCCTGCTATTAGCCCCACAATACTGGGAGTATCGATACCTAAAACATATTTGAAGATTACTCCTGTAACACATGCGGAACCTGTTATAACAGCAGCTATTATGATTAATGTTTTACCTTTGGATTTAAAAGAGTCAAAGAACCCCGGGCCTGCCTGAATTCCAATAGTAAAAATAAAAAGTACTAAACCTATATTACCTATTTCTTTAGGTATGATTACTCCATAATGTCCAAACAACAAGGCCACGAAGATAACAGCTGAAACATCAAGCGACAGCCCTTTGATCTTGATACGACCTAAAATATAACCTAATGCGATAATAAGAAAGAGAGAGAAATAAGAGGATGAAAGCAGCGACTCAAGCATAATCTTTGTTTTGTTCAACGATAACCGGCTGCAAAGGTAGAGTTTTTCATGATTATTACAAAAGACATTTGTTTACTTTCTGTCAGAAAACAATCTGTCTTCATCACAAAGTAATTCATAATTATTACTTAAACGGATGAAGACAGAAATAGTAAACTCTAAAATTATATATTCACACACTCCATAAACTAACGTTCTTTGATAGGAATATATTCTTGATCGTCGAGAATATTCTTATAGGCAGGGCGGATAATACGTTTGCTCTTGAAGATCAACTCTTCGATACGATGTGCTGTCCACCCTACAATACGTGCCATAGCAAACAACGGTGTATAGATTTCCTGCGGCAAACCAATCATTTCATATACAAAACCTGAATAGAAATCTACATTAGATGATACGCGCTTCTTCGTTCCTTTAAAATTAGCAAAGCATTCGATAGCTCTTTCTTCCAACAGTTCAAGGAAAGCAAATTCCTTTTCACGTTTTTTCTCTTTAGCCAGGTCGCGAGCCATTTCTTTCAGCAGAACAGCACGAGGATCTGAGATGGTATATACAGCATGACCGATACCATAGATCAATCCTGTCTTATTATATACTTCTTTATTCAGCATACGCATGAAATAAGTATCAATCTCATCCACGTTTTTCCAGTCTTCGATATTCTCTTTCAAATGATTAAACATATCAACCACCTGTATATTCGCCCCTCCGTGCAACGGACCTTTCAATGAACCGATACCGGCTGCAATAGACGAATAAGTATCAGTTCCTGACGAACTGGTTACGCGAACTGTAAAGGTGGAGTTATTACCACCACCGTGTTCGGCCTGAAGCACCAAGAGTAAATCCAATGTTCGTGCATCAAGTTTGGTATAATCTTTTTTCAGCATATAGAGAAAGTTCTCCGCGATAGAGATATCTTCGTTCGGATGACGGATATGTAACGATCGGCCATGCGTACTATGCCGATAAATATTATACGCATATGCAATAATAGTAGGGAACTTGGATATTAATTCAATAGACTGACGCATTAAGTTTTCGGGAGAGGTTTCGTCAGGATTAGCGTCGAAATTATACATCTCTAAAACACTTCGGGCTAGAATATTCATAATGTTTTGCCCCTCCAGATCAATGATATTCATCTTTGTTTTCTGTTCAAGAGGCATATTCTCGCAAATAAGTTCTTTGAAGTTTTTAAGCTCTTCTTTGTCTGGAAGATTACCTGATAACATGAGATAAGCGACTTCTTCAAAGCCAAAACGTTTCTCTTTTATTAAAGCATGAACTATGTCTTCAACGTCGTATCCACGATAATACAGTTTACCCGGTATGGCTTTCAATCCGCCTTCCGGCAAACGTTCATAACCGACCACATTCCCAATCTGAGTTAGTCCAACCAATACCCCGGATCCGTCTTCATTTCTTAACCCCCGTTTCACATTAAATTTAGTAAACAGGTCATTATCAATCTTACATGTTGTCTTAACTGTCTCCGATAACTTATAAATTAAATATTCTTTCTTCATAGATTTCTTTTCTTCTTATTAGGTAGTTTATAATAAATTAATGATAGCATCACCAAATTCTTTGGTGCCAAGAGAGTTACCATCCGGCATAAAACGAGCCAGATCATGTGTAGCTTTACCTTCGGTAAAGGCTTTTTCCATTGCCGAAGTTATTAAATCAGCAGCTTCGTTCCATCCCATGTATTCCAGCATCATAACTGATGAAAGCAACAATGAGGAGGGATTAACCATGTTTTTTCCCGCAATAATCGGTGCAGTACCATGCGTTGCTTCAAAGATGGCATGGCCGGTCAGGTAATTTATATTTGCACCTGGCGCTATGCCTATGCCTCCGACCATTGCTGCCAACTGATCTGAAATGTAATCACCGTTCAGGTTTAATGTGGCAATAACGGAATATTCTTCGGGAATTAATAATGTATTTTGCAGAAAGGCATCTGCAATAACATCTTTAATCAATACTTTATCTTTTGCTTTTGCAGGATCTGTTGTGGTTCGATCAGGGTATTCGCGTTCAGCTAAAGCGTATCCCCATTGCTTAAAACCACCTTCTGTAAATTTCATTATATTACCTTTATGTACCAATGTTACACTCGGTAAATTATTCTGTAATGCATATTCAATCGCTGCTCTTACCAATCGTTCCGTTCCTTCTATAGAAACAGGTTTAACACCGAATGAGGATGTTTCCGGGAAACGTACTTTCGTCACTCCCATCTCTTCGGTCAGGAACTTTAAAAACTTAGCGGCTTCGGGCGTCCCTTGTTGCCACTCTATTCCGGCATAGATATCTTCTGTATTCTCTCTGAAGATAACCATATCTACTTTTTGTGGCTCCTTAACGGGTGACACTACACCTTTAAACCAACGAACCGGCCGTAAGCAAACATATAAATCCAACGTCTGTCGAAGAGCTACATTCAGGGAACGTATACCACCTCCGATCGGAGTTGTAAGCGGCCCCTTAATACCTATAACATATTCCCTGAATACATCCATTGTTTCGTCCGGCAGCCAACTCCCTGTTAAATTAAACGCTTTTTCACCGGCCAATACTTCTTTCCATTCTATTGAACGTGTATTATTGTATGCTTTAGAAACAGCCTCGTTAACAATGTATTGACAAACCGGAGTGATCTCTGCTCCCACTCCATCTCCTTCAATATATGGAATGGTCACCCGGTCAGGGACAATCAATTTTTCTTTCTCTTTTATTATTTTCATACATATATCCTTTAATGACTGAATGACTCAATAACTGAATGAGTGAGTAATTGAGTAACTGAATAATTCAGTGATTCAGTGATTCAATCATTCAGTTATTATTTTATTGAATTAAGCGCGCTTCCGGCCTTATACCACTTGATTTGCAATTCATTATAGGTATGATTTACAGGGAATGACTCCTCAGTTCCGTCTGAATGATAGATGATTGCCATCAGTGGCTCCCCCGGTCTGAAATCTTTCGTTCCGATGATTGAGATATGATCTTCCTCCTGTATTTTATCGTAATCATCTTTATTTGCAAATGTTAGAGCCAGCATACCCTGCTTTTTCAAATTGGTTTCATGAATACGGGCAAAGCTCTTTACCAGAATTACTTTCACATTGAGGAAACGGGGTTCCATAGCTGCATGTTCGCGAGAAGAACCTTCGCCATAATTATCTTCTGCCACAACGATAGAAGACATTCCTTTCGCTTTATATTGCTTGGCAACCGCTGAAACAGCTTCGTACTCATTAGTCAATTGATTAAGGACTGAATTAGTTTTCCCTGTATATGCATTCACCGCTCCCATCAACATATTGTCGGAAATATTTTCGAGATGTCCACGGAAACGTAGCCAGGGCCCGGCCATGGAGATATGGTCGGTAGTACATTTGCCTTCAGCCTTTAGAAGTAACGGCATCCTAAGCAGATCATCTTCTTTAGGAGCTGCAAAAGGCTGTAACAGCTGCAATCTTTCCGAATGAGGATTGATTTTTATTTCCACATTCCCATCTCCCGGCGCTATATAGCCATTGTTTTTTACATCAAACCCATGAGGTGGAAAATCTAATCCTACAGGTTCTTTCAATATAACTTCACGACCATCCTCCGTTTTCAATTTATCTGTCAGCGGATTAAACGTAAGATCACCGGCAATGGTTAATGCCATAGTTATTTCGGGTGAAGCAACAAATCCATGTGTATTCGGGTTGCCGTCCGTCCTTTTGGCAAAATTCCGGTTAAAAGACGTAACGATGGAGTTCTTACGGGTATTGTCGTCAGTATGTCGTTTCCATTGTCCGATACAAGGTCCGCACGCATTCGCCATAATTACCGCACCGATTTTTTCAAAATCACCGATAATTCCATCCCGCTCGGCGGTATAACGAATTTGCTCCGACCCCGGATTTATAATCAGTGAAGAAGTAACCTTGATATTATCTTCCAATGCCTGCCGGGCAATAGACGCCACCCTGCTTAGATCCTCATAGGAAGAATTGGTACATGAACCTATCAACCCTACTTCCATCTTCTCAGGATAACCGTTTTCCCTCACCTTAACAGCAAATTCAGATATAGGAGTTGCCGCGTCAGGGGTGAACGGCCCGTTGACATACGGTTCGAGGGATGAGAGATCAATCTCAATGACATGATCATAATATTGTTCAGGAGTTTCAATAACTTCCCAATCCGCTTGAAGATAAGGTGTCATTTTTTCCGCCATCTCCGCCACTTCATTTCGTCCCGTTTGGCGTAAATATTCCGACATTTTCGTATCAAACGGGAAGATAGATGTAGTTGCTCCCACTTCTGCTCCCATATTGCATATAGTAGCTTTGCCCGTAGCAGACAGCGTTGAAGTTCCCTCTCCAAAATATTCAATAATGGAATTTGTTCCACCTTTTACAGTAAGTATGCCAGCCAACTTCAGGATTACATCCTTTGGTGAAGCCCAACCGTTTAAACGTCCGGTAAGTTTTACACCTATCAGTTTAGGCATTTTCAATTCCCATTCCATTTCGCTCATTACATCCACGGCATCAGCTCCCCCTACTCCAATGGCGATCATTCCAAGACCTCCCGCATTTGGCGTATGAGAATCCGTACCGATCATCATACCTCCGGGGAAAGCATAATTTTCTAATACCACCTGATGGATAATACCGGCACCCGGTTCCCAAAAACCTATACCGTACTTATTTGAAACCGCCTTAAGGAAATCATACACTTCCCTGTTTGTATTAACAGCCGTTTCAATATCTGTTTTCGCACCGACATTGGCTTGAATCAAATGATCACAATGCACTGTCGCAGGAACAGCCGATCTGTCTTTTCCCGCATTCATAAATTGAAGCAATGCCATCTGCGCCGTGGCGTCTTGCATCGCTACCCTATCGGGACGGAAGTTTACGTAATCTTCTCCTCTTTTATAGTTTGAAATAGAATCGGGACTGTACAGGTGTGCATATAATATCTTTTCTGCTAATGTCATTGGACGATCAATCTTTTTTCGAGCAGAATCCACTTTTTGTACAAAGTGTGAGTAAAAGTTTTTCAACATTTCTAAATCGTGCACCATAATTTATGTAGTTTTTGATGTAAGCAACATTATATATTTCATAGTATTCATACTGACAGATGATAATAACCCCTTACATATATAACGGCAAGATAGGTCTTTTTGTTCATTTTTCCAAGTATTTACACATTTCCGAATTAAGAAAAATTTCTCTAATTCTACCATCCTTTGTCATAGAAAGAGTTCTATCGTTTTGGATAAGAAATAAAAAAAGTTGCTAATAACTTCACATCTGATTTAATGAAACTATTTGCCGCTTTATATACTAATATGTGTACAATAATAAGTAAGAACGTTACATAAAATTTGTTTGAGGTACCTCAAATCGTATTTTGACCTACCTCTAAATAAATTTTGACGTACCTCAAAATGAAATTAGACGTACCTCAAACAGATAATATAAGTAGATTAAAATAAAAATAGTTACTTTTGTTTCAATGAAAAGCCAATAATACTATATATAATTAGGTATGAAAAAGATAAATACAATACTTAGCGCTATTTTGATTTGTATGATTTCACAAATGAATGTATTTGCTACTGTCAACCCGTCCGTAATACAGGAAACCATTGATACTCTCCAACCAAAAGCGGGTAACCAAAAAGATTATATGGAAAAAGGTGTCAAGCAAATTGCCAAACTCTGGCAAAATCACGATGGAAATGATGAAGCCTTCAAAGCATTCTGCCTGAAAAATTATGTCGCCGATCCCATAGAAAAGGAAATGGTCTTCCTGAAAATCAGTGACTATATGGAAGGCATAAACGGACACTTCAACGCAATGAGGTTGCGTCTGGGCTGGAATATTACGATTGCCGAAGGGGAAGTTTCTCCTATAGATGAGCAGTTTGCCGCTTATAGCCCCTCATCTCATCTTTCCGAAGATTTTTACAACAATAAAATAGCCTTTTACATTGCACTAAATTTCCCCGAGTTATCACTCGAAGAGAAAGAAGCATTAGGCAATAACAGAAAAGCGTGGGCTTATGCACGGTTGGGAGATTATTATACGCAGCGTATACCTTCCGAAATACAGCAAAGAAGGGCTAAGATAAGCAGTGATAACGATATTTATATTTCCTCGTACAATATATATATGGGGCATCTGTTGGATCAGAAAGGAAATAAACTATTCCCACAAGATCAGATACTTCTTTCTCACTGGAATTTACGCGACGAAATCAAAGCTAATTACAACAAAGGTAAAGAAGGCTTAAATAAACAGCGTACAGTGTATGAAGTGATGAAACGTATTATCGGGCAGGATATACCCGTTGAGGTTATCAATTCAGGTGAATATGACTGGAATCCCTATACCAATGATATGTATAAATCAGGCAATAAAGTGACGGCAACTCCTGAATCAACCGTACGCTATGAAAAACTACTTAGCCATTTCAACAGTATGCAGGAGGTAGACGAATATACAGGTAATACGTATATTGACAGGCGTTTCAATAATGGAATGGAGATAGCCGTAGATGAAGTTACGAAGTTGTTTGAAACCTATCTATCAGCTCCTGAATTGAAAGAAGTGGGTAAGATTATATCAAAACGGTTAGGACGCAAATTAGAAGCATATGATATATGGTATGACGGCTTCAAAGCTCGTAGCAATCTGGATGAGACAAAGCTGGACAATCAAACCCGCGCCCTATATCCTGATGCAAAAGCAATGGAAAAAGATCTGCCTAATATCCTGGTGAAATTAGGTTTCAGTCCCGAACGTGCCGAGTATTTGGCAGAGAAAATAGCCGTGGATCCGGCACGTGGTTCAGGGCATGCCTGGGCAGCGGCTATGAAAGGAGCGAAATCACGTCTTCGGACGCGGATACCTCCTCAAGGGATGGATTATAAAGGATATAATATAGCCATTCATGAATTCGGACATAATGTGGAGCAAACCATTTCATTATATGATATGGATTACTTTATGTTGAAAGGAGTTCCGAACACTTCATTTTCGGAAGCATTGGCTTTTGTATTTCAAAAAAGAGATTTAGAGATACTGGGTATTGATAATCCTGATCCTGAAAAAGAGAAAATGGATATCCTGGACAGAATATGGTCTTTGTATGAAATATCAGGAGTTTCCCTCGTTGATATTTCGGTATGGAAGTGGATGTATGCCAATCCCAATGCTACAGCCACCCAATTGCGTGACGCCGTCATTTCGATAGCGAAAGAGGTTTGGAATACATATTATGCTCCTGTCTTCGGAATAAAAGACCAAACCATATTAGCAGTCTACTCACATATGATCGACTCCCCACTCTATTTATCAAATTATGCTTTCGGCCAAATCATAGAATTTCAGTTGGAAAAGCATTTAGAGGGGAAGGATTTTGCCTCCGAAGTCGATCGTATATTCAGCCTGGGCAGATTAACACCTACCGAATGGATGAAACAGGCAACAGGCGATCCCTTAACTGTTACTCCCTTACTTCAAGCAGTAAGTAAGGTATTGTAGCAAACGGCAGAAACTTTTTTATAACTTAAACTGTTATAGAGTTGTAAAACCAATTTAATTAACTAATCGTTTTAACTTTAAGAACAGTTTATATGAACAATGAATCCGGCAAAATAACTATTATTTTAGCTCATCCAAACATTAATGAATCAAGGGCGAACAAAGAATTGATTGATACAGTAAAAGAGTTAGATAATGTAGCAGTTTACTCTTTGTATGAGGATTTCTCCGAACTATTCGATGCAGATATCTGGACACAAATCATGCTCGACTCGTCAGCATTGATATTCCAGTTCCCGTTATACTGGATGTCTGCTCCCTATTTACTCAAGAAATGGCAGGAAGAGGTATTCACCCATCTTTCAAAAACTCCGGTAGTAGTAGGAAAACCCATGATGGTGGTTACTACTGTTGGTAACAACGCTAATGATTATCGCAGCGGAGGAAGAAACCGTTTCACTGTCGATGAATTATTACGCCCCTACCAGGTATGCGCCATCACATCCGGTATGAAATGGCAATCTCCTATCGTCGTTTATGAAATGGACGCCGAACAAACAGGAAAAAACCTCACCGAAGGAGCTATTCAATATAAAGAAAGAATTGAAAAGCTTATCAACGCCACCCAGCTAAGTATGCTTGCTGATTGGTGATCACTCAGTAATCAACATCTTCAATAATAATATACTTTCTATTTGAACAAAACCCAATTGTACGCTTACTTCCTAAGTCATATTTTTCGAAACCTGTATTAGGGATTTTAGCTCGTTGGAGTAATTCACTGCCATAGCCGTGAGTCCTCCAGGCAGTTGTGTGATTCATGTAATCTCTTCGATACACTGAATCAGTAGATACGATAGTATATATTCTGTCGAAATCGGCTGTATCGAGTTGAATAACGGCAGCGTTTGAATGATCCAGAAAGGTCGATGTAGCTCTTTTCTTGATTATTTTAGCCGAAGCCGGAAATGGTTCTGCAGTAATCCGGACAAATATAGCTTCGAAAAAACTATCTGGAGTATAAGTTATGGCATATACAAACCAAAAAGGTAGTGATGCAAATCCTATTAATAAAAGTGCAAGCCCAAATTTCTTTTTGAAAAGAAAGCTGATACTATAGATTAGTCCTCCTATTATCCATAGGAGAACTAATCCGATAAATAGATATAATATAAAGATCATAAGTATCTTTATTTTTTCTTTAGCCTCCTATTTCCGCAGATTCTTCCGGTTTATACCAGCTTACTTTCCTGGAGAAATACATTATGATTGCCAGAATAACAAACAGTCCAATGCTTCCAATAAGCAATGCAACGTCTTCCAATTGCAGTATTACGTATAAAAATATATAGAGAAGACACAAGACAAAGGTGAGTATACCTGTTTGTGTTTTATTTTTGAAAATGCTTTGTGTATACAAAGTTATTAAACCTATCGTTGCAATACTCGCAATAAGGTATGCCAAAGCAAAGTTCAACTGTTCGGAGATAGATAGTAAAAGACTGTAAAACAAAATCAAAGCTATTCCCACTAATAAGTATTGAATAGGATGTATCCGCTTTTTAGTAAGTATTTCTACAAAGAAGAATACCACAAACGTAAGCGCAATAAACATGATGGCATATTTAGCAGATCTCATGTTTTGCTGATAATGATCGACGGTTTCTACCAGATTCACACCGAACGAAGAGTCCATATATGAATCAATTCCGCTATCGCTCCATACATCAGGAATACTTCTGTTGAAGCGAAGAACGCTCCATGTAGCATCAAAACCATCATTATCTATTGTATGTTCAGGACTAAAGTTTCCTATAAATCCGGGATCTTTCCAGGCTCCTTTGATATGGACTTTGCTTGTTTTTCCTATTGGAATGTAATTGATATTACTACTTCCGTTTAAATTGAATTTACAATGGAAGGGAATAACTTCTTCTTCTCCATTCAATTGTGAATCAGCTAAAGAAACCATCAACTCTTTTATATAGTAACTATCATTACTTATTCCTGCTTCTGCTTCGTACGTTTTATTATTAAAATTAAAAACCATATTACTTGTTATCCCTCTTAAGTCTGAAAATCCTAATCGTAAATGAGCTCTCTCCCAATGAATAACAGTATTCTCTAACGAACCGATATTCTTAAGATTGAATGTCCCTGATATGACCTGGTCACTTTTATATAAGATAGTTTTGTATATACCATAATGTCTTTCTTCCGGAAACAGTACGGTTTCAATATTCAACTCTTCCGGAACGATATTGAGCGTATGGTTCTCGTAAAGTATCTTGTCATCAGATGCTTTATATGAACTTGTATAAGGGACAGATAGAATGGGTGCACAAAGCGTTTGAGCACGACTCCATTTAGCATTGATCTTTTCAATCGTTTCATAGCTTCTGTTTTTCCTTTCCCGAATTAAATCCTGAATCATAAAGTTTGGAATAAAGAGTAATAGGATTAAAAATCCTACAATAATCGCTTTCAGTGTAATGGATTGAGTGAAACTTCCGTTCTTTTTAATTTTAGTTTCCATAATTGTTTGTTTATATGTTCAATAAAAGTACTTTGAAAAACAAAGCATATAAGTAAAAAAAATTATTTGATAAACGCTTCCAAAGCATCAAGATGCTCTTTGAAACTCTTACTGCCCTCCTCAGTTATTGTATATTGGGTATTAGGCTTCCTACCGATAAATTGTTTATGCGATTGAACATACCCTAATCCCTCCAACGCTTTCAGATGGCTTGCCAGATTACCGTCAGTCAGTTCCATGAGATTTTTCATGGTATTGAAATCGGCCGATTCATTTACAGAAAGAATAGACATAATTCCCAACCTGATCCGGCTTTCGAAGGCCTTGTTTAATTTTGAGATAATGTTTGTCATTCTTTCTTTAAATCATATTTCTTATACATAACGAAACCATAAATAATATGGCATAATCCGAATCCGATAGTCCAGAATAAAAGTCCGTTACAGGCAAAGATAGCTGCAGCAATACCCAGTACGATTTCTGTTATTCCTAAATAATGAATTTCCCGGAAAGTATATTTTGATACATTTATTAATGCTAATCCATAGAAAATAAGTGTTCCGGCAATGACCATACGTACATCTCCTTTTAACAAAAGGATCAGACAAAAGATTCCACCTGCAATTAACGGAATGCTTAAACTGTAAAGTGTCCGCATAGTAAGTTTATTAAACAATGTCTGATTAGTCTTACTCGCCTTTCTCCATGAAAAGTAAATACCGAAACTAATGGATATGAACAAAACCACTAATGCGTCAGCCAGCAAGATCATTAATTCCTGCATTCTGTTATAATCCGTCATAGAAGGGTCTCTCAACAGATAGAAATAGGCAAAGGCAGCCCCGGCAATTGCTGTAAGTCCTGCCAATATACCTGATAATCCACTTAGTGAAATGAACTTACTTGACTTCTCCATCATCTCACGTATAGCCTTAATGTCTTCTAATTGCTTGTTCATATAATCAGATAAAAGTACTTTGAAATGCAAAGTTATTACCGAAATCTTATTATCCAAATAATAAGATATTATTTCTTTGTCTTTTAAAAAGTTTTAACAAAGGACTATTACAAATAAAAAAGGTGTTCTTTGAAAGAACACCTTTATCTATATTAGTTTCAGTATATGATCTTAGATTCTATTTGCAGATCCAAGAACTTCTTCGATTTTATGTTTGTAAAGTTTTTTCGCATTGTCACGCGCCGGTCCAAGATATTTACGTGGATCAAATTCGGCAGGTTTTGTAGCAAAAACTTCACGAATAGCAGCTGTCATAGCTAAACGACTGTCTGAGTCGATATTAATTTTACATACAGCAGAAGCAGCAGCTTTACGTAATTGCTCTTCAGGTATACCAATTGCATCTTTCAATGCACCGCCATATTTATTTATAGTAGCAACTTCTTCCTGAGGAACTGAAGACGCTCCGTGTAATACGATTGGGAAACCTGGAATTCTTTTTTCGATTTCTTCGAGGATATCGAAACGTAATGGAGGTGGAACCAGATTACCGTTTGCATCTTTTGTACACTGAGCAGGAGTAAATTTGTTTGCTCCATGAGACGTACCGATAGAGATAGCCAAAGAATCGCAACCTGTTTTTGTAACGAAATCTACAACATCGTCCGGTTCTGTATAGGTATGATGATCAGAACTTACTTCATCTTCCACTCCGGCCAATACACCTAATTCACCTTCTACAGTTACATCATACTTGTGTGCATATTCAACTACTTTCTTTGTTAAAGCTACATTTTCGTCATAAGATAAATGAGAACCATCGATCATTACAGAAGAAAAACCGGTATCTATACAGCTTTTACATAATTCAAAAGAATCACCATGGTCTAAGTGAAGAACAATCTGCGGATTAGGTTCGCCTAATTCTTTAGCATATGCTACAGCACCTTCAGCCAAATAACGAAGAAGTGTTTGGTTTGCATATTTACGGGCACCACTTGAAACCTGAAGAATAACCGGAGATTTTGTCTCAACTGCAGCCTGAATTATAGCTTGCATCTGTTCCAGGTTATTAAAATTAAATGCAGGAATCGCATATCCGCCCTTCATTGCCTTTGCAAACATTTCTTTGGTGTTTACCAGGCCTAATTCTTTGTAACTTACCATTGTAGTATTATGTTAGTATGTTAATAATTTAAACTTGAGCAAAGATAGAAACAATCAGTAAAAAATTATGCTATTCAACATATAAAATAACACAAAAGATATATCTTGATAAAAAACAATCTCATTTTTTTTGTTTGTTCAACTCTATTCTATACCTTTGCATCCCAATTCGGTTACCAACAAGATATTAAGAATATAAATAAAAAACAAATAAAGAAATGAAACAAGGTATTCATCCTGACAACTATCGTCCTGTAGTATTCAAGGATATGTCTAACGACGATGTATTTATTACACGTTCTACTATTAATGCCAGAGAGACAATCGATATTGACGGCGTTACATATCCGCTTGTAAAAGTGGAAATCTCTAATACTTCTCACCCGTTCTATACCGGTAAATCTAAATTGGTGGATACAGCAGGACGTGTTGATAAGTTCATGAGCCGTTACGGTAATCGTAATAAGAAATAAGTAAAGATATTTTACTGAAAGATAATAAAAGGCTATCCTCATCGGATAGCCTTTTATTGTATAATTAATCTATTGTTGAGCTGCCCCACCAATCTTCATTGGGTTTATAATCCAATTGCAGCATCTGCATTCTTTGTTTTTCCAGAAATTCTTTTGTTTTTGTTTGTTGCGTATACTTATATTCTGCTTCTTTAATAGGATCATATAACGGATCGGGGACAGGATACTTTGCATTAACCTCAGTTAGCCAGACTGATAACTTCTTACTTAGATAATCTACTATTTCAGGATATTGAGCATTTAATGTTTCCTTTTCTGATGGATCAATAGTGAGATTATATAGTTCATTCCTTCCGTCTTCATAATAATATATCAGTTTCCAATCACCATCTCGAATAACGGAAGAAGGCTCTCCTCCCTGATTTCCATAATGTGGATAATGCCAGTATAATGGTCGATCAGGAATTGCTCCACCTTCCAATAACGGACGGATAGAAACACCATCCTGATGCTGTTCCGGAAGAAGAGGAATACCTGCAAAGTCAAGGAAAGTAGGATAGAAATCAGCTCCGGTTACAGGAGTATCACATAGAGTACCCTGTGTTTTACAACCGGGGAACTGAACAAGAACCGGTACACGAAGTCCACCTTCCCATTGACGTCCTTTTCCTCCGCGAAGTGGTAAATTACTTGTAGCGTATGCATCCCCGGAAGATACTCCGCCGTTATCACTTGTAAATACAATAATCGTATTATCATCCAGCCCCAACTCTTCCAGCTTATTCAATAGAATACCTACCGCATCATCCATCTGCTTTATTAATCCGGCATATACCGGATTATCCTGGTTTTGACGGACCGGCAGCGTTCTATCGACTTTAAAACCTTCTTCCTCAATCACACTATCTTTAGCCTTATCACGGAAATAACGCCAGTTCCCTTCAGTAGTTTGTAAAGGAGCATGAACAGCATAGAATGAAAGATAGGCAAAAAAAGGCTGTTTCTTATTCTTTTTGGTATGTTCTTCAATAAAAGAGACCGTTTCATTAGCCAGACGAATGGATAAATTCTCTCCATCCAGTCCGTCTTTCAACTTTGGATTTTTATATGGAGAAAAATATCCTCCGGGAGGGGAACCCACACCAAAGCCTCCTTTATTAATATCAAAACCATGATCTTCAGGTGTAGAACCTTCACCTCCCAAATGCCATTTGCCCGCCATAAAAGTTTTATATCCATTAATCCTAAGGGCTTTTGGTAAAGCTATTTCTTCCATCGATAAACTATGGACATACTTGGCAGGTAAAAGTTTTGAGTTTCTACCCATTTTACGCCAATCTTCTCCTGATGCTTCACCAATCCAGTTAGTTATACCATGACGAGCTGTAAATTTACCGGTCATAATACTGGCACGAGAAGGGCTAGAGACCTGGCAAGCAGCATATCCCTGTGTAAAATTTATTCCGTTTAGGGCAATACGGTCGATGTTCGGAGATTCATAATATGTACTACCAGTACATTGCAAATCACTCCACCCAAAATCATCAGCTAATATAAATACTATATTAGGAGACTGCTTACTTTTGCCATATATTTCAGGTATGCTCAATACGGATATTCCAACCAATAGAGATACCTTGCCAATAGTTGCATTCTTCATCAGTTAATTCAAATAGAAAGAGTTATCCTTTTTCCTGCTGTTGTTTCTATCACAATTACATCATCTTTTAATGTATAAGTGTTTTCTTCATCAATTTTAAATGAGGCGTCTATAAAAGGATTTTTCAAACACACAATACCACCTTTTTCAGGATATATAGATACCTGCTTAACGCTCCCACCCTCTTGTGAAGCGGAGACTAAGAAAGCTCCATACGTGCGTAAATCCTTAAATTCAACATCTTTCCAACTTTCCGGAATAGCAGGAAACAGATGAATTACTCCTGTATGACTCTGAATTAACATTTCCTGTACACCGGATGCAAAAGCAAAATTACCTTCCAGTGTGAACGGACGATAAGTAAATTTAGATTTACCGGTTTTTGTCTGATCGCCATTTACATGAAAAGTATTTCGCAGACAGAAGCATTCGGCAAATATACGAAGCGCTTCCGCAGCTCCTTCACTGTCCATTGCACGCGCTTTCATATTCCCGAGCCAACTATAGGAATAACCACACCAGTAGTCAGGTCCAACCTTATCAAAATTATGAATAGTCGATTTAATTATTTCTCTGTCTTTTTCTCCTTTACTCCAATCTATAATTCCCAATGGATGGATAGCCATTGAATTAGAAAAATGTCTGTGAGATTCATTGTAAGGAAACCCTTTTGCAAAAGTAAGTCCATTATCCTCACCCAAATCAAAATCAGGCAATTGATCACGAAGATCCTTCCAGTGATCAGCTTCTTCATTTAAGGCTAAATCCGAAGCCAGTTCTGATGCCGCATTAAAAGCAAAATAGATTAAAGAAAGGTCATAGTTTGTCATAGTATGGAACCATGCCTGCAAACTATTATCATAAATCTCGGGACTGGAACTCATTGGTAATTGTCTTACACCCTCATTATCAAGGAAAGTTATCTCTTCCAGGAAAGTAGCCACGTCTTTGAGATAAGGATAGGCTCTTTCTCTAAGAAACTCTTTATCTCCGGAATATCTATAATGAAGATAAAAATGCTGTGACAGCCATGCTGAAATAGTAGGAGACATGGAGTATTGTATCCAGCCAGCCATATTTTCGCCTAGAAGGGTACATACACCTGGTACATTTAATCCCTCCTTTTCAAAATATTGTTTTGTATATTTTTTATTTACGTCACGCTGTTCCCATAATTTATTTAAGTAGCCTAAGCCTTCGGTAAGATAATTCCCTGTATAGCAAGGCCAGTAACTTAACTGCGTATTCAAATCATGATGATAATCACCCTTCCACGGGGGCAATTTTCCATTATCGGCAGTCCAAACAGCTTGTAAAGCGATCGGATATGAATATTCCCGAGCAGTAGAACCAAATTTATAAATCTCATTCGCATACTGTTTCGCCAATACTTTATCAGGTATTGTAATAGAAGATTTTTGCCAGAAAGAATTCCAGAACGAAAGATGCGATTCATAATCCGCATATATACCTCGTTTCAAGGCTTCATCTACTATTGATTCCGCTTTATCCTCCACTAATGAAGAAGTAATACTCCAAACGCCGGTAAGTGTACTTCCTTCCCTCTCCCACTTTACCGCTACATCATAATAGAAATTACCCCATCCTACCTGATGATAAGTAATAAAATTATCTCCTTTCACTACTTCCCCCTGTGTATACTCAAGCCTTCTCAAATCTTGTCCTGAAACCGGCCCGAGATCTTCACCGGCAGCTTGTGAATCATTATATACCGGAGGCTTTAATTCCGGCATAAAGGACTCATCAACATTTTCAATACGAAACCAGCCGACAGGATGTGTAGCATGTACAAAAGTTTGCATTTTCATTCCATTTGACCAGCTTACTTCACATACCGCATTATTAAGATATAAACGAACAGAATCAGGTTTACCTGTTTTCTCCAATGAAAACTCCAATCCTGCTCCGGGTATTTTAGAAGGTGCAGGTAATTGGTCATAGGGATGGTCGAACTTCTTTTGCACAGGCAGATAGTCTTTTTTCATTACCTGATCGTATACCCATTTATATTTGTAATTGGGTCCTGATAAACTATCAGATGGTCGCAAATCCCATAGATCAATTCTATCAAGCGACATCCGCAGGGCATTTTCCTTTTCCCAAACCAAAGAACCAACAATAGCATTTCCTAACGGCATTCCCTCGTCCCACGATGCGGCTAAATCTGTAAACGCCAAATCATACGCTGACGGTGAAACTTTTATTTCAGAACGCTGGCAAGAAACCAGCATATACATTATAACACAGATAAATAGAAATGACTTTTTCATTTTTTTATTTCAATTAAATTTTCAGGATCCCAATAGATGGCTTCACCACGAGTATAACTTTCAAAACTAAGCAGAGCCGGAGCAGCCGACTGTACACCAAACAATACATTTGGTATATTTGAGGTGTTCTTTCGAATACTTTCAAAGAAGTGATTGAAATGGTCATAATGCCCGCCTTTATAATCTTCATTCGCTTCAAAAACGATTTCTGTAGGAGAAATAAATTGGGGCTCATCTATGCCTTGACCTAATAATTCGGAAAAGGTAAATTTCTCTTTATCAATCTCTTTTATAGTTTTCAGTGTAACCTTCCCCCACTCTACATCCAGACTTCCTTCAGAGCCATTGATATGGAAGTTCATGCTACCCCACTTCTTCGATATACCGTCTACATAATTAGCACCTAACTGAACTGTAAAAGCACCCACATTATTCTTATCAGGATAGTCAAAATAGCCTAACATAACATCCGGAGTATCCCTGAAACCATCAGTATAATAACGTAATCCACCGGTCGTATACACTTTTGAAGGACCTATGGCATCTGTAATATAATGTAGACTAGCCAATACATGGACATACAGATCTCCGGCAATACCGGTGCTATAATCTTTCCAGTTTCGCCAGTAAAAGAAGCGTTGAGGAGCAAAACTATGATTCGGAGCATTACCGATGAATTGCTTCCACCAAATGGTTTCTTCAGAAGCATCTTCCGGTATCGGATACTCTCCCAATGGCCGGGGAGCAGATGTAAACTGCCCGTCTATGAAATTTACCTGTCCGATAATACCACCTAACACCAACTGACGCGCTTTCTTATTTCCCAGGGATGACATTCCCTGGCTACCCGTCTGGAAATATTTCCCGCTCACCTGTTGGGCATCGATCAAAGCTTTACCTTCACCTACTTTATGAATAACCGGCTTTTCACAATATACATGTTTACCTGCTTTCATAGCCGCTATCGCTATAGGCTGATGCCAATGATCCGGAGTGGCAATTATTACGACATCTACATCTTTACGGTCTAATATATCTTTGTAATCTTTTGTAGTGAACAGATGCTCCCCCCATTGTTCTTTAGCTAAAGCCAATCGCGCATCGTACAAATCGCACACAGCCACCAATCTAACATCAGGCACCTGAAGTGCGGTATTCGTATCGGCAGTACCCATGCCACCTTTACCAATCAGGGCAATCCGTATTTCTTTAGATTTTGCAGATATATCGGTATTCTCGCCTGCATAAATAAAAGAAGGTATAGAGGATAAAGCCAGGCCGCTACCTGCCAAAGATTTAATAAAATTACGTCTTGTAGTCATATTGTTTGTGGTTTTGAATATCAAATAATTTAATTTTCGCAAGATAAGAATTATTTCTATGAAGCATAAATTCATCCTGAATAAACCTGTCCGATTTTTTTTTGATTTTATTAAAAATCCGTCACATAATGAGTTAATTATCTGAATTTCAAAAAGTAAAGCGTGACAGATTATCCGTCACAATCCGTCACCGACGATAATTCAATAAGAAATGTTATTTATTACCTTATAAAAGTACGTCGGAAACCTTTCTTTCTGATTCCGATCTTTCTGTCAAAGACGCTTGTTGAACTCATAATTTAGACCCATAACTTTAATGCTTAGATAAGAACATATTATCAATTTATTCATATTCTATTAATAACTTCACAGATGTGAGAATATTTTTTCACAGCTGTGAAAACTTTTTCCCACACTTGTGAAATTTATTTTTCACAGGTGTGAAAACAATAAAAGTTCATTAGGAAGATGATAAAGAGTAAGGAGTAAAACAACAATACATCAAGGATTTACCAACAATTCATTTAGCTGAAATAAAATAGATTATCGGATTTATAAAACTCATATTTGTGATACTAAATATAATACTCAATTATACAATTTATGATGTGACGAATTGTGACAGATGATCTGTCACGCTTTACTTTTTGAAATTCAGATAATTAACCCATTATGTGACGGATTTTTAATAAAAACAAAAAACTCTTTTTGCTTGATAATAAGTCAAAATAGAAATTGATTATTTTATATGGATGCAATACCGGTTACTAATCTTTTATTTTTATCTTTGGAGCCTCATTATCTAATATTACATCCAATGAATGAACAGATCAAACAAATAGCAGAACGCCTGGCCGGTCTTCGTGACGCACTGGAGATTACTCCGGAAGAGATGGCTAAAGTATGCAATCTTTCAACTGACGAATATCTTGAATTGGAAACAGGTATGAAAGACATTTCTGTAAGTGTATTGCATCAGATATCACAAGCCTATGGTATTGAATTAACTACACTTATGTTCGGAGATGAGCCAAAGATGAGTAGCTATTTCGTTACTCGCAAAGGAAAAGGAATAGCTGTCGAACGTACAAAAGCATATAAGTATCAGTCGCTTGCAGCCGGTTTCACAAACCGAAAAGCCGACCCCTTCCTAGTAACCGTACATCCCAAACCCGAAAACGAATCCATATACCTTAATTCCCATCCCGGACAAGAATTTAATCTCGTTGTTAAAGGCAGACTACTACTCCATATAAACGGGAAAGATCTTATGCTGGAAGAGGGTGACAGTATCTATTTCAATTCAGAATTACCCCATGGTATGAAAGCACTTGATGGGGAAAAAGTAAGTTTTCTTGCAGTAATATTATAAATCATGGTAGAAAGGTTTTTAGATAAGACGACTTTTGAGTCGCAGGAAGATTTTCAAAAGAATTTTAAAGTAAATATACCCGAAAACTTTAATTTTGGTTATGATGTAGTAGATGTATGGGCTAAAGAACAGCCTGATAAACGTGCACTCTGCTGGACAAATGACCAAGGGAAGCATATAGACTTCAGCTTTGCAGATTTAAAAAAGTATTCTGATCAGACAGCTTCCTATTTTCAGTCGTTAGGTATTGGTAAGGGCGATCCTGTAATGCTGGTACTTAAGAGAAGGTATGAATTCTGGTTTGCTATAATCGCCCTTCATAAACTTGGCGCAATGGTAATACCGGCTACACATCTTCTGACAAAAAAAGATATAATCTATCGTAATAATGCTGCCGATATTAAAATGATTGTCTGCGCAGGCGAGAAAACCATCACCGATAGTATCCTGGCAGCTATGCCCGAATCACCTTCCATTACGAAACTGGTATCTATTGGACCTATCATTCCCGAAGGGTTCGAAGATTTCCATAAAGGTATTGAGAATGCAGCGCCATTTCAAAGACCTGTGCATCCCAATACAAATGACGATATTTCCATTATGTATTTTACATCAGGAACGACAGGTAATCCGAAGATGGTAACACATGATTTTACTTATCCACTCGCTCATATCACAACAGGGAGCTATTGGCATAATTTACATGAGGGAAGCTTACATCTCACCATTGCCGATACCGGTTGGGGAAAAGCCGTATGGGGTAAATTATACGGCCAATGGATTGCCGGAGCAACAGTATTTGTATACGATCATGAAAAGTTCAATCCGGCTGATATGCTTCAAATGATACAGGATTACAGGATTACTTCACTTTGTGCACCTCCTACGATCTTCCGTTTCCTTATCCGCGAAGACCTGACGAAATACGACCTAAGTTCACTGGAATATTGTACAATAGCCGGTGAAGCGCTCAATCCTGCCGTATTTGAATCATTCCTGAAATTGACGGGTATTAAACTTATGGAAGGTTTCGGACAAACAGAAACAACGCTGACTGTATGTACCTTCCCATGGACAGAACCAAAGCCCGGTTCGATGGGAAAAGCAAATCCGCAATACGACGTAGATCTGCTTCGTCCTGATGGCAGCCCTGCGGAAGACGGAGAACAAGGCGAAATTGTGGTTCGTACCTCAAACGGTAAACCGCTCGGCCTCTTTAAAGAATATTATCGAGATCCTGAACTGACTGAGAATACTTGTCACGACGGATATTATTTTACCGGAGACGTCGCCTGGCGTGATGAAGACGGCTACTTCTGGTTCGTAGGTCGTACCGACGATGTAATCAAAAGTTCCGGATACCGTATTGGTCCTTTTGAAGTAGAGAGCGCCCTGATGACACATCCCGCAGTTGTTGAATGCGCAATAACCGGTGTTCCTGATGAAGTACGCGGACAAGTAGTAAAAGCAACTGTTATCTTATCAAAAGAATATAAAGACAAAGCAGGCGAAGCCTTAATTAAGGAGATCCAGGATCACGTAAAAAAGGTAACCGCTCCCTATAAATATCCCCGAATCATCGAGTTCGTAGACGAACTCCCAAAAACAATTAGCGGTAAGATTCGTAGAGTGGAAATAAGGGATAAAGACAATCTTTAATTGAAAGTTGAAAATGGAAAATGGAAAACGTTTCTATTCTTTCATTTTCAACTTTCAATTTTCAATTTTCAATTACTATGAGGGTTGCAGTAAAAATAGGCAGTAATGTACTAACACGGAAAGATGGTACATTAGATATTACACGAATGTCTGCACTGGTAGATCAAGTTGCTGAACTGCATAAACAAGGCGTGGATATTATCCTTATTTCTTCCGGTGCCGTTGCTTCCGGACGGAGTGAAATTAAGGCCGGTAAGAAACTGGATTCTGTATCTGCACGACAACTTTATTCTGCTGTCGGACAAGCTAAACTGATAAATCGTTACTATGAACTCTTCCGTGAACATAGTATCAAGTGCGGACAAGTATTAACAACTAAAGAGAATTTTAGCAGTCGAATCCATTACCTTAACCAGAAACATTGTATGGAGGTAATGCTTGAAAATAAAGTAATCCCGATTGTTAATGAAAACGATACCATTTCCGTGACAGAACTAATGTTTACTGATAATGATGAACTTTCAGGCCTGATTGCTACTATGATGGGGATGGACGCACTGATAATCCTCAGTAATGTGGATGGTATTTATAATGGTGATCCCGCTGATCCTAAAGCTCAAGTCATTACCGAAATTGGAAATGGAAGTGAAAATATCTCAGAGTTTGTTCAAACAACAAAATCTTCTTTTGGTCGTGGCGGTATGCTGACTAAATGTAATATCGCACGTAAAGTTGCAGAAGAAGGTATCGCTGTCATTATTGCGAATGGAAAACGTGATAACATCCTTCCTGACCTGTTATCAAAGAAGAAAAAAGTCGTCTGTACTTTATTCAAACCGTCTTTAAAGCCGGTAAGTAATGTAAAAAAATGGATTGCCCACTCTGAAGGTTTCGCTAAAGGGGAGATACACCTAAATAAAGGAGCTGTAGAAGCCCTTCAGGCACCAAAAGCTACAAGTATTTTGTTAGTGGGAGTTACCCGAATTGCAGGGGATTTTGAAAAAGATGATATCGTTCGTATTTTTGATGAGAACGGTAAGCAAATTGGTGTAGGGCGTGCAAGCTATGATAGCAGTGAAGCAACAAAATTTATCGGGCAACGCGATATGAAACCTATGATACATTATGATTATCTTTGTTTAGATTAAAAAATATGGAGTTACAAGAAACTTTACTCAAAGCCAGTCGTGCTTCACGTATTATGGCGGGATTGGATGATAAAACGATCAGTGATATACTTATTGATACAGCCAACCTCTTGCTTGCCAATACAGAAGCTGTTCTTTTAGCTAATGCGGAAGATTTGGCTCTTATGGAGATAACCAATCCCAAATATGATCGCCTGAAGTTAACAACGGAACGTATTGAGGGAATTGCAGCTGATATGAAAAATGTAGCATCGTTAGCTTCTCCTTTAGGTAAGGTTATTTGTGAGACAACTCGCCCGAACGCAATGACTATTAAAAAGGTAAGCGTCCCATTCGGAGTAATAGGCATTATCTATGAAGCCCGGCCAAATGTCACTTTCGACGTATTTTCACTTTGTTTGAAAAGTGGTAATGCGTGTGTATTAAAAGGAGGATCTGATGCCGATTTTTCAAACAGAGCATTAGTATTTATTATTCATGAAGTATTGGCAAAATATGGTATTGATAAGTCTGTATGTACCTTACTTCCTCCTGATCGTGAAGCAACAACGGCTCTATTGAATGCTGTTGGTTTAGTTGACCTGATTATACCTCGAGGTAGTAGTGCTTTGATTAACTTTGTTCGTGAAAATGCTCGTATTCCGGTTATTGAAACCGGTGCCGGTATCTGTCATACGTATTTCGATAAATACGGAGATACTGACAAAGGAAAGAATATTATCACTAATGCTAAGACTCGTAGGGTAAGCGTATGTAATGCGCTTGATTGTCTTATAATCCATAAAGAAAGATTACATGACCTCCCTAATCTCTGTTATAAACTGAAAGACAGTAATGTGATTATCTATGCTGATGAAAGAGCTTATCAGGCATTATCACCCGGTTATCCTTCCAATCTGCTTGAACAGGCCACAGAAGAAAGTTTTGGAACGGAATTCCTCGACTATAAGATGAGCATAAAAACAGTCGATACTATAGAACAAGCATTAGAACATATAGCTAATCACAGTTCTAAACATAGTGAATGCATCGTTAGTGAATCACAAGAATCTATCCAATTATTTGAACAGATGGTAGATGCAGCTTGCGTATACGCAAATGTTTCGACTGCTTTTACCGATGGAGCACAATTTGGTATGGGAGCAGAAATAGGTATAAGTACACAAAAACTTCATGCCCGTGGACCAATGGCATTACATGAACTTACTACTTACAAGTATATTATTGAAGGAAACGGACAGATCCGATAGTTATTGTTATATTTTATAGCTAATACTTGGTAAATATTAACCAGTACCAATCAGCCGGATCACCAACCCCAACACTCGGACAATACAAATAAATATAAGCAGGAGTAGATGGTTCCATCCAACTTATGAATTGTAGTTTTTCTATTGATTGCCAAATTGGTGTATAGTCAAATTCTTCATTTGTATCCATTTTACTATATTCGTCATGAAATAATGGATAGAAAGTCGGCATTTCTGTCACTTTATCCAGTTTGACAAAAGAAGAAGCATTATTTATTTCCTCAGGAAAACTTCTTTCGCCTTTACCCATCCATATAATAGTTCCCGTGAAGAGTTCTGTTTCTGTTTTCTTTTCAAACCAGGTTATATCTCCGAAGTCAACAGGTGAATTGTATTTACAATCCAATTCCAAAGTGTCAAGGTAATGAGGTAATTCGATAGCATATCCTCCAAGGAATTTATTCGTTGTATAATCAACAGTCAACACTTGTACCATTGTATTATTTGACGGACAAATAACTACCCATGGCACTTTGTCGTCACTGTCACAACCAAACAGTAAAAACAAGCTTACAAAACAAATAAAATATCCGGCCTTCATATTTCTTTAAATTTATGTTCTCTTTTATTATGATGAAAATATGATTAAACAAGTTGCATCTTATATATTTTTCTTTTCCTTTTTTGCTAATATAGTGCTTTCTTTCTAACTTGCCGCCCTTTTAAAATAGAATGATATGAAAAACTTTATTAATGTACACGATATAGGCGATCTGAATCAGGCACTTGCAGATGCTTTTGAAATTAAAAGGGATCGTTTTCAATTTTCGGAACTAGGAAAGAATAAGACCTTGTTAATGATATTCTTTAATTCCAGTCTGCGTACTCGTTTAAGTACACAAAAGGCAGCGATGAATCTTGGTATGAACACTATGGTACTGGACATTAATCAGGGAGCATGGAAGCTGGAGACAGAACGGGGAGTTGTAATGGATGGTGACAAACCTGAGCATATGCTGGAAGCTATACCTGTAATGGGTTGCTATTGTGATATTATTGGTGTACGCTCTTTTGCTCGTTTCGAAAATAAAGAAGAGGATTATACAGAAAAGATATTAAATCAGTTTATTCAATATTCAGGACGCCCTGTATTCAGTATGGAAGCGGCTACGCGACATCCCTTACAAAGTTATGCTGATCTGATTACCATTGAAGAATATAAAAAGACAGAAAGGCCTAAAGTAGTGATGACATGGGCTCCACATCCGAAAGCGCTTCCTCAAGCTGTTCCTAATAGTTTTGCTGAATGGATAAATGCTACCGATTATGAATTTGTAATTACTCATCCCGAAGGTTATGAACTGGATCCTACATTTGTTGGGAAAGCTACAGTAGAATACGACCAACACAAGGCTTTTGAAGGAGCAGATTTCATTTATGCAAAGAACTGGGCAGCATTTACTGATCCGAATTATGGTAAAGTGCTGAGTAAAGATCTGAATTGGACTGTTGACACAGAAAAAATGTCACTCACCAATAATGCGTATTTTATGCACTGTTTACCGGTACGTAGAAATATGATCGTTACCGATGATGTAATTGAAAGTCCACAAAGCATTGTTATACCTGAAGCGGCGAATAGAGAAATATCTGCTCAGGCGGTACTAAAGAAAATCTTAAAAAGTTTATAAAGAGGATGAAAAAGCTGTTAAGCTTATGTATGATCCTCTTTTCAGGTATGTATTTGAATGGTCAAAATGTACAATTACATTATGATTTTGGTAATTCTATATATAATAAAGATTTAGATGGTCGCCCGTTACTTACTTCTACTGTTGAAATGTTCAAACCTGATAAATGGGGAAGCACTTTCTTCTTCATTGATATGGACTATAAAAGTGAAGGTATAGTCTCAGGATATTGGGAAATTGCCAGGGAACTTACATTCTGGGAACCTCCGTTTTCGATACATGTTGAATATAATGGTGGACTTACCAAATCATTTCCCTTTCAAAATGCTTATTTAGGAGGTGTTACTTATACTTACAATAATAAGAATTATAGTAAAGGTTATACCTTAACTGCGATGTATAAATATATTCAAAAGAATAGCAGTCCTAATAATTTCCAATTAACAGCTACCTGGTATTTACATTTTGGGAAAAACGGAATTTGCACTTTCACCGGCTTTGCCGATTGGTGGAGAGAAAAAACAGAAGTTGGAGATTTTATATTTATGGCTGAACCTCAATTCTGGGTCAACCTTAACAAAATCAAAGGCATAGATGATAATTTTAATCTCAGCATTGGGAGTGAAGTCGAACTTACACATGATTTTGGCGGACGGAATGGTTTTTATGCAGTACCTACTTTAGCATTGAAATGGACATTTAATTGACAATTTAGAATAATAAGATATTCATTCTTTTTTCTTTGTAAAGTAATCGAATTTGTTTTTCTTTGTATAAGAATTAAAGAAATAAAATTATGTCATTAAATAAAGTAATATTAATTGGTAACGTAGGAAAAGATCCTGATATCCGTTATTTTGACAGTGGTACTGCTGTTGCAAATTTTCCTTTAGCTACTTCCGAAAGAGGATATACTTTAGCCAATGGTACAGTTGTGCCGGAACGTACTGAATGGCATAATATCGTTGTTCGCCGCGATTTAGTTCCTTTTGTGGAAAAGTGGGTGAAGAAAGGCTCCGGATTATATGTGGAAGGAAAAATCCGTACCCGCAATTATGATGATCAAAATGGAGTTAAACGTTATCTCACTGAAATATATGCCGACAAAGTTGAATTTTTCAGCTTCGGTATGAGGAGAGAGGAAAACCAATCGACTCAGTCGACTCAATCAACAGAATCTACTCAATCAACTCAATTTACTCAGTCCATTCAATCTACTGAGTCTATTGAGTCCACTAACGACGCGGATGATCTCCCGTTCTGATTGTTTAACTAATACAGCTCCCATTGGACTCAGACTATTTTCATTCGGGCTTATTTGACCAAGTAATTATCCATACATTAACGGCCGGCCCGATTATTGCATTTATTATCGCAGCATTTTTACTTGTATTTTCAGGTTTTATTTCGGTTTCAGAAACAGCTTTTTTCTCCTTAAAATTGGCTGATATAAACGATATAAAAGCTAAAAAAACTTCGACTGATTCCGTACTTATCTATTTACTTGAACATTCTGAATATTTATTGTCAGCGCTTTTAATAATAAATATTTTTGTGAATGTAACAATAATTATGCTTAGCACCTATGCTTTTAACAGCTTGATTACTTTTACCAATGCTCCCGTTTGGGGTATAGTTATAGAGATCGTCGTATTGTCATTTTTATTATTACTCTTTGGCGAGATGATTCCCCAAATGCATGCACAAACAAATGCTTTAAAATTTGCCAGAAGATCGGCTTTTATATTAAGAGGTATCGAGTTGGTTTGTCGTCCTTTATCTAAAATATCTGTTAGCTCTACTTCTTTTATCAATAAATTGATGAAAAATAAGAAAAAAGACTTTTCGGTCGACGAGCTTTCTAAAGCGTTGGAACGGTCTTCTACTGAAACTTCAGAAGAAAAAGAAATGCTGGCAGAAATTATTAAATTCTATAATAAAACGGCCAGTGAGATCATGACACCACGTTTGGATATTGAAGATATTGAGATAAAAAGCAACTTCCGTGAAGTGATAGACTTTATCATTGATTCAGGATATTCACGTATACCTGTTTATGCAGAAACAGAAGACGATATAAAGGGCATCCTCTATATAAAAGATTTACTCCCCTATATTGATAAGCCAAATTCTTTCCGTTGGCAAAGCCTTATCCGTTCTGCTTATTTTGTTCCTGAAACTAAAAAAATAGATGATCTGCTTGAAGAATTTCGCAAAAACAAAATCCATATGGCAATTGTGGTAGATGAATTTGGAGGCACATCCGGTATTGTAACTATGGAAGATATATTAGAAGAGATAGTAGGTGAAATATCGGACGAATATGACGATGATGAAAAACAATTTATACGACTGGCAGATGGTAGCATGATCTTTGAAGCCAAAATATTGCTAAATGATTTCTTCCGTGTAATAGGCGCTACATCCACCGAATTTGATGACCTGACAGACGATGTAGATACATTAGCCGGTTTGTTGTTAGAAATAAAAGGAGATTTCCCTAAACGTAGAGAGATTATTGAGTATAATGGTTACAGATTCCAGATACTTGAAATTGACAATCGCCGGATATTAAAAGTGAAGTTTACACGTGCAGCGGAACTTGTCGCAGAAGAAAACTGATATGCAGAAACTAATATCAATAGTGTTTCTTGTCATAGGAGTTTTATTATCCACTTCGTGCAAGGAATATACTCCTAAGCCACGGGGATATTTACGCATTGATTTGCCGACTCCGGATTATTCTGTTTTACCCTTGAAAGAATATCCCTATTCCTTTAATATATCATCCTTAGCAACTATAGAACTTCCACCTACAAAAGAATATCAGTATTGGGTAAACATATTTTATCCCTCTCTGCATGCAAAGATATATTGCAGCTATTTTACTATAAAACCATCAACATTGGACGTTGCTATGGAAGAATCTCGAGAATTAGTATTACGACAAGCCAAACAAATACAATCAATAGAAGAAAAAACATTTGAAAACTCTGTAGAGAGTGTTTATGCCAAGCTGTTTTTATTAGATGGTGAATCAGCCTCTCCTATTCAGTTTACGATAACTGATAGTACAAACAACTTTTTCAGAGGAGCGCTATACTATGAAACAAAGATGAATGTAGATTCAATAGCACCTGTCATGAAATATATAGAAGCTGATATTGAAGAGCTTATTCAATCGTTTAGTTGGAACTAATAAATCATGCCATTGTTATTTAAACATAATGAGCCTCTTTGGGGAGTTTGGAAAATAGAAGAGAGTTCTGAAGAACTGTTATATCTTCTTTCAAGAAAAATAGACTATCAGCCTTTCCTTGATAATATGCGAACAGAAAACAGAAAAAAAGAATGGTTGGCTACCCGTTTATTAACAAAAAAACTCCTTAATAAAGAAGTGCGTATTGATTACCATCTCAATGGTGCGCCTTACCTTCCAAATGAGAATTTGCAAATCAGTATATCACATACAAAAGGCTTTGTGGCTGTCATACTTTCCAAAGATTCTACACCAGGTATTGATATAGAATACAGGGGAGATAGAATTTTAAAAATACATAGCAAATTTATGAGTAAAGATGAGTATAGTAAGATTGATAAAAAACATGAAGCAGAACATCTGCTTCTTTATTGGTGTGCAAAAGAAACATTATTCAAGATTATTCAACAAGAGGGTGTAGATTTCATAGACCATCTGCATATTCATCCTTTCCCTTATAATGAAGAAGGCAGTCTGTTGGCTTCGGAAACCCGAACCGAACAAACTGCTTCATATCAATTAAAGTACTATGTTTTTCCGGATTTTGTAGTTACACTTAATAAGATATAACTACTTTTATTGATCCATCATCATTGAATGTAGCAACCGTTTCTTTATTATTATTGTTTTTATTCCTAAAATAAAAGTGATAGAAAAGTCCTTCTGTATCTTGCATTCCACGGATACTATCTATATTGTTTACTCCATATTCAGAAGATGAAAACCCTTGAAATACTTGCTGAGGAACTGTATTCTCATTTAAATTCCAAAATGTTGCAATCCAGGAATAATCATTGTTTAATGCAATCGTTTTATAATCAAATCTATCAAGTATACCCACATTTATATCCGTTATAACATCGTCATTCCAATCAACATCTACTAATTCGGGCTTATCAAACAACTGATTAATAGTCTGATGAATTGGATCGGGTACGATGATGGGCTTTTCAATATAATTGTCAGCATCTTTTACTACTTTATAGAACTCTCCATATTTTGTAAAATAAAAGTTAGATTTTTTATTGTCTTTTTTTAATACAACAAAGTGTACTGTACTAAATCCATTACGTTCTAATATTTGGGCATCCTCAATTTGCCAATCTTCATAATCCGTATCGGCTATTGTATTTGATACAACCTGCAAATAATCTTCATATGATGTTCCTATTTGATCCATTAACCAATCTCCCTCTTTATCAAACCAGGCAATCGCAGGATATGAATCCTGACTAAAATCTGCTACATAATATTCATCTTTTATCGACCATTTTACAGATGATACATTTCCAAATCTTTTTTGAAAAGAATTTAAGATACGTCTGTCCGGTATATTGGTTTCAGGAATTTCAGGTTTTACTGACAAGCCACTATTATCTTCGCAGCTAATCAAAGAAATAAATATAAATACAGAAATAAATAATTTGTTTATTTTCATACAATTATTATAATAAAATTATTTTACCGTTAATTCTAATTATACAACAAGAGTTCATGTAAAAAGTTTACGGACATTCATATCTTTGCAGTTTGAATAAATAATAATCAATCAAACCATGGAATATCGTAGTATTGGAAAAACAGGTATGTCTGCCAGTGTTATCGGACTTGGCGCTGAACATTTAGATGGCAAACCTTATGCTATAGTAGAAGAAACTATTCATGCGGCATTAGATCACAATATAAATATTATGGATCTTTTCATGCCTGGTGATGAAGTTCGTCGAAATATTGGTAAAGCCCTGGTTGGCAGGCGTAAGGATATAATTATACAAGGACATATAGGTTCCGTAGATCTAAGCCAGCAATATGATATCAGCCGCGATTTATCAACATGTAAAAGATATTTTGAAAAATTACTTGATAATCTTGGTACTGATTATATTGATGTGGGAATGTTGTTCTTTATGGATTCCGATGAAGCCTTTGAACAGATTTATTCCAATGGTATCGTTGATTACGCATTAGAACTTAAAGAGAAAGGCATTATCAGAGCGATCGGCACCAGTTCCCATAATCCGAAAGTAGCCCGAAAAGTATTAGAAACAGGAATTGTCGATCTTATAATGTTTAGTATTAATCCGGCTTTTGATATGACACCTGCTGAAACAGATGTACTCAGTACATTTGAAGAACTGTCAGAACAAAAATATGTAACTATTGATCCCGTACGGGCCGAACTCTACAAATATTGTGAACAAAAAGAGATAGCTATTACCGTAATGAAAACATTGGGAGGGGGAAGATTATTATCTGCAGAACATTCTCCTTTTAAAAAGTCTATGACCGTTACACAATGTATTAACTATGCTCTGACCCGTCCGGGAGTTGTAAGTACTATGATCGGTTGCCAATCTGCTAAACATGTGGAAGAAGCCGTCAGCTATCTGAATTCTTCTGATAAAGAACGGGATTATATGGATATTATCAGTAATTATCGAGGTGAACTCAGCGGAAAATGTGTATATTGTAATCATTGTCAACCTTGCCCTGTCAATATTGATATTGCTATGGTTAATAAGTATCTTGATATTGCCTTGTTGGATACCACCAGTATTCCACCAAGCATCGTCCAGCATTACAGATCTTTATCAGCAACCGGAAGTGATTGCATCGCCTGTGGTAATTGTGAAGAAAAATGTCCGTTTTCAGTTCCGATTATCAGGAATATGGAACGTGCTGTCGAACTATTGGACCTTTAATATATTAGAAGGGTTGATTAAAAACCAACCCTTCTACAAAAATTTATAACCATTCTTTCATAAAGTCGTTCATCTCGTCAGCATGTTCTTCAAGGCTTTGAAGTAATTTAAACTGCGCTTTGGTACGCACCAGATTGTGATCGGGATAATGTATTTTGTAATAGGTATCCCCATTGATGTAATCCGTCAGGAAACGAACGGTTTGCATATAGGTAAGCAGGCGTCCGCCATAAGGAAGCATACTTATCTCCAGCGGAGTAAGGAACGATTTAGCGGTTTCCATATAGCCACGGGTATATGCCTTAAATATTTCCATATTTACATTTACATTATCGAGATTCTTATCATCTTCTGCTCCTGTATTAGCACCTGTACGAATAAAATCTCCGATATCAGAAAGCACAAAACCAGGCATTACAGTATCTAAGTCGATTACGCAAAGAACTTTTCCATCCTCATCAAACATCACATTATTCACCTTGGTATCACAGTGATTGATACGTTTCTTCAGTTTATCTTCACGATAGAGATCTTCCTGTATGCACATCGCTTTGGAACGCTTCTCTATTTCGTTAACTAACTCTTTGACCTCTTCCATACGTCCGGCAGCATTCGCCTCAAGCGCGTCATGGAACTGCTGCAAACGAAACTCCATATTATGGAAATTAGGAATTGTTTCACCTAATTCGCCCTCAGGTATGTCAGCCAGCATAGATTGAAAATCACCGAAAGCTTTACCAGCTTCATAAGATAGTTCAGGGTTTACTTCCTCATATCCTTTACTGCGCGGTATAAACAAACAAACACGCCAGTAGCTGTCACCATCAAAATAATAGAATTTGCCGTCTTTAGCAGGAAGGAAAGTTAATACTTTGCGGTCGATGTCTATTTCTCCACGTTCCTCTAATTTTTTTCGTATATGATTGGTTACCTTGCAGATATTATCCTGCAACATATCTACATTTGTAAATATATTATGATTGATGTGTTGCAAAATATACTTTGCCTCACCTTTATCTGTTGTAACTTTTAAAGTATCATTGATGTGTCCGTTACCAAAAGGTTCGGCTGATACAACTTTGTTTTCCAGTTGAAATTGGTTCAGAATCTGCAATAACTCTTCATTTGTTTTTGCCATGGTATTATGTTTTTAGTTATAAGTAACGCAAAAATAGCAAAACAAATTTAGTATTTTTGTCCCGACACAGCTAATAATTAAAATCTAAATTATACAAACCATGAAACATCTGACAACTCTTACTCTTGTATTTGCCTTATTTCTAATTTCTTGCGCAAAGCAAACCTCTACAATTCCAGATACAACTGTTGCCCTGATTCCCATACCTCAGGAGATGACTGTTGGCTCTGAAGCATTTCGCTTAACGGAAAAAACAACTATTACCTTGAATGAATCCAACGAAGAATTAAATTCAATAGCCAAATATTTCAATGAAAATATCAATAAAGCTACCGGTTTTGAATTGCCAGTCAGCAAGAAAGGTAAAATTGTTTTCAGTTTAAATGACAATACATCATTGGGAGATGAAGGTTATCATCTAAAAGTAACCGGTTCCTCTATTGAACTGTCAGCCCATAAACCAGCTGGTATCTTCTATGGGGTACAGACCATTATACAACTACTTCCTCCAGAGATACGGAACAAAGAACAACAACATATGGAATGGCTGATACCTGCGGTAGATATAACGGATAAACCTGAATTTGCCTGGAGAGGACTAATGCTGGATGTAAGCAGACATTGGTTTACAAAAGAAGAGGTTATGAAATATATTGACGAACTGGCAAAATATAAGATGAATGTATTTCATTGGCACCTCACTGATGATCAGGGCTGGCGTCTGCAGATAGATGCGTATCCTAAACTAACTGATATAGGAGCATGGCGTGCCGAACGAGTTGGTCAATGGTGGCATCGTGAACCTCAACAGCCTGGTGAAAAAGCTACTTATGGCGGTTTTTACACAAAAGATGATGTGCGTGAAGTATTGGCTTATGCAGCTCAACGATATGTTCGTGTTGTGCCTGAAATAGATGTTCCGGGACATAGTCTGGCTACTTTGGTTGCTTATCCGGAATATGCTTGTATGAAAGCGCCTACAGCAGTTAATGTAGGTAATAAGTTCTACGGTATTGATGAAAACACATTATGTATTGGCAAAGAGGAAACCTTTGAATTTATGGAAAAGGTATTAGCTGAAGTTGCCGATCTTTTCCCGGATGAATATATCCATATTGGCGGCGATGAAGCCTATAAAGGTTTTTGGCATAAATGTCCCCGCTGCCAATCCCGTATGAAAGAAAAAGGGCTTAAGAATGAAGAAGAGTTACAGAGCTATTTTATTCATCGTATGGAAGAAATCCTGTCAGCAAATGGAAAGAAATTAATCGGATGGGATGAGATATTGGAAGGAGGATTATCTCCAAACGCTACCGTAATGAGTTGGAGGGGCATGAAAGGAGGTATTACCGCTGCTGAAGCAGGACATAAAGTCATCATGACACCAAGCAAACATTGCTATATCGATTTATGGCAGGGAGAACCCTCAGTAGAACCCGATACCTATTCTATGAGTCGATTAAGCGATGCATACAACTTTAAACCTGTACCCGAAAATATTCAGAAAGAAATGATATTGGGAGGACAAGGCAACTTATGGGCTGAATCACTTCCTACATACCGTCATGCAGAATATATGACCTGGCCTCGTGGCTGGGCAATAGCCGAAGTTTTATGGAGCGGACCGGAAAAGACAGATTGGGAAAATTTTGTTCCTCGTGTGGAAAAGCATTTTCTAAGATCAGAAAATGCCGATATAAATTACGCCCGAAGTATGTATAATGCAATCATTACCCCTTCTCTTATCGATGATAAACTGCAAATAGAATTATCCTCCGAACTATCAGATACAGATATTTATTACACATTCGATAATACCGACCCTGATCATTATACCCATAAATACACCACTCCTCTTTCCATACCTAAAGATGCGACCTGGTTACGTGTTATAACCTATCGGAATGGCAAACCATCAGGTAAAGTCATTACTTTGACTGTTGAAGAGCTTAGAAAAAGAGCAAAATAATATTTTTTCACTTAATGAAAACAGCCTTCACTTAATTATAAAGTGAAGGCTGTAAAACTAACTGTATATTTTATAAAAATTTATTCTACATCCCACCACAAACGACCAAATTCATCTTGGATATCTCCGAATTGTGTATCTTGTTGCATAACATCTAAGCGTTTCTTAAGATTTTCATAGTTGTGAACACCATCATTAGGGTATACAAATTTTACTCTCCTTGGAATTTTTTGAGCTTCCCCTTGTATATAGGGATGTTCAAATTGAATGATTTTGGAATCTTCCCAATTTGGATAATTAGTACGTTTCCAGAAAGCATACATTTCATCTACATTTTTGTAGTGTTCAACATATGTTTGAGCATAAATTTGTTCAAGAGCTTTTGCCGGGTCCCATTTAATATCAGGTTTTTCAAGAAAAATATTAATTTCCTCTTCTGTCATTGCTTCATAGTTTGCTATATCACAAAATTTACCAATCTTATTCCATTGATCAAGTGATGCCCTAACACCGTTATCATACCATTCTTTAGCCGTTTTAGTCGAAGGGATATTTTCCCTAAGTACAAATTCCGCTGCAAGAAAACAGAAATCAGGATACGTCATAACCGGTGCCCAATTACCACCGCTGCCTTCTGTGTCATTTCCTTTCCACAAACGTACCTGAGGCATATTTGCCGGACGCATATCAATTCGTTCAGTACCTCTTGTTAGATATAATCTAACATAAGGTCTATCAACTTTTCCGTCAGCTCTTTTGTCATAACTACTTGTTGCTCCTTCCCAACGAGTATAGCTTTCAGGAATCAAGTTGTCCGGATTATCTTGTTGTGTATTAAATTCTTTGATGTTTTCTGGTGTAAGGTTATTGATTACAAAATACATACGTTTACGCGGATCTTCATTTTCTTTCAGATAATTCATGAAAGCATACGTTGCTATTTCCATATCTTTGATAGAATGCCAATCACCACTGTGTATATTTGTATATAAATTATCAAACCACAGAATAAAACTGTCATCGTTACTATTAAACACATTTTCGGCATTTGCAGGTGCTAAGACTTCATTTGCTATAGTTAAAGCCATATCAGGATTTCTTTTCCATAAACGACTGGCTAAACGCAAACGAATAGCATTAGCTGCTTTAATCCATTTTTTAGTATCGCCATTATAGCCCCTGTCCTGACCTTTCAATGAGATCTGAGTACTCGATCCTTGTTTTGCTTTCAAGTTTTCAATGCACTCCTTCAATTCATTATTCCAGACATCCGACAATTCTTCTTGTGTCTGGAATTCCGGTGTCATGCTTTCGTCGTCAATTTTACCTTCACGTGCAAGCCATGCTTGGCTATAAGCAAGCGAACCAAACAGATCGGAAGTCTGAATTCCTTTGGCAATCAAGAGTATACGCGCTACCTGTTTCAGATCGGAATAATCTTCCGCATTAGGCATTTGATCACTCAAATATCTTATATGTGTCACATAACTTCCCATATCGTTATATTCATCATAAATTGTATTGCCAATCGCATTACCAAAATATTTATAGTTGGTTAAATTATAACCCCAGATACCTGAACCATATTGCATCCATCTATATTTGGAGGCATAAATAGCATTCCAGCAATGACCGGACGTAAGCATTTTTGTTTCAGCTGTATATAATAATTCCTGTGGTTCTACTTCCGGAAGAGATTCCGGATTAGTATTAAGATCTTCAAAATCATTTGTACAACCAATAGTTATTACCCCTAGCATTATAATAAATAAGAATGCTGTTTTCTTTATCATATTCATAATTTAAAATTTTAGAAGTTTAAATTGAGAGTTATTCCATATTTCCGGCTGAACACACTTCCACCGGTTTCCACATATTCCCAACTGGCATTCGATTTCAATCCTTCCGGTTGAATATCATCAGGCAAACTATTGTAGAGATAACCTACGTCACGTATAGTTAGACCTAAACTTGCATTTGAGATAAACACCTTACTTAACCATTTTGTCGGAATATTCCAATATAAAGAAATCTCACGCAAAGCTATCCATGATAATTTATGCATAGATGCTTCACGGATACCATTAGCCCAATCGTACTTATATCTGTAGTAAGTATATGCTGAGATAGGATCTACCAGCCCTTTATCATAGGCATCCTGATAGCTCATTCCACTTACGTCTACTCCATTTTTTACTACTCCAGGTTCAAATACTCCTTCCGGAATCATACCATCATATACTGTGCGTCCATCCGGTAATGTACGTTCTAATCCACCATATTCCTGGATACGTCCCCTCAAGGTAGATTTTAGTACACCTCCTGCCATACCGTAGTTATAAGATCCGGAGAAAATATCACCACCAAAACGAGCATCTATGATTGCACCTAACGTGAATCCTTTCCAGGTTAAGCTTGTATTTATACCTCCTAATAAGTCCGGTTGAAGGCTACCTATTTTTTCAGATGTACCTGAACGAAGCCAGGTCCCGGCCGCATTGAGTAAAATATTCCCATTTTCATCACGTTTATATGCATTGGAAGAATAGATATCTCCATAAGCTCCTCCTTCAGTTGCCCATGCCTCCGTTTCACTATGGCCGGTCCCTAATTGATATTTAGTTACACCCGGATACAATTTTTTTACCTTATTTTCATTTTTAGTTAAGGTTAATGAAATATCCCAGTTCCAATCCTTCGTTTGTATTGGTGTACCCGTAATAAGTAGCTCAAATCCTTGATTTTCTATATCCCCTGCATTAATTATACGATTTTCAACTCCTGTTTCTGATGAAGTAGCCAACTCCATGATTTGATTTTTTGAGTTTGTTTTATAATAAGCCAGATCAATACCAAAACGATTATTAAACATCCTATAATCAAAACCAAATTCTATAGCGTAGGTCTGTTCCGGTTTCAGGTTAAGAGCCCCTAAATTTTTGTTAGCAAACTCAAAATATGGATAAGTCCCACCTCCGAAGTAATCATCTTTAAATGAATTATAATATTTATATGTTCCCGGATCCGTAATAAGATATGGATCCGTATCTTTACCTGTTATGGCATAGGAAGCTCTTAGTTTTGCAAAGGATATAACTTGCGGTATTTTCTCTCTAAATGTTTCAGTAAGTAACCAAGATGCACTAACTGAAGGATAAAAATAAGAAACATTTCCGGTGCCGTTTACATACCTCAAAGTAGATGACCAGTCATTACGTCCGGAAAGATCAAGAAACACTTGTCCTCTCCAGTCTGTACTGATCAAGGCATAAATAGAATTGATCCGTCTTCTTTTTATCTTTGAATAAGCTTCTGTAGTTGCCGGATCTACCGAATTATTTAATTCAAATACGCCCGGAACCCGAAGACCATTATTGGTTTTGGATTTATGATAGGATTGTTCATCATCATAACGCTCAATACCTAATGTACCGTTAAAAGAAAAATCCCCAAACTGTTTAACAGCATTGATCATACCCCCAAGCTTATATTGATTTCTTTGATCCTCATTCAATACATAAGCAGCTCCTTTAAAATCTGTTTTATCTGTCGCTAATGTTTTTTTCTCATACTTTTTATATACATTATTCATATCTCCTTTCAAAGTAACTTTCAACCAGTCAGTAATCTTGAAATTTACATTCAAGTAACCTCTATATGTATTTTCCTTCTGATACTCATTATTTTCATAAAAATCAAATAATGTACCTGAATACCCAAACGGATCATCCCCGTTATAACCATCCCGATTTGCACTCCAATAATTCTTTTTCCAATATTTTGTGTCATAATCACGAGGTACACTAAACGCAAAGTCATATACAGGTGATCTGTCCCCACCCTGGTAAGTTGGATTTCTTGCATCTGTATTTACATACGTAAAACCGGCTTCAGCTGAAACAATACGACTAATATCATGTGTAACATTTAATGCTAATGTATTTCTGTCGAACTCGTTATTAGGAGTCAAACCATCATCCTGTCTGTTAGAGTAAGAAAAACGAAATGTACTTTTATCTGATCCACCTGATATGGCTACGTTTGTATTGAGAGTTCTTCCTGTTTCGTATAATTCACTCAAATTATTTTTGTAGGGTTGGAAAATACCATCATAAATGGAATTGACTGTGTAAGGCTGATAGTCGTATCTAGGTCCAAAGTTAACCCCGGGAGCTATATTCCTACTTATTTGTCCATCACTACCTATCGGCCATAATGGGTATGAACCCATACCAAATTCATTTTGGAAATCAGGATATTTATAAGGTTTATCCCATATCTGAGTATGAGAAACGCTAATTCCTAAACCTCCTCCTTTTTTCCCCTTTTTAGTGGTTATTAATATTACTCCATTCGATGCTCGTGAACCATAGAGAGCGGTTGCTGCAGCCCCTTTTAGTACTGAAACTGTTTCAAAGTCATCGAAGTTCAGATTTTTAATATCATTTCCAAAGTCGCGATCAAATTTATCTCCAATTTTGATATCATTTTCAATAATAATTCCATCAATGACAAAGATCGGCTGGTTATTTCCTGACAATGATGTATTACCCCTGATCAAAATACGCTGAGAAGATTGGGGTCCTGCTGTTCCCATATCAATCTGTACACCGGCAACTTTTCCTTGTAAGGCAGTGATGGGATTTGCGACATTTGATTTAAGAAGATCATCCCCTTTCAATTCCGTCATGGCATAACCCAGGGCTTTTTTATCACGGGTCATACCAAGAGCGGTAACTACCACTTCTGAGAGAGCTTGGGAATCTTCTTTTATTTGTATGTTTACTGTTAAATTATTACCCACATTTACTTCCTGAGTGATATAACCGATATAAGAAACGACAATTGTCGCGTTTGGGGGTAAGGAAATGGTAAAATCACCATCAAGTCCTGTAGTACCTCCATTAGTTGGCACTCCTTTTTGAATTACATTCGCTCCGATAACAGGAAACCCTGTTTCATCTGTCACAATCCCTTTTACTGTGCGTGGTTCCAAATTTTGTGATACTATAGTTTGGGCACTTAAAAATGCGAGGAACGATATAAACATATAAATATATATGCTGGTTTTCTTCTTCCTTAGATTTGTATGTTTCATACGTATAAAATTTAATTTGTAGCAATAAAACTCCGCAGTTTATCATCGCGTAAAGCGTAAATAGTATATGCTTCGTTTCATAGTTTATTAAGGATAAATTACTTTACTATAGTAAGAAAAGTATAGTTTATTATTAAATAGTTTGTCATTAATAGCGTTTAACTATAAAGGAGGTATAATCCTCTTTATTTTTTAGGATGAATCATTCATAATAATTTTGTTTTAAGCGTTTAACTATAATAAATCAATAATGTATTAGCATTTAAGCTATTCGCAGAGTTTCTATCTTAATAATAGATTATGTTGGCATTTCATTCTAATTTATTTCCATATATGAAATAGTATTTTCCATATTTGGAATAATGTTTCTGTTTTTAATCAAATATATATAGTAAGCGACTAATCATATCTTAACAAAGCGAAAGTTATGTTAAAAATGTTATTTAACATATTTTTTAGATCGAATATCATTTTTTAGAATAAGTCATAGTTCAACCGGTATTGAAATATAAACACATCCTTTTCCACTCTTTGCTTTAATCAGCTTATTATCTTTTACTAATGTTTTCAGGTCTGCCAGAGCGGTATGACGGGTACAACCATTAACAGACATAGCTGTAGTAGTTGTAATAAATAGGTTTTCTTCAACGTAAGTCAAAATATTTTTACGCCGTACTTCGGGGGATATTTTTGGCCGTTTCCTACCTTTTTCTTCTGACAGTTTTGTCTCACGGATCATCTTTTTTAGTTCGGGAGAACAGCGAAAAGCAACCGTATCTACTGTTACTCCGACTTTCTTTCTTCCCTTTTCGTCGGTATAGGTTTTACTTTTCAGGGTTGGGTAAAAATGCCCTAATCCTTTTAATTCAACTATACTTCCACCTTTTAAATAAACTCCCATCCAAAACTGGAACGAGTCTAATACCGCTTTAACATCAGCAGAGGAGATGGAACTTCGGGCCGAAATAAGTTCAAACATTTTTTCCATATCAAGTTTGGAATTGTAAAACACCCGCGCATGTTTGGTGTTTGTGTCTTTCCTGTCTTTGGGTACAGGAGTCTTGTGTAATACGTACTTTATCATAACGTTTAAGTAACTGTTAAGGTTTATACTAATGAAATTTAAATATCACTCTTCTTTTTTGGCATTAAACAATTGTTGAATTTATGTTCAACATATGTTGAATTCAAATCCCATATATGTTGAATATGTGTTCAACAATTGTCAGACGTAAATCTTTCATTACAAAGGTAAAAACTTTTCCTGATTATACAAGCTTGATATGTAAGTCTTTTTGTTTACTTTTGCAGGCGTTTATTAATACTGATATTTCTATGAATAAAAATCAGCTTAATTATCCTAATACCTATCTGCATTATGGGATAATAGCTATTGTCTGTTTTTTTTCTTTTTTTATTCATAATCGGATAATACCGGCTGACTTGATGGAAGCAAGAAACCTTGCGACTGCTCACGAAATGGTCCGTTACGGTAATTATCTTCTTCCTACTATGAATGGTGAACTCAGGCTTGAAAAACCTCCTTTACCAACCTGGATAGCTGCTGGTATTGAACATATAATCCCTGATAGTTTGGTTGCTCAACGATGTGCTGCCGGTCTCTCGGCATTTTTGATGGTTTTATTTCTCTACCTTCTGGTTTCTCGACTTACAAGAAATAGAAATGTAGGACTTATCTCATCGTTGATTCTTGCTACTTGCTTTAATGTAATTATGATGGGGCGTACTGCCACCTGGGATATATTCACGCATAGCTTTATGTTGGGTGCTATATATTTTCTGATAATAGCTTTTGAAGAGAAAGGTGCTCAATGGAAATATTTTATACTGACGGGGGTTTTTGCCGGTCTTTCTTTCCTGAGTAAAGGACCTGTATCTTTTTATGCTTTATTCCTACCATTTATTATAAGTTATATTATCGTTTACCGTCCTACATTGAAAGGGAAGATAGGGCCTATTATTACAATGGCTGTAATCTGTTTGATTATTTCAACCTGGTGGATGTCTTATACCTATCTGTTTCATAAAGAAGAATTGTTAGGGGTTATGCATAAGGAATCTTCTTCATGGTTAAATCATAATGTACGTCCATGGTATTATTATTGGAAATTCCCTGCTGAGGCCGGGATATGGGCTTTGTTCTGGGTTACGGCTATTGTTTATTTTTTCATAAACAAGCATACCGAATATAGAAAGGAATACCGTTTTTCGATGATCTGGTTATTGGCTTCATTAATTCTTTTATCTGCTGTCCCCGAAAAGAAAACTCGTTACTTGTTACCCATATTGATACCTGGTGCAATGGTTATTGGTTTCTATTTGTATCAGATGATTAAAGCCATGAAAACCAAAGGAGAACGAATTTATTTCAGGATTAATTCTGTCGTTATTGCTCTTATTCTTATAGGTTTACCGATCGCGCTTTACCTGATTTTCTATAGAGAAGGACAACTCTCGTTATTTGTCCTGATAGTAGCAGTTGTCTGTTCCTGGATATTAAGTATATATATTCTTCTTTCAGTTTTCGGAAAAAACGGTATACGTGCAGAGAATGTATTCAAAGCAGTTGTTTTAACTATGATAATGGTTACCACTCTTTACTTAATTCCTATTGGTAATATGTTTATCAATGAAGAACGACACAGTATCCGGCATCTACGCGCCATCAAAGAAATACAAGAATTACCCTTTTATCATAATGAAACGGAACCTCTACGAATGGAATTGGTTTACGAATCCGGACAGCGAATACGCCCATTAGATATTTCAAATATTGATGAAATAAAAAGAGCTCTTCCTTTTGTTTTAGTAAGTGAACAACCTATCTCCAACCTGATGTCTGACAAAGAGGTAAATATAGAGCCGATAGGTACATTTGATAATAATTGGAGAAAAACAGGTCATAAGAGATATAATCCTACTTTAGTTAAAGAAGTAGCTATCATTAGGGCAAAATAAAAGTAAGTGATATGAATAATACCGGTAAATATGAATTTTGTATTATCGTACCTATTTATAATGAGGAAGACAATATTACCCGGTTAGCTCAAACCCTCTCGGAATATATCAATAAAGCATCTGTTGAAACCTGTGTATTGTTTGTGAATGACGGATCAAAAGATGATAGCCTGGATAAGATGAAAGAAGCATGCACAGAATATGAAAACTTCTTTTATATTGGTTTTGAAAGTAATTGCGGATTAAGTGCAGCCATAAAAGCGGGCATTGATGTCGCTCAATCTCCTTATGTAGGTTATATAGATGCCGATTTGCAGACATCCCCTGAAGATTTCGAACGATTACTTCCCTATCGAAGTGAATTCGAATTAGTAACGGGTATCCGTACAGGCAGAAAAGATTCGTTTGGAAAACGTTTATCTTCTAAAATCGCTAATAGTTTCCGCCGTATGATGACAAAAGATGATGCTGAGGATACCGGTTGTCCGCTAAAAGTCATAAATACTACATATGCCAAACGGATACCTTTTTTCACGGGTATGCATCGTTTTCTGCCGGCATTAATATTATTACAAAAAGGGAAAGTAAAGCAACTACCGGTTCGCCATTTTGAAAGGATTGCCGGTAAATCTAAATTTCATCTTTGGAACAGGTTACTAGGCCCATTTAAAGATTGCTTTGCCTACCGCTGGATGAAAAAACGATATATCAATTATACGATAGAAACAACCAATATTAAATAGAGTCAGCGTAGAAAGTGGAGAATTTCTGGTATTTCGGATTGGGATTTTTAGCGCAGGGGCTCTTTTCTGCAAGAATGTTTATTCAATGGATTTTGTCGGAAAAATCACGAAAAGTAGTTTCTCCGATGATCTATTGGCAGCTTAGCCTACTGGCTTCTTTTTTGCTCTATATTTATGGCTGGCTGCGTGAAGACTTTGCTATTATATTAGGGCAAATATTTTCATATTATATATATATATGGAATATTAATATCAAAAATGGTTGGAAAACTATTCCTCCGTTTATACGCTTTATTATATTAATCACTCCATTGGTTGTTTTCAGCATGTTTTTAATAAATAAAAAAGGAAGCCTGAATGAATTATTTGATGAAGATATTCCTTTATGGTTACTTATTTTTGGTTCAATCGGCCAAATTATTTTTACCTTGCGTTTTGTTTACCAATGGTGGTATTCGCGATCAAAAGGAGAGTCTTTACTTCCTGCTATGTTCTGGATTTTAAGTTTGATAGGTTCTTCTTGCATTATTTCATACGGAATTTTCAGAAAAGATCCTGTACTTATACTTGGGCAAAGTGCCGGATTTCTGACCTATTCGCGTAATATATTTTTATCAAGAAAAAGCACTCATGAAAATATTAATAACGGGTAGTGCCGGTTTTATTGGGTTTCATTTGGTAAAGAAACTTTCCGGACAGAAAAATATGGAGATTGTCGGGATAGATAACATTAACGATTATTACGATGTAAATCTTAAGTATGCACGTTTACAACAAAGTGGTATAAATCCGAAAGATATTCAGTCAAATAATTCTGTGAAGAGTACTATTTATCCGAACTATCTATTTTATAAAACTGATATTTCTGATTATAAAGCCTTAAATAAGCTATTTGATGAATATTCATTTGATTTTGTAATTAATATGGCTGCACAAGCCGGAGTACGCTATTCTATAGAAAATCCTCATGCCTATATACAATCAAACATTGTAGGTTTTACTAATATACTGGAATGTTGCCGGCACCATAAAATCAAGCATCTCATCTATGCTTCCAGTTCTTCCGTCTATGGAATGAATAGCAAAATACCTTTTACCGAATCTGATGATACGGACCATCCTGTTAGTATTTATGCTGCTACAAAAAAGAGCGATGAATTATTGGCGCATTCGTACAGCCATCTATTCCATTTACCGACAACCGGTGTTCGTTTATTCACCGTATACGGACCATGGGGCAGACCGGATATGGCTCCGATGTTGTTTGCTAAAGCTATCAATGAAGAACAGCCTATCAAAGTTTTTAATCATGGAAATATGCGAAGAGACTTCACATATGTTGATGATATTGTAGATGGGATTACCGGACTTATTCCACTAATACCCAAAAGTGATTCTGATCGACCATTTTATCAATTGTTTAATATCGGAAATTCCAAACCTATAGACTTACTATCTTTCATTTCAATATTGGAAAAAAATATGGGGAAAAAAGCTATTTTAGAGATGCTACCTATGCAACCAGGGGATGTCCCTGTCACTTATGCTGATACCTCTCATTTAGAAAAAAACATTCCTTATACACCCAAGTTTACAATCGAAAAAAGTATTCCGGTTTTCATTGATTGGTTCAACAATTGGAGCCAATAAATGCTATACAACATACTTAACGTATTTTTGCATATAAGATTTACTCATTTGTTGTGTTCAATGTATATTTGTTTCAAATCTGAAACATTGTTTCAAATATGGAAAACACAATTCCAAATCTGGAAAAAACAGAAGAAAGCTACAAAGTACCAAACCTAGAAAAGGGAATTGCTGTACTGGAATATTTATCACATCAGCCATTAGGTGAGACTTTACAAGATATTAAAGTCGCTTTGGATATATCCCAGACAACAGCTTACCGTATCCTCAACACATTGGTTCGTTTAGGGTATTTACTCTATAATGAGGATACTAAACGATATAAGCTTTCCCGCAAGTTGCTTACCCTTGGGTTTCGCTCTTTAAATGAACATAACCTGATGGAAACAGTATTACCCCGTTTACGGGATTTACGGGATAAAGTAAAAGAGACAGCTTGTTTTGGTGTATTAGGTAGCCAAAAAGGCATATTTATTGAACAAGCTCAAGGACATCATACATTCCGGTTTGTTTTATCACCGGGTAAACCATTTGACTTGCATTGTTCGGCCCCTGGTAAAGCTATAATGGCTTATCTTCCTCATACGGTGCGTGAACGTTATCTTTCTTATATGGAATTTACCTGCTATAATGAACGTACGATTACCAGCCGTGAGATGTATCTGGATGAACTGGAAAGAGTACGTAAATATGGATATGCCCTCGATAATGAAGAAGAAATGAGCGGAGTGATATGCGTAGGAGCACCTGTATTCAATTATACAGGTTATCCGTGTGGAGCTATATGGATATCAGGTCCTAAAGACAGATTATCCAAGGAGGTCATTAAAACCTCAGCAAAACATATAATGGATATAACAAAGCTGATTTCAATTGAATTAGGATATAGTAAAACAAAAAAAACATAATATATACTATGAATACATCTGGAAAAAAACTTAAACGTTTTTGGTTATTTAACTTCATTTTTGCAAGTATGGCAACAATCTCTTTTGCCAATTCTCCTTTTTTTACAACTGATATAGCAATGAATGATAAAGGAGAAATGTTACTTTCTCAAAAAGGATTGAAAAGGGTTGATTTATTTTCGCCAGAAGGAAAGTTAATGCGTTCCTATCCGATAGATGAAGTGCCTACCGGTATATTATTGGATGGAAATAAAGCATATGTCACTACATTTGAAAAAACAGGCAAACTCCAAATTTTAGATCTGGAATCGGGAAAAATAGAAGGAACTATTATTACAGGCTCAGGGGCATGTTACCCGATATTTAGTCCTGACAAAAAAAAGATATATGTAAGTAATCAGTTTTCGGCCACCATATCAGAAGTCGATCCTGAGAGTAAACAGGTGCTACGTACTGTCAAAGTATTACGTGAACCTAAATCTGCGGTATTCAGCAAAGATGGCAAATATCTTTTTGTAGCAAATTTTTTACCAGCTCAACGAGCTGATCTGGATTTTGTCACATCATGTGTTTCTGTTATTGACATGAATACGTTTACTAAAGTAAAAGATATCCCTTTAGCTAACGGTAGTAATGCGCTTAGAGGCATTTGTGTAACACCTGACGGTAAATACATATACGTATCGCATAATCTTGGACGCTTCACTGTACCAACTTCTCAATTACAACAGGGCTGGATGAATACAAGTGCTTTCAGTATAATTGACGCATCCAAACAAGAGTTCTTAGGTGCCGTGTTGGTGGATGAGCCGGAAAGAGGTGCTGCCGGTATATGGAGTATTGATTGTAATGATGAATTATTGTTTATTACACATTCAGGGACTCATGAGGTAAGTATTATTGACCATAAAGCTATGCTTAAAAAGTTTGAAGCATACCCCAATAAAGAAGTATTGGATTATGATCTCCGCTTTCTTTATGGTTTACGCGAACGTATTCAGTTACAAGGAAACGGGCCGCGAAATATGATTTTGAAAGATGATAAACTATTCATACCTACTTATTTTGCAGATATACTGAATATTGTAGATATAAATGCTTATACTGTAAATGCGATAGAATTAAATCCGGGTAGAATAGAAACCAATGAACATAAGGGAGAAAGATATTTTAACGATGCAAAAAATTGTTTCCAGGAATGGCAGAGTTGTAATGGATGCCATCCGGGAGAAGCTCGTATGGACGCTATGAATTGGGATTTAATGAACGATGGTGTAGGTAATTCAAAGAATTGCAAAAGTTTACTTTATAGCCATGTGACTCCTCCTTCTATGATTTCAGGTATTCGGGCTAAAGCAGAAATTGCCGTTCATAAAGGTTTTACCCATATACAATTTTATGATATAAGTGAAGAAGAGTCAGCATGTGTAGATGATTATCTGAAAGCATTACGTCCGGTACCCAGTCCGTATCTGGTAAATGGAGAATTGTCTGATAAAGCCAAAGAAGGTAGAAAGGTCTTTGAAAAGTATAATTGCGGCAGTTGTCATAGCGGACCTTATTATACAGACATGAAGCTGCATAGGATTGGAGAAGATATCGAATTCGAAAAGGGATGGGATACTCCTACTTTAATAGAAGTTTGGCGAACGGCTCCTTACTTATTCGATGGCCGGGCAGCTACGATGGAAGATGTTTTTGAAGTACACAAACATGGTATAAATAAAAAAATCACAAAAAAAGAAGTTGAAGCCTTAGCTGAATATGTAAATTCACTATAAATACTGATGAAATGAACTATTGCGATAAGATAAAATACAGAATACTAAAAACGGCAAAAGCGAGTTTCCCGGAAATGGTGGACGCTCTTTTAGCGCTAATACCTAAGGATGAGTCCATCCTGAGATTGGCTTTTTTCGGAACACCACACACTAACGAAGAATATGTAAATCGCCGGACAATTTTATGGGATAAGGTTCATGCTTATTATGGGGATCAAGAACCAACTTTATCATATGTCTCTCAACCACCCTTAGATGCTTCTTTAATTCTTGAAGTACATAGCTTCCTTCCGGACAAGAATGATAGTATTATTTATAAAACCCTTAACGGATATCCGTATGTTATTTTGGAGAATAAAGAAGGACGTTTCTTATTTGCCGGAGGTTTTCAAGGTGATGTCATCAATGATTCAATAGATAAACAATCGAAAGAAGTTTTTAGCTTAATACATGGCTTATTAGAATTAGAGAACTTTCCTATAAACAGTATTGTACGACAATGGAATTATATTGAGCAAATTACAAGCTTTCAGGTTGACGATCAGAATTATCAAAGTTTTAATAATGCTCGTAGCGACTTTTATGGTAAAACAACCTGGACCAATGGTTATCCCGCTGCCACCGGCATAGGAGCTAATCTGGGAGGAATATTAGTGGATTTAGATGTAGCTATATTTACATCTCCTGATGCATTTGTTACCCCTATTGATAATAAGCTTCAGATAGCGGCCCACGCTTATTCTGAAAAAGTATTAGAAAAGGCGCAAACTCAAAAGGCTACTCCTAAATTCGAACGTGCAAAAAGTATGACATTCGACGGTCGTCGAGTAATATATATTTCAGGTACAGCAGCTATCCGTGGAGAAGAAAGTCTGAAAGGAGTTGGATTAGAAAAGCAACTTCATATTACAATGGAAAATATCTCTCAGCTCACTGGTGATGCTAAATTGGTAATGCTTCGAGTATATTTGAAAAACAAAAACGATTATGAATTATCAGAAAAGCTGATGAACGAATACAATCTTTCTATTCCAATTTCTTATATGTGTGCAGATGTATGCAGAGATGAATTATTGATTGAAATAGAAGGTATGGCGGTTGAATAATAGACGTAATAATAAAAGAATATTTACATATAAAGCAATGAGTTATGAAAACACTGTCTTACTTAAAAACATTTGGATTGGGAATAGCTTTATTCTCGGTCGTAGCTTGTACAAACAAAACTGCATCAACAGATAAAACTTGCTGCAGTGACTCTGATGGGACTACTAATAGTATAAATAAGAAAGAAATGAAGTATTCAAAAAAGTACACAAATGCCGATTTCTATACAGACGGCAAATTTAATGAGGATGTTGCCATTAAGGCATATAAAGACATGTTTGAATTCTATGATATTCCATTTACTAAATTCCTGGAAGAAAATTTCTGGGTAGCAGAATTTGGAGTAGGAGATTTTGAAAATGTAGGAATGGGTGGCGTATTCTGGGTAAACGATCAGGAACATGGCTATTTTGCTCACGCAATTTATCTTCTTCCCGGCCAAATGATTCCTGAACATGCACATGTTAAGACAGAATTCCCTGCTAAATTCGAATCATGGATGGTGACTAAAGGTTGGTGTTATAACTTCTCTGAAATAGGTGATGAAACCCCAAATGCACCTGCTATACCGGCGTCACATGGTCCGATAAAAAGTAAAGCTTTTGTAGTTCAAAACGTTGGGGATATCGTTCATTTGAAAAAAGAAGAATCATTCCATTTCTTAATGGCAGGACCGGAAGGTGCTATTGTTGACGAATGGGCATGTTATCATGATGGTGCAGGGTTGCGTTTTACCAACCCTAAAGCTAAGTTATAATTAAGAGGAAAATCTTAAAAATAAACACATGAAAAAATATGTATTATTGACAACCTTTTTTGTTCTGTTTCATTTTGCTTCTGCACAGAAACAATCATCAAAAACAGATACATGGATTGACGCGTCAGTAAAGAAAAGAACGGAGATACAAGCGAAGCTGGCTAAAGCCGATATGCCTGTCGTTTCTGACTGGATCAAAGCTCAAAAAAAAGCAGTCCCCATTTCTGCCAATATAAGAGGACAGGAACAATTAGTCCTATTAACCACAGGAGGCTCTGACGGTAATGATTGGGATTGGGGAACATGGGCGAATGCCCGTCTTATCAAAGCTGATGGCTCTTCTGTATGGCTGGATGAATTAGATCCGGTTTATGCAGTTACCGGTTCCGGTGAAGTTCGAAAAAATCAGGATCTGTATGGTAGACCTATGACTATCGGAGGGAAAAAATATGAACATAGTGTTATATGTCATGCAAATGGTGTAATAATATACAATCTTAACAAAGAATTTGACCGCTTTGAAGCAGAAGTAGGTATTGCGGATCAATCTAAGATCGGTTCAGTTTATTTCCATATTTTGAATCTATATCCACGTGAAGATGCCGCAAAGCTATTATCCGCATATCCTGTACAAATAGGTTCTTTCGCTGCTTATACGGATGGTATAGAAACATGGCTGACCGCAAAGGATGCTTCTTTTGAAAAAGATTTGGTATTGAATGTAGCTTCCTCTTTAAAAGATGATTCTTATTTCAATAATGTAGTAAAACAGATCGAATCGGGAAAAAAAGATTTTCCGAGTCAAGTAAGAGGATATTTGGAATTATACGAAAAAGCATTATCTGTTAGCGATTTACAAGCTGATCTGGAATGGTTGAATATCGGATCTGTTCGTATGGCATTTGACGACATGAAGAAAATGAAAGGATTCGATGCGAATAAATATCAACCTGTTATGGATGAGTTGGAACAACTGGTAAAACAAGGTTTCAACAACATTTACAAAACAGACGAAAAAAGTCTGGCTGATGCGAAAAGAGCATTGGAATGTAAACGTACTATATTATTTGCCAATCCACTGTTGGATGGAGATAAAGTTGTAGCTACACGTTTCAAATTAGGGGCTAATGCGCGTACTGCAATGGCTCCTGAATTAGGAACTCAGGCCAACAACTGGAGTAACCAACAGTCTACGCGCAGAACAGGTTTTGATGCAGACATCATCGAATTATCCAATCTGCGAGGAGATATTCAGACCCGTACAGTTTTCAAACCGGAAAACTCAGCATCTATTGCTGATTTAAAGCTTCATTGGGATGGTGATAAGGTAATGTTTACTTCACTTATGCCTGATAAACGTTGGAATGTTTTTGAAGTAAGCTTAGACGGATCCGGTTTTAAACCTTTAGTTGAAACTGTAGAGCCAGAACTTGAATTTTATGACGGAACCTGGTTACCTGATGGTCGTATTATCGCAAATTCCAATATCGGTTATCAAGGAGTACCTTGTGTGAGTGGTAGCGACCCGGTTGGTAATATGGTATTATACAATCCGGAAGAAAAAAATATGCGTCGTTTAACATTCGATCAGGATGCTAACTGGAATCCTGTTATTATGCATAATGGACGTGTAATGTACGTACGTTGGGAGTATACGGATTTAACACATTATTTCTCTCGTATTGTTATGCATATGAATCCTGACGGTACAGATAACAGAGCGTTATTTGGTAGTGGAGCCATGTTTCCGAACAGTACATTTGATGTGCAACCTCTACCCGGGCATTCATCTGCATTCGTAGGTGTTATTTCAGGACACCATGGTATTGCCCGTTCCGGTCGTCTGTTGTTATTTGACCCTACTAAAGCCCGTAAGGGTGTAGAAGGTATTATCCAGGAAATTCCTTTCCGTAATCGTGAGATAATTCCTGAAATTAAGGATGAATTAGTGAATGGTGTATGGCCTCAATTTATTAAACCTATACCTTTAAACGATTCTTATTTCCTAGTTTCAGCTAAACTGAATCCGCAAGATCTTTGGGGATTGTATTTAGTAGATGTGTTTGACAATGTTACCTGTTTAATGAAACAGGAAGGAGAAGGATTTATAAGCCCAATTATTGTACGTGAGAACAAAATTCCTCCTGCAATTCCCGATCGTGTAGACTTAAATCAAAAGGAAGCGACTGTATTTATTCAGGATATCTACGAAGGCGAAGGTCTACGTAATGTTCCTCGTGGTACAGTGAAGGAACTTCGTATACATGGATATGAATATGCTTATTTATACACCGAGTCCGATCATTACGCAATGGGTATCCAGAGCGGATGGGATATCAAGCGTTTATTGGGTACTGTTCCCGTTGAAGAAGACGGTTCGGCAATCTTCAAAATACCGGCAAATACTCCAATCTCGATTCAACCGTTAGATGAAGACGGTGCTGCTGTGCAATGGATGCGTAGCTGGTTTACAGGAATGCCCGGAGAGATTGTTTCGTGTGTAGGCTGCCATGAAGATCAGAATCAGATACCTATCCCCAAACGAGTGATTGCTTCCCAGAGAGCACCCCGCGAATTAACTGTTCCGGAAGGTGGTGTCCGTTCATTTACCTATGATCTGGAAGTACAACCCGTATTGGATCGTGCTTGTATCGCTTGCCATAATGGCGATGGAGCTTTCGATTTACGAGGCGGTACAAAAGACAAGCGTGGATACAGTACATCTTATTTGAACCTTCACCCTTATACACATCGTCAGGGACCGGAAGCTGATATGATTGTTTTACAGCCTTATGAATACCATCCAAATACAAGTGAGTTGGTACGCATTTTAAAAGTAGGACATCATAACGTGGAATTGACAGATAAAGAATGGAGAGTTCTTTATAACTGGATTGATTATAATGTACCTGATAAGGGCTATTTCAAAGCTGAACCTTATGATGGTTTCCCATACAAAGGCTACAATCAAATTGCCCGTCGTATGGAATTAACAAACAAATATGGCTGTGAGTCTGGCGTAGACTGGCAGAAGGAAATAGCAGATTATGCCACATACCTAAAAGGGAAAGGTGAGATAAAACCTGAAATGCCAGAAAAGAAGGCTCCGTTAAAAGAAAAAGAGGTGAGTGTCAAAGGTTGGCCATTCAATGGAGAATCGATTAAGTCTATGCTGGCTAACGAAAAAGAAAGCCGTAAAGAGATAGAACTTGCTCCGGGAGTAAAAATGAATTTTGTACGTATTCCTGCAGGACAATTCGTGATGGGTAGCTATAACGGAATGGATGATAACAAACCCGCATTCAAATCCAAGGTGGATAAACCTTTCTGGATGGCAGAGGTTGAAATTACCAACGAACAATACAATGTATTAAGACCGGAGCACGATAGCCGTTATGTGGACCAGTTCTGGAAAGATCATACTCGTCCAGGATATGATGCGAACTTACCTCATCAGCCGGTTATTCGCGTCAGCTATGAAGATGCAATGGCCTACTGTGAAGATTTAAGCAAAAAAACCGGTCTGAAGATAACTCTTCCTACTGAAGCTCAATGGGAATGGGCATGTCGTGCCGGTAGTGATAGTGACTTCTGGTTTGGTAATTTGAATAGTGATTTCAGCAAAATGGAGAATATGGCAGATGCACAGCTTTCAAATATGGCCGTAAGTGGTATAGACCCTCAGCCTATGCCAAAGACAAGTTCATGGTTCCCATACTACAATTTCTTGCCGAAAGCAGAAAATGTTGACGATGGAAGTATGATTCCTGTTGCATCAAATACATATCAGGCCAATCCTTTTGGCTTACATAGTATGCATGGAAATATTGCAGAGTGGACTCGCTCAGATTATGTATCATATCCGCTTTCGGATAAGAATAAAGTAAGTTCAGAATATAAAGTTGTAAGAGGAGGTTCATGGGTTGATCGTCCTAAATTCGCAACGGCTTATTCCAGGAAAGCTTATTATCCATGGCAACGCGTACATAACGTAGGTTTCAGAGTCATCATTGAAGATTAACATCTTCAAAATTGAAAATTGAAAGTTGAAAATGATAAATGATTTCTTACATTCGCGTTTTCAATTTTCAATTTTCAACTTTCAATTAATATAAATGAAGGCAACATTAGAAAAGTTTATATCCTCATATGTAACGACAATAGTCTTACTAATTGTATATGCTGCCGGTCTCGCTACCGCTACCTTTATCGAGAAATCATATGATACGGTAACTGCGAAGATGGTAGTATATTTCAATCCTTTATTCTTTTTACTTCAATTTATATTGGTAATAAATTTTATTGCCGTATTAATAAAACACCAATTAATTAAAAAGAAAAAATGGGGATTTCTACTTCTTCATGTTGCCTTCATTATTATTCTTCTCGGAGCGCTAATCACGCATATTTTTGGAGAAGAAGGCATTTTACATTTACGGGAAGGTGAAGCAAGTAACCGAATGGAAATACGTACAAACAAAGCCACCGGTTTCCATACCTTTCCTTTTAAAATCGAACTTATAAAGTTTACATTGACCAGATATCCCGGATCAGCAAGTCCATCTTCTTATGAAAGTGAAGTATTGGTACATGTTGATGGAAAAACCATACCTCATCATATTTACATGAATAATGTGCTTGACGTAAAAGGATATCGTTTCTTTCAAGCTTCTTATGATAAAGATGAAAAAGGGACTGTTTTATCTGTCAACAAAGATGTGGCCGGACGAAATGTGACTTATGGCGGTTATCTTATTCTTGCTATAGGTTTTATTCTTTGTTTGGTTGAGAAGAATTCCCGTTTCCGGCAATTAGCTCGTAAACTTAAAGATACAAGGACAAAAACATTCGTTACTATTATTACTTTCATACTCTTTTTTACTCCTCAATTGAACGCTCAGACGGAAAACAATCCCATGCTCAATGCCGTCATGAGATTTACTGTACCTAAAGAGCATGCCGAGCATTTCGGGGCATTACCTATGCAATCTTTTAACGGCCGTATGATGCCGGTAAATACCTTTTCTTCAGAAATACTACGAAAATTACATAAGGCTGATAAGATAGGAAACATGAATTCCGATCAGTTCCTAATAAGTCTACTTGCAATGCCTGACATGTGGATGCGAGTACCTTTTATTAATCTATCCAATGAAGAACTGGCCAATCAGTATGATCTTACATTGGATAAATGTGCTTATATAGAGGCTTTTGACAGCAATGGCAACTATAAGTTAAGTGAAAAGCTGGAAGAGGCTTATAATAAAATGCCTGCCCAGCGTACAAAATTAGATAAAGATCTAATGACGTTGGATGAACAGTTCAATATCGTCAACCAATTGGTCAATCATCAAATGTTAAATCTTTTTCCCAAAGAAGATGATCCCAATCATACCTGGTATGCACCCGGAGACGACTTATCTGCTTTTTCCGGACAAGACTCCATGTTTGTTTCACGTATACTCAGCTGGTATTTAATGGAAGCCCAAACAGGATTAAAAGATGGAAATTGGACTAAAGCTGATGAAGTATTGAATATGATAATTACTTATCAGGTAGCTAAAAACAAGTCATTAGAGATCAATCCGAAAAAGATAGAAGCTGAACTGAATTACAATAAATGGGATATTTTTCGTCAGTGCAAAAAACTCTATCTTATTATGGGAGGATTATTGCTAGTCCTTTCTTTCATGTCCTTATTTAAAAAAGAAAAATGGATGGAATGGGTTACCCTCCTATTAACTATCGGTGTAATTCTCTCTTTCTGTGTGCATACTGCCGGAATGGGATTACGTTGGTATATTGCCGGATACGCACCTTGGAGTAACTCATATGAAACAATGGTTTACGTATCATGGGCTACCGTTCTTGCAGGAATATTATTTATCCGCCGAAGTTCCATTACATTTGCTTTAGCTACTCTTTTTGGAGGAATTATTCTTTTCGTATCAGGACTAAATTGGATGAATCCGCAGATAAGCCCTTTGGTTCCGGTACTTAAATCTCCCTGGTTAATGTTTCATGTGGCTGTAATCGTTGCTGCTTATGGATTTTTTGGAATTAGTTGTCTTATCGGAATAACAAATCAGGTTATAATGTCCTTCGGACGCAGAACACAGAACGCAGAACGCAGAATGGAGGGAGTTAAAGAACTTTCAATAATTAATGAAATGTCATTGATTATTGGGCTAGCATTGATGACCATTGGAACATTCTTAGGAGCTGTATGGGCTAATGAATCATGGGGACGTTATTGGGGATGGGATCCTAAAGAAACATGGGCGCTTATTACCGTAATTGTTTATGCTATAGTTATCCATCTTCGCCTGGTTAAGAAATGGGATAATCTATGGTTGTTCAATCTTTCATCAATTTTAGCTTTTGCTTCGGTATTAATGACTTATTTCGGTGTAAACTATTTCCTAAGTGGTATGCATTCATATGGCCAGAACGATCATGTCGGAGGAATATTTATGTATATGTATATAGCAGTAGCAGTAGTATTTCTACTGGCTATTTTGTCATATAAAGGATGGAAAAAGAATGTAAATACAAATCAATTTATTTATAAATCTAAAAACTGATTATCATGAGAACATTTCATCACGTAGGTATTGTTACAAATGAAAAGAAAGAAGGGGCAATGTACAATGATGTCCTGAGTGTATGGTTAACAGATATTGATAAAAGTCCAAACAAAATTGAATGGCTAAAGTTTGAAAAAGGTAGTATTCTTCCTGAACTTGTACAAAAAGAAACTCACTTGGCTTATGTAGTGCCTTCAATAGAAGAAGAATTAAAAGGAAAAAACGTTATTTTCCCTCCTATGGTTTGTAACGAACATCTGACGATTGCCTTTATTGAAGAAGAAGGTATTGCAATTGAAATAATGGAACTTAAGTAATTATTAATGGTTAATGATTAATGGTTAATTAAGAACTATTTCTCATTAGCCAATAAGCAATTTATAATTAACAATTAACAATTAATAATTAAGGACGTGAAAACAAAATTTATAAACGATCCAGAAAATGTAACTCCCGAATTGTTGGAAGGTTATGCTTTGTGTTATCCTGATCAGGTAAAATTAGGTGGTGAAAATATTATCATTCGTGCCAATCCGAAAGATGAAAATAAAGTAGCTATAGTTACGTTAGGAGGTTCAGGCCATGAGCCTGCGTTAAGCGGCTTCGTTGGTGAAGGAATGCTCGACTGTTCTGTGGTAGGAGATGTATTTGCTGCACCGGGTGCGCAACGTCTATTCCAAGGACTGCAAATGATGAAACGTGAAGCAGGTATTTTATTAGTGGTATTGAATCACTCCGGAGATATTATGAGTGCTAATATGGCCTGTCAGTTGGCAGAACGTGCAGGTATCAAAGTAAAGCAATTAATGACACATGACGATATCAGTGCGGGAATTGGTGCACCAACTGAAGACCGCAGAGGTTTGGCTGGTTGTGTTCCTTTATTTAAAATATTAGGTGCCGCATCAGAAGAAGGTAAATCATTGGAGGAACTTCTGGAAATAGGTAAACGTTTTAATGAAAAGATTGCTACATTGGCTGTAGCTACCGGTAAATGTACCCATCCTCAAAACAATGCGACTATTTCTGATCTACCTACAGGTATTATGGAAATAGGTATGGGACAGCATGGCGAAGGCGGTGGCGGACAAAAACCATTAGTTTCTGCGGATGATACTACTGTTCAAATGGTAGATCTTCTTTGTCAACAGCTTAAGCCTGCCACAGGTAGTAAAATGATGCTTATCATTAACGGAACCGGAGCAACGACTCAAATGGAACACAACATCGTATTCCGCAAAGCATATAAAGAATTAGAAGCACGCGGTATGAAAATAGCCTACAGCCGCATCCAGGAGATATTGACTGTACAGGAACAAGCCGGCTTCCAAATGCTTATGGCTATCCTTGATGATGATCATATCGATTATCTTAAAAATAAAAAAGCAGATTCTCCTTACTGGACAACAATAGGTAAATAAAATATGAAACGAGCTTGTAATAAATGGTTCGCCAAAGACGATTATAAAACCTACTGCGAGTTCCATACCTATTTATTAAAATATTTTATCGTATGAAATATCTCACGATTGAGGCTTTCAAAAACATGTTGAACCATGCTCTTACGCAAATCAAAGAGCGTGAAGAAGAATTCTCTAAGTTGGATGCCGTTATCGGCGACGGTGACCACGGCACTGCAATAGTTACCGCTCTCTCGGCAGTAGTAAAATCAGCAGCTAATGGTACCGAATTCAAATCAATGTTGAATGATATGGGCTTTGGTGTAATGCTCGAAACAAGCGGCTCCACTAGTACGCTGTTAGGTGCTTTCTTTCTTGGAATGAGTGATAACGCCTCAGGTACGGAATTGGATGCAGCCGCTGTTAAAAGGATGTTTGCCGGAGGTTTGGCAAATGTAGAAAAACAAACCCAAGCCAGAAAAGGTGACAAAACGATGATGGATGCTCTTATACCGGCAATAGAAGCTATGCAGGCATCCACATCCGAGGACATAAAAGACCTTTTATTCACTGCAGCAGAAGCAGCAACAAAAGGTGCTGAAGCAACAGTGAATATGAAAGCGAATTATGGCCGCGCCCGTAATTATGGAGAACGCTCAATAGGCTATGCAGACAGCGGCGCTTCATCATGGAGCACAATGTTTTGCGCTTTCGCGCAAAACATAATTGAAAATTGAAAAGGGAAAATTGAAAACGTTTTTGTTATTTCATTTTGAACTTTCAATTTTGAACTTTCAATTAAATTTTTAAAACTAAAAATTTTATGGCAGATTTAGATGATTTACGAGAAGGCAGTAACTTCGGCTTAGGAGTTGGCTCCGATCAACAGGCATTCCATGTAAAAGGTGCTGCAAATCTTCCCTGGGGAACAAAAGACCGCTTGTCGCGTATATTTAATCCTGAAACAGGTAAAACAGTTATGCTTGCTTTCGATCATGGTTTTATTATGGGTCCTACTTCCGGTTTGGAACGTATTGATCTGAATATAATTCCACTGATCGAATATGCCGACTGTCTAATGTGTACACGGGGTATTTTACAGTCTGTGATTCCACCCAATACCAATAAGCCTGTTTGTCTTCGTGCCGATGCAGGAACAACGATCCTTACAGAACTGAATGACAATGTTGTGATCGACATTGAAGACGCCATTCGTATGAATGTTTCAGCTATGGCTATCATGCTTTCAATTGGAGATCCTGCTTTTGAAGCTAAAACAATTGCAAATCTTTACAAAGTTGCAGATATGGGTTATCGTTATGGTATTCCTGTAATGGGTGTAACAGCCGTTGGCAAACAAATGGCTCGTGATGCTCGCTATTTCGGCTTGGCATCTCGTGTATGCGCTGAAAACGGTGCAAATATAGTAAAAACATATTATTGTGAGGGTTTTGATAAAGTTGCGGCTGCATGTCCGGTACCGGTTGTTATTGCCGGCGGAAAAAAACTTCCTGAGAAGGAAGCTTTAGAACTTTGCTATAATGCCATTAACGATGGGGCCGCAGGTGTAGATATGGGTCGAAATGTTTTCCAAAGTATATCTCCTGCTGCTATGATACAGGCAGTTCACGCAGTTGTACATAAAGGATTGACTCCTGATCAGGGATATGAACTGTTTAAAGATATGGCTAAAATAACAACAGTTTAACTAACAAAAGAGTGTATTACACATTCTAAATAGCTCTCATCAGGTTTCGGATGAGAGCTATTTTATTTGCATATATTTACATCTTATTTATTATAAAGTCCTATCGGGATATAAATCATTCCACCATTCCGGTTCATCCCTCAACCATTTGGCAAACCAGGCAAAAATACTGTTCTGCCATCCTATACGTTTTTTATAACCTACAATACCATGATTTTCTCCTTCTACTGTTATAAACTCTACTGTTTTACCCAATAGCTTCAGTGCATTGAACATCTGGATACTTTCACCTATGGGAACATTTGTGTCAACGCCACCATGTAATAGTAATAAAGGGGTATTGATTTTATCAGCATTAAATAATGGACTTTGTTGGATATATAATTCATGATTATTCCAAGGATAACTATCGGCACTGGCAACTGATGAATATCCATATCCCCAATAACCCTCACCCCAATAACTACTTAATGCACTAATTCCGGCATGGCTTACAGCTGCTGCAAATAAATCAGTACGGGTTTGTAGATATTGTGTCATAAATCCTCCATAGCTGGCGCCTATACAACCAATCTTCTTTTCATTAACAAAAGAATGTTCTTTACAGAACAACTCAGTTCCATGTATTATTTCGTCTGCCGTTACTTTCCCCCATGCATTCACGTGGCGGGAAGAAAATTCTTGCCCAAAGCCGGTAGTTCCACTGGGATTTAATGTATAAACGACATATCCTTGTGCTGCATACATATGCATGGAATAACGTTGTTCCAACATACGGTTTGTAGGACTTGTTCCTCCATAATAATAAACGATCATCGGGTATTTCTTTGTATCATCAAAACCGGGTGGTAAATAATAACGTCCCTGAATTGTAGTACCGTCTGCAGACACAAAATCCCAGTCGTGAACCTCACCAAATTCAATATCTTTCAATTTGCCGGCAGATAGATCATATATTAAACGATCTTTTTTACTTTTAAGATCATAAGCATACAATCGATTTGCATTTGATACACTTTGCCCATAATAATACATTATTGGTGAAGTAAGCGCCAATGAAAAAGATGAAATAACATCTTCATTTAATGTCAGTCGATTGATCTTACCATTAGACGGGTTATAGGTATACACCCGTTGATAATCTTCATCTTCTGCCAAAATATAGATTAATCCATCATATTTGTTCCAAAGGGCACGCGATATTGCCGGATTAAAATCCTTTGTCAATGGTGAAGTTTTCTTAGTTGCCGGATCATAAAGGTAAAGTTGTCCATCATAGGAATTGGAAATTTGTCCTTCTTCAACATTCAGACCAATACCATCAAAAGCATCTCCGGAACCGTTTACCAACAATTGTTTTCCATCCGGCGAAAAACTCGCGCGACTGATATACTCAGCACCTTCCCATAACGTATCAACGATCATCGTATGCATATCAAGTTTATATAACGAATTACGAGAAAAAGGACGGGAGGTATAGACACGTTCATTCGTACTGAACAGAAGATAACGACTATCTTCACTAACGTCATTAATATAAGTGGTAGTATGGCCGTAGGTTAATTGTTCAAATAAACCGGAAGTTAGATCATATTTCCAGATAAACGAGCGATCCCGAAAACCCGGAAGTCTGTCGCCGGGTTCAAGAACACGTACTAAATCCGCATTTTCTTTAGGTCCCTCCTCCTCTACTGTAAATAGAAGAAATGTCTCGTCAGGAGAAAAGTTGAAACTACCTTTTGGCAGGTTCTTCACAACAACCTCTTCCTGCATATTTGCCGGACTGACTAGTACAAGTTCTGTTCCTTTCTGTCCTGTACGGGTGTAAAACATCTTATTACTTCTTGGCATCCAGCGTGCTGTATTAATAAAGCCATCATCATGCAGCAATATTTTTCCTGTAGAAGCTTCTCGCAACTGAGCATATGATTCACTTTTCCCGTCTTTCATGCGGTCGACATACTTTACCAGCACATATTTACCGTCCGGAGATAAACTAACTCCCCTAAAATCCTGACCTTCAAGAATGTTTAATACTGAATATTTATCCATAGCCTGAATGGAAGGTAAAACCTGAGCATTTGTTTTACTTTTGTAAACAGCTTTTATAGTAGGCGAACAAGTATCAGCTTCAGTTGTCAGATATTTTACAACAATCTCATAACGACGAGGCTCCATAATTAATTCCGAAGAATTTCCTACTGGTTTATCATTGATATAAACTTCAAATATTCCCGGTCCGGACACATCTAACGTTCCCTTAACATACCGATCACTGGTAAGGTAAAATGAAAGAATATGTAGAGCGTTTTTCCCTCCGGGAGCAATGAAGGAAATTTTCCCGGCTGTATCAGCTTCCAATACCTTAGATTGTAGCAGGGCATGTTCAATAGAAATGGCTGATTTCAGCAGATTCTTAAGTTCAAAAACTTTTCCGTTTACATTTAAACTATCACTTATAACCGGTTTTTTAACTTCAAAAGGACCTGCATAGCGGTATTGCATTACGTTGACATCTTCGTCAGCATACAAGAACGTTCCTGATAATAAGAAATATATACTTAAGAAATAAATTTTTATGTTCATATAGTTGTTTTATGTGCTATTATCAAATATAAATCAGAGTTATCTTCTATTGTTTCAGCTAAAAAATAAGAAGTCATAAGTGCTGATACTTCTTTTGCCGGAAGTAATATTTTTGAGATTTGAGGCGCATGTCTATGATGATGCCTGTTTATCTTTTCCTTACTCTCGCTATGACATATAACCAGCTTACTGTTTGGAGACATAAGCGAATGAAGATGTTTAAACAATTTTTCCGGTTCCATAAAATGAGGATAAACATTATACAAAATGATATAATCAAAAGGTTTATCCTTGTATGTTAGTATATCTCCGCAAACAAAATGTATTCTTTCGTCTCTATACTTACCCTTTGCCTTATCAATCATAGAAGAAGCTATATCAATAGCAATAATGGTTTCCGGATTATACTTTATCAAATACTCTTCCATTATTCCCGTACCACAGCCTACATCCAATATTCGGGCCCCTTTATGTATTTGTACTTTATCAAGCATCATTGCTATTTTGCCTGCCGGATGCGTACAAATACGATCCCATCTATCACCCAGATTATTAAAATAGTCTGTTATGAGAGTTGTGGTCATCCTAGTTCTCCTTCCCAGACATAGCAATTTGTAAATTCTTTTTTCAAGGATACCGGTTTTTCAAATACACCATAAACGGAAGAACCCGATCCCGACATGGAAGCATACACTGCACCGGCTTTATACATATATTCTTTTATTTCTGCAATAATAGGATATTTAGTGAATACACTAGGTTCAAAATCATTCAGCATAACCTTTTTCCATTCCATAACCGGAAGTGATACAATATCCCTCAATGATATAGAAGGCGACTGAGGTGTTACCATACTATAGGCCTCTGGTGTCGATACCATGATATCAGGTTTAACAATAGATAAATAATACCCTTTTAAGGAAAAGGAAATAGATTCAAATATATTCCCTATTCCGGATGCCATTACCGGAACATTTCGGATAAAAAACGGACAATCAGCACCCAAGATAGAAGCCATCTCTTCCAGCTTTTCTGTTGAAAGATTTAACTTACAAAAATCGTTTAATAATTTAAGCATATAAGCAGCATCAGAAGAACCACCACCCAATCCGGCTCCAAAAGGAATAGCTTTCAATAAATGTACTTCCAGAGAAGGTAAATCATAATGCGATTTCATCAGTTTAAAAGCCTTAACAACCAAATTATTATCAATAGGTGAATCAATAGGAATTCCTGTTTGAGAGAAAGAAAAAGAATCGGCTTCAACTACTTCTAATGCGTCTTTCAAAGGTACGGGGTAGAATATCGTTTCAATATTATGATACCCATCTGGCCGCTTACTAACGACATTTAATCCCAGATTTATTTTTGCGTTTGGAAAACAAATCATAACATTTATTTAATGACTGAATCACTGAGTAACTGAGTTTATTCAGTGATTCAGTTACAATTACTCAGTGATCAGTCTATTGAGTCCATTCAGTTTATTTCTTTATATTTGGCTCTTCAAGTCCGAAACCTCTTTTCTTATCTTCTTTCTTCAAAACTAAACCAAGTAAAAATGCTACAACGCCTAAAGAAGCAAAAATAAGCATCGGTACTGTGTAACTATATTTCGCAGGTTCACCGGCAGCAATCATTTCTGCAACTCCCGGATTAGAAACTTTTAATGCCCATCCTATGATCATAGGGACAAACATCAATCCGATATTCTGTATCCAGAATGTGACAGAGTAAGCAGAACCTAACACATTATTATCCACTAATTTTGGAAGGGAGGGCCATAAGGCGGCAGGTACTAAAGAAAAAGATACTCCCAACAAGATAATTGCACCAAAAGCAATTGGTTTATTAAAAATAGTGTCGGGTGTTAAAGCAAAAATAAGATGACATACAATTACTAATAAGGAACCGAGAATAAGCATTGTAGCACCTTTCCCTTTATTATCAAGGAACCAACCAAGAATAGGAGTTAATATCATTGCCCCGATCGGAAAATAAGAAAAAAGACTACTCGCCTCCGCAGCAGGTAAATTCAAACGACTCTCCAGCATACCGGTAGCAAACTTCTGGAAAGGAAAAATGGCAGAATAGAACAATACACATAATCCGGCAACCATCCAGAAAGTCTTTGATCCAAATATAAATTTCAAATCACTGATCTTAAACTCTTCTTCTGAAGAATCAGCATCAGCCAGATCTTTATCCTGTTTTTCCAGTTTACGGTCGAAAAAGAAATAGATCGAAAATGAAAGAAAACCTATTAACAATAAAAGAGCTCCGATTCCAACTGACTGTGAGACACCGCCGGCTTCAGCCCAAATAGGAGACAGACGAAACACAGCAAATACACCTAAACGTGCAATTGCCATTTCTAACCCCATCGCTAAGGCAAGTTCTTTACCCTGGAACCATTTAACAATACCCTTTGAAACAGTAACACCGGCCATCTCTACACCACAACCAAAAATAGCAAAACCTATACAAGCTACTTTAGCACTGGCAGGGAAGTCGGGTAAAAAAGAACTAAAAAAGTCATATCCAATTCCACCATTCGCGAAGACATCACTTACCCCATATAATTTGATAGAAGCACCTAACACCATCAAAAAAGCCGATAGTAACGCAGAATATCTAACACCTATTTTATCAAGAATGACCCCGGCAAATATTAAAAATAAAGCAAATACATTCAGGAAATATTCCGAACCCGCAACAGTACCGAAAGTCTCAGGTGACCAATTAAGCTGGGTTTCCAAAAGTGTACTCAATGGTGCCAATACGTCAATAAACATATAGGCAAAGAACATGGTACTTGATAATAAGATTAGTGCGGTCCAACGCAATATAGCAGAATCGCGCATGGTGGTAGATTTACTTTCAATCATAATTTACAGTGTTTTTAATTTTCATCTTTGAACAAAGGTAATGCTTCTGCAACAATAAAATTACTTCCACCGATAAAAACCATATCATCATTTTTAGCCAAAATCATCACATCATGTACAGCATCCAATACACTTTCGTATACTTTTCCTTGTAAACCAACGGCTTCTGCCCGTAAGGCAAGTATTTCAGCTGGCAATGCTCTTTCAGTTGAAGCCTGGGTAAAAAGATATGTCCCGCTTTGAGGCATATACTTTAATATGGCATCAATATCTTTATCGCTCGACAAACCTATAATCATATATAAATTAGGGCGAGATTTACTTTCTGCTTTAATCTGATAAGCAAGATATTCCCAAGCTTCCTCATTATGTCCGATATCTAACACCGTATAAGGTGCAAGTAAAACTTCCTGCCATCTGCCTTGCAATCCGGTAATTTCAACCACATGTTCAAAACCATCCCGAACAGCCGACCTCGGTATTTCTATACCCATTCCCGATAAAACACGCAAGGCTAACAATACCGTCTGCGCATTTTTTATTTGAGCCAAACCATTTAATTCTCCAAAAAGCTGTCCGTAGTCCTTTGTATCATAATACCATTCACCTGTTTCCGTTAAGTATGATTTACCATTGAAGACATCTTCTCTCCAGGTGGCACGCACAGGAGCATTCAGTTGTTTTGCGCGATTCTCAATCACTTCATTTGTAATAACCAGTCTGTCAGGCTCACCAATTACCAAAGGAACACCTTCCTTTATTATGCCCGCCTTCTCATAAGCAATCTCACCAAGCGTTTCACCTAAGAATTGAGTATGATCTAAGCTGACATTGGTTATTATACTCAGGATAGGCGTAATAATATTCGTACTATCCAACCTCCCTCCTAACCCAACTTCAATAACAGCATAATCCACTTTCATATACCGGAAGTAATCAAATGCCATAGTAGATGTCAATTCAAAGAAAGAAGGCTGCAGAGGCTCAAAAAAATCTTTATATTTTTCTACGAACTCCACCACATACTCTTCATCTATTTTCTCTCCGTTTACACGAATACGTTCACCAAAATCTACCAGATGCGGAGAAGTATACAAACCTACTTTGTATCCGGACTTCTGCAAAACAGCAGCCAGTAAATGACTAACTGAACCTTTTCCATTCGTTCCGGCTACATGAATTGTTTTATAAAACTTATGAGGGTTATTTAAATAATTGTCTAAAGTTATGCTCCTTTCTAATCCCGGCTTATAAGCCGAAGCTCCACTTTTTTCAAACACCGGCGTACTGATAAATAAATACTCTAAGGTTTCTTGATATGTCATAGTTCATAAAATTAGTTACAACAAATGTACTTAAATTATCTAAAGTAGTTACCCCGAATCAATCACTTTTAAATACCTTTGTACAAGAAAAAAAACAAAATGGCTAAACAACAATACACATATATTCCGGATGGAAAAGTCTGTTCGAACAAGATAGTAATAGAAACAGATGGTAACAGCATTGAAAATGTCCAAGTCGTAGGAGGATGTCATGGAAACTCACAGGGAATAACAAGTTTGCTGAGAGGCATGAATGTAGACAATGCGATCTCTCGCCTAGAAGGTATTACATGCGGAAAGAAAGACACTTCCTGTCCGGATCAGATAGCCAAAGCGCTAAATCAGATAGCCAAAGCGCTAAAAGAGATGAAAACGAAGTGAAATTTAACTTTTCACATTTTATCTACCATCTGTCACAAAGACAGATAATCCTTTGTTAAACAATACATAAAGCGTGACACATCATCCGTCACACATCCATCACCGTCCGTAATTACCTGTCACTGGCTCATAGAGGCTGCGATGCAGTTTGCTCCGTTTAAGTTTACCATCAGCCATCAATTGTCTGATCCGGCTGTAAGACGTAGAAGGTGTTAAGGAGCAGATACGCTGAAATTCCCGGTTGGTGATATAGTCATTTTCCCTAAAATGCGATGTTAATATGTTATCTATTTGAATGGCAGAATAATTCTTTGAATGCCGTTTTTCCCGGATACGTGTACAACGGGTAGCTTTGAATTTCCTCTTCATTTCAGCATCCGGTCGGTAGACTATCGATTTCACCCGGATGGATTCTGCCCGTATCTCTTTCGGATTACTTATTGGCGGACAGGATAATGTCAATTGAAAAAATCCTAATCCTTCCAAATGGATACGATATCCATATCCCATTTCTTTGGACATGAGTTCGGTTAATGCCGTTAAAATACCTTTGACATCTCCGGTAGACATGGAAGTAGTATCATGGATAAGTTGAGCAATAGCATCCGTTTCCAATGTACCCGTCGGCACCACCCGTGCATGAAGTTTCTGTTTCTTTTCACCCTTTACCAAAGGGTTCTTGTAGAAGTCGTAATTTAATCCCATAGTTTTGTTGTTTTTGTAGTTATATATTATTGGCGCATTAAGCATCTTTTATTCTTTTGACCTCTGTCAAAAGAAATTTCAACAACTGTCAAGAGAACTTTTGACCTACGTCAAAAGTATTTTTCACATATATGAAAACAATAAGAGCTTTACACAAAAGTAATAAATCATCCTTATAGAAACAATAATTGTTCATAATAAAATCAATAAGTTATCTAATAGAAATAATGAGTTACGCAAACCGAAACAAATGTAATATTATTAGAATATTTTGTTTTGATTAATGCAGATTTCATCATTATTAACGAATAAAATCTTTGAAATACAAGCTTTTACATTTTTTTTGTAAAACCTTAGAATTTAAAAATATGATATAAAGAAAGGAGGATATTCGTCATATTATTTTATAACCATTTAAAACCAAACCGTATGAATAAGCTTAAACAAAAAAAGTTATTATTAATCTTCCTCTCACTCTTTTTTATATTCTCTGGAATCCACGCAATAAAGAACATAAGAAAGTGTCAATTCCTATATGTTCAGAAGGCGAAGTAGATGTAATTGTTAATGGAACATTATATATTATTTACCGCTTAGGTTCACAATCAAGGGGAGACATGGTAATAACATCATTAAAAAAGAGTAACACAATAAATTAATCACATTATGAAACAGGATTATTTGAATTTGTTGAGCCTTGTTTTATTCGTTTAATTAAAGCAGATAATTACTTTGGACAATGGGGACTAAACAATACAGGACAAGATGGAGGTACAAGTGGCATTGACATCCGGGGAGTAAATGCTTGGAATTTCACAAAAGGTAATAGTAATATTAAAATTGCTGTTCTTGATGAAGGTGTTCAATTAAACCATCCAGACCTATCTGCAAATTTAATAATAGGTTATGATAACAAAAATGAAGTGTGATGGAAAACGTGAAAGATGATCCATCACACTTATATTACATTCGGAGAGGAATTCAGTATTGATGAGAGAAAAACTATTTTGCGATACCTGCCAGTTTAAACTGGCAGATCGTAATGGCTTCTCCCTGAAATGTTATTTCTTTCATATCCTTATTTACCGATTTCCGTAAGGTTGATACAATATTCTTATCCGGATTTGCTAACGTATTTTTAGCATCCAGGGAAGAGGAAGATAAAACAACCATATCCAATAATTTTTCAATTTTACTGTTTGTAAAATTAATCGATGTTTTAAGACTTTTAGGATTCAGATTAACCACAAACAATGTCAGCAACTTCTTTTCTTTATCAACTGAGGCAGAAACATCCAGAGAAGGAAGATCACCATCTATCAGGGGAGAGTCTGCTTTCGCAAAAACGCTCTCTTTTAAAACATGGGCACGATACTCCTTCAAAGGGAAAAATATGGTCTGACATACAGAGGTATTTTCATTTGTCATAATCGGAGCTAAGATATTTACCATTTGAGCCCAATTTGCCATCCCAATATGTTCGGCATTCCGGTGAATCACATTCAGAAAATAAGCTGTTGCGAGTCCATGACGCCATTCATATGTATTTGTGGTTCCATAAGGAGGTTCTTGCTGTTCCCAGATACCCCATTCATCTAAAGCTATTTTAATTGAATTCTCACGGTGTGGAAAACGATACCATTTTTTCCAGTCTTGTACTTTTTTCGGATAATTTCTCTTAATATAATTGCCAAAGCTCGTTAACCCCTCATTTTCTCTCTGTATCCTCCGGAAAATAGAATAAGGTTTACCCAGATCAGTTCCTACATAAGAATGATAGGAAATATAATCAATAGCACCTTCCAAACCTTTTAGAATAATTTCATTCCATTCCATACTACTTCCCTCGCCATTGGCTATCAATTTTATACTCGGATCTGTCAGTTTCATTAGTTTAATGAAATGCCATACATCTTCCACATATTTATGTGGGTTTTGATGTCTCCCTGCATCCGGTTCTGCCATTTCTTCATTACCTAATGCCCAATATTTCACATTGAAAGGTTCCGGATATCCATGCGAACGTCTTAATTGAGCATAATATGTGTTTTCCGTTCCGTTACAGTATTCAACCCAGTTTGCGGCCTCATCCGGAGTTCCAGTAGATAGATTGATAACCAATACTGGTTCACATTTGATTTCCCTACAATATTCTATAAATTCACAGGTTCCGAAATGATACGTATTTATACCTCCCCAAATCAGGTTTTTCTTTGCTTTCCGTTGTTCTTTCGGGCCCACCCCATCTTCCCAATGGAAGGTTTTTATAACTGTTCCTCCCGGAAAACGAAGCATTGGAGGATTTAACTCTTTAACCTTTTCCAAAACATCCTTTCGGAAACCTCTATCATCAGATAATGATGAATTTTCATCATAAATACCTCCGTCTATACACCGTCCCATATATTCAATAAATTGTCCATATACAAAAGGGGATATCTCCCCCAAATGATGTGAAGTATCAATTGTTATTTCACTTTTCTGGGCATATCCTAAACCTAAAAATAGGATGGAAATAAATAAGGTAAGTGTTGCTTTCTTCATGGTTTTTATTTTTTGACTCATTAATTAGCATCAAACTGCTGTTGGTTCAGTTGGTAATATTTACCTTTCAACTGCAGTAATTCTTTATGGCTGCCTCGTTCTATAATTTCTCCTTTTTCAAGAACTAATATCAAGTCTGCATTCCGGATTGTGGATAAACGGTGTGCTATTATGATACTGGTACGTCCTTCCATGAGTTGATCTAATCCTTTTTGAATAAGTAATTCGCTACGGGTATCTATATTGCTTGTGGCTTCATCTAATAGTAATATCGGCGGATCTACTACTGCTGCACGGGCAATATTTAATAGTTGTCGTTGTCCCTGGCTGAGATTAGCTCCATCGTTTTCGAGCAAGGTATCATATCCATGAGGAAGACGTTTTATAAATGAATGGGCGGCTGTAAGTTTTGCAGCTTGAATGACTTCTTCGTCTGTTGCATCCAAACGTCCGAAACGTATATTTTCGCGAACGGTTCCTGTAAACAGGTGTGTATCCTGAAGTACGATTGCCATTGACTTTCGAAGACTTTCACGGGTTACTTCCTTAATAGGGTGACCGTCTATAGTAATATTACCCTTCCATATATCAAAGAAACGAGGGAGAAGGTTTAATATAGTTGTTTTACCTGCCCCTGTAGCTCCAACCAATGCAATCTTACATCCGAAATGTCCTTCAAATGAAACGTTTTTTAAAATTGTTTTTTCGGGTTTATAGCCAAAGTAAACGTTTTTCAATGCGACGTTTCCTTTAATATCCTTTAGGCTATAAGCATTGGCCACATCCGGTTCTTCCGGATTTTCATCAATGATCTGGAATATACGTTCGGCACCTGCAAAAGCTGCCTGAATATTATTATAAAGACTGGCCAATTCATTGATAGGACGTCCAAACTGACGGGAATATTGTAAAAAGGCTGCTAATCCCCCTACATCAAATCCACGGAAAATGGCCAATAATGCTCCTATAATGGTAATGATAACGTAATTCAGCGTATTCAGATTCTGCATAATCGGCATCATCATTCCCGAATAGAACTGTGCTTTTAGTGACTTCTCTTTTAAATCCTGGTTTTGAGCATCAAAGTCGGCTTCTACCTGCTTTTCATGTCCAAAGACCTTTATTACTTTTTGTCCGCTGATCATTTCTTCAATATACCCGTTAATTGTACCTAAAGAGTCTTGTTGAGCTTTAAAATATTTACGGCTCTTACCCACAATTATACGGGCTAAAAGAAACATGACAGGTACGGTAATCAGTACAACCAACGTAAGAATAGGGCTTATATAAAGCATCAGACAAAAGATACCGATAAGAGTTAATGCGCTTGACAATAAATCTGATAAACTATCAGTCAGGGCATCACTTACACGGTCGATATCATTAGTGTAACGGCTCATAAGATCGCCATGTTGGTGTGTATCAAAGTATGAAATGGGTAAACGCTCCATTTTAGAGAAAAGATCGATACGCATACGTGTTACCGTTCGTTGACCGATCTTATTCAATAAACGGTATTGAATATAGACAGCAACTACACCTGTTAAATAAACAATAGCCAATAGCAGTAATATCCGAATCAATCCTTTTATATCACCTGGAATGATATAGTCATTAATGATTGGGCGGATCATATACGATCCTAACAGATTGGCTATTATACTTACAATAATCAAAAAACCTATCACAAACAGCAATGAACGGTCAGACGCAAGATAGGAGATTAACCTACGGAAGGTTTTCTTTCCTTCTTTAGGTTTACCTGAATGCTTCATATGATCTCCGTGTGCCATTTATTCTATCGTAATTTGTTGTGAATTATTTATTTCCTGATATATTTCGGAAGTCTTTAACAACTCATCCGGTTTACCGAAAGCATCGATTTCTCCATCTTCCAGTACAATTACCTTATCAGCTGTTTTCATCGTATTTACACGCTGTGTAATAATAAATACGGTCGTATCAGATAATAGCGAATTCAGATTATTTCTTATTTTCATTTCTGTTTCCGTATCAACAGCACTGGTACTGTCATCCAGAATTAATATTTTCGGTTTTCTAAGTAATGCACGTGCTATGCAAAGACGTTGCTTCTGCCCACCGGAAACATTTACGCCTCCACGTCCCAAGATTGTATTGTAACCATCCGAAAAAGACATAATAAAATCATGTGCTTCGGCGGCATGTGTGGCTTCTTCAAGTTCTTCTTGTGTAGCATCCGGCTTACCCCATTTTAAATTGTCCGCAATAGTACCGGTAAAGAGTTCATTCTTTTGTAATACCATTCCGATTTTATCATGGAGTTCATCCAGATTATAATCTTTAACATTAACGTTGTCAATACGAATTTCTCCTTCTGTTACATCATATAGTCTTGGAATTAATTGAACCATAGAAGTCTTTGCCGAACCTGTAGCCCCGACTACAGCTATAGTTTCCCCTTGTTCTACCTTGAAATTAATATTATGTAAAACATCTTCTTCCCCATTTGTATATCGAAAACATACATTTTGGAAAGTTACATCACCTTTTTCTATTTGATACTTATTTGTTAAACCTATAGGTGTATTAGTAAGTGATGGTTTCGTATTCAGCACTTCCACTATTCGTTCAGAAGATGCCGAAGCCCTAGCAAAAGCCATGATTACCATGGATAGCATCATTAGCGACATTAATACCTGCGTCAAATAATTTACAAAGGATATTAATTCTCCTACTTTTAGTTCTCCACCTATAACTTTATACCCTCCAAACCATAGTATAGCTATAATTGACAGGTTTAAAACCAGTTGCATAACCGGAAATATAGAAACAACTATATTGGAGGCTTTAATTACCAGATCACGTAAATCTTCACTGCTTTTTACAAATTTGTCCGTCTCAAAATCTTCTCTTACAAATGATTTTACCACTCTTATATTGATAAGATTCTCACGTACAACTCCATTTAAACGGTCCACTTGTTGCTGAACTTTCATAAAAAGCGGAAAGCCTTTCCGTAAGATCAGGAAAACACTCAAACCAAGTATAGGTATAGCAGCCAACAGAATCATGGCCAGATCCATATTGATACGAATTACAAAAAAGACGGCCATAAACAACATTAAAGGAGAACGTAATAGCATACGCATAGACATCAATACGATTTGCTGAATACGAGTAATATCATTCGTCAGACGAGTAATTAACGAGGCCGAATTAAACTTATCAATATCATTAAAAGATAATTGCTGTATCTTATCAAAAAGTGTCGTTCGTAAATCCGTACCGAAACTGACGGATGTTTTTGAAGATATATATATATTAATCAGACTTACTAATAAACCGGCTATTGATATTAAAACCATATATAAACCGATTTCAGATACTACAGACAGATCACGTTGCATAACTCCATCATCAATGATTTGAGCCATGAACATAGGTTGTATTGTTTCACACAATACAGCGATAAGTACCAGAAAAGGGCTTAAGACTAAGCTAGCCTTATATATTTTGAGTATTTCCCAATATTTCTTCATTATTTAATAATACAAAAATAGGCAAAAAAAGTTCAACAGATCATTTTCCCATTATTAACGGATAAACATACTTTAATGCCTACTGATATAAGAACAACTCAAATTATTTTATATCTTTGAATATTGAATAAAAATGTAATGCTAGTTATCATGAAAAAAATTCTTAAGTTTATCTGGATCATATCATTATTCAGTATATTCATTACCAGTTGTGATTCCGGTAATGATGATATAGATGAACCCGAGATTGAATATCCTCTTGAAATTTCTTTAGATAAAAATTCATATAGTATATCTTCTTTAGACACTACCTTTACTATTGTTGACGGGAATGGAGGTTATATCGTTAATTCTTCTGACTCAACGATTGCGAAAGTTTCTATTAAAGAAGAAAAAACGGTTTATGTTTCTTTTATTTCAAACGGTACAGTGACAATAGAAATTAAAGATGCCAAAGAAAAAAGTAAAAAGATTAGTATGAGTGCTTATGATGAATCCCTTGTTCCGACAAGTTATGGAGTCTTTTTACCTATAGATAGTATATCATCTATAGAAATTTTCTTTGGGGCTGGCGATTATCATATTGAAAATATTAAGGGTGAAAGTGCCGATATTTCCATAAAAGGGCATCAATTTCTTGCAAAAGGGCTTATACCAGGAAACACCTATTTCGACATTATAGATAAAAGGGGCACCGTGTGCAAAGGATATGTTATGGTACCGGCTATATATGAGTTGGTATCGAATACACTTTCTATAGATATGATTCCTGATCAGATAGCTTCTATCCGAGATTTATATGGATGTGGAAACTGGAAACTGGAGAGTTACCCACAATCACTTGTAGAAGTGTATTTGATGGATGGTTCTGAAACAAGCCCTCATTCCACTATACAAATAAATTCGCTTCCTGATGTTGTAGGAAATGGAATAGTACAACTCAAAGACAAAGAGGGAAATATAGCATTAATAAATGTTTCTGTGAATAATAGATAACAAATTCACAATCTCATTTATGAAACAAACTCTATTTTTAAATGGTTATCAAAATAGGTGTTATTTACTTAACAACAGTAGCTATATTTGATTAGTTACAAAATTCTTTTTTTAACAGGAAAACAGGTATTTATCAATTAATCTTTTTGCATTTTTCAGTTAATTTTGGTATATTTGTTGACTATCTGTTATTTACACCACTATCAATAAAAATATTATAATATGATAAAAGTAAATTCGTTTATATCCGACTTTACGCAATTAAGAAGAAAATTTGAACAAAAGTTTCCTGATTTAGTGGCCATTGCTTTTGAAAGTGATTCGGCTGATAATTTCAAGGAGGCTTTACGTTTTTTTGTCTCTTCCAAATTGGATCCTGCTGATGAAAACAGTATGAGGAATATTGTGATCAAACGTATACTGTTGCTTATTAAATACGACAATACACGAATCGATGAATTGTCGACGGGAAAGCGTTTACCGGTTTTGACAATCACTTCTCTATGGAAATTTCTTTCTAAAAGGTTAATGGATACTGTTTCTATCGATTTGTTTATTGATTTATTTCATCAGTTCAATCTTCTGGAAAATCCTATACCAGTTGTCCCTGACAGAAATTTAGTTAAGCGTCAGATGAACAGATGGCCTACGGGATTGGATGAAGAAGTAATAGCAATACGTAAATTTAACAAAGATCATATTATAAGAGCCCTGATTCGTAAAATAGAACGTCGTCATGCTTTATCATCCAAATATCAATTCCCTGAAGGAATTCCTTATGATGAAAAATATGCAATGGTAAATGAATGGTGGAAAACAAGCCGTTTCCATTTATCTATGGCTATAAAGAGTCCTACTGAATTAAATTATTTTTTAGGTAACTCTCTTTCGGAGGAAACTATGCATTTGCTAATGAGAGCGAAGAAAAAACAAATGCCTTTCTTTATAACTCCTTATTATCTTTCATTGCTGAATACCGGTCAGGATGGATATGATGATAAAACAGTCCGTTCTTATATATTATATTCAAATGAATTAGTAGAAACATATGGTGATATTAAGGCGTGGGAAAAAGAAGATATAGTTATTGCCGGAGAGCCAAATGCTGCGGGATGGTTATTGCCTGATGGACATAATATCCATCGTCGGTATCCGGAGGTAGCTATTTTAATACCCGACTCTATGGGTCGTGCCTGTGGAGGTCTTTGCGCATCTTGTCAACGTATGTATGACTTTCAAAGTGAACGGTTGAACTTTGATTTCGATGCCTTGAAGCCTAAAGAAACCTGGGATAAAAAATTACGTCGTTTAATGCATTACTTTGAAGATGACGCTCAACTAAGGGATATCCTTATTACAGGTGGGGATGCTCTTATGAGCCAAAATTCTACTTTACGTAGAATTTTAGAAGCAGTTTATAAAATGGCTTTACGGAAAAAGAAAGCGAATGAGAGTCGTCCTGATGGCGAAAAATATGCTGAATTACAGCGCGTAAGGTTAGGTAGCCGTCTTCTGGCCTATCTGCCTTTACGTATTACAGATGAATTAGTGGAAATTCTCAGAGAGTTCAAAGAAAAAGCTTCTGAAATAGGAATTTCTCAGTTTTATATACAAACTCATTTTCAGTCTCCGTTGGAAATAACTCCTGAAGCAAAACAAGCTATAGAGAAGATATTGGCTGCAGGATGGACAATAACTAATCAGTTGGTATATAATGTAGCAGCTTCTCGTCGAGGGCATACAGCCAAATTACGCCAGACATTGAATTCCGTTGGCATAGTATGTTATTATACCTTTTCAGTAAAAGGATTCAAAGAAAATTATGCGGTATTTACTCCGAATAGTCGCTCTTTACAAGAAGAAAAAGAAGAAAAGGTCTTTGGCCTAGTTCCTAAAGATAAGCGGACAGAATTACATTCTATCATTCAAAATAAACGACCTTTGGGAAAATATCTTGAACGCTTCCTGAAAGAAAATAAACTTCTATTTGCTGGAACCGACAGGAATGTATTAAATCTTCCTGCAATTGGAAAAAGTATGACATTCGTCACAGTAGGCATAACTGCTGAGGGGAAACGTATCCTTAAATTTGATCATGATGCAAGCCGTAAACACAGCCCTATAATAGATAAATTAGGAGAAGTTTATATTGTTGAAAATAAATCGGTCGCCGCCTATCTTCGCCAGTTAAAAGAGATGGGAGAAGATATAAATGAGTATAGCTCCATCTGGAACTATTGTGAAGGAAAAACAGAACCCCGTTTCAGTCTTTATGAATATCCCGATTACGCATTTACAATAACAAATGAAATGACGAATCTGGAATTAGAAAAATAATTACTTTTGTCTCCAAAATATCTTATTATGATTCTAAGCGAAAGAGAAACACGAAAAGAACAAGTATTGCATATAGCTCGTCAAATGATGACAGCGGCTCGTACAGCACCTAAAGGGAAAGGAATGGACATCATAGAAATTGCTATGATAACAGATGAAGATATCGAGCGTCTATCCGTTGAAATGTTGAAAGTAGCAGCGGAAAAAGGATTGAAATTCTTTCTACGTGATGCAGATAATATTCTACAAGCTGATGCCATAATTATTATTGGAACAAGACAACAAACACATGGCCTAAATTGTGCGCATTGTGGATATGACACATGTGCAGAAAAGCCAGATTATGTACCTTGTGCTATTAATTCGGTAGATGTAGGCATTGCAGTCGGTTCTGTCTGCGCTACTGCATCTGATCTTCGGGTAGATACACGAGTTATGTTCAGTGCCGGTTTTGCAGCTCAACGATTAGGTTATCTAAATGATTGTAAATGCATTATGGCAATACCCATCAGTGCAACTACCAAAAATCCCTTTTTCGATAGAAAACCCAAAGAAGTGAAAAGTGAATCGTAGATCGGCCTTAGCCAAAAGTGAAAATTATTTTTTCCAAACATTTTCAATTTTCAACTTTCAATTTTTCAATTTCATCCAGCCAAAGGCTTGATGAAGCATCGCTTGGCATGCGCCAATCTCCTCGTGGAGAAAGACTGACAGATCCTACTTTAGGGCCATCAGGTAAACAACTACGTTTAAATTGTTGCGCAAAGAAACGGCGGAAGAAAGTATGTAGCCAACTCTTAATCGTATCTTTATCATATTTACCCGAGAAAGCTTGTTGAGCCAGATAGAATATCTTGGAAGGCGAAGCCCCGAAACGTAAGAATTGATAGAGGAAAAAGTCATGTAATTCATACGGTCCAACTAAATCTTCTGTTTTTTGTGCAATATTTCCGTCCTTATCTGCAGGAATTAATTCAGGGCTGATCGGGGTATCGGCAATATCTAATAAAGTATGTTTGGAGTTTTCATCCACTTTATTATGGGCAACCCATTCCACCAACGAACGAACTAATGTTTTAGGTATACTTGTATTTACTCCGTACATCGACATATGGTCACCATTATACGTAGCCCAACCTAAAGCCAGCTCAGAGACATCTCCTGTACCTATTACCAATCCGTTTTCCTGATTGGCTATATCCATCAGGATTTGTGTACGTTCTCGTGCCTGACTATTTTCGTAGGTTACATCATGCACGTCAGGGTTATGTCCTATATCTTCAAAATGTTGTATAGTTGCTTTTACTATGGATATTTCACGTATTGTTATTCCTAACGAACGCATTAAAGCAATGGCATTATTATACGTTCTATTTGTAGTTCCAAACCCAGGCATAGTGATACCTAAAATATGTTCACGTGGCATCTTTAGTGCATCAAAAGTCATTACCGTCACCATCAATGCAAGTGTAGAATCCAATCCGCCTGATATACCAATTACAGCCGTTTTTGCATGGATATGCGATATCCTTTTTGCCAAACCTGCCACTTGAATATTGAATATTTCTTCACAACGTTCATTTAAAACTTCTCCTGAAGGAACAAATGGATGTGGATCTATATAACGATTTATTTTTTGAATGTGAGTTTTTGGCAGTATAAACGGAACAATTAAGGTTTCTGCAGGCAGTAGTTCCTCTGCACCTCGCATAAAACTGACATTTACCTGACGATCATTTTGCAGATTCTCAATATCAATCTCACTGATCACTAATTGCTCTTCCATAGTAAAACGTTCGGATTCTTCGAGAATACTTCCGTTTTCAGCAATTAATCCTCCACCGGCAAAGACAAGGTCAGTACTCGATTCACCATATCCTGACATCGCATATACATATCCGCAAATACATCTTGCCGATTGCTGACTTACCAACGCTTTACGATACCTGTGTTTACCTATCAACTCGTTACTTGCGGAAGGATTGAAAATAATATTAGCGCCTTCCATAACCAATAAACTACTTGGCGGAACAGGAACCCACAAATCTTCACAGATTTCAATACCAACAGATATCATTCCATCTGTAAAAAGTAAATGACTGGACATCGGGTAATCATTTCCCCCTATACTAATTACATTATCATGCAATTCCAATGAAGAAGTAAACCAACGTTGTTCTTGAAATTCTTTATAATTAGGTAAATAAGTTTTAGGTACTACCCCAAGAATTTTGCCTTTTTGAAAAGCAACAGCCGCATTGATCAATCGGCTTTCAGTAACTAATGGTAAACCAACGATTGTAAAAACATCCAGATCAGCAGTATCATTAATCAATTTCAGTAATGCTTTCTCAGCATTTTCTAATAAGGTTTGTTTGGAAAAGAGATCAAGGCAGGTATATGCTGTAATTCCCAGTTCAGGGAATGTCATCATTTGTACTCCCTCAGTCGACGCTTTTCGCATCAAGCTTTCTATTTGCTGAATATTATAATAGCAATCCGCTACTGAAACACGTGGGATGGCTGCTGCTACTTTAACAAATCCGTAGTTCATAAATCTTTATTTTCTAGCAAATGTACAAATTTTTAAATACTATGTAGAATAACAGAATTAGTTAGAATGATTGTTTAAAAGAATGCGATCTTTTTTACGTTCAACATATGTGGAATTTGTATTCAACATATATGGAATTTAAATTCAACAATTGTTGAACATAAGTTTGACATATGTTGAAATCAAAAAGAATATAGTATATTTGATGAATTAGATACAAAAAAGATAAGAAATAACCATAGTGGATACTGTTATGCAACAGGAAAGTATAACAAATCACAAAGCATTTTCCGGAATTTACACCTTGTATTTCCCTAAGATGGTTCGTTTTGCGCAGGAATATGTCATCTCGGAAGAAGATGCTAAAAACATTGTGCAGGATTTGTTTCTTTATTTATGGGAACATCGTGATATGCTTTCAAACATATCAAATCTTAATGCTTTCCTGTTTACTCTTATTAAAAACAGATGTATCGACCATTATCGTCGTTATACTCGCGTTGACAGTAAAAAGGAATCACTCGATGTTATTCAGGAAAGAGAATTACATCTTAAAATGGAAGCTCTTCAGCAATTTGATATGAATATGTTCACAGCAAATGAAATAGAAGAAATTCTTGATAAAGCCATTCAAAACTTACCGGAAAAATGTCGACAAGTCTTTATTCTAAGCAGGATGGAAGGATTAAAGCATGAAGAAATAGCCCAACAACTTGATATCTCTGTTAATACTGTACAAAACCACATATCAACAGCTCTACGGAAATTAAAAATCGAATTGAAAGATTTTCTTCCCTTGTTTATCTTTATTATTTAATTTTTTCATTTACGCATAGTAGATGATTCAATATTTTTCGTCATATAGTTAGAACGGTTAATAAAAAACCATGAAAGAAGATTTAGATAGTTATTTTCTGGGAAAGATTTCCCAGAAAGAAAAGAATGCTTTTTTTGACAAAATTGAATCCGATACAAATTATAAATCGGAATTTATTCGTCTGCAAAATACTGTTACCCTTTCTAAACTGTATCCACAAAAAGGGGATACAGCGTGGGCACAACAAAATATGCAGGAACTAGACAAGAAGATTAAACAGAAACAAAGGCTTCGTATCCTTTGGAATATTGCTAAATATGCTGCTGTTATTGTTCTTTTACTTGTCAATAGCTGGTTAATAAAAGACTATTTTACGACGAATAATGATATTGCATATACTACTATTAATGTGCCTAAAGGTCAGCGCATTTGTATGACTTTGACAGACGGAACTGAAGTTTGGCTAAGCCCTCGTTCAGTATTACATATTCCTGAAAAATTCAGAAAAAATGAACGACGTGTTAAATTGGATGGTGAGGGTTATTTTTCAGTTACAAAAGATAATAAGAGGCCATTCATTGTTCAAACAGCTCAACACAATATAAACGTATTGGGAACAAGATTTAATGTTTTCGCGTATTCTGAGTCAGAACGCTTTGAAACTGACCTTATAGAAGGTAAAGTTGCCATATCCAACTTGAATAAACCAGAAGAAATTCTTATTTTAAAAGCTGGCGAAAAAGCTTCCTTAGACAATCATCATTTAATAAAAACAATCTCACTTTTCAACAATGAAGAATATTTGAAAAATGGTATATTTCATTTCAGTAACAAACCCTTTATTGAAATATTGGAATATCTCACTTTGTGGTATGATGTCAAATTTGACATAAAAGATTCTGCTAAAAAAGAATTATTGGTTTCCGGAAAATTTCGGCAGAATGATGAAATTAAGAATATATTGAAAGCTTTGCAAGGTGTTCACTCATTTAAGTTTAAAGAAATTGATGAACAAAAAATAGATATTTATTAATACCCTTAATAAACAAAAAGCCTATGAAGAAAAAGATTAACCTGTTAATCTGAAATCGGTCTGATGCTAAAGAAAGAAAACAAGGGGTAAGTGTTGGAAGCACTCACCCCAAAAAGTAAATACCATTTCTTTTATTCTGTCAATATCAACAAATAGTACTAACTTTAAATATGAAGCAAAGTTATGAAAAAAAACATTTTGCAAACATTTTATGTATTGAAACATATACCTAATTCCAATGAATTAAAACATTTAAATCGTATTATGAAAATCACATCTTTATTCATACTGATTGCTATATTCCACATACATGCTGTTAGTTTACGCTCACAGACTACGGCTGTCAGTATATCTAAAAATAATCTGTCTATGGCAGAATTTATCTCAACAATAGAAGATCAGACCAATTATCTCTTTCTGTATAATGAAAAGGATATTGACTTGAATCAGCTAATTTCTATTGAGGCTATTAACAAACCGGTAAAAGATATTTTAGATCAGGTGTTTGCAAAAACAGATATCAGCTATTCTTTTAGCGAAGACTATATTTCATTACGAAGAAGAGCCTTTTCTTTACCGTCGGTCAATCAACCCAACCTACAACGAAAACTAATAAAGGGCACTGTAATAGATGAACGTGGAGAACCAGTTATTGGTGCTAACATAATTGAGAAAGGAACTACGAACGGAGTTATTACAGACGTAAACGGAAATTTTTCTTTATCCGTAACTGATAATGCTGTTTTACTGATAACCTATATCGGTTATATTAAACAGGAAATAGATACAAGAAATCAAACGAATATTCATATATCTTTAAAAGAAGATTTTCATAGTATAGAAGAAGTTGTGGTTGTGGGGTATGGTACTCAGAAGAAGATTAATTTAACAGGATCCGTTCAGAATATTACAAGTACCCAACTGAGCAAACGGAATGCTTCTAATACTTCTACTGCTTTGCAAGGATTAATTCCCGGACTTACAGCTGTTCAATCATCTGGACAACCAGGCGCAGATAATGCATCGATCAAGATTAGAGGGACCGGCTCACTTAATTCTTCAACCTCTCCTCTAGTTTTAATAGATGGAATAGAAGGGGATATGGATAGGATAGATATAAACTCTATCGAATCTATTTCCGTATTAAAAGATGCAGCATCTGCCTCTATTTACGGTTCACGTGCATCTAACGGTGTTATTCTGATAACAACAAAACGTGGTGTGGAGGGAAAGGTGAAAATAGGATATAGCGGCTATGTTGGCTTTAATTCGCCTACCTGTTTGCCAGAACCAGTGAGTGTTCTTGAATATATGAAAGCTATAAATGTAGCCTGTTTTAATGCGAGTCAAGATCCTATTTATTCACAAGACGTTATCAATATCTATGAAAATAATGGGGCAGATAATCTTAATTACTATGATACTGACTGGAAAGGTGAAGTCTTGAAAAAATCAGCATTCTTGCAGAATCATTCTGTAAATATTAGTGGAGGCTCGGAGAATATACGTTTTTTTGCCAATGCAGGTTATTATTCTCAGGATGGACAAATAGAGAATAATAGTTTCTCACGAATGAATGTTCGTCTTAATACAGACGCTCAGATTAGAAAATGGTTAAAAATAGGAGTTGATATCAGTATCCGTCAGGCGAATGCTAAACGTCCGGTGATGGAATCTCCGGTGAATATTATAGGATACGCTTTAACAATGCCTCCTGTTCTTTCTGGACGAAACTCTGATGGAACTTATGGATATGGACAAAATGGTGTTAATCCGATAGCTTTAGCTGAAGTTGGCGGAGTTCGGAACGATATAGCTCCAGAATTAGTAACAAAGGGGTTTGTTGCCATAAATCCTATACAAGGACTTGACATTTTAGGAAGTTATAGCTATAGAAATCTTCAAGCGGAAATAGATGCCTTTGTTTATCCTTATGATACATATGAAGGAGGTGCCTTTAAAATGTCGTATCCCTCCAGTGGATCATCTAAATATGAAGAGAGGGCAAAAACAGTAACTAAACAATATAATTTACAGGCTTCTTACGAAAAAAATATCTCTGAACATTATTTAAAAATATTGGCAGGAATGCAATCTGAGGAATTAAATTATAAAAGTATAAATGCAAGAAGAAGAAACTATAGTTATCCGGGATATGAAGATCTAGTTCATGGCGATCCTACCACAATGGAAAATGGTAGTGGCCGTTATAGTTGGGCTTTGCTTTCATATCTCTATAGAATTAATTATTCATATGCTAATCGGTATTTACTGGAAATAAATGGGCGTTATGATGGAACATCCCGTTTTATGAAAGATGATCGTTGGGGATTTTTCCCTTCTGTGTCAGCAGGTTGGAGAATCTCTGAAGAAAGCTTCTTTATCCCCTTTAAAACTATCATTAATGACTTAAAACTGAGAGGCTCATATGGTTTATTGGGAAATCAATCCATTTCAGGTTATTATCCTTATGCAGCGACTATTGGCACAACAACGAGTTACTGGTTTGACAAGCAGCTAACAGCTGCTGTAGCTCAGTCCCAACTGGCAAATGAACGCATCACATGGGAAAAATCAGAACAATTCGATGTCGGACTTGACATTACCTTATTAAATCAAAGACTATCAGTTGGTTTTGATTATTACATTCGTACTATTTCAGATATGTTACAGCAATTCAGTGTTCCATCTTTTGTCGGAATGACGTCTCCCTGGCAGAATGCCGGTTCTATGAGAAATAATGGTTGGGAGCTATCTGCTTCCTGGAGAGACAGAGTTGGAAACTTATCTTATTATGTAACGGCAAATCTTTCAGATGTAAAAAATAAAGTAATAGATTTGTTCGGAAAGGATTATATCGGAACCTCTACCATTACTAAAGAAGGTGAAGCATACAATTCATATTATGGTTATGTAGCAGATGGAATATTTCAATCTCAACAAGAAATAGACGATGCGATTTGTGTATATGGTGGTAATAATGAAAATGTTAAACCTGGCTATATCAGATATAAAGATATAAATAACGATAATGTTATAGATTCAAATGATCGCGATATTATTGGCAACCCAACACCTCGATATGAATATAGCTTTACGTTAGGAGGAGACTGGAAAGGATTGGATTTTTCACTCTTTTTCCAGGGAGTAGGGAAAAAGGACATTTTTTATTCAGGCCCTGGGGCACGTCCTTTATTTGGAGGACATACACTTTATAAAAATCAGTTGAATTATTGGAGTGATGATAATAAAGATGCAGAGTTCCCACTTCTGTTGATAGATACGACAGGTGCTAATTCTAACAATATAGTATCCAGTTATTGGGTAAGAAGTGGTGCTTACTTACGCTTGAAAAACTTAGTCGTAGGTTACTCATTACCAAAAAATTGGATTAAAAAGCTTACTATTGATAATGTTAGATTCTACGTTAATTGTCAGAATCTGCTTACTATCAGTGACTGTCTGAAAGGATATGATCCGGAAAGTAGTATTTCAAATGGTAATTATTACCCTATTATGAGAACTTTTAACTTTGGAGTAAATGTTGACTTTTAAATTTTTAGAAAATGAAAACTATCATAAATAAGTTTATATTAATTGCTTTATGTGGAATCCTTTCCATATCTTGTTCTGATTTCCTGGATAAAGAATCACCTTCTTATGCCTCTGATGGATTTTATACAACAGAGGCTGGTATTCGGGATGGTGTTACTGGGATATATTCATTACTATACATCAATCTGAACTGGGATGTTCCTTTTCCTAGTGTACTCGATCTCTATACTCCATTAGGACTTGAGAATGTACAAAATACATCTATAGGAGCCGGAGGAGGATTAATACCTTCTAATGGAACGGTAAGCACCTGGTGGTCTTCGTTATATTCATTGATTGCACGTGCTAACACGGTTATTTATGGATCATCTAAAGTCATTGATAGTATGAATGACGAAACAAAGCAATATATAGCAGAAGCCAGATTGTTAAGAGCATATGGTTATTATCATTTGATCTCTACTTATGGTGATGTACCTTTCTTCACTGCGCCGGTTACAGAAGATCAATATGCTGTAGGCAGGACTTCTAAAGTTGAAATCCTAAATTTTATAATAAATGAAATGGAAGATATAGCGAACTATCTTCCATGGACAGCAACACAACGAGGTCGTGTAGACAAAGCCGTTGCTTATGGACTCGAAGCTCGTGCCGGGTTATTGGGTGGAAGTTTAAATTATGGAAACGAAGGAAATAAATATTTCCGGATTGCAGCAGATGCAGCGAATAAAGTAATAGGAAAAAGAGGCTTGGCAGAAAACTTCAGCGATTTGTTTAATCTTAACGGACAAGCTAAAAGTGATACACGTAATGAGCTACTATGGGAATTAATGTATTCCAATAGTAGCACCAAAAGAATCCATCGTACAGGTTATGGTAATTCATCCCGTAATTATGGATCATCAGTACGTTATGCCAGTTTAATGTTAGCCGATACGTATGAATGCATAGATGGTAATAGAATTGATGAATCACCTTTATATGACCCGAAACACCCAAGTCAAAATAGAGATCCTCGTTTCAGTGTTACATTGCGTACACATGGTGATGAAGTAGAATTTTACACAACGGCAGGGGTAAACAAATTGATCCTTGAAGCATATTCCGAAGAAACACAACGCTACTCTCAGGCTAGTGAATGGTATACTATCACCAATCAAGATGTGATAGGTTCTGGAGCCGGAGCAAGTTTTGTAAATGCAGGAGCTGGATACTTATGGTATAAATATGCTCATAGTGTTGCCGAAGACATATCGACACAGTCAACTAACATTTCTTTGATGCGCTATGCGGAAATTCTATTAACGTATGCAGAAGCAAAAATAGAATTAGGGGAGTTGGATCAATCGGTATATGATGCCATAGATGCAGTGCGTAACCGTGCCGGTATGCCGGGGGTATCAAATGATAGAAAAGGCGATCAGGATAAAATGCGTCAATTAGCACGTCGTGAGCGCAAAGTGGAATTAATTATGGAAGGACTCCATTTCATAGATATAAAAAGATGGGGTATAGGTGATATAGCGAATGGTTCACCCAGTTATGGAGCTCCTCTTCCGACAATTACTTATGAAGGGTTAGAGCCTGCTGATATTCCTAATTTTAAGACAGATGCACGTCATGATTTAAATGATATACCGTCTTATGATAGCTTCAAACATAAGTTAAAAGTACGTGACGTGAATCGTTATTGGAAAGATAAGTTCGCATTATGGCCTATCCCTCAGGATGTAATAGATAAGGTACCAAGTTTGAAGCAAAATGATGGATATTGATATGATTTGTAAATTATTATAAAAATGAAACAAAAACTAGTTATTCGAATAACAACACTATTTTTTGCCTTTTTCTTGTTTTGTATGGATGTATGTTCTGCAAATCAGGAAAAAATAACCTATTTGCAAAATGAGAATATACGATTAGGTTTTGATGAAGAAAAAGGCACACTTATTTCTTTTGATGATTTGAAGCTAAACGAATCTTTATTAGAGACGAACACACTGGAAAAATCTATTTGGGAAATTGTCTTTAATGATGACTCTGGTAATTCGTCTATCGACATGTATTCTTCCGCTGTGTTCAACATAGAAAAGACAGATGAATCTATCCTTACGCTCAGATGGAAGAATTTTAAAGATAGTAATTATCCTGATCTGGATGTTATAGTTTCTGTCCGAGTAGAGGGCTCTTTTTCATTCTGGAAAATTTATGTAGAAGGGATTAGAGGAAAGTTTGTTGAAAAAGTAATTTTTCCACGAATATCTGGTTTAAAAGATTTGGGAGAAGAATACTTGGCTGTTTCAAACTGGACAGGGGATTTGTTGAAAAATCCCCGTTCCTACTTTTCTAGGTTAGGGCCCAGAGGCCATATATGGCCTTACCCAGGGCATCTTTCCATGCAACTAGTCACATTATATAATCCAGATAAAATAGGCTTCTATGCTTCATGTAATGATTCCCTGTCATATAAAAAGAATTTTTGTGTCAACATGGAAAACGGTTATCTAATATATCGTATGGAAAATTATCCATCTGTGGATTTGGAAATTGATACTTATTCAACTCCATACGAAGCTGTTATTGGTTCATATAAAGGGGATTGGTTTACTGCTGCAGAACGCTATCGAGAATGGGCTCTTCTACAAAAATGGGCAAAAAATAGTCGTTTGAAAAATGGTTTGATTCCTGACTGGGTAGAAAATACTGCCTTATGGGTTTGGAACCGGGATGAGTCTTCTGGCGTTTTGAATCCGGCAGTAGAGCTTAAAAAGAAATTGGGTTTACCGGTCAGCGTTTTGTGGCATTGGTGGCATGGATGTTCGTATGATGATGGTTTTCCAGAATATTTCCCTCCACGTGAAGGTAAGAAGCAGTTTATGAATCAGGTGAACTTTGCTAAATCGGAAGGCGTAAATATGATTATTTATATGAACCAGATACAGTGGGGAAACTCTACGGATAGCTGGAAAAAAGAAAATGCGATCCGGTATGCCATAAAAGAAATAAATGGAAAAGAACATAATCATGTGTATAATATATTTACACAAAAAGCATTAACACTGATGTGTTTGGGTACAGATTTCTGGAAAGAAAAATATGCTTCTTTAGCGGATAGTGCCATCAACCATTACAATGTAAGCGGCATTTACATGGATCAAACGTGTCTGAGTTACTTTTGTTATGATCCAACACATTTTCATCCCACAGGAGGAGGAAATTACTGGGCAGAGAATTCCGGAAAGATAGCGACTAAAATACGGATGCAGTCTAAGGGGAAAATACCTCCTGCCTTATCAGGAGAAGGCTCCGGGGAGAACTGGTTGCCTTCCCTTGACCTCTTTCTAACTCTTCAGGTCAGTAAAGAAAGGTATGCCGGTGCCGGAGGATGGGATGCTATTCCTCTGTTCCAGGCAGTCTATCATCCTTATGCTGTCTCTTTTGGAAACTATTCTTCTTTGGTGAATCCACCATATGATAATTTATGGCCAAAAGAATTCGTTCCCGCAGACACACTTAAACTGTTAGACAAAAAATTCAATGAACAATTCCTGATGGAGCAGGCACGTTCTTTCGCTTGGGGCTTACAACCGATGATTTCCAACTACAGAACTTTCTTAAATACGGAAAGAAAAGAAGAAATAGATTATCTGATGAAGTTGGCAAAAGTAAGGATGAATGGTTTAAAGTACTTACTGCATGGCGAATACATAAGGACACCTAAGATGATTGTACCCGAAAAAGAAATTAAAATTTCAAAACTATCTATTTATGTAGGACGTGGAAATAATAGAGTTACAGAACAGCAAGCGATATATCCCTTAATATATTCGTCAGCCTGGAAAGCAGAAGATGGGAGCATAGGTTTGGTCTTTGCTAGTATCGACAATAAGAAGTTCCTAATAAAGTTACATTTATCGGCAGATGAATATGGGCTTCCTTCTTCCGGAAAAATCTATTTAACAGATCAAAACGGAAAGAAGGAATTAGGGACATATCAACAAGGCAGTATAGACATTCATACATCTTTACCTGCAAAAGGGATTTTCATTATTGAAATTGAGCCAGCTATTTAGTTGGCTTAATTTCTCCCTTTATTTTTTGGATAATATGGCTTGTTTGGAGATAGGTTTAGTATAACTGTTAAATCTATTCTATATGAAGTAAATCAAAAACATGCAATATATTCTGTTTTTACTGATAAAACCTAACCACCTTAAATCAGTAAGTAATATTTCATTTTATTCATAAGACAAGCAATAAATATCCACATAATAGGCAATTATTTGCTATTTTTAAAAGTAGTTTAAGCTTTTATATTTGCGTTCATAACACAATAAAGATTATAATAACAAATATCATGAAACGAAAAGAACTACTATTAAGCATTTTTTTTCTATTATGTTTTGTCATTCAGGGAAAAGAATATCATGTATCTGTAAAAGGTAATGATTCAAATGCAGGTACGGAAACAACACCGTTACAAACTATTGGAAGAGCTTCAGAATTAGCCTATCCGGGAGATGTTATTACGGTACATGCAGGAGTATATCGTGAATGGGTAAACCCTCCGAGAGGAGGATTGAATGACGACCTCAGGATTGTTTACAGGGCTGCTCCCGGAGAAAAGGCTGAGATTAAAGGATCAGAAAGAATTACTAACTGGGAAAAAGTAGAGAAAGGAGTTTGGAAAGTTATCATTCCTAATACTTTTTTTGGAGAATATAACCCCTATATTGATTTAATATATGGAGACTGGTTTAGTGATCATGGCAGAAAGCACCATACAGGTGAAGTGTTTCTGAATAATAAATCTTTATACGAAATGGAAGTGATCGATAAAGTCTTAAACCCGATTGAGAATACAAAGATAAAAGATCCTGAAGGATCAAAATATACCTGGTACTGTGAGAATGACGGAGTCAACACAATCATATGGGCTAATTTCCATACATATAATCCGAATAAGGAACAGGTTGAAATAAGTGTAAGGCGAACATGTTTTTATCCGGAAAAGCAAGAAATTAATTTTATAACCATTCAGGGATTCGAAATAAGCCAGGCTGCTACTCAATGGGGAGCTCCCACTGCTGAACAAATCGGAATGATTGCCACTCATTGGAACAAAGGATGGATCATTGAGAATAATATCATCAGCAATTCCAAATGTTCAGGAATTACATTGGGCAAAGAGAGATCAACCGGACATAACGTATGGTTGAATGATACGAGTATAGACGGTTCCTTACATTATATTGAAGTAACTTTCAATGCCTTGCGTCATGGATGGAATAAAGAAAATATAGGTTCTCATATCGTAAGAAACAATGTCATATTCAACTGTGAACAGACTGGTATATGTGGCAGTATGGGGTCAGCTTTTAGTCTTGTGGAGAACAATCATATATATGATATCTGGACCAAGCGTCAGTTCTCAGGAGCCGAGATAGGAGGCATTAAATTTCATGCAGCTATTGATACCCGAATTAAGAATAATCGTATACACAGTACAGGCCGTGGATTATGGCTGGACTGGATGACGCAAGGAACCAGAGTTTCTGAGAATCTTTTTTATGATAACGATTTAGAAGATCTTTTTGTTGAAGTTAATCACGGCCCCTTCTTAGTAGACAATAATATATTCGGATCTCCCATGAATTTACTCGACCAATCACAAGGGGCAGCCTATGTACACAATCTATTTACGGGAGGCATACATAATTATGTAGAACATAGCCGTTATACCCCTTATCATCTGCCACACCAAACTGGTGTGGCCGGTCTTTCTATTATCGTAGGGGGTGACGACCGCTTTTTTAATAATATATTTACTTCGGTTCCTTCGGATAATGAAAACAAAAGGGGCAGTCATGGACTGAACAGCTATAATGAAGCAAAATATCAGATGTTTGTTGATGGAAATGTATATTATAACCAGGCAGTTCCTTTTATAGAAGAGCAAAATAACCTTGTTTTATCAGATCATAATCCGAACGTAAAAATTGATGAAAATAAAAACGAAGTATATATCACGATGTCTTTACAAGGAATTGGGAAATTAAAGACGGAACCGGTGGATACCAAGAGAATGGGGAAAGCTAAATTGCCTGAACAAGCTTTTGAACAACCCGATGGATCTCCTATTACAATAAACAAGGATTACATGGGAACTCCACGGGGGAATAACCCTAGACCGGGACCATTTGAAAACGTTCAAGACGGACAAAACAGGCTTAAAGTCTGGTGATATATTATAGCCTGAAATTCTGTTTACGGAATTCCAATGCGGAAAGCCCCATAACATGGGAGAAAGTGCGCGAGAAATACTGCGATTCTTTAAAACCTAATTTATATGCAATCTGATTTACTTGCATATCAGTTTGAATAAGAAGTTTACAGGCTTTCCGTATTTTTAGGCGAATAAAATAATCCATGGGTGAAGAACCTGTCTCCTTTATAAACTTTCTATAAAAATACGATTCGGAATATCCGCAGAATCGTGCAAAGTCACTCAGTTTCATTTGGTTTTCAATGTTTTCATTCATATAATGGATGACCCTTTTGATAATATTCTCTGAATACTCTTTCCTTCTACGGTTTTTCCGGAATACTTCTAAAAAGAGGAAAGATCCGAGAAAATGACCGAAACATAAATTGGCATAATGCATATACTCAATGGAAGTATTTTCATTCAGAGAAGAGAATATTTCTTCGAAAAGATCAAGCCTTTCTTCTATTCTTGACTGGGCAGATGGTATAACTGATGTTGGTTTGTCGAAACGGCAGGAGAAAACCGGTGCTTTGGTCCCTCTGAAATGGATCCAGTAAATGGTCCAGGGATTTTCTTTGTCGGCTCCATAGGCATGTTGTATATTGCGGGGAAGGATAATAAACTGGTTCGCTTCCAGCGTATGTTGCTTTCCATAAAGGTCTAACCAGCCTTTACCTTCCTTACAATAAATAAAAAGATATTCATCACAACCTTCAGGACGATTAATATAATGATGAAGAGCTCTTGAAAAATATCCCATGGAATAGATGTATAAATCACTCGATAAAGGACTATCTTCCATCAGGTCAATCATTGGGATAGGAAGGTAAAGGAATCGCTCTCCCGTAAACCCTAATTCAACTTTTGCCATATCTATTTTATTAATCCCCTGAAATAAGCAATAATTATCCATACAATAGACAATTATTTGCTATTTTTTTTGATTTAAACCCCCACTATATTTGCGTTATAATCAATAAAATTTGAGAAATGAATTCTAGAGAGCGTGTAAAAGCAGCATTAAATCATATTACACCCGACATTGTCCCTGTAGACTTTGGCTCTACCTCTGTGACAGGCATTCATTGTAAGGTAGTAGCCTCATTACGGGAACATTATGGACTGGAGAACAAGCCTGTAAAGGTAATTGAACCTTTTCAAATGTTAGGAGAGATAGATGAAGAACTACAAGAGATCATAGGTGTGGATTGTGTTCCTGTTTTTGGCAGGAAAGATATGTTTGAGATTGATGAGACACAATTTCATGAACAGGTAACTCCTTGGGGGCAAAGAGTATTAATAGCCTCCAATATAGACTTATCTACAGATGAAAAAGGAGATGTATATATGTATGCGAGGGGCGATCGCTCTTTTCCACCAAGCGCAATTATGCCTTCGAATTGCTATTTCATCAATGCGATTGAAAGGCAGAGAGAAGTAGATGACAGCACGCTTGATCCTATAGATAATCTGGAAGAATTTGGTCTGCTGACAGATGAAGACTTAAATCATTATATCACACAGACAGAAGAAGCTGCCAAAACGGGTAAAGCCGTAATTGCCAGTTTCGGTGGAACCGCCTTAGGAGATATTGCTTTTGTTCCAGGAATGGGATTAAGCAATCCGAAAGGTATTAGGAATGTATCAGAATGGTATATGTCTACTGTTATGCGGCAAGATTATATCTATACTATATTCGAAAAGCAAATTGATATTGCTATTAAAAACTACAAACGATTATGGAAAGCCTTAGGCGATAAGATAGATGTTGTATTTACTTGTGGCACCGACTTTGGAACCCAGGATTCACAATTCTGCTCAATTGATACATTCAATGAGTTATGGCTTCCACACTACAAACGGATGAATGATTGGATTCATCAAAACACATCATGGAAAATATTCAAACATTCATGTGGAGCAATTATCCCCATACTGCCCGGAATAATAGAAGCAGGATTTGACATTATCAATCCCATACAAATCAATGCAAAGGACATGGACACTGCTTTTCTTAAAAAAGAATTTGGTCCATACGTTACTTTCTGGGGAGGTGGAATCGATACCCAGAAAATATTACCACATGCTACACCTGACCAAATCAAAGCCCATGTGAAAGAACAATGTGATATATTAGGTATGAACGGTGGTTTTGTATTTAATGCGGTGCATAATATTCAGGCAAATGTTCCTATACAAAACGTTGTTGCTATGATTGAGGCATTACGAGAAATAAGAAATATGTAGATTTTATAAAAACCGATAAAATGGAATACCTAGAAGAACTTTATCAAGCGATTGTTTCCGGCAAACTAGAACAGGCCAGGGAAGTAACAAATAAAGCTATATCAGATAACATAGAAGCAAATCTGATTATTGAAAAATATATGTCTCCGGCAATGGAAGATATAGGAACTAAGTTTGAAAACGGAAAAGCTTTCGTTCCGGAGTTATTAATGGCTGCCAGAGCCATGAAAGGTGCACTCGAATTGTTAAAGCCTTTGTTAGCAAATAACGGATCGGCAAGGCAAGGCAAAGTAGTGATCGGTACTGTGAAAGGCGATTTACATGATATTGGTAAAAACCTCGTTGCATCTATGTTAGAAGGATGTGGTTTTGAGGTTATCAATCTCGGAGTAGATGTTTCATGTGATCAGTTTGTTAAAGCTCTTCAGGAAAATAATGCACAAATTCTTTGTCTTTCTGCTCTACTTACTACTACCATGAATTACATGAAAGATATAATTAACGCTCTTGAAAGTTCCGGCATACGGGATAAAGTAAAGATAATGATTGGCGGGGCTCCTATATCAAATGCCTTTGCCAAGCAAATCGGTGCCGACGGATATAGTGATAATGCTAACTCAGCTGTTACATTGGCTAAATCCTTAATGGCTTCTTAAACCATGCAGAATGTTCGTTTGGATTATCATTCATTGGGATTGACGATAGACAATATCCTCCATGAAATGCGTTACGGAACAATGCAGCCTGAGAAGGAGGTCATGGCATCAATCGAAGCCCTGTTAACCGAAGTAAGTCTTCTTACCATACCGATGTATTCCTACCAGCTACTAAGCGGTAAGATAAATGATACATCTATCCTCTTTGATAACGGAGGTAGGCTGGAAGTAGGCCCTATCATATCGTCGCTGTTGCAAGGTGCATCCTATTTTGCCTTGTTTGTTGCAACTGTTGGTTCTGAGTTTCAGGATTACCAGGAGTCGATCCAAAAAGAGAATGATATACTAAAGTCATTCATTGTAGATGTTATCGGAACCTGCACTGTAGAAAAAGCCGGAGATATGATTGAAAAATCATTGAAAGAACAAATAGGCGATTATAAGCATACCAACAGGTTTAGTCCCGGTTATTGCGGATGGCATTTGTCTTATCAACAGCCTTTGTTTAATCTTCTTGGAGGAACCCCGTGTGGTATTGAACTTTCGGACGTATTCCTCATGAAACCAATCAAATCGATTAGCGGTGTTATTGGAATAGGTTCCCATGTAAATGAAAAAAAATACGGATGCCAATATTGCGAATTAGAGACTTGTTACAAACGAAAAGATAAAATAATATGAAAAATATGACTCAATGGGCGAATGATATCATTAGCCAACAGGAAAGGGTAGTGATTCCTATTATGACACACCCGGGAATAGAAATGTGTAATAAAACAGTAAAGGAGGCGGTAACGGATGGGGCTGTACATGCGGAAGCTATTATAAAATTGAACAAAGCTTACCCTTCTGCCGCCTCAACTGTGATAATGGATCTTACGGTTGAAGCAGAAGCTTTTGGAGCAAAAGTAATTTTTCCTGAAGACGAGATACCTAGTGTGAGTGGGCGATTGGTTAATGATTTTGCTTCAGTAGAGGCATTGGAAATCCCGACACTTGAAAATGGACGCATCCCTGAGTATTTGAAAGCGAATCAACTGGCACAGGATAGTATAGATAAGCCTGTGTTTGGTGGATGTATTGGACCCTTCTCTTTAGCCGGTCGGCTGTATGATCTTTCAGAAATGATGACGGCTCTATATGTTGAACCGGAAACAATCATCCTGTTATTAGAAAAATGCACTACTTTTCTAACTTATTATTGCCGTGCCATGAAACGAACAGGGGTTAACGGTATCATTATTGCTGAACCGGCAGCTGGCTTAGTATCCAATGATGACTGTACAAAGTATTCATCAAAATATGTAAGAAAAATCGTGGACGAACTGCAAGACGATCATTTCATGATTATTCTCCATAATTGCGGGAACACAGGACACTGTACAGATGCAATGGTTAAATCAGGAGCGAAAGGACTTCATTTCGGGAATAAGATCGACATGATGGATGCTTTATCCAATTGCTCTGAAAATATTCTTGTAATGGGAAATCTGGATCCGGTCGGACTAATTAAACAGTCAAGCCTTGATGATATACGGAAAACTACCCTGGATGTATTAAATAAAACCGGTCCTTATAAAAATTTCATTTTATCAACAGGATGCGATGTCCCGCCTCATGTTCCATTCGAAAATATAGAAGCTTTATATGAAACAGTTGCAGAATATAATCGAAAATAGACAATTTGCTTTGAAAGAAATGTGTACGTTTGTTCTTCTGAATAAGAAAAAAGAATGAATACATGAGAAAATTATTGATACCTGTCTGCCTTCTGATAGCATCGACGGCAGGATTTGCACAAAAGAAGAAAACACCTAATGTGTTGTTTATTTTAGTGGATGATATGCAGAAAAGCAGTATTCATGCCTATGGATGCGACCGGGTGCAATCTCCTAATATTGATAACCTCATACATAACGGCGTATCTGTATCGCATGCGTATACAAACGGAGCTTTAGGAGGTGCCCTTTCCATGCCGAGCCGTGCCATGCTTATGACGGGAAGAGGAGTCTATCAGGTTATACAAGACGGACAAACAATCCCGAAAGAACATACGACGCTTCCAGAACAATTACGCACCGCCGGCTATACTACATTCGCAACCGGCAAATGGCATTCGGATAAGGAATCGTTCAATCGTTCGTTTGTCAACGGGGATAATATTTTTTTCGGAGGTATGCACACCTATGAGAATAACGGTCATGTATCACCCCGATTGCTACATTACGATTCTTCAGGACAATATGATGAGAAACCTTTTACGGGGGATAAGTTCTCTTCTGAAATGTTTGCTGATGCTGCCATAGGCTTTCTTAAAAAAAGGAAGAAAAACGATAATCCCTATTTCCTCTATGTTGCTTTTACTTCGCCACATGATCCGCGTAACCAACATCCGTCATACGGACAGACATATAACCCCAATCATATTGATTTACCGGTAAATTTTCTTCCTCAACACCCGTTTGATAACGGCGATATGAAGGTGAGAGACGAAGTGCTGTTACCTATTCCCCGAACTGAAGAAGCCATACGTCAGGATCTGGCTAACTATTATGGGATGATAAGTGAAGTAGATACCCAGATAGGGCGTATCATACAAACCTTGAAAGAAAGCGGAGAGTTGGATAATACAATTATTGTATTCGCTTCAGACAACGGACTGGCTGTCGGTCAACATGGTCTACTGGGGAAACAAAATCTGTATGAACATAGCATTGGCGTTCCGTTGGTATTTGTATCCTCTCAGTTACAAAAAGGAGTAACACGCGAAATGAATGGTTACTTGTTCGATATATATCCCACTTTATGTGATATGATAGGTCTGCCGGCATCCCCTTCGGTAACAGGAAAATCGATGCTTCCCGCTTTAAAAGGCAACGGAAAACACCGGGACAGAATCTTCCTTGCTTACAATAGCATCCAGCGTGCGTTAGTAAAAGACGGATGGAAATATATCGTTTATAACGTCGGCGGCATCAGAACCGAACAATTATTCGACCTGAAGAACGACCCCTGGGAAATGGTAAACCTCGCCGATGAGAAAGCATATACCTTTAAAGTCTCCGTATATAAACGTATGCTCAAAGAAGAGATGAAAAAGAATAATGATTTCAGCGACTTCGACTCCTACTACTGGTGGGGAAAAGGCGAAATGCTCCCCTGGAACGAAGGGCTAAAACTATATACTAAACCGTAAAATATATAGTGTAAATCCTTTCTTTTTTAACAAAAAAACATATATTTGTGATGAGTGAATATTAACTTATCTATATGCCATGGGATTTCATATAATTAATATTGAAAACAGAAAGTTAAAACATGATTATGTTGAAACTTCGGAAGAATTAGCATATGTTGAGTTCATCACTGACGATTCAGTAATATATCAGGGAGAAGAACATTGGAAACCTTTTAAGGTCTCTGAACATCCCGCTTATGAAAAATTTGCTAAAGGGTGGTATAGGGCTGGTATCCAAGCGCAAGAATTATTTAAAAGCCAGGCAAGAAATATGGGATTTATATTGGAAGAGTTGAATCAGGATCAGAAAAGTTTTCAAAATTATACTTGCAATTCAGACAATTTACCAATAAAGAGGGGTGACTTTATAGTCAGAAATTACGGCAATATAGAAATTGATGTTAAATGCAGAAGTTTCAGAACAAATGAAGGAGATACCTATTTTGATTTCAAGGAAGAGGATGCTCATAAGCATAAAAATATGCAAGGGTTTACACACACTCCCATATTAATTGCAGTATATGAAAATAAGGATAATCGCCCAGTAGAGGATTCGGTTTACTTCTTTAAAATAGATGATATTATAGATAATAAACAATTAAAGATATCATCAAGATATTTCGGAAAATGTTTACAGATTCCCCTTAGCTTGACTTTTCAGGGTTTCGGTTTTATTGAAATGATATACCATGAATTTACACACCAAAACGCCATGGATACTCTTCCAACTATTGAGACCAAGAGACAGCTTTATCCGAACGCTTATGAAAAATGGACCAGTGAAGATGATGAAAAATTAGAACTCTTATACTGTGAAGGAAAAACAATAAAAGAATTAAGTGAACTTTTCGGACGAAATAATGGGGCTATCCGCTCCCGCATAAACAAATTGGAATTAAAAGAAAAATATGACAAAATATAAAAAGTGATCGGAATTTTATCCGATCACTTTTTATATTTTGATAAGAATCAACGATCTTATTCACAAATTACATCCTAACCTGATGAGTACCGGATGTTAGTTTTTGTATCTTTCCTTTCGGAGATACGACTTCGGCGCTTGTGCCTTCCGGTACGGTTATATCCAGATTTATGCGGCTTCCGGCTTTGCGGAGGCTTACTTCTATTAAACCGTAGTTTGTATCTACTTTGGCTTCAGCATCCGTAAGAGAGCCCATCTGTGGTTCAACCTTGAATGTTTTAAACCCGGGAGAAGTGGGTTCTATACCGCACACTTTCTGGCTTAGCATAGTAAGTGGTCCCCCACTCCACGCATGGTTGATTGTTCCACCACCAAAGCCTTCGGGACCTACGCCCCAACCTTCGAACAAAGTGGTATACGGATAGGATAGCATACCGGTATAACGGTCTTTCATTCGTTGTATAGCATAATCCGGTTGTTTCATTACGTAGAATGCTTCCAGTACATATTTCTCCATATACGGACTGGCATGATATTCTTTTTTTAAAACTTTCAATAGAGCGGGATATTTATCTTTGGAAGCCAAACCGGAAACTACTGCCATCGCCTGAGCCCGATCGTCAGTTTCTCCTTTATAACCCGGCGAGCGATAGGCTTTACCTGTCCAGAACTTGGTGTCGAAACACTTCTCTATACTTTCCATCATGGCGGACAATTTATCGGCATCGGCTCTTTTACCTAATTGCAAAGCAAACTCTTTTTGCGCTTTGAGTGCCAGATAATACCAACAATTGGTTAAGACACCCAGATCTATATTTGTTCCCCAATCGCCCCAGCTCCATTCACCGTCGCGCTCAATGGCCAAACCGCTCTTATCTGTTTTCCACACATCATGCAGATAACGGTTTAAGCGATCGTAAATAACGGGTACGAAACTACTGTCGGCACTATAATAGTAATGGGTGTAAAAGCCGTACCATCCTACGGAAGCCAACATCTGCAAGGGTAATTCCTTAAACCAGTTACCGGCAGGAACCGGAGAGTAAACGACACCATCTTCCCGTTGCCAGTTCATCAATTCATAGATACCTTTTAATGCCAATTTATGACTAGACGGCGATAAGGCATAGAAAGCTTCTCCCAACTCGTTCACTTCATCTCCCCACCACTGGGCCCGTTCCCGTTCAGGACAGTCCATATAAGTGTCACGCATTGTGATATAAAGCGTGCGGGCTGAACGTTTCCATAGTTCATTCAAGAAGGGATCATTACATTGGAATGAGCCGGTAAATTCGGTATTGTATCCGGTTTCCCGGTACTTTACTTCGAGCACTTTCACGTCACGGGGAATAATATACCACATTTCATGTCCGCTCATCCATCCATAATTCTCATATTCCTGGACACCGTCACAGGTAATATATTCGGCACGAATGCTTTCCGGGCCTCCGCCTCTGTAGTTATCCGTCAGCATATGGATAGTCGATCCGGCCTTTGCCTCTACTTTCAGATAAGGAGTCACCTGAGCATTGTAAGGAAGCTTACAAATGAGTGTATCGCCTGATGTACTCTGACTCACATAAGATGTTAATCCAAAATCTTTCCATTGCGGGATCGGTCTCTCGATCAACTTGCCAAAAGGAGCATCACCTGCCTTTGCTATGGGTACGGCGGGTGGTAAGCTTCCGTCAAAAGATCTTTTGTACCAATCCTTTATTTCCTTTCTCGCGTCATAACGGATATTACTTTCCGGTAAACGGTAATTAGGAAAAGGTGCTTCTGTATTCCGGTATGCTTGATAGACCGCACAATTCCAACTAGCATCAGACACGATCTCTACTCCCGGAGCTACCGCATCAAACAGTAAAGCGGCTTTACCACTATTGATATGGCTGAAACCATCCTGTCCGAAATGCCATACCAGGACGGCTATGGTATTCTCTCCGGTTGTCAGATAGGGAGCAATATCCACTACATCATAATAAGTATCTTTTGGAGAAGGGCCACGTTTAAGTCCACCTTCAAATATTACCGGTTGGTCATTGATCCAAAGCCAATATTTTGAGTCAACGGCAATATGTGCATCTAATTTCTGCGGAACCTGATTGATCGTTACATTCTTTCGGTATATCATCCAGGTATTTTTTGCACTTTGACAGTGTTCTGTATTGATCCATTGTCCTTTCCATTGATATGCAAATGTAGTACTTGATGTTACAACTAATACTAACAGGAGAATAAGTCTTTTCATAATCAGTTTATTTATTTTCTCTCCTCTTGAGAGAGAAGAATTAGTTATTTTACTATTTCTACACCATCCGGAGCTTTTATATTGCTTTTAACTTGTCCGTTTGCATCTTTTTCATGGCGGATCGTAATAACACCTTTGGGAGTAGGAAAAGCTCCTTCTACCCATTGCAAATCACCCAGATGCGGAGTTATCTTTACTTTACTGCAACCCGGTTCTACGACTTGTACTCCGAGTACATACTCACTCAGCCAGGAAGTTGGCCCTGATGCCCATCCATGACATAAACTATGTCTAAAGCCTTTGTAGCAATAATCTCCGTAATCCCCATGAATATCTTTTTTACCTTCCGGCACCAGTTCATCTATACGTGCTGCATTGGGTAACCATTTCAGGTTGAAATCTTCCCAGAAGGACGTAGCTCCCAAATCAAGCATAGCGCCCCAGTAGCGACGGATCACATCCAACGCGCCCTGATGGTTATTGGCTTCCGCCATAGCTTTGAGCATATAGTAACCATAGAATGTGGAAAAACCATGTGCTCCATTCACAGACAGGTATTTCGTATCTGCTTCTTCCGGAGACATCATGCCGGATAACGCCATCAAAGCTGCCGCTTGTTTCGAACCGGGGGCGTCCGGTTCTTTTCCTGATGTCAGAACAGCCTGGCGCGCTTTGGATGAAGACTTTACAGCCTTCTTCGCCATCTTACGGCATTCCGCTGCTAAATCCTGATCTCCTAATATAGTACATAATTCATCTCCAGCATTAAATGCCTGTATCATTAAGGCTTGTAGTCCTGCGTTTATCGCCGGTTCATTCTCACTGGATGGCCAGTCTAGGAAGCGACCTCCATCCAGTAGTTCCCTTCCGTCTTTATCTGTTTTACTAATCAGATGGCGTAACAGGCCGGTCAGATAAGGTTGTTGTTCTTTCAGGTAAGCTAAATTTCCCTGATAATAATACCAGTCACGATGAATAAGCAACCACCAGATCGAATAGGAACTAATACTGTTCATCCATTGCGGAAGAGGAGTTATATCCCTAATCAGGTCCAGACTTTTGGGGACTACTTCGTTATATCCAAATACAGAATTAACGGTCATCACTTCAGGATGAAGATCACCGATCCAGACAAGACGGTCACGTTTAATGCCATCCCACAGGTAATCCTGCATATTCAAATGAACCGTGTAGGCTCCTGTCATCCATATTTTGTTTAAGCGTTCGTCGTTACAACGAAAAGATCCTTTATATGGAATATCCAGGTAAGAATAAATTGCTCTAACTTCTTTTAGTTGTAATTCAGCTGACGAGTCCACCAGATCAATACGTACAAAGCGAAATCCGGAATTACCTATTTCAGATACGCCCAACCATGGTAAACTTGTTACAAAATCACGCATGGCATGATCGTTGGTTGCTCCTCTTTCGTCAATCTCACTCATGGCTTCACTAACCGATTCTCCAAACCGAACCCGTACCTGAATAGGTGTGTGTGAGGGAGGCATACCTGTTACGATTTGTAAACCACCTTGTAGTTCTTTTCCAAAATCCAATAGAAAAGCGGACGGTTGCGTACCTGTATTTTTAAGTACACATATATTCTGATTAGCCAGATCGGACTGACCTATGCCGGGACGTAGTAAATTATCTATACCGGATATATCTCCTTGTTGCCAAACAATACGTACAGGAGATAGATATTCACGCACTCTTACATCACGTTGTTGAGCAAAAAGAGAAAATGGTAAAAGAAGAAAAAGTAATAAAATGGATTTGTTCATAATTTAAATATTAAACCTCCTAATCCTGCCCTCTCACCCCCTAAAGGGGGGATTAATGTAAATACTATTCTTAAATCCCCCCTTTAGGGGGTGAGGGGGTGAGATTAGATAAGAATTATAATCCGAAAGCCGGAACCAGATCGTCGAGTTGCTTATCAGTCATACCCAGAGGATCAAAACCTGCCATACGGGCGCTGAAGAATATCTGAGCTGATTTACTTAATGTATCGATAGCATCAAAACATTCTATAATGTCTTCGCCTACAGCAAGTATACCGTGCTTTTCCCAGAAAACAACATCATGCTTCTCTAATTGCTTAATCGTAGCGCGTGCCAACTCAATTGTTCCCGGAATTTCATATGGTACAATACCTATTCCTCTCGGAACAATAATACGGCATTCAGGTATCATACTCCACAACAGACGTGTGATCTTTTCTGATTCCATAAATGGTGTACAATGGGTCAAACCGATCAAATCAGTAGGATGTGTATGCAATACCACTTTTGTATCCTTGCCTGACGCACGCATGAAATTATGCATCATTAAATGGGATGGCAACTCGGATGTAGGATTTATCGACTCTTTAGCTATAATCTCATAAGATAAACCATCCTCAGCGATACGAATAAGCGAACCATTTTCAAACGGTTCCTGTGCCACGTAACGCATACGTTTACCTGTTCCTGTCACATAAAAAACGTTTCCGGCTAGAAACGTCATAGCCTCTTGTAAAGGAAATGGAGAAGCAAGGGCAGGTATCGCCTTTTCTTCTTCTGTCAATAGAGTTGTTACATTTACTGATATATTCCCACCATTACGTTCAGCCCATCCTTTTGTCCAAAGGTAACCGGCAACTTCAGCAATACGGCCGACTTCAGCCATTAAAGATTTGTTATCGTCAATCATATTTATTTTTTCTTTTACAAATTCGGAAATATCAATGAGAACACAAGAATAGCCATACCTGCAATCAAAACATAGATGGTTTTCTTACCTGCTCCTTTCCATTCTTTCAGGACAATTCCCCAGAAATTACTGAAAATCACATTCAATGACATCAGTATACTCCATGAGAAAGCCAACATAACCGGAGATTCGGAAAAGTAACTTTTCCCCATTCCTAAACCGAAAAATTGTGAATACCACAATACACCGGCCAGCGCACAAAATAAAACATTATTCAACAAAGTTGCACCTGAAACAGAAAAATATTCCTTTCCTGTCTTATTCTTTATGTTTTGGAAAATGCAATATGCCGCATTAGTGAGAAATCCACCGCATGTTACCATCAAAGTAGCAGGCAAAGTACTGAATAACTCGTTTGTTCCTTCCACCACTAATGGTTTACCGGCTTCCAATCCCAAAGCAAAACAAGCACTCATCACTCCGGCCAACAGAGCAACAAGTAATCCTTTGCTGAGAGCAAAATCCTTAACCGCAGCTTTCTTTTCTTCTTCGGTCATATTCTGTGCACGTAAACTTCCGGCATATCCGATCACGGCAATACCGGCCAACGTTATACATACTCCTATTAAAAGAATAAAGCCGGTTCCATGGAATAAATCGGTACCGCCCATAAGTGCAGGGATCAGTGTGCCAAAAGCAGAACAGGTTCCCAAAGCAATGGATTGTCCTAATGCTACACCAAGGTAACGCATACTTAAACCAAAAGTAAGCCCTCCTACTCCCCAAAGCAGTCCATATCCCATAGCTTTAATGGCGGCTGATGAGTCAACCGAAATGATTTGTCCTAAACTGCTTCCTTCCGGTACTGCTAATAAAGCACCCAGAAAAGGGAATACCAACCAGGCAAAGATACCCTGTACCAGCCAAAAGGATTCCCAACTCCAGTTCTTTATTTTATTGATCGGCACATACGAACTACTTTGTCCGAAACTACCAACCGCTATAATTAATAAACCAATTATTACATTCATAAACCTTTGTTTTATTCATTTTAATTGAAAATTGAAAATGTTTTGAGATATTTCGTTTTTCAATTTTCAACTTTCAATTTTCAATTAAAGATGTTATGAGCGAAAGCGAGTAACGTCTTTTTCATACTGCTGGATAGCAGGTATAAAGCTTTCACCGACAGGTACATCGCTTTTCAGACAATACATATCCCATACGGCAGACCAGGGAAGACTCTTTGCTTCTTCCTGTAATGCAAGACGTTCGAAGTATTTACCTTCGTCTTCATATTTCTGGATCAATGCGGATGGTTCTAACAGAGCCTGTAAGAAAGCTTTCTGAGTAGCACGGCAGCCAATTACATAAGCTCCGATACGGTTAATCGTAGCATCAAAATAATCCAGTCCGATATGTACTCTATCCAATGCATTGCTACGGATAATTTCACGGGAAAGATCCATAAGATCGTCATTAAGGATTACCACATGGTCGCTATCCCAACGGATCGGACGGCTCACATGAAGCATAATTTCAGGAGTAAACAGTAACAGAGAAGAAACCTTATCCGCTACACTTTCCGTCAGATGGAAGTGTCCGGTATCCAACGTAACGATCTTACCTTTCTTCGCACCATATCCCAAATAGAAATCGTATGAACCTACAGTATAGCTTTCCAGTCCGATACCAAACAGTTTAGCCTCTATACAGTCTTTCATATTTGAATATGGAGTTGAGAATATTTCGTCGAGCGATTTTTCAAGGATCGCACGGTATTTCAATCGATTAGCTGGAACTTCTTTGCTACCGTCATGTATCCAAAGGTTCATCATACAAGGATCATTCTGAGCTTTACCTATTGCTTCGCTTATTTGACGGCAACGTTTTGTATGTTCAATCCAGAAATTACGGATACTGTCATCCGGATTAGCAAGCGTAAGGTCACCACTTTTTGGATGAGAGAAAGATGTACTATTGAAATCAAGTTTCAGACCATTTTCTTTTGCCCAGTCGATCCAGCTTTGGAAATGAGCAGGTTCTACTTCGTCGCGATCCACTACTTTACCTTGGAAATCTCCATATATCTCATGGAGGCTTAAACGATGTGAACCGGCAATATATTTAGTTGCTTCGATAATATCCGCACGCAATTCGTCTATGTTACGGGCTCTTCCGGGATAGTTTCCCGTAACCTGAATACCTCCGGTAAGTTCTCCTCCCTGGTTTTCGAAGCCGGAAACATCATCCGCCTGCCAACAGTGCAGGGATAATGAAATTTTATTCATCTTATCGAGAGCGTCATTTACATTTACACCTAACGCTGCATAACGTTCTGCTGCCGCATTGAAAGCGGATTGAATGGATTGTTCTTTTAACATGATCTATTTTTAGTTTGATGGATTAAAAACTTCTATTTCTACTGCTCCGTCAATAAGTTTACGCATCTCCCAACGATCAGCGACAAGTCCGGCAGCCTGTGCCTGAACCATACAGTTGCCTATTGCCGTTGCTTCGGATGGTCCGGCAAGAACAGGAATACCTATCGCATCTGCAGTGAACTGATTCAATAATTTATTTTTAGAACCTCCTCCTATTACATGGAGTTTCTCTATTGGGAATGGAGCCATATCCTTCAATGAAGAAAGGACTTCTTTATAGCGGGCTGCCAGGCTGCAGAATATACAACGGACAAACTCTGCGTCGCTTACAGGATGTGCCTGATCTGTTTCTTTGCAATGATCTATAATAGCTTTCGTCATACTTTCCGGATTAGCAAACCGCTCATGATCCGGATTTACTATCGAAGCGAAAACCGAAGCTTCCTCAGCCATCTGAACAATCTCAGCATAGTGATAAAGTCTTCCTGCCTTCTCCCATTCTTTCCGACATTGTTCAAGCAACCACATACCGGTGATATTCTTCAGAAAACGGGTGGTCCCTTCAATACCTCCTTCGTTTGTGAAATTATTCCTGTATGACTCTTCATTTATAATAGGATCATCGACTTCAATTCCCATCAGACTCCACGTACCACTACTCAGGTAAGCAAAGTTTCTGTCAGTAGCCGGAACTGCAGCAACTGCGGAAGCTGTATCATGTCCAGCGACAGCAATTACAGGAACTTTTCCAATCCCTGTTTCCTTAGCTATTGAATCAGTTAAAAAGCCTACGGTTGTGCCAGGCATTACCAACGGCCGCATTATAGAAGGCGAAACACCTGCGGCTTCTAACAAGGAAGTCTCAAACTGCTTAGTCACCGGATTTAAGATCTGCGAAGTGGAAGCATCTGTATATTCACATACCCGGTTACCTGTTAAAAGATAAGAGAGCAAATCGGGCATGAAAAGAATTTCTTCAGCACCTTTAAGAGGCGCAAAGCCTTCTTTATTCATCTTAAATAACTGAAAGAGGCTGTTGAAATTCATAATTTGAATCCCCGTGAGGCCATACACTTCCTCACGGGGTTTGATTTCAAAGAATTGAGCCGGTGCACCTTCCGTATACGGATCACGATATGCACGCGGCAACCCCAGCAGAGTACCGTCTGAGGCTATACAGCCGAAATCAACACCCCAGGTATCAATTCCGATTGAATCAATGTCAATTCCTTGTTGAACACAGATAGATAGACTAGTTTTTATGGATTCATATAAATTGAACACATTCCAATAGAACTTCCCATGTACTTCCATAATAGAATTTGGAAAACGATGCACCTCCTGCATCTCAAATTTGACACCGGATAGGGTTCCAACTAAAGCCCTTCCGCTGGTTGCACCTATATCGATAGCTAAAAAGTTATGTTTCTTCATGGTAATGAAAGATTACTTAGGATATGCAAGCAAAATTAAGCCATAAAGTACTATCTTTGCTTACGAAAATGATATTAATCCTTTCAAATCTGACATGAACAAACAAAACGACCAACTACGCTATCTTGCAATCAGTCCTTCCGACGAGGAATGGGGAATTGTTGTTACTACCGTAGGATACCAGTTTGTACCGCCTAAAGGTAAATATCCGCTTTCGCAGCATCCTGACAAATATGATTTCAAACCTCAAACGGGACGTATCCTGAATGAATATCAATTAGTCTATATTACTAAAGGTAGCGGTTACTTTTCATCAAATTCATATAAGACAAAACAAAAAATTACAGCCGGAACCATGATATTGCTTTTCCCAGGTGAATGGCATAGTTACTATCCTGATCCTGATACCGGATGGGATGAATATTGGGTAGGATTCAGGGGAATGCATATTGATCGTCGGGTAGAAAAGCAGTTTTTTACCATCAATGAACCTCTTCATAAAATAGGGTTGAGTGCTACTATTGTCGGTTTGTATGAAGATATCCTCAAACTTGCATCACAGGAAAAAGCAGGTTATCAACCCATGATTTCAAGTATTGTCTTACATATCCTCGGCTCTGTCTATTATAAGAAGCGAAACATATTATTTACGAATACATATGTAGTCGATAAGATAAATGAGGCCCGTATTCTTATGAAAGAAAATATTGAAGACCCGATTGGTCCGGAAGAGATCGCTTCCCGTCTTGGATTAGGTTATTCATGGTTCAGAAGAATGTTTAAAGAATATACCGGTGTTTCACCCGCACAGTATCAACTACAACAACGTTTGTTACGCGCAAAAGAATTACTTACAAGCTCCAACCTGAATATTTCCGAAATAGCATATAACCTTCGCTTTGAAAATGCCGGTCAGTTCTCTACATTCTTTAAAAAGAAAGCAGGTGTAACACCTTCTGAATTCCGTGAACGGGCTCATTAATCTCCATATGAGAAAAGTGTATTTCTTGTCTAAAAAACCATAATATTCAACAATTTTATTATATTTGTCAGAAATAATAACCGTATCAATTCTAAACAATATGTACAAACCCTGCCGTTATCTGTTTTGCCTTATTTCATTCTTCTTTTTATTCTTAGGATGTAAGTCTAAAACTGTTGAAAGTGATGCAATGCCATACAGCCCGTATGTAGAAGCATTTACTTCGGGTAAGATATCTCGTTATGCTCCGGTTTATCTGATCTTCAGTGAAGAAGTAGCTCCGGAAAAGATGCAAAACGCCGAACTTAGTAAATACTTTAAGATCAAGCCTGAGATCAAAGGGGAATTTTCTTTTGACAATAATAAAACAATAATATTCAAACCTTCAGAACCCATGAACAGGGATACGGAATATACCGTCACAGTGGATATGTCGGGATGGTTTGAAGCGACAGGAGAGACTAAATATTTTGTTTTCAAATACTCTACTTTACCTCTTGCTTTACGAGTAGAAAGACAATCGATTGATATCAATGCTGACAATGAAACAGGATACGACATTAACTACAGCCTGAATACACCTGATAAAGAGACTGCTGAAACAGTAGAGGCACTGGTGAAGTTCTCTGAAAAAGTAGATATGGAATGGCAGCATAATGCAGATGAGAAAAGCCATCAACTTATTGTAAAGAATATAAAAGCCGGTACAGAAGGCTCCCGTTTATTAACTTTATCCATCGCTTCAAATAAGCTGGGGGTAAAAGAAGAGACACTAATTTCTACCAACATTCCCGGCATCAATGACTTCTCTGTTTATGAAGTTAAATATGTAAGTGAACCTGAAAGATATGTAGAAGTAACTTTTACCGATCCGTTGGATAGTAATCAAAACATGGAAGGATTGGCCTATATAACGGATAATCAGAATGAAACTGTTACCGTAGAAGGAAATAAACTCCGTTTGTATCCGGATAATAAAAGGGTTGGAAAACAGACAATCCATTTGAATGCTGCCATTCGTGCTAAAAACGGCCGCACATTAGGAGATAATGTTGAAGAAGAAATTGAGATTATCAATGCTTTACCCGGTGTGAAGTTTATTGGTAACGGTTCTATTATTCCGTTAACCACCGAATTGAACGTTCCTTTTCAGGCTGTCTATCTGAGAGGCGTTATTGTACGCGTGATCAAGATTATGGAGCAGAATGTAGGACAGTATCTTCAGACTAATAATATAGGAAATACAAACAATCTGATGCAAGTTGGACGTCTGGTTGCCCGTAAAACCATTTTCCTTGACGAAGAAGGCGGCAGCTTGCTGGATTGGAAAACATATGCTCTGAAACTAAACGACCTGATTGAACCGGAACCCGGCGCTATTTATCGCATTGAGTTTTCATTTACCCGTGACTTGTCTGTATATCCATGCGATACAGATACTAAAAAGACAAAAGAGCAAATTCTGTCTGAAGATGATCTCAAATTCAAGGAAGAATTAAACAAGTTTGATAACGGGGGATATTATTACTATTATGGTGAAACCGAATATGATGATTATAATTATTACGACAGGGAGAATCCTTGTTCAAACAGCTACTTTTATAATAAGGTAGTTGGAAAGAACATCCTGGCTACTAATCTCGGATTGATGGCTATGATGGGACAAGATAAGGAGATGACGGTTCTTGTACATAATATATCTACTACATTCCCTGAACGGGGTGTCAATGTTACACTTCATAATTTTCAACATCAGATTATCGGGTCAGGAACAACTGACGATAAAGGACAGGTAAAAGTTAAATTAGAACAAGGACGTCCTTTCTATATGATTGCCGCACAGGGGAAGCAACGTTCCTATATGCGAATCGATCAGGGATCATCACTTTCCCTCAGTTCTTTTGATGTCTCCGGAGAGGTGGTGCAAAAAGGAATAAAAGGTTTTATTTATGGTGACCGTGGCGTTTGGCGACCGGGTGATACTTTATACCTAAGCTTTATGTTGAAAGATCCACTGAAGACACTTCCGGCCAGTCACCCTGTTGTAATGGAACTATTCACTCCATTGGGACAATCCTATCTTCGCAAGACACAAACCAATGGTGAGTTAGGGCTGTATGCCTTCCCGATGCCAACAGAATCTGATGCTCCAACAGGCGCATGGAATGTAAAAGTGCAAGTAGGTGGGGTGACATTCGAGAAATCTATCCGTATAGAGACTATAAAACCCAACCGTTTAAAGATAGATCTTAAACTTCCGGAGAAGCCGGTTGTGAAAGGAGAAGCATTCCAAATCCCTCTACATACGGAATGGATGCAGGGTGCCGTTGCCAGAAACCTTAAATATGATATGCAGGCGTCTTTCACTCCTACAAAAACAACTTTCGATAAATATAAGGATTACATCTTCGACGATCCGACTAAGATATTTGAAGGAGAAGAAAGCACACTGATAGAAGGTAAAACAAATGAAGTTGGTGATGCAACGGCTAATATTCGTTTTGAAGTAGGAACTTCTGCACCGGGTATGCTGATCGCCGGCCTTACTACTCGTGTATATGAAGAATCTGGTGATTTTAGTATCGACGGAGCCAACTTCATGTACTCACCTTATAAACGATATGTAGGTATAAAGTCTCCACAGAAAGATAAAGTACAACTGGTTACCGACAAAGATCATACGTTTGAGGTTATGACAGTTGACCATCAGGGTAACCCTACTTCTGCCAACCTTGAAGTAAAGGTGTACAGAGTAAGCTGGTACTGGTGGTGGAACTCCTCGAATCAGCAATTGGCAAATTATATTTCAGACTCGTATTATTCACCCCGTGAAGAAATAGATATTAAAACAGGGGCAGACGGTAAAGGAAGTTTCAAGTTGAATATGGAGTATGGAAACTGGGGAACTTATCTGATCCGTGTCCATGATAAGAACGGAGACCACTCCACCGGTATGCTTAGTTATTTCGACTGGCCCGACTATGGTGAACTCAGAAGACGCGACGCAGGAAGCAGTTCTCCTACAGAATTGAAGTTCAATACCGACAAAGAAGAATACAAACCGGGCGAAAAAGTAGCAGTTACTTTCCCGTCACCGGCAGGAAGCCGCGCGATTGTCAGCATTGAAAACGGAACAAAAGTACTGGCAATTACCGAACATCTTTGTGAATCTGGTGAAACAACGATCAAGCTTGATGTAACAAAAGAGATGCAACCTAATGCGTATGTTCATATCCGTTTATTGCAACCACATGGAAATACTACAAATGATTTGCCTATACGTTTATATGGCGTTATGCCATTTAAGGTAAGTGATCCGGAAAGTTATCTGCATCCGGTAATAAGTACTACTGATGAGTTCAAACCGGAAGAGAACTATACGATTACCGTTTCCGAACAACAAGGCAGACCTATGGCTTATACCCTGGCTATAGTTGACGAAGGGCTATTGGATCTTACGCGTTTTGTTACTCCTGATCCGTGGAAGGCATTCAATGCCCGTGAAGCTCTCGGTGTTACTTCTTGGGATATGTACAACTATATATTAGGCGCTTATGGCGGACGAATCGAACAGTTATTCAGTATTGGTGGTGATGACGCCCTCAATAAAGCTCCGAAAGCAACTGTAAACCGCTTCAAACCGGTGGTAAGATTTGAAGGACCTTTCCTTCTGCAAAAAGGCGAAAAGAAACGTCATACCAACCTGATGCCGAATTACAACGGACGTGTTCGTGTCATGGTTGTTGCAGGTGATGGCGCAGCCTATGGACATACGGATAAGAGTGTTTTTGTGCGCAAACCCGTTATGTTGTTAGGAACTCTTCCACGTATAATAGGTGTTGGCGAAGAGATGGCTGTCCCTGCCACAGTATTTGCTACAGTTGATAATATCGGTGACGTAAAAGTTAGCATCACTTGCTCCGACAATATGGAAGTGGTCGGCAGTAATACACTAACTCTTAATTTTACACAGAAAGAAGATAAACAAGCTTCCTTCCGTATAAAAGTGAAAGACAAACCCGGCGCCGGTAAAGTAATAATAACAGCTGTCGGCAAAGGCGAAAAGGCCACTTACGAAACAGATATCGAAATTCGTTCCGTACGTCGCCCACAAACCAACGTACAATCACTTACCATTGAACCGGGACGTTCCTGGAAAGAAACAGTTTCAATGCCCGGTGTGGACGGTACCAACTCATTGATGGTAGAAATGTCGGACGTTCCTCCTCTGAATTTAGGATATCGTCTAAACTTCCTGTTGGGGTATCCGCATGGATGTTTAGAACAGATCACATCAAAAGCATTCCCGCAATTATACTTAAAAGAGTTTGCTTCATTGACTCAGAAGCAAGAGAAATCCATTGAAGATGGGGTGAAGTCGGTTCTAAGCAGGTATCGTTCCTACCAAATGCCCGACGGAGGTTTTGCATACTGGTCGGGAGGAAACTATATAAATCCGTGGGGTACGATCTACGCCACCCACTTTATGATTGAAGCGGGCAGTAAAGGATATATGGTCAATCAGAATATGAGGCGGAATGCGCTTAACTTCATTAAGAAAACTACCCGCAACTGGAAATCTACTTCTGATAAATATTATTACAGTTCTTCGATATCCACTCAGGCATATAGCTTGTATGTTCTCGCGTTGGCACAGCAACCTGAACTGGGAGCTATGAACCGTTTGAAAGAACTGAAAGAGCTGAATGATGTTTCCCGTTGGATGTTGGCTGCCTCTTATGCGCTGGTTGGTCGTGAAGACGTAGCAAACCAATTGCTTACTCAGACAACCGATGTGAAAACAGACTATAATTCTTACGACTATACCTATGGAAGCAGTTTCCGTGATCTGGGTATCAACCTGCAAACACTCAGCCTACTGAAGAAAGGTTCCGAAGCAGCAAAGTTGACAAAACAGATTTCCGATGTGTTATCTTCCGATAGATGGTTAAGCACACAGGAAACGTCGTATGCGTTGATTGGCTTATCCTCTTATATGAGTCGCTATAAGGTTTCTGAAAGTATGAACTTCTCCTATTCTTGCAATGGTAAATCAGAAACGGTTGGTACGACTAAGAACATCTGGACGGAAACGTTGCTTGAAGAAGCAGCTCCAACATCAACTTTAGAATTGAAGAATGAAGGAAAGTCCACCTTATTTGCCCGGGTTATAACAGAGGGTGTACCGGAACAAGGAGAAGAGAAAGCACATGCAAACGGAGTTGCAATGGATGTCAGCTACCTGGATGCGAACGGTCGTCCCGTTAAAGTTGAACAACTTCCACAGGGAACTAACTTCCAGGCGGTGGTAACGGTTAAGAATCCTACCAATTATCCAATTCAGAACCTCGCACTTACGCAGATATTCCCTGCCGGATGGGAAATCCTAAACACACGCTTCCTGCATGAAGAAGGAAACGAGCCTGCTGAAACAGATGGAATCAGTTATCAGGATATACGCGATGACAGAATCTATAGCTATATAGATAACCTGCGAGCCAACCGACAAGTAACCATCCGTATAAACCTGACATCCGTATATTCAGGAACATTCTACCTGCCTCCGACCTATTGCGAAGCCATGTATGATAACCTTATTCAGGCAAATACAGTAGGAAAGATGGTGGTAGTGGAGTAAAATAAATTAATGATTAATGGTTAGTGATTAGTGATTAATAAAGAAAAGTAAAAGCATTAATCACTAATCGTTAATCACTAATCACTAAAAAATTAATCATTGTTTCTCAAGCCATTCCTTTACAGCGGCAGTTAATTCCTCATTCTCCGGTTTGGTTTGTGTAGATAAACGGAGATAAGTTTCGTCCAGTCCCTGGAAATTGGATGCATCCCTTATAAGAATACCATAGTTATCTAACAGATAAGTCTTCAGGGCAGCGGCTGTTCCTTTCTTTAGACGAACCAGGAAGAATGTTGTAGCCGTCGGCAAAACTTCCAGGCCATCCAGCTTGGTCAATTGATAGATAAACTCAGCCGTCTCCCTTTGCCATTTACGAATCGGCAAGGTAAATTGCGCAGGATGGATTAAGATATATTTACTAGCTTCAATAGCCAAAGCGTTGACTGACCAGGGGATAAGATATTTACTTACCTTTTCGATGATACTATTGGACGCCATAACATAACCGATACGTAACCCCGGAATATTATAGGCTTTGGATATAGAATGCACTAATATCAGGTTCTTATTGGCTTTCAGATCCGACGGTTTAAGCATATCTTCGGTAGTAAATGATACATATGCCTGATCGACAATAAACATTGTTTGTTTATTCGCACTGATCAATTTAAGTAATTCCGTCCGATGAATGAGCTTCCCGTCAGGATTATTAGGATTACATATCCAACAGAAATCCTGTCCTTTTAAAGAGAGTTCCGATAAGTCTTCCGAATTGGAGAAATAAGTTATTTCATGCTCATGCAAACGACAAGCTTCTTCGTATTCGGAAAATGAAGGAATAAATATTGTTGATTTCGCCCCTCTCCACGCTTGTGCCAACAGATAGAAAGCAGTAACCGAACCATTCGTCACCACCACATTTTCCTCTTTTAGCTCATATCTTCTGGCCAGAAGCCTTCTTAAGCCGGAAGCGTCAGGATCAGGATAGCGGGTTATTTTATCAAATTTGGAATTTAAATGCTCAAGTAGTTTTTCAAGGTTGGCTCCATGCCAAACATTCGAGCTGAAGTTCATTTTTACTTCCTGCTGAAAATTGTAGAAATCATCTCCGTGTCCGAAAAGCATAATCTGTTATTTTTAAGTAAAATAATACGTCCTGAAATGAGGTGCAAAAGTACTAATCTTTTTTACTTTTCCTATCAATCGCTTTATATATCGCATCCTGTATGCGGGTACGAATGTTCAATGAGGACAACTTGCTGTTATTGCGTGTAGGATTTACACGGTTACATAGGAAAATATAGATCAACTCGTTGTCGGGATCAACCCAGAAACAAGTCCCCGTATACCCTGTATGTCCGTAAACAGATGCCGGAGCAAACTGACCACATGGCGATGATTTCGTATTAGTCACATCAGGCTTGTCGAAACCTAATCCGCGCCGTGATACCGGACTCTTACTTTGTGTAAACATACGCCCCGTCTCGGTTGAGAAATAACGTTCGCCACCATACTCGCCCAGGTTAAGATATAATTGCAGCGCCTTCGCCAGATCGTTGGCATTGGAGAACAACCCTGCGTTTCCGGACACGCCGCCCTGAAAAGCCGCGGCCTCATCGTGTACATAACCATGCAGTAACTGATGACGCACCTGTTTATCGTCTTCCGTTGGTACTATCCTAAGTGTATCAATTGTTTTCAACGGATTATAGGTGGTATGATAAGCACCCAGTTTATCTAAGATCTCACTTCTTAAGAATTTATCTAACGGCTGTTTAGCCTGGCTCTCCACCATTTTTTGAAGCATGATAAAGTTGATACAGCTATACACATATTTCCCTTTCGGACCCAGTTTAGAATCCTTGATATCTTTCATGATGGAATCTTTGAAAGAATCATGTACAAACATATTCCTTGCCACAGGGGTAGTAAAGCCTTTCTTTGAACTATCCGATAAAAGTTCCGGTTTCGCTTTGTTATAGAAAAGAATGGAAGGAACAACGCCGGTCTGATGATACAATAAATCCTTTATTACCAAATCCTGCTTGTCTGAGCCTTGCAGTTCAGGAACATACTCGGATATTTTACTATTTAAGGTAAACCATTTATTATCATACGACTTCATTACAGCCAAAAGCGTGCCCGTCGCTTTCGAAACAGAAGCTAAATCATACACAGAGTTCTCCGTGACTTTTTGCTTTTTACTGAAGTCATGATAACCAAATGACTTATTATAGATGACCATTCCCTTATGAGCTACCAAAACCTGACACCCTGGATATGCCTTCTCACGCAATCCTTCTTCCACAATATCGTCGATCACCGCCAAACGTTTGCTATTGGCACCCACCTCTTCCGGTTCCTGATAGCCAAGACGGGTCTTATCTGTAAAGACACCCGTGCCGGCAAAATAAAGATCAGATATGGAAACCGGCAACTTACCTTTTGCGGGAATTCCTCCAAAGATGAGCTGAGCCGCATAATTTTGCGCTAAAGGTGTTCCCTCATAGGCCATAACTATGGCTTTGGCTTTATCGATCGATTGCTTATAATCACGACAAAAATAGGGAGGAGTAAAGAATGAAAATACCATTTCTTTCTTAACAGCCAATTGCCGTAATGACTCACTTTCCGGAATACGGACAGTATGTATACCGCAAATGATCACATCGTATTTCTCCAGTTCGGTATACACTTTCTTCTGTTGAGCCGCCGTCGCATTCCTTCCTATACTAAAAAAGTCAACCTTATCGTACTTTTTCAGCATTTGCTGAAAGGTATTTCCTTCCGTATCACCCAGCGAAAGAACAGCAACCTTCTTTTTATCCAACTCCTTCAACGGCAGATAATCAGATTGATTCTTCAATAAAGTTATACCGTCAGCGTTTAAACGAGCGGCCAACCATTCGGCATGAGGTGAGTTAATTCGTTCCGAAAGTCCTTTTGTCTCGATCGGTTTATAATTGTTTAATCCGGCGATGTATTTATAACGAAGCACTTTCTTGCATCGTTCCTCCAGATCTTTCAAGTTTAAGCGTCCGTCGGTTATAGCCTGTTTGATAGAATCCATGTCGGTAATCGGCGTTGCTGATGCCAAAAGAATATCGTTACCGGCTATTAAAGCTTTCACTGAAACATTTTCCTTCTTATTATCACCGGAGCCTTTCATAGCAAGCGCATCCGTAATAATCAAGCCCTGAAAGCCATATTTCTTCTGCAATAAATCCTGAATAATCTCCTTTGATAAAGAAGCAGGTAAATCCTTTTGAGTTTCAAGGGCGGGAACATATAAGTGCGACGACATCACACCTGAAAAACCATCATATATATATCGCCTGAAAGGAAGAAGTTCAACGCTGTCCAACCGTGCCTTATCATGACGGATTACCGGTAACGTATGGTGCGAATCTTCGGAAGTGTCGCCATGACCGGGAAAATGTTTAGCGACAGAGATAATGCCCGCTTTTTCCAACCCTTTGGAATAAGCGATTCCTTTATCCGCGACGGCTTCCGGATTCTCGCCGAACGAACGGGTTCCGATCACCGGATTTTTCATATTACTGTTTACATCCAATGCCGGAGCGAAATTGATGTGTATGCCCATTTCCCTGCATTGACGACCCACTTCTTCCCCATACAATGTAATAAGCGTATCGTTCTCAATAGCGCCAAGCATCATATTTCGGGGAAAACGTGTCGTACCGCTCAACCGCATAGACAACCCCCATTCACCATCCAATGAGATAAATAAAGGTACGCGTGAGGCTTTTTGCAGACGGTTCGTCACATCGGCTTGCGTCACCGGATTTCCTTTATGAAACAATACTCCCCCAACCTTTATTTCGTTGGTATAACGCATCAGCTTCTGCATATTGCGATTATCCGACGTAGGATTGGCAATCACCATCATCAATTGTCCGATCTTCTCGTCGGTACTCAGTGTTTTAAATATAGAATCCACCCAGAGATTCATCTTTTCTTTATCGGCTGATCGATAAAGGGTAGGTTCAGTCTGCGCAATGCCGGGTAGTATATATAGTAAGCTAATTAAGAGTAATATAACTTTTTTCATCTCCTGACTCTGAAATTTTTACCAAAAATACGAATTTTATAGCGATATATCTATCTTTGGGGAATTTACATTTATATTAATTAAACCTAATCTGTCAACATTATGCAAAGAAGAAACTTCGTAAAAACAGCAGGATTGCTGGCAACACTCCCTGCAATAAAAGGATTGGCTTCCACACCGGAAAGTAAAATCGTAAAAGAAAAAGAGATCTACGAATGGCGTCATTATTTCCTGAAGGGGAAAGGAACCGACCTCGACACCTTTTACAAAAACATATTAATTCCGGCATATAACCGGCAAAAGATCACGGTAGGTGCCTTTGAATTATACGATAAAAAAGAAACGGAAGAACGATTTTTTCTTTTTATCTATCCCGACATCGCCACCTATCATCAAGTAAAACGTGATATTTGGAAAGACGAAGTATTCAAAAAAGCGGCACAACCCTTTTACGACACGACCGCCCCTACCCCGCTTTATTCCGAATTTGACTCCTATCTCTGCGAAGCCTTCGACAAAATACCTAAACTGAAAATGCCGGATAAGAACAGAACTGTTTTCCATCTCCGCCACTATCATAGCCCGAATGAGGAAGCAAACCAACGCAAAGTAAAGATGTTTAACGAAGCGGAAATGGATGTATTCGACAAAGTGGGCATTCATCCCGTCTGCTACGGCGATGTATTAGCCGGTCCTCATATGCCCGCCCTGATGTATCTTACGTGGTACAAAGACAAACCCACACACGATGCTTCGTGGAAAGCCTTCGGAGAACACCCCGGCTGGCACGCCATAAAAGACCTTCCCGAGTATGCTTATACAGCAACCAATAACACTAATCGCGTATTGCTGCCCATGAATTATTCACAGATATAATATTCATTTTAAGTATTTACCGCGTATTTATTGTAGAAGAAAAGCTATTCTTTTAGAAAAAAATCGCATCGTTTTTGTTGACCGATAGCTATCGGTTAGTTGACCGACGGCCGTCAGCCAATTAACCGACAGCCGTCAGCCAATTGTCCGACGGCCGTCGGACAACAAAAAGAATGCATACAAATCAGAACAAAACCGGCATAAATCTCAGTAAAAGTGCTTATATTTGAATGTTTTAATGAAATTTTATTTTAAAATGAAAACACTATTTATCGGATTACTTCTATTTGCTACGTTACAAATAGTAAAAGCACAACAGGATAATGTGAACTACGATGAGGATAAAGTTCCTCAATATACGCTTCCTCCACTTCTTATAAGTGAGAATGGAAGACAGATAACTTCAGTTGAAGAATGGGAACATATCCGAAGACCGGAATTACTAAAAACTTTTGCTGAACAGATGTATGGCATAACACCCCAAAAAGAAATTAGCGTCTCTTACGAAGAATTAGACATCAATTCCCGGGCAATGAATGGAAAAGCTACTTGCAAGCAAGTAAAAGCCATATTCAGTAATGAAGGAATAGAGCGAACAATGCAGATGCTCATTTATTTGCCTAACCAAATAGAAGGCAAAGTACCTGTATTTATGGGCTATAACTTTAACGGAAATCAAACCATCAGCGACGATCCGGATATAATACCCTCATCAGATAAAGAAAGAGGAAGTAGTAAATCCCGATGGCCGGTAGAGATGATAATCGACGCCGGATATGGACTGGTTACTATATGGTATTACGACTTGTTTCCTGATAGTAACGACATGCATGACAAAAGTATTCTTCCTTTCTTTGGTTACAAATCGACAGAAGATATCACGGGTAGCTACTGGCAAGGTATGGGAGCATGGGCATGGGGATTAAGTCGCGCGATGGATTATATTGAAACCGACACAAATATTGATGCTTCAAAGGTTGCCTTGATGGGACATTCCCGCAATGGGAAAGCTGCCCTTTGGGCCGGAGTGCAAGACGAACGGTTTGCCTTGGTTATATCCAACAACTCAGGATGTGGAGGAGCAGCGTTATCCAAACGTGCTTTTGGTGAAACGGTTGGCATTATTACAACAAAATTCCCTCATTGGTTCTGTAAGAATTTTAGAAAATATTCAAATAGAGAAGAAGATCTTCCGTTTGACCAGCACCAACTCCTTGCACTAATAGCTCCACGCCCATTGTATGTTGCCAGCGGTATTGATGATAGGTGGGCCGATCCTAAAGGCGAATTTCTTTCAGCTTTTTATGCAGGAGATATATACAAACTATATGGTATGGAAGGCTTGAACACCAATGAAATGCCACCAGTCAATCAACCTATTATGAACCGGATAGGTTATCATATACGCTATGGTAAACATGATGTAACGGATTACGACTGGCAAAACTATATCATTTTCGCTGACAAGTGGTTGAAATAAAGAAAATATTCAAAAATAGATTTGCGTATCACGTAAATGTTTCGTTACTTTGCATCCGCTTTACGTAATCTCTGTCGGGAAAGAGTTGCCCGTTACATTGCGTTTCGTTTAAGAGTAACAAATAAAAAGCTATAAAACATGGACTTAATTAAAGTTGTAGAAGAAGCGTTCGCTACCAAAAAGGAGCTTCCTTCCTTCAAAAGTGGTGACACTATTACCGTAGCTTACCGTATTAAAGAAGGTAACAAGGAACGTATTCAGCAGTACAGAGGCGTGGTGATCCGCATTTCCGGTCACGGAGATAAAAAACGTTTTACAGTTCGTAAAATGTCTGAGAATGTAGGTGTTGAAAGAATTTTCCCTATCGAATCACCATTCATCGAAAGCATTACAGTTAATAAAGTTGGTAAAGTTCGTCGCGCAAAACTATATTACCTGCGTGCACTTACCGGCAAAAAAGCGAGAATCAAAGAAAAGAGATTTTAAAAAATCTCTGGTTCAATTGCCATACAGGAAGCCATCTGATTTACAAGGTGGCTTTTTTATTAAAAGTTTAACTCTATTGAAATACAAAAGATTATGTTGAAGACTATTCTGTCTATTTCAGGAAGACCCGGGTTATTTAAGCTTGTTTCTCAGGGTAAAAACATGTTGATCGTAGAATCATTGGCGGACAAGAAAAGAATTCCCGCTTACGCCAGAGATAAAGTTATCTCATTAGGCGACATCGCCATTTACACGAATGAGGAAGAAGTTCCTTTGCATGATGTATTGACAAAGGTGAAAGAAAAGGAAAATGGCGAGAAGGTATCTCAGGATATTATTTCATCTAAACCTGATGGCCTTCGGAATTATTTCGCAGAAATCCTTCCCGATTTTGATCGTGAACGTGTATATCCGAGTGATATAAAGAAGCTACTTTCCTGGTACAACCTATTAATAAGTAACAACATTACCGACTTTGCACCTGAAGAGGAAATAAAAGAAGAAAAACCGGAAGACAATAAAGAAGAAGAAACAAAAGCTGAATCGGCTGAGTAAAGCCTAAAGACTTATAAAAAAGAGCCATAGATTTCATTTAATCTATGGCTCTTTTTGTGATACCGTATTCGATTAGAATAACGGATTATCTACTTTTTCTTTTAGTAATGCCAAATCCACTACTTCACGAATATCATCCACGTAATGGAACTTCAGACCTTTCAGATATTCATCGTTGATCTCATTTACATTTTTTCTATTCACCTTACAAAGGATTATCTCTTTTATACCTGCCCGTTTGGCAGCTAAGATCTTCTCTTTTATACCACCGACCGGCAAGACTTTTCCTCTGAGAGTAATCTCACCCGTCATAGCGATATTAGGTTTCACTTTACGCTGAGTAAACGCAGAGACCAAAGAAGTCACTAAAGTTATACCTGCACTCGGGCCATCTTTAGGTATGGCTCCTTCAGGGACATGGATGTGAACATTCCAGTTTTCAAACATTTCTTCCGGTATATTAAAGAAAGAAGCATGCGATTGTATATATCCGAGTGCCAACATGGCAGACTCTTTCATGACATCTCCCAAATTACCTGTAATGGTCAGCTTAGATGCTTTACTCTTACTTAAGCTTGACTCTACAAAAAGTATCTGCCCGCCAACAGCCGTCCAGGCCAAACCTGTTACAACACCGGCATATTCATTCCCTTGATATATTTCACGGTTTACTTCAATTGCTCCCAGATATTCATACAAGTCATCCTGCTTGATTTCTGTAGGTATCGGTTCATCAGATGCTAATTTACGAGCGAGCTTCCGAATAACTTTTGCTATCTTCTTTTCGAGTTCGCGAACACCGCTTTCACGGGTATAGTAGGTCACGATATCCTGCAAAGCTTTCTTTTGGAATTTTACCTTTTTCTTTGGTAAACCATGTACTTCCAATTGCTTAGGAAGCAAATGACGCATGGCTATTTGCACCTTCTCTTCCAAGATATAACCACTTACCTCTATCAGCTCCATACGGTCTAATAATGGCTGAGAGATGGTATTAAGATCATTTGCTGTCGCTATAAACATAACCTTACTCAGGTCATAATCTATATCCAGGTAGTTATCATGGAAAGCGTTGTTCTGCTCAGGATCAAGAACTTCTAATAATGCTGACGAAGGATCGCCTTTAAAGTCACTCTTTATTTTGTCTATTTCATCTAGAATAAATACAGGATTTGACGTTCCCGCTTTCATTATATTCTGAATAATCCGTCCCGACATGGCGCCGATATAAGTACGTCTATGACCTCTGATTTCGGCCTCATCATGCAAACCTCCTAAAGATACTCTGACATATTTACGATTTAATGCTTCGGCGATCGACTTACCTAAGGAAGTTTTTCCCACTCCGGGAGGTCCGTAAAGACAGATGATTGGTGACTTCATGTCGCCTTTCAGTTTTAAAACTGCCAGATGCTCTATGATACGTTCCTTTACCTTCTCCAGACCGTAATGGTCTTTATCGAGTATACGTTGCGCATGTTTCAGGCTAAAGTTATCTTTACTATAGCTCTCCCAAGGCAAGTTTACTATCGTTTGAACATATTGTGTCTGAATAGAGAAGTCGGGCGATTGAGGATGCAGACGTTCCAGTTTACGAACTTCCTTTTCAAAGGTTTCCGCAACGGTTTTAGGCCATTTCTTTTTTGCTGCCTTTAGACGAAGCTCTTTTATCTCTATATCATTTATATTTCCACCCAGCTCTTCCTGAATAGTTTTTATCTGTTGCTGCAGGAAATACTCTTTCTGTTGTTGATTTATATCCTCATGTGTTTTCATTTGTATAGAGTTTTTCAACTCTACCAACTGATACTCACGATTTAATATAAAGAGCAGTCGATAAGCACGGTCTTTCAAATCGCTGATAAGGAGTAACTCTTGCTTTTCAGCCGCACCATTAGGTATGTTACTACTTGAAAAGTTTACCAGGTAAAGAACATTCTTATTGTTCTTAATTGAAAAGATCAAATCGCGAGGAGGTTCCGCAACTGCTCCCAACATCTTTATAGTAAGATCTTTAATGGTTGAGATAAGGGCTTCGAACTCCTTATCTCCTTTTTCTGGCATCTTATCTTCTAAGAGCTTTATCTTACCTTTAAGGAAGGGTTCCGACTCTGTTATTTCCAATAAATCAAAACGTTGCTTTCCCTGAAGTATAACGGTTGTTGTTCCATCCGGCATCTCTAAAACCCGTACCACCTCAGCAATAACCCCAATTGAATATAAGTCATCCCACAAAGGATCTTCAGTATTAATCTCTTTTTGGCAAACAACACCCACTAGTTTTTTATGCTTGATAGCATCATTAATCAAACGCATGGATTTAGGTCTTCCAATAATAACAGGCATAGCTACGCCTGGGAAAAGCACCATATTACGTAGAGGAAGTATAGGCACTATATTACCGACCTTCTCCATACCTTCCGTAAAATCTTCATCTACATCACATTCTGTAAGGATTGGCATAACGATTCCTAAGTTATCATCTAAGTCGTCAAATGATTCCTGGCTTAATATTCTTGTTCTATTTTTCATATGATTGTTTGCGTTGTATAGTAGTAGGAACAATAAACGTGCCAAAGTTAAAAATTCTTTTTTACATTTGTGACTACATTTCAATAACAATGGCTAACGATTATTTTCATTTTAAAAAATTTACAATACGGCAAGATAAATGTGCTATGAAGGTCGGTACAGATGGTGTTTTACTAGGTGCCTGGACTTCTGTTACCAATTGTAAAACAATCCTTGACGTGGGAACCGGAACAGGGCTGATAGCTCTTATGTTAGCTCAAAGAAGTAAAGCCCAAATTGATGCCATTGATATTGAACAGGATGCTTTTGTTCAAGCGAGTGAAAATGTGGCTGCTTCACCTTTTTATGAGCAGATTAAAATATGTCACCAATCATTTGATGATTTTACATTAATACCTGATCATACCTATGACTTAATCGTATGTAATCCACCATTCTTCTTCAAATCTTTAAACAGTCCCGATAACAAAAGGAATATAGCAAGACATACTGAAGGATTTTCTTATATGGATTTAATAGAGAAAGGGAAATCACTACTAAATCCTAAAGGACGTATTTCCCTGATTATTCCTTTTGAACAGGGTAAAGAACTCGTAAATTTTATACTTAACCAACAAATGAGCATAATACGGCAAACAGACGTCTACCCTACTGCGAGTAGCAGTCCTAAAAGAATACTTGTTGAGCTATCCAAAGATCAATCAACTCCTTGTTTGCGCGACCGTTTAGTGATTGAAGAAAGCCGCCATAAATATACATTAGACTTTCAACTTCTTACAAAAGACTTTTATCTGTAAAACTACCATTTAAGATAATCATCAAATGTTACATACTGAAAGTCAGGTATTACTTGATAAACTTTATCTTTCAAAGATTCAGGAGGATTTGTTGTGCTCAGCCCAATCACTCGCATACCTGCAGAAGTACCTGCTTCTATACCGGCAAATGAGTCTTCAAAAACCAGGCAATCTTCCGGCGATACACTTAAATCAGATGCAGCCAATAAATAGCACATAGGATTAGGTTTTCCTTTTGTTATACGATCAGCTGTTACAACAGTATCAAATATATTATGTAAATTATACAGATCAAAAGCCTTTCTTACTTTTTTACTATCAGAACTTGTAACTAGCCCCATTGTAACTCCTTTTTCTTTTAGTAAATGGAGGAATTCAATAGAGCCAGGCATAGCTGGTAAAGGCATATTGGACTCATAAATCGTTGACTCCTCAATTATCATCTTTTTATATTCGTCTGTACGGTCAAAAAAATACTTCTCAATAACATCAGCAAGAACAGTACCCTTTATTACATCAGCAAAATTCTCAATCCCCGTATTATAGCGAACACCGGCCTCATTCCAAAAAATGTCATAAATAGGTTCTGTATCTACTAATACCCCATCGAAATCAAAGAAAGCCGTCTTCATCTTTTCCATAATTGATTTATTCATTTTTTAAAGTCACAAAGATACACCGCAAATCCGGATATAAAAAAAGCGATAGAAAATCTATCGCTTTATATTATCAAATCCATCTCTTTTTTATTTCTTGCCTAAGAGATAGCTATCTATTTGCTTTACAAACTCTTCACGCGGAAGTGCCCCTTGAGCCATCTGCGGCGTACCATTTTTTGGAACAAATAAAAGAGTAGGAATACTCTGAATACCGAATGCCGATGCTAATTCTTTCTCCTGATCAACATCAATCTTATAAATGACAATATCATCTTTATATTGAGCCGCCAAGTCTTTTAGGATGGGAGAAACCTTTTTACAAGGGCCACACCAATCAGCATAAAAGTCAATAATACACGGTTTCTCTCCTTCGTAAATCCACTCATTTTGATTTTTCTCGTAATTAAAAACTTTTGTCAGAAAATCTGCTTTGTTTAAAACGACTACTTCTCCTTTTGTTGTTTTATTATTTTCACCTTTATTCTCAGTTCTAGCTGACATTGAACAACTAAAGAATGATAATACTATAGAAAATATCAATAAACTTTTCAAATTTTTCATATAATCGGGTTCTCTAATTTATTATATAGACAAAGGTATAAATAAAAGTATTACAATCAACCTCTTAAAAACATAAAGAAAAATAATAGAATTAAAAGAAGAAAAAAAGGTTTCAAACATTAGGATGTAAAATAAAATTCACTACATTTGCACCGCGTTTGAGAGAAAACGTATTTATCAAATATTGATAACATATATCCATTCTCTTCAGGAAACAATACTGGAGAGATGGCAGAGTGGTCGATTGCGGCGGTCTTGAAAACCGTTGAACTGAGAGGTTCCGGGGGTTCGAATCCCTCTCTCTCCGCAGAAATCCTAAGCCTGAAGATGATGGTATAGAGAAAAGTCCTGCAAATGCTAAATTTGTAGGACTTTTTGCATATATATAAACTGGTACAAAAGCAAGGAAAAAGTCTAACTAGTCAAAGGTTAAACAATCTAGCTGTAACCTGTAGGAAAGAAGCAGAATTTTTTTATCTTTAATACTAAAAATTGAATTTCATGACATATATCAAGTGTTTTTTACTTTTTTGTATTTATTTTTGTATTAAATTTCAAAACAGTAGTTTACTACTATATGACCTGAATCTTAACCATGAAAAGGAAAAGCATAGGGATTTACCTATGCTTTTTTATTATAGACTTCAATCTTATTGTACCCCCCTCTCACGAAGTTTAAGTTGCCAGTTCCACGCTGTTAATAGCGTATCTTCTACCGTTTCTTTGGCTGTCCAGCCTAATACGTTGTTGGCATGGTCGGGATTGGCCCATACTTTTTCGATGTCTCCTTCGCGGCGATCTACTATTTTGTAAGGAACTTTTACATCGGTGGATTTCTCAAAGGCGTGGATTAGTTCCAGAACTGTAACACCACGTCCGGTTCCGAGGTTGAAAATTTCGAGCTTTTCTTCGGATTTGTTCTGCAGCATACGATCCATAGCTATTACATGAGCTTTCGCAAGATCGACTACATTTATATAATCGCGTATGCAGGAGCCGTCAGGAGTATCATAATCATCACCGAAAACACTGAGTTCTTTGCGTATACCCATTGCGGTCTGTGTCACAAAAGGAACGAGGTTTTGAGGAACACCATTCGGTAATTCACCTATTTCAGCGCTTGGATGCGCGCCTATCGGGTTGAAATATCTGAGGATAATGCTTTTGAAAGGAAGACCCGCATATATAGCATCACGGATAATCTCTTCATTGATTTGCTTAGTGTTCCCATAAGGAGATAAAGCAGGCTTAACAGGAGCATCTTCAGTTACGGGGAGTACATCCGGCTGTCCGTATACAGTACATGAAGAAGAAAAGACAAGTCCTTCCACTTTATACTCCGGCATTATGTCAAGGAGGTTCAAAAGAGTAACAATGTTGTTACGGTAATACTCAAGAGGTTTATGCACCGACTCTCCAACGGCTTTACTTGCCGCGAAATGGATAATGCCTTTTATGCCCGGATGTTCGGTAAAAAGCTTTCGCAGACCGTCCTTATCATTACAATCCAATTCATAAAATTTCGGACGGATGCCGGAGATCTTCTCAATACCCTCCACTACATCGGCATTAGAGTTTGAGAGATTATCAATAATTATGACGTCATATCCGGCAGCTTGTAGTTCCACTACAGTATGCGAACCTATATAACCTGTACCTCCTGTTACTAAAATCTTTTTTTCCATGGTGTATACTCCTCCTACATTATTATTATACTATTCCTGAGAAACCCATAAAAGCCATAGCCAGTAAACCGGCAGTTATCAATGCGATAGGCGTGCCTTTCATACCGTCGGGTATACGAGTCATAGCTAATTGCTCACGAATCCCTGCAAAGATAACTAAAGCTAATGCAAATCCAATAGCCGTTGAGATAGCATATACCACTGCTTCCAATAAATTATAATCTTTTTGGATAACCAGAATAGCAACCCCTAATATACAACAGTTCGTCGTTATCAACGGAAGGAATACTCCTAATGCCTGATAGAGAGAAGGGGATACTTTTTTGAGTACGATCTCTACCATCTGAACTAAAGCCGCTATGATAAGAATAAAACTTATCGTTTGCATAAAACCCAGTCCGAAAGCATCGAGAACATATTTCTGTACAAGAAAAGTCACGATAGTAGCTATCGTTAATACAAAGGTAACGGCAGCACCCATTCCCACAGCTGTCTCCACTTTCTTGGATACACCCAGAAAAGGACAAATACCCAGAAATTGAGCAAGTACAATATTGTTTACAAAAACCGCGGCTATAAATATTAATACATATTCCATAATCTATCAGACTTTACGAAGTTTATTTACAATAGCAATCAGATAACCCAACGCAATAAATGCTCCGGGAGCCAGGACAAATATCAACGAACCGTATTCTTCCGGCATAATGCTTAAGCCAAAGAATTTACCGGTACCCAATAATTCACGAACAAATCCCAATAAAGTCAGAGCAAACGTAAAACCTAATCCCATCCCTAATCCGTCTAACGAAGAAAGGATCACACCATTTTTAGCGGCAAAAGCTTCCGCACGTCCCAGAACGATACAGTTCACAACTATCAACGGTATGAACAATCCCAAACTTGCATACAACGCAGGGACAAACGCTTCCATACACATCTGAACCACCGTAACAAACGTAGCGATTACCACTATATAGCCCGGAATGCGTACCTGGTCAGGAATAAGATTCTTTAAAGCGGATATAGCCATGTTGGAACATACAAGGACGAAGGTAGTCGCCAGTCCCATCCCTAAACCGTTTATGGCAGAAGAAGTGGTACCCAATGTCGGACACATCCCCAGTAATAAGACAAAAATAGGGTTCTCCCTTATAATACCGTTGGTCAAAATTTTCAGTTTACTCATTGTAACCTCCTTCCTCTGATGTCGTTTCTGTGTTTGAATATGATGTTGATGGAGTAGCTCCTGTATTAGAATCGGCAGAAGACCCTTTATACGCACTATACGCACGGTTAATGGCATTCAGGAACGCGCGGCTGGTAATGGTGGAAGCGGTTATGGCATCTACTTCTCCACCGTCTTTCGTTACCGAAAGATTCCCGTTCGCCAGAGAGCGACCGATCACACTCTGATTGTTTTTATCCGTTCTGAACCATTCCTGCATCTTTGATCCTAATCCGGGAGTTTCCGCATGCTGTAAAACGGAATAGTTCACAATTGTTCCTTCCGTATCAAACCCTACGATCACTCTTATCTCACCACTAAATCCCTGCATGGTATTACTTTCCACGGCAACACCCACAGGTTGTCCGTCTTTTGTGGCAGGATAAATGATAAGAGAGTCACCGTCTGAAGTAACAGCGCTATACGCATCGGCCAAAGGGTTATTATCAAACCCGGGAGTAACCTCCTTGATGGCAGTTTCGAGAGCCGCAGCTTTCGACAAAGCGATGGGGCCTGACGTAAATCCGTTTACTGCTGCTAAGATTGCCCCTGCCGACACACAGATAATCGTCAGCGAAAGCAACATATTTGGTAAAGTCGATTTTAATTTCTCCATGTTACTTTCCTCCGAAATGTTTAGGTTTGATATAATTATTGATAAGCGGAGTCAATGCGTTCATGATAAGGATTGCGAACGACATACCTTCAGGGTAAGCGCCGAAAAGACGTATCACTGTCGTAAGGATACCTATACCAATCCCGTATACGATCATCCCGTTCTTACTCAATGGCGAGGTCACATAATCAGTAGCCATAAAGATTGCTCCCAACAACAGCCCACCGGAAAGTAAATGAACCAACGGGTTTGCATAGGTATAAGGTGATACCCCGTGCATAATGCCTGTAAAGATCAATACCGTAGCGATAATGGAAACCGGGATATGCCAGGTGATTATCTTACGAGCCAGCATATAAATCAGTCCCAACACCAGGGCAATGGCGCTTACTTCACCTAAGCTTCCCCCCATATTACCTAACAGCATATCCATACTTGACGGCAAATCTACATCGGCTGTTCCTTTGATCAGAGAAAGAACCGTAGCACCGGTTTGAGCATCCGTATAATGCATAGATAATGCTTCAGGTACAGGCCAGGTGGTCATCTGCGCCGGAAATGAGATCAACAAGAATACACGTCCTACCAAAGCCGGATTAAATATATTATTACCCAGTCCGCCAAACGACATCTTTCCGATACCTATCGCGGCTAACGCACCGATGATAATGATCCACACCGGAAGGTTCGACGGCAGATTGAAAGCCAGTAACACGCCAGTTATAATGGCCGATCCGTCCCATAACATAGGCTCTTTCTTAAATAAGAACTTCTGTATCAGGAATTCGAACAAGAGGCATGAGAAAACAGATACGGCCGTTACCACCAACGCTCCCAGTCCAAAGAAATATAAGGATACCAAAAACGCCGGAACAAGTGCAATCAACACGCCGTACATGTTCTTACTTATGCTGTCGCCGCTATGAATGTGAGGCGAAGGAGATACGATTAGTTTATTTTCCATATAGCAGCTTTTATGACTTTCTGGCACGGATAATGCCCATTACTTTACCTTTTCCCAAGCGGATATAATCCAACAGTACACGATTTGCCGGACAGGTATAACTACAAGATCCGCACTCGATACAATCCACAATATTATTCTTTTCCGCTATATCCCAGTTCTCATATTGAGTGGCGTCCATCAGTAATGTAGGATTAAGCCCCATCGGACAAATATGAACGCACTTACCACAGCGGATACAATCGTACATCGGTTTCCGAACAGCATCTTTCTGTGGAATGATAAGGATACCGGAACTACCTTTAGTGACCGGTACATCCGAATTGACAAGTGCCTTTCCCATCATCGGGCCACCGCCGATAATTTTTCCGGTGTCCTCAGGAATACCTCCTGCTGCGGCAATCAATTCATTGACAGAAGTGCCTATACGTACCAGGAAGTTCGACGGATTCGCGACCTCTTTACCCGTAACCGTGACCACTCGTTCGATCAATGGTTTATTTTTCTGTACAGCTTCATACACAGCGTAAGCAGTACCTACGTTTTGTACCACCGCCCCTACTGAGATAGGCAACGCTCCGCTTTTCACCTGCTTTCGAATAATAGCGTCGATGAGTTGCTTTTCACCTCCTTGCGGATAGCGGGACTTGAGCGTAACCACTTCGATGCCGTTGAATTCTTTGGCCAGATTAGTTAACAGAGATATAGCGTCTTTCTTATTATTTTCAATTCCGATTATTGCTTTTGACACGTTGATAGCCTTCATCAGTATTGTCACTCCGGCAAGGATTTCCGCGCCTCTTTGCATCATCAGTGAATGGTCCGACGTAAGATAAGGTTCACATTCGGCGGCATTGATGATAAGTACTTCGGCAATATTTCCCGGAGGAGGCATCAGTTTTACCTGAGTCGGGAAAGTAGCTCCCCCCATCCCGACAATACCGGCAGCAGCTATTTTGTCAATAATTTCCTTATCACTCAGCGGACATTTTTTTATAAGCGTCTCGCTACGGTCAATGGACTCTTCCCATTCGTCGCCCTCTACATCGATATAGACAGCGAGACGTTTGTAACCACTCGCGTCCAAAGCGTTATCCACCTTGTTTACTTTTCCGGAAACGGACGAATGGATATTGGCCGATACAAATCCACTTGCCTTACCTATTAACGTACCGACTTTTACAATGTCTCCCTTTTTTACCACAGCTTGCGCGGGCGCACCGATATGTTGGCTAAGAGGAATTATCACTTGCTTCGGAACAGCCAGGCCGGTTATTTCCTTACCTGCTGAAAGTTTGTTTTCAGGAGGGTGTATACCCCCTATACGAAATGTCCTTAGCATATGCGTTTATTCTTTATCTGTTGTTTCCTTTGTTTCTTTAACTTCGGCAGCCACCGGTTCTTTCCGTGGCGGGAAATTCACTTCCCATATAGCATTTGTCGGACATACCGGTACACATTTACGGCAAATACGACACTTCATATAATCAATGTAGGCCAGATTATTTTCGATGGTTATCGCCTCGAACGGGCATTCTTTCTGGCATTTACTACAACCAATGCACGCATTGTCGCAAGCTTTTTTAGCCGGGCCTCCTTTATCTTTGTTTACACAACTCACGAAAACACGACGCGATTTCGGCCCTCTTTTTCTTAGTTCGATGATCATCTTCGGACAAGCCTTTACACAGTTTCCACAGGCAGTACATTTATCTTCCAACACCTCCGGCAAACGGGTTTCAGGATTCATGTGGATTGCATCGAAAGGACATGACAATACACAATCGCCATATCCATAACAACCATACGCACACCCTGTTTCACCTCCATAGAGTGAAGATGCTATTGCACAGCTTTGGGCTCCATCGTATTGATTTGTACGTGGACGAGCTTCACAGGTTCCGTTACAACGAACTACAGCAACCATTGGATCTGATGCGGTGGCCTCTTTTCCAAGAATAGATGCTACTTTATTCATTACCTCGACTCCTCCTACCGGACAACAAAGCCCATCCAACGAATCTGCCTTAACACATGCTTCAGCAAAAGCAGCACATCCGGGGAATCCGCATCCACCGCAATTAGCAGCAGGCAATGCATCTTGTACTTCCGGAATACGGGGGTCTATATATACTTCAAATTTTTTTGAAGCGGCATAAAGCAAAATTGCGCCTACCACTCCAATTCCACCCAAGGAAATAATGGCGATTAAAATCATGCTATACTAAATTAGTTTTTTGTTTTCTCCAAGGTAAATATAAATTTCTTTTTTAGTTTCTCGCGCATCCGATAAAGTACTCCGTAATAAGGTACTAATATTGCTAATCCAACAAGAGCACTCATACCTTCATCCCAGTTTATAACGGTGCCCACAGCAATTATAGAAACAACCAGTAGAAGCGGAATAACAAAAGCCAGTAATACTGCTTGCAGTCCCATTGATGTTTGCCCACAAATGACAACCGGTTCATTCACCTTAAATGAACCGGAACTATCTATTACTTCTATTATCTTATCTTTTCTATCTGCTGCCATACACATAGATTTTGCATGACATCCGGCACAAGCCGACTGTTGCGTGATCCTTACGTATACAGTTCGGCCATCAATCTTTTCTATAACACCATTATGATTAATCGTATCTTTCATGATTGCAATCCCGACATAGCAAAATCAGGGCAAAAGTACATATTCTTTGGAAATTATGTCACGATTTTCAAAGAATATTTAGAAGATAAATATATTTAACTTACTATTTGGTAGTTTAGAAGGCCACACACCGCTTCTACTCCTATTCTATTCCGTTTTTGTTAATTATATTTTTTGTAAGTTTGTATAAAGAGAGAGAAGAAACAAATGCAAAAGACTTCAAAGAAGAATAAGACATCTGGAAATACCGAAGAAACTTATTGGAGTGCCTTTCTTAAAGGAGAAAAAGCTGCTTTTTCTCAATTATATGAATGCTGTTATCCTAAATTATATACATACGGAATAAATCTTGGAATGAATGATTCGCAAATACGGGATGGCATTCAGGAAATTTTTTTTAAATTATACAAGAAACCGGAATACATAACGGATGCCTCTACCCTACTCCCTTTTCTATTCAGTTCAATCCGTAACTCTTACATTAATATCTTAAAAAAGCAAAGTGTTCATATCGATGTAGAGAAACATATTACTTCTTTCACGTTCGAATATAGTATGGAAGACGAGTTGACAGCAAAGGAAGAACAACAGGCATTAACTAAAAAAATTGATAAAATTATGTCTTGCCTTACTTCTCGTCAAAAGGAAATCATCTACTTCCGGTTCCTTTATGACATGGAATACGAAGAAATTGCTAAAATTATGACGATAACACCACAAAGTGCCCGGAACACGATCTATAAAGCGTTTGAAAAAATCCGTAAAAATTTCCCGAATTATTTACCTTATTTCATTGGATTAATTCAATATAGTATAAAATGACAGGTGCTATCTTAACGTGAATTTCCATCTTAGCGCAAGATAATCTGCTTTTGTAGCATCTCCTATGAGTTGGTGGATATTACATTTCACCTTTCACTGTATCTATTCAACACTTGTGTACAAAATGATATTAAGGTGAAACCAAATGCTTTCACCTATTCCTTTTTCCTTTCACCCGTTACAACTACGATGCGTACGATTTTGCTATGTCCCTGTACGATTTTACCCTATTTATTGTTCGTTACAATCAAATGAATCGCAGATCGGCTTTAGCTAAAGCTAAAACATGAGGTGAAAGCAGTTGCTTTCACCTCAAAACCGCCTTACAGAAAGGGATTGGAAAAGATGGTGACGATGAAGGCAAAATATTAATTATCCTCGTTGGCAGAAATATTTACATCCGGACGCGTGCTAATAAAAATTGGACGCGTGTCAAAAAAAATTGGACGCGTGCCATTTGAAACAGCAAGTGAGCAAATACACTTAAGTGTGTATAAAAATATACAGTTGTGTATATGTACATAGACAGTTATATAACAAAACATATACAATTGTGTATCATATACCAGACAGTTAGCTATAAGGATAGATGCTTCCAATAAAAACAAAACAAATGTTAAAAAGCAATAGAGAGGGTTACAAAATCAATATCCCATTGTAACTCTATAAAACGATACTTGATGAAAAAAAAATACACTGATTATTCATTTGAAGACTTCATTACCGATGATGATTTTTTTCGTATAGCGAAAAAGCATTATAAGGCCAATGATCATTCTGAAGAATGGAACCGGTTATGTCTATTATATCCAAACCAGAAAGCCATAATGGAGAAAGCATACATACTCATAAATGGCATCTCTCTAGTCGAAACATCTATTCCAATAAACCAGATACAAGAAGATTGGACTGCATTACAGAAAAAAATCAAACAAAACAGAAAACAGAGGTTTATTTACTGGGCATCATCAGTTGCCGCTTGCCTTATTCTAATTCTTTCCGGTTTATATTTCAAAAATAGTTCTGATTCTATAACTGCAATTCATCAAGAATTATTGAGCCAACTGAGTGAAACGGATACGGAAACAGAATCCAATAATATACAATTAATCTACGGGAAGGGACAAAAAGCCAATATAAATGAAAATGCTATCATAATAGAAAAAGAAGACGGATCAATACATGTCGATGAAAAGAAGGAAATAGATGCTCTTGAAAAAGAAATTGAATACATCCAGTTGATCGTTCCTCGTGGCAAACGTTCCTTTTTAGAACTGAAAGATGGTAGTAAAATATGGATTAATTCAGGAAGTAAACTATTATATCCTTCCCAATTTGATCAAAAGAGAAGAGAAATATATGTTGAGGGAGAGATCTATCTGGAAGTAGCCAGGAATGAACGACTTCCTTTTTTTGTACATACCAAAAAGATGAATATCGAGGTTTTGGGGACCTCTTTTAATGTCACAGCTTACAAAGACGATCCCTATTCAGAAGTTGTTCTGGTGTCTGGTAATGTGAAGATAAATAATGAACTGAAAGAAACCACCCACCTTTTACCTGACATGTGTTATTCCCTGGATAACAATAATAGAAGTTTTGTAAAACCAGTGGAAGTCTACAACTTTATCTGCTGGAAAGACGGAATCATGAAATTAAATGGTGAAGATTTGAAACAGGTTTTCAAACGGCTTAGCCGGTATTACAACGTCACTATAGAAGCAGATCCGGATATTGAGAAAGTACGTTATTACGGCAAACTAGGCTTAGATGATACACTGGATAATATTTTATACAATATTTCATTAGCAGAGCCTATTAGTTATAGCAGAAAAGGGGAAACAATATATATTAAATATGATCATTACCGGTAGTGATTCATTTACAATGTATAGTTTATAAATCTATAATAAAAGTATTGCCTATGGAAAAACAGAAATTTTAAAAAAACCGGATAATACCTCCATATTATCCGGTCAGTTTAAATCACACAATCAAGTCAAATTATTTATGTAAATTAAACAATACAAAGTTATGAAAAAAAAATTCATAAGAGAGAACTACATCTGTTACTGTTATCTTAAAATTCTAGTACGAATAATGAAAGTACTTCTTTTATTATTTTTTATAGGCATAAATACTGTTTTTGCTGAATCTTATTCTCAAAAAACACGTTTATCATTACATCTGAAAGATGTCACTATCGAAGACTTATTTACTGAAATAGAAAAAAACAGTGAATACATATTCATGTACAAAGAAGATGTACCCACAAAATCCAAAGTTTCTGTAGAAGTTGAAAATGAAACTTTAGACAAAATATTAAATCAAATACTAAACTCTAAAGACATCAATTATTTTATTAATGGAAGGCAGGTTATTTTAAGCAGAAAAGCTCCTTCTTTACCTTCAAATCCTTATCTCCAGCAACATACTAATCCTGTTTCCGGATTAGTTACAGATGGCGAGGGAAATCCTATTATTGGAGCGACAGTCTCAATAGCCGGAACTACAACTGGTATAATCACCGATATAGACGGTAAATATACACTTAATGCAAAAGAGGGCGATAAATTAGTTTTCAGTTATCTTGGTTACAACACAGAAGAACGCATTGTTAAAAAAGAAGCCATTATTAATGTGCGTATGATGGAAGCAAATATAGGGCTGGAAGATATTGTTGTTATCGGATATGGACAACAGAAGAAAAGTAGTGTGGTCGCTTCCGTCAATACAATATCTGCCAAGGAACTATCTGTTCCCTCAAGAAGCCTTACCAATAGTATTGCCGGACAAATAGCAGGTGTAATGGCTATTCAACGAACAGGAGAACCTGGTCATGATGATGCACAATTCTGGATTCGAGGAGTCAGTTCTTTTGCCGGTGGAACTAACCCATTGGTGCTGGTGGATGGTGTTCCAAGAAAAATGAATGATATTGGAATTGATGAGATCGAATCGTTTACAGTACTTAAAGATGCCGCAGCTACAGCAGTTTACGGATCTGAAGGCGCTAATGGCGTAGTATTGATAACATCCAAACGCGGTACTGTACAAAAAACAACTATGGATATTCGAGCTGAATACAGTATTGTAGCGCCTACAAGACTACCTGACCTGATGGATTCATACAATTATCTGAAAATGTATAATGAAGCAGTCTGGAATGATGCAGGAAATCCCACCAGTAATTTTAGCTATCCCTATTCTGATGCTATACTTGAGAAGTACAGAACCGGAGTGGATACAGATCTGTATCCAAATGTAAATTGGATGGATATGATGCGTTCTCATACTGAAAATTCGCGTTTTACAATTAATTTCAGAGGAGGAAATGAGAAAGCTAAGTATTTCGTATCCGGCGCTTATTATCAGGAAAACGGGATTTTCGATTCGAAAGCTTTAGACGACTATAGTTCTAATATAGGTTTAAAACGCTATAACCTAAGATCCAATATAGACATAGAATTAACGAAAACCACCTCATTAAGAACTGATATCAGTGGACAATATTTAACGACACAAGGGCCAAGGATTGGAACACAAAGGATATTTACAACCTTGTCTTATTTTCCGACTTATCTGATCCCTATGCGATACTCAGACGGAACTTTCTCCGAGCATCCCCGATATAGTGGAGAAAGATCCAATCCATATAACCTTCTAAACGAAAGTGGATATCAAAAGGAATGGGGAGCTTTTTTACAAACAAGAGTAGGACTAGAACAAAAACTCGACTTCTTGTTACCTGGCTTGTATATTAAAGCTGATATCAGCTTTGATGCTGAATATACTTCTACAACGGTAAGAAGCAAAGACCCACTAACCAAATATGCAAAGGGCAGAGATGAAGATGGAAATCTGATATATGAGACGATCAGTACCGGACATCCGGACTTGTCGAATCCCGAAGATACAGGTAAAAGCGGTAAACGTAAAATATATACGGAAGCTTCCGTCAACTACAAGAATACCTTCAATAAACTTCACGATGTAACCGGAATTCTGCTGGTTATGGCTAAAGAAGAGAAATTACAAAATAATGAGTTAGCATACCGCAAACAAAGTTTCGTGGCCAGAGCAACATACGGATACGATAATAGATATATGATGGAAGGTAGCTTCGGAATGACTGGTAGTGAGAATTTTGCGAAAGGACATCGTTACGGTATATTCCCCGCAGTAGGAGTTGCATGGTATATGAGTAATGAAGCTTTTATGAAAAACATTGAGGAGACTATCAACAAACTAAAATTCCGATTTTCCTATGGTAAAACAGGGAACGATTTTCTGGGAGCTGATCAGGGACGCTTTCCTTACAGAGGTAGTTTAGAGATGGGAGGCGCAGGTTATAATTTCGGCTTTAATCCTGGGGCAAATGGTGGCGGCACCAATAGTCCCGGTAGTGGGATAACGGAGAAAATGTTTGCTTCACCTTTTCTCACATGGGAAATAGAATACAAGAAAAATATCGGACTCGACATGGGGCTATTAGGTGGACGGATTGATCTTACAGTAGACGGCTTTAGCAATAAACGCAGCTCTATCCTGCTAAAAAGAAGAACAGTTTCTAATGTTACCGGATTCAGAGAATTCCCATTTCAGAATTTTGGCATCGTTACCAACAAAGGGTTCGACGGATCACTAGTTGTAAAACAAAATATAGCAGATTTCGCCGTTACACTCAGAGGAAATATTACGTATGCCAGAAATAAAATAATAGAATATGACGAAATAAAACCAGTTTATGATTATCAGGCAATAACAGGGGGAAGTTTACAAAAACCTTATATATATCTGACGGAAGGACTTTATACTGATAATGATTTTGACATTGATGTAAATCCTGATACCGGAGGTAAAACCTATACACTAAAGGAAGGTATGCCCAATCCAGGCGCAACAGTAATGCCTGGTGATATTAAATATAAAGATTTGAATAATGATGGGAAGATTAATAATTATGACCAGACCTACGATCATAAGTATTATTCGCCAACACCAGAGTTGATTTACGGATTTGGCATTAATATGGAATATAAAGGTTTCTATGCCGGATGTTTTTTTCAAGGAGCCGGAAAAACATCTTTAAACCTCAATGGAGCCTATTTTATTCCATTTGGTGGCGGATTGGATGAATCATCAGCACGTATGGAGGCTCTTGACCATTGGAAAGCCACCGAACCAGATAATCACAATGTATTATTTCCACGCCTGCATCCAGCAAACTACAGTCATAATTCAAAGCCCAGTGATTGGTGGTATCGCGATGCTCGTTTTATCCGGTTAAAGAATGTTGAATTTGGATATGATTTCAGTAAGAGACTAATAAACAAAGCATTTATGAAGTCCTTACGACTGTATGTTCAAGGAAATAACGTGGCAATATGGGATAAAGTAAAATTCTGGGATCCGGAAATGGGTGGAGAATATTCCGGAGCTAAATACCCTATAACCGGTTCCTGGACTGTTGGATTAGAAGTTACATTTTAATAGATAGATAAATATGAAATCAATAAATAAAGTCTTTAAGCTTACTGTTCTAATATATTTCACATGGATCGCCACATCTTGTAATGATTATTTAGATGTATCCAATGAGTTGGCTGGGAATTTGACAACAGAACAGGCTTTCGAAAATGTAGAATATACCAAACGTTGGCATGCTAATATTTTTAATTGTATATCAGAGTATTCAGCCATGACTGTCACACTAAATGGCTTTCAGAATCCATGGGCGGCACTGTGTGGGGAAATAGTCAGTTCATGGGGCGATAACAGATATCAAATGGTGAATGGATTTAATGCAGGTAGTGCTGCTTTCCATCGTTTCCAGAGTTTGTATCAGTATATTCGTCAGGCTCAGCTTTTTCTTATTCATGCAAAACCTTTAGGAAGTACCGGAGATAAGACTATACTCACGGAAAAGGATATTATGAGAATGAAAGCTGAGGCTAAATTCCTTATGGCTTACAGCTATTTTTCTTTATTGGAATTATACGGCCCACTGCCTATTCTGGAAGAACCGGCTGATCCTGCTGCTAAAGATTTGGACTATGAAAGGGCTTCAGTTGATGAAGTGGTAGATTATATCAATAATTTATTGAACGAAGTATTAGATAGTAAAGCATTACCAGAAACTATACATATAACGAATGAAGATGGAACCCCAGGTTATGATTTTAATGAAATGGTAAGACCTACCAATGCAGTAGTCCTGGCATTACAAGCCAAACTATGGGTATTTGCTGCAAGCCCTTTATTTAATGGAGGATATACGGAAGCCCTCCAATTAACCAATCATGACGGAAAAAACCTATTTCCGGATAATGATGCGGGAAAATGGCAAAAAGCAAAAGATGCATTGGAAAGGTTTTTATCATTTGCCGATAAAGAAAGATTTAGTCTCTACAAAGTATTGAATACGGATGGATCTATTAATGCGGATGCTTCAGTCTATAACGTATTACAGGACTATAATGATGAAATAATATGGGCCACTTCAAACAATTCATTTTACTCTGTAGATGATGGGATGGACCGTAGAGCTACACCACGTGATATGCCTGGACCCGGCTGGGCAAGCTATGGATGTACACAAGAAGCTGTGGATGCTTTCTTTATGAATAGCGGGTTGGAAATAACTGATCCAAATTCGGGCTATAAAGAAAACGCTTTAGTATCTGTTAAAAACCCTTGTAATAACACAGGGCGAATTGATGAGAATATTTACAGTATGTATGAAAACAGAGAACCTCGTTTTTACAATGCGGTAACTTATCAAGGCAAGAGTTGGCATATCCAACCATCCGGAAGGGAAGATTATACTGTAGATTTTTCCAAAGGAGGAGGATGCGATATAAGTGGAGCCGATAATCCTAGAATTGGTTATCTACTTTATAAGCGGACCAATCGTAGAATGATAAATGAAGGGAACGGAATAAAAAAGTATGCACGTCCATCTGTTATCTTTAGACTGGCAGATTTCTATCTTTATTATGCGGAAGTTTGTAACGAAGTAAATCCCAACGATCCTAATATCATTAAGTATCTAGACTTAATACGTGAAAGAGCCGGAATTCCAGGATATAAAGAACTACACAACAAAGGTATCAAGACAGGTATTATTGGTAATAAAGAAGAACAGGCCAGGCTAATACGAAAGGAAAGACAAATAGAACTATACACAGAGGGGCAACGGTATTTCGATATACGCCGCTGGATGATTTGCGGACCCGGCGAGGAAGCTGATCAATCTGTTGTTCACGGAATGGATATGTCTGGTCTGGGTGCAGTAGCTACAAAAGAAGGGCAAGAGACAGCCCCTCTCGGTTCTGCTAATTCCTTTTTCAAACGAATCGTTTTTGAACGCCGACAATGGGTACGGGCTATGTATCTATATCCGATCCCTCAGGAGGAAATACAAAAAAGTACAAAACTAGTACAGAATCCATTATGGTAAAGACATTTGTATTAGTTTAATCTTAGATATAAAATATGTAATAAGGCTGTTTCACTCGTCAAACAGCCTTATTTTTTAATCATATATCTTCGCAGGTAGATTTTAACTAACTTTGCTAAAAAATGATACATCCTATGTTTCGTAAACTTGTAGCAATAGAACCTGTCGGCCTTATACCATCAGCCGAGAAGACATTATATTCCTTTGCAGAAAAAGTAATCATGTATGATGATATACCAGAAGGTGATGAAGAAATCGTCCTGCGTATTGGAGATGCCGATGCTGTACTTTTAAGCTATACTTCCAGAATCAACAGGATAGCATTGGAGAAATGCCCGAACGTCAAATATATTGGCATGTGTAATTCGTTGTATTCTCCTGAAAGTGCTAATGTAGATATTTATTACGCTAATCAACGCGGTATAACGGTTACAGGCATCCGGGATTATGGCGATGAAGGAGTAGTAGAATATGTTATAAGTGAATTAATTCGTTGTCTGCACGGATTTGGACAAGAGCCCTGGGATGGCATTCCAAGAGAAATTACAGGCTTAAAAGTCGGTATAGTAGGATTGGGTAAATCGGGAGGTATGATTGCCGACGCTCTCAAGTTTTTTGGTGCTGATATTGCTTATTTCTCCCACAGTGAAAAGGAGGAAGCCCGCAAAAAGGGATATCACTTCCTTTCACTAAACAGACTTCTTTCTCAAAGCGAAGTTATTTGTTGCTGTCTGAATAGAAATACGGTTTTAATACATGAACCTGAATTTAAACAACTTGGTAATAAAAAAATACTATTCAATACAGGATTATCTCCAGCTTGGGATGAAACTCCGTTTCTGGAATGGCTGAAAAGTGATAATCTCTGCATTTGTGATACAATAGGTGCGTTAGGCGGCCCTCATCTTCTTACCCATCCACATGTACGTTGTATGCAAGTAGCTACCGGCCGTACACGTCAGGCATTCGATCGTTTAAGTGAAAAAGTTATAGCGAATCTAAGAGAATATCTAAATCATTGACCTCTAAAAAGACGGAGTAACCTTTACATTTTTAGCTCCATCAACTGTAAAATATGAGTTATCTGCTCCTACATTCGATTTCACAATATGATATAAAAGAGAACCATATAGGTTACTTTTCGGATCAATAATGAATTTATTATAATTGAAATCAAGTGGTACTTGCCCAGTATTCACTTCAATACCGACCTGCTCTATTTTGAAGAAAGAACTACCCACCGTATGTCCTGCAAAATCAGTTTCTAATGAAGTAATTATATTTTTACAGTTCTGAGCATGTATCCTGCCAAACCAACATGAATGATCCATCTTGGAAAATACAAAAGCATTCTCACAATTCCATACCGAAAGATTATTTCCATTCATATGTTCAGAAAAGATAAATCCATACCGGAAAGCGCTTTTTATATAAATATTCCTTAAATCCTGTTCAGGATTACACCATAGACGAGGACCAATAAAACCAGCCGAATAATGCCCATCATTTGATGGAGCAGTCAAAGCCGTACTCCTGACAGATGAATAAACCAGGACATTATCTGTATAAACTGTAGCTGCATAAGCCATATTGACACCTGATAGATATGGGTATTTACCCTCTTTAGCCTTTACTTGAAAAGCAATATCCTGTAACCTGACAACAGCACGGTTTAAGCTGTATATATTCGAACCGGCTCCGGTAGCTAATATAGCCGCAGGTATCACGGCTGGATCTGTATGTAACTCCCCATCAATATCCGAAAAAAGGATTGTGCCGTTATCCCATACCCGCGAAAGATCTTCTGAAGTATGATTAGCATACGAACTGGGAGTTACCACACAATTCTCTCCCTTCAATTTAATCATAATATTATCACGTATACCAGGAATCCTTTTTCTAGGTTTTATAATCAAATGCGCTTTTACATGATGATTTTCCTGTAAAGTCGCTAATCTGTATCTCCCATTTGGGAAATAAAGAGTTCCCCCACCATTATCCACCAAATGATCGATAGCTGACTGTATAGCCTTTGTATCATCAGTAATGCCATCTCCCTTGGCTCCAAAGTCTTTAACCTGATAAACTGTTACTTGTCTTTCTTTCCCTGAAAGATTGAAAACACACACTAAAAGAATAAATGAAATAAACAATGCTGGGATTTTCATGATTTCTTCAACTTATAGATTTCGTAGTTATCCGTTAAAATCAAGACAAAATTAAAATAATTCTGAAAAAACATACTGATTATCTTAAAATTGTATTGATATATATATTTAAAATATATTTTTGGTACATTGTTCTCTCTTAATGCCTTCGGGAGTAAACCGTTGCTCCTATGCTGGCAAGGATAACAGAAAGAATAGCTATCCATTGCTGAAATGTGAGGATTTCTCCTAAAAACAGTAAACCGGAAAGGGCACCAAAGGCCGGTTGCAGGCTTTGAAGTATGCTGAAAGTCTTAGCCGGCATCCTTTTAAGCGCCACCAAATCGAGTGTAAAGGGTAAAGCACTTGAAAAAACAGCAACTCCAAATCCGATAAGGAGTAGTTTAAGGCTCAGGCCATCCAGGTCATGACTGAGGATTCCGATAGGCAGGATCATCAGGGTGGCAAAGCACATCCCTACGGTTACGGCATCCGTTCCTTTCATCTTCTGCGTGATCTTTCCGCCCAACACAATGTAACCCGCCCAGAAAACTCCGGCCAGAAAGGTAAAAAGAAGACCTATGATATCCACACCGTTATTCTCCCACGGCACGATAAGCACGATACCTAATGCCGCAAGAAATGCCCAGAAAATATCCAACACCTTCTTCGATGTGATAAGTGCCAGCGTAAGTGGTCCGATAAATTCGACAGTGACACCCAAACCGAGCGGAACCCTTTGTATACCATAATAGAACAACAAGTTCATGAGTCCGAAGCATACGCCGTAGCTCAGGGAATAAAACCATTCGTTTCGTGTGAACTTCCGGATATTCGGGCGGTTGATTATGGCGAGCAATACCCCGGCCAATCCGATACGGAGCGAACTTGTTCCGGCCGGTCCCAACAGTGGAAATAGGTATTTTGCTATAGAAGCTCCTCCCTGCACGCTCATCATTGCCAGCAATGCCGCCGGAATGGCCCAGTTTTTATCCTTCATGAATGTATTAAAGATGAATTGACTTAAGAATTCACGCTGCAAATATCTATCTTTGTCATGTAACTAGCAACAAAAAGAGGTATCATGTTTAAACTATTATTATGCATATTTATCGGGGGTGGACTGGGTAGTGTTTCGCGTTACAGCGTAGGTTTACTTTTTGCCAGATACGTTTCTTTCTCCTTTCCTCTGGCCACACTGACCGTAAATATCCTTGGTTCATTCCTGATAGGTCTTTTCTGGGGCAGTTTATCCATATCGGAGAAGAGCCAATTGGTGCATCTGTTGATCATAGGTTTTTGTGGAGGTTTCACCACCTTCTCGGCTTTTTCATGGGAAAACGTCATGCTTTTAAAAGAAGAAGAGGTCCTCTCCATGATCCTTTATACCTCAGCAAGCCTGTTATTCTGCCTGTTGTCTACATGGGGCGGTTATTCCCTTGGGAAGATGATCAGCTTCTGATATTACGGAATTATCTCAATCCAGAAAACGTTCGGTAATGCCGTTGTAGGCATCTATCCGGCGATCCCTGAAAAAAGGCCACCAACGACGTACATTTTCTGTACGGCTTTTGTCTATTTCTATTACTTGCGTTAACTCACTATCAGTCGGGAATTCTGTCAAAAGTTCTCCCTGCGGGCCTGCTACGAAGCTGTTTCCCCAGAAAACTATTCCTTGTGTTTGTCGGGAAGGATCGGTTTCATGCCCTACCCTGTTTACGGCAATAACAGGTAAACCATTAGCTATGGCATGGCCGCGCTGCACAGTAACCCAGGCATCCCGCTGACGTGTTTTTTCTTCTTCCGTATCGCTATTTTCCCAACCGATAGCGGTAGGATAAATAAGGAGTTCGGCTCCTCTCATGGCCATTAAGCGGGCTGCTTCCGGATACCACTGATCCCAGCAAACCAAAACACCCAACTTTCCTACGGAAGTCTGTATTGGCTCGAACCCGAGATCGCCGGGTGTGAAATAGAATTTCTCGTAATAAGCAGGATCATCGGGTATGTGCATTTTACGGTATTTACCTGCAATCGTACCGTCTTTCTCGATCACTACGGCCGTATTGTGATACAATCCCGGCGCGCGTTTCTCAAAAAGAGAAAGGACCAATACGATATTCAGCTCTTTTGCCAACGTTCCAAATGTATTTGTTGAGGGTCCGGGAATCGTTTCTGCCTGATCAAATACCCCGGTTTCCTCCGTCTGGCAGAAATAAAGACCATTATGCAGTTCTTGCAGAACGACCAGTTCAGCGCCTTTTTTGGCACAAAAAGTGATATTCTTTCTCAGCTTTTCTATATTAGCTTCAATACGATTGCTGTTTGCCTGTTGTATTAATCCTACTTTCATTCTTCGAATAATTAAAAAGGGAAAATTGAAAATTGAAAATGGTTTCCTAATTTTCCATTTTCAACTTTCAACTTTCAATTAATAAAATTAACCGGGTATTGCATGGTAATACAATGGAGTGAACCATGTTGTTTAATCAGCGGAAGACAATTTATACCGACGATTTCCCGATCAGGGAATGCTTCTTTCAGAGCAGCTTTAGCCATCTCATCTTTGGGAGAATTATAATAAGGAAGTAAAACGCCCCCGTTTATTATCAGGAAGTTGGCATAAGTAGCCGGCAAGCGTTCTCCCTCCCACTCTACTTCATCAGCCATTGGGAGAGGAATTAACCGATAGGGTGTACCATCTTCTTGAGTAAATGCCTGAAGTTCCTTTTCCATCTCGTTTAATTCCTTATAGTGTTCATCCGATTCATCCGTACACTTTACATAAGCAATTGTACGCTCATCGCAAAAGCGGGCAAGGGTATCGATATGACTGTCGGTATCATCACCGGCGAGATAACCGTTTTCCAGCCATAATATGCGCTTCAAACCGAAAATCTCTTTTAAATGATATTCTAATTGTTCTTTTGCTAGATATTCATTGCGGTTCACCGATGCCAGACACTCTACTGTTGTGAGTAAAGTTCCTTTACCGTCTGTTTCTATACTTCCGCCTTCCAACACGAAAGGTTGCATATTGGCAACCAGAACGTCATCAGTAAAAATTTCCATATGCGCCAGTATTCTTGTGATCAGGTTGTCATGGTTTGCCGGAAATTTCATTCCCCATCCGTTAAAAACGAAGTCATAAACAGTAGGTACTCCGTCTTCAAATACGGAAATCCCGCCATGATCCCGAGCCCAGGTATCGTTCGTTTCCATCTCACGGAAGACAATTTGGTTGAAATCAACCTCACCTAACTGATGTTTTACCTCTTCCATATCCCGACACACGATAATCAACTTCTCTCTTTTAGCAATCTCTTTTGCTATCGAAACGAAACAACTTACGACTTCGCTCAGAATGGGTTCCCAATCTGTATCTTCATGCGGCCAGGTAAGCTGTACAGCACTTTGCGGATACCATTCGGGCGGGAAAAAAATATTATTTTCCATTTTTCAACAAGATTTTGGATGTAAAAGTAATGATTATCCCGAAGATTGTATTTATCTTTGACACCGAATTGATGTGGACAGATTTGTATTGCTTGCAACCACAGGAAAAAAATGCTAAAACAATGGTTCTTTTCTGATGCCTTCCGGCTGAGCAAACTCTAATTTCCTATATCAATTCATTACTAAAGTTATAATTAATTATTTAAACGTAATGAGTTATTTATTCACCTCCGAATCGGTGTCTGAAGGACACCCCGATAAAGTAGCCGATCAGATCTCGGATGCTTTGCTTGATGAGTTCCTGGCATATGACAGAAGCTCTAAAGTAGCTTGCGAAACCCTTGTAACAACCGGACAGGTTGTCTTGGCTGGAGAAGTTAAATCAAGTGCTTATGTTGATGTACAAGACGTAGCACGTAGTGTAATTGAAAAGATTGGATATACGAAAAGTGAGTACCAGTTTGAGGCTAAATCATGCGGTGTTCTATCTGCTATCCATGAACAGAGCGGCGACATCAACCGCGGTGTTGAACGCGAAGATCCTTATAATCAGGGAGCAGGCGACCAGGGTATGATGTTTGGTTATGCCACCAATGAAACGGATAACTATATGCCTTTAGCGTTAGACCTTTCACATAGTTTGTTACTCGAACTGGCCGCTATCCGTAAAAAAGAGCCGGGATTAATGCCGTACCTGCGTCCGGATGCAAAAAGCCAGGTTACCATCGAATACGATGATAACGGTACTCCGTTACGGATTGATACGATCGTAATTTCAACACAACACGACGAGTTTATTGAATCCAACGGTGTATCACAGGAAGAAGCAGACAATGCCATGCAGCAACGGATTGCCCTTGATGTGAAAAGCATCCTGATCCCACGTGTAAAAGAACAATATCCTGCGCATGTACAGGCTTTATTTACCGATGACATTATATTTCATGTCAACCCGACAGGTAAATTTGTTATCGGTGGCCCTCACGGAGATACAGGGTTAACCGGCCGTAAAATTATCGTAGATACCTATGGCGGTAAAGGAGCTCACGGTGGTGGTGCTTTCTCAGGAAAAGACCCTTCTAAAGTAGACCGTTCGGCCGCTTACGCAGCACGTCATATTGCTAAAAATCTGGTTGCGGCAGGAGTTACCGACGAAGTATTGGTACAAGTATCATATGCTATCGGAGTTGCCAAGCCAATGAACATATTTGTTAATACATACGGCAAAGCGAAAGTAGGTTTAAACGATGGAGAGATCGCGGATAAAGTAGCTGAAATATTTGATATGCGTCCGAAAGCCATTGAAGAACGCCTTAAACTTCGTAACCCAATCTACCTGGAAACTGCATCATACGGCCATATGGGACGTACTCCTGAAGTAAAGAAAAAGACGTTTAGTTCACGTTATAATCCGGCACCTGTGGAAATAGAAGTAGAATTATTCACTTGGGAAAAGCTTGATTATGTAGATAAGGTTAAAGAAGCCTTTAATATTTAATGAAAAATGGAAAGTTGAAAATTGAAAACGAAGAATAATAATTTTCAACTTTCCATCTTCAATTTTCAATTATATTCATCCTTCTTCTTGTTGGTTCTCCATTTCTTTTACCTTACGGAACAGATCGGATGCAAAAATAAAATCGTTTAAAGCTTTATTATTGGAAGTAATAACTTCTTCTTTTGTTCCCTGCCATTCCTTTACACCTTCTTTTATAAATATAATACTCTCGCCAATATTTATCACAGAGTTCATATCATGTGTATTGATAATGGTGGTCATCTGGTAGTCTTTGGTTATATCATGGATCAGATCATCTATTAATAATGCTGTTTTTGGATCTAATCCTGAATTAGGTTCGTCGCAGAACAAGTATTTGGGATTAAGCGCAATCGCTCGGGCAATCGCAGCACGTTTCATCATACCACCGCTAATTTCCGACGGATAAAGGTTTTCAGCTTCCAAAAGGTTAACACGTTCCAAACAGAACATTGCTCTTTTCTGACGCTCTTTAAAAGGATCTTTTGAAAACATATCAAGCGGATACATTACATTTTCCAATACCGTCATGCTGTCAAACAACGCTGAACCTTGAAATAACATTCCCATCTCACGCCGCAAAACATTCAGGTCATGCTTCTTCATCCCGATAAGATCCCTTCCATCATAAAGAATCTCCCCCGAATCCGGTTGTATCAGTCCGATTATATTCTTCAATAAAACGGTCTTACCAGAGCCGCTTCGTCCGATAATAAGGTTGGTCTTTCCCGTTTCAAATACCGCACTTATATTATTTAGAACGACCCTTTCTTCAAAAGACTTTACTATATTTTTTATCTCAATCATACCTTATGTAAGCATAATATGGGTCATAATCACATCAGCCAGCAATATCATTATACTACTCATCACAACAGCATTTGTACTGGCTTTGCCAACATCTAATGCCCCACCCTTTACATTATATCCAAAATAAGCAGCAATAGAAGAAATAATAAAGGCATATACTACAGACTTTATTATTGAGTACCAAACATAGAACTGATTGAATGAGAATTGAAGTCCATATTCAAATGAAGATGGCGTCATTCTCGTATCCAGATAGCTTGCTGCAATACCACCAATCATCCCGGTAAACATACTAAAGACAACCAAAACAGGAATAAACATCATCAATCCTGTTATTTTGGGTAAAATTAGGAAATTAGCGGAATTAACACCCATAATTTCCATTGCATCAATCTGTTCAGTAACTCGCATGGTTCCTATCTCGGAAGCAATGTTACTTCCTACTTTACCTGCCAAGATCAAACACATGATAGAAGAGGAGAATTCCAATAAAATAATCTCACGGGTAGTATATCCAATCGTAAATTTCGGTATTAACGGTGATTCAATGTTTAATGATATCTGTATGGCAATTACAGTTCCGATAAAGATGGAAATAATAATCACAATCCAAAGAGAATCAACTCCTAACTTGTAAATTTCCTTAATCAATTGCTTGAAGAACATATTCCAACGGTCGGGTATGGAAAGAACTTTCTTCATCAATAACATATATTCCCCAAGTCTGTGTAACGACTCTTTCATACTGATACCATTTTTATTTGATGGGCAAAGATAGCGGAAAATAGTTTATTGTTTGTTAATTTACATTTTGTTAATAATAGTCTAATGATAAACTTTCATATATTTGCATATGTTATCTTTAGATATAAATGAGAATATTAACTAAGAAATGAATGTATGAAATCAATTATTTTTACTTTTTCGTTACTATTTGCATACATCTTTACTCTCAATGCAAATGTAATCGTATCTACCGATCCGGTAAATCCAAATGAATGGAAAGAAGGAAATTACTATTTCCTAAAAAACGGCGACAATTATATATCGCTGGACAACGTAAAGACAGATTCTGTCATTGTAAAGCAATTTGCTCAAAACCCCACTAAAGCCGTTATCGATTACGCGCTATGGGAAATAACTTCAGAGGCAAATGCTGGCGGAAGATTATATCAATTTAAGAACAAAAAGACACAGGCTATCCTTTCTTTTGAAGCTTCAGACGGAGCTAGTTTAAATCTTGCCCCCGGTATTGATAAATGGACCTTCGAAAGTGGAGTAATTAAAGCATTATATGATAATGCCCAAAAAACAATGATCCTTACAATTGATAATAATAATCTGAAATTATCCGGAACCGGAACAGCTTTTGCTGTACATGCCCCTGACACAAAGTTCCCATTAATGGCTACTGATCTTGGAGCAGGTTTTAAAGTATTCCAGTTGGATTTTGACAAAACATACCAAGGGAATATATTTCATGATAAAAATATTTTGGCTAGAGATATAGAGGATGGTTTCGTAATGCTCCAAGAGCAAGGAGATGAAACATTTGAAGATGGTAAAGCCAAATATTTTGGTATTGATACAGCCGTTGTAACAATAACAAATGCAACAGATGTATTCGGTGCACAATTCTCTCAAGATTCAACCCGTACGCAAACTCATCCTAACGCAGAATGGCAGAAATTCAAATTCACTGTCGATTTAAAAAACGACTCTTTGAATATTTATCTTGCTGCTGCACCTGCAGTTAATGATCCAGGAAAACCTTCTGTTAATGAAGTAAAAATGGTTTATGTAGGTGTTGGAAGCAATAATGTTCTTACTGTTTCACATTATAATACCGATGGTACTCCTAAACAAGGTGTTATTCCTACTGTAAAGGTAAAGAAAGGTGAACCTGGAAACATTGCAACAGGTAGTGGAGTATATTTCTTGAAAAGTGCAAGTAAGGGAGAAACTGCCGGTAAGTATATTACAGCCTACAATAATAATCAGATTGTAACTATAAATAATACGCCTAATATTTACCAACCTGCAGGTCAATGGTATATTAAAGAAGAAAACGGCATGTACCGTATAGTTGATAGGAACACCAATTCAACAATGCTTTCATTAGGTGAAATCTACCCTGTACAAGGAATGGCAAATACATATACTTTTGGTAGTAACACCGATTCTGTTACTGTTGAATATCAGAAAGATGTTGCTTTAACAAATCTATTCTTAGGTTCACGTCAGTTTACGAAGGAAGAAATTGCCAACAATGGATATGTATTGAATTTAGTATCTAGCACAGGTGTTAACAATTTATTTGTTATTACATCGGATACACTTTTACAAGGAAAAGCCGGAACAATAGCTGATGCTATTATCTTTAAACTTGAAGTAAAAGGAGATTCTGTAAAAAATACCGGAGTTGGAACCGGCGCATTGTCATTGGGTGATACACTTTATCATAGTGTATTTACCTTGAAAGAACAATTTACAGGTAAACACGTGGCGTATGATACACAAAAGGCTGCTTTAAAATTATCAGGAACAACAGCTGCTAGTGACTTTATCATTGCAACTGCTGCTGAAGGTGATAAATATGCTTTAGTTACAGATGGAAAGAATGTATCTTTGGATATAAATACTGCTCATCTTGTATTGACAGGAAATGTTGCCTACTTTAACTTTGAAAAAGTAGATGCTCCTGAATATGCAACATTCGAAACAGGACATAAACGTCTGACTTCTGATGCGAAATCACTTACTATGAATCCGCTTAACTTCCTTGCCGAAGCTAAAATAGAAGGACAACCCATTGTAAAAGCTGATTACGAAAAAGACAACTTCAGTTTATGGATTGAAAAAGCTCCTTCTTCTACACCGGACAAGCCATTATATTATATAGCTAAAGGAATCCAAATAGATGGAAATCCTGAACAACCGGTTGGAATGTACTATTTAGCTTCTTTGCGTGATTCTGCAAGATTAGATCAACAAGGTAATGCTTTAGTAGGCTTTATTACAAGCGATACTATTAAAACAATGGATAATAGTCCTGCATTATTTGCTTTCAAGACCACACAAGACGGAGGTCTTATACTGGAAAGTCAAAAAGAATTAGGCGATAATACGGGTAAGCAATATATTGGTCTTGTAAATAATCAGGTAGTTATGTCTGATAAAGGCGTTGAATTCTTTATATCAAATGCTCCCGCACCGGTTGCTAATGAAGAAACAGTTACTACTGAAGTTACGGCTATCGGCGATGTAGGAAGTGTAATCATCACAAATGCTTCCGGCAGAAAGATATCTATTGCTAATATTTTAGGACAAGTGATATCTGCTCAATATGCTAATTCTGATTATTTCATAATGCCTGCACATAAAGGTGTTGTATTTGTAATAATCGAAGGAGAAAAAACTAAGAAAGCATTAGTAAAATAAGTTCTATAAAACATATAATAAAAAAGCCGGTAATACCGGCTTTTTTATTATTGATCTAATTTTCTTTCCAGATAATCTTTTTTCTTTAGTGCTTTATCTTTTTCCAAAGTCATTGTTTCAATATCACTTAACACACTAGCTAAATTATAAGTAGCTATTATTGCTTTCTTATCTCCTTCAGCCATATAGATCACATAAGAACTACCACCTGTATATTCAACTTTAATACGTTCTTTTTCATTATCGTATATAAACTTAATAGCATCTACTCCTTTTTCACCTTTATAAGTAACTACTTCTGTAGTATTTCCTAAATCTTTAAACCGATAGTTCAATCCTCCATCATAGGGTATTGACGCAGTTTCAGTAAAAAGACCATCCTTAGTGCTTACCTTTATACCGGTATGATTGATTGGACGACTACCAAAATAAACACTGGCCAGATACATCTCTCCTTTCTCGTTCACTCCGCAACGTACATAATTCCTTTCCACATTTCGCTCAATAGTCTGTTGCTTCCAGATATAGTTTCCGATTTCTTCATAAATCGTATCTTTTTCGAAGATAAAACCTTTAGTCAACTCTTTAAGCTCTTCCTGCTTGATAGGAATCAGGCTGTCACAATAAGCGATATTCCGGTCAGCTTCCTTTAGCTCCACCAAACGCATTAATTCTAGGGCTTCTTTCAATACTTTTACCTGTTTAGGATAATGAAAACGTATTGTATCTATTGCATTTTTGGCTGCAAACAACTCATTCTGCTCATACATATTCTTTGCATTCTCCAAACTTGCTCGTGCTTCTTTTTCCTGATTATTACATCCTGCCAGGACAAGAACTAAAAGGAGTATATAAACAACCGACTGCTTCATATTACTTTATTATTTTAATGATGCAACAAAGTTAAATGATAATTACAATTCTCACAACAAAATAAAAAAGCCGGTCTTATTAAAAACCGGCTTATATATTATATTAAATTTTCTTTATGGTATCAAATGATAACTCTTAAATACTTTCCGAATAGCATCTAAAGCATAATCCAGTTGTTCGATTGTATGAGTAGCCATCAATGAAAAACGGATCAAAGTATCCTGAGGAGCAACCGCCGGGGCAACTACAGGATTTACAAAGACACCTGCGTCAAACAATTCGCGTACAATAAGGAAGGTAAGATCGTTATCACGAATAAACAAAGGAATAATCGGAGTTGAAGTATGACCAATTTCACATCCCATATCACGGAATCCAGCTAATGCATAGTTTGTCAATTTCCATAAATGTTCGATACGTTCTGGCTCATTCAACATTATATCAAGCGCTGCATCAACTGCCGCAGTAGCAGCCGGCGTATTGCTGGCACTAAAGATATACGAACGAGAATGATGGCGAAGATAATTGATCGTGTCTTTATCTGCAGCAATAAAACCTCCTATTGAAGCAAAGGACTTACTAAATGTACCCATGATAAGATCAACATCATTGGACACACCAAAGTGATCGCATGTCCCACGTCCTTGTTTACCTAAGACACCTATACCATGTGCTTCGTCTACCATCACACTGGCATTGTATTTCTTACTAAGAGCAACTATTTCAGGTAAGTTAGCAATGTCGCCTTCCATACTGAAAACGCCGTCTATTACGATTAGTTTAACTTTATCAGGGTCACATTTCTGGAGTTGTTTCTCCAGAGATTCCATATCATTATGCTTAAATTTCAGTTTATTAGAATAAGATAGACGATGACCTTCTATAATCGAAGCATGATCTAATTCATCCCATAATATATAGTCTTCACGTCCTGTTATACAGGAAACTACTCCCAGATTTACCTGAAAACCGGTAGAATATACAATAGCCTCTTCTTTGCCAACAAAGTCGGCTAATCTTTTTTCCAACTGTACATGTATATCTAAAGTACCATTCAGGAAACGTGAACCAGCACAACCTGTTCCGTATTTCTTGACAGCCTCAATAGCTGCTTCTTTTACTTTGGGATGATTGGTTAAACCGAGATAAGAGTTAGACCCGAACATCAACACTTTTTTCCCACTAATCTGCACCACAGTATCCTGATCACTTTCAATCATCCGGAAATAAGGATATATTCCTGCAGCCATAGCCTTCTGCGGAGCATCATATTTAGCTAATTTCTCTTGTAAAAGTTTCATATTGTCTGAAGAGAATAATTTTTTCGCTGATATATTTCTAATCAAAGAGCCTGGATTTGTTATCATATATTCTAAAATTGATTGGGTAAATCCAGCCGCAAAAGTAGTAAAAAAATAACTTAATGCCTCCATATACTTTAAAAGTTTTCCAAAAGCATTATTTTTGTTGCAATTTCAATTAATGAAATGATTGTAATACATAGCCATGATGAATAATAAAAATTTTACCGTACAAGCTATTATTAACCCTATCTCCGGCGTTGGTTCAAAGCGTAAGATTCCAAAAATGATTGAGGAGATTTGTCAACGGGAAGGAATTTCACTAACAGTTTCCTTCACAGAATATGCCGGACATGCCAGCGAACTAGCTAAACAAGCCGTTGAAAACAATGTAAAACTAGTTATTGCCGTTGGCGGAGATGGCACTGTGAATGAAGTCGCTTGCGCTTTGATACACTCAGAAACAGTACTGGGTATTATTCCAAAAGGTTCAGGTAATGGTCTGGCAAGAGAACTACATATCCCAATGGATACCAGACGTGCTCTTGAAATGATAGTTAAAGGGCATGTTATTACCATAGATGGCTGTACGGCAAACGATCGAGTTTTCTTTACAACGTGTGGAGTAGGCTTCGACGCTGCTGTGAGCAAAAAGTTTGCTAATGAGAAAAAAAGAGGCTCTCTAACTTATGTGAAAAATATATTGGAAGAATACCTAAGTTATAAGCCACAAGCATATGAGTTGATTATAGATGGACAAACCTATCAAGAAAAAGCGTTTCTGGTTGCATGTGCTAACGCTTCTCAATACGGAAACAATGCCTACATTGCACCACATGCTAATATCCAGGATGGGAAAATGGATTTAACAATCCTCTCCCCTTTTACACCTTTAGATATAGCCCCGTTGGCTATTCAGCTATTTACAAAACAAATAGAACGTAACAGTAAAATTAAGACCATAAAAGCAAGCCAGGTAAGTATTATTCGACAAAAAGCTGGTATTATGCACTTAGACGGAGAACCAATTGAGGCTGGTCGCAGAATTGATGTTTCTGTTATTCCCAAAGCATTAAAGGTTGTAACGCCCGAAAACGTCTCTTTTACTCAGGATGTGAAAGACCTATTCGATCAGGTTACTCGTTTTTTGGATAAACAAATTCCTTATATATTCAGATAATACCACCTCTATAGTTCTTTGCAAAACAATCGTTTCACCTGTCACTCGAAGGTAATCGATTGCATGTCAAATCATAATGGTGAAAGGAGCGATGAAAGCAATTTTTTTTATTTGCTTTCATCGCTTTTTCATAAGAATATTAGTTTATTCATTACAGTATTCACCTACAAAGGTCACGTTTTTTTATATTTTTTGTACTTACTATTTGATCGGCTCACAAGGGTGAGGCGACTGGCTCACCTGTGTGAAACGAACGCCTCACCCTTGTGAGTCGATCGTTTCACCCTTGTGAGCCGATCAATTTAATACGTTCATATTTCTAAATGTAAAAGACTAAAATCATAAATTACGCTATCTTTTTACCAATTACTGCCCACTGAACACACGGATTTTCATAGACTAATTCTTATTAATAGAATTTCTCTGTGTGCTTCTGCAAAATTCGCATCATTTTTGCCGTAATATAGAGTGAAAGCAAATTTTAAATTCTTTCAGCTCTGCATTCACCTTTCGTTTCACCATTACTATATGGTAAATAGGCGATTATATCTGGGTGACAGGTGAAACGAGATATATTTTAATCTAATAGAGTATGATTAATTTGAGCGATGTAATCAAGGATTTCTTCACGGCCTTCTTTATTCTCGGAAGAAGATAAAAGAATAGGAGGAAGTTCTTCCCAACTTTCGTAGAGTTTATTCTTATATATTTTCAGGTTCTCCTGAAGGCGACCTTTACTTATTTTATCTATCTTAGTAAAAATGATAGAGAAAGGTATTCCATTTTCCCCCAGCCATTCCATGAATTCAAGATCTATTTTCTGGGGTTCATGCCGACAATCAAGAAGTACGAAAAGATTTGTAAGTTGCTCCCTTTCTAATATGTAGTTTTCAATAATCAGTCTGATATTTTCTCTTCCCTCTTTACCTCTCCGTGCATAACCATATCCTGGGAGATCCACCAGATACCATTCATCATTAATTATAAAATGGTTTATCAGCTGCGTTTTACCTGGTTTCTGGGAGGTCATAGCCAAACCTTTCCGGTTTGTAAGCATATTAATCAGTGAAGATTTCCCGACATTACTACGCCCGATAAAAGCATACTCGGGTATATTTCCCCCGGGACATTTACCCACATCTGTATTACTGATTACGAATTCCGCATTTTTAATTTCCATAATTATATTTTTTTGAAACCAACCGCAGTCCCCCGAATGTAATAGCGCCATTAATCATCAACATTTCATAACTAAAGGCATACCCAGTATACTGTTTGACCAGATAGTCTATACTAAGACAGATAATAGGAGATGCTATACAAATATAAGGAACATATTTGTCGATCGGTTGCCTTTTAGTGAATAAACCAAAGAAGAATAAACCTAATAGCGGCCCATATGTATAAGAAGCAAGCATATATATCGCATCAATAACACTTCGACTGTTAACAGCTTTAAAAATCAGTATAATCAATACAAATAAAGCTGAAATCAATAGATGTACTTTCATACGTGTATTTCTGGCCTTCTCAGCTTCCTCTTTTTGAATGTCTAAAATATCTACACAAAAAGAAGTAGTAAGTGCAGTTAATGCAGAGTCGGCACTACTAAAAGCTGCAGCAATTATCCCAACAGTAAAAAATACTAAGATAGTATCCCCTAATATTCCTGATGTACAAAACATAGGAAGAATATCATCATTCAATGGTGGAAGTTGAATATTTTGTTGGCTTGCCAAAGTTAACAATAGTACTCCTAAAGAAAGAAATAGAAAATTAACTGGCGTGAAAGCAAAACCATATACATACATATTCTTTTGTGCGTCTTTGAGTGTCTTACAAGAAAGATTTTTCTGCATCATATCCTGGTCAAGTCCTGTCATAACAATCGTTATAAATATACCGCTGAAGAATTGTTTAACAAAATGTTGTGTACTATGCCAGTCGCTAAACTCAAAAATACGAAAATGAGGACTTTCAGCAATCGTTTGCATCATACCTAGCGTATCAAGCCCCATCTTATCCTTTACCTGCCAGATAATAACCACCAGCATAGCAATGAGGCATAAAGCCTGCAAAGTATCCGTCCATACGATTGTTTTAATTCCGCTCCTATACGTATAAAGCCAGACTAATGCTATACTTAACACGGTAGTCACCCAAAAAGGAATATTCCAGGTACTGAAAACATAGGTTTGAAGAATAAGTACTACCAGATAAAGTCTTGCCGCAGCTCCAACGATCTTAGATAATAAAAAGAAAGAAGCACCCGTTTTGTAGCTTCGACGACCGATGCGATTATCCAGATAGGAATAAATAGAAGTAAGTTGTAGTTTATAATAAAGTGGTAGCAGCACTTTTGCTATTACAATATATCCGAAAAAGAAACCAAATACGGTTTGCATATAGGTCATATCGATACTGCGTACCATTCCCGGAACGGAGACAAAAGTGACTCCCGATAAAGAAGATCCTATCATCCCGATTGAAACGATAAACCAGGGAGAAGTTCGATTTCCCAGAAAAAAAGCATTATTATCGGTATTCTTCTGCCCAGTCAAATAGGAAATCAGAAGCAGAACTCCAAAATAAACTATAATAATAAAAAGGATTATCTGACTACTCATACCTAACATCACCGTCTAACGGCTGCAAAGGTAATAAAAAACTTCTGGGAAGCCTGTCGGCAGTCAATTTTCCAAAAACTGATTTTCAATTGTAACAACTATTTACCAAGTACATAAAGGAGGCTGAATGTTGAAACTAATATCTCTTTTCTATCTCTGCCCCAGGATAGTAGTGATGGAGTATTTCTTTATAAGTGTATCCTTTAGCCCCCATAACGGCAGCTCCAATCTGACAAAGACCGACACCGTGTCCCCATCCGGCTCCGGTTAAAATAAATTTCTGGGGAATACCTTTGTTTTCATATTCTTTATCGACTACAAAGGCCGAACTATACAGGTGTGTATTGGATAAGGTTCGGCGAATCTCCAACTCCTTTCCAATAGTAAAGGTTAGTTTGCTTCCTACTATTTTCAATTTTTCTATACGTCCGGAAGAGCCTCTTTTCAAGGGAATCAGATCTAATATATCACCGAAATCTTTTTCGCTTTTGTAGTTAATGAGTTTTGCAATTTCTGTTTGAGTATAAATTACCTGCCAACGGTAGAAATCCGTTGTTTCCTGATCATAATTATTAAGTACCTGATCGAGTATTTTTTTATTAGTTGTATTGCAGAAAGCTTCAGGAGATGATCTAATCCATTTCTCAGCTTCTACCTCATTAGTTAGATCAGGATATGTTGTATCCGTGCCATCACGCAAAGCAATAAGATAAGAATGAGAAACGGGTTCCCAAACATTCTCGAACTTCTCCGTTACACCACCGCAACATTTTGAAAAACGGGTATCACAAATCCTATCATTATCTATAAGTATTTCTCCTCCTGTCTCCTGAATAACTTTGACTACTAATGGACTTGATGCTCGTGTTAATCCCTGATAACGCTGACAATGGTCATCAGCACACACATCAAATATCGCATGGTCTTCCCGGTCATACCAACGAATAAGTTCTTTGTCCGTCAAATGCGTACTTTCATGTTTTTTCTTAGGATTTTTAACTAACTGATAGTTTTTTACTATCTGTGCCATTAACCAACTACGGGAAATAACTGCATGTGCTTTCAGAAATTCTTCAGAAGCTGTTGCACTCATCTCTGACGAGATGACACTTATTAGGTATTCTTCTATATTTATCTGGTTGATAACTATTATACTATCTTCTTCAGCCACCAGGTTTAGTGACCCTTGAAATCGCTGATCTTCTTTTCTTTGCCAATGGAAGTCGATACCTATCGTAACGGCTTTTAAATCGAATGAAGCAGTTGGAGAAATAGGCTCAAAGAATAATTCTTTATATAGCTTACCATTAAATAGAATATTTCCATTCACATTTAAGGCACGCTGTTCACCCGTCATAAAAACTCCGGTTTCTGTATGTACATATTCTTCATTGAAGAAGAAAGATACAGATTTTTCGGTCATAATACCAACATTTATTACGGGCGCTTCCATTGATTATATTTACGGTATAATAGCTAGCACTTATTATTCTTTCTTAGCCCTCAAAGAACTGATAGCTAAAAAGGCAATCATTCCCACGTACATAACAAAAGCCAATATTTCAGACAGACTATTACTCAACCACTCTTCATTGACCAGATTTATTCCTCCAAAACGCAATGCTGCACTTACAACTCCCATTAATGCACCACCGGCAATAAAGCCTGAAGCCAATAATGTCCCTTTTTCCAAACGAGCATTATTTAAAGCCTCATCCTTGCTTCTACTACCTACATACCAGCTTATTGCGCCACCTATTAGAAGCGGTGTGTTTAACTCAAGCGGAATGAACATTCCTAATGCAAAAGCCAAAGCCGGAACTTTAAAGAAATTCAAAACAATAGCAAGTATAGCTCCTATACCATATAATATCCAGGGAGCACCTGATCCGCTCATCAGTGGTTCTATAACCGCCGCCATGGCATTTGCCTGCGGAGCTGCTAACTGTCCGCTAGTAAAACCATACGTTTGATTTAGTATAAGAATAACACCTCCTACGGTAGCAGCAGAAACCAATGTGCCTAAAAACTTCCATGTCTGTTGCTTTGCAGGCGTACTTCCGAGCCAATATCCAATTTTTAAATCAGTGATAAAACCTCCGGCCATCGAAAGTGCCGTACAAACTACTCCGCCGATAATCAATGCCGAGACCATTCCTGCGGCTCCTTTTAAACCGGCAGCAACAAGAATAATGGAGGCAAGTATAAGTGTCATTAATGTCATACCCGACACAGGGTTTGTCCCCACAATAGCAATAGCATTTGCAGCCACAGTTGTAAATAGAAACGCTATAATGCCAACGATCAGTAAGGCTACGGCTGCCTGGAACCAATTATCGAGTACTCCAAAATAGAAGAAAAGGTAAGTTACAATTAAGGTAATAAATATACCAATAGCTATCACCTTCATTGATAAATCTTTTTGCGTCCGAGGTACTTCTGCTTCAGATTGCTCACCACCTTTCCCTTTCAATTCTTTAGCAGCCAAACCTACTGCGCTACGAATGATACTCCATGATTTTACAATTCCTATTATTCCGGCAGTGGCAATACCTCCAATACCTATATGGCGTGCATACGTAGTAAAGATCATTTCAGGTGACATACTTCCAACTGTTTCAGTGATGGCTGCGTTGCCTAATGTCAATACCTCCGTACCAAAGAATGCGGAAAGCAACGGAATAATAATGAGCCATACCAGAAATGAACCGGCACAAATAATCAATGAATACTTCAATCCGATAATATATCCAAGACCAAGAACTGCGGCTCCTGTATTTACTTTAAAAACAACCTTTGCTTTATCGGCTAACATTTCACCAAAACCTATAGCTCGTGTGGTGACAACTTCATTCCACCACCCAAAGGTAGCCACAATGAAATCGTATGCTCCACCTATTAATCCTGCAAAGATTAACGGTTTTGCCTGACTTCCGCCTTTTTCTCCGGAAACTAATACCTGTGTTGTTGCCGTTGCCTCAGGGAAAGGATACTTTCCATGCATATCTGATACAAAATATTTACGGAATGGAATCAATAATAAAATACCCAAAATCCCTCCCAGTAAGGAACTCATAAAAACTTCAAAAAAGTTTACAGTAATTTCGGGGTATTTATCCTGAAGAATGTAGATCGCCGGAAGAGTGAATATAGCACCGGCAACAATAACACCGCTACTTGCTCCTATGGATTGAATAATTACATTCTCTCCTAACGCGTTCTTACGTTTAAATGCACTTGATAAACCTACTGCGATGATAGCTATAGGAATAGCCGCTTCAAATACCTGCCCCACTTTTAAACCAAGATAAGCCGCGGCTGCACTAAAAATAACAGCCATTAATAATCCCCATAATACCGACCAGGGCGTTACTTCACGATATTGTTTGTATGGTGACATGATGGGTTTGTATTCTTCTCCATCTTTTAGTTCACGGTAGGCATTTTCAGGTAATCCGGTTACCTTTTCTTCGTTTTCCTTATTCACTGTTTAGCCATATTAGATTAAATTCTGACATTTTGTTATGCCAATCACAAATCTATATTATTTCTTCCAATGAAACAAAATCTTTTTGTCAAAAAAACAAGCTTTTTAAGCAGAACGCAGAATTTACTGCGTACTACGAGAAGAGAGTTTTTCCAAGATATAAACCAAAGCAAATCCGAGAACGATAAGAGCAAAACCTTGCCAAACAAGTTGATCTGGTAATATATTGCTTTGCGCTGCATCTTTCCAGGGCCACACTTTATTGAGTGAGCCGAGCATGAAACCGGCAAGCACAGCAATAGTAACATCGTGATAATTTTTAAGTGTGTAAGAGAGTAAACGCGAGAAGGAAGTTATACCAATAACTGCTCCACAAAGAAAAACAAGAATGGTTATGATATCTAAATTCTTTACAGCCTCCATGATGTGGTAATACTTACCAAGTAAAACCAATATAAAGCTACCCGAGATGCCCGGTAGGATCATAGCACAGATAGCAATTGCACCACAAATAAAGATGAACCATAAACCATTTGGAGTTTCAGCCGGAGTAGCAACCGTTATATAAAAAGCAATTACAGCGCCTACGATAAAACAAATTATCGTTTTCCAGTTCCACTTTTTTATATCTTTTGAAACAAACCAGGTAGAGGCTAAAACTAATCCGAAAAAGAAGGCCCATACCAGAACAGGATGATTTTCCAGTAAATAAGTGATCCCTTTTGCTAAAGAAAATATGCTGACTGCAATACCACAGACAATTGTCGCAAGGAAATTAGCATTTATCGCTTTCCAAAAAGCAGCAATTTTTCCAGTAAAGAGTAACTTTAAAGACGCGCCATTAATACTCTTTATAGATTCTAATAATTCTTCGTATATCCCAACTATAAAAGCAATTGTACCTCCTGATACACCGGGCACGACATCTGCCGCCCCCATTCCAATACCTTTCAAAAATAAGAGACCGTAATCTTTAATACTTCTGTTCATAACGAGTTAGTTACTGTTATCTTTATTATTAATATATTCTTTAGCCAAATCTTTTATTGGAATGTATTTTTCAGGTTTTGATATGAATTTAATGTCGGGAGCATCTGCATTTCCATCTTCCACTTGATCTAATTGTTTGAATATTTTATTTGTTATCGACAAAGCCAGTTCTTCATTTCCTTTTTCTAGATAAGATAATGCCAGCAATGATAATATCCGTACATTCTCAGGAAATAAATTAGCTGCATCTCTCAGGATTTGAGCTGCTTCCCGTTCACGTTCAGTCTCGACACAACATCTGATGAAATTTATATATGTAGTAGCTTCTAATGATTCATTCTTTTTAATAATAATCTCTTTCAATAATTGATAAGCTTCCTCATATTCATCCAACCTCATATAACATTCAGCCATTAGAGGCTTTATACGGTCTTTCGAATCATCATCTATTGCTATTTCCCGATAAACGTCCATAGCTTTTTGATAGTTTTCGTTCATGAAGAGGCAATATGCTTTTAATATCTTAAGTTCTATATCAGAATCGTCACAAGTTAATGCAAAATCAAAAGCTTCTATCGCCTTCTCATAATTAGCAGTTAATGAGTGTAAGCGTCCTAATGTAAACCAAAGATCATATGAATAGGGCTCTTTGTCGATTAATTCATTACATAGTTCGATTGCTAATTGATATTGTCCTTCTATCTCATACAGATAACATAATTCATCCTTCAGAATAAGACTATCAGGAAAGAGAAGTAATCCGCGATCAATAAAGTCTCGTGCTTCATCATTCATTTCAAGATCGCTTAAAATAGGTGCCAGAAATTCAAAAATATCTTTCAGGTAGTCACACTTATTCTTCATTAAATCTTCCACATATTCAATTGCTTTTGGATATTGATTTAATGTACAATAACATTCCAGACGGATCATATCAAGATCCTGATTATTGGTTTCGGCTATACTTTCTACAAGTCGCAAAGCTTCTTTGTATTCTTCATTATACAAATGAAGTTTGCATTTTCTGACTTTCAGATCATTACTGGCCGGATGAAGCTTTATCCCTAAAGAAAGAATACCTTCATAATGAGTAAAATCTTCAACTTCTTCTAAATTGTCCAATAAAGCATCTATCTCATCCGCATCAAAGTACGGTTCAATTCCCTCTTCACGGGCGGTGAGATAACGTTTTAACAATTTAGAGATGTCATCTTTCTTCATAAATAAATTTTACAGTTTATTCTTCACCTTACTCCACGCATCTTTCAGCGGTACAGTACGGTTAAAGATCAGCTTACCATCCGTAGAATCCGGGTCAACATTAAAATAACCAATACGTTGGAACTGGAAGTTATCAAATGGTTTTGCATCTTTTAATACTGCTTCAACCCTGCTATTGGTCAAAACAGTCAGAGAGTCGGGATTCAAAAGTTCCAGAAAATCTTTATCTTTCTCTTCCAAGGGGTTTTCCGACATAAATAGTCTGTCATACAAACGTACTTCTGCCGGTAGACTATGTTCAGCAGATACCCAATGGAGGGTACCTTTTACTTTGCGACCGCTGTCAGGCATACCACTCTTGGTCATGGGGTCATATTCAGCATAAATCTCTTCTATTTCTCCGTTTTCGTTTTTCTTAACGCCGATACACTTTACTATATATGCGCTTTTCAAACGCACTTCCTGCCCTGGTGTCATACGATAAAACTTCTTGGGAGCATCTTCCATGAAATCATCCTGCTCGATATACAATTCACGGCTAAATGCAATTTCATGCGTTCCGGCAGAAGGATCTTCCGGATTGTTCACCGTTTCCATCATCTCCACCTGGCCTTCAGGATAATTTGTAATAATAAGTTTTACAGGATTTAATACTGCAGAAACTCTCGAAGCCTTCGCATTCAAATCTTCACGTATAGCATATTCCAGTAAGGCTACATCAATAATACCATCATATTTAGTATAACCAATCTTATCAATAAAGTTACGGATAGCTTCAGATGTATAACCTCTGCGTCTATATCCACAGATAGTAGGCATACGCGGATCATCCCAGCCTTTGACATACCCTTCTTTTACGAGCTGTAGCAGTTTACGCTTACTCATTACCGTATATGTCAGGTTCAATCGGTTAAACTCAATCTGACGAGGTCTGTAATTATCGTCTTCCTTCAACAGATCAATAAAGTAATCATATAAAGGACGATGTACCTCGAACTCCAGTGTACATAATGAATGGGTCACCCCCTCAAAGTAGTCGCTCTGTCCATGGGCAAAGTCATACATCGGATATACTTTCCAGGTAGTTCCTGTACGATGATGAGGATGAGCCGTAATTATACGGTACATAATAGGATCACGAAAATGCATATTGGGAGAAGCCATATCAATCTTGGCCCGTAATATCATACGGCCTTCTTCAAATTCTCCCGCCTGCATCCGCATGAATAAATCGAGATTTTCTTCAATAGGTCGATTCCTATAGGGGCTTTCAATACCCGGCTGATTCGGTGTTCCTTTTTGTTGAGCGATTACCTCTGCACTTTGTTCATCTACATAAGCTTTACCTTCTTTAATCAGTTTAACGGCAAAGTCAAATAACTGCTGAAAATAGTCGGAGGCATAATAAACTTCATTCCAATTATAACCTAGCCATTTAATGTCCTCCATTATGGAATCCACATACTCAACATCCTCTTTCACAGGATTGGTATCATCAAAACGCAGGTTACATATACCGTTGTATTCTTCAGCAATTCCGAAATCAAGACAAATCGCTTTCGCATGGCCTATGTGCAGATAGCCATTTGGTTCGGGAGGAAAACGGGTTTGAACTCTTCCGCTGTTCTTTCCTTCTGCCAAATCTTTCTCTACAAATGCCTCTATAAAGTTCAAGCTCTTTTTACCTTCTTCATCGTTGATTTTAATTTCGCTCATCATTTTAAAAGTTGTTTTCTAATGCAAAGTTAATTATTTCTTTCTTTATACAATAGATTCTACAATACAGTATATACATTTCCATTCTTCCAAAATTTTCACAAAATCCAACTTTACACAAAAAAGTTTGTTTTTAATATCACTAATATCACTTCCCTTATAAATCACAGATAGTCAACAAATAAGGAGTGACATTGGTTCTAATTTTAATATCACAGCAACATCACTGAGACTCGAAATCGCTTAAGGACGATTTTCGGACGGGTGCAAATATTTATAGCTCTCGTCCGAATTTATTTTGTACCCGTCCGGATTTTAATGAGATGGGAGCTATTCGAAAAAACCACCTAAATGGTTGTATAAAAGCATCTACACGAATCTTTAAAAGTATCTAAATGGTTTCAAAAAGAGATGTAGATGGTTCTAGAAAAAGATGTAGATGGATTTTTAGTGACATTAAAATCGGAGCCAATATCACCTTTAATTATTTATTAATCAAAGATATACCAAAAAAGTGATATTAGTGATATTAAAAACAAACTTTTTGTGGTATAATTGACACAGCTATACAATAAGAATTTTTGGAAATCCATTTAGGGTGTCGCATAGCGCTCCTTAAGGAGATAAAGATAATAAATAGCTAAATACCTGTTACTAATCTTCAAAATAAGTTTTTGTATTTCTGTTTATTTCTTATTTTTGTTGATGCAAGAGTGTTTTGACACATATTGTCTTGTAGTTACCTAATCACAAATCTAATACAAACCTAATTTGCAGTACCATGATCAATGAAAAGGACAGGAAAGAACCCATAGAAGAAAAACGAATTGGAAATAAGAAAATTGAAAAGCTTTCTTTAATGATAATTTAGGGGAGATATTAGTTGCTATTGAAATAGAGAGAAAGTCTAACCACTTTAAATCCATATATAATACTATTGAAAGACTCTTTTGTGAAATATAAAGATATACTAACGGGACATTCCGAATAAAATAGAATCCCTGACTGCTTGTCTAAAGAATTATCTTACTTTTGCATGAAGAAAATGTTAATGGGTATGTATGTTTTAATGCCAATCATCTTTGTGCTGGGCATTCTGGCGATAGCGTTGGAAGACAAAATAAAGATAAATAAAGCTGCTATCGCCTTATTTATGGCTATCTCTATGTGGATGATCTTGATGTTTGATGCTTATGATATTTTTATCGAACGATCAAGTCCCATATTCCAGGAGTTCCTCAGAGAAAATCCTGAAATGAGCAATTTGCCAGTCCATGAACAATTCATAAATTTCATATCAAACCGATCTATTGTTTATCATCTCGGGAATGTTGCGGAGACGTTGTTTTTTGTAATGTGCTCCATGCTAATCGTTGAAATTATAGATAAACATGGAGGTTTCAGGGCCGTTACAGGTTATTTGGTGACAGATAATAAGAGAAAGCTATTGTGGTATATTAGTTTTGCCGCCTTTTTCTTTTCAGCATTACTTGACAACCTGGCTGCCGCAATAGTTCTTATGGCTGTTTTACGCAAGCTGGTACCGGATAAGACTGACAGAATGAAATATGCTTGTATGGTTATTATTGCCGCTAACGCTGGTGGCTCTTGGTCCCCTATTGGCGACGTAACAACTATTTTGCTTTGGGTAGGAAAAAACATTACAGCATTTCATCAGATATCCCATCTTTTCATTCCGGCATTGATAAATATACTCGTGCCACTCACAATAGCTCATTTCTGGTTATTTAAAAAGGGCTCAAAACTTCGTAAATTAAGTGAAAAAGACTTAGTAGATGAGCTTTGTCCTGAAATCCCTGATCACTCGCGCAGAGCTATATTTGTCATCGGTATATTATCTTTGGCATTAGTCCCTGTTTTCCAGATGGTAACCGATTTACCTCCTTTCCTGGGAGTGCTATTAGGACTTGTAGTTCTATGGTTTTATACCGATATTATGTACAGCCGACTGCCTGGTATGAAAGAATCACGAAAACTCCGAATTACGGAAATATTGCCAAATATAGACTTATCAACAATATTTTTCTTTCTTGGTATTTTAATGTCTGTAGGCGCTTTAGAGACTTCCGGCCACTTAGGACTTATGTCTGGTTTTCTGGATAAACATATCCATGAGCCTTATCTTATAAGCTTTATTATAGGGTTATTATCATCATGTGTGGATAATGTAGCTTTGGTTGCTGCAACTATGGGTATGTATCCGGTTATCCCTTTTGCAGCTGATCTTTCTCAATATGCTCAGTTCTTTGTTACAGACGGAGGATTCTGGACGTTTCTGGCCTATTGTGGTGTTACGGGAGGTAGTATACTAATTATCGGATCGGCTACTGGTGTAACCATTATGGGAATGGAGAAAATAAATTTTATGTATTACTTTAAACGATTTACGATTCTTGCACTCACAGGATATATATGCGGGGCAGGAATCTATTTATTGTTTTTTGTCTAAACTAAATTAAGAATGAAGAAAAGATGGATTGTTATGGCTGTATGTACAGCTTTATTAACAGGAATTGAAGCAATAGCCTGTACAGGTTTATTAGTAGGAAAAAAAGCGTCTGTAGATGGATCAGTAATGATCAGCTATTCAGCCGATTCGCATACATTATATGGAGAACTCTATCGTTGGCCTGCTGCTATCTGGCCAAAAGGTTCCATGCTTGATGTAGTAGAATGGGATACCGGTAAATTGCTGGGGCAGATACCTCAGGTAGAACAAACATACTCTGTTGTTGGCAATATGAATGAATATCAGGTAGCCATTACTGAAAGTACCTGGGGTGGCCGTGCCGAACTAGGGGACAGTACTGGAATTATTGATTACGGAAGCCTTATTTATATTGCATTGCAACGTTCTAAATCAGCACGTGAAGCCATAAAGGTAATGACAGATCTGGTAAAAAACCACGGATATGCAAGTAGTGGCGAATCATTCTCTATTGCTGATAAAAATGAAGTATGGATCATGGAAATGATCGGTAAAGGGGCCGGAAATAAAGGGGCAGTATGGGTTGCCATACGTATTCCCGATGATTGCATATCTGCTCATGCGAACCAGGCACGTATTCAACAGATACCTTTTGAGGATAAAGAAAACTGTCTCTATTCTCCTGACGTAGTATCTTTTGCCCGCGAAAAGGGCTATTTCACAGGAAAAGATAAGGACTTCAGTTTTCAGCAAGCATATAACCCTTACGATTTCAGCGGACTGCGTGGATGCGAAGCTCGTGTATGGTCTTTCTTCCGTAAATACGACAAATCAATGGAAAAATATGCAGATTTTGCTAAAGGTGATCCTACCAAAGGTCCTATGCCTTTATATATAAAACCGGATAAAAAGCTTTCTGTTCAGGACGTTCAAAATGTAATGCGTGATCATTATGAAGGTACCGTACTTAATATGACGGAAGATGCAGGAGCAGGTCCATATAAGGTACCCTATCGCTGGCGACCAATGAATTTTAAGGTTGATGGCGAAACATATGTAAATGAACGAGCAATAGCTACGCAACAAACAGGTTTTGTCATCGTGCCACAAATGCGTAACTGGCTTCCCGACGAGGTAGGAGGAATTCTTTGGTTTGGCGTGGACGATGCCGATATGGCAGTATTTACACCTTTATACAGTTCTATACTTGCTTCTCCTGAATGCTATCGTGTTGGAAATGGTGATATGATGAACTTCTCATGGACAGCCGCTTTTTGGATTCATAACTGGGTTGCTAATATGGCTTATCATAAATATAGCTTTATGATAGAAGACATACGTAAAGTACAACAGGAGCTTGAAAATGGTTATAAGGAGATGGTTCCGGCTATAGATAAAGCTGCTGTTGAATTGCTGGCTAAAGATCCGTTGGAAGCTCGTAAATTCCTAACGTGGTTCAGTACAACAAATGCTGATGCAGCAACAGCCCGATGGAAGAAACTGGGAGAATACCTATTGGTGAAATACATTGATGGGAATGTAAAGAAAGAAGAAAACGGACAATTCAAACAGAATGGTTATGGATTGTCAGCCTATCCTGATTTCCCCGGATACGATGAAGAGTATTACAAATGTATAGTCAACAGCGCCGGAGAACGCTTAAAAGTAAAAGATATTAAGACAAAATAATCAATGGTTTATTATATGTAAAACAAAAAATTAATGCCTTATGAAAAAGATTGTTATTATGTTAGCATTAGCTGTTATCAGCTTTGGAGCCTATGCTCAAACAACTAAAGGTGACTCTTCTTTTGGTTTAACTATTGGAGGTGCTTTTGACGATATTAATCATGCTACTTTAGGTATAGATTACAGATATAATCTGACAAATGAAGTTCGTCTTACTCCTTCAATAACACATTTTGTAAAAAATGATCATGTCAGCGCTTGGGCTATTGATGTAAATGCACATTATGTATTTGTTTTATCAGAGTACTTTGGATTTTATCCTTTAGCCGGTTTAGATCTTTCATTCTGGAAATGGAAAGTAGGACACCTCAGTGATAATGAAACTCGTTTTGGAGCGAACATCGGTTTGGGAGGCGAGTTATATGCATCCAAAGATATTTCCGTTGGTCTTGAAGTAAAATATCTAATTGCAAAAGATATAAGCCAACCTATAATTGGTGTACGTGTAGGATACAATTTCTAAGCGTAAAATAGGTGATATGAAGAAGGCTGGAATTAACTTCCAGCCTTTCTTTTTTTAATAACTAATTTTACATCCTATAAAATAACTTCTTGGAATACCGGGACCATAAATATAACCTGCATCACGTAAAGGACCTTGATCAAAATCTTTCTGATAAGCATTAAATATATTCTGTACACCACCGTTTAGCTGAAGTGTTATTGAGTTAAACAATAGAAAATCATATGCTAACTTTATATTCATATCAAAGAATTCAGGAGTTTTTTCTTCCCTGTCTTCCGGAACATAACCTTCCATATGCTGTACCAACATACTACCTGTATATGTTCCAGTCAAAGAAGCTGTCAATCTCTTTACCGGTGTAAAAGTAGAAGTAAAATACCCATACACATCCGGTGAACGAAACATTTTCTTTTGAGGTGCTATATTCTCGTTTTCACTCCATTGTTCAGCCTCTTTATATCTACTACGTTGGATAGTAGCCCCTGCTTGAAGTTGTAACCATGAATACGCCATTTTAGCTTCGAGGTTAAGCCCCATTACACGTGCTCCTTTACCATTTCTTCGTTCCATCAACAAGTTTCCTTGTTCATCGTGTCCTTTTTCTTCTAAAATAAAGACATCCCGTAGATCATTATAAAAGCCTTCGACCAAAAAATTGGTCTGTACAGCTCCAAAACGACGATAATAATCAACTGAAGCACTTATACTCTGTGAGTTCTCCTCTTTCAGATCGTCTGCCAGATTAATGATCACTACATCACCACCTACAGCTGTGATATGTAAATCCTCGTCAAATGCCTGAGGGGCACGAAAACCGCTTGAATAAGACAAACGCAAATTAAGATCATCAGTGGGGTTATACCTAACATTCGCCCGTGGACTAAAAATCACATCATCTATCAGATTGTGTTTATCCAAACGTCCACCAAGAAGGAAACTCCAACGATTGTTTTTCCATTCATTCTGCAGGAATGCACTCTCAATATGAACTGCCTGTTCTATCACACGATTATATCCCAGCATTTTATCCTGAAGATCATCGTAAGCATATTCAAGGCCTCCGGTAAATGTTGCCGGCATAAAAAGACATTTTTCCCATTCATACGAATACTGTGCTCCGCCGACAAATGTTAAGTCTGTTGTATGTCCATATGCATCTTCATTAAAATCGGCACCATAATAACTATCTCTTTTTGTATGTTGTGCTGAAGTGTACAGATTAAGTTTATGTTTATAATCTTTAGAAAAAAGATCGAATTTAAGCCCGCAACCATTAATGTTATGATCGGTTTGTTCTGTGATCTCTGTTTGATGCGGAGGTAAACTGAGTTTATTGCCACCTCTACGAAATTCAGTAATATGATGATACTCGAATGTGAGTTTTGAGTAAGTACTGGTTTTCAAATAGGAACGGAAACCTAATGTTTTAGCATCCAGTTTTCCCAACTCAGTATACCCATCTCCATCATGATCATAAGCAGCCCTGTAACGGTTTTGTCCGAAAATATAAATACCCGCTTTATGATTATCTGTCACTAAAGAAGCATTAAATGTAGTATTATTATCAGGTCTGTCACCACCGGTCATTGTAAGCGAATGAGCAATTTGGGCAGAGTTTCGTAAAGGCTCTTTTGTTATTATGTTGATCGTACCTGCAATTGCGGAGGAGCCAAACAGGGCGGAACCGCCTCCACGCACTATCTCTACCCGTTCAATCATATTAGCAGGTATCTGTTCAAGGCCATATACTCCAGTAAGTGCACTGAAAATAGGGCGGCTATCCAGTAAAATTTGGGTATATGGCCCTTCCAGTCCATTAATACGTACCTGTTGAAAACCACAATTCTGACAATTATTTTCCACTCTAACACCGGGTTGAAAGTTTAGTCCGTCAGCTAATGTTGTTGAATGGGTTGTTTCAAATGTTTTGGCATCCAACACATTCACAAGAGAAGGCGCTAAGCGACGTGTTGTCTCATTTCTGTTTGCAGAAACAACAACTCCATCTAATGAAACCGCATCTTCTTCAATATCAAAATTTACCTCTAAAGTATTTCCCTTCTTTATTGTTACTTTTTTTTCTATAGTTTTATATCCGATAGATTTAACAACAATAGTAAATGCACCCTCCGGGAGGTTCTTTAAATAGTAATGTCCCGTGGCATCAGTAGAAGTTCCAATAGTTGTTCCTTTTAGAAATACATTTATAAAAGATAAATGTTCACTGGTTTTCCTATCCAATATATGTCCTATTATATGAGCATCCGACGGGCTAAGTATTGGTGTATCATCTGCTTTTGCAACAACACACACACAATAAATACATAATACTAATGAAAATACCTTTTTCATTATTTATTTAAGTAATTGATTAATAAGTAGATTTTTGAAAGAATATTTAATTCGGAAAGTCGAGTTATGCTGATATTGGTGGTGCGCGAAGATAAAGGTTTTTAGAAAAAGACGTCAAATATGAAGGATAAAGTCTACCCTCGATAGTCGTTGTTAAAAGCTGATCAAACAACTGAAATGGTAAAGGACTGATAACCCCGTCAGCTATATGGATAGTCGATAACTCATGAAAGAAAAACATTTCTTTTAATGAAGTATGCTCATGTGCTTCTCCTCCATCCTCTTCAGAGAAATGATGTGCATGTAAAATAACATAGCCATCCTCAACATGAGAATGCATAAATATGACAGTATTACTATAATAGATTATAAATAATACAGGTAATATCCATTTTAAATATTTAGGAATATTTTGTTTCATTTCTATTTTGCGGCAGCAAAAGTACAACAATTCCTATATGACAACAAACACTAATATATTAATATTTGTAACAATTGATACATTAGCATGAACAAAATCCTTCTACTTTTGCACACATTGTTACACAAGAATAGCTTTATCGTGTTTAAGTTTTTGAAAAAATACCATAAATGGATCGGATTAATCCTTAGCTTCTTTTTGATCATGTCAGCACTATCCGGAGTTATCATGAATCATAGAAAGCTTGTTGCTTCACTAGATATATCAAGAAACTGGCTTCCAAAAGAATATCGTTATGATAACTGGAATAATGCATCTATAAAAGGAAGCTACAAATTATCTCCTGATTCAATCCTTCTATTCGGAGGTGCCGGTATATGGTTGACCGACTCTACTCATCATACATTCTCTGCTTTTAGTAAAGGACTAAAAAACGGCACTGACAATCGGATTATCAGCAATATCGTACGAACGAGAGAAAACTGCATTTTTGCAGCTTCTACTTTTGACCTTTATCTTTTAAATGAAGATAACATTTGGGAAAATATATCCCATAAACTCAAAAATAAGGAACGTCTTGTCGATCTGGCTGTAAAAGACGACACCTTGTTTGTGGTAACCCGTTCAAATATATACCTATCGAAAACCCCTTTTGATGAGTTCAGGAAGATAGAACTTGCTAAGCCTTCTGACTTTACTAACAAAGCCACCCTCTTCAGAACGATGTGGCTACTCCATAGTGGAGAGCTATTCGGGTTAGCAGGACAACTATTTGTCGATGGACTAGGTATATTTGTTATAATCCTTTGTATAACAGGAATTATCTATTTCTTCTGTCCGGGAGTTATTAAACGTAAAAAGAAAAAGGAGAAACCGGTAAAAAAGACTGTTTCTCTTATGAAATCCTCTTATAAGTGGCATAATAAAATCGGAGTATCCTTTTTGGTCTTTCTATTGACATTATTCATCTCAGGTATGTTTCTACGCCCTCCTTTACTTATAGCCATCATACGTTCAAAGGTTAGGATCATGCCCGGTACCATTTTAAATGATAAAAATCCCTGGCATGATAAACTCAGAACACTCCGTTTTGATACATTAAAAAATGAATGGATACTCTATTCTTCAAACGGTTTTTATTCTTTTAAAGATTTATCCTCTACTCCTGAAATGATAGAGAATACGCCACCAGTTAGTGTTATGGGAGTTACTGTGCTCGAACCTGTAGCTCCTTCCGGGTGGGTAGTCGGATCATTTAGCGGACTGTTTTACTGGGACAGGAATATGAATCTGGTAGTAGATTGCAACACAGGCAAAATAGTGCAAGGCAGGCCCCAGGGGCGTCCTGTGGCCAGTAATGCAGTCAGTGGATATGTCGATGATTTCAATAATAAGAAAATAGTCTTCGAATATAATCGCGGAGCATTGGTGTTCGATTCCAGAGAGGCTTTTGCAGAAATGCCTGCTAAAATTGAAGATGGAAAAATGTCACTATGGCATGTTTGTCTTGAAATCCATACTGGAAGAATTTACCAGCCGATTATCGGTTTAATTTCCGACTTATATGTCTTCTTATTAGGGTTACTTTCTACTTTTATACTGATATCAGGCTATATTGTTTATCGTAAAAGAAAACGCTGAATTAAAACCGTTAACTATTTTCAGCACTAAAGGGTAAAAATTAATTTATTCCGTTGATTCATATCTAAATTCATAAAATATTATTATACTTTTAACGCTGGAAATATTCTAACGATTACTTTATAATATTAATTTAAGCCATATCAGTAATGAAAATAAAAAAGACAATTGCCCTTATAATCCTTTCTGTCTTCGCATTTTTTCATGCAAATGCTAAAGAAATAAATAAAAATACAGCCTTGAAGGTTGCAGCCAATTTCATCTCAGGGCAATCTGACTCCGGTTTACGAAGTATAACAGATTTAAAATTAGTTTATATTGGTACATCAGACTCCAATATAGGCTTACGTTCTACTGAGCGTCCATTGTTCTTTATATATAATGTATCCGGAGAGAATGGCTTTGTAATTGTATCTGCTGACGATAATATAACTCCTGTTCTGGCTTATGCCGACGAAGGAAGTTTTCTAATAGAGAACATGCCTGACAATATTAAAAACTGGCTAAAAGTATACAAAAAAGAAATTGCTTATGCTATTGATAAAGAATTTGTTGCCTCTGATGAAACTCAGCAAAGATGGGAATCTTTACTTCGCGGAACCGGAGAAAAAACATTAAAAAATGCATCTTTATCTACAGCTTTATGGGATCAGCTAGCACCATATAATGATTTATGCCCTACTATTTCAGGAAAACAAACAGTTGCCGGTTGTGTAGCAACAGCTATGGGGATTTTAATGAAATACCATCAATGGCCTCTTCAAGGAACGGGAAATAATACTTATACAACAACGACTGAAAAACTGTCAATTAATGCAGATTTCAATACCATTTATGATTGGAGCAATATGCTTAATACATATCAAAAAACTAATGATTATCCACAATGGAACACCATACAAGGGAAAGCTGTTGCCACTTTAATCTACCATGCCGGAGTCGCCACTTATATGGATTACGGAGTAGAATCAAGCGGCGCTTACGAACGAGATGCCATTAATGCTTTTATTAATAATTTCAGTTATGACAAAGGTATGTATCTGGCATATAGAAATCTTTACACATTAAATGAGTGGCATGCATTACTTCAAAGTGAGTTGGACGAAAAGCGACCTTTATTTTATGGAGGTATAACTTCAGAAAATGAAGGACATCAGTTTATAATAGATGGTTATAATTCTTCAAATTACTATCATCTTAATTGGGGATGGAGTGGATATGCGAATGGCTATTATCTTATAACATCATTGGAACCAACCTGGCAGGGAACAGGGGGAAGTAAAGAAGGAGAAGGTTTTTCTTTTGAACAGAATGTGGTAATAGGTTTACAAAAATCTATGAGGGGTTCTAAATTTAATCACGAATTCTTTTTCCCTGTTCCACAAGAATGGGGGTTCGATGAAATAAATGGACTAAGCATTGGACTAAGTACAGATGTTGATGTAATAGAAAGAAATAAACCATTCTTGCTAACCTTCTCATATATCTTCGATTATGGTATGCGGGAGTTCAATGGCTCATGGGGTATTTTTGTTATTGATAAAAATGGAGAAAGAAAATCTGTATTAGAGATTTTCGATTATGATATTCCGGCAGGAAGTGCTATCTATGATAAAACAGGCACACAGTATGTGATCACTTCTGAAATAGAAACTGGAGATAGGATTCGTATATTTTATTCATCCGACAAAGTTAACTGGAAACCAGTGCGGGCAACATCGGGGATAATTACTGAATTACCACTGGGCATAAAAATACCAGTAAATAATGAAAAAATAGCAGAACATGATGAAATAATTGTTTCTCCCACAGTAGCAAAAAATTATATTCAAATTCAATCTAAAAACAATATAGAAATAAATAACATAAAATTATTTGATTTAGCTGGAAAGTTAAAGAAAGAATATCATTTTTCTTCAAAAGAACAAGAAATTTCGTTATCTATAAATGATTTACCTTCCGGAATATATATTCTATCTATTGAAACATCAAATAAAATAGAGAAACATAAAATAATAAAGAAGTAATTATGATAAAAATGCAATACAATTCACTTCTTATATTTGTAATAATTTGTATTAGTTGTTCTTCTACAAAACAAAATGAAGTTGCTACAGCAAACAAAATAGCTAGGGTGTCGAATGCACTCCCAAACACTCTAATATATAAAATGCGACAAGACTATAGTAAAAATGTACCCATTCTAATGAATACACAAAAAGACCAAATTATATCCTATCCTGCGCCCAGTGATGTTTGTCCAGAAGGAAACTGCCTCTATCCCACCCTATTAATTGACAGCTTTTGGCTTGACAATAAAGGTATTAATAGAAACGTCGCTTTTCTTGAATATACATACGAAGAATATAAAAACCTCCCATTTGCTCCGGCTCCAAGTGAATTATTTGATAAAATCATAGATAAAGAACCGCTTATACAATTGTATGATTTTGGCAAACGAAAGGATTTCAACAACTTAGAAGACGAATTAAATATAAAAATAATAAATAAAGAATATATAAACAAATACAATTTAGTAACTAAATAATAAGTTTAAGTTAATTAAAAACCCAAAACTCAAAAAGCATTTTGTAACTAGAACAATCCATTTTATGACATAATTTTAATAAATACACTTTTTCTCTAACTCGTACTTTTAACAAAGTGATCAAAAAAACTAGTCATTTTCGAATATCAACCATTCATAATTCGCGCTTTTCGAATATTTATTCACACTTATTCACTTTTAATCTCCAAAAGAACCGTATTAATTTAAAAAACTACCAAGAGAATTTTGAAAATGATCTGGATGAATTTCGGATTTTTCTTAGGTGAATCAGAAAAAAGGTTTCAAAAACTCCCCAAAAGAACCAAAAATAATAGTTAAGACAAGCTATTTAGAGGAAAATCACTACCATATTCAAGATATCAAAAAGCCACATTTTTAATAAAAAACATAGAACAAAGAACAAATAAACATAAAAATAGTTTTCAATTTTCCACTTTCAATTTTCAATTGCTTACAAAGAGAGAAAACCAAACTCCCTGAGAATCGCATATTTCTTTGTAAGCTTTGCTTTGCTCTTAAATAAGCGAGTTATGAAGGGGTTAAATTAACCTTTTGATATTTTACATCTGCTTTCTGACATAATGCCACAAAGCAGATATTTATATATATTATAATGTAGAAGAATTATTGAGGCCAGTGTGTTTGCAATCCCTGCGTACGAATCCAAGCCTGGAATTCTTCCAGCAAATCTTTACGTTCCCTCACAGCTCGTGGAGGAAGTTTTTTTGTCTTAGCAAATACGACCAGCATTCCAACAGCTTCCCCTATACTCCATTCTGAAGGATGTACTCGATAGGCACCACTTGTTATATGCGTCGTTCCTATATTTTTATTAGCCGGCAACAGGTTATTCATACGCTGTGGTAATAAAGCACCCAGTGGTATCTGAAATTGCAATGATGGGAAATCAATATAATTATCTCCCTCACAGGTAGGATGCAGATCGATATAATAGAAGCCAGTACCTACACTATCATAGAAGGATGCCGCTTTCTTTCCTTCAATCTCTCCGGCAACCATCTTCCTGTTCTCAGCTCCTACATGTTCTTCCAATATAGTAAATTCCGCTTTAATACGCCTGGCTTCACGTATGTAAGGATACTTAGCCATACCGTCTTCTGTACCTGTAACGTCTCCTCTCAGTCGCAATCCGGGCCATCCAACACCCCCATCTGGACGTGGAGCTTCTGTTTGTAACCAATAAAAGAGCGACATACTTAGGCTTTTGGCCGCATTGACTTGCTTTTCGAATTCCTCTTCCGACACATCAATAATATTGCCCAACAGATAATCGTTTTGTGGCCAGTTTACGATTGTTGTATCCCCTTTATAAGTGCCAGGCTGATAGTTGAAACGATTGATGATTTTCCTGTAATTCCACAGATTGAGATTATTACCCGTAGCTATTCCTTCAGGATGAAAACCTAGTGCTCTAGGTTCCAATGTTCTTGGATTGGAATAAGAGAGATCGAGCAAACGTCCGGACCAGGCTGGTGTTAGTTTTGGAGTGAAAGCGCGCCAGAAGTCATAATCTTTCGGTTTATCTATCAGATGGTTTTCACCCGGCTGGTAATCCATAGCAAAACATACGGTAAAGGCCTGATTATTGGTAGCACTTGCCTTTTCCAAAGCATGCAATTCTTTGGTTTGCGCTTTTGATTCTGCCCCCGTAACATATTCTGTCCCCGTCAGAGGAAGTAAATCTCCACATTCTGTTGCGTCTACGAAATAAGGAGCAGTCAACGTAATGGTATGATTCCATTTTTTACTATGAACAGTTACAGCCTTTACATAATCACCTGTCACATCTGCTTTATTAACCTTGTATTCTAATATAATAGTTAATGTACCATTACTCATATAAGGAGCCAACATTTCAAGCAATACCGCCACAGTTACACGTGGCTCATGACAAATACGTGAAACAGATCCGTCGCCTGGGTTAAGATATTCCCTAGCGCGAGCCTCCTGAGTTAATGGATAATTTCTCCTGTAATAATCTTGTATCCTATTTCTGTAGCTTCTGTAAGAAGAGGGTGCGCCATACCATTCGATCCAGGGATGTTCATCTGGCGGAACAGCTTGTTGCGAGGCTTGTCCCCCAATCCAATCAGTTTCTTCCACCATAATAACTTTTAGTCCGTTGCGACATGCGGCAAGAGCAGATGCACAAGCCCCCATACCTCCACCAAGGATAATCATATCTGCTTCTAAATTGTCAAATGATTCTTTTGTCAACACCGGCATCTTCTGCCTGCTAACATTTGATAAAAGTGGATTTGCTGAAAGTAGACTTCCTCCACCTGTCAATGCCATTAGGGTTAAAAAGTTTCGTCTTTTCATAACATATATTTTACATTAGTACAATTGGATTAAATAAATATATATGCAAATATAATTTATTATTTAAAATAAAAACAAAATAAATGACCAAATATTAAAATATATTATTAAAGCAAATTACCTAGCATGTTATTAAAAACACAAATAACAACAAAGCTGAGAGTTTTAAGAATTCAATTACAAAAAATATAAAAGAAAAACACAAACTTAAAATACTTATTATCAGAACAATAAAATCAAATGTGATTTTTTTTTCAAAAAAAATTCATTTTTTGTTTAGTATATCTTCTTTCTGAATTGTATTAGTATTAGAAAGACAAAAAAGAAAAATGAAGGTTGATGATCATATATTGATTGGGTATCTTGATAATACAATATCGGAAGAAGAAAAAGCAAACGTAGAAGTATGGCGAGCATCTTCACCCGAAAATGAAAAGATATTGGAACAAATGTACTTTACTTTACAGCTGACAGAGCGTATGCATGTTATGAATACTGTAGATACGGAAAAAGCATTTGCTCATTTCAAATCGAATACTAAAAGGCAAAATAGAAGAGTTAGGTTAAGTTTATGGTTAGGTTTACAACGAATCGCTGCAGTGTTATTTATACCTGCCTTGATATTAGCAGGTTATTTATTATTTAGCAATCAAAACTATGACAGGCATCAGATGGTTGAAATTAACACAAATCCAGGTGTTATTTCAACCTTCGACCTGCCTGATGGCTCAAAAGTATGGCTGAATGGAGGAAGTTCTTTGAAGTATGCTAACAATTTCAACACGGGTAAAAGAACTGTTGAATTAAATGGTGAAGGATTCTTTGAAGTAACTAAAAATCCTGATAAGCCTTTTACAGTTCAGGTAAACCCTAATTATTCTATCGAAGTTCTTGGTACATCATTTAACATTTTAGCATATGCTACTGATGATATAATAGAGACCACCTTGGTTACCGGATTAGTAAAGCTGAACTGGCTTTCTGAAAAGGGTATGGTATCGCAGGAGTTAAAGCCAAATGAAAAAGCTGAATATCAAAAAAACAATAAGAATTTGAGCGTAAATGATACCAATGTCGATGCTAATACAGGATGGAAAGATGGAAAGATTATATTCAAACAGGAACCCATGGATAAAGTACTCCAAATATTAAGCCGGCATTATAATGTAACATTTAACGTGAAAGATCAAGAAATAATGAAATCTGTTATCACAGCTACATTTAAGGATGAGCAACTGGTACAGGTGATGGAGTATCTAAAAATGGCTTCAAATATAAATTACACAATAGAAAAACCCATAGTTAACGATAATAATAATATGCTACCCAAAACAATTGTTGAAATAAGAAAATAGTTGTTAAACATTTTTAAATTAATTGCCCATGATAAATTAATTGCCCTGAAAAAACATACGGAAGAATATTCACATACTCTCCCGTACCAACCTAAAAAGCTGTTTTACAGCCTATAAATAACTTTATTATAAATTAATTGCACTACAAAAGTATGAATAATTATTTAACCTTAAAATTATTTCGCAAGAAAAGTTTTATACTTTTCCGAAAATTACATTTTTTATTTGTAAGCGTACTCTTCCTTTTCTTAAACGCTGTAGTTTTAAATGCTCAAACAAGTACAGTTTCCGGTATTGTAAGTGATAATCTTGGGGAACCTATAATTGGAGCAAATGTAATTGAAAAAGGAACTACCAATGGAACTATTACTGATTTAGATGGTAATTTTAATCTAAGTGTGCCAATGAATGCTACAATAACTATTTCCTATATAGGATACCATTCTCAAGATGTAGTATTTACAGGACAAAGCAAATTAGAAATAACATTAATTGATGACACACAAGCCTTAGATGAAGTAGTCGTTACTGCTTTAGGTATCAAACGTGATAAAAAGTCGTTAGGCTATTCGTTACAGGAAGTAAAAGGTGACGATCTCCTTGAAACAAGGGATGCCAACGTTGCTAATGCATTAGCGGGTAAAGTGGCTGGTTTGCAAATTAAACAAGCTGGAACTGGTCCTGCCGGTTCAAGTAGAATTGTATTACGTGGAAACAATTCCATTCAAGGAAACAATCAACCATTAGTAGTAGTGGATGGAGTTCCTATTGATAGTAACACGGGAGGCTCTGAAGATTTTTGGGGAAACAAAGCCGTTGACCGTGGATCTGGTATGGCCGATATTTCACCAGACGATATTGAAACAATTTCCGTATTAAAAGGACCTGCTGCTGCTGCATTATATGGATCACGTGCAGGTAACGGTGTAATTATGATTACTACCAAAACAGGAGCGGGGCAGAAAGGTATCGGTATTTCTGTTAATTCAAATCTCACTTTTGATTCTCCTATGGAGCTACCGGAATATCAAAACAAATATGGACAAGGAAACGGCGGAAACTACGTTGTGAACGCTACAGGTAGTTGGGGAGCTGAAATGAAAGGTGAAAGTATTACCGATTTGGGAGGACGACCTACAACATATTCTCCAACAGATAATGAGTTGACCGATTTCTTACGCACAGGTACTACCTGGACTAATAGTGTAGAGCTAACCAGTAGTTCAGATAAAAATACTTTCCGTGCTAGTATTATGAATTTAAGAAATAAGGGCGTTGTACCCAACAGCTCTTTTGGAAGAACTTCGGCTACAGTTCGTGGTACATCTAAATTAACGGACAAATTGTCTTTGGATGCAAAAATGACGTTTATTAACCAAAAGACTGATAACCGTATCAAGCTTGCTGCTGACCCTGATAATATTTTCCGTAATTATTTGCTGATGCCTCGTTCTGTTCATTTCAGTGATCTGAGAGGATATGATAACTATGCATTTCCTGAGGGAACAATACATCCGACAACCAATGATAATATTTCAGGAAGACCCGCCTCCTGGACTACATCATACGGTGGATTAATAAGAAATCCTTATTGGGCTGCTTATAAGAACACCAATAATGATACCAAAAACCGTTTAATAGCTTTTGGTTCATTAAAGTATGAATTTACAGATTGGTTAAACATTCAAGGACGCTACGGTATAGATTTTCAATCTACACAATATCAAACCCGATTAGCTTCAAACACTCCTTATTGGGAAGATCAGGGTTTTGATATGGAAAAGCATACTTCCTATGAAGCAAATGCAGACTTCCTGATTAATTTCAACAAACAAGTATCAGAGAATTTTGGTATTGTCGCTTCTGCCGGTGGTAATATAATGTATCGTAGAAGTGATGGTATGACCGGAACTACAGGAGCCTTAATTATACCTGATTTCTTTACTTTAGCTAATGGTAAAAACAGAGCTGCTACAAATTATTTAACTCGCAAACAAATAAATTCGTTGTATGCCACTGCCTCTTTTGCTTATGCTAATGCTTTGTATTTAGATGTAACAGCGCGTAACGACTGGTCTTCTACGCTAAATTCTGAGAATCGTTCTTATTTCTATCCTTCTGTAGGCGCCAGCTGGTTGTTTATGGACTCTTTCGAAAAATGGGGTATTAATACACAAGCATTCAATTATGGTAAACTACGTCTATCCTGGGCTCAAGTAGGAAATGATACAGATCCTTATCAGTTAGTCAATACACGTAGATTAAGTACAAGTTACGTTGTAAATCCTATAACAGGCCAGATTGAAACTGTTCTAAATGGTGTGAAGAGCGATACTCGTTCGCTTTATGAACTTAAAAACGAAACGATTAACTCGTGGGAAATCGGTTTGGAACTGAAAGGCTTGGACAATCGGTTAGGATTAGATTTTGCTTTTTACAATAAAGAAGCAAAAGATCAGATATTGAGCGTGAACACTCCGGCATCCTCGGGTTTCTCTTATAAATATGTTAATGCAGGAAATGTACGTAACAGAGGTATCGAAATTTTACTCTCCGGAACTCCTGTACGAACAAAAGATTTTACCTGGGATGTTGTATTGAACTTCTCTAAAAACAAAAATAAAATTCTTGAACTCACTGAAGGTGTAGAACAACAAATATTAAGCGATGCTTCTATATCTAATAGAGTTCAGATTGTAGCCCGTGAAGGAGGTGCATTTGGGGATATTTATGGAAAACCCTATATGAGACATGAAAACGGAGAAATATTATTAGATGCAAACGGACTTCCTGCATTCGACTCAGACTATGTAAAATTAGGAAATGGAAGTCCTAAATGGATGGGTGGCTTAACTAATTCATTCCGTTATAAAGATTTCGATCTTTCTTTCCAAATTGATATGCGTTACGGAGGTGATGTTTATATGGGATCCATTCAACAAGGTACAAATGCCGGTACACTCAAAATGACAGAAGCCGGACGTGAATCGATGCTAGTAGAAGGTGTTATTGCCGACGGATCAAAAAACACAGTTACCACAACATCCGAGAGATATTGGGCGGCGCTTCAAAACGGAACTGAGCCTTGGATGTATGATGCAACTAATATTCGCCTTCGTGAATTAAGCTTTGGGTATAAATTACCTCGCAAAGTATTAATGAAAACTCCTATCCAAATGATAAAACTGAGCTTTGTAGCCAGAAATCTCTGGATGATATATAGCAAAACTGAAGGGTTTGATCCGGAAAGTGGTTACTCTACTGGAAATGCTCAAGGATTTGAATTCGGTTCTATGCCGACATTACGTAGTCTCGGGTTTAACTTAAACATAACATTCTAACTGATAAATGTAACTATAATGAAAACTATTAATATATTAATATCATTGTTCTTATTGGCAGGTTTACTTGGCTGTACAGATGGTTTTGATGCACTCAATGTAAATCCCAATGAACCTACTGAAGATATGTATGACTTTTCCAAAGCCGACATGGGAACAGTCCTTAGAGATGTGGCGCAATATGGAGATGCAGAAGCTCATCAGCGTGTAAAAGCATTAGGTACAGACGTTTTCGTACAATATGTTGCGGGTAATGCTACTGCAAAAAACTGGACACCAGACGATTCATATCAGGATGTATATTGGAGAAGACACTATAATAACTGGATGGCTACTTTGAACTTAATAATCAAAGATGCAGAAATATATCCTAATCGTGAGAACTCATTAGCGTTAGCTCGTATATGGCGCACATATGCTCAGTCTAAATTCACTGACTTTTTCGGACCGGCTCCTTTCCCAAAATCACCGGAAGATACAGATCCCGACTATGAATCTTTAGACAAACAATATGAATTCTTTTTCCAAGAATTAGATGAGTCTGTTAAGCTATTTGATACTTCAAAAGACTTCATAACTGTTCAAGATCAAATATATTGGGGAGACATCACCAAATGGAAACGTTTTGCCAATTCACTAAGACTACGTTTAGCTGTTAAGCTATCGGAAATAGCTCCTGAAATAAGCAAACAGCAAGCACAGGCTGCATTCGCTGCAGATGGAGGTCTAATCCAACCCGGTGATGAAGCAAGAATTGCTGGAACAACAGGTTGGGGACGTATGTATCCGTATTTCATGTATCAAGTTTCATGGACCGATCCTCAAATGCTGATGCAGTCTATGGAAAAAATATTGACCAACATTGGAGGTATACCCTATGCTGGTACTGCTGATATCCACCCAGAAAATACAGACCCACGTGCAGATAGGATGTTTGAACCAAGTCCAATGGAAAATGCTTGGAGAGGTTTTACTGCCGGTATGCGCGTTGAAGATGGAGATCCACGTACAAGATGTGGAAGAATGAGCACTACCTGGGTTATTCCAAACGATGCTCGCTTGTTAGATATCTTTTTGTATTCAGAAGTTTGTTTCCTTGCTGCTGAAGCAATCGAACGCCTGGGAGTAACAGATCCCGAAGGTAAAACAGCAAAGCAATGGTATGAAGAGGGCGTAAAAACTTCATTTGGTTATTGGAGTTTAGATGATGATGAAATTGAGGCATATCTACAATCAAACGCCAAAAATTCATATGGAACTTCAGCCAATTATGATGATACAGATGGAGCAGGTAATACAAAACTGGAAAAGATTATTACACAAAAATACATCGCCGGTTATCCTGATATTTCTGTCGAAACTTGGAATGATAAACGTCGCTTAAATTTACCGGCTCTTGAAATTCCTGAATATCGCGATCCAGGTGCAGGTACTTATCCTAGTGATAACAACATAAAGAATCCGGATAACTACATTTCGCGTATGGTTTATCCACAATCGGAGGCTCTTATTAATAAGGCAAAATATGATGCTGGAGTTGCTCAGCTAAGAGATGGAGACAAAACCTCTTCTCCTTTATGGTGGGCTTCTAAGAGAGCAAATTATTGTACATCCTCAAATTAAATTATATTTACATTCCCTTTTAAATATGTCCCTAGAGGCATTGGAGTGAGGCTGCCCTTGATGGGTCGCCTCATTTTTTTTACCTATTTGCCAATTCAGGAGCGTTATCAATAATTTGCTTACGTATCAATTCACGTATATTTTCCCGTAGATTAGTTTTTGTAGCTATAAGCTCTTCTTCTCTTGCCGGATCGAAAGTGTTTTTATATTTACACTTTGTTATTTTATATTTGAATTTATCAAGATTTCCGGTTATATCTATTCCCAACTTGAACGGAACAGGCGATTTTAGGACAGAGATATGATAATCAAATGTCATATCAAGATTATGTGTTCCTCCAACCGCCACTCTATATCTATCCATTTCCAATAAGAAAGGAAAAATTTCTATCTTGTTATTCTTTATGGCCAGATCCACAGAAACATTATCAATCACATTACGTTCTTTATTCTTAAACATTAATGTTTTTGAGATTTCGGCAAAGGTCTCTCCATCCAAAAGGACCAGATTCTTACCCCGTAAGAAACAAGCTGTATTTATTGATGGTAATATAACAGACATGGTAGAATCAATATCACAAGTAAATGACATCTGGCAGTCCACAATACCTTCAAAAGAACGAAGCATAGGCAATAAAGTATCAATAGCCGGGTAAAGATCCAGCAACTTCTCAACCAATATCCCATTCATTTCCATATCTATACCGGTAGAGCCGCCACTAGCATCTTTTGCTGAATAGAACATTGTCAGATTAGCGTGACCGATATTCGATTCCATATCCAGTTTCTTTAAGTTAATGCTTTGATTGCGCAACACAACTTCTCCAAGGACTTTTTCCATGATAAGATCTTTGTAATGTATCTCTTTTGCATCCATTTGTAACGACATATCTAAATAATCAGGAACCACAAACATCACATCAGTAGTATCAACCTCTGCACTCGATATGGACTTCTGCATACTTGTCACATCCATTTCAACAAGTCTTTCATCTGTTACAACAGCCTTCTCCTGTTGCTCCATATATTGCATTCCGCGTGAAAATGCTTGCAATAATTCGTCGCAGTTAATAAAGTCAGAAGCAACAGAAAATTCTCCTCTCAATTTACCTCCCCGAAGCATCGCACGACGTATACTTTTTAACTCTCCGGTAAATGTAAAATTACTCTTGCCTGCATGGAAACGAGCATCAGAAAATGTTATATTATCTGTATCAAACTTTACTTTTGTTTTTTCCATACGCATAGGTAGGGGAAAAAGTCGACTAAATATCCGCACCTGATCAAATCGCACATCTCCTCTTACCTCCCATTTCCGAAGAAGTTGTGTCGGATTATCCGTAGAATCCGGTTGCGCTTGATGTATATTTCCTCTTTGATATCTTTGTCTGTTAGTTGTATCCCTTCTTGCTGCTATGCGCGTGGAATCTCTTTGCATATTTTGAAATCGCTGACGCATCGCATCCCGATAAGGTAAAGCTTCCACTGTAAACCGACTATTTGCCATCACGCCTCCTGTACGCATGGGGATTGCAAAGTATCGAAGTGTATCAACAGTTATTGAAGCTATCAGATTCGGTTCCTTCTTATTTGATGTCGAAGGCCGTATTCCACCTTGCAGATAAGCTTGTTTGGCTAATACCCAGGTAGAATCCGGTAGTCGCGCCCTCAATTGTTCAACCTTTATATGTGAGGTAACAGAGATAACAGCTGAAGTGTCCACTTCAGGGGAAGTTTTAGCTGTCATATTCAATCTGCTAAGATTAGTATTGATATCATCCTTATATATAAAATTGATACTGTCTACAGTAAGTATGGCATTGAGTAATTTATCACCCTTAATATACCGACTTGTCACATTCGTAGAGTCAATAGAAAAATGCGCATCAGAAATAAAAACATCCAAATCATAAGAAGGACTTTTTGCAATTAAAGTATCTATATCCAATTTTCCTATGGCATTGATATTATTAAATTTACCTGCAATCAAATCATTCAGACTAAACGATGCTTGAATATCTGCATCCATTTCACCGTGCAGATAAAGAGTATCAGGGTGCAAAAACTCTTCTGCGAGACGAGTAAAATCAATTTTCCCATTTAAGTAAGCATCAATATCCGGAGATTGAAGTAGATCGGTAACCTTCCCTTTCATATTCAAGGAAGTATTCAATCCATTTAATGTTAATTTTTCAAGCATAACATAGGATGTATTTAAATCGTTACCATCCAAATGCAGATCAAAATCCATCTCTAATGCATCAATCCCTTGCTTTACTCCTTTCATTGAGAAAGAACCATCTTCAATCTTGCACGATAAATCAACCGTCGGGATAATACTATCTCCTAACTCTCCATATATATTACTAGCTAATAATATTGAACCCTCAGCTTTAATATTATTCAAATCCTTGAAATAAGTTTCAGGAATGAAACTCAATAATTCATTCATATCTTTGGCCATAAGCCCAATCTCCAGATTAACTCCAAGACGTTGTATTTCCGGTAGATTAGTGATAGAGCCATCTGCAGTGAAAGGCAATTGATTCACCATCATCTCAGCACCATGTAGTATTACAGTATTAAAGTCATCTCTAAGTTCTATATTACTTTTCAACTGAAGCGCCATTTGGTTTTTGAGGGTATAAGTGGGGCTTTCAAATAAAATGGAAGATGATCCTGTTACTATATCAAATCTATTACCGTCTTGTATAAGCGATCCTTTTAATTGTAAAAAGAAACCTTCAACCTCTGTATACATGTCATTTTGTCCATCATCATAGATAAAATGTCCACCATCAACGGTAACCTTTTGCAAATCAAATGGAGGAATAGACGTAGCTTCCGTTGTTGATGAAGAATCCTGCTCACTCACATAGATCTCCCAGTTTGCTTTTCCATCCGAATTTACGTAACCGTAAAAATGGGGATTTTCCAGCATTACCTCTCCTATGGTTATTTGCTTTTTAAAGATATAATCCATGGGTCGGATTGTGGCGGTAAGTTGAGTAAAAGATAATAAAGAATCTACTTTCGAATGATAATCTTCCTCATGAGTAATAGTATCTTTTATAGCATGAGATATCAATCGTCCATTCACAATCTTTATTCCCAGGTGAGGATACGTCTCAAAGAAAGTAAGCTCTATTTTTTCACATTCAAGATGTCCGTCCAAAAGTTTATTTATTTGTGTCTCAACAAGTGGAGTAAGTTTCTTAGGAGGTAGAATTCCCCAGTTTATAATACTGAAACAAACAGCCGGTAACACAATTAGAAGTATAAATAAAGTTATGCCGGTTATGATTAGTATCTTCTTTTTGTTTTTCATCATTGAGAGTTTAATATATGAATATGCGTTCTCTATTCACTGTATACAAATATACAGCTTTCCCTTCTTTATTTATAATGGATATTAGTATAAACTTTCTGAAAATGTTTTTATTTTGCACTATAATCAGAATTATAAACAAAATGAAGTGGGAAAATAGTATTATCAGCACGTTACCCTGGGGAAAAACCATTACCCGACTAGAAGAAAAGGAAAAGGTTGCCTTCCGCATTGCAGAAATGGTAAATGACGGAGATATTATAGGTGTTGGCTCCGGATCTACATCATATGTTGCTTTACTCGCAATAGCCCAACGTATTAAAGAGGAAAAAATGCACATACAAGCCATACCCACATCTTTGGAGATTACAATGGCGTGTGCGCAGCTTAAGATACCTGTTACCAGCCTATTAGAGCATAAACCGGATTGGACCTTTGATGGTGCAGATGAAATAGATGGTCATTTTAACCTGATAAAAGGCAGAGGAGGCGCCATGTTTAAAGAAAAATTATTAATCAGTGCAAGTAATAAAACCTATATTATTGCCGACTCTTCTAAAATCGTACAACGATTAGGTATAAATTTTCCCGTTCCTGTAGAAGTCTTTCCACAAGCTTTAGCTCACGTAAGTCAATCCTTACATAATCTTTCACCAAAAGATATTAAACTACGTATGGCTGAAGGTAAAGACGGTCCGATTATTACAGAAAATGGGAATCTTATTCTCGATGTATGGTTTGATCATATTCCCAACCATATGGAAGCTACCATCAAATCTATTACTGGTGTTGTAGAAAGCGGACTGTTTATTGGTTATAACGTCGAGATAATCAACCCCTAAAGACTCATCCTTTTATCTTTTTGATCACTCCAATTTCCTTGAAAGGATACCAAGCTTTGATCGGTTCACCCATGTGAGGCGATTGGATCACAATTGTGGAACGATCGCCTCACAGAGGTGAGGCGACTGGATCACCCCTGTGAGCCGATGAAAATGTATCATTCGAAACAATAAAAACTTATTAGAAATCAAGGAAAGAAACCTTGTTCTTTCAATACTTTCAAGAATACTTCCGAAAAATATTCATTATTCTTTCTTGTATAGCGTATATCGGTAAATACTTGTGCTAATGTCTCTTTATTATTTTCTTTAACGTATTGAATATTGACATCTAACGCTTCTTTTGTCCGATATAGATCATTGATCATTGCCGAAGTATAATCATTATATTTTTCATGATGTACTATGGCTTCCAAAGGAAGACGTTCAGGTTGTTCAGGGTTTTCCGCAGGCCATCCGACAGTAACTACTGTAATGGGAACAACTCGTTTCGGCAGTGAAAGTGCTTCGATTATTTTGTCGGCATTATAAGTTGCAGTTCCGAGGTAACATATTCCTAAACCTTTATCTTCTGCAGCTGTACAAAATGCCTGCGCAAATATTACAGTGTCAATCATTGAAGCAATAAACGTTTGCAGATTATCAAAGCCGGCCTCAGCATTTCGCTGTTCTGCCCAATGCACAAAACGATTAGTATCTGCACAAAAAGTAAGAACAACAGGAGCAGAAGTCACCATTTTCTGATTAAAATGAGCAGGAGCCATACGCTCTTTTGCAGCTTGATCACGTGTTACAATAACACTATACAACTGCATATTCCCTGTATTCGATGCACGCACACCTAATTCCAGCAATTCATTCAACAACTCTTCTGTAATATCCTGATTTGTATATTGGCGTATACTCCGCCTTTCTTTCATACTTTGAAGTAACATATTTTATTGATTTGATATACAAATATAAGAAGTATAATTTATAGAATGAGTAATTACTTTACTCTGTGATGATAAAGGATGCTAAAAAAAACCTCCATTTAAATTATACAATAAGTTACTATTGAGAGGGTGAAAGTGCATAATGATAAAGAATTACGCCTAAATGATTTAATATTTGTTTTTAAATGTTTTTTTAATTAAATTATTTCATATATTTGTGGAAATTTAAACGGACATTTAAATAGAAGAACTATGCTAATTCAATAAGACACTAGCTTTTACGAAATATTAAATCAATTTCTTTTAAGTATTTTCTAACTTAATTATTTAATTTTATGATGAAAAACAACCCAAAGCTTTTCAAGTTTTTTTTGTTGGTTGCGTTATTTGGAATGGTGAATATTATAAAATCATCAGCTACCCTTAACTCCAAAAACCCATTGGTAAGTCAACAAAAAAGTAGAGTAACAGGTATTGTTGAAGACGATTTGGGCCCTATTGCAGGTGCATCAATTAGTCTGAAAGGAACAACCATTGGAACTGTATCGGATTCAGATGGTAGATTTACACTAGAAGGTGTAGAAAGAGGTACAACTATTGTGATATCCTTTGTGGGTATGGCAACACAAGAAATTACTTACACCGGACAACCTTCTCTTAACATTAAACTTGCCAGCAGTTCGCTCGACCTCGACGAAGTTATTGTTGTTGCCTATGGTACAGCAAAGAAATCTACATTTACAGGATCTTCATCCGTCGTTAAAGCAGAGAATTTGGAAAAGATTTCAGGTTCTGGTTTTGCGGAAGCACTTCAAGGTATGAGTGCTGGAGTTAGTGTAGTGAATAACCAGGGTAATCCTGGAGGAGAATCCCGTATTCAAATCCGCGGTATTGGTACTATGGGACGGAGTAATAAAGGTGAGGATCCGACTAAACCATTATATATTGTAGATGGTATGCCTTATGATGGTTCACTGACTGCTATTGCGACTTCTGATATCGAATCCATGACAGTATTAAAGGATGCAGCAGCTTCTTCTTTATATGGATCACGTGCTGCTAATGGTGTGGTTGTTATTACTACTAAAAGAGGAAAATCAGGTAAAGCTGCCGTAAACTTTAAAGCAGCTTGGGGAACATCTGATCTTGCTGTTAAGAACCCAAAGAAAGCCGATCCGTACCAACAACTTACAAATACCTGGGAAGGTATATATAATGACCAGATATACAAATATGGTAAAAGCGATTCGGAAGCAAGAACACAAGCTTCCAAAGATCTTTTAGATGTATTGTTCAATGCAAAGACAAATTCTGCAGGTCAAACTACTTATATTTCTCCTTTCAAACACATTAACGAATATTATGTATTGGAATCTGGAGAAATAAATCCTAACTTACAAATGGTGTGGGATGAAAAGGACTATGATTGGTATGGCTCTGTTTTCAGTCGTAAATTACGCCAGGAATATAGTTTTGATGTTAGTGGAACGGTTAATGACAATAAAACTTCCTACTATTTTTCAGGTTCATATTTAGATGACAAAGGATACGGACTGTCACAATATTACAAACGCTATTCTTTTCGTGCCAATGTAAGCAGTGAAATAACCAAATGGCTGGAAATGGGAGGAAATATGGCATACAGTAATACCCGTCAGAATACCTCCGGGTTTGTACGTTCATTGGTATTTACCCATTCATTGGCTTCTCCTTATTTAAGAAATGTTGATAATACAGATTGGATTTATTCAGAAAAAACCGGAGACCGGATGCTTTCATTTGGTGATTATGCTAAAAACTTCTTTGGTGCTCACCCAATGGCAGCAAGTGGTGATTATTGGGATAACCCTAATGATTATGACTTTAACAACAAAGCCGGGAACATGGTATCATCACGTTTCTACGGACAACTTAATTTGCCGTATGACATTAAGTTCAGAAGTAATTTAAGTTTGGATGACAATTCCTTGAATACATATAATTACACTTCCGCTGTTCATGGTCAAGGCCAATTAGAGCCCTACGGAGTTACCGTTAAAACAACCGGTGGTACTGCTACCAGAATTACAAATAGGATTAACTCCATGACATGGAATAATCTTTTAACTATCGACAAAAGATTTGGAAATCATTCTATTAACGGATTGTTAGGTCATGAACTCTATACTTACAGAAATTATTCTACTTATGGTTATGGCGAAGGTATTATGCAACTTGGACAGTATGAACTTCATTCTACAACTACCAATTGGAGTGTTTCTGATACGGACAACAAGTCTGAAAGAAACAAATATGCTTTATTAAGCTTCTTAGGCAGAGTGGATTATGGGCTAATGGATAAGTATTATCTTTCTGCCAGTTTCCGTCGTGATGGTTCTTCACGTTTCCATAAAGATAACCGTTGGGGTAACTTCTTCTCTGTCGGTGGATCATGGAGAGTATCCCAGGAAGCATTTATGGCCAGTACGCAAAACTGGTTGTCAAACCTTTCATTTCGTGCTAGTTACGGAACATCGGGTAACGATAGATTAGTCGACAGTGACGGATTTCCTGTAATGTATGGCTATCAAGCTACATTTTCATCCTATGATATGTATGGAAATCCAGGTCTCAGACCAGCTACTGTAGCTACACCTGACTTAAAATGGGAAAGCAATAAACAGTTTAATATAGCTTTAGACTTCTCCTTGTTCAATCGTCTAAGCGGTACTGTTGAGTATTACAACCGTAGATCAGACGATCTTCTCTATTATAAAGAGCTTCCTTATTCCGCACAAGCCGGAACTATCAAAGGTTATAATACAAACCTAGGTGATATGCGTAATTCAGGTTTTGAATTCTCTTTAAACGCAAGAGCTATCAATACAAAAGATTTCAGCTGGGATATTGATGCAAATGTAACAACTCTGAAAAACGAGATCGTATATCTTCCTGGCGGTGAATTTACTTTTACCAGTAGAGTTTCTACCTGGAAGATTGCAGAAGGACACTCTCGCTGGGAATTCTTTATGCCGAGCTTTGCAGGCGTTGATCCACAAACAGGTAACGCATTGTATTATATCAATGATAATAATGGGAATCGTACTGTTACTGATAAATTCAGCGATGTAAAAACATCTGATTACGAATGGCAAGGTTCTTCTATTCCAAAAGCTTTCGGGGCTCTTACAAATACATTCAGATACAAAGATCTTGATCTTTCATTCATGTTTTACGGCTCCTTTGGATCAAAGATGTTCGATTATATTTGGTTGGAACGTGTAACATTAAGAAACGGAGTAGGTGTTGTTATGGATCAAGTAAAAGACAGATGGAGAAACCCTGGCGATAATGCTTCACAACCTCGATGGTCACGTGAAGATTATATGAGTACACGCCAGGCTACCAACTATGCTATCTTTAATAATGATTTTGTACGCTTAAGAAACTTAACAATAGGTTACACTATACCAAGGCATTTACTTAATAAAATCGGATTAACCAATGCACGTATTTATCTGACTGGTGATAATTTATTAACTTTCGGTAAAGCTGCTAAACGTGGAACAGACCCAGAGACAGAGGTTACCGGTAACAACTACAACGGTAGCGAGCTGACAGATAATGGTTTCCCTGGAACTCGTAGAGTTTATATGGGCGGTATTCAAATTTCATTTTAATAAATAGATAAAGTAGTATGAAAAATATAATAAAATCAACTAAAATATTTGTTTTAGGATCGATGGCTGCTTTGATGTTTGGTTGTACTGATACATTAACAACCGATTCTTCCATCAATATTACAGATAATACAGCCATTTCCAGTGCAGCAAACCTAAATATGGTTCTGACTTCTGCTTATAAAACGCTTTACTTCTATGAATCAGACCGTGTGTATGCGGGTCTTCCGGGATTACAGGTTTACACTGATTTAAGTGGTGCAGACATTGTTTGTCATGACAATTATGGATCTACTCAGGTACAATGTTATGAGTATGATCTTCAAAAAACACGTTTTACAGACCTGGCCGATAGAATCTGGCGTATGATGTACAATGTGATAAACCATACAAACAAAGTACTGGATAATATCGATGAGGCTACAGGTGAAGCAAACTTAAAGAAACAGGTAAAAGGGCAAGCCCTAGCTATGCGAAGCATTTGTTATTTTCATTTGCTAATGAATTACCAGCAAACATATGCTATTGCAAAAAGCAAACCTGGCGTAGTTCTTCGTCTATCCGATTCTGATCCAGTTGATCTACCTCGCGCTACTGTAGAAGAATGCTATGCACAAGTTGTTAGCGATCTTATTGAGGCAAAAGATTTACTGAAAGACCTTGATATTAAAAATCTGTGGGATATCGATTATTATGTAGCATCGGGTATGCTTGCACGAGTTTATCAGGTGATGGGCAATTGGTCCGGTGCGCTAACTGAAGCAGAAATTGTATACAACGCACACAATCAACTTATGACTCGTGAACAATATCGTAGTGGCTTCGATGATGTAATTAGCAATGGATACCAAGAAGTTGTATGGGCTGTTAAATTTACAGATACTGATAATGTAGGTGGAGCTTCTCAATATAATTTCTGGTTTAATCAGGACGAAAGCTATGGGGAAGGCATGACAGACGGGCCCATTTATTCTTTCTTATCTTTCTTTGTTTCTCCCGAATATGTTGATCTATTCGAAGAAACAGAAGACCGCTACATGTTTTTCAAACGCACTTGGAACCCAACCGCTAATATAAATACTAAATGGGCTTACAACAAATGGAAACATTATGGCGATGCTGATGGTGCAAAACAAGGAAATACACGTCCGGAAGTTCCTCTAATGCGTGGTTCTGAAATGTTACTAATTATGGCTGAAGCTTCTGCTCATGTAGGTAATGGTAAAGGACTAGAATATCTCAACCGACTACAAACAGCAAGAGGGGTAAATAATATTACGACTGCCGGATCTACAGAAGATTTATTGGAAGCAATATATAATGAGAGACGTAAAGAGTTATTAGGAGAAGGAGTTGTTGGTATATATGACCTCCTTCGTTTGCAACGTCCTTTAATCAGATATGGAGAATGGCCAGGACATGAAGGTGGACATTATCCCTGGGGATTAAGAAATCTTAACAACTACAATGCAACAGATGCACAACCTTATGCTATGCTGCAGTCCAATGATTATCGTTTCTTTTGTCAGATTCCTGAAAAGGAATTAGCAAATAACGAAGCTATAACAGAAAGTGATCAGAATCCATTCAGTGGACAATAATACATAAGTAATAAATAAGAAGGTGAATTCTTTCAAATGAGAATTCACCTTTTTTCTTTATTTCGTGGAGTTTTTAATCTCTGAAGATAATTTTGTAGCGTGATATCCAGCACGGTCTTTCACATATTCCATTTCATTGGCGCCATTTGCGATTGAATTTTTAACATCTCTTTTGGTTCTATCTACCATATTAGACAACTCATTTTCAATTCTGTCTAATTTGCCTGCTTTGTGCATTTTGTAAATTAAACCTGCGGCAGCAATTGCAGCTGCTCCAACTAACATATTCTTTTTCATAATTAATTATATAATAAATTTCGCCTACTATTCATTTTTCTTGTGGTTGTTCAGCATCTCCCACGTAATTGATGCATAAACAAAGAACATGTCATAGATGTTCATTAAAAAAAGCCAAATAATTATAAGGGTTGATTTATTATATGTAAAGTTTGGCAGGCAACAAGAGCAGCAGTTTCCGTTCGAAGACGACTATTACCTAATGAGACAGGTTCAAAACCGTGATGTAAAGCTAATTGTATTTCTTCAGCACTAAAGTCTCCTTCCGGCCCGATCAATACTAACGCCTCTTCGTGAGGTTTATAAAGTTGTTTTAGTAAGTGTTTTTCACCCTCTTCACAGTGAGCAATAAACTTCCTTCCTTTAAACGATTGGGTAACAAAGTTTTTAAAAGGTAAAATATTTGAGATTTTCGGCAATATCGCTTTTTGTGATTGCTTAATAGCGCTTACAAGTATCTTATCGATACGAGACGTTTTAATCTCACGTCTTTCAGAATAACGACAATTTAGAAATGAAATTTCATCTATTCCTATTTCAGTTGCCTTCTCACAGAACCATTCTATCCTATCCATATTCTTTGTAGGAGCTATTGCTATATGTAATCTAAAATTCCATAAACTCGGTTGCGGCCATCGTTCTATTATTGAAACTGTACAATGTTTGGGATTGGCTTGCTCAATAAGTGCTTTATAAAAATATCCTTTACCATCAATCAACAACACTTCACTTCCTTCCGAAAGTCTAAGGACACGGATTGCATGCTTTGCTTCCTCTTCCGGAAGTTCATGATTAACGGATATGTTAGGAGTATAAAATATCTGAGGCATATAAAAAATTTAACGATTAACGTTAAACGATTAGTGATTAGTGATTAACAACTTTGATATTATTAATCGTTAATCCGTTAATTACTAATCGTTAATATTTCTATCCCATAATCATCCCTATGATAGTGGCTGACATAATCGACACCAACGCTCCTCCTATCATCGCTGGGAAACCAAAGCGGGTTATCATTCCACGTTTCTCTGGTGCCAATACCCCCATTCCGCCTAGCAATATACCTATAGATGATATATTTGCGAAACCACATAAAATATAGGTAGACATGATCATAGACTTTTCATAAAGAAAGAGTCCGGCATCTTTCCATTCCTGCATCTGTGCATAAGCGACAAACTCGTTAAGAATAGTTTTCTGTCCTAATAACGAACCAACTAAAGTTAGATCTCCGACCGGTATCCCTATCAGCCACATAAACGGGGCAAGAACAATTCCTACCATAAACTGAAAAGTAAGGCCATCCGACTTTCCATCCGTGAAATTTATAATCCATTCATTCAAGCCAGTGAAATGCCCTATAAGGTCTTTTGAAATATAATTCATAAATGCTACCAATGCTATAAAGACCAACAACATTGCAGCTATATTAACCATCAGTTTAACACCGGTTGAAGTTCCTGCAGCCAAGGCATCTAACGGAGTAGATTGTCCGGAGATTTTCTCTAATGCTACCATCCGATCGTCTACCGGCTCAGTTTGTGGACAAAGCATTTTAGCTATAACAATAGCTCCTGGGGCGGCCATAACGGAAGCTGATAATAAGTGTTTGGCAAACAAAACTTGCTGTTCGGGGTCTATTCCACCTAACATACCCACATACGCTCCCATAACAGAACCGGCAATCGTCCCCATACCAGAGACCATTACCAGGAATATTTCCGAACGATTCATTGCAGGTAAATAATTCTTTATTAATACAGGAGACTCAGTCATACCCATAAAAATATTACCGGCAGCAACCAGTCCTTCAGAACCAGACACATTCATAAATCTACGGAGTACCCATGAGAAAGCTCCTACTATACGTTGAATAATCCCCCAGTAATACAATAATGACACTATAGCAGAAAAGAATATCACGATAGGTAAAGAATGAAGCAGAAAACTGAATCCTTTCGATTTATCTGCATACGGTCCCAATAGAAAAGCGATTCCAGCATGGGTAAAATCCATTAACTTTACAAAAGCCTTACCTATCCATTCAAAAAGGACTCCTATAAATGGTATATATAATATAGATAGCGCCAATATCAATTGAAGAATCAATCCTCCAGCTACTAACTTCCAATCTATACGTTTACGATCATAACTTATTAAATAACAGACTGCCAGAACAGAAACCATACCCAACAGTCCACGTAAAAGAGAAATAATATTAAAGCCTGAGGATTCAATCATTCTTTATTCTCCTTCTTCTTTACGACGTTTTAATTCGTCCTGATACATCTTAGCATATTCATAATTCTCATTAGCCACCGCTTCTTCCAACCGAAGTTTGAGTTCGTCAGTTTCTAATATTGTCAACCATTTCTTTAACTGGGCTTCATCTTTTATATCTTCAGGCTCAAGATCGAATGGAAAATCCTCTTCTTTGTCATCAAAATAATTAGTTTCTTCAAATACCACACCACATTCACTAATAATCTCAGGAGTAGTGTATATATTACATCCAACCCGTAAAGCGATTGCGATTGCATCGGAAGTACGTGAATCCAGTTTTATCTGACGCTCACCATCATCAAATAATAATTCTGAATAGTAAATTCCTTCCTCAAATTTATAGATAAAAACTTCCTTTAGCTTTATACTAAAAGATTGAATAAATGAAGCAAATAAATCATGTGTGATCGGGCGCGGTGGCATAATATGCTGTAATGCGAAAGTTATAGACTGCGCTTCAGCTGTCCCGATAATAATAGGAATACGATGTTGTCCGGTTTCTTCTGCCAATACAAGCGTATATGCTCCTGAACGTATCTGACTATCAATTAATTCCTTTACTATTAATTTAACTCGTGTCTCCAATACTGTAACATTTAATATTTACAAAAGTAACATTATTTTGTTTTCAACAATATCAAGTATTAATAAATCATAGCTATCATTAAAAATCAAGATCCCTGCATAACCCTTTGTCATAAATGACAAAATGACTATCTTGCGTCACCTTAAAAAACGAATGTTAATAATTCAATAATTCTATGTCGAAAAACAAAGAGCATTTAGCAAGAAGTATTATCATTGGATATTTATCTATTGCAATTCTGGCAATATGTGCAGGTATATATATCTTCAATCTTATCTCCCGGATAGCCAATGAAAAAGAAGTAGAGAATACAGCAAAGGAAAAAATTTTCATTATAACAAATACGTTGTCACTTCTATATGAAAGTGAAGCCTATACACAATTTATAGGTTCACCTGATGAAGATTTCGAGAAGTTTAATCAAACCCTTGATGAGGTTCATGAGCAAATGCAGTTATTACGTGACTTTACATCAGACTCTATAAAGTTAGGAAAGATTGATAAAATTGATGAACTTCTAGATCAAAAGCGTACCAATACTCAACAGTTGTTGGAGACAATAAAAGAAATGGAAAAGATATATTCGCGTAATCTTTCCCGTCCCGTCCCTCCTACCCGTGAACCGACAAAAGAAATAGATGTACAAAAACAAGAAGATTCCAAACAGGATACCGTTGTTGTTGTTCAACGCCCTAAAAAAGGTTTTTTCAAACGTTTGGCAGAAGCATTTACTCCTGGAAAGGAAGACAGTACGATTATTGTAAATAAAACCGACCGGATTTCTACTGATTCAACTGTTAACACATATTCCGATGATGGAACTACAAGTAAAGTGTTAGGAGAAATACAACGTGATATTGCTGGTGAACGAGCGCAATTTAATCAGCGTCTACTGAAACAGACCAATACATTAAGATATAATAATAGTATTATTAGCAATGAAATAAACCAATTGTTATTTGATATTGAAGAGGAAGAAATGGTTGCTTCAGAGGAAGAACAACTGAGAAAACAAGAATTAATTCATAATGCATCCGAAAACCTGGCATTGATCGCTATAATATCTATTATAATAGTTCTGATATTCCTTTTTATAGCTATGCGGGATATTTCCAGAAGTAGATACTATCGCAAACAATTAGAAAAGGCTAAACAATATGCTGAAGACTTATTGCAAAGTCGTGAAAAACTAATGCTTACCATCAGCCATGATATAAGAGCTCCTCTTTCGTCGATCCTGGGCTATTTAAATCTGGTAAAAGAAAATCCCCAAAAAGATAATACGATGTATCTGGAGAATATTGACGTTTCGGCTAAACATATTCTTTCTCTTGTTAATGATTTGCTTGATTTTCACCGACTCGACTCAGGCAAAATGGATATACATCCTGTTCCTTTCAAAGTTCCTGTGCTCTTTGAAGAAATACATGCCAGCTTTAAACCTTTAGCCGATGCAAAAGGTTTATCCTTTCAAATCAATATTGCCGATGATGAAGACGAACGGAGCTATTTGGGAGATACTGTACGCATCAAACAAACGGTAGGAAACCTACTGTCGAATGCAATCAAATTCACTCATAAAGGAAATGTCGGAATGTTAGTATCCATTGAACCATCTAATGAAACTATTCCTAATCAGCTGAAAATAGTTGTCAAAGACGATGGTCCTGGAATGAATGTTGAAGAACAAGAAAAGATATTTGGAGAGTTTACACGACTAGAAGGAGCTGATAAAACGGAAGGTTTTGGACTTGGTCTGTCTATTACCAGCAAATTAGTATCATTAATGGGGGGCACGATTGGAGTAAAAAGTGAACCTGAAGAAGGTTCTGAGTTTACGATAACTCTTCCATTACCTTTTGCAGATGATGTTATTTCAGAGGATTCTGATATAGATCAAAAAAACTATATTCAACCTATGCCACCAATTATGAATAATACTATTAATTGTTTGGTTGTAGATGATGACACTTTACAATTAAGACTGACTGAAGAATTATTGAAGCGAAATTACATCAAAGCAACAGCTATTACAGATGCCAATACTGTTCTTGACATATTAAAGGAACAAAAATTTGATATTATTCTTACAGATATCCAAATGCCTGGAATTGATGGGTATACATTGCTTAAAAAGATTAGAACTTCCGGTTTACCTGAATTGGAAAAAATTCCAATTGTGGCTTTGTCTGCAAGTAATGCCGAAGATACTGAGCATTATAAAGATGTTGGATTTACTGGCTTTTTGGTAAAACCATTCACTTCCGGAGAGCTAATTACTGTATTAAATGAAATCTTGTCTACACATATGATAGTAGAACAAGTACCCAATATATCTTCATTAATTTCTTTTGCCGGAGATGATAAGGAAGCAGCCGATTCTATTCTGAAAACTTTTGCAGAAGAGACAGAAAAAAACATTTTTCTCCTGAAAGAGGCACTTGATAATATAGATAAAGAACAAGCCTCTAAGATAGCACATAAAATGCTCCCGCTCTTTACTATGTTACAAAGTTATGCTGCAGTCGAAAAGTTGCATATTCTGGAAACTAAATACAAAGATTTAACCGACAATGAATGGAGTATATTTGTTGAAGATGTAATCAAACAGGCCACACTCGTTGTGGAAAAAATCCACAACAAGGGGTGAAATTCCACAATCCTATTTATATATAAAAGAGGTGATAGAAAAATTATCACCTCTTTTATATTATTGATATAAAGCATGTTAATCATCATAAAAGATTGCGCGAGAACTTTTGGCACGGTATTAGCCATATAGATGTAAAATATATGGCATTTCTACATTTAACCTTTTAAGAGTAATCGTAAGTGTATAACACATAGATGTTATTGAATTCGTTTTTCTTTGGCTGCCTCGTTGAGAGACGGCCTTAGTTTTTTTCTGAGGCTAGCTTTATTAAGGTTTCTTTCATATGATGAGGGTTGTAATATCGTTGACTACGATTCTCATCCGGGCGAGTTTCATAATAGCGGCCCAAACGTTTTTTAGCATATTCATTACCGCTTTGTGCTTCATATTCCCAATCAAAATATTCGGGAAGCCCTAAACGTATCACTTTACGATTCATCCTTTTCTTAGTTGGTAGAGGTATTGCGAAATGAAATCCTCCATTAGGCTCTCCTCCGGAATACATCCCGTAAAAACCAATTGAAACTTCTCCAAAATGGCGGGTACAGTCTAAACGTACTCCATAATCTCCATAAATATAACGGTGGGCAGCAATATTAAACTCAAGATTATACCAGGGTTCGTTATAAGTTAAGAAAACAGAACCGCTTGTTCGTTTCCATCGAGTTACTTCCCATTGACCCGAATAGAATGTAGATGAACCCGTCAGGCCGGCATTCAGCCCAATAGCCCACCGGTCATTATTAGGTCTGTATTTTAAAGCGACATCTACTCCTATACGACTGCTATTGAAATTACCGATATTAACTGTTGCAAACACATTCTTAGGAAATCTATATTCCTGTCTGAAAACAAGCATTCCAGCACGTATATAATCCATCTCACCTTTCATATTATTCCAAATGGGAAAAATAACCTGTCCTGTAAAAGAAGCTCCTTGCCAGAGTCCTATTTCTATGGCCGGTGCTATATTAAGAATAGTTCCATATATTTTATCCATCCATGCATTATTCAACGTAATTTGAGGATATAGCACAAGATCCACTTTCCCTGCTGAACGATTCTGCTTTTTAATGTTCCTGAATACAGATTTCTCTTTATCTGTATCATAACTGATCTGAATGGTTGAGAATAATTGTTTTAATGAAGACTTTTCTGCATAATAATCACGGATTACCTGTCCGGATAATTTCAAAACAACCTGAGGTATCTGATCTTCTTGTAAAATGAGATGAATATCTGTTTCTATATGTAAGTCACCCAATAGCTTTTTTATCACTTCAAAAGCCCCCCTAGTAGGTCCTCTATAGACATTATCACTATATATTATATGTAAGATATCTGATTCATTCACTACAGCAATATCTTCCATTCCTATCTGTTTTAATAATATCCTTACTTCTTCTACCTGATTATTAATAGTTTGTCCGGATATTGTTATCGAATAAAAGATACAATATAGTACTAATAAAAACCTATATATATGTTGATGGATTTTCATTATTTTATTTAATCAGGCGAAATTCATAACGTATACCTCCAGAAACAGTCTCAAAATCATAAGAGAATATATGCAATGAAAAATACTTTAATACATGAGCTGTTAGTCCCACATTAATACCTTTTGTATCATATTCGACAATTAAAGATAGAGGTTGTAAGAAAGACGGTGTATAACTAAGACCTCCGAAAAAACCCTCTTGAGCAGAGTTATTACGTGAAAGTATATATCCACCTGCTGTAAAACCTACAGTGTGTCCATCTAAATTTATATTTTTTGTTACTACACCATATATTGAAGAAAAGAATCGGTTACCTTTAGACTCTTTGAAAGGATTTAATTGGTTTGTAGTAAAGGCATCATTCGATCCAACAACAACTGACGGCCAATATTTTCCTTCTTTCAAAGGTCGTATTCGCAAAGAAACTGAACGATCTTGTTGCCATTTATTGTCTGCTTTAAATTCTCCTCTTAAAAGAGTACAGCGATAAGCGACTTCAACAAAAGGAAGGATAGTAATATTTACAAAATAGTTCCCCGTATTATAATTCCAGTATTCTGGTGTCATTTCTCGGGGAAGATAATTTCCTCCTGCCATAAATACACCATCGTGTTGCATATCTGCACTTGGAATGTTCAGCAAACCTGTCATTCCTAAAGAGTATTGTGCTTTAATAGGGATAATACATAATATAAAAATTAGTATTATCCCTATTATTTTAATTATTTGACAATATGTTGTCATCTCTCAAAGAGACAGAAATATTATTGTCCTGATCCTCCTGAATGGTCTGTATGACTACTTCCGTATTGATATGTTGTAGAGACTTCTGTTCCTAAATACTTTTTAACCGAAACTTCAAACCAATCCAAGTTACCATCTACAAAAATGAGAGGAAATGAGAATGTATCATTTTGCACCTGAGCATTAAAATTAATCGTAACTTTTATGTCACCACTTACCCTGAAAGGTATAGATAAGTTTAATGTTCCAACACCGGCACTGGATCCCATAATAGAAGCTACCGCCGTTGAGATATTAGATACCAATCCATTAACAGAAGCATCTGTTAGTGTTGGATACTTTGAACGTATACTTCCAGCCAAATCTCCGTCAAATGTCCAGCCATATTTTTGAGCCATTGTTATTGACTCATCTCTTGCCGACATATTCCCCAAATTGTCAATTACTTCCGTATCTAATAATTCTGTAGAAACAGAACTCGATGATACATTCGTATTGATAACAAAATAATGATTTGAAAAACCAGACAAATAAGATTCATAGGAATGTGTATCGGCATTATAAGACGTTTTTCCAAGCTCTTGACGAACACCGTTTGTTTCTTTAATATGTATTAGATCATCAAAACGGACTTCTCCTCGCATTGGATTTTTGAGACTTATTTTCACAGGTTTTTCGAAAACCAGACCATCAGGTTCCAAATTTAAAGATAACAAACTTGCATTTATAGTTCCTGTTTGTATTGTTTGTGATGATGGTATAAACTCCGTCATATACACCTCTACAGATTCTTTGACCGCACCAGAAGGTATATCTAATGATATGTTTGCATTGACAGGCTCTGATCTTTCTTCTTCCATTTCCGGAGTTATCAAAAAAGGCTCATGTTTTTTTGTTAGTTCTTGTTTAATAGCTACAGAGGCCTTATTCTTTGCATTTGAATTAATTGTAACTTTTGAAGTTATAGATACATATCCTGCCTTTTCAAAGACAACACTATAATCTCCTTTTTTTGATAATTCTAATTCAAAATTACCATTAGCATCTGTTGTACTCTCTTTATCTGAAGTACTAACTTTTACTCCTTCTAAAGGTTTACCACCTTGTAATACTTCACCGATTACGAAATAGACCTCATTTTCTGTTACTATTTCAGGAGTAGGTTCATCTTTATCTTTACATGAATTCATATTTATGATTAATCCCGATAAAAGAATAAAAATCATAAAACGGTTTAATAAGATACTTTTTGTTTTCATAATTATTTTTCTTAAAAAATTGAAATATAATAGGTTATTTTACAACTATAAAAAGGGGTTTTTCTAATTAGGTAATTTTTTATTTTACAGGGACAAAGATATAAAAAAAAACATTGTTGGTATTTTTTATTTACAAATTCATTTATAGAGTTTTTTTAAGCAAATTTTACCATATTTACCTTTCATTTTACACAAAACAAAAGAGTACAATTAACAGGAACGCGATAATATATATTGTATAAACAAAAAACGAGAAAACTCTATGAGAGAATTTTCCCGTAAAAAAAATTAATTAAATAAAATATCAAAAAACCAAATCAATTCCTCCCATAAAGATAGCCTTAGGCATCGGGAAACCTTCATTTATTTGATAACGTGTAGCAGTAAGATTTTCACCTTTAATAAATAGGTTCAATCCCTTGTTTCGGGTACCGAAAAGATAAGATATCTTAGCATCCAGCGTAGTATAATCTTGTTTCAATTCATTGGTTGCATTAACGTAAAGACCAAAAATGCTTTGCAGGTTTACATGAAAAGTAAACCTTCCAGGCATATACATAGCATTTGCTACAAATTTATGTTTGGGAGCAGCCTCAAGAGGTTTGTTTATATCCAGAAAACTATAACTGGTGTTCAAATTAAAATTTTTAAGAGCATGGTAATTAGCTTCTATTTCGAAACCTTTATTGTAAAAACGACCTACATTGATATTCTGGAAGCGTCCCTCTGTATTTTTTCTTGATTGTATCATATCCTTGCCTTCAATATAAAAGGCGGTAATTTCAGCAGAAAATCTTCCGTCAAGAAAAGATTGACCAACCGACACTTCATAATTCATCATACTTTCCGGCTTCAAATTGGGGTTTTGGGGTGGGAACATATACATTTCACGGATATTAGGACTGCGGAAACCTTTCGACATGGAAGCTTTTATCGCATTTCCTTCAATCGGCCGCCATGTAAGACCTGCCTGTGGAACCCATTCACCATCAAAACCATCATTATATTCATAACGTACACCAGCATTTAGACTCAATTTATCAAATAAATCCTGTTGAGCTATCACATACCCGGCGATTTCATTAACGGATTTATCAGCCAATTCTTTCTTATTGCCGTTAATACTATCATTCCAGGCATGCCCACCCCAGTTCTTATAATCAAATCCAACCGTAAAACTATTCCCCTGAAACAAACGAAAAGATTGATAAAGAAGTACACCTGCGTTATGATCGTCACTTTTAAAGAGGAATTTTAAAGGATCCTCTCCAGGACTATAACCGTCATTCACATCATGATGTCCCCAATTATAGAAAGCTCTGATTGCTCCGCTACTTTTATCATGTACATTCTCAAAGGCAAAGGAAGCTGTTCCTCTAAGGATATCCATTATATTATCAATAATTGGAGCTTCCACCCGACCGGGATTATGTGTTTTGAACTTTGCAAGACTTATATCAGCAATTGCTTTATAATTCTCATTAAAACGATAACCTACTTTCCCAAAACCGTTAGTAATATAAAATTTAGAATCAGGTCGATGACCATCCGTTCGATCATGGTTTACGGAGATAAAAGTACTTAAAGCGCCTTTATTATAACCGTTATTTATCATATATTTCTGAGTATTATATGATCCATACATGATGCGGGCTTGCGTACGCCGCCCTTCTTGCTTCTGGCTTCGTGTTATAATATTCACTACTCCCCCCATCGCATTTGAACCATATAATAAAGAACCAGGACCACGAATGACCTCTACTCGTTCAATATCTGAGGCCACGTAAGTATCAGGGAGTGAATGCCCAAAGAGACCAGCCCATTGAGGTTGCCCATCGAAGAGCATTAAAACTTTATTTCCTTGTCCCACCCCACGGATATTAACTGTACCGGCAGAACCGGCAGAAACACCAAAACCGGTAATTCCTTTTTGGGTCACAAATAATCCGGGAACACGCTGCGAAAGCACCGGAAGCAATGCTGATTCGCTGCTAGCTTCTATTTCTTCCCTTTCTATCACAGAAACTGAAAGAGGAACACTGCTGCGATTTACTTGAACCTTATTAGCTGATATCACAACGCCTTTAAGATTGATGAGACTGTCTATCACTTCCGGCTCTATCGCTTGTGTTTTTAAACATAGTATAATAGAAAGTAAGACTAACCCTATTTTTATTCTCATGCTAAATTGTTTTTCATTTAATAAATATCACGGCAAAAGTAACACCTTTGAAACAAAACGTGTCACGACAAATGCAAAAAAAAATTAATCTGCCCGACTCATTACTAATTTTCCATGACGAATTCCTTTAATAGTGGTCAAGCGGTCGGAAAGTTCCGTTAATCGATGAGCTTCGCCTAGTACGGTGGCAACGTGCATACAATGATCAGGATTTAGAAAATATTGAGAAGAAGATAATATCACATCTGTATAGTCCTGTTGTATAGTAGCTATTTTAGCAGTAATTTCTTTTTTTGACAAATCATACATAATAATAATAGTTCCCGCAACGATATGATTACATTGCCACTTCTGTTCAGCAACGTTTTTTTCAATAAGAAATCGTATAGCCTGCGATCTATTTGCAAATCCATTATCATTGACATATTGGTCAAGATCATATAATAACTCATCCTCAAGGGATACACCAAATCGTTTTAGTGACATAATAATACAAAAATAGTCATTTTGTTGAAAATCCTTTCACAACTTCAAAAAGAAAAAGCCATCATTAATACATCTTAATTAAGAGGATTGACTTTTTAATTATTGTATCTTTGCCTCCTGTTATTGATTTAATTTTATAAATAAAAAAGATATTATGCACAATTGGTTTGAATGTAAGGTTGCTTACGAAAAGATGCTTGAAAACGGGATGCAAAAGAAAGTTACAGAGCCTTATCTGGTAGACGCTCTGTCGTTTACGGAAGCAGAAGCACGTATTACAGAAGAGATACGTCCTTATATAACTGGAGAATTTACAATTGCCGATATTAAACGTGCCCGTTTTTCTGAAATCTTTTTCAATGAAAATGGAGATCGTTATTATCGTATAAAAGTTTTTTTCATCTCATTAGATGAAAAAAGCGGAGCTGAAAAGAAAACAGCCGTACAAATGTTGTCGCAAGCCTCCGATCTCAAAAGCGCTATTGCCGTATTGGAAGAAGGAATGAAGGGCACTATGGCCGATTATACTATTGCTTCTGTTACGGAAACTCCACTGATGGATGTATTCCCATTTGCGGTTAATGATCAGGTAAAACCTAAATTAGACGAAGTTTTATTAGCCGAACAAAGTGCATGAGTGTTGCTTCACAAATAGAATTGCTAAAAACTAGCCTTCCGCCTAAAGTAAGATTAGTTGCTGTATCGAAATTTCACTCGGCAGATACAATAATAGAAGCATATAGAGCTGGACAACGGATTTTTGGAGAAAGCCGTGCGCAAGAACTAAAGGCTAAACATCAACAATTACCGCCGGATATAGAATGGCATTTCATTGGTCCGTTACAGAGTAATAAGGTAAAAGATATTGCTTCTTTTATTCATACCATTCAAAGTGTGGATTCGCTAAAATTGCTCCAGGAAATAAACAAACAAGCAAGTAAACAAAATCATGTAATCCGTGTTTTATTGGAAGTTCATATTGCAGAAGAAGAGAGCAAACACGGATTTACACCCGAAGAAGTAAAACAGTTGTTGGATGAAATTGATATCGAAGCATTTCCAAATGTTTGTATATGCGGACTAATGGGAATGGCAACTTTCACAGACAATAGAGAACAGATACGGCGTGAATTTCATACGTTGAGCGATCTTTTTAAGGAAATAAGGCAGGAGTATTTCCCTCTTTCCGATGATTTTGTAGACCTTTCAATGGGCATGACAGACGATTACAAGATTGCTATCGAAGAAGGAAGTACTATGGTAAGAATCGGAAGTCTTATCTTCGGGCAACGTGAATATTAAAAATAAATATATACATTTGTATAAAACTCAGGTTAAATGTAATTTATCTAAACATGATCGATATTAAAACTCAATATGCAGGATTGACACTTCGTAATCCGATTATAGTAGGCAGCTCAGGTCTTACTTCCAGTCCGGAAAGAAATAAAGAGTATGAAAAGGCCGGTGCCGGGGCAATTGTCTTAAAATCTCTTTTTGAAGAGCAAATCGAAATGCAAAGTGATTCTTTGGTAAAAACTTCTGATTTCCCGGAAGCTTCTGATTATATACGTGAATATGTGAAAGCTGATCAGGTAGGTAATTATCTGAATATAATTAAAAAATCAAAAGAAGCATGCACAATCCCTATTATAGCCAGTATTAACTGTTATAAAGCTGACGCGTGGATAGACTTTGCCAAACAAATTGAATTGGCAGGTGCTGATGCCCTCGAATTGAATGTTTTCTTTATGGATACAGACATAACACATGATTTCGATGCAACACGCGCGATGTATGTAAACATTATCCGTAAAGTTAAAGAGACTATTTCGATTCCTGTAATTATGAAGATTGGTCGGTTCTTTAGTAATGTGCCGGCTTTAGTACATATCCTTAAAGTAAATGGAGCTGATGGTGTAGTTCTCTTCAATCGTTTTTACAAACCTGATATTGATATTAATAAGATGCAAATCACATCAGGAAATGTATTCAGCAGTCATTCCGACTTAAGTGATACCTTGCGCTGGACAGCTATTGTTGCCGGCAAAGTACCCGGAATAAGTATTGCTTCATCTACCGGTATACATGATTGGGAAGATGTAATCAAATGCTTACTTGCCGGAGCTTCTGCAGTTCAAATGTGTAGTGCAATTTATACGTATGGAGCAGAAATAATTTCACAGGTACTTACTTGTGTGGAAGAATGGATGCTTCAGGCAAAATATCAATCATTATCACAATTTCAAGGTAAACTAAGTTTTGCTAATATAGAAAACCCAAGCATGTACGAACGTGCCCAGTTTATGAAATATTATTCAAATAGAGATTGATCGCTGTTTTTATTTTTATCGTAACAACAACTCTTCTTACACTTATTTTCCACTTTTTAACTTCAGCCTTCAGTCTCAGATAATTGTCTATATAACAGCATAAAACCCTGAAGGAAATATCTTTCAGGGTTACTTTCAGAATAAAAAAGCCAATAACACTTTCTTGAATTTTTCCTTTCCAAATAGAGTATATTATTATTCATTCTAACTATTAAACGTTTGAAATGCGATGATACTAATAAAAAGTATTAGTGATTTTAATATATAAGTAGTTATTCATTAATAGATAGCTGCTTATATTCTTTTAACTTCACAGGTGTGAAAAAAATATTTCACAGGTGTGAGAATTAAGTTTCACAGGTGTGAAAAATATATTCCACAGTTATGAAGTTAACAAAAGTCAGGCAATCAAACGATAATCAGTAATTATCCGTGAATTAAAAGGTCTACAGTTTTTTCCTAACTTTTAGTGGAAATTTCTTATTAGGAAAACGATTATCCCGGTTTTTATAAATTTACTACAACATTACTTTCACATTAGGTTTTTAAGCTTTTTTCGGGTGAAAGCTACCGTGAAAGATAAAAAGAATGACGATTCACTATAAAGTTCTGATAACAAGGGTATGTGAAAGGTGAAAGATGTTTTCACAAACTTATATGGTTATGATAAGAAATAGCCGTCTCTATGCTTGATATCGAGATAAGTATATGGAGGCTTACTGAATTGTTGTATTAGTGTTGACGGTTCATACTGATTTTTATCAAAATTTACTTTCCAACACTCATTATCCTGTGTTGTAAGATAAACTTCTTTATTTATCGGATTGTCCGTTGCATAGATCATAGCTTGTTTACTGATCGGTTTTTCTTTCTCGATTGGTAACAAGGTACACCATCCCAATACTTTTGCCATAGATTTTCTTACAGGAGGATACGTAAGGTTTTTGATCAGATAGAAAAATACAACAAAATCAATATCATTAGGGAATGTTAATACTATTATTTTTTCTTCAATAGCGTGTAGTTTGATATCTATTTTATAATCGTTGCGGTTATATAATTTACGAAAGGGAATCACTATTTCTTCGACTTCTTCTAATTTATTTCCAACAACAACAACCATCTTGTCATTCTGAACTAACGACCCGACTTTATTTCTAATCGGAGGAAGGGGATTTTTAGGTTTACTCTTGCGAAAAGCAAAAATGACAATAATTATGATTAAAAATACTATTACGGTTATAATAATAAGGAACGTCTTCATATGTGGTTGTCGTTAAAATTGAAAATAAATAAAAGGTTGTACTCCGGCACTCTTTACCTGAATCACGATAAAGATAATAATTATAAATAAAAGAGCCTGTATTAATAAAGGTGAACGAGTAACAACTTTCTGTGCCGCAGCTTCGGCACGCTTCGGCATAAAATGAAGGATAAATCCTAATATCATCAGGAAAAATACAGCTTTATATCCTTCTACAAACTGCATAAAGACTTCAGGATGAAAGTTTGTAAAGATTTGAGAGATTACTTCATTGGCAACCTGCATTGAATCGGCGCGAAAAAAGATCCAGCCAAAACAAACCAAATGGAAAGTAAAGACTATTCCTAATACTCTGCGGAACGGACTCATTTCGCTTCCAACTGATTTAAAGCTTTTGAAACGTCCCATAATAAATTTATGGATAGCTAAAGCAACCCCATGAATCGCTCCCCATAGTATAAAACGTAATGCGGCACCGTGCCAAAGGCCCCCAAGAAGCATCGTGATAATTAAATTTAGGTATGTACGCACCTTTCCTTTTCTGTTCCCACCAAGTGAAATATACAAATAATCTTTAAGCCAGGAAGAGAGTGAAATATGCCAACGCCTCCAAAACTCAGTGATAGTAGCCGACTGATAAGGAGAGTCGAAATTGATATTAAAACGGAATCCTAAAAGTAAAGCGATACCAATAGCCATATCCGAATAACCTGAGAAGTCGCAATAGATCTGTAAAGCATACCCATACACTCCCATAAGGTTCTCGACACCGGTATATAATAATGGTGCATCAAAGATACGGTCAACAAAATTCAGACTAATGTAATCCGAGATCACTGCTTTTTTAAACAAACCGCATAATACAAGGAAAAAACCTTCTCCAAACTGTTCACGAGTTACCGTTATATCTTTGTATATCTGCGGTATAAAATCACGAGCACGTACTATCGGCCCGGCTACTAATTGAGGAAAGAAAGAAACGTAGAAAATATAATCTATCCATCTATTAACCGGTTCTATCTTTCGCCGGTATATATCTATGATATAACTCAACGATTGAAAGGTAAAGAAAGAGATTCCTACAGGAAGAAATATATCCATCGGTTCATACGTGATACTTTGTAATGTCCCATTCCCAAAGAAATAACCCACATCATGAGCTACTTGTGCAAACAAATTCATCAAGAAATTGAAATACTTGAAATAGGCCAGCATTCCCAGGTTAATACATAAACTGATTACAACAAGAAATTTCCTGACTCGGGTTGATACGGTTAATGATAGTTTGCGTCCTATAAAGAAATCTGACGTTGCCGTTAAAAGAAGCAGAATAAACCAAATACCACTGCTTTTATAATAAAAGTAAAGAGAAAAGAGCGTAACATAGATAAGACGTGCTAAAAGATGTTTCCTTAACGACATATAAATAAGAAGGAAACCTATAAACAGAAAGAAGAATAAACCACTACTAAACAACATCGGAGCGTTCGGCTGATAAACGAATTGCTCGCCTAACTTCTCTAATGATAAATCAGAGAAGAAGCTCATAAAGTCAATATTAAGTAGAGTATTAGGTTCATTCATAACGTTTCTCAAATATCATCCATTTGTAAAGGTGTTTCGTTTTCTCTTTTTATTTTTAAATTCATTAAAGCGTTAAATAAAAGAAGACCTTGTTCCTGGTATCCTTCTTTATTGAAATGGACACGATCTCTTCCCATCCATTTCCCATCAAACCATTTCTTTGAAGAATCCTTTCCTCCTGTAGTACGGAACATATCCCAATAGGCCAGGCCTTCTTTTTTGGCCACATTTACAATTGCTTCAGCAGAACGTGCTGTGAAGTTGTTTCTAACATATGTTCTTTTCTTATTAACCCAGACTCGCTTAAAACATTCCGGAGGAGTAGTTAATATAATTGCCGTTTCAGGTAAATACTTTTTTACCAGAGATAGAAATGTTTCTATTTGTTCGGTAAACTCATTGGTTGAGAATTGTCTTCCGAAAGTTTCATTAGTACCTAAAGAAACAATTAACAAAGAAGGTTTAAGTAATGCTAATTGACGCACATAATATTCATCTGTATAGTTAACAAACATCGCACCGTTAATTCCTATCGAATGATAAAGGATACCCGGCCGGCCGTTGCTCAGATTAAATCCATAATAAAGATTATCGAAATTCTCTGCCGGAAGCAACGAATCTGTTCCTTCTTTGCGACGAGTACTTTGTAACTGCAAACTATCCGTAATACAAGATATTTTAAATGTATCTGTTACTATATTCGGTAAATATACAGAATCTGTTCTGTGGATCTCGACGGAATCTTTTATAGTTCCGGCAGGAAGCATGGGCATAGATGCTTCTCCACGATAAAGGACGACCTGATTAAATTGATATCCGGCACCGTTATTAGGTGCAATAGCTATGTCAAAATTAACAAATGGTGATACAGTATGAACACCTATCCCTCCCGGTCCTATCGGACATTTCTTTTCTCGTTGAACACATCTTCCCGTAGTCCATTCCTTAACGACAGATTTAATGAAATAGTCATCCGGCTCATTTGTTTTTGTTATTTTTAACGGGGAAACCCAACCACGTCCGGCATTCCCGAATTGGTTATGCATCAATCGCATCATACGTCCACTCAAGAAACCTGCCTGAATATGTGAATCACCTAAATGTACTATATTTATCACAGTATCCTTGTCCGCGTTCAACATATCCAACTCGGCGAAAAAAGAATCTAACGAATTGTTAGGATCTGACACTATACATAATGAGTCAATAACAAACGACAGTTTAGATCGCAAAGTATCCGAAACAATCGTTGGTCTTGGCTTGATAACAGGTATAGAATCATATATATCTATATCTGATAAAACTTCCGGTTTATTATTCCGGGCAAACATTTCTATGCCTATTACCAAAGCAATAACGCTTATTACTGATAATATACGCAATGTATTATTTACCCGCTTTTTCCGCTTCATCATAAAACTCTTTTTCAAGCATCAATGCTTTCATTAAACTTTTGGCTATCTCCCTTCCTCCTCGGAAGCTCATATGGGTGTAGTCTTTACTCGCCCATCCTTTTTCCACATATGTGACCATACTGTTTTCACCTCCCATTGCGCCGAACATATTCCAGAAAGGTATGCCTGCTTGTTTGGCAATTAGTCGTTGCGTATGTAAAAGTGCTAATACTGCCGGCATGGTCTTAAATACTCCATTGTATTGATTGGCCCGGTCTGTTAAACTTAATAACAGAATATCACTATCAGGAAAACAACGTTGAAGATGCTTAATGGCCTCCACCATACGTGTGCGGTACCATCCATATTGCAACATATCTCCATCTATTACATTCAATCCGTATTGAAGGATGATCAAATCGTAAGGACGAACTTTCGAGAATGAAGCACAATATTCCGGATCGAAGTGTTCCATCATTAGTCCTGAGTTACCACGCAAAGAGAAGTTATCGACTATAACACCCTTATTATCTTCCAATGCAATTCCTAATGCCTTAAATCCTTTTGACTGTGTAAACAAGAACTGTCCGTCAGTAATGCTGTCGTTGTTTATAACATATTGACTTAAGTAGGTAGAGGAAGGCAACTGATCAACAATGGTGTCAGTCGAACCACTGTATATTAATTGGAGCTTAGTAGCTTCATTTTTTTCGTATATAAATTTCAAAGAAGAAACTTTCTTTAATCGCTGGTAGCGTTCGGATGTTTTAAAAAGAAGTTTAGCCCTATCGGATTTTGATTCGAAAACCATTCCCGGCAAAGTATACTTCTGTTTCTTATTCTGCAAGATTGAATAGGTTGTCCATCCTTCCGGTTTTTGATCGATTGTCGGACGGTATTGTGCTGCCGTTGAAGTGATCGGAACAAAGCCGACTCCATTTCCCCCAAATTTATTCTGCATTTCATTCCTGAAATCGGCAACCATTATATCTCCTTCAATAAAAGAATCTCCGAGTACGGCTATGCGTACAGGACGATTCATATATACACGATTGTTCAGCGCTGAAAAGAAACGCTTCAATCCGGTATGACCTATCGAATAATCTTCAATTCGAACACCTGAGGAATCAGCTCCCTTAGAAGTAGACATGACTTTGTAAAGGGAATCACGTAAGGCCAGAACTCTTGAATCAATTAGTCCTGCCTGAATAACAGAATCACGAATTGCCGCGGAATCTATATCCAATGGCTCTGTCATTTCCAATTGAGCTCGGAGAGAATCCAACGAAATAGGTTCGGGAATATTACGTATATCAGATAATAAGTCGACTTTTTTTATCTTTTGTCCAAATACGGTATCGGGCAAATAATATAAACCTATACAACCTATTAATGTAATCAACAGCAAGACAAGCAATCTGTTGAAACTATCGTTTATCTTCATTATACCTTTCTGTTCGAAAGCGCAAAGGTACGTATTTTTTTTATTCCAGAATTGTTCCTTTAATATTTGTATTCTTCAGGTTAGCGTTTCTTAAGATGCTATTATCCATAATTGCATTTTCAAGATTTGTATTTTCTAAGTTTGTATTCTCCAGGTTAGCACCTCGGAGATCTGCTCCCTTCAAATTAGCACCTTTCATATTTACTTTCTCCAAAACTGCACCTCTTAAATTTGCTCCTATAAGATTTGCATCTACCATTGTACCACCTGAGAGGTTAGCATTTTCTAAGTTTACTCCATTCATATTGGCGCCATTTAGATTTACAGAGACTAGGTTTGCATTGTAAAGGTTTACCTTTTCTAAATTGGCCCAAACAAGATTAGCCCATTGAAGATTGGCTTCCGTTAAGTTAGCTTCTGTCAGACTAGCCCGTTCCATATTTGCTTCGGAAAAATTGGCTTTCTCCATGTTGGCTTTATTCAGGTGAGCAGCTGATAAATTGGCTTCACGCAGTTTTGTCTCACGCAGATTAGCTTCTATTAGAATAACTCTTTCCATAATCGACTTATCAAGGTTAGCCTTTTCAAGTATAGCTTTTTCCATGTTTGAATCGATCAGAATAGTCCTCTCCAGAAATGAGTGTGAAAGGTTTGCCCCCTCCAGATTCACATTCGTTAGATTCGACTTTGCCAGGTCTGCATTGACTATATATGCTTTGCTTAATCGTGATTTTTCCAGATTAGCTCCGTTAAGAGACGCATTTTCCAGATTAGCCTCTTCCAGATTTACTTCAGAAAGAACAGCTCGTTCAAAACGGGCTTCCCGTAAGTTTGCGTATTTTAAATTAGCAAATCTTAGATTTGCCTTTATCATAATTGCTTTTTCAAGGTTGGCCCTTTCCATACTTACACCGACAAGTATGCTTTCCTCAAAATTAACTCCTTTCAGATTAGAGTTATTTAAAACAGCGCCTTCAAGCCTTGCTTTCTTTAAATCCGCATTTTCCAGGTGAACATTCTCCAGCTTAGCCCCTTCCAAATTGGTGTTAATAAGTCTGACACCTTTTAAGTTTGCTTCTCTTAAATCAACATTTTTCAGATTTGCATCTTCTAATAAAGCTCCTTCAAGATTGGCAGCATATAACACAGAATTACTAAGATCCGCATTCCTGAAATTAGCACCACTCAAATTACTTCCTGTTAAATTGGCTTCTATTAGTATTGTTCCACGTAATGAAGCTTTAATTAGTGAGGCATCTGTCACATTCGTATTTTCCATGATGGCTTCATCTAAGGTGGCCTCACGGATAGTTGCATTTATCAATACCGCATGAGTCAAATCAGCTTTACTTAAATCGGCTTTACTTAAGTCGACACGTTCAAGTGTAGCTTTTCTGAGATTTGCACCTGTCAGTATAGCTTCCTTTAAAGAAGCATCAGTCAAATTAATCTGTTCTAATTGGGTATTTTCAAGTCTCGTGTTATGGAGTATGGAATTTGATAAATCAGCATTCTTTAAATCAGCATCATCTAAACATGCATAGCTTAGGTCTGCCTGTTCAAGTGTTGCATTTTCAAGGTGAGCATTTTTCAGTAATGCCTTTTTCATTTGTGCACTTTTTAGATTGGCATTGGTTAAATTAGCCCCTTTCAAATCAGCATCATTTAGGTTAGCACCATTCAGATTTGCACCGACAAAGTTCACATCGGCTAAAATAGTCTGTTTTAGATTTGCTTTCACAAGATTGGTTTGTTTTAAGTTGGCTCCTGACAAGTCTGATTCCATTAGATTGGCTCCTTCCAGAGAAACCTTTTCCATTTCAGCATTTCTTAAATTAACTCCAAACATATAAGCATTTACTAAGGAGGCATTGGTGAAGTTTATATTTTCAAGCTTTGTTGTTTCAATATGAGCTTCATACAAGTTAGTCCCTTGTAGATTAGCTTGCTCCAGATCGGCATCAATAAGGTTGACTCTCACCATATTTGCCTCTTCCAAATTAGCTTTTTTCAGGTTTACCTTTACCAGCCTTGTTTCACTTAACGATGCTCCCTTCATATCACTTTCCTCTAAATCGATATCTTCAAAAGAACTCCTTTCCAGAAGAGCCTCACTTAATAGAGCATTCTTTAGTGAGGTTTTTTTAATATCAGCTCCCGATAGGTTGGTCTTAGTCAGATTTACTTCGTTAGCAACCATATCAATGATATATATTTTATTCATGTCGGCACCAGAAAGATTACTTCCTGTCAAAATAATCCGTCCTAATGTTCCATGGTGCAAATTCGCTTCCTGCATATTTGAATTTACCAAAGACGCATCTTCGAGAGTAACACCCGGCAAAAAAGCTTTTTGCAAGTCCGCCTGATATCCTTTAAAGTAATACTCCTCATCACTTATTTTAAATAATAGATTCAACACAGTTGGTATTTCGTTGGCCGGAGATTCCTTATAATTTATAATATATTTAGGAGTTCCTGTTAATGTTCTAATATGGTAACAAAGAACATCGAAGACAGATTTACTAAACTTTTCAGGGTGTTCTTTTACCAGAAAGTAGAGATTATGAGCACCTCCTATTCTTGAAGATTCTTGTTCGCTGCCAAGCAATTCTACTCCTTTTGTAAAACGATTATTTTGTTGGGTAATATCTTCCAGCTGGTATTGTTCTTTTTGTTGTTGAGCCAATATATTCTGTCCGACAATTTTTTTTCGTGTCAATTGAATGAGATAAACAATGGCGATCACAGCAAAAACCGCAGCCCAAACTAAATAAAAGTCTCTAAGGTTTGATATTCCGAACGTATATAATTCACCTAAGTTTATATTCGTCAACCTTTCTAATGCTATAAGTAGATAGGGAAGAAAAAAGAAAAATAGTAATAGAAACAACATCCCATGCTTTTTTAAAAAGCCTTCTTCCTTATTATTTTCATTCATAATTACTTAATTTATTCACAGTAGCAAGTTTCCAGCAAAAATATAAAATAATTAAGAAGTATTAGAGCTTATTAAAAATAATCCCATCATTTTTTTCTAAGTTTGTCTTTGGTTCCTAAATTATTCCAATACCTATGAAAGAATTAGAATTATTATTAAAGAAGTTCTTTGGTTACAGTAACTTTCGGCCATTGCAAGCCGAAATTATACAACGAACCATACAAAAGAAAGACTCACTGGTCTTAATGCCGACGGGAGGTGGTAAATCGATATGTTATCAACTGCCTGCTATTTATATGCAAGGAACCTCTATTGTTATCTCTCCTTTAATTGCTTTAATGAAAGATCAAGTCGGAGCCTTGATATCAAACGGGGTCCCGGCTTTCGCTCTTAACAGTATGATGCCGGAAGAAGAACGCCAACGAATAAGACAGCAATGTATCCTGGGAAATGTAAAACTCCTGTATCTGTCTCCTGAAGGCTTTATCAGCGAAATCGATCGTCTTCTTCCTCTTTTGGATATATCTTTAATTGCTATTGATGAGGCACATTGTATTTCCAGATGGGGACATGATTTCCGGCCTGAGTATACTCAGTTAGGAATTATTAAAGAACGTTTTCCCAATCTACCGGTTGTAGCACTTACGGCTACTGCAGATAAAATTACACGCACCGATATCGTTGATCAACTGACACTAAAAGAACCTCAAACATTTATCTCTTCTTTCGACCGTCCTAATTTATCTCTTAATGTACGACGCGGACTTGGTAAACGTGAAAAGATAACTACTATCGTGCATTTTATACGCAATCACAAAGAGCAAAGTGGTATAATTTACTGTATGAAAAGAGCAGATACGGAAGCTGTTGCCGAAGCATTATCCAACATATATAATATAAAAGCAACCGCTTATCATGCCGGTCTATCAGCTCCGCTTAGAGAGAAGGCACAAAATGAATTTATCAACGACAATGTACAGGTTGTTTGTGCTACTATTGCCTTTGGTATGGGAATTGATAAGAGTAATGTTCGCTGGGTAATTCATTATAATATGCCGGGGAGTATTGAGAACTATTATCAGGAAATAGGACGTGCAGGAAGGGATGGTCTGAAAAGTGATACGCTTCTCTTTTACTCATTGGGGGATCTGGTACTGCTTCGTCGCTTTGCCGAGGATAGCGGACAGAATGATATAAATCTTGAGAAGCTTAATCGCATGCAACGTTATTGTGAAACGGATATTTGCCGCAGACGTATACTTCTCAGTTATTTTGGAGAAGAAATAGAGCACGACTGTGGAAATTGCGATGTATGCCAAAACCCTCCGGAACGTTTCGATGGCAGTATACTTGTTCAAAAAGCATTAAGTGCGATTGCACGTACGGAAGAACAAATAGGTATGCAGATGTTGATAGATATTCTTCGAGCATCAGCCAGAACTGAACTGATACAGTTAGGATATGACCGGTTAAAAACATATGGTGCCGGACGTGATCTACCCTATAAAATATGGAAAGAGTATATTTACCAGATGTTACAACTGGGATATATTGAAATAGATTATCTAAATGCCAACACATTAAAGATTACTCCTTTAGGAAAGAAAGTATTATATGGAGAAGCCAAAGCATTACTAACTACTTACCGCGAACCTGAAGAGATTATCAAACCTGTGAAGGAGAAAAAAGTAAAAGAGAAAAAAAGTTCATCAAAGAGCCGTCCTATTCAGATTATAGAAGCCGACAGTATAGAAGAAGCCTTAATGGACTCACTCCGTCAGCTCCGAAAAAATATTGCGCAACAAGAAGGGGTTCCTTCCTATATTGTTTTTTCAGATGCAGCCTTACAGGATATGGTTTTTAAAAAGCCGGTTACAACAGATGCTTTTGGAGAAGTAAAAGGAGTAGGAGAAGTTAAACAGGAAAAATACGGAAAAGTATTTGTAGCCCTTATACGCCATGTCTTGAAAATACCTAAAAATAAATAACATTAAGGGTACTCGGTATACGTTTTCCAGGCCTGTGCTCTTTTTTTATTGCGTCTTTTGTTCCGTTCTGTTTTATTAAAAATACCCATTAGAAGATCATTCATAGAAAAAGTAACTATTACACCTCCAACAAAACCTCCTCGTTGCTGGCCATCTTTTACATTTGTATTGTAAATATTAGTTGCTTGTGCTGCTACCGAAACAGGAGTATTCTTGATTTGTATACGGTTCTTATCCCGTAGATCAGGCATGGCAAAAGCTGGACTTTCGGATACGTCGGCTGAGTCTGTCCTTAAGGTATTTTTATGCGCATAGATCAAATACACTGCAGGTGGAATTGACTGATGAAAAGGCATATCAGTATTCGAAGAATCAGGGGAAACCGAAAGATCAAAATCTTTACTAATCGGTAAAAGAGGAGGAGCTGATAATAATTCAGGTTGAAGGCCATCAGTATTTATAAATGTTCCTGATTCTATGGCCTTCTTTGTTTCGGGATTAAGTTGTATCTTCTGTTTACCTGATAGTACATCTTCAAGCCATAGCGAATCTTTTTTTGTCCACTGAGCATAAAGAGTTCCTGTACTATGCATACAGATAAATAACAATACAATCCATTTTTTCTCCATACCTATTTGATTTACCGGCTGAAAGATAAAGAAGACAGGTAAGTTGCGTCAAATTATTTTCTTAATTAAATAAAATAGACTGTTGAAATTAGCAAAAATAAAAGGCCGGAATATCCGGCCTTAACAATAATATACGGCATTATAACAATTGTTTACTTACAACCATCTGTCAGGAAAGCAACCAGCATCCAGACTGTCTTTTCCTGTTCTTTCAGGTAATCACTCATCAAGGCAACAGTCGACTCATCATTCACTTCTGAAGCTAATGATAGTAATTTACGTTCTTCTGCGATCAATATATTTAATGTCTCTAATATGTTTTTTACAGCTTCAGGACCACAAGAAATTCCCGTGATTTCTTTTATTTTCGTATCTTTCAAATAATCACTGAATTTATTAGAAGGCACACCGCCCAACATAAGGATGCGTTCAGCAATCTCATCCACTTTTTCGGCAGCATCATCATACATATCCTCAAACTTTTCATGGAGTACGTAAAAGCTAGGCCCTTTTATATTCCAATGATGTCCACGCAAATTTGTATAAAACACTTGAAAATCTGCTAATAATTGTTGTAAACCTGATACTACTTTAGTTATACCTGTAGGATCTAAATTCAAAAAATCTGTTGTTCTCATAATGATATTTTTTATTGTTGTTTTTTACTTGTCACAAAATTACGACAAGTAAGAATGCCTGTCAAACAGATAATCTCTATATACAATAGAGCTATTCTATAAACATATTTTATAGTATAAATAATAAATGATGTAAAGATTGGCAGTTATTATACTTTTTGGTTAATTTTGCGTTTAATATGTAGGTATAAAACGATAAACTCTGGTCTTATGATGTTCAGAAACTCTTGTGTACATGTTGTTTTTATATTGTTATTTACATTGGTTCAGGTGCATGCTCAAACGACGCGTGTTATTCCGGCATCCGGTAATACCACCACTTCTTCCGATACGATCCCAGCTTTAAGTCCTGATGATCCCAGTTTAAATCAGATTATCGATATAAGAAAACAATTTGATAAACAGAACAGGACATATTCCGTACCTGCACGCCCCAGTTCCGATTTATTACGATTTATAAAGAAAGATGAACCAACCATTTCTCCTGAAGCTCTTTATTGGGCACGTTTGGTTAGAGATGCTTCTACTATATTTTCGTATAATATGACATTCCGTGATACTATAATTGCGGATCCTATATTCATTACCCCTTTATTCAGAGGCAATGTTTTACCTGATGATTTTACATTCTTTCATAAAGATAGTCTTTATCCAAAAGATAAAGATCCCTATGCTTCTTTATATAAACCGGATACCACTGTCTTTGCTCAACTTAAAATGAAGAAAAAAGTAAATGATATGCTATGGGATAATCTGGAAAGAAATAGCTTAGACTTATATAAATATTCAGTAAGGGATTTACCTGGTGAAACTATAAAAACAAGCTATATCAGAAAACCTATTGATGAGAATATCAGCTTAAAAGTAGAACCGGAAATCAGTTTTACTGATTTAGAAGCACCTGCAAAATTCATACCCGACAGATTATACTGGCGTTCGGCATTTGAAAGCGCTATTCAGTTTTCTCAAAACTATATTTCCCCCAACTGGCATAAAGGAGGAGCCAGCAACTTGAATCTCTTTACGAAGAATCATCTTAAGTATGATTATAATAAAGACAAAATTCAATTTACTAATGAACTGGAATTGAAAGTTAGTTTCTATAATGCACCCAATGATACAATCCGAAAATATAAAATTGGGGAAGACCTGTTGAGATACCATACAAACTTCGGTTATAAAGCTTTTAATAAATGGTATTATACTCTTGACGGAGAATTCAAAACACAGATGTTTAAGAACTACAAGGAAAATGAGGATATGGTACAGGCCGCTTTCCTTGCTCCATTCTCTATAAATTTAGGTATTGGTATGAAATATGACCTTACGAAACAATTCAAGAAGAATAAACATAAAAAACTGACACTAAGTGTAAACCTTGCACCTGCCTCCTATACCTTTATGTATAGTATAAAGAAAGATTCGCTTATGGATTTAGCCCGTCATGGTTTTGAAGAAAGAATAGATCCTCCGGTTGGTCGAGATGAAAATAGGTTTAAACATGCGTTAAGCCGTTTCGGTTCCACCATACGTGCAGACATGACCATGAACTTCAACCGAAATATCAGTTGGCAATCGCGTGTATACTACTTTACGACATACGAAAATGTTGTAGCAGAGTTTGAAAACACGTTAGTGATGGCCATCACCCGCCATTTCTCCACACGTATATATGCCCATATCCGATATGACGATTCGGTTGCAAAGAATCCAGACTTCGACAGTCATTTCCAGATAAATCAGATGTTAAGTTTCGGATTCAATTATAAGTGGTAACTCTTTTGACTATTACCGATTCAGAAGTGCTTCCACTGTTCTATCATACTCATGAGCAAGTTGATCTGATAGTTTAGCTTTGTTTATCCACTCTTCATTACCATACACACCAGCCTTTGAATAGTCGAACGGTTTAAACCTTATTTTACGGGCTACAGATGAGTTTCGAAAACGAAAATCAAACTGTTCAGGATTCACAAATAAAGGATCAGCTATTATGGAATGCTTATCTCTTCCCTTTTTCTTCCAGTCAGCAAACGACATTGTATGGAAATCGGGAGTAGAAGTACGTGTATCCCAATAACAATTATAATCAATATTCACGTTTGCATCCAACCACGTATTCTTACCCATACTCATATATAACATGCCCTTGTCAAAATAAATTATGTTATTATTGAATGACAGCGATGTGTGTTCTTCCACACGCGTAAATTGCAATTGTGACAATAGATTGTACGCAAATATATTGTTTCTAATAAAGTTTTCTTTTCCATAATGCTGATGGAAGCCTGCATTCTTACATTTATAAACAAGGTTATTTTCCATATGAACGTCATATGAACCTTCATCGGTATACAACCCCCATCCTCCATAATTATAAGAATAAATGTGATGTATCACATTGTTATTGACTGTAGTTCCTTCTGAAGCACCTAATGTATAAACGCCTCCCATATCGCAAAGTTCCCCCCAGCCTAGATGGTGAATATGATTATAATCTATCTTATTCCTTTTGGATGGACTATGTGCATATCCCCAAACCCAACCTACTGAAACACCAGAATATCGAAAGTCGGCAATTTCATTATACGTAATTTCATTATCACTTCCATTGAATATAATCACTCCAACCGCACAAGGAAAAACATATCCTCCATGATGTATAATATTATTATGAATAGTGATATGATTGGTTAATTCATTATCAGCCGGCATGGATGTAGTACCTATCTTAATGCCACCGCCGCCGAGATCATATAGATGACAATGTTCAACCTTTCCATAAGAACATGTATTCCTGAACCATACCCCATGCAAACCGGTATGGGCTATATCACAATTAATAAAACTTATATTATCCGCATAGTCAACCATTATGGAAGCTTCAATAGGTGCCGCAGCCTGAGCGGGTTCATTTCCATTAGAAGGAGTATGATAAGCTACAACTTCAAAGCGTATATTTTCAAATCCAATATGTCTTACAGATTGTTGCTCAGTCCCCTTTATAGTTATAAACTTTTCTATAAAAGGAGCTATACATTTCACATTATCCGGTGTTTCATCCGGCATTGGCATATAATACAAATAACCATCACGATCTAAAAACCATTCCCCTGGAGCATCCAACGCTTTCCGATAGTTCTCAACAACATACCGGCTAGTTGCATCTATGGAATTCCAGGGTTTCATTCCACCGCCCCCAATAAACAAAGCAGTATCTTGCTGGTTCATATGTAAAATTCTTTTTCGTGTGTTATCCCATTTATGGTAAAAAACGATAAGGGCATCTTCCATTTCCTCCTTCGTTAAATCTTTTAGCCATTCCTGTTCTTTTCCATGAAGTGTTATCTTTTGTGCAGCAAATTCAGGGGCCCGTTCTCCGGTAGGGTCTAACACTGTTTCCTCACTATTTCTTATCTGATAGAATTCTCCCCTGTTAGGAGTTTGTGCTCTAAATCGCCGTTCTCCATTCACATAAAGTTGTTCAAAATAAAAACCGTATTTAGAAACTTCGGGAATATATGCCCGCCAAAGTCGCGGACTTAAAACTTCAAACGGTCCTACTTCCATTCCACCACAAAACACAGGACGATCATCGGAATCCCCTATAAATAACACAGGTGATTTTTCCGTTCCCGAATCTTCATATTTAAGTTCAAAAGGTCTATCCAGATAATATGTACCTCCTGCTATCTTTACAAAAACAGAATCTTTCAGATTACCTTGTAAACGTAATTCCTTTATCTTATCACGAGCACCTTCTAGAGATACTAATGGCTGAGAAAAGCTTCCCTGATTATTATCATTTCCGTCAGGAGATACATAAATTGTTTGTGCGCCACCAACTAAATAACAGCAAAGGAGTAATACTAGTGTGATTTTTTGAGCTTTCATAATATACTTACAATTGGTTTGTAAAACAAAGATAAAGATTTTAGTAACAATACCTTGAAAAGAATAAGATGATAATAGTTATTTACCAACAAAATTATCTATAAAGATCTAATCCATTTGAGCATTCCACAATTATTGAATTTATGTTCAACATATGTCGAATTTATATTCAACAATTGTGGAATTCAAATTCAACATATGTCAAACGTAAAATGTAGTACTTAAAACAAAAGAACCATCTTGATGAAAGTGAGATATCTTCTACATCATACTATCAATAAATGTATTGTATCCTGTAAAATATGAATAATTTTGCAAATATCAATAAATAAACTATCTTTGTACCGAATTTATAATTACTCCAATGAGAATATCTAAATAAACAAAATGTGAGAAATATCTGACGCCAGTCAGGAAAGTGTTTATTAATTGATAGCCGGTTAACACTACAAACCGGAAAATTTATTTTCTTTTTCTTATGAGTATTATTGTACAAGGTATTAACTATACCCATCCGGATAAGGATACATTATTCCGTGATATAAGCTTTTCAGTAAATAAAGGTCAGAAAGTAGCTTTAATTGGAAATAACGGTTCAGGGAAATCCACCCTTTTACGGATTGTTGCTAGAGCTTTAGTTCCTTCAGAAGGAGAGATTATTTGTTCATCAACTCCCTATTATGTACCGCAACACTTTGGTCAGTATAACGATATGTCCATTGCGGAAGTATTAGATATTGATAAAAAAATTAAAGCTCTCCATGCTATTTTACAAGGAGATGTGTCTATTGAAAACTTTACTATCCTTGATGAAGATTGGAATATTGAAGAACGAAGTAATGCGGCTTTATCATTATGGGGATTAGATCATTTAACTCTTGACCAGCCTATGCAGACATTGAGTGGTGGTGAGAAAACAAAGGTTTTTCTTTCGGGAATACACATTCATTCGCCTTCTATTATTTTAATGGATGAACCGACAAATCACTTGGATGCTGATAGCCGACAGAGACTCTACTCTTTAGTAGACTCAATTTCCGCTACATTATTAGTTGTTAGCCATGATATTACTTTGCTAAATAAAATATCTTTTATTTTTGAATTAAGTAAAAGTGAAGTTATTGCTTATGGTGGAAATTATGATTTTTATAAAGAGCAAAAAGAGATACTGTTAGGTGCTATACAGGCTTCATTGGACGAAAAAGAAAAGGAGTTGCGACAAGCCAAAAAAACAGCCCGTGAAGTAGCCGAACGTAAACAACGTGAAGATGCACGTGGTAAGAAGCGTAATGAAAAGAAAGGCATTCCACGAATCATGATGAATACATTGAAAGATAAGGCGGAAAGAAGTACAGCTAAATTGAAAGATATTCATGCTGATAAAATGAGTGATCTTAAAGAAGATATTAAACAGATACAGAATAGTTTGCCGGACAATCGTTTAATGAAACTAGGCTTTAATTCTTCTTCTCTTCATACGGGAAAGATACTAATAACGGCTAAGGAGATTGATTTTAATTATACTGGTGAGAAACTTTGGCAACATCCTATTTCTTTCCAGATAAGAAGTGGCGACCGTCTATCTGTTAAAGGAAAAAATGGTTCAGGAAAAACAACATTATTGAAAATGATTACCAGCAATCTTGAACCACAAAAAGGGGAGCTCATTAAAGCTGACTTCAAATATATTTATATTGATCAGGAATATTCCATTATAAATAATTCATTGACATTGTTGGAGCAAGTGGAACAGTTTAATAACTCTCATTTAAAAGATCATGAGATAAAAACAGTATTAAACCGTTTTCTTTTTCCCCATTCTGTTTGGGATAAGAAATGTGAAAATCTTAGTGGAGGAGAAAAAATGCGTCTTATGCTATGTTGTTTGCTCGTAAGCAACAATACACCAGATATAATATTGCTAGATGAACCCACTAATAATCTGGACATTCAGAGTGCAAATATCCTTACTTCTGTAATAAAAGAATACAGCGGAACAGTGATTGTCGTCTCACATGATCAATATTTCATTGAAGAAATTGGAATAGATAAAAGTATCGAGCTATAGCAAAGGCTTTAGTTCATTTTCGTAAATATCTTTACTAATTATTCGATAATGAGGAGAATATGCTTCTTCAAATTGGGAACTATGATGGCCAACATATTCTCCTCTATCTAGCCTTTCTTCAATGTCTTTTTTATCTTTATCATAATCAGGTAATGGAAGGTTCATAGAATGAATTACTTCTTCAATAAATACCCATTCTTCTTTCCAAGCTTCAATTGTGGGAGGTTGTATTCCGTTTACACTACGTATAAAAGCATTGAAAAAAACAGAATAAGGTATTTTATTCTGTTTCAGGACTGATAAATTTACTCTATAAAAGTTTCCTGCCCATCCTGTAGGCTCTACAACATCTCCTTCTATTTTTGAATAGGATCCTAATTCTTTTCGAAGATAATTACCTGCTGCAGTAGTATCTTCAACAATATGTCCGGGACCATATTTGTCCTGAAAAAAGTTTTTATATAAATCTTTTAATGTAGACTTCGGATATGTTTTCACCTGCCTGTTCACTGCAATTTGTATGGCGAATATTTTTTTTAATGTGGTATGTAAAGTTTCACCTGTTATATTCTTAGCCATGATAATCCCTTCCGGACTTAATAAAACATTTGCTGGAATACCACGCACTCCATATAACGCCGGAATTTCTGAATCCCAGTATTTGAGATCCGAAAGGTGAGTCCAAGTGAGCGTATCCGCCTGAATCGCGTTCAGCCACTGATCTTTGTTGTAGTCCAATGAGATGCCCAACACCGTAAAACCTTTATCTTTATATTTTCTGTAAGCTTTTACAATATTGGGGTTTTCACGTCGGCAAGGCGGACACCAACCTGCCCAGAAGTCAACTAAAACATATTTTCCTCTAAAATCGGAAAGAGAAACTGTTACTCCGGCTGTATCCGGTAAGGAAAAGTCAGGAGCAGTCTTTCCAATCTGTATATTTTCCAACTGTTTAATAATTTTGTCGAGATCTTGAACATAAGGACATGAATCTAAGGAAGAAGATAATTTGTTTCTTGTCTGTTTCAATTCGTCTAACGAAAGCTGATAGGTAAAATAACGATATAAATAGAATGCAGCGACAGGTGAATCAGGATGTTCAGTTACAAAACGATCAATACTAAAACCTTCGTCATGTATTTTTTCCGCATTTTCAAGGAACAAGTCATTTGCCGGCGAACCTTCTATTTTGACCGCCCCTTCATTTGTATCAAGAAACATTTTGATGGAAACATTTTCAAGAAAGAATTGTACAGGATATCGCATACTTTCGGTAGCTATTCCATATAATAATGGAGTTTCAGTTTTACCCTCAAAGGTAAATTTACCGTTTATCAGTTGTGTAGAATCAATATTGAAAAACATTTTATTACGAAATGATTTCAGGTATATTTTACCTTCTGTCAACCCCGTTACTTCACCATTAATCACATAATCTTTTGAAGCTTGCCGACAACTTATCAATAACACCGATAAAAATATAATCAATAATAGAGGTTTCATGTATCAATTTATTTTATCAATTTATGCTTATTCCATAAAAAATACTTCTTTTAAAGGAATGGATATTGGCGAATTATCAGGATTAGTTTCCATAATATCTGCCATATATGCCCACCATTTCTGAATCACCGGATTATTACCTAAGTCTTGCGAACCATTAGTTCCACTTATTTTTTGGTATCCGTACAAAACATTTGTTTCTTTATCCCAGAATATACTGTAATCAAACACACCATTTTCTTTCAACAATGTTTTCAATTCCGGCCAAAGCTCTGCATGCCTTTTTTCATACTCTGTTTCATATCCTGATTTCAGGAACATTTTAAATGCTTCTCTTTTCATGATTTCTTCATTCTAATAATTACAGATACTAAATTAAACGCTTGCAAGTTAGTGCTTTTTTCTTACTTTTGCTTCATAAACAAACGATATACAAAGATGAAACATACTTACTTATTTACGTTGATAGCAATGTTTGTTTGCTCTACCCTTTCTCTGCAAGCTCAGGAAGATGAAAAACTTGTTATGATCGATACTGATATGGGTAAAATAAAAGTAAAACTCTTTAATGAAACCCCACAACATCGTGATAACTTTCTGAAAAACGTAAATGAAAATATATATGACGGCCTGTTGTTCCATCGCGTTATCAAACAATTTATGATTCAGGCAGGTGATATAACTTCCAAAGATGCGCCTCTAGATATGCCGTTGGGTAGTGGAGATCTGGAATACACTATCCCGGCAGAAATTGTATATCCAAAATTTTTTCATAAAAGAGGTATGCTTTGTGGAGCACGTACTTCTGATGACCAGAATCCAGAAAGAGCTTCTTCTGCCACACAGTTTTACATTGTTACCGGAAAACATTATACAGAAATGGAGTTGGATAAAATGGAATCTACAAAAAACATTAAACTAACCCCTGAACAACGGGAAGCGTATATGTTGGAAGGTGGTGCTCCTCATCTGGATGGACAGTATACAGTATTTGGAGAGGTGGTGAGCGGAATGAAAGTAGTAGAAAAAATCCAGTTCCAACCAACAAATGAAAACGATCGCCCACTAAAGAATATCAAGATCAAATCCATGACAGTAGTAAAAAAGTAATCCTTTTATTCTACTGTAATACTTTTCCACAAATTATCTTTTGGAACGGGTGCCTCAATGATGATATTCTTTTTAGAAACAGGGTGAATAAATTCTATGCGGCGTGCATGTAGACTTATACCTCCATCAGGATTAGAGCGTTCTGCTCCATATTTTAAATCGCCTTTAATAGGGGAACCAATCTTTGAGAGTTGCGTTCGTATTTGATGATGACGTCCTGTTTTTAAGTCAATTTCCAATAAATAGTAATTATCCGAACAGGCTATGAGTTTATAATGCAGAATGGCTTTTTTAGTATTGGAACGTTCTTTATCGTATGCAAAACTTTTATTCTGTCGTTCGTTACGCTCTATCCAATGAACTAACTCGTCTTCTTCTTTTGGAGGTTGCTTCTTAACAATAGCCCAATAGGTCTTTTTTACAGAACCAACTCTAAACATTTCATTCATACGCGAAAGTGCTTTACTGGTTTTGGCAAATAAAACAATCCCGCTCACAGGACGATCTAACCGGTGTGTAACACCTACAAATACATTTCCAGGTTTCTTATATTTATCTTTCAACCACTCTTTCACCAATTCAGAAAGAGGCGTATCACCGGTTTTATCTCCCTGAACAATCTCAGAACAGTTCTTATTAACTGCAATAATATGATTGTCTTCGTAAAGAATGTCCATTCTTTATAATTGAAAGTTGAAAATGGAAAATTGAAAACGAATGCTTAATTTTCCATTTTCAACTTTCCATTTTCAATTGATTTTACATATTCATCCCACCATCACAAAGGATTGTCTGTCCTGTTATATAAGCAGACATATCTGAAGCAAGGAAGGTAGCAACATTCGCAACATCTTCTGTTGATCCACCGCGGCGTAACGGAATTTGTTTCGCCCATTCGGCTTTCACTTCATCTGAAAGAACAGCAGTCATTTCAGTGATAATAAATCCCGGAGCAATAGCGTTGGCACGTATGCCACGAGAACCTAATTCCTTCGCTACACTTTTAGCCAAACCAATCATACCTGCTTTAGATGCAGAATAGTTGGCTTGTCCAGCATTGCCGGATACTCCCACCACAGAAGCCATATTGATGATACTTCCGCTTTTCTGTTTCATCATAATAGGAGTTGCGGCATGAATAAAGTTGAACGCTGATTTCAGGTTTATATTAATAACCATATCCCATTGTTGTTCAGACATCCGCATCATAAGTCCATCACGGGTAATGCCGGCGTTATTTACCAAGATATCGATACGTCCGAATTCTTTTGCTATTTCAGCCACTACATTATGTGCTTCTTCAAAATTGGCAGCATTAGAAGCATATCCTTTTGCTTTTACGCCGAAAGCTTCAATTTCACTTTGAGTAGCTAATGCATTTTCATCGATAGCCAGATCAGTAAATGCTACGTTTGCGCCTTCAGCAGCAAACTTTAATGCGATAGCTTTCCCGATACCACGTGCAGCACCGGTTACAATCGCCACTTTTCCTTCCAATAACTTCATAACTAATATAAATTTAACATTTAATCAAACATGCTCCGGCAGAATATCCTCCACCAAAAACGGTGATAGCTACCAGATCTCCTTTTTTAAATGAATGATCGTTTTGTGCATATACTAAAGCCGAACTTACAGAGCCAGTGTTTCCCAATTCCTCTATATTATGAAGAAATTTGTCTTCGGGCAGTTCTAACTGTTTAGCAATATTTGTCATAATCCGCATATTAGCCTGATGACCTATAAAGTATGACAAATCATCCAATGTATATCCATTTTTATCTAATAAATAAATAACATTTTTGGGCATATAGGTACAAGCCTGTATAAATACATCCCTTCCTTCCGGCATCATAATGCCTCCATCTCGCGGACGAAGCATAACGGCATCCGGTCCTTTACCAATGTGGCCTAATCCCTCGGTATATATATCCAATATCTGCGGATCGTTTTCTGTAACCCGTTCCTTTGAAATAAAGAATGCAGCCGCAGCATCTCCCCATAAATGACCCGATTTCGGATCTTCCTCATTAGAATAGGCGGAATTCTTATCTGCCGAAAGAATTAATGCTTTTGTTGCTTTATTCAAGGCAAAATATCCTTCTATAATCTCCAACGCATTCAGAAAAGAAGAACAAGCAGATGATATTGAAAATACCTTTGCTTTATTTATCTTATATTCCCTTTGTACTACGTGTGCCGCTGTAGCAACAGTATCATAAGGAGAATAGGAGGCCGAAATAATCAAATCTACTTCAGTTATATCATAAGGCAACTTGGGTAAAGCATCATTTACTGACGCAAGTCCCATAGTTGTGATATTTTCTTCCGGTTTTGCTTTCGATCTGGTTATAATACCTGTACGTTGTTCAATCCACTCACTTGTCAATCCATTAACTTCCAGAAAATGGTCGTTATGTACCCGTTCTTCAGGCACATAAAATCCTGTTGCATTAATAAACATTTCTGTTTTTACTTAATCTTAATTCCGTTGAATACTAAATTCATTATATTCTCCCTCTGTCTTAATTTTTCAGAGACAGTATTGCCCATCTGGCCCCTAATGTATGGAACCTCCAGACCCTTTAATGCGTGATGTAGAACAATTGCCGTCATTTCTACATTCGGCATTTGAAAGATACCTTCTTTAATACCGGTATTGAGTATTTTTTTTATGATTTCAATCTCTTTCAGATCGAATTCTTTACGGACTTTTTCTACACGCCAGATATCCCTAAAGAAATTAGCGCGAAGGGTACCATTTCGAAAAACGATTGCTTTAACAGTACTAAGTCGCATAAATATAAAAGTCATGAGTTTTTCATCAGCCGGGAGATCTTTTGCTTCAATATCCAGAAGCATAGTATGGAGTTTTTCCATTTCAGACTCAACTACTGCCTGATATATATCATTCTTACTTTTAAAATATGTATATAAAGTTCGTCTTCCTTTTTTTGATGCTTGTGCAATATCATTCATGGTAGTATTGTCTACCCCCATGCGCGCAAAAAGTTGCCTGGCTACATCCACCAACATATCACGTGTTTTAGATACGGTCATCGCCATTATATTGCACATTTTGATTAAAACTGTGCGCAAAGTACCAAAAAAAGATTGTATTTACCAAGCATATTAAAAAAAACTTATGATTAATTTGTTTTGAGAACAATTCTATGTACCTTTGCAATCGCAAATTACAAAACATACTATATCGCGGAGTGGAGCAGTGGTAGCTCGTTGGGCTCATAACCCAAAGGTCACAGGTTCGAGTCCTGTCTCCGCAACAATCAAGAAGGTACTTAAATAAGTACCTTTTCTTTATTTTATATAAAGAAGAATAAGAAAAAAAGTTTATTTTATTGGAAATTCAATTATTATTCCTTTCTTTGTGAAGTTATTAAAACAATTGATATTCTATTGTTCTTTCTTTTTTGTATCTATTCTCAGTTAATGATTATATGTTCATAAAGAAATCGACCAACCTGAAATCTACTTGTTTAATAGTTATTTTATTTATTTTACTTATTTATTTTTTATGAACATTTACATTGGTAACCTGAATTACAGGGTTAGAGAATCAGAATTACAACAAATTCTGGAAGAGTATGGAACAGTAGATTCCGTGAAGTTAATCATTGATCGCGATACAAACAGATCAAAAGGATTTGCTTTTGCAGAACTTCCAAATGATGCAGAAGCACGTACTGCTATCGAGGAATTAAACGGTGCTGAATATGAAGGCCGTCAGATGGTTGTTAAAGAAGCTATGCCAAGACGTTAAGTCATAAGTAAGCAACTTAAGAACTCAACAAACGGGGAAATAGAATAAACTTCTATCTCCCCGTTTTTATTTATTGATCAATTTTTTTCTTACGTTTGCACACAGTTTAATCATTTAGAGAATAAACATACTATGCCTAACAGATTTTACCTTACTCTCAGTTTCATTTTTTTCTTATCTTCAGTTGTAACAGTTTCATCCCGGGCGCAGATAAATGAGCGTGTATTTAAGACTGATTATCGGATAGATCCTGATAAAAAAAAAGAATTGCTTATTGAATTTGATAATTTAGACTTCTTCAAGAATAATGAATATGAAAGTGACTTTTTGAAAGGATATACTTTACCCGGTTTTTGGGCACAATTAAAGTTAGCTTATCAACCATTAGAAAATATAAAAGTGGAGGCCGGAGTTCATTTACTTAGATTTTGGGGAGCAAATAAGTATCCTAATTTTGCTTATCAGGATATATCAACTTGGAAAGGAAACCAATTTCAGAAAGGTTTCCATGCACTTCCTTATTTACGTGCTCAAGTCAAATTATCTGAACGCATAAGCTTTGTTTTTGGAGACATATATGGAGGCGCAAACCATAATCTCATAGAACCTCTTTATAATCCGGAGCTTAATCTTATGGCTGACCCTGAAGCCGGATTACAAGTGTTATACAATTCAAAACCGATAGATATAGATATCTGGATTAACTGGGAAAGTTTTATATTTAATTTGGATACACATCAGGAGGCTTTTACAGCAGGCCTTTCATCACGAATAAAATATAACAAAGAAAATAGTCCGTTACATCTATATACCCCTTTTCAAGTTCTGGCTCAACATCGCGGAGGTGAAATAGACACTATAACCACAAGCTCTGTTCAAACACTTATGAACGGTGCCATAGGGATTGGAGTTTTATGGAATATAAATAATAAAATACTGAAGAATGTCAATGTAGAATTAGATGCCACCGGCTATTATCAACAAGCAGGAGACTTATGGCCTTTTGATGATGGTTATGGATTTTATGCAAGGGCATCTGCCGATCTTTCTGACTTCCGAGTTAAAACTTCCTATTGGAGGTGTAAAGATTTTATTTCAATGCTGGGAAATCCTTTTTATGGTGCAGTTTCTACATCAAAAGACAATTTTACTTTTAAAGACCCCCAAATGGTAACTTTCGGAATTGAGTATTCTCGGAGTTTTGGTAAAGTTTGTTCATTTGGAATAGATCTTGATATTTACCAACATTTATCTACCAACACTCGTACCCATGAGGAAAATATAAAAAAAGCAAGTTCAACCAGTTTTTCAATTGGTGCTTACTTACGCTTAAATACATCGTTTCTTATAAAGCGCTTCTAAAAATATGTTTTCAAAATCCTTCACCTTCCGTTTACAGCTTAAGATAACTAATTTTGACATTCTTAACGGCTATTATATGACAAATTATTAATACTTTTGGGAGTTTTTCAAATTTGCTAACATTTTAAAGTCTAATTATAAATTCACGCTATGAAGACAAACAGAAGAGATTTTTTAAAAACTCTCGGAGGGGTTGCGGCTCTAACTATTGTACCGCGACATGTCTTGGGGAATGGTTTTATAGCCCCAAGCGATCAATTAACAAAAGGTATTATCGGAACAGGTGGAATGGGACGTGGACATGTAGATTATGCAGGTACACGTTTAGTTGCAGTATGTGACGTTGATAAAAATCATCTGGAATTAGGTAAACAATTAGTAAAAGAAAAGATTGCTGCTTATCACGATTTTCGTGACCTTATTTTAGATCCGAATGTAGATATTGTACATATCGCTACTCCACCCCATTGGCATGGGATTATGTCGGTAGAAGCTGCTAAAGCGGGAAAAGATATTTGGTGCGAGAAACCTATGACACGTACAATCGGAGAAGGTAAGCGGGTAATGGAAGCTGTTAAACAATACGGGCGCATGTTCCGCTTGAATACATGGTTCCGTTTTACAGATCAGTTCTATGGATTAGGAACTCCTGTTAAACCGTTGAAAAAGCTTGTACAAAGTGGATTGTTAGGTTGGCCATTAAAAGTTACTATCAGCAAACATACCGGTTTCGACTGGAAGTTCTTCTGGGTAGGAAAAGATTATCTGGAGCCCCAATCTGTTCCTTCCGAACTTGATTATGAATTCTGGTTAGGTCCAGCTCCCTATAAGCCTTACAATGCACATCGTGTTCATCAGACATTCCGTGGATACTGGGATTATGATGGGGGTGGCTTAGGAGATATGGGACAACATTACATCGACCCTGTACAGTATTTCCTGGGCAAAGATCACACAAGCCCTGTTAAGGTGGAAGTAGATGCTCCGCAACAACATCCTGAAGCTGTTGGAACATGGCGCTCTATTACCTATACATACGAAGATGGTTGTCAGATTGTCCTATGGGGAGGAGATTATGGAGATCCTAATACTCCTTACATTTCCGGACCTAATGGCAATGTATATAAGAATTTTGTTTGTGATATTCCTAATTGGGAAAAGAAACTGGCCGACTTCCCTGAACCTGAACCACAGGTGACGGATTTCATCGAATGTGTGAAAACACGTCAACCATTTGCTTTGAACGAACAGAATGGTTTCCGTTCTGCCACTATCGTTAATATGGGTGCAGTAGCATTACGTTTGAACCGTACTTTGCATTTCGACCCTGTTAAACTCGAGTTTATTAATGACGACGCTGCTAACAGATTGTTAGACCAACCAATGCGTTCTCCTTGGAATATCTAAATTAATACGAAATGAACATGAAAAAAATATTTTTACCATTTCTGACATTTTTATTGTGTGTATCCGGATTAATGGCACAATCTCCGGGTAGACGTACTGTTCAGACAATTGTAGCTGATGTGTTAGCACAAATGCCAGCTGACAATGAGGCCGATTATAATAAACAAATAGGTGACCTTGCCTCAACAGGAGAAGAAGGCATTTTGGCTATAATTAAAATGATCCATGCTCCCGGAAAAGGAAATAATGCATTAACTGATTATGCCTTAAGCGGACTATCAAACTATGTTAGTAAGAAAGGTGAAGAAAATCTTCGTTTACAAACAGCGAATGCTTATATAAAGGCTTTAGACCAAGTATCGGATAGGGAAACGAAAGCTTTTATCATCCGCCAGTTACAAACAGTAGGTAAAGATGAAAGTGTAGACGCATTGGCTCGTTATCTGAATCAGGAAGAATTAAGTGGCCCTGCAGCCCGTGCATTGGCTACTATTGGAACTGACAAGGCCGGACAAGCCTTACAAGCTTCATTGCTTCGCCGGATGGGAACCCCCAAAACTCAGCGCGACGCTATCCTTGCTATTGGTGAAGCTAAACTGTCTGTTGCAGAAGATCTGATAAAAGGGATGATCGGCTCAGGCGATGATAATTTTCAGAAAGATGTATTATACACATTAAGCCGTACAGGTAGTAAAGCATCTTTAAAAGAAGTAGGTGCTGCTGCTGAAAAGGTTGGTTTTGCAATGGATAAGACCGGAGCAAATGAAGCATATATTACATTATTAAAACGAGTTGTTGAACAGGGCGATAGTAAAGATGCAGAAAAAGCAGCAAACGATTTGTTGAAGAAAGCTACAAAAGCAGGGAAAGAACATACACGTGGAGCAGCTTTACAGATATTACTTTCTATCCAGAAAGATAAAGGTCTGAAACTGATCCAAAATGCAATGAAAGATCCTTCCAAGGAATATCGCAATGCAGCATTAGATTATACTTCCTGTTTTGCAAACAAAGATATATATATTGAATTGGTTAAAACAATGGCTAAAGCCAAACCGGAAGTAAAAGTCGATATTCTGAACTGGCTAGGACGTGAAAGTACCTGCCCTGAAAAGAATCCGATCATTAAGAATCTGGATATACGTTTTGACCTTCCTGCCAGGCAAGTAATTATCGATCAGTTGAAAGATAAAGACTTTGCTGTTAGAGAAGCTGCCGCTTGGGCACTGGTTAAAATTGGTGATACTTCTGTAATCCCTACTTTAGCCGGATTATTGACTGATAATGACCCTGCAACTGTTGCTTTAGGTAAAAATACATTATCATCTTTCAAAGGTGATGTTGCCCCTGCCGCGGCCCGTATTATTTCGCAGGCCACAGATGCGGGAAAGATAGCTGCAACTGAGGTATTAGCTTTACGTAAAGCTTCTGCTAACCTTAATAGTGTACTTGACCTTACTAAATCAGGATCTACGGATGTAAAAAAGGCCGCTTATACTGCTTTAAAAGATGTTGTTACAGATAAAGATTTTACTTTGCTATCTGGAATGTTGGAAACGGCTGATGCTTCTGCTGTCGCACCATTACAACAAGCGGTTATTGCTTCTATTGCATCATTAGCTGACGCAAATAAAGTGTCAACAGTTTCCAGAAGAATGTTGCAGGCAGGTGAAAGCAAAAAACATTTATATTATATTGTATTAGCCTCTACTAACGATAAAGAAGCATTACCAACTATCGTAAATGGATTTAAACAAGGTACTGGCGCTGCTAAAGACGCAGCTTTCGAAGCATTATTGAACTGGAAAGGTATCGAAGCAGCGGATGAATTATTTGCTATCTGTAAAGATCCGGCAGCATCCAGCTATTTTGACCGTGCTATCAAAGCGTATGTAAAATTGGTCTCTAACCCGACCTTTACAGGTGAAAACAGAATCATAAGTTTACGTAAAGCTATGGAAGTAGCAAAAACTGATGAACAAAAAAATCTGATTCTTGGACAGATCGGAAGAGCTGGAACTTTCTTGGGAATGCTTTATGCTGGGGAGTTTCTTGATAATAAGGGAGTACAGCAGACAGCAGCTAACGCGGTTATGAATATTGCTCTAAATAATCCGGATTATACAGGACAGTTAGTTAGAGACTTATTAAAGAAAGTGTCAACTGTATTAGATAATCCTGATGCAGGCTATCAGAGAGAAGCAATCAACAAACACTTAAATGAAATGCCTAAGGGCGAAGGATTTGTTTCAATATTCAATGGCAAAGACCTTACCGGTTGGAAAGGTTTAGTTGAAAATCCTATTGCACGTGCAAAAATGAAGCCTGCCCAACTTGCTAAAGCTCAGGAAAAAGCAGACGCAGTAATGCGTAGAGATTGGAAAGTAGAAAACGGCGTTCTGATCTTCGTTGGTGAAGGAGGTGATAACCTTTGTACCGTTAAACAATATGGAGATTTTGAAATGTATGTAGACTGGATGTTAGACCCCGAAGGTCCAGAACCAGATGCAGGAATCTATCTCCGTGGAACTCCTCAGGTGCAAATATGGGATACATCTCGTGTTAATGTAGGAGCTCAAGTTGGCTCAGGTGGACTGTACAACAATCAGATCCATGAGAGCAAGCCGTTGAAAGTTGCTGATAATAAATTAGGAGAATGGAATACATTTTATATTAAAATGGTAGGCGACAGAGTAACTGTTTATCTAAATGGAGAATTGGTAACTAACGACGTTATTCTTGAAAACTTCTGGGATCGCAGCCAACCTATTTTCCCAATTGAACAATTAGAATTACAGGCACACGGCAGTAAATGTTATTATCGGAATATCTATGTAAAAGAGTTGGAACGTCCTGAACCGTTTAAACTCTCTGCTGAAGAAGTAAAAGAAGGATATAAAGTATTGTTCGACGGCACCAATATGTTTGAATGGACAGGTAATACAGTAGACTATACTTTACAGGATGGAACAATCACATTAGTACCGAGTAAGGGTTCAGGTGGAAATCTATATACCAAGAAAGAATATGATAACTTCATTTTCCGATTTGAATTTATGCTTACTCCTGCTGCAAACAACGGCTTAGGTATTCGTACTCCTGACAGTGGTGATGCTGCTTATGCCGGTATGGAACTTCAGATTCTTGACAATGAACATCCTGTTTACAGTAAATTGGAAAAATATCAATACCATGGTTCTGTATACGGTGTGATCCCTGCTAAACGTGGTTTCCTTAAACCGGTTGGAGAATGGAACTATCAGGAAGTAATTGCCAATGGCGATCATATTAAAATAACCTTGAATGGCGAAGTTATTCTTGATGGTAACATTCGCGAAGCATCTAAAAATGGAACAGCTACTATTGATGGCAAGAATCACCCCGGTTTACTTAATCCAAAAGGGCATATAGGATTTTTAGGCCATGGTTCTGTTGTAAAGTTTAAGAATATCAGAGTAAAAGAACTTAAGAAATAACATTAATGGATTAGCCATAAATTGTTGGAGAGCGTATAATTATCGATATGTTAATCCAATAATTTGTGGCTATTCTTTTCTAATTAAATGAAAAAAATGGAAATAAAAATTCTGGGAACGGGATGTCCTACCTGTAGTAAACTTTTTACAAATGTAGAAGAAGTAGTCTCTGAATCTGAGATTGTTGCCACAGTTTCAAAAATTCAGGATATTGAACAAATACTTACTTATGATGTAATTGCATTACCGGCTCTGGTTGTGGATGATAAAGTTGTTAGTTCTGGTAAAAAATTATCAAAAGATGATATTAAAAAGCTATTAAGCTGCTAATTATATTTAATGAACAAAAAATATACATTTATCTTATTTTTTATTCTACTTCTGTTTACTTATTGTGGTAATAAGGTAGAAAAGACGTCTGACCTTTCTGTAATACCATTAACCACTTCGGCCAATAAAATAAAAGATAAATACATAGAAGTTTTATTCTTTTATAGCGCTTACAGATGTGTTAATTGCCGGGCTATTGCTGAACATACCAAAGAATTTATGTTCAATACATATTCAAAAGAGATGAAAGACGGTTCTGTTGTATATAAAATAATTGATATTTCCGATAAAAAGAATGAAAAAATCGCAGATAAATATGAAGTAACCTATTCTTCTCTGTTTATAAATAAATGGGAAAACGGTGAAGAGCAAATAAATAATATGACTCTTTTTGCGTTTGCCAACGCGAAAGATAATCCTTCTGTTTTTAAAGACGGATTAAAAAGAAAAATAGAGGAATTACAGAACTAAGCCCATGAGTTTCCTGCAATCCCTTATTGAAAATAGTACAATCCCTTTCGTAACTGCTTTTCTGTTAGGGCTTCTTACCGCAATCAGTCCTTGCCCTTTAGCTACCAATATCACTGCAATAGGATATATAAGCAAAAACCTAGACAATAAAAATAGCGTCTTTATCAACGGCTTACTTTACACCCTTGGTGGGATAATTACTTATACGCTGATAAGCCTTATACTTATTCCCCTACTACGAGAAGGCACAAGTATGTACAGCGTGCAAAAGTTTATCAGCAAATACGGCGGAATGTTAATACCTCCCATATTGATCATTTTTGGCATCCTTACCTTAGATATTGTAAAAATAAAAATACCTAAACTGGAAATTGGAGGTAATAAATTAAAAAATAAAACGGGGTTAGGAGCTTTAGTATTAGGCTTCTTATTCGCCTTTGCCTTTTGTCCAACCAGCGCCCTCTTGTATTTCGGTATGTTGATACCTTTGTCCGCTACAGAATCGGGAGGATATATTCTTCCGGTGATATTTGCTTTTGCAACAGGCATTCCAGTCATTATTGTAGCATGGATACTGGCCTACAGCATGGCAGGCTTAGGAAAATTCTATAACCAAATGCAAATTATTGAAAAATGGTTCCGCCGTGTTGTTTCCCTTCTCTTCATTCTGGTAGGGATATACTACGCTTCTATCTATTACTTTTAATTAGAAACAAAAGTATCTGTTATTCTACCAATGCCAAAGCTCCCAGAATAGCAATATCAGGATTCTTAGAAATTTTTATTTCCAGCCTTTCAACTGATTTAGGATAAAAGAATGATTTTAAATTTGCTTTCATACTTTCTTCAAAAAAAGGAAATGCGTTGGCAATACTTCCACCAAAAACGATCGCGTCAGGATCATAGGCATACAGGATAACCTGAACCAATTCACCCAGATGTCTGCCATATTCTTCCCAAACTTTTAAGGCTTCCGGATCTTTATTAGCCGCGCGTTCGGCAGCTTCTTTTCCGGTCATACAATGATAGGTATAGAAGAACTCGCTGCCGCAATAGTGTTCATATACATTATCCAGGTAACGCATACAGCCGATTTCTCCTGCTCCGGTATTACTGCCATTGTACAATTCATTGTTGATGATGATACCCGCTCCTACACCTGTGCCAAGAGTAACGCCTACCATATTGGGATATCCTTTCCCTTCTCCGTAACGATTTTCTCCTAAAGCAAAGCAATTAGCGTCATTATTGATATAGACAGGAACCTTAAATTCCTTTTCCAGTATCTCTTTAAGAGACACTTTTTCCCAGGAAGGGATATTGGTTACATTGTAAACGATGCCTTGTGGTACATCAACAACTGAGGGAACCCCTATACCTATTCCTTGCACATCGGACATAATGGGTGCGATAATAAATTTCAAATAAGCTATTGACTCATCATAACTCATTTTACCGGGACTGCGTGCAGATAGTTTCTCTACGATCTCTCCGTCCTTCATTTTCCCAAGACGGATACTTGTACCTCCTAAATCTATTCCTAACTTCATGGTATTATATTATCAGTTTTTCAGAACAAATATAATACAATAAAATGAACTGTTACTTTATCCTTATGAAACCAGGATAAATACTGTCAAAATAAACTAAATTACAATGCTCAAACTGATAATAAAAACTTCGTTGAACATTCCTAATAAGATCTTTTGCGTAAACGCTATCTCCTTTAATCACATAACTACCATTAACCTCATACACTGTATTTTTATTCTTATCTTCATAATACAGTTTCATAGTTTTACTGGTAAATTCCATATAATAAGGAATCCCCTTATTACTTATTGTCTGCTCCCATTTTCCAATTAAGGTCAGAGGGTCATCATACTCGACGGAATGTCCGTCATTTACACATGAAAAAAAGGTAAGACAGCATACGATGCTACACAGGGTTAATATTGTTTTCATATACGGCATAAATACAAAAAGCAGCTACCTGTCCACGACGGGTATAACTGCTTTTTCTTTTTGTTAGTGTAAAACTGTTACGGCAAAAATAAGGATAAATTATATAAAATCAAACAAAAATAAGTCTATTTTATTAAAAAATCCTGTCCTAAATTCATTTGTTCCTCAATGATTATTTTGGCATCATTCAGGAATTGGGTGACTTGTACCAGTTCTTTTATGTCTATCTGCTTGGCAGAATCAGGATGGTTTCTTTTAGTTTGAATGATAGCTTGCCAGCCTTTTTTATTATGGTGGAATACACGGATCATGATGCCGTCTCGTGTAGAAATATCGTATTCGGTATACGTGAAAGGAGAAGATAAGGTAAGGCTATCTTGCAATGTTCGTAAGGATTTTAAACAGCTATCGAGTTCATCATAATCGATGGTGCCCGGAAACTCAGCATTTCCATAAACTGAAGATTGGAATTGAATTTTAATAACCACTCCTCCCGTCTTTTCATGAGTCTTCATATTGGTAAGTACCAAAGCATCGAAAGTAATTCCTCCTTTCAGTTGGCCGAGGGAATAAAATTCTTTCTGTATAAGGCAGGCTTCGTTTTGAGAGAAACGGACGGTATTGCTTTTCGAATCTTCAGGTGTTTGAGTCTGTGTATATGAAACATACGGCAACATCATTGTTAGTATTATAAGGAATATTTGCTTTTTCATACAAATAATTTAATAGATTGTCAAAAAGCAAAAGTATAAAAAAACTATTCTTTTTGTGACATTATTTAAGGAAAACGTATTTTTCCGCTAACGCACACTTTGAACAAAATCAATAAAATTATTGGTCATTTCCGAAAGAAAGTGTTTAAATTTTGGTCTGTTTTGAATATTTCGACGGCTATTTTTCGCAAAAAGGTCGGCATCATATTACAAAAAGGGTGCATCGTTTTGAAGAAAAGGACGCACCCTTTTTCAAAAAAGTATGCACCCTTTTCCGGAAAGACTTGTAACGTCTTCCAAAATAGGGTGAAATAACCTTCAAAAAACGCTATTTCGAATCAAAAAACAGAGGGAAATAAAATAACATAAAGACCCTTAAATCCCCCGAAGGAGGACTTATTGATAGGATTACTCTGTTATTTCTTCCTTTATAGAAGAGATTAAGGCCGGTTGGCTTTCTATTTGAAAAAGTCCAACTCTCTGAGAAAAGAATATTTTTTTGCAGGCTTTACTTTGCTCTTAAATAAGCGAGTTTTGAGGGAGTTAATTTGACAAAAAGACAAAAAGCCCCCTTCGCGGAATACAGGGGGCTTCAACTGACAAAATGTTATATACAGCGCTTTTTCTTTAGGTTAGAAAGCTGTGGATCGCCTCTGCCGTTTTTCTGCCGGAAGCCATAGCTGTTACTACGAGACCGGCTCCGGATGTTGCGTCTCCACAAGCAAAGACATTTCCGGTAGCTGTGTACCCTTCATTATCTATTGCAATATTCTTACGTTCGTTGGTTGGAAGAGAAAGTTCCTTTATCAATCCTTCTTGTTCAGGATGTACAAAACCCATAGCCAGAAAGACCAGGTCGGCTTCTATAATTTCCTTTTTACCTGTCAGCCTCATCTCCGCACGACCTCCGTCTGTAGGGTTGCTCCATTCCACTTCTTCCACTTCTACTCCTTTTAAAATATTTTTCTCTCCTATGAAACGACATGAAGCCAAATTCCAGCGACGAATGCAACCTTCCTCATGACTACTGCTCGTCTTTAATACCTGCGGATACATAGGCCAGGGAGTCATCGGATTATAATCTACGGGAGGTTGTGGCATGATTTCGATTTGTGTTACGCTTAGTGCTCCGTGGCGATTAGCAGTTCCGACGCAATCGCTTCCTGTGTCCCCACCGCCTATTACCAACACTTTCTTGCCTTTTGCTTGAATCAGATGTCGGGAAGGTATCTGAAAACCTTCCAATATACGGGTTTGTTGGCTTAAAAAATCGAGGGCAAAGTATATCCCTTTCAGGTTTCTTCCTTCAATAGGCAAATCTCTTGGGGTTTCTGCTCCTATAGAAATACAAACTGCGTCATACGATTTGAGGATGTCTTTGGCCGGAATATCTTTTCCTACCATCGTATTCACTTTAAATACGATGCCTTCGTCTTCCATCAACTTAATGCGGCGGCTGACAATGTTTTTGCTTAGTTTGAAATTAGGGATACCGAAACGTAACAATCCGCCGGGAAGCTCATTTTTCTCAAATACCGTAACTTCATATCCTTTCCGGTTGAGTTGATTGGCCACCGTAAGCCCGGCAGGGCCGCTTCCTATCACCGCGATTTTCTTTCCATTACGAACGGGGTTGACAGGTCGTATAAACCCTTCCCGAAAAGCGGCTTCAATGATCGCGGCTTCATTTTCACGGATCGTGACAGGTTGGTCAATACTCAGCTTCAACACGCAACTCTTTTCACAAAGAGCCGGACATACGCGGCCGGTAAATTCGGGAAAATCACAGGTTTGTTCTAACACCTGATAGGCTTCCTCCCATCTGCCTTTATGTAATAAATCCTGCCATTCTGGTTGTTTATTGCCTATAGGACAAGCCCAATGGCAAAAAGGTACGCCACAATCCATACAACGGGAAGCCTGGTTTCTCCGTTCGCCTGTATTAAGCTTTTGTTCTACTTCACTAAAGTCATGAATTCGTTCATGTACAGGCCTGTAGCCTGCTTCTTGTCTATCTATGGTAAGAAATGCTCTCATCTTTAATTAAAAGTTGAAAATTGAAAATTGAAAATTATTTTCTCTCACATTAAATTATTCAATACTCTATGAAAATTGTATATTAAAAGTTTATATATAAATTCATTTTCAACTTTCAATTTTCAATTTTCAATTCGTGATTATTAGCCGTTGGCTAATAATCACGCTGCATTTCTGCAATTTTACGTTGTAACTTTTTCATTTGTTCTTCCTGTAATACCTTTTTGTATTCAATAGGTACTATTTGGATAAACTCATCTACGTACTTATCAAAGTTCTCTAACATCAGACCTGCCAGATGACTTCCTGTGTAGTGATAGTGTTTACGGATCAGGCTATGCAATTCTTTTCTGGCGGCGCTGTCTTCAATCAGTGAAAGCTCAACCATCTCCATATTGCAATAGAAATCAAAATCGCCCGCCTTGTCCCATACGTAAGCTACTCCTCCACTCATGCCGGCTGCAAAGTTTCTTCCGGTTTCTCCCAATACCACTACCCGACCTCCTGTCATATATTCACAACAATGATCGCCAACTCCTTCTACTACGGCTAAAGCTCCACTGTTACGAACGCAAAAGCGTTCGCCTACACGTCCGTTGATATATACTTCGCCGCTGGTAGCTCCGTAAAGCAATGTATTACCGGCAATGGTATTTTCTTCAGCGATAAATGTGGATCTGACAGGCGGCATCAGGCTGATTCGTCCTCCGCTAAGGCCTTTTCCCAGATAATCATTGGCTTCGCCTTCCAGACGGAAATGTACGCCATGTGCCAAAAATGCTCCGAAACTTTGTCCTGCTGATCCCTTGAATTTGATATGTAATGTATTGTCGGGTAATCCTTTATTGCCGTACCTTTTAGCAATCTCACCGGACAGCATGGCTCCGACCGAGCGATCAGTATTTACAATAGCGTAATCGAGAGAAACTTCTTTTTGCAACTCGATAGCAGGTTTCGCGTGACGGATAATATCGACATCTTTCACCTGTTCAATGCCATGTTCCTGTTTGGTGGTATTCAGTATAGCATTATTCTTTGCCTGTTCCGGCAGATATAATAGTCTGCTGAAGTCTAATAGTTCGTGTTTTTTTATACCATCCGATGGCTTACGTTCTATCAAATCAATACGACCGACCACATCTTCCAGCCGTTCAAATCCCATTTCCGCCAGGTATTCTCTTACTTCTTCTGCCAGGAAGTTGAAGAAATTCACCAAATATTCATGTTTACCGAGAAAACGTTTGCGAAGTTCTTCATCTTGTGTGGCTACACCTACGGGACATGTATTCAGATGGCATTTACGCATCATCACGCAACCCATAACGATTAATGCAGAGGTTGCAAAACCAAATTCCTCGGCTCCCATGAGGGCCATCAACACGATATCGCGGCCTGTTTTTAACTGCCCGTCTGTTTGCAGACGAATTTGTCCGCGCAGTCCGTTCAGAATAAGTGTTTGTTGTGTTTCAGTCAACCCCAATTCCGGCGGAAGACCGGCATAACGTATGGAACTGATCGGTGATGCTCCGGTTCCTCCTTCAGCCCCTGATATAATAATGCGATCGGCTTTTGCTTTGGCAACACCCGCAGCAATAGTTCCCACTCCGCTTTCGGAAACCAATTTTACGCTGATCTCTGCTTTCGGATTGACGTTTTTTAAGTCAAAGATCAATTGAGCAAGGTCTTCAATGGAGTAAATATCATGGTGAGGCGGTGGTGATATCAATGATATTCCGGGGATAGAGTGTCGGGTTTTAGCGATAACGTCGTTTACTTTATATCCCGGCAACTGACCGCCTTCGCCCGGTTTAGCTCCCTGAGCGATCTTAATCTGTATTTCATCTGCATTGACCAGGTATTCGGTGGTTACGCCAAATCTTCCGGAGGCTACCTGTTTGATGGCTGAACGTAATGACAGACCATCTTCGCGTATCGCAAACCGTTCGGGATCTTCCCCTCCTTCTCCTGTATTACTCTTCCCATGTATTTTGTTCATAGCTAAGGCCATGGTTTCATGAGCTTCTTTACTAATCGAACCGAAGCTCATCGCACCTGTAACAAATCTTTTCATGATCTCGCCGACAGGTTCAACCTGTTCTATCGGAATTGACTTTCTTTTTCGGAAAGTCAGGAAATCGCGCAGGAAGACAGGTGACCCTTTCTCATCTGCTTCCTTCGTATATTTTTTGAATAATTCGTAACTTCCCAAACGGGTGGCTAATTGAAGTTTTGAGATTGTTTCAGGGTTCCACGAGTGTTTTTCTCCATCTTTACGGAAACTGTATATACCTTTATGTTCAAGAATACCTTTCCCCGTTTCAAAAGCATTTTTATGCATTACAATGGCGTCAGCGGCTATTTCGTCAAGACGTATACCCCCAACCTTACTTGTAGTGTCTCCAAAATATTTTTTTGTCAGATCGGTACTGAGTCCGACCGCTTCAAAAAGTTTCGCTCCCCGATAGCTTCGGATGGTACTGATCCCCATCTTACTCATAATCTTAAACAATCCTTTGCAGATGGCTTTGATATAATGCTTTCGAGCAGTCTCATAATTTAACTGTATTTCCCGTCGATTTACCAAATCTTTGATTATAGCATAGGACATATACGGATTGATAGCACTTGCCCCATATCCTAATAAAAGTGCTGCATGCATTACTTCACGCATCTCACCGGTTTCTACGACCAACGCTGTTTGAACCCGTTTCCGGACAGAAATTAAATGATGATGTACGGCACTAACCGCGAGCAGTGAAGGTATAGGCGCATAACTTTCATCAATTGCTTTGTCACTTAATATGATGTAGTTGACTCCTTCAGTAACCGATTGTTCCGCCTGCTTACAAAGTTTATCCAACGCTTCCCTGAGACCTTCCTTTCCTTTTGCCGCTTCAAACAGCATGGGAAGTTTGGCAGACTTAAACCCTTTATAGCGTATATTACATAATAAATCCAATTGTGTATTGGTCAGGATCGGATGGTTTAAACGCACCATTTTGCAATGGTTTTCGTCCGGCACCAGAATATTATTACCGACTGCCCCGATATATTCGGTCAGACTCATTACTAATTCTTCACGGATCGGATCGATCGGCGGATTGGTTACTTGTGCAAATTGCTGGCGAAAATAGTTAAACAGGTTTTGCGGTTGAGAAGATAGTACAGCTAAAGGTGTATCATTCCCCATGGAACCTACCGGCTCCGCTTTCCCTATCGACATAGGGATAATAATCCGTTCGATATCTTCCCGACTATAATTAAAAACACGCAGCCTGGTTTCGTAGTCCTCGACTACATGGGATACCTTACGTCCTGATTTAAGTTCGTCAAGTTCTACCCTGTTATTTGCCAGCCATGTTTTGTATGGTTTAGCTTCTGCTAACTGCTTTTTTAATTCACCGTCATAGTAGATTTCTCCTTTTTCCGTATCGACCATCAGTATTTTACCCGGCTGCAGGCGGCCTTTCTCTTTTATTTCGTTGGGTTCGAAGTCCATTACTCCCACTTCTGATGCCACTAACATCATATCGTTTCGGGTAATAAGATAACGGGCGGGGCGAAGTCCGTTCCGATCCAACATACCTCCCGCATACCTTCCGTCGCTGAACAATAGAGCTGCGGGGCCGTCCCATGGCTCCATCAATATAGAATGATACTCATAAAAGGCTTTTAAATCTTCGGAAATCGGATTGCTGTCATTAAAACTTTCCGGTACCAACATCGACATGGCGTGAGGAAGACTCATGCCGGAAACAACAAGAAATTCCAATACATTATCCAACGATGCGCTATCACTCATCCCGGGTTGGATAATGGGCCGCATCTCTTCTATATTAGGTATAGCGGGTGAGGAAAGAACACTCTCACGCGCTTCCATCCATGACCTGTTTCCTCTTACCGTATTGATCTCACCATTGTGTGCCAAGAGTCGGAAAGGTTGTGCCAAACTCCATGTAGGAAATGTATTTGTACTGAAACGGGAATGTACTAATGCCAGTCCGCTTGTAAAATAATGATTGGTCAAATCGGGAAAATAATGGCGGAGTTGCATAGACTCCAACATCCCCTTATACACAATATTTTTTGTAGATAAAGAGGCGATATAGAAATCTTCTTTGCCGGGTATATCACTGGATGCAACTTTCTTCTCTATACGTTTTCGGATGAGATATAATTTTAATTCCAGTTCGCTCTGGTTGTCGCTTCCTGTAACAAATATCTGTTTAATATCAGGTTCGGTAGCTAATGCATCTTTGCCCAGAATATCTGAATTAACAGGTACTTTACGTAAATGCATTAAGCTCAACCCTTCTTTCTCAATCTCCTCGATCATGATACTGAGAATGACAGCTCGTTGCTCTTCCTCTTTCGGAAGAAAAACAAGTCCTGTCCCGTATTTACCTTTCTCCGGTACCGGAATTCCTTGTAATAAAATGAATTCATGCGGAATTTGTAAAAGGATACCAGCTCCGTCTCCTGTCTTCGAATCTGCTCCTTCTGCACCACGATGACGCATATTCTCCAAAACTTTAAGAGCCGATTCAACAATATCATGTGACTTACCTCCATGAATATTAACCAACATCCCAACTCCACACGCGTCATGTTCATTAGCCGGATCATATAATCCCTGAGGTTTGTTATAATGCTTCTCCCTTACCATCATTTACTGACCTTATGTTTATATTATACCTATTATGAAACCAAATTGATTGCAAATGTAGATATTTTATTTCAAAATGTAAAACAAAACAGATAAATTATAAGAAAAAAGATATATAACAAACGAATAGATATATCAATTTGAAACAAATAACATTCATATAATTACTATTTGTAATAAGATTATAAGTAAGATGGAAAATATCTTATATGCGATAACAACCATTAATTATATAATATTTTTTGTACGTTTGTGAGGGCAGTATCAGATCAAAACAAATAAACATACATAATAATGGAAAGAATAATAGCGCTGAGCTTAGGAACAACCTTACTTTTATCCTGTTCTGGAAAAACAAAAAATCAAAACGGGAAAGAGGAGGTAAAAACACCAAATGTGATTATCATTTATGCCGACGATATAGGATATGGTGATTTAAGTTGTAACGGAGAAAAGACGATTCATACTCCTAATGTGGAGAAATTAGCCAATAATGGTATACGCTTTACCGACGCACATGCCGTAGCAGCTACCAGTACGCCATCACGTTATTCTCTTCTTACAGGACAATATGCCTGGCGAAGAAATGACACCGGTATAGCTACCGGGGATGCCGGTATGGTCATTCGACCGGAACAAGCAACTATCGCTGATATGTTCAGGGAGGCAGGATATACGACCGGTGCGGTTGGTAAATGGCATCTGGGATTAGGTAATACTGCAGGATCTCAGGATTGGAACGGTTTTATAACACCCGGTCCGACAGACATTGGTTTCGATTATTCATATATTATGGCAGCAACAGGCGACAGAGTACCTTGTGTCTTTGTGGAAAACCAGCGGGTAGTTAATCTGGATCCCAACGACCCGATTGCTGTTAGCTATAAAGAACCTTTTCCCGGTGAACCATTAGGTAAAGATCATCCGGAAATGCTCTATGTTCAAAAGCCAAGTCATGGGCATGATATGGCTATTGTAAACGGTATATCCCGTATTGGTTACATGAAAGGTGGGAAACAGGCGCTTTGGGTAGATGAAAATATTGCCGATAGCATTACAAACAAAGCAGTAAAGTTTATTGAAAATAATAAAGACAAACCTTTCTTCTTGTATTTCGCCACGAATGATATTCATGTACCCCGTGTGCCACATCCACGTTTTGCCGGTAAAAGCGGTATGGGCCCGAGAGGAGATGCTATACTTGAATTTGATTGGAGCGTCGGACAGGTGATGGCTACTTTAGACAAACTTGGATTAACAGAGAATACATTAATTATATTATCCAGTGATAATGGTCCAGTTGTAGATGACGGATACCAGGATCAGTCAGTGGAATTATTGGGAGCTCATCGTCCATGGGGACCTTTCCGAGGAGGCAAGTACAGTATCTTCGAAGCCGGAACACGTATTCCCTTTGTTGTAAGTTGGCCGGCAAAAATTAAACAAGCTGTCTCGGACGCATTGGTTTCTCAAATAGATATCTTTGCTTCCCTTTCAAAGCTTATAGGAAAAGAAGTATCGGAAGGAACTGCACCTGATAGTCGGGATCAGTTAAGTACTCTATTAGGACAAGATACAAAAGGACGTGATTACATTGTAGAACAAGCCGGTTCTCTCTCTGTTTCCAATGGTGAATGGAAATATATTGAACCCGGTAAGGGAAGTGCTTATCTGCCTGAAACAAATACTGAATTAGGTAATAATAAAGAGCCTCAACTATATAATCTGAAAAAAGATATGGGAGAAAAGAATAACCTCGCTTCACAACATCCTGAGAAAGTTCAACAATTACATCAGCTATTGGAAAAAGAGAAAAGCAAATAAATAAATCAGCTTTGCCTCGTCCTGAAAACGGTTGACAGATTTTAGCTTTAATCCTGTAATGTTTTCAGTAGCCGATTTTCAGTAAAAATATGGATCGTAAAACAATACTTTTCTGCATATTGTATTCCATTTGGCGTGCTTTATACCTTTACAATGGTAGTGCAAAAACATTAAAGAGGTCCTGACAACGTTCAACAAAGATGATAAGCATGGAGTAACATCTAATCTGTCAGAAAAAGAAATTGAAGAATTAGCAGAGTATATCTTATCATTGTAAAAAATATATCCTTTTATCAGCAAATAAATTCCCACAAATAACGTAAAAAAATGTAAGGTTGGTATTCACTTTTCTGTTTGAGGTACCTCAAAATTGAATTTGACCTACCTCTAAATTCATTTACACGTACCTTAAAAATGATTTTGAGGTACCTCAAACAAATAATAAGTATACCTATAACTTACTATTTGGTGAAACACTTTCGGAAATTTATACTTTTCATTGATGGATTTGAAACCATACTGTTGAAAAAGATGTAATGCCTCAGAAAAACAGATCATATCATCATGACATTACTTCTAAAAGCAAAATGGTTGAACAACAATGCGATATATGATATACCACATGGAGTTCAACCATCTGAAATGTAACCTACAAGACTATACTTACTCCTAAAATAGTCTTATTGCAGAATAATAATTTTAGTAATTATCATTCTGCGTTAGAGAACCGCCCACATTATCAATTTCTTTTTGAGGGATTGGATAGGGCCAGGTTTTATCTGTAACCATTGTTCCTGTTCCGGTTATACTGCCTTCGGTTGTTTTACCGAAAGCTTGCATTTTCGAAACAAAAGTACCCCACCGTAGTAGATCATATAATCGTAATCCCTCAGCTCCTAATTCAACTCTCCGTTCATGACGCACAGCAGCACGAAGATCATCTGTGGTTTTCACTTTATACTGTGTATTGAATTTTTCTTGGGTTACCTGTTCACTTTCCGGAATATTGAATTTTCGGGATTTAGCAAAGCTGTCTGTCGGAGGTGTCGTTACAAATGCGCGATAACGGATTTTATTTATAATATCTACCGCCTCCTGTTTATCTCCGTTTGTCTCTATCAGACATTCTGCATACATTAAAAGCACATCGGCATAACGAATATGATAAAACGTCCAGTCCGTACGTTGCACATTCCCACCCACTCTGCGTGAATGATCCACATAGTGCTTACGGCTGTGTTGTAATGTCGGGTTATCGTATCCGGAATAGTCATGCACTTCTTCAGTCCCATCAGATTTAACGAATATATCACCGGAAGATAAGATCGTATGAACTTTCCGGGGATCGCCTACTTCATATTCTTTAGTCAGGTCGTTTGTGGCACATTGTCCCCCCCATCCTCCTACGGCGTTACGGCCCAGATCCATAATAGGGCAAACACTTGTACTACCCATATAGGTAGGATCAAAACTAAACATGGTAACAAAGATCGACTCTTCTGAGGTGTATCCTTTTTGAGCACTATTAAATAAATCTTCATAGCTCTCTACCAGATCATAACATCCTGATTCAATCACTGCTTTTAAATCGGTTTTAGCTGCTTCATAATTTTTATCAAACATGTTTACCCTGGCACGGAAAGCCATAGCTGCTTCTTTGGTAATACGTCCGAATTCGGAGGAAGGAAGATTTTTAGCACTCGGCAGATTGGGTTCAGAGATTGCAGCGTCGAGGTCTGCAATAATAAACTTAATTACTTCTGCATAATCGGATTTTGTGATTGTACCTTTATCAACTGCATTTAATGGTTTATCAATGATGGGGACATTCGCAAATATTGCAGCCAGATCGTAATAATAGAAAGCGCGTAAAAAGCGTGCTTCTGCTATCCATCGCTGTTTTTCTTCTGTAGATACTAAAGACCCTCCACTATGGATCAGTACAGTTTCGGGAGTAACCAGATTTAAAAATACGTTGCAACGACCTATACCCATATTAAAACGATGATCCCAAAGGTCAAATAACATCGCACTCGAAGCTATCGGATTACCGCGTGCTACTTCTGTCACCATTACCCTGTCCGTAGGGTCGGATCCTCCTTTTGAAAAATCGTCAGCCAATTGATCTCCCATTTCAAATTTCATTTGCTGGTATCTCCAGTTATCTAAAATTGGGGTATAGCAATTCACTAATAATTTAAAACCGGCATCTTCAGTTCCAATATAAGTGTCTTCATCTAACGAACCCATAGGAGGACGATCCAGAAAATCACTTGAACAACTCATCATTATAACTCCTATACCTATAAGTAGGAATGCTTTCAGCGTATATTTCATTATAGATTTCATAATACTATTTTATTACTTTTAAAGTTTATAATTTCATGCTAAGACCAAACATAAATGTTCTGGGCTGAGGATAGTATCCGACATCAATGCCCTGATATAATGCGCGATCGGTTCCTGCGTCTCCAATTTCAGGATCTAATCCCGAATAACCTGTAATAGTGAATAGATTTTGCGCGGCAATGAATACACGAAGATTATTGATGGTTAACTTCTGCGTTAGAGAAGCGGGTAATGTATAACCAATTTGAATGTTTTTCAAACGTACATACGAACCATCTTCAATACTCCAGTCCGACACCTGATTATTCATACGGGCATTTGAGTCGATACCAAAGTTTTTATTACTTGTTCCCGGGCCTGTCCAGAATGTGGTCAGGATATCTTTCGGTGCGTTATACCATCCTGTACCGGAATAGATATCGTATTTAACGACATTCATTATATCATTGCCTACTGAACCCTGGAAGAAAGCCGTAAAATCAAAGTTTTTATATTCTGCTCCCAGTGTAATACCAAACGTAAAGTCAGGATGTGGATTACCGATCATAGTTCTGTCTTCTTCTCCGATCGAACCATCCTGATTCAGATCCTGATATTTCAAGTCGCCCGGTTTGGCACCCGGCATGACTATCTGTCCGTTGTTTACGTAATTATCGATTTCCTGTTGTGTCTGGAAAACACCATCGGTTTTATATCCATAGAAATATCCCAATGGTTTACCTTCTTCAGTCATCGTATAATTAAAATATTCAAGATGAACTTTTGTTCCACCTATTTTAGTACCTTTCAGATCGGTCACCTTATTGCGGTAAGTAGAGAGATTGGCGTTTATATGATAGTTGAAATCACTTCCTGCTTTTCCATCATAGGCTAATGATAATTCAATACCCCGGTTACGTACACTACCTGCATTCACCCAGGGATTGTTTGGCAGACCAAGCGATTGAGGTAAAGGAAGCTGTATTAACATATCGGAGGTTTTTCGCTCAAAATAATCAAAAGTGGCCCGTAAGGATCCGTTTAGAAATGCCAAATCCATACCGATATCTAATTGACTTGTTTTTTCCCATTTTAAATCAGGGTTACCTACCTGGCTGCGCAGACCGGAAAGATAATAATTAGCAGGATATCCAAAGATATAGTGATTGTTGTTTCCATACGTATTTTGATAGACTGCATTTCCGATTTCCTGATTACCGATTTGTCCCCAACCGGCTCTTAATTTACCCTGGGATAACCAGTCAAAACTTCTCATGAAACTTTCTTCTGAGAAATTCCATCCGGCAGAAGCAGATGGAAATACTCCCCATCGGTTATCTTTTGGAAAGCGGGATGAGCCATCCCATCGAATATTTCCTGTAATCAGGTATTTATTATCAAAAGAGTAAAATACACGACCGAAATAAGAATTCAGGCTTGCGACGCTAAGCCATCCACCGGCTGAAGGATCTTTTGTTCCGGCATTGATAATTTGTTGGCTTTTATCATTATTAACCATTCCCTTTTTAATCGCGGAAACTTCTTCATACCGGTTTTTTTCGGCAGATGTTCCTGCCATAGCACTGATGGAGTGGCGGCCGAAAGTTTCTGTATAAGTCAGATAGTTATCAAATACCCAGTAATCTGTGTTGTAATGCGTTATATTGACGTAAGCATCTGTTTCAAATTCATCCCCATCTAAATAATATTTAGGAGCAAAACCATTCCATTCCCTTCTCCTTAGGTCTAACGCAATACTTGATTTGAAGGTTAAAGAAGGCAGTATCTTAAAATCTCCTGAAATATTGGCTTTTGTTTGAAGATCTTTCATTTGCATCAACGCACTTCTGTCTGTTTGTGCTACCGTATTAGGTTTGTTGGAATAGAGTACTCCGGTATAGCGTGACCAGGGATTAGTCGGTTCATATCTATCCATTATTCTACCGGACAAGAAATCAGGAATATCTACCAGATTATCTCTATATACAGGAGTGATCGGATCGGCGGCAAATGCACTAAAAACCGTTCCGCTATACACGCTTTGTTCGGTAAGATTTCGCCTTTGATCGTAAGAGACACTTACATTTGAAGATAAAGTAAGCCAGCTGGTAGTCTCATTATCAACATTCAAACGACCGGTCAACCGCTGGTATTCAGATCCTTTCAGGATTCCCTGCATATCAGAATAGCTGAAACTTGAACGGTAGCGTAGTTTCTCCATCCCGCCGGAAAACGCTAAATTGTAATTCTGAACAGGTGCATCAAATCCGGTTTGTGTCACTTCTTCCCACCAGTTGGTACCTGCTCTTCCACCATTCTTTTCCAGGAAGGATAAAATTTGTTCTCTTTTTTCAGGAGTCGCAAAGTCATCCAGCAAAGGTTGTCCACCGTTGGTATATGCCAGGTTTTTGTATTCCATAAAACCTGCCGCATCCAAAACATCGTATTTTTTTGGAATGGTTTGAAATCCGATATTCATATCGAATTCGATACTACTTCTGTAAGATGCTCCGGCTTCACCACGTTTTGTTGAGATCAGGATCACACCATTCGCCGCCCTTGCTCCATAAATGGCTTGTGCTGACGCGTCTTTCAAGACTTCGATACTTTCGATATCTCTTGCATTTAACCAGTTTATATCGGATTGTGGCAATCCGTCAACAACATACAAAGGATTATTATTATTTACTGTTCCTACACCACGTATACGAATATTCCCTACAGAACCGGGACTACCGGAACTGGCGGTAATAGTAACTCCGGCTGCTTTTCCTTGCAAAGCATCAGCGGCACTACGGATAGGTAAATTAACTAATTCATCTCCTTTTACTTGCGATATAGCGCCGGTCAGGTCGCTTTTCTTAAATGAACCATAACCGACAATCACTACTTCGTCCAATTTCTGGGTATCTTCTACTAAAGTTATGTTTATACTGTAGCGGTTTCCAATATTTATTTCCTGAGACAGATAACCTACATAGGATACGGATAATACAGCATTATCGGGAACATTTTCAATCACAAAATTCCCGTCGAGGTCTGTTATGTTACCTGTTGATGTTCCTTTTACAATGACATTTACACCGATTAGTGGTTCTCCTCTCGAGTCTACAATTGTACCGGTAATACGTTTTCCTTGTTGTACTTCCGGTTTTTCATATTCTTTCTTACTTAATATTATTTGGCGATCTTCAATTTTGTATGTGATATCAGTAGTTCCAAATAATGTTTTTAAAACAGATTCAATGGATTGTGCTCTGGCATTGACATTCACCTTACGGTCAACGTCAATCAATTTACTATTATATAAAAAATAGAATTCAGATTCCTGTTCAATAGTATTCAGCACATCTTCTACGGTAGCATTTTTCATATTCAGGGTGACAGTGGCAGATTGTGAGTAAAGAACTGTAGCGCCAGCCTGACATATTATTCCAAAGATTAAAAGTAATGCGATTCTCATAAAGAGTGGGATTTGAGATAATAAGCTTGTTAACAGCTTATGATCTTGTAGATTTGATGAATTTTTCATATTTTTACACTATCAAATTTATTAGGTTGAAAAACTTAATGATTTTGTATTACCATTCGTCAGGTGAGATTTTCGGATTGGTAATTTTTGTTACTGGCGGGAAAATGTTGATAGCATTTTCCCGTTTCTTCATGATATTATTCCATAGGCATTTACAATTTTAAGATTAACACTAAAAAACTCTATCTCTTTTTTTGCATACTTATTATGACTGTTCGTTTGGAATACGTATAATCATCCGATTGTTCAGGCTCTATGATTTTACACGTTATAGGAGCCGATTTTTCTAATAATTGTAATATTTCCTGTAACGTCTCAGTTGTAAATGTGGCTGAGTATTCATAACCATATAGTTCTTCCCCTTCTAAAAGAATATCTACATTAAAGTGGCGGGCAAGTCGACGGGTGATTTCCGTCATATTTGCCCGGCGAAATATCATCTTTCCATCTTTCCAGGCGGTTTTAACAGTCAGGTTTATTTCCTTCACCTGCATACTTCCATTCCCCTTATTGTAAATAACCTGTTGGCCCGGTGACAATATTCTTGAATTTTTAAGATTTGACGATAATACTTCTATATTTCCGGAGACCAGCGTTGCCTCAATAAGATCTTCTTCGTCATAAGCATAGATATTAAATTCTGTACCGTAGGCATTTACTATAATATCATTATTAACTAAAACCTCAAAACGGTTTTTCTGATCTGACTGTACCTTAAAATAAGCTTCGCCCACTAAGGATACTTGTCGCTTTCCTGCAGAAAACTGTTGAGGATATGATATTTTTGATCCTGAGTTCAACCAAACTTCAGATTTATCGGGTAGAGTAACCTTAGATATAAAACCGTATGCAGATGTCAGTTCTATTTGTTCTGTTGGTCGATTCTCATGTTCTTTCAATGTTTGATATAGAAAAAAAGCTGTTAATATAACCGGTATAAACAAAATAGCGGCTGCTGTTTGCGTGAAATGAAATAACTTACTTTTAAATTTGAGAAATCTGATTGAACGAGAAAGTTCATTCCAATTACGGAGAGTATCAATTTTTTTGTGCAGTTTTAGTTCAGAAGATGTTTCCCATATAAATCGAATATCATTTACCTCTTTCGTTAATTCTGCCGAAGATTTCAGTAATTTTTCAAAAGATTCCTTATCCTTTTCTGACAATCTGTTTTCCAGATAGTCTATAATATATGTTGTTTCTATTTCCACTCCGTCATAATTTATGAATTAGACGTAGAGAGAAATACTATACCCTATGGAAAAAATAAAAAAATTACCAGAGAAGTAGAATTATAAGTGGCAAATAATCCTTTAACTCTACACGAAGCTGTTTTAGCGCTTTAGTCATATAGGCTTCAACTGTTTTTATGGAAATTTCCTGCTCAATCGCTATTTCTTTATAGGTTTTTCCTTCAAAACGGTTTTTTTCGAAGACTAAACGTACATTTTCCGGTAGTCGTGAAAGCGCGGCATTAAGCATATTTTCCAATTCTATTGTGGAATATAAATCGTTTGTATCATACTCGGTTTTGTACAACTTTTGTTTTTGTAACCAGTTTTGTTCGGTATCTTGTTTACGTAAATAATCAATACAATTATTACGCACTGAAGTAATAAGAAAGTTTCTGCCGGAAGTATTTATAACGATATCTTTGCGGTTTTTCCATATCTTAAAGAAGGTGTCCTGTACAATATCTTCACACGTTTCCCAATTATCAACGTACCGGTGGGAAAAGACACATAAGGATGAAAAGAACTCAAAAAATAAAGTCTGAAATGCCTTCTCATCATCTTTTAGCGCAATTCTCCAAAAGAGTTGATCTATTTCATTACTTTCTTTGATTTCCATGTAACGAAATTACGAAATATATTCAATAATTCAGTAGAAATTGTTTTCTATATTTAAAACAAATAGCTGGCTTTTTTAAAAAAACTTTATAATTAATTGAATAATATCAGATACCGATAAATTCCCAGGAAAATGTATTATCCGGTTGGATTGTAAGCAAACGGAACCCATAAGGATGTTTATCGAAGTTCACACTTGTAGTTTCCCCATTCAGTATAGCCATGGAACCATAGGTCCGCTCCAAAGTAGTATGCGTATGTCCTGCCAACCAGATAAATACTCCGTTGTCTTGAAAAAGTTTGAGAAGAGTTTGCCTGTCTGATAATAACAAATTGAAGTATTCGTCTTTTTCATTTACTGATTCTACATAAGGAGGTATATGAGTCATTATAATGACCGGCATATTTTTACTCCTGGCTTTCGTTAATGCGTCACGTAATTTCTTATCATGGGCTTTTCTTTCACTGTCCGGACCACTTTTTAATAAGAGAGAATTAGCGGATATAATCATTTTTCCCTTGTATTCGGCGGTTACAAAATCATTGCCGAATGCTGAACGATAGCGAGTGAGTCCTTCCTGAGTGACAGGCTCTGGTAAATCGTGATTACCGGGGGTATACATAACCGGATATTTAATATTCTTAACCGCTTCGAAGAAAGCAATTAGCGAACGCTCTTCCATTTTATTGACCATATCCCCGGCAATTAATACCACATCCGGTTTCTGTTGATTTACTTTTTCTATTGCCTGATAAAAACGTCCGAGATCTGCATCGAAACTATCTTCATAAAAACCTAACTGCGGATCACATAAGTGTATAATCTTTAGCGGTGTAGATTGAGGCAGCATCGGAAATAGTTTTTTAATTTCTTCATCAGTAGGTTTTATTCCATATTCACAGACCTCAAATGCTTCAAAATATCGCTCTCCTTCTAGTTGCTCAGGTGTGTACCATTTCAATGCAGCCTCTCCAAAACGTCCTTTACCATCTCTGGGCAAGTAACGATTGAATACAAATTGTTTTCTGCCCTTTTCATCAGCAGGTAATTTGTCTTCATATTGTCCATTCCAGGGAAGCCATTCCAGCATTTGTGATTCATGTGCGTATAATGCATCGACTTTTTTATCAACGACAGAAGTTACATCGACAACAATATCAGGTGAGAATGGATTTGGTTTCTTAAAATTATCGCGCATGTAAAGGTAGACAGGGGTTTTCCTTAGCGGCTTCCCTCCGGGGACCATCTTTGGAACGGATACCATAAACGCTGCATCTTGCACAATCGTTGATGTATACCGATGATCCGGATGATAATCATTCGGGCGATGTGTGATGACAATATCCGCATCCCAATCACATATCAAACGTATCACTTTCATACGGTTTTCCAATGTGTTCATTAATTCGCCATCATGGTTATCTAGTATTTCATATTCTACTCCCAATGCTTTCCCTGCATTTTGAGCTTCTTTTTTCCGACGGGCTGCCAATTCCTTCGAGGGCATGGTATGATGCCCCTTATCCCCATTTGTTAATGTTACGAATTTTACTTTATGTCCCATCTCTGTGAATAAAGCAGCAGTTCCTCCTGCTAATATCTCACAATCATCAGGATGAGCGCTAAATACAATAATTTTCAGTGGTTTCTCAGCGATTGTCAATTGTAATCCTAAAAAGAAAAGGGCGAACAAGATATAATAGATTTTCTTTAAATTTCTCATAACTCTATTTTTACTATATAATAAATATTCGATTTGTGTTTTCAAAAAAGATTTTATCTACAACTACCTTCGGCAATTGTAATCCTTCTATTGTTTCAGGTGCATTTGGAATATTGAATTTGTCTGCCGGAATCACCTCATTTGTTGCCAAGAACAGCCATTGGTTTTTCCATGTTTCATATAATGATTTACACATTTGATCAGTATTTTTTGCCCTTCTCTCATCCAGTGTCACATCCGAACCATATAATATTCTATCCTGGTATTTTATAAAAAAGTCTCTTACCTTATCTTTATTTGCTATTGCTTGAAGTTGAACATGCCCAATACGAGCAGATAGGTCTATCAATAATTCAGGATATTTATTAAATCGGTGTGCTATCTCATCTAAATTCCACTCTAAGCTACCAATATGGGCACCCACTAATTTCAACTGAGGATACTTGTCTAAAATATGGTCACGTGCAATGATTTGCTCATCATAAGTTGGAGCTTCCGGGTGTTGGTACATGTGATATTGAGGATGTTCCTTATAATAACTTAAATCACCTCCCATTGTAATTTCTTCATAAGGTAACCAACAGTTGCGGGGTTCTCCCAAATGTGCAGTCATAGGTATACCATTCTTTTCCAGATAAGCAAAAACCGGATCAAAAACCGGATCATCAGCCATTATATACTTCCCCTTTTCATCCTGTAAAACCATACCGACATTTTTCCAGATCTTTATACCTTTGGCACCAGCATTCATACTATTATCTATTTGTCTGATTATTCCTTCCGCAAATGAATCCGAGCCATATTCATCTACCGTAAACGAACCTAAAAAATCCATTTTATCCGGATGAGTTTTTTTCAGAGAACTCGCAATCTCCAATTGTTTTTTCACTGATAACTTTCCGGCATCTACATTTATAGATAAAAGATGCATATTTATTGAATCCGCATATTTTAAAATAGCATCATCAAATACATTATAATGAAAATGAGCGTCTGACTTTGGAGCTTTCTCAAAATCATTAATTGTGTAGTATTCTTTATTTGAACAAGAAGAGAATATAGTTCCTGACTTCAACAAAATGATACTACCTATACTATTCTTTATAAAAACACGTCTTTTCATAATACTATACTTTTAAATATCCTGTAATTATATATTAAAGAAATGGGTTACTTATTCCATGAATAGATCAGTAGATCTCCGGGATCTACTTCCAATGTACTAACATATGCATTAGCCGGAACATATGTCCCGTCTTTCAATACTCTCTGCAGAGAAGGATCACCTTCTATTTTAACGTTCAAACTATTTTTGAAATCACGATTAACAATAACCAAAAATTGTTTGTCTCTTTTTTCTAAAACAGAGACAATCGCTCCCATACCTTTTGTCTCAAGAACTTTTATCTTTTCAGGTAGTTTTTGCAGGCGAATAGTTCCTTTAGGGATTTCTTCACCGGTATGTGCTATTGATAATACATTAGCATTTAGAAAAACATCGGAAAGATTCTTTATCTCTCTACTCATTTCTTTTATTCTATCATAAACAACTGTTCGTTTCCCTGTCTCCAGGTCAATAGGCCCTTCATAAAAGATAAAATCAAGATAGCGATTTGGAGTCCAATAAGTGAAATATTGAATCCCCTGAGCTCCATAAGCTAAGTTAGAAAAAACTTGCAATCTGAGTTCTCCCATTGTAGGGATAGGATACGGATCATGAGCTACCGTGAGGGCAAAAGCCCAGAATGGCTTTCCTGCTTTTCTGGCTTCATCAGCAAATATTTCCAGGTTTTCATAATATTCTTCACGTAAGACAATAGTACCCGTTTCATCTTTTATGATCGGATAATGATCGAATGATAATAATTGTAGAGGAACCTCTTTTATAAAAAGATTAACATGTTGCTGATAAGTCTCAGTTCCTAATGCATCTGCCGATGCATAATTTGGGAAAAGATTTAGATAACAAAAATGTATGCTATCGACAGATTGTATCCGTCTAGCCCACTCTCCCAATTCCGGAAACTGCTCTCTGCTCGGTTCGTCACGGAGAAAATAACCGGCTAAAGCCGGATGATTCTTAAAACGTTTTGCGGTTTCTTCGGGATTTTTTTCGAGTTCAGGACAATGAATAATCATTTTGATTCCTGCGTTTTGAGCAAAATCCAAAGCCTGCGCCACTGCGTCAGCATTAGGAGAAGTAGCATAATGGTGTGTTATACCCGTTTCTTTCAGTTCATAGAATCTGTCTTGTGTAATAGCTCTCGACGGGATCCCGTGCCAGGCAAGGATGGGTATTTGCGTCTCTTCCGTTTGCTGAACTACTTTTTCTGTTTGTGTAGTACATGAATAAAGAAGAATTGATATTAAAAATACACATACTTTTTTCATACGTCATTATTTTATTTTTTATATTTCGGTCGTATGGAACTCGCTAATAATGCCATCGCCTTTGGCGAAACAGTTTTAATGGCTCGTTTCATAATAATATTTTCCGCTGATAGATTAATCCAATTCGAACGTCATAAGCAAAGGATAATGATCAGACATCTGTTCAGTATATTCATCATAGATCACTTCCGCTGAGGTTGCACATTTAGCCAACGCCTCGTTTGCCCAAACAAAATCTATACGGGATAAAAACCGTCCTCTGTATTTCTGGCTTCCAATCGTATATTTAAAATCTGAGTGAAACTGTTTTAATAAATCTATATAATTTGCCTCTAACATGGCTTTAGTAACGGTATAATCAAGTTGCCCATTATTAAGGTTTCTGATTTCAGTGTTTTTACTTTCTGATTGTTTACGAGCTTCTAACATTTCTTCACTGTAATTGGGAGCATCTATTTCAGCAAGTGAATTGAAGTCGCCCATTATAGCAATCTTTTCTCCTTCAGGGACAAGAGCCGCTCTGGCTAATATTTCACGAACTTCATATTGACGTTTTTCCAGTCTGTGAGGAGAAAAATGTATAACCATTGCATGAATATTGTTTATATTGGCATACAAGTATGCATGCCACATATTATCAACTACTTTTTGTACGTTAACGATTGGATATTTAGAGGTTAAAGCAACAGGATAGCCCGTTTCTTTAGAAATGACAGCATAAGGATGTCCGTATCTTTTAGCAAATTCTTCAAGGCTTTTCTGTGTAAAATCATTCATCTCCTGATAAGCTACCATATCAGGATTTATCTGTTTTACCCAATCAACATACATGTTTTTAACAGTATCATTGTTTTGTAATCCATTTAATATATTATAGGATAGTAATTTAAACTCTTTCTTCGTGGATGGATTAACAGATGACTGTTGACTGTTTTGCTGTGTACAACTACATGAAATAACGATAAGACATAAACTAAAAAGATTTCTCATAATAATAAAGAATACATTAACTATTAGAATTAAGATATTTTCCGCACAATTCGGATTTCGTGTAAAAATACAATTTTTTATTCTTTATTGTATTGAAAATTATATAAAAAAAGGGTAAACGTTTTTAGTTAAAGAAACTGGTTAATTGGTCAATAAACATTTTTATAAGAGAAGGGCGCAGTAGGATAGGGAAGAAAAAACCATAAAGAGCTCCATAGAAATGTGCATTATGATTTATATTATCAGCCGATTGCTTAGCCATATATTGGCAGTAAATCAAATATAGAACACCAAAAACAATACCCGGTACCGGAATAATGGCAAACAATAATATCAAGCCCCAGGGATCAAAAATTATCGAAGCAAACAATATTGCTGAAACCGCTCCGGACGCTCCTATAGAATGATAGTAAACATTATCACGATATTTGAACAAATCGAATATAGAAGCAAATATCATCCCTCCAAAATAAAGTCCTAAGAACCCCCACGTACCAAAACCATAATCGGTAAATAATGATTCCATATAAGTACCGAACGACCAAAAAGTAAACATATTCACTAAAAGGTGCATTGAATCAGCGTGAACAAATCCATGTGTAATGAAACGATACCATTCGTTTCTCTTGAAAATAGCATAGGGGCTAAAAGATAAACGGTTAAATAAATCTCGTCGGTTAAAACACATAAAGGATACTATAACAGTAGTCCCGATAATCAAATATGTAATCATTGGTTATTTTTTATTTCAATACAAATAACAGAAAATATTTAGAGTATAACAAAGTATTTGAATATATTTGTTTCAATAAGAAGAACGCAAATATGCAGACTCATAATTTCGGGGAAATATATACACAATACTACAAAAGTTCTTTTTTGTTTGTAAAGTCTTATGTAAGAGACGATATGGCAGCAGAAGATATTGTATCTGATTCCCTGATAAATTTATGGCAAACAATAAAACGCGAAACTGTCGAATCTCCTCATAGCTTACTCCTTACTATACTAAAAAATAATGCTCTCAATCACCTTAAACGACAGGATATAAAAATGTCGGTTATGAAGTCTATTTCAACGACTATGCTTCATGACCTAAATTATCGAATTCGTACATTAGAAGCATGTAATCCTTCAGAAATATTTTCATCTGAAATAAGAGTTATAGTAGAAGATACATTATTATCGTTACCGGAACAAACCCGACTTGTATTTGAGATGAGTCGTTACGAAAATTTATCAGTGAAAGATATTTCTGTCAAATTAAATATTACGTCTAAAAGTGTGGAATACCACATTACAAAATCACTTAAAGCCTTGCGTGTAGCTTTAAAAGATTATCTTTTTGCATTATATATTTTATTAGGATTATAGAACCTGTTTTATCAGATGAAGTAAATAAGCAATCTATACTAAAAGGTTTATTTTTTATATCACTAATATCACTATTGATATATCTATCTGTAAATCTGAAAAATAACGGTGATATTGCCTCGTTTTTTAATATCACAAACAATAACAAACTTCCCGTAAAATTCAGACACGTGCAAATAAATATAGCTCCCGTCCGATTATTTTTTGCACCCGTCTGATTTAAAATCGCACGAGAGCAATTCAAAAAAAGATGTAGAAGCTTTATAAAAACCATCTAAATGCTTTACTAAAACCACTTAGATCCTTTTAGTAAAGCATTTAGATGGTTTTAGAAAGAGATGTAGATGGTTTTTTTAGTGATATCAGTAAACACAAAGTGATAACAAAATAAGAAGTTAATATCACTCTTTATTGGTTGTTAATCAAACGTATACTTAAAAAGTGATAGTAGTGATATTAAAAACAAACTTTTATGTAGTTTGATCGTATTATCTTTTCGTGTTCCAAAATATTTTTCGTTTCATTTTAGGGATTTTTAAAGTTGAATTGTCTATTATATATGGACGAAAAATTATTACAACGATATATAGAGGGGAATGTTACTGCTGAGGAAATAGAAATTGTAGTAAACTGGTTGGATGCCGATGATGCAAACGTACATGAATTTATGGCATTGCATAAGTTGTATGATATTTCTATATTGAACAGGCCGGATTCAATGAATCCGGCAACAAAGAAAATAAAAATCCCTTTTCGTAAAATAACATATGAGTTGGTAAAAATAGCTGCTATATTTTTACTGGGATGGCTGAGCATGATTTTTTTCACAAATAAGCAGGAACAGGAACCAGAAACTCCGATCGCTTATCAAACCCTTTTTGTTCCTCCAGGTCAGCGTGCGGAATTAACATTACCGGATAGTTCAAAAGTATGGTTGAATGCGAAAACCAAACTTATCTATCCTACGAACTTTGAAAAGGGAGACAGGATGGTAACCTTGGACGGAGAAGCTTATTTTGATGTAGCACATAATGAAAAACAACCATTCATTGTCAGAACAGAAAAGATGGATATAAATGTTTTAGGTACGGAATTTAATATTATCGCTTATTCAGGATATCCAATGTTCGAAGTATCTTTATTAAAAGGTAGTGTAAATATAGATATGTACGGTATACCTCAAAATCATCTTATGCAGATAAATGAGCGTATAAGGCTAAGAGATGGTAAATTATATCAGTCAGTAATACATGATTTTGATTACTTTAAATGGAAAGAAGGATTAATATGCTTCAATAATGAACCGGTTGGAAACATTATCGAAAAACTACAACTGTATTTCGATATAACAATAGATGTAAAAAGAAATGGCTTACTTAATGAACGATACACCGGTAAATTCCGTACGAAAGATGGGGTAGAACAGGTTATTAAAGTGTTACAACTGGAACATAAATTTACTTATACGAAAGATAATGAACTCAATTTAATAACCATAAAATAAATTGCCTATGTAAAGAAAGATTATCATGAAAAACGTAACCGGATCATGCGGCTACATAATCCGGTCGAAAAAACAAGTCAAAAAATTGACACATTTCTAATTCAATAAGTATTAACTTAAAGAACAATACAAAAATATGAAAAATAATCATATAGGGGAATGCTATACCCTATTATTATCAGATCTTAAACGAATACGCAGAATTATGAAGCTAACCCTGTTAACGCTTATACTATGCATATCATCCGTATTAGCAGAAAATGCTAATTCACAAATTGCACGCGTGAATATTCAGGCAAGTAATGTACAAACCAAAGAAATCATAAAGCAAATAGAGGAGCAGACTGATTATCTGTTTGTTTACAATTACGACAAGGTAGACCTGTCTGAAAAGATTTCAGTGAATGCCTCCGACGTACCTGTTGCAGAAGTTTTATCAAAAGTTTTCAAGAATTCCGATATTATTTATGCGATGGAAGGGAATAATATATTGTTAATGAAGAGAAGCGAGCCTGTAGATCAAAAAGGTGAGCTTATTGTTACACAGGAAAATACCCGGCAAATAGGTGGTGTTGTGAGAGACGAACATGGAGACCCTATTATAGGCGCCAGTATTATTGTAAAAGGTTCCACAACGGGAGTTGTGTCAGATGTGGATGGTAATTTTAGTTTAATTGTAGGAGATAAGGCAGTACTGGAAATCAGATATATTGGTTATCTACCGGAAGAGGTTGTTGTAGGTAGTAAAACAAATATTAATGTTTTTCTGAGAGAAGACCTGAAAAAATTGGATGAAGTAATCGTTGTCGGGTACGGGACCAATTCAAAACGAAACCTGACTTCTGCCGTTTCTACTGTAGATACTGATAAATTGAAGAATTTAACGACTTCATCCGTAACAGACGCTTTAGCCGGCCGTGCGGCAGGGTTGATCGTAACTAAAGAAGGTGGAGGGGTCAATAAGAAATCGTCAGTTTCCATTCGAGGCGGAGGGAAACCAATAGTAGTTATTGACGGAATCGTTTCTGAATATGAAGATTTTGAGAATATCAATTCGGATGATATAGAGTCGATGTCAGTACTGAAAGACGCTGCCTCTACCGCAGTATACGGAGCCCGTGCTGGGAATGGAGTGCTGGTTATTAAAACAAAAACCGGTATCCGGGGCCTACGGGTTAATTACAGTTACGATCAAAGCTGGAGCGAACCGACCTATCTGGAGAAAAAGCTGAATTCGTACGAAAGGGCTATTTTCGACAATACGGTGCGCGATCTGTATAATCTGGATCCTAAATGGACAGCTGATGAGTTGGAAAAATACCGGACCGGTTCCGATCCGTATAACTACCCGAATGTCGACTGGCAAAAAATTACTTTACGCAATTTTGCTCCGGAAAGTAAACATTCGCTTACCGTAAGGGGAGGATCAGAATTCAACCGGTTCTATGTTTCTTTTCAGGCGTATGATCAGGAGTCTATGTATAAAGAAAAGACTGACTCATATAAACGATATAATGTTCGTATGAACGAGATTTCCGAATTTAAAGAAATAGGGCTGACACTTACCTTCGGATTAGACGGATATATTACTAATTACCGGAGGCCTTATTCACAGTATAGCGATGGTTATTCGGGTACATGGGGACATATTCAGAACAAGTCTCCCATGGAATTGGCATATAACCAATATGGCCAGCTGTATGCCGTATATGATCACCCTTTAGCAGAAATATCTCCCGAGTCGGGTTATAAGAAATGGGATGATAAAATGATCAATGGATTATTTAACGCCGAATGGAACGTATATGGAATAGAAGGCCTGAAACTAAAAGCCGGTGGAAATTACCGATTCTTTTTTGACGATGGCAAATACTGGAAAAAAACGGCTACCCAATATGATCTGGAAGGGAACACAGGACCTGCTTACCCGGTCAGTTTGCAATACATCAACTGGAGTGGCAGAATGTATACTTTGCAGTTCTTTGCCGATTATAAACGGTCGTTTTTAGATGAAACTCATAATGTTTCGGCAACCTTTGGTTACGAACAACATTATATTTTTTATAGAGACTTCTCCGCCTTACGTAAAAATTATATTTTTATGATAGACCAAATGGGAGCCGGGCCTTCAGATACCATGGAGAATAGTGGATCAGAAGCCGAAGAAGGTCGTGCCGGCTGGGTTGGAAAAGCATCTTATAATTATAAGAAAAAGTATTATATCGACGGTTCGTTCCGACGGGATGGCAGCGACTATTTTCCGAAAAACAAGCGGTGGGGTACCTTTTTGGCCGGTTCAGCCGCGTATGCAATATCAGAAGAGCCGTTTTTCCAACCATTGAAAGACAGAAATATCCTAAACTTCTTCAAAGTACGCGTTTCGTATGGGCAAACAGGGCTTGATAGGGATAGCGGAATAGGTCGTTTCAGCTATCTTCCTTCCTACGGTTTAACGGAACGTGGCTATGTATTGGACGGAAAAATCGTGCCTACTTTTTCGGAAGGAGCTTTGATCAGTGACGATATTACCTGGTATACCATTAAGGATTTCGATATCGGTTTTGATTTCAATGCATTAGGAGAACGTCTTTCCGGCACATTCGATTATTTCTATAAGAAGACAACCGGATACCTAACCTCCCCTTCTAAAGTGGGGTATACAGATCCGCTAGGCCTTGCGCTACCCAATGTTAAATCGGATGGTGAACATCGCCGGGCTGGTTATGAATTTGCACTTGCCTGGAAAGACAATATTGGAGATTTAGGTTATGAGGTAGGTGCCAATTTTACCTATTTCGACCAGCTGGTAGCCGTAGCATGGAATGAAGACCTTGCCAAACAGAAAAACCCATACAAAAGGGATCTACAGAAAAAGGGATATTATACGTTAGGATATAAAAACCTGGGTTATTATACCAACTCTGACGATGTTATGAATGCACCACGGCGGGATGGTTCTTCTAATTTAGTAGCAGGAGATATCAAGTACAGGGATATAAACGGCGACGGTATCATTGATACCAACGACGAGACGTATATCGGAAAAAACAGATTTCCACGAGGGAATTATGGTATTTTTGCCAACCTAAACTACAAAGGATTCTTTGCCAACCTTCTTTTCCAAGGAGCCACTTCGCGTGACCTGTATATTGAAGATGTGGTAAGAGGGCAGTCGACCACTGGATATACCATGGTTTATCCATATCAACTGGATTACTGGATGCCGGATAACCGGAATGCCACATTCCCAAGAATAGCCATGAATGCTGATATCAATGGAAATAATAATTACCAAACTTCTGATTTTTGGTTGGTCAATGGAAAATACTTCCGATTAAAATCGGCACAGATTGGCTACGATTTCAGGAAAAAGTTATTACGGAATGTAAGCTGGCTCTATAAACTGGAAGTCGTATTAAGCGGGCAGAATCTATTCACGATCTCTCCGGCCACTAAATATGGTTTCGATCCGGAAAATGGAAGCACAAATAATTACGATTATCCGATTCAAAGGACGTATGCATTAAGTGTAAATGTTGGTTTCTAACAAATGAAATTTTAGGAATATGAAAAAGATAGAAATAGTATTAGGAGTACTGCTAACCATTCTGTTAATGGTTTCTTCCTGTGATGTTTTAGATACAAAATCGTTTACTATTTATGATGAAGAGACTGTTTGGGGTTCAAGGTCTACAGCAGATGCCTTCGTAACAGGAACAATAGGTAGTGTTATTGATGGATATATAGGAGGTAATCAAACTAATTGGGAAGAAAAAACCAATAATGCGGTACACTCCAATGGTGGTAATCCTTTCGTTCGGGATGAAATAGACCGCTATTATAACGATTTCAAATTACTTGAAAAATTTGGAGAGATTCGCCGTTGCAATTTGATTATTGAAAAAGCAGCGGAATACAATGGGAAAGGGCTTAGTGAAAGTGACTCCAAAGAATTGATAGCTAAAGGAAAACTATTAAGGGCTTTACTATATTATCAGCAAGCCCGGACCATGGGGCGTTTCGTGTGGGTCGATAGAGTTTTGACTCCGGCCGATACTACAGCCAACGGATTAATGATGCCTACAACAAAAACAACTACAGAAAGCTATACCTATATCATTAACGATATTAATGCAGCCATACCCGATTTACCTGAACAGGTAAAAAGCGGTGAAATATCCAGAGATATGGCTTATGCGTTCTTATCGGAAATAGCCCTTCAGGGAGCGGCTTACGAAACAGATCAAACTAGGAAAAAAGAATGGCTCAATTTGGCTATATCTGCAGCCGACCATGTAAAGAATGCTTCGCTGGCTTCCGACTTTGGTAATATCTTTAATGAAAAAGACAGGTATTCTAATGAACTTATCTTTTCTGTTTACAAGGATAAGGCCAATACAAATACAGATCATATAGCTCCATTACAAAATGTAATGCCTAATACGAATAATGATATCCTTAATAGAAACGGATGTGGCCCTTTATTCCAGACAAACGGTGGACAACCTTTTATCGGTTGGCTATGGTGGGCGCCTACTCAAAATCTGGCGGATGCGTATGATATTATTGATGAAGAAACTGGCAAAGCTGTTAAATGGAACGAGTCTTCACAGTTTAAAAATAACGTAACTATTTCTCAAACCCCTCCGGCTTGGGTAACAGAAGGGGAAAAGGGTGATGTGATCTTCTCCGGACAAGTTACGGGCGACGTTTCTATCAGCGATATTATGTATATAAACAGGGACGCTCGTTTTTATGGGACATTGGTTCATGACGATGATACCTGGTGGAATGAGGAGATACGGATGACGGTAAACGGAAATCTTTGGCGGAAAACCAATGGTAGCTTAGGACCACATATGGGGCTTACTAACTATTACTGGCGAAAAGGTGTTTACAACGTAGATCCGCGTGTATTGGCAGGAACTCCGACCGATTATCATTTTGTTGTTATGCGATACGGGCGTGTCTTACTGAATAAAGCGGAAGCTATTCTTTGGCTGGCAGGCATGGGAGAGAAAAATTTCTCAGAAGCTGTTGATCTTTGTAATCAGACACGTACAGTGCACGGGAAACTGCCTCCTTCTACCATATCTACGCTTGAAGAGGCTTGGGAATTGTATATGAAAGAACGCAGGTGTGAGTTACCTATGGAAAACGATTACTACTGGTCGTTGCTGCGTTGGGGTAAACATGGAGGATATGCCAATAAAGGTGTTACACCTGGTGGTAAGATGATGGAATTAACAGAATCTCCTACCTATATTGAAATCGCCCATGACAGGAAATCGTTCTACATAGGAAAGGTAACCCACGGAGACAGTTATATTCGCAATTTCAGGGAAGACCGACGTTACCTGTTACCTATTCCACAGGGACAAATAGACAGAAATCCTAATCTGGGCCCTAATAATCCGGGGTGGTAAATCAAAGAATACTAATTAATTAAATAGTAATATAATGAAACGAGTAATTCTAACATATTTTGTAAACAGCTTTTTATTTCTCTCTGTATGTTTGTTTACATCTTGCCTGACAAGTGGTCTGGATGATATGCCTGCTTTTGAAGAGGCTGAAATAACGGATGTCAAATTCGATTTCAGATACAAAGACCCCAACGATCTGTGGATCGATGGAGAACCGATAGTGAAAGTGACAAACCTGATTGTAGAAAATAAGTCAATAAACTCAAACGAAGCGTCAGTGACATGTACACTTCGTGTACCTGAAACGAATGCTTCTTTTACAGAAGCTATCAGAAACCAGGTATCTTTATCTTCCATTGTAGGAAAATTTAATATTTCTATTGGGGCTAATATTGCTCCGATAGACGGAGCTCCTGTATTAGGAATGCCTGGTGATTTTTCTTCTCAACTCAAGTATAAAGTTACTGCGGCTGACAAGACGACAAAAGTCTGGACTGTCCATATAACGGGGTTGAGTAAATAATTCTTCATTGTGTATAACAAATAGCATTGGTTAGACTTAACCAATGTTGTTTGTTATGACTATAATATAACACAGATTGAAATACCATGAAACAAGTTAGTATTTTATTACTTTTTATATGTTTATTAATCTCATGTAAAAAAGTTCCATCTCACGCCCCTTATTCATATGACGTAGCTGAGAATCCCTGGGAGGAGAGATTAGGCAACCATCGTGCCGTGCTTAACATACCTTCGGAAGCGGAAGCCGTATCCCTTTCTTTCGAATGGAGAAGGCCGGATAAAGACATGGATAAAAGGTGCTTCTACATTATCCATGCGGAAACCGGAGATACGATACAAAATATTTTACGCCAAGAAGTAACGAATGAAAATTGTAAACTGATCTTTGGTCCCGTCAAACAAAAGGGGATGTATTATTTCTATTATTTACCTTATCAGGTACAGCCCGGACATGGGTTTTATTATAAAGGATATGATCCACCGGAAAAGGAACCGGACCAATCATGGATAAATGTTATAACTAAGACTGAACATCTACCCGAAGCTACTATTTTAAAGGTTGAATCACGTTCTGCTTTTGACAGTTTCTTCCCGATGGAGATTATTGCCACGCAGAAAGAAAAGGATAGTTACAGAAAAGAGAATAAACCCTTCCGGCTTTTTACTGAAGACAGAGTCAATCCGATCCGGATGAAATATGAAATTCCTTATAAATGGCTCTCACAATCCCAGGAAAATATTTCTTTTAAAGGAAAAGCTATGATAAATGAGTACTATACATTTCAATTAGCTTTATGGAACGGTAGCCAGGAAATAAATGATATTACGTATACTACAGAGGGATTATCCAATGGAAAAAATAGGATTCCGGCAGACAGGATCACTTGTTTCAATAAAGAAGGAATCGATCCCGACGGAAAAGCTTTCATCAAAGAGCTGGATATTGAACCGGACTTTGTACAACCTTTATGGTTCGGAGTTGACATCCCTTTAGATCAACCGACAGGAAAATACAAAGGAATAATCGAAATTAAGGATGTTTCGGGATACATGATACCAGTTACTATAGAATTAGATATACAAGGAGAGGTTTTAGCAGATAGGGGAGATAGTGAACCCTGGCGACATAGCCGTCTGAGATGGCTTAATTCTACTTTAGGACTCAATGACGAACCTACAATAGGCTATCAGAATATAACTGTAGATGAAAATCAGATATCTTGTTTGGGACGTACGGTTTCTGTCGACGAACAAACCGCTATGCCTGAAGCTATATACGCATGGGATAATGAATTACTGGCCTCTCCTATACGGTTTATTATTCAGACTTCTACCGGTATAAAAAATATCCCGATGCAACTACAATCATCGGAAATCAAAAAAGGCACAGCTGATGGTGTCTGGACGGGAAAAGATGAAGACCTGCAACTAACTTGTAAGGCCCGGATGGAGTTTGATGGATGGATAAATTATATCTACACCATTGAATCTCTTAAAGATATACAAATAAAGGATATACGACTTGAAATTCCATTAAAGAAAAAGCACTCTTCCCACTTTATGGGGATGGGATTACCAGGACAGTTGACCCCTAAATCGTACACCGGAAAATGGGATACGCCGGAAAAAACGGTTAATAATTATGGGGTATCTATTCCTGTTTCCATAAAATCTGATTGGTTATGGCCATTCGACAGTTTCTGGTGTGGTTCGCAGAAAGCCGGGATTCATTGTGAAGTTCGTGGAAGTTCTTATAGTGGACCATTATTAAATTTATACAGACCTGCTTATCCTCCAAGTTGGTATAATGAAGGAAAAGGAGGTTTTACGATTCAACAGAGTAACGGACAAACAACAGCTACAGTCTACAGTGGGGAACGTAAATTATCAAAGAGTGAACGACTTTCCTTTGATTTTGCATTTCTGATCACTCCCGTTAAAGAGATCAATTATCATAGTCAGTTTACAGACAGGTATTACCATAATGGTTTTGATCCTGTTCCAACAACTGAAGATGTGGATGCAGGCGTACGTATAATCAATGTACATCATGCTAATTATCTAAACCCATACATTAATTATCCTTTCCTGACGACAGATATACTTAAAGACTTTACAAACAGCTGGCACGATAAAGGATGTAAAGTAAAAATATACTATACAATCAGGGAGTTGACCAATGTAGTGCCTGAAATATGGGCTTTGAGAAGTCTGGGTAATGAAATACTTGCCGATGGCCGGGGAGGTGGCTATCCCTGGTGTCAGGAACATTTTGTGGCTAATTATACACCACAATGGTATCAACACCTGGAAGAGATGGAAGTAGGATCAGGAATCACGGTTGATGCCTCCATATTAACAGCAACCGGAGAATCACGCTGGTACAACTATTACATAGAAGGGCTTGCCTGGCTGGTAAAGAATCTGGATATTGACGGTATTTATCTTGATGATGTCTCTTTCGACCGTCGCATATTGAAACGTATGCGTAGAGCGATGGAGGGAGTAAAGCCTGGTTGTCTTATAGACTTACATTCAAATACAGGTTTTTCCCGCGGGCCTGCAATCCAATATGCTGAATATTTCCCGTATGTTGATAAAGTATGGTTTGGAGAAAGTTTTATGTATGATCAGATGTCACCGGCAAATTGGTTAGTCGAGGTATCAGGTATACCTTTCGGATTAATGGGAGACATGCTACATGGTGGTGGAAACCGTTGGTTGGGAATGCAATATGGAATGACGGTCCGTCATCCCTGGATGTCAGAAGGAGTTGTGTGTGATCCGCGAATTATATGGAAAGTTTGGGACGATTTTGGAATACAGCATTCCCGGATGGTTGGCTATTGGGAAGATAACCCTCCCGTAACCACATCAGACTCTGATGTAAAAGTAACTTCTTATATTAAAGATAAACAAACATTATTATCAATCGGAAACTATTCGGCAGATAAAAAAGATATACGTTTATCTATTGATTGGAAAAAATTAGGCCTTGATCCATCCAATATCGAAATAACAGCTCCCCAAATGCATGACTTTCAGGAAGCAAAGACTTTTAGTGCGGGAGAAGTAATCTCTATAGAACCTAAAAAAGGATGGTTACTCATTATAAATCAGAAATAGATAACATATGAAAGAACTGATTCTATTTGCTTTTATCGTATCTGTATTTGTGTCATGTAATTCACCAAAACTCATACAGATCGAAATACAATTAACGACAGATACTTTTAATCCTGTATTAAATCCTTCGGAAAGAGGAGATATAAAAATTACAGGTTTTTATACAGACGGAACAAATAAAAATATAGATATCGCAGATGTTGCTCTTTCTTTAAAAACCCTTAGTTCAAGTGGGAATGTTACCGTCGCAACACTAAGCAATAATCAAATTGTACCACAAGAGGGAGGTCTTGCTGAAATTACTGCAATCTATATTGAAAATGATAAAACTTATAAGACAAGTAAAAAAATAGTTGTCAGGCCTTATTACAGGGATTATCATCAAACATTGGTTCTGAAATTATTTATGAGCTATGACGGAGAACCTGTTGATAAAGAGATCGCTTCCAATATTTTCAATAGAGAAGATCCGTCCCGTATATGTACTTTCAAGGAAGCATTAAATGTAGTTCAACGGGTGGATAACCTGACGCGAGGAATCCCTAAAATCATCTATTTAGTTGGTTGGCAAGAGGGAGGACATGACCATATCTATCCGGATTGGAGTATTGTAAACTCAAAGCTGAAACGTGAAGAAGATGCGACGGCTTTAGAAAGTTTACGTTGGCTTATCCGTAAAGCACGTGCTTATAACACCACTGTCAGTCTACATATTAATATGGTTGATGCATTTGAAGGTAGTCGTCTCTGGAAAGAGTATATTGATAAAGATATTATCGCAAGAGGAGAAAACAAGGAATTGTTGCCCTTATGGGAGATAGTCAAAGGAAATACAGCATATCATTTAAGCTATACAAGAGAATGGGAAATGGGTTTAACCAAACCCAGGATAGATGCCTTAATAAAAATGGTTCCGGAGCTTAGTGAAGGACATACCATCCATGTGGATGCATTTATGGCGTATTGGGAACCCGAAAAAAGACCGTTAAGTCCATGGCATGCAAAACCGGAGAATGGAGGAATTGATATGTATAAAGAGATAGAAACTCAACGGAAGATATTCAAATACTGGAGAGAAAAAGGTTTTGATGTTACCGGAGAAGGAATTTTCTGGGCTCATCCTCCCGGAGAAGGCTTTGTCGGACTACAACCTATGTCGTGGTGGTTTCCGAGTGATTTCAATTTCCAGATGGAAATACCCGAACGACTTTCAGCAAGAGGAAGAACACACAGGGAAGGTCAGGGAGATTTCAGGTTCGGATCCAGTATGCAGGGAGAGGAAATATTTCTTGAAGATTTAAATAAACTTCCCGGTTTCCTTACACAGTTTTGTACGATGACTTTGCCCTGGTATTACCTGAGCCGTTTGGATAGAGTCGCTTTTATAGACGAAGCATTATATTACAGTCAAGGTGTTGTAGCTCGTGAAGAGGATGGAGAAAAGATTATCCGTAAAGGGGATTTTATTCTTCGTGAGAATGATAACCTTTTCGTTCCGGCTTTATGGAATGATATGGAAATAATAGCTTTTTCAAATGAAGGCTATACTGATAAAACCTGGAAAATGCCGGAAGAGTGGGAAGCTGTGAAAGCAGTAGACATATATACCATCAATATGGACGGAGTAAAAATCAAAGAAGAAAATTTATCCGTAACCAATGGCAGAATCACATTAAGTTTAGAGAAAGAAGAAGCTGTTTCCATTGTGCCATCTAAAAAATAAATATGATGAGAAAGCAATATTTTATATTTTATATATTCTTCCTGTTTGGTTATCAAACAATAGTATCTCAGAATAATCAGGAATCATGGAGAACTATTTCTGGTGAAAAATACGATTGGCAGAAAAGTATGTTACCTGAAAATGTGTATATGCATGAATACCATCAAATGCAATTGATGAAAATATTTATGGCTCAACCCGATGGAAAAGGTGGAAGTATTGTAAGCTATACATTTGAACAAGTCCTGGCGCTTGTAAAAGGTATGGATGCCCTGACGCGTGGATTACCTAAAACCCTATACCTTGTAGGATGGCAATACAACGGACACGATGATAAATACCCTGCATGGTTTGAAGTAAACAATGCTTTGAAAAGGGATTGCGATGCAGACGGAAGAGAGTCTTTATTATGGCTTGCCGAAGAAGCAAAAAAATATAATACATTTATAAGCGTCCATGTAAATATGACGGATGCCTATGATACCAGTCCTTTATGGGATGAATATCTTGAGAAAGGCTTTATCTCCAGAAATGCAGATGGAACTCCTATGCAAATCGGGGTTTGGAATGATCAAAAGGCTTATCAGGTCTGTTACAAAAACGAATGGGAAAGTGGCTATGCTGTAAAACGTATAGACGCATTATTGGAATTATTACCCTTTATTAAAGATGCGGGCTCAATCATGCTCGATGCCTTTTTCTGTAGGGAAAATCAATACGAAAAGATATCCCGTGAAGAAGAAGAATCATACCAACGTAAAATGATCAGGTATTTCAGGAGTAAAGAGATAGATGTCACCCACGAAAGTTTTAACCGGTTACGGGAAGGGATGGATCTGTTTATTGGGATTAGTCCCTGGTATCTTTGGTTTGAAGCAACCGCTGACGACTATATGAAATATCCTGCATACCTTACAACCGGTGGTGGCTCCTATCTTTTTGTTAAACAATTCCCAGAGCTGGCCGATGAATTATTGCAACTTGGCTTCCTTTTCGGCATGAGTGGAAGAGGGGAAGATTGTTTTGGAGATCTGGACAATGAATGGCTTCCTCCAAAAAACTGGGCAGATAAATATCGTTACCAGTTCTATACGGGAACACTTCCGTATGTTTATCTGAACCGATATAAACGTGAAAAATTAACCGGAAAAGGAAAAGAACGAATAGCTTATTACAGTGATGGTTTGGTTTCATCTCTGAAAGATTCTACAATTACTCATAATGAACGCCTTCTCAGAGATAAAAATGATATATTTATGCCGGTATTATGGCGTCAAGGACGTGAATATATAGCTTACTCCTTAACCGGATATAACCATAAAACCTGGCAATTACCACCGGACTGGTTTGATGTTAAAAGGGTGGATATCTATAAGATCACCGCTTCCGGTATTATTTATAAAAATAGTGTTTATTGTGATGACGGCCACCTTATATTGTCTCTCGAACCGGATGAAGCGGTATCTGTTTTTCCTGCAACTGGAAAACGTAAAATCAATTAATTAATCGGATAAGAAACTTTTTCAATAAATTACCATGAACAAGAAAAACATACTAATAATAACCTTCTTTTTCGTCTCCGCTTTATATATTAAAGCTAATCCTTCTGATACGGTGTTTGTCGAAAACTTCGGTGTTACTCCTTACAGTTATGAGAATGTAGTTATAGGTGTACAAGGTGCAATTGAGAAGTGTAAGCAAACAGGAGCAAAAGTACTATCTTTTGCGGAAGGAAGGTATGATTTCTGGCCTGAAGGAGCGCTTCGCAGAGAATATTATATTTCCAATACATCTACGGAAAAAGAATGTCCTTCTAAAATAAAAACAATCGGGCTCTTATTCGAGGATATGAAAGACCTTACAATCGAGGGAAATGGAGCTATGCTTATGTTCCATGGAAAAATGACGACAATCGCTTTCGATCAATGTAAAAATATAACGCTAAAGAATATCAATGTCGATTTTGAAAGACCGACAGCTTCAGAAGTTCGCTATACAAAAACGGAGAAAGGAAAAGTAGAAATTGAAGTACATCCTGATACACGCTATGAAATAGTGAACGGAAAAACCCTTTTATATGGCGAAGGCTGGAAATCCAATCTAATACATTGTATAGAACTGGATAGCGAAGATGAAACTTTCCGGTATAGCAATGGATGGAATACTCTGGCAAACTCTTCGGCAGAAGAGATTTCGAAAGGAATAATCCGTTTTGCTACACCTGAAGATTTCAATCCGAAAAAGGGGAACATCCTCACCATGCGTGACGTCATCCGCGATCAGGTGGGTATGTTTATAAAAGAAAGTTCGGATATCAAACTCTCAAAAGTAAACATGTATTATATGCATGGCTTAGGAATCGTAAGCCAGTATGTCCATAATATCACCATGGAAGAAGTAAAATGTCTTCCTCAGGAAGAAAGTAAAAGAATGCTGGCTGCTTCGGCCGATATGATGCATTTTTCCGGTTGTAGAGGAAAAGTTTCCGTACAAAATTGCTATTTTCAAGGTGCACATGATGATCCTATCAATATACATGGAACAAACCTCCGTATAATAGAGAAGTTGGACGATAAAACAGTAAAAGTTCGTTTTATGCATGGGCAAAGTTATGGCTTCAATGCCTTTTTCCCGGGTGACGAAATAACCTTTATAAAGGCTAAAACCATGCAACGTTTCTCTTCGGCTCAAATTATTTCCGCAACACGTATTTCGGAAAGAGAAATTCAACTCACTTTCGACAAACAGGTTCCCTCTGATATAGAGTTAAACCAGGATTGTATTGAGAACATTACCTGGACACCTGAAGTAGAAATAAAGAATTGCTATTTCACACGAACCAGCACCCGAGGACTACTGGTTACAACACCCCGTAAAGTAATGATTGAAGACAATACATTTTATAAAACTGGAATGAGTGCTATCCTGATTGAAGGCGATGCCGAAGGTTGGTATGAATCCGGACCCGTATGCGATGTAACAATCAGACGGAATACATTTGTTGACTGTGCCTACCAGGGAGGACCGGGTAATGCCATAATAGCGCTGCATCCTTCCAACACAATTATAAATTCAAAACATCCCGTTCACAGAAATATAACCATTGAGAATAACACGTTCCGGACATTCGATTATCCCGTATTATATGCAAAAAGCACAGGCGGACTATATTTCAGAGATAATACAATTGTTCGTACCAATACTATTCCTCCGTCATCTCAAAACCAATTTACCTTTTATCTGAATGGATGCAGTGATGTAGTTATTCAAAACACCATATTCAAGGGCGACGTATTAGGAAAAAATATCAGTATACATAATATGAAGAAAAAAGACATTGAGTATGATAAGAGCCTGACTCTTTCACAATGAATCCGGAAAGCTACAAGTATAAAATCTATATAATCCTTTAATCTCTGATTTATTTTTTAGACATTTACATGCTCAAAAAATAAGTTATTTACATGCAAACACTAAAATGTATTATTGTATTCTTTTGTACATGCCTAATCCTTTCTTCATGCGTTAAAGACAAACCGATAGACATAAAGGTTTTACAGTTGAATCTGTGGCACCAGGCAGAGACGGTTCCAAATGGAATAGAAGGAACAATTGATATCATAGACCAGACTGATCCTGATATTGTAATGCTTTGTGAATTAAAGAAAGGAGACCGGCAATTTATCCAAACACTTATCCAATCTCTGAATGAAAGAGGAAAAAGCTATTATGCCGACGAACAATACATGAATGTCGGTATACTCTCAAAATATAAGCCGGTTCATGCTGAATCATTTTTACCTACAGAAGATGAAGGACGCCCAATAGTGAAGGTTACTTTTGATATTGCGGGAAATAATGTATTGGTATATTCCGCTCATCTTGACTATCAACATTATGAATGTTATCTTCCCAGAGGGTATAGCGGGGCAACCTGGCAGAAAATAGATGCTCCGGTTACTGACGCTGATTCAGTTTTAGCAGCAAATAGGATATCTTTACGTGATGAGGCCATATCTTATTTTATAAAAGAAGCACAAAAAGAAATAGATAAAGGAAATATAGTAATTCTCGGAGGAGACTTTAATGAACCTTCGCATCTGGATTGGCAGGCAGATACGAAAGATTTATATGATCATAATGGCGCAGTAATCAACTGGGACTGCTCAGTGATGTTAATCAAAACAGGCTACAAAGACAGTTATCGTGAAATTTATCCAAGTGCTGTAACTCATCCGGCTTTTACATTCCCTGCAGGAAATAAAGACGCGGAATTAAAAAAACTGACATGGGCACCGGAGGCAGACGAACGGGATAAGATCGATTTTGTCTATTATTATCCTAATCCTGCAATACAGTTAAAAGAGGCATATATAGTAGGACCTTCTCAATCTGTTGCATATGGAAAGGTTGTTGAAAGCGAAAGTAAAGAAACATTTATAGAGCCTGAATTAGGCGTATGGCCCACTGATCATAAAGGTAATATGGTAATCTTTGAACTAACCCAAAAATAAAACTTCAATCCCCCCGCCGAATGAACTTTTATAAATTTATAATTGGCATATTTGCCATCTGTATAGGTTGCTCCTCACAGCCTCCGGCCGAAACGATCAATTTAGCCCTTCATTTGAATGGCAAGGATAACAGTGTCGCGATCGGTATGGATATTATTCGGGAAGCATGGACATTAGAAGCCTGGATAAAAGGAGACGATAATCAATGGAAAGAGGTGGAAGGCATACTAGGCGGCGGTGAATATAGCGAGTTAAGCTATGTGGATGATTTGCCTTTAACAATATATAATGGAAAATTGCATAGTACTAAAGCCGACTTATGGTCAGATGATATTTTAGATGATCATTGGCATCATGTGGCTGTTTCCGGTGATGGAAAGAATACAAAACTTTATCTTGATGGAGAACTTGTCGATAGTAGTAATAGGGCTTATGCAATACTTCCCGGTGTTATCGGTTCTCGAAATGGCGGAAATACAGTCTTTGGCGGATTGATCGACGAAGTCCGTATTTGGGAGACAGAACTTACCCAACAGACTTTACAACAATGGATGAATCAACCCTTACGTTCATCACATCCCCAATTTAATAAACTGAAAGGATATTATACATTTGATGACGGCTTAGATGAATCTTCGATAAACCAGGTAGGGAAAGGATGGCTATCAAACCATATCCGTAATTATATTAATCGAGAACAGGAAAAAACATCATTGGCTTATACGGTTGTCAATGATAATCCATATTTTCAGCAACCCTCATACAGGCAGGAACTTTTTAATGCAGTTGTTATCGAAAGTGAATGGGACGTGGATAAAGGGAAAGCAGACGATCCTCTATTGCAACTTCGCATTGCAGTGACGGGAAACATGAAAAGTTTACATCTTACGGAATTAGTACTTGACTTAACGGAAACCACTGATATATCGGATTTATCCCAAATCCATATATATTATACAGGGAATAAACCTAACTCAAATACCAAAACCGAATTGTTCGGTGAAGGAATTACTCCGGATAAAAAAATAAGATTAAAGAAAGAAGCATTAAAACTAACCCCCGGAATCAATTATTTTCTCATTACTACCGATGTCTCTCCTGAAGCTAGACCGGGTAATCGAATAAAAGTAAAAATTCCTTCTTTCAGTTTAAACGGGAAAAAATACCAACCAGAAACCTATCCAATGCTTGATAAGCAGGTAACGGAAAACAGCCGGCAAAATCCCAATATATTACGCGTATTACAATGGAATATATGGGTAGGAGGGATTAAGTTAGGTGAAGATGGTATCCGACATATCATTGACCTTATCAAAGCATGTGATCCCGATATCATCACTATGCAGGAAGGGTATGGAAGCCAGCATCGGATTGCGCAGACATTAGGCTATCACCTACAAACACCTTCTCCGTCAGATAACCTTGCGTTATTTAGCCGGTATCCGATAGAACAATTACCTTCGTCCAAAATATTCCAATCCAATCCTGCCAAAATTGCATTACCCAATGGACGCACTGTTCTGGTAAACGACTGTTGGTTGCGTTATGCTGTAAAGCCCGAATATACAGGGATCTATCCTGAGACAGGACATAATACAGACCTTTGGATAGCAGATGACTCTATTCGTCCGATGGCAGATATAAAACATATATTGAATCAGGACGTTTATCCTGCAATAAATGATGTGAATATGCCTGTCATAATAGGTGGCGATTTCAACTCCTGTAGTCATCTGGACTGGACAAAAGCTGCGGCTCCATTACATTATGGTTACGGACCGGTAGATTTTCCCACTTCCCGTTATATGTTGGAAGAAGGATTTAAGGATAGCTTCAGGGAGATTAATCCGGATGAAGTAAAAAGACCGGAAGGCACCTTCGCCGTAATATTCGGTCAGCTACATAATTCTAGGATAGACTTTTTATACTACAAAGGGGCAAATATAAAACCCATAACTTCCAAAATCATACGCACAACTCCCTGTATTGATTTTGTCTGGCCGGGCGATCATGAAGCGGTTGTTACAAATTTCGAGATTGAAGATTTATAACCACTTACATAAGTATATTAACACTTTTCGTTTCACCCGTCACCTAATGTTAATCGGTTATACATAAGTGATTTATGGTGAAAGGATAAGTGAAGGCAGAGTATTTTCATCTTTTTTGCTGCCTCGTCCTGAAACCGGTTGACAGATTTTAGACTATAATCCTGTAATTAGTT
>DAMBSC010000003.1:0-413709 GCA_032054765.1 Tannerellaceae bacterium
GTTTCTCAGCCTGGATCTGCTCGATCTTGATATCTGTACGGGTAGTCTGTTGTGCATTAGCCGTATAATATGCCGACAACAAAATTGTTAAAACTATATATATTTGTAAATTCTTCATTTCCTTTTAACTTATCTGATAATATAAATTAATGAAAGTGCAGCTTTAGTTACTCCAAAGTAGTTATAATGTCCACTATCCTCCTTAGGACCACAGGTATTACAAGGATACTTATCATATTCAATACGGGCATAACCACCACCAATTGAAGCTTCCAAATTCCAATGTTTACCTAATATCCACTGGTGACCGATACTGATACCACCACCATAGAAGTATCCTTCGTAACGGCTATCACGTAAGTTTTTAAACCAACCAAACGGCAACTTAATTCCGGCTATACTGAATTCTCCACCATGAGCATGGATACCAAAGAATGTTCCGCTGAATTTTTCACATGTCCATAGACGTAATTCCGGTTGAGCCAACCAATGTTTGAAACGTCTTCCTTTATCAAACTCGAAAGGGTTATAACCACCTCCTATTTCCAATGTAGTTTTCTTACCCAAAGCAACTTCCATACCTAAATTGGGAGTAGTTGTACCCCAATAAAGAAAATTGGTTTTTAATCCAAAATGCTGAGAATACATAGACATCGAAAATAGTAATGACACGATAATAATTATACTTTTTTTCATACTCTTAATTTTATTTCCATTATATATTATTACCTTACTTCACCTATTCCACCTAATAAAGAACCGTCCCAGCCACTATCGAGGATAACTTCAAAACTAACATTTCCATCATTAAATGTTGTTGCGATTTCGAGTAGTTGATTACGTGTAACAGTAAGTGTATCACTAATCATTTGTGAAAAATATGGAGTTTCCTCAGTTCCTCTATATAGATTCATAACATATGTTGATCGCTCATCTGTAGGTGTAGGAAATGTTCCTATTACATAATCCTGATCCGTGATTGCACGTAAAGTAGGATTCATAATAAATCTGTAATCAGCATCATAAGCATTCATATAATCACCTGTAACCCATTTTTCAACTCCTACATTCTTCATAACAACTTCTACACCCACTATGTCGGATGGCATATTGTTAAATGTATATCTAATCACACCGTGTGCTCTTAAAAGTCCTACTTCATATTCTTTTGATTCTTCAGAGTTTACGGTAAAAGGGAATACGGAAGTAAAATAATCTTCCGTATCCCCACATCCCGGAAAAGTGATAACCAAATTGGATGATTTAACAGGATCACCGGTTAAAGCAGTATGTGTACTATTTCCGATAGCTATTAACTCATAATTTCCATATTCCAAATTATCAAAGACTAGACTAAAGCAATTGTTTGTAGTATCATCAAATTTATCTACTACCTGTTCTTCTTTCAGAACTCCGTCCTTGTACAAATAATAACGTATATGGTTAATACGGTCACAAAATTTTTCTTCCCTATCATCTAATGGGTTTTGAGATTTATTTCTGAACTTTTCCGCAAAAAAGTTAATTTTCACTCTAGGCTCAGGCGGACAAGGTTCTTCTCCGTCTTTTATATTACATCCTGAAAGAAAGACTATCAAACAGAAAAATGCTATATATTTTAAATTTATTCTCATATCTAGTTCATTTAAATACTCTTACATCATTTTTATATATTCTCATCAGGTAGTTTTTCACGTACTTCATAATAATTGTGAAACTTATCTTCCGATTTAACAGGATCACCATTGGTGTCTTTAACCAAAAGTAATTCTCTGCGTCCTTCAACGGTTTGTCCCTCACTATGTGTCCAGTTTACATTGCCCGACTCGAATATCAAACCGGTAATCGCATTGTGCTTTATTGAAATACCATCTATTTCACCATCATACTCGTATGCTGGTCCTCCTGAATAGAATGTTATTCGTACATCACTGATTTCAACCGGCAAATCCTCACCTTCTTTAGTGAAAAAATTACAACCAAATTGTCTCGTTCCGTTTCTCATGGCAAGTGTATATTCCACACCGTCATTGCCTGTATAATAATTACGCCAGGTAAATGCACTATAATAAAGTTCAGTTACAGATTCAGGTAACCGGTAGTAATTATATTGAGGTTCTCCCCAGATATTTAAGCCGCTACTGAATTTTTTACTTATATCTGTTAATCTTATTTTAGCCGAAATTCCACTTTGATAACCGGAAGCAAAAAAATCTTGGGTATTATCCGTACCAAAGCCAGACCTGAAAGGTGCTCCATAATCGACATTTGTTCCAGGATCAGCCGAAGTTCTCTTCTTCAGCATAAATCGCAACCTGCCGACTTTACGTTGTAATGTTAGTTGTACGTCGTTTGGAAATGGATTGGAATGTAAGTCATCAGTTTTCTTAACTTCAAATTCTTCTCTTCCCGCAAAAATTTCCTCCTGCAAGGCCGGTAATCCGGGATTTATATATCCGTTATCTGTCAAACGGTAGGTACAAGCCCATTCCGCATTATCCCCTTCCGTTAAAATCATTCCTTTTTTCAGGTTTGTATCATTCCAGTTCAAAGAACGTACTCCTGTTATAAGAGTGATACTATATTCACCCGGAGTTAATATCATTTCAATTGGATGAAATACAGTTGTATCTCTTACATTATGGTATATTGGAACCCATTTTTCTGAAGGATCAATTTTATGATCAAAATAATCTGCTAGTACCCATTGGGCATTTATTTTTTTTGCAAGGATAACTTTTACTGAGTTAGAAATGTTCGTTTTAATAACATTTTCATCCGCTCCTCTGGTATCTATTCCTGATTTCATAGGAACTAACTCATTATCTATTTGTAACCCTTTAAACATGTAAAAAGAGACATTAACCGGAACCCCATCTTCTATATTGGGATTTTCCACAAACACATCGGCGTTATCATTCTGACAGGAAGTTATCAGAAAGACAAAAAGACTGGCTAATATTATTAATTGTTGTTTCATAATCATTTTTTTATGGATTGCTTTCAATATTTTGATTAGACCATACAGTATTCAATTCAAAAGATGCATTATATTTCAAATCAATAATCCGGTTCAACCAGATGCCAGCTTTATTTACTGTATAGTAATTAGATAAAACACTCAAATAATCTTTTTCATTGCTGTTCTGCGGCAAATTCAATGTGAGTGATTTTTGTGGGAAACAGCCATTTTCAATCGTATGTTCATGATCTGGATTTCCACATCGGGTAGTTGTATCATAATAATGGAAAGTAACTTTCATTTTCAGATTATTTTCCGAAGGCAGACAATAGAGCCCCTTTATTCGTACACTGCCATTAACACCTTCACCTGACAGTTCTAAAAAGTCATTGTCCTCTATTTTTGCATAAAGACTATCAGCAAGTTGAACAACAATAGATGTATCGGCATTTGTTGCCACAACACTGTTCCAAACCGGCTCACCACTAGCATCAAATGAAATCTGATCCGTTAATCCTTCATACTCAAAATCAATCTGATATACCCGGTCGAGAACAGTTGATACCGTATCAACGTCTATAGCCATAGGTGTTTTTGAATCATCAACACGATAAATATCCAGAGCCATTTGGCCTACCATGCGTTTTATCTTTCCTGAAATCTGGAGAGAGTCCGAAATTTCAGTACTGGTTCGATCCAACACTCCGAAATAACAATCGCCCGATATTGATTTAACGTCTGTTGCCGTTACCCTGACATTTTCCCATATATCAACTTCGCGGGTTAAATCCGAATTCGTATGATTACTTAATGCAATCCCTGCGTTTTCAGATGGTAAAGCAATAAAAAGAAAACGGTAATAGGGAGAACTCCAATTATTTACAATAAAAGGCATTGTCCGGCTATGAGTTTCATCCAGATGTATGCTATCTTTCAATAAGTAACTATCACTTACATACTCTTTACTAAATATGTACATAACACAACGAAGATTAGTTGGCAGGGTTCCCTGCTTTAGATTTATCTTTAAGGATGATTCTGTTATACCTCCGCCTATAACCGGATTATTATCACCCATATCTTCGGAACAGGAAAGAAAAAATAAACTTCCTATACATATTAACAATAATTGCTGTATACTTTTATTTTTCATATCTCTTATTATTTTTATATTATTCCCATATACCATTATCACCTCCACCGGTATTATCTTCCATCTCAACAACATCGACTGTAATCTGCAGATTTTCTTCCGGACCAGGTTCTTCATTACCTACCCATAAAGTGATTTCCAGTTTATGATTTCTTTGAAGCTGTCCAGGTACAGAAGTTGCAATTGGAGGGAAAGCGCTTCCTTCCTCGGGCTTGTAATTAATAGTTACTGTTGCATCATTTCCACTTCCAGACGGAAAAACAAAAGGACCTTCAAAAGAGGCAAATTCATCATTATCTGTTAAAGATTGGTTGATGTTCACTTTTGTACTACCTGCACCAATGCCTCCTTGTATATTTACAGCTTCACCAACTTCTGTTATATTTAAAGTCATTTGCCCCAGATTCTGGTTTGTACCTTCCGATGGATCAATAGGTTGAGCACCTGTAGATGATCCTTTACGTATGTGAACCACTACCTGGCTGACTGCACGTGTTAAGGTATTTGTTACAGTAGTTGCAGAGTTAATAGTATATGGATCATATGCCATAGCATATGTTTCCGGTAACCACATTTCATCAACAGGGAATAAATAACCGTTACCACTCGCCTCATCTGCCCTTGCATTCCATTGAATATCGCCAAAAGAAGTAGTTGCTATCAATAGTCCGGGTTGTCTATCCGTATTTTGTTCTGCCGATTTATAAGACAGGAATTTATAGCTACCTTGTTTAAGGTTTACTGTTGTTTTACCTTCAGCCGACCAACCCGAATTAACTACTTGTTGATACAAATAATCACTTCCGGATTGTTTAAAAACAAGTACATTTACGTTATCCATTCCACCGGCAAATGTCACTGCTTTAGTTGCAATAGAAGAGTCAATATCTTCGTTATCTTCCCGGCTACATGCTACTGATAAAATAATCAGTAAACAAGGTATTAAATATATTATTTTCATTTTAATATCTTTTACTTTATTTCCTATTCGAAAATCAATCAAGATTATGATCTACTGTATTACTATCGTCCCAAACATCATTTACAATCACTTGTATTTCAATTGCAAAGTCAGGATCCGGTTCCGGACCAGGAGGGTCAACAGGAGGAGGACCGGGAGGATCAATTGGCGGAGGGCCTGGAGGGTCAATCGTTGGAGGGCCAGGAGGATCTACCGGATCTACGCCAAATAGGTGGTCTCGTAATACATATACCTTAATTAAAGTAACTTTATTACGTTCTAATGGTATTAACCGTTCATTTCCTAATGCTATGTTTATGGTACGGCTTCTACTATTCGTAATTTTGTTTTGAGGTTCAACATATAATTGCAGACCTACCGTACGTTGATCATCATTATTAGGAATAAGATAACTACCAAAAACATGAGCAGAACCGCGTATTACATCATTCGTTTGAACTGAGTCAAAACGGAAATAATCTTCTGCTCCTATAATACTTGCTCCATTGCGAGTACCCATAGTTACTGCATCTCCATTTAAACCTATATTCTGGGCATTAATAGTAGAATTAAATACTCCGGCTTGTTTAACACCTAACAGATTCATGTTCTGATTAAGTCCGGTAAAACGCATTTCCATCTTGCCAAGCCCTAAGTTGCCAAAAACATCCTGGGGAGCCGATTGTATTTCCGTATAGGTATTGTTACTATTCTTAATAGCTTTAATAAACATTACATCTACACGGGAGACTGCACGGGAAACAGTTAGTCTTACCGATTGATTAAGGCTACCTAACATATTTACAGAATATGGCTGAATATCATCCATTCTGGCAGTAGCCCCATCCTGAGTCATAAGGAAAACTTCCGGTAAGTTATTACCATAGTTTCCTGTAGGAGAGTGAACCAAACTCAAGTCATCGGAGAGAGACCTGCCAGTAGCAATAGGAAGGGTTAAATTTTGCGGGTTCTTTAAACCATAAGCAGGTATGAACTTATAGTTACCCACTTCTAAAGTAGCTGTTCCTGTCAACGTTTTTGTTTCAGGAATATAAACAGCATTAGATAAATTAAGCATTTGTGAAAACTCGTAATCAATACCGTTTTCACTTTGCTTGAAAGCATAAATAGAAAAACCATCTGATGTATAAAAGGGAGTAATAGTTTTGCTTATTACTCCCAAATTTAACATACTGGCATCTACTTCAAAGGACACAGTAGCCAAATCTTTTTTTTCAACTTGTGTACCTAAATCATCATCACCGTTACAGGAAATCAATAGCGAACATATTATTCCTGTAAAAAAAACTTTTACTAAGTTTTTTAGATTCTTAATTTTCTCATCACATCTCATAAATCATCATCTCAATTAATTACATAAAATAGCAAATATTACCACCTTATGTAATCTGTTCTCATCACTTTTTAAAAATCTATATTCATCACTCCAGTATAATTTATTTACATTTATACTTTCGCATAAATGCAAATGTTACCCTTCAACAGAGATTTCTATTTATATGTTCATTCAGTTACTTTTTTACATATTAAACAAAAAATAATTTATTAATTTTTTTTTACATTTGGGACATATTGGATAATTATCCATCCACAAAACAAAAAAAATTAAATTATTACTTCAAAGAATAAAATATCTATGATAGATGAAATAGATCTTATTTGCTACTTCCTTTACCTTAAAATTGAAATTAAAACACTGTTAATAAGAAATATAAAGATCAAAAAAGATATGATACTTTTATTCATATAAGATATTAAATAAGTCAATAGATACACTTTAAAATGTCCTTATTCATTTATTATGTTTATTAAGTGTTTTTTTAGAAAAACACTTAATAAACATCAAATTTATGTATACACCTTTCTAAGTACATACAATTTGATTAACATACTTTAACCATAAAGAATATGGAATTGAGCAGCTTTATAAAGAGAAAGGTTTTGATTAAATATTAGTACAGAATTATTTTTTTATATAATCCTGTAATGCTTTAACATAATTATCAAAAGCATCAATTCCTTTTTTTGTTATTTTTAAAACAGTACGAGGTCGTTTACCATCAATGAATTTGCGAACTTCAATATATCCTGCTTCATTCAATTTTTCCATATGGGTACTTAAATTTCCAGCTGTAGTACCCGTTTTTTCTTTAATAAAGACAAAGTCCGCTTCTTCTACCGATATAAGTATCGATATAATAGCCAGTCGCTGCTGCGAAAGCAATAATGGATCTAAGTCTTTAAACATCGTGTTCGGCTTTACGATTCAACATATGGCCGGGAATAACAAACCCAACAATCATACAGATAGCCAGCACTAGAAATTGAATGTCTTGTCTATGGGTTAATAAAGGTAAAGCGGCACTGATAATAGTCCCTAACCAAAAACAAAAACCCCCGTAAACATACGGTTTAAAACGACACAGTTTACCCGTGATAAAAATTGAAAGACCAGACATGGTCATAATGGCGGGAGTAATTAATAAAAATAAATAATATGTATCTAAACCGAAAGCAAGGCTGTAAATACTTATTACAACCACTATTGCCGAGATAAAGAAAGCTATCCAAACATCCCCTATTACTCTATCTATATGAGTTATAACAAGATCTCTCTTAGATTTCTTATTTTCAATAATTGTATGGACAATAAAGACCGGTATGGTTAACGCCCATACCCAATAAGCACAACTATCTTTAAAGATCACCAATAAAATATAATTAATAAATGCAAGTATAGCTATTATATATCCCCAGAAAATCATACCATTCCCCGCCCCTTTTTGAAAATTACTTCTTGCCTGAGCAATCATTTCGGTTATTAGTTTCAGGCTTTCCTGTTCATTAAATTTATTTTCCATATCTGCTATATTATTTCTTGTTATTACTTTTTTTCTACTTTAATCATGTTTAAAAAATAGCTCCCCCAATAAGGCTTCTCTATAGTACGCTTTTCTTTAATAAATAGTTCTTCAGCTTTTTCCTTTCCCTCTATTATCTCTTTTTCTGACTTCAAGAAAGGAGGAAGATATTGCTTATAAAAAGCAAGTAAACAAACCGGACGAGGATTCTCCGGATTCAATTTTATAGCTTTATTATACGAATCCATTACCTGTTGATAATACTTTTGTCCATTTTGTGAATCAACCATTACCAATGCATTATAATAATATCCCCAAAGAGTATGCACTTCAGATTGATCCGCTCCTTTATCATTTTCCAGTTCAACTAATATATTTTTAGCATCGTCAAGAAGCTTTTGATTATCTTTCTCTCCCGGATAAAAAACCATTTGTATATCACTGTAAGCAATATAATAAACCGGTAACCAGTTATCAGGATACATCGCAGCAATTCTTTCAAACTGACTTCTGCATTGCTGCAAATCCTTAATGTCTTTAGCCGTATCCAATTGGTTAAGTACTTTAGCCATTACTTCCTTATATTCAGAAGTAGTTGAAGAACACAAACTTGTTGATAGTAAGCTCAACAATGCGAAACAAAGATAAGATTTAATAGTTTTCATTAGAATAATTATTATAGTTTATAAATGAATATCATATCTATTAAAAATTAGAAACATCATATGCCTTATTTTTACCAAGTGTAAGGAAGAATCCTATATAAAAAGCTTGTTTTTGCTCATGCTTTACAGGCAATCTGTCATAGAAACCTGCTTGATTGGGTTTGGATGCATAATGGTACCCATATACATTATCTCTATTTAACAAATTGGTGAAACTTGTGTAAATAATCAATCGTTTATGCGCCAGTAATGTCCAGGTTATATCGAGTGTATTATAAACTGGAGTATTCTCATTCATGAAGCCTGCTTCATTTGGATTAGTATAAGGACGTCCACTGGCAAAGCGATTGGTTACTCCTATTATACTCTTTAGTTTCCAGTTTGTATATTTTAATGTTATGGACACGTTATGTTTCGATGTGAAAGAGGGTTGTGCCATCTCCGGATAGTAAAGATATTTTCGCTTAGTATCATTGTATGAATAAGCGATCGTATATTCCCAATGCTTCATAAAGCTACGTTCGTTCAGAAAAATATCTATCCCCCTACTATATCCATGACCTTCTGAGCCGTACTGTCCTTTTATTAATGTTGGAAGATCATCATATTCTTTATCGTAAAGTTCTATACGGTATATTCTTGATTTATCTCTGAAATAAAAGCCGAATAGGTATTGTATATTTTTTACTGAAGATAATTTTGGATTATAAAGTAGATAATCATTTTCCGTTGTCTGTTGATATTTACCCACAACACCTGATACTGTAAGCCCGTTCCATTCATAATTTAATGCTACTCTGGGAAGCCATGTATATGAACTATTTAGGGAAGTATATTCAAAGCGAGAAGACAAATTAAAAAAGAACTTATCGGTTAGATTAAAATCATTGGAGATAAATATACCGTTAATAGAATGTTTCAAGTCACCTTTATATAAAGTTGTATCTTTATAACTAAGCGTATAATTACGACGAAAAGACTCCATACCAAACTCCAATTTATAGATATTACTGAAACGTTTAGTAGCCTTGGCTTTCAGATGCCACTCACTCTCTTTAATTCTTACTTTATCATGTGGTACTCTTGTCTCATTAATATCCTTATTATTGTAAGAGTATGCTGCACCGGCAAACAGTTTGAAACCATTTGTAAATTGAGTGTTTAATGTAGAATTCAGATATAGATTATCTTCATTATAATCTAATTTGCGAAGTATATTACTGAAAGGCGTTTCTTCATTATGAACAAATAAAGTTTTCGAATAAGCAGTATAGGTTTTTAAATAAGAGTTTTTTCCTAATTCAAAACGTAATTGGTTCTGACCGGACCAATCCCTGTATGGTTTTTTCCAATATTTTTTCTGTGAAGGTTGAAACAATGTATTATCCCAATTTATATCCGTATAGTCAAAATTAAAAGAAGAAGATCCTTTTTCCCAGGCTTTAGTACCACCAGCTCCGGCCATAACATTCATTAAACTCAGACCGAATTTAGACAATTGACTCTCATTTTTTGTAGAAAGAGGCAGGATACTGGACAAACTTTGTGAATATTCTGAAGAATAACCTCCCATTGAAAAATTGATCCCTTCAAACAAAAACGGAGAATAGCGTCCTCTGACTCCTGTTGTTTGTGTATTTGCAGTATAAGGAGAAAGTACATGCATACCATCAATGTAAGTTTGAGACTCGTTGCTGTCTCCTCCTCTTACCAATAAACGGCCATCAATTCCGGCAGCCTGCATACCCGGTAAAGTAGCGATCGCTTTATATAAATCTCCTTCCGACCCGGCAGTCGATACCAGATCTACTGCATTTTTCTGCTGTAAAGTAGATGAACTTTTCAACATATAATTTCCTGCATATGTAACTACTTCTTTTATCTGTTGAGTGGATGGTTTTAACTGGACTGTTATATTTTTTAAACTATTTACATCAGCTTTCATGCTCCAAGGTTGATATCCCAGAAAGGAAACGAATAAAGTAACTTTGCCTTTTAAGTCCGTTTCAAAAGAAAATTCTCCTTTATCATCCGTACTTGTTCCGTCCATGGAACCTTCTATAAATACATTTACAAATGACATAGGCTCTCTATTCTCATTTCGCACAATACCTGAAACAACCGTATTTTGTGAAGAAACAGAGACTGAAATCATAACTAAATAAAGGATGTAAATAATTCGTTTCATATCTTTTTCAATAAAGTCATGACGCAAATATAAATTAGTTTGTATTACAAACCAAATTATATTACAAATTATTTTGCATGAATAGTTATTTATTTATCTAATGAATGATATTACATGGTTTTTTCATAATAATATTTCGCCTCATAATGCTAAATCAGACAAAAAAAGACAGTTATGTTTCAAAAATCGCACTATTATGTTCATACCTTTGTATAAGGATATTTTTACTGGGTCACAGATATGATCCACGTGATTCATAGCTGTCGACCAGCTGGGCCACAGATATGACTTAGCTGGTCGATAACTATAACCCAGTAATTTTTTCCTTTTAATTAAAGCAATACATAACTATAAAAAATTTAATTTTTCAGTATCATGAGTGTAAAATATGCTTTGTATGAAACGCCAACGCCTAATAAAAACGGCAAAAAACAACCTCTCCATGCGAGAATAGTACCGACGACTACCATTCGGTTGGATAGGATTATCAAAGAAGTTTCGGCTTTCTCTTCTTTTAGTTCTTCAGATATTAAAGGCTTACTACAGGCTTTTATTGATCAGTTGGTTTCACATTTGGAGGATGGCAATGATCTGGAATTGGAAGGACTTGGGCACTTCAATGCGACTTTGCGTTGTCCGAAAGAAACTGATCCTAAGAAAATAAAGACACAACACATACGATTCAAAACTGTAAAGTTTCGTTGCTCCAAAGAAGTGAGAAAGCGATTAAACAGTATGGAATTTAAAAAGGTGTCAAGAAACCTTAAAGGTTCCCCCTACTCTACTGAACAACGGAAAAAGAATATCATTGCTTATCTGGAAAAGAACCAAACCATCCAAACTTTCTTCTGTATGACATTGAACGGATGTACCCGCTATCTGGCAAAGAAAGACTTGAAAGAAATGCTGAAAGAAGGTACAATTGTAAATCTGGGCTACAGGAAAATGTCAATTTACGGATTACCTGATAATGATTAATAGATAGAAAATTCAAAATCAAAGAAAGAGTTGCCAGAACTCAACATCAATCAATTTATTAAATTTCCGACCTACGTCTCTGAAGTTTCCGACTAGTTCAAAACCCAGCTCAGCATGTAGTTTACGGCTAGGATCATTAGGGAGTGAAATACTACCTATCAGGGAATGCAAATCCATTGTCTTGGCTCTGTCGATCAAAGCTTTGTAGAGTTCTTTGCCTACACCATGACCTGTATAGGCATGATCCAGATAAATACTGGTTTCCAAGGTTATATTATACGCTGGTCGGGTACGCCAGGTATTTAGATAGGCATATCCGATCAGTAAATCATTTTCTTTATATATAATGTAAGGGAAACCTTTTTGGGTTATATTAATAATCCGTTCTAAGATATCATTAACGGAAACAGGTTGATCTTCAAAAGTAACTATAGTTTTGTTGATATAGTAATTATAAATTTCTGCAATACGGGGAGCATCATGTATGACAACATCACGTATCATATAATATAATGTATTAGAAAGAAAGTTTCATCATAAAACGAATACCACTTCTATCGATATTAGGATTATCACGATAAGTCAAACGCCATACATAATCCAAGCGAAGGAAAGAAAATATATTCTCAATACCTGCACCTATCTCCATATATGGTTCATTACTCATAATATGAGAGCCTTCAGGAAACAGATATAGTCCTTTATTGTTATTATCGGCAACATAAGGATTGTTCTTGTCGGTTAGTTTTCCGTACAAACCACGGAAGGTAACAACTTCTCTTATTTTTAATTTCTTTATAAGAGGTAAACGGTTGAATAATGCTCCATTCATAGAGTAAGTGAGATCCCATGAAGCATATTGATCATTAATAAACTCCAGTGCGTTCATCAATGTATATGATTCGGGTTGAACAGTATACGAAAGATTTGCATTTGGAAGAATAAGTAATGGATATGGTGCATGGCTCCATACTTTCCCTGCTTTACCTATAAAATCTATATAACCAAACGACATTGGCATCCAATACCGATATTGTATACCAAAATCAGTACGATTGTAATCGTATGAAGATCCTAAGAAGTCTTTTGCAGCAACTGAATGGCTTAATGAAAAGACAGGTGCATCCAATGTTATAGGATAGCGATAGTTACGTGTCTGGTAAAACTTCTCATTTGGTGCATAACGCAGTTTTACTTCCAGTTCAGACATGGTATAACTTTTTCGTGGAGATATACTTCCATCTTCTTCTATACGATCGAAAGCAGCATATTTTGTCGAATATTCTTTTTTATTACGTATAGTAGCACCAAATGCAAAACCGCTATAATTTTCATTGTAATATGCTAACTCAGCAAAACGAAGATAAGTAGCTCTATCGTCTTTCTTACGTTTCCATGCAATAAAGATATTATCTTTATTGGTATACATATATTGCTGGCCGATCTGATTAATATCATAAGAATATTGTGCTCTTATAGAATGGATAGGGAATTCTTTACGATAATCCACCTTATCAATAAAAGAGTATTCAGCGATAAAATCGTATTTTAATTTCTCATCTTTTGTACCATATGCAACAAGACCATCAAGGAAAAGACGTTTGCTAAAGTTTGTTGTAGTAGATCCACCTAAACGAAAACGTGCACCTTCTATCGCATTGGCACTTATGAACGTATTGATAGGTCCGAATTCAAATTTATTCTTTGATGGATCAGTATTGGATGCCACGTATCCATTAACAATAAGTGAAACTACTTTTTCTGTTACATAAAATAGAGGCACTTCACGCAGACGTGCCATCAGTTGTTCCACACTATTAGGATTACGTGCTTGTCCTTCCTCTGGTCGTACAGAAGCCCAGAAATCTTCCGGTCTCTTGAAAGCATCTTTTTCTGTAATAATAGGAGCAGATTCCGTAAAGATTTCCATTTTTACAGGTGATTCAAAGGATTGGTTAGAATAAATATTTAACCTTCGGGCATACATCCCTTTAGTCTTCTCGTTAATTTTGAAATTAACTTGTATATCATCTTTAGTGATGATACGTGTACCATCAGGAGCACGCTCGAAAGTTTGTTCGATAGTCATCCGGCTCACGAAGTTGAGATTGATATTCTTGGGAACATTCAATAATACTTTCTGTACAAAATACGTTGAATCTAAAGTAATAAATAAATGTCCGGTAAAACCAAAATATTCGGAGTTAAAGGGAACAAAACCTAAATCCACACATTTCTGATTATTAATTTCAACAGTATCCAATAGATAGTATTTATAAAAAGTTGGCCCAAGAGTTGACATCGGACTTACAAAACGTTGAAGAAACAACGGTATATCATTCTGGAAAAGATCAACTTCTTTGAATACTTCATTCAACACTTGTGCAATCCCGTCTCTGGAGAATATCTCGTCTACTCCGGCTGATTTCTGAGCTTTTACTAATCGTTTTTCAGAATGGGGATTTTTACGGTAAAAAATTGTTTCGACTTTTTCTTTTTCTGATACCGGTAATATAGTAGTTCCCACATCAAGGGTGTCGACAAATTCAGACAAAAAATCAAAACGTCCAACTTTTCCGTCTTCACGCTTTTTAGGCTCATAATCATTCATCGCAAAGATCATTTTTTCATACTGATCATAAGAAAAGAACTCATGATTACGCGGATCATTACTTTCTCGCAAATCAATTGCATTTTTTATGAAAGTAACTGCTGGGTTATCACGCCTTGAATATCTTTCTTTACCGGGTTTAATGACTACTTCAGACAAAGTAATGGTTGAAGGGGCTAATTCTATTTTCAGATCATTGGTTTTATTAAGGTTAATAGTTACCGTTTTTTCTGCGTAGCCAAGAAATGATATATGTAATGTACGCACGCGAGAAGTGGTTGATAAGAAGAAGTTTCCATCTAAATCTGTGGTAGTACCTATAGTCGTTCCTTCCAGTATTAATGAGACATACGGTAACTCTTCACCCGTAATTGAATCAGTGACCAATCCTTTAATGATTGTAGTCTGACTCATCATTACCCATGAAAAACAAACGAAAAGGAATAAGAGAGATATCTTTCTAAACATACTAAATTAGTAACTTCAACCTATTAACCGGCGCAAAAATACATAAACTTTAGCTGCTTTATAAGTCAAAATTGCAAACAATCTATTCCATTTAACTACTATTTGCATATTTATGACGTATTTGGCGTCATATTTAAACAAGTAATAGTTATAATTGTTCACTTTTTGTTTACTTCAACGAGAAATTGTATTTTACGCTGATTTCCCCAATTATCTATTAATGTTAGTATATGTTCCCCTGCAGCTAGACGACAAGCCATCTGATAATTATCAGTTGTTTCCCCTAAATATTCATCATCAATATGCCAGTATATTGTTGCTTCGCTTCGGGTATGAGCTGCTTTAAACACAAACATTTCATATTCTCCTGAAAACCCTTTAGGAAGATAAAGAGTAGAGTTATGTTCAGGATATATGATATCGAGCATGCGGCTCTGTTCCTGATCACAACCTGGTTTAATGGGAGGAAGCGGAAGATAGTCAATATGATAATTCTTATAATAATAAGCCTGTGAAGGAGGAAGAATAAACCATGGATGACTTACAATATGGTTGATAGACTCACAAGATGTATTTACCCTGAAAAGTCCATCACGTGAAAGATGTACTAATTGATGATACGGACAAATTTTTGATGTATTCCCGGAAAGCGGTATATAAACCGTATCTACAGGTTCACATATTGAAGATGCTTTATGCCCGCTATTACGACAGATAGCTGTCTCTATAAGTTCATCGTATGGCATATCAAACCAAGAACTGCCGGGTAAAAGAGAAAATATATCGAAAAGAACAGGTGCCGCACTTCCAACTCCAGTTAATGCCGGTCTACCTTCACCTGAAGCATTACCTACCCAAACACCTACTACATAACGAGGAGTGGTACCTATCGCCCAGGCATCTCTCCCACCATAACTAGTTCCTGTTTTCCAGGCAACTTGTTTCATCGATTCGAATTGTTGCCAATCGGCTTCTTCTTCGGGACGATTTAATGCTGACATCGCTTGAAAAGTAAACCAGATAGAAGCTGCAGATAAGGCTGGAGTGTCTGTCAACCGTTTGTCTGTCAATAATTTTATTTTATTTTCATTTTTTACCGGATAAGTAGTCAGGGGATGTATATCAGACAAATTATAACGTCCATTATATTGGCGATAATGAGCTAACGTACGCGCCATAGAAGCATACATTCCGGAAATATCCCATAAGGTTCCTTCTGCTCCTCCTAAAATCAGGGAAGCTCCATAATGCTCTTCGGAAAAGCGTAATGTTGTCATACCCCACTGTTTAAGTAGTGTCATAAATCGTCCGGTGTTGTATTGAGAAAGCATTCTGACCAACGGTACATTCAATGAACGCTCAATTGCCCGATGAGCAGGGACTGCACCATAGAACGTTTTATTATAGTTCTGGGGCATGAAGCCATTAATATTAAGGGGAACATCGGATACAAGTGTTGAGGGTAAAATAATACCGTCATGAAGCATTCCGGCATATAGAAAAGGTTTCAGAATACTACCGGTGCTTCGGGGAGAAGTTATTACATCTACACTATTCCCTCTGACTTCATCAGCCGGATAACTTACATTTCCTGCATAAGAGAGTACTTCACCTGTTTCAACATCTGCTACTAAAGCTGCAAGGTTATATATATGGTTTGAACTGTAAACACGAGAATATCTATCTACAATATCTTGTGTCTGTCGCTGGAGCTGATATTTTACCGATGTAGTGATCCTTGTTCCCGGTCTTTCTGCTGCTAATCTTTCCAATAAATGAGGAGCTTCATTGGGTAATGGAACAGGCGCTTCCGGCAATGGTTCCATACATGCTAGTTCATATTCTATATCATCTATAATATCTTTTTCTTTCATAGAGAACAACAAACGATCACGCTTTTCTTTTAATTGGCTCCGGTTTCTTCCGGGGTGTATAAGAGCAGGAGAATTGGGTAATACAGCCAAAGTAGCACTTTCTGCCCATGAAAGTTCAGATGCATCCCGACCGAAATATCGCCAGGAAGCAGTTTCCACTCCCACAACATTTCCTCCAAAAGGAGCATGAGAAGCATATAGATTCAGTATTTTTCTTTTACTATATTTCGTCTCCAGAAAAAGTGCCCAACTTACTTCTATACCTTTTTCATACCAGTTACGATCACGGTTTCCACGTGCTATACGCGCTAGTTGCATGGTAATTGTACTTCCTCCGCTCACAATTTTATTTGCTTTCGAGTTCAACCGAAAAGCTCTAAGTACAGCCAATGGATCTACTCCCGGATGATAAAAGAAGCGTTTATCCTCATAAGTAGTCAAACAAGTAACGAATTTCTCCGGTAAACTATCTGCTGCAGGAAAACGCCATTGTCCATCTGTCGCAATACGTGCTCCCAATAACTCATTTTCGGAAGAGTATAATAAGGTAGAATAAGGCACAGAAAACAGGTTTCGAGGCACAATAAAAAACATCCCGAGCCATAATATAAAGAAGAATAAAAGGATAAGAAATACTATACGGTATTTCTTAATTATAATTGCAAAACGCATTATTCTAATTTGAATCTTAGACGTAATCTTCCTTCTGCGTAATCGGTATTAAGTATCCTGAAATATCCTATTTCGGAAGTGTTTTCTACATGCTCACCAATACATGCGCAAACATCATAATCACCAACCTTTACGATACGTAATGTTTCACTTACATCTTTTGGCAATTTACTTAAATCAACCTCAGCCGGTACTTCATCATACAAAACAAAAGAAATTGTTACCGGTAAATTCATTTGTATAATATCGTTAACCAGTTTCTCAATTGCAGATATTTGATCGTCCGTTGGTTTTTCTTTAATAAAATAGTCACATTTACTTTTCTTTCGTTCAATATGACTGTTTTTAGAACGCTCACATCCGAACAACCCTATCATTGTTTGATTCAAAATATGCTCGGCTGTATGCATGGGTGGATATTCTTTTTTATTATGTTGGTTTAATTGAGATTCCTGATTCATTGTTTTTTCTTTCTTTTATTTTAAAAAATATAAAGAACAAAAATAAGAATATAATATTTTCCCGCCAATAATAAAGACAAAAACCTGTTTATTATACTCAGTCAAAAACAAATAGCAGGATAATACTGTTTATTATATGAGAATAGAAATAATATTAATTTATAGTTTGAATTATTAGCTCAAGCATTATTTAATAAGGATTTATAATAAATATTCTTCCATTTCTAAGAATATTATCTATTTTTGCTTTGTCAAATAATTCAAACAGTAAAAGGAACAAAACTATGGCAAGAAAAAAAATGACGGAAGAACAAAAAGCTGCAAGAAGAGCTGCTAAAGAAAATGCATTACAATTTGTATCATCCAACCTTAAGTATTTATCATTTGCAGAGCTGGAAGAAGTAATAGCTCTATCAATGAGATATAAAAAAGAAAAACTAGGGAAAGAAGAACTTCGTTTGATCAAAGAAAAAGAAAAAATCGAACAGCAGATAAATAAGCTGAAAGGAATGGACAAACAATATAATCAATAATCCAAATCCTTATCGATAAAGGATCTTTATGATCATAAAATTTAATTGTGTATGTTTAATGGTATTGCCCTATTCATACACAATTGCCGTTTTGTACACTCCCTGAAGTAAAGAAAAACAATGAATTGTTTCATATTTCATTTAGTTTCTCTATTTTTGAAAATTGGAAATATATAAAACTACCGTTATGAAACAATTAGTAATTATTATTAGCTTAATTCTATGCTTATTTGCAAAAATCAATGCGCAAGAAGAACAAATTTATAAACCACTCATCCTCCAGGTAGAAGAAAAGAAAGAAACAATTACGTATGTAATGGATTCATATTCTTACTCCATCAGTAAATACTACAAAGATTCCATATCAGGGAAACCCTATCCGATGTTACAATTAAATCTCTCTATACAAACATCTCCTGATAAAACATTAGTAGACTGGCTTACGACACCCGATGCTACGAAAAATATAAAAATTCTATGTCGTCATACAAAATCCGGCGAGACATATAGAAGCTTTACATTAAATGCTGCCAGTATTATGAGTTGGAATGAGTCTTTTACCGAATATTATATGAAAGATAATGAAAAAGCCACTCTTTATCTGGAAATAACTTGTAAAGAATTCAGTATAGATAATTTTCCTTTAAAAGGCTTTAAGTCTCCTTACGACGAGTAGTAATATCCCTTTTTTTCATATCTTCGTATTGGCTAAAGAGGTAAATGTATGAAGATATTTAAACGTATACTGATATGGGTCAGGAATATTTTTTTATTCCTTATTTTATTCAGCTTGCTGAGTGTTGTCGTGTTACGATTCGTGCCTGTATATTTTACACCTCTTATGCTTATCCGCGTATATGAACAAAAGAAAGCAGGTGAGAAGGCAAAGCTTCAACACAAATGGGTTCCTCTTTCTAAAATTGCCCAACCCCTGGTACAGGCAGTGGTAGCTTCAGAAGATAATCTATTTCTCGAACATAATGGTTTTGACTTTAACCAAATCGAGAAAGCCCTTGATGAAGCCGAAAAAGGTAAACGAGTTAGAGGAGCAAGTACCATTTCCCAACAAACAGCTAAGAATGTTTTCCTTTGGCCAGGTAAATCGTATATTCGAAAAGGACTGGAAGCCTACTTTACTGTCCTTATTGAACTAATTTGGAGAAAAGAACGTATTATGGAAGTATACCTCAACTCCATAGAAATGGGGAATGGAATATATGGAGCAGAAGCGGTCGCCAAAGCTCACTTCGGTAAAGAAGCCTATGAATTATCTCGTGATGAGGCCGCATTGATAGCTGCTACTCTACCTAATCCGATACGGTTTAATTCCGCAAAACCATCTTCATATATGAGACAAAGACAATATCAGATTTTATCATTAATGAGTAAACTTGCCAAAATTGAAATGGGCTATGGCATGGAACCTAAGAAAAAGAAAGAATAGTGGAAGGTTTCACATATTATAATATGGGTAAAATATCTTACCCTGAAGCATTAACTATACAAACAGAGGCATTCAATAATCTTCTTGAAAACAAGATAAAGGGACAAAATGGAGAAAATAAACTATTTTTCTGTGAACACGCTCCCGTTCTAACCATAGGCAAAAGCGGAAAAGAAACCAACCTGCTGATACCTGAAGAATTATTACAGCAAAGAGGTATTATGCTCCATCATATCAACCGCGGTGGTGATATAACCTATCACGGCCCCGGACAAATAACAGGTTATCCGGTCTTTGATCTGGATAAATGGAAGCTGGGATTAAAACAATACATACATACCTTAGAGGAGATAATAATACGTTTTCTTACACTATACAATATAAAAGGTGAACGCCTGGAAGGCGCAACAGGTGTATGGATAGAATCTTCCATACCCGGACGAGCAAGGAAGATATGTGCTATCGGGGTAAAGAGTAGCCGATTCGTTACCATGCACGGCTTTGCCTTAAACATAAATACCGACTTAACTCATTATTCACTGATCAATCCTTGTGGATTTACAGATAAAGGAGTAACCTCCCTTGAGAAAGAATTAGGAATTACTCAGGATTTTGAAATAGCAAAAGAACAACTTCACCTTATATTCAAAAAAAATTTCTCATCAGATATTCAATAGATTAAAACCTACTAAATGACATAAAGTCATTGTAAACTGCCAATTTTTCCATTTATCCTATTGGCATTCAATTTGCTATTTATTAAGTGAAGCCGGTTATTAAAACCGACAAAAAGATTAATAGAATACTAATTATAAAATAGGAGGACAAAAGTATGATACCGATGAGAAGAACAAATTGGTTACCAAGTGTCTTTAACGACTTTTTTGGAAATGAATGGATTGAAAAGAGTAATTCTACAAGTCCCGCAGTTAATATTATTGAAAATGATAAAACATATAAAGTTGAATTAGCGGCTCCCGGACTTACGAAGAACGATTTTCATATTGAACTGCACGATGATAATCATCTGACTGTATCTATGGAAAAGAAATCTGAACATAAGGAAGAAGATAAAAATAATAAATACTTACGTCGCGAATTCTCTTATATGAACTTCCGTCAAAGCATGATTTTACCGGATGATGTTGAACTGGATAAGATTGAAGCAAAGGTTGAAAACGGAGTTCTATCTATAGATATCCCAAAGAAAAAAGAAGAAGAAAAGATTAGTGCCCCTAAGCAAATCAGTATTAACTGATAGAATTTTAGTCTTTGATAGTTATTTGTTGTTAGTTATGAAGCCATCCTTTCATAGGGATGGCTTTTTATTTAAGGGGTTATCATCGTACTATCCTGAGGTAGAACAGGCGTAGTATCCGCCGGTATAATCTGAAGAGCCCGCCTTCTTCTTCTGAGTAATTCAGAAAAGGTAGAAAAGTCTTTTTTATACATAATACCTATTCCCTGGGTAGTAAGACTCTGTTTCAAATAGCGATACATATCATTCGCATGATTATAAGCTTTCAATCGAATCTCTCCCGTACGTGTTAGCAAATATTCGATATCGAATTCCCCGACAAAAACGTTTTTCACATTCGGATTATTCTTATATCCGAAGTTTCCATTAAAGATCAATCTATTATTCAGAAGCTGGCTCGATAGTAACATTTCGAATTCAGTCTCATTGAAACCTTCCTGACTTGCACGGATATTTGTACCTATCTGTACTTTATCGGTAATATTATTTAGTATACTGGATATCTGAGAAGATATTGCAGCCGATGTTACCGCGCTAAACTCGCTTGAGGTTCGATCCGTACGCATCATATCTTCTGTATAGAATTTATTCAATACTAACAAATAAACAATCTGACGAGTCATCATATCTTCCGTATTAACATAGCTTTTTACCTTCCTCTCTAAATCCTCATTAGAGCCGGGTAATTCTAAATCGAAGGATATGGATGGGTTTTGAAGAATACCATCTATCATCAAAACACAGTTAACAGGAATATTGGTACGGGCGCTCTCTCCAATTAATCCCGGGTCAAGGTCTCCGATATTAGCCGTTACATTATATACTGCATCAATATTAAGTGTCGCATTATAAGGATCTCCCTGGAAAGTAACGGTACTTCCATCCCGTATTTTAAAGTCTTTATATATGAGTTGCTGTAAGCTGAAGTTATAATTTCCACTGAGAATATTGAAGATACCATACATCTTCATATCCGACTTTGTACCGTATTCAACCTGAAGACTACCGGTTCCGTTCCCTTTGATCTTATCACCCGCTGACGGATCCATTATCAGTTCTATGTTTGCATCAGCAGTAATATCTAGCAAAAAGTTCATACGTAGTTCAACTCCCTCATTCGTCATCATGGTTGGAATGCGGGGAGATGTTATTGTATCGGAGCTGTTTTCTGTTATTTTATCCTTATCGATAAAAGTTATAAAATCATATTCAGCAGCCGAAGAATTACTCATAAAATTAAGAGAAACAGACGTTTTCGGCTCACTCCTCATATTAATATCAAAATTGATCAACTGCTCATTACCTCTGATACGTGAAGTGCCGCTGCCAAATACTGTACCATAAATCAAAGGATTATGCCTTTCAGATGCATCATATACCAATAGGTTATTCGTTTGTATCCCCGCATTATAATCCAATTCTTTAAAATGTTTATGTTTCAAGGCAAAGCTCACCTTACCGGTATTACCGTATTTATCATACACCGTGGCATTATTCAAAGCAATTAAGCCGGGTTCCAAAAGAACAGAATCGGAGAATGAATAGTACGTATTTAAGAAATCAATACCTATACCTCCATCTTTCACATAGCCATGTCCTTCCAGATCTAATGCACTAAACGGTCCGAATAAACGAATTTGACCAAATGCCTTTCCCTGAACATTCGAAGCTACATTTTCCAAAAACGGATGAAGAAAAGCAACATTCAAGTCTCTGGCATCAAAAAGAAGAGACAGACCTGCCTTCGGTCCGACAGGAATAATATACCCGTTTACATCGGTGAAAGTAGAATCTGTAGAATAGATCGTTCCCAACATCTGGATACTTTGATCTGAATCTTCCCAATAGCTATGCAAATTCAGCTTTCCTAAATTTGTTTGATTGAAAGAGAAGTTTTCTACTTCAAAGTTCTCTGTTACCAGGACACGATTACCATATAAATCACTTAAACTAAACAGCCCTGTTGCTCTTCCCGCGAATTGTAAAATGGGATTATTCAACAGATCGAACACATATCCTATCTCTATATCATTCAGATCAAGCATTAACACATCAGAGGGATCCTTAGAAACCGTACCATCCAGCTTTAGATATTGGTTTTCATGGGAGATGTAGAAGTTACTTATATCTACCCTTCCGTCAAGAACCGTAATGCCTGCTTCTTCCACATGCCAGATGCTATCGTTGAGAACAAGCGAACTCTCATTGATATTAACTTCGGTTCTTAATTTAGGGTTACCCTTGTTTTCATCATCTTCTTCCTCAGCAAAGAAAATAGAAGATCCTAAACGTGCCTCGAACTTTCTTTCTTTATTATTACTCCAGGTTAAAAGATTGGTGACTTTATTATCTTGTAATTCAGTTTTTATATCTAAATAATTACGAAGTCCTCTAACATTATAATTGGTTGCCCGCAACTCCAGGTCTATTTTATCTAACGGATTCTCACATTCCAGATAGAAAGATTCAAATGCGCTCTGTCCTATTTTGAATTGTGGGAAGAAAGCTTCTAATCTGAACTTATTGAATTGGTTATTAAAATGACCGGTAATTCTGCCCGGATCAATGATGGTAAATGGTAATTTCAGCGTTTTAGATAAAGCTTCTGTATTCTCAAACGTCAGCATTAAGGAAAAGTTATTTTCCATTGCATAGAGATCATCTGTCGTAGCATTTATTAATGCCGGTACATATCCCTTTAAAGTATTAAGAAATCCGGGAACTAATGTATTAAATGAATAAACACCATTCACTTCACCGTTTATTATATCTGAAGTAATAAGCAGTTTCTTATCCGGATAATTACCCGTAGCTGTTACTTTTAATTGCTTCAAAAAGAAATCACTTGGTGCTGTCTGTATCGACAGACTATCTACTGAAATAAAGCCTTGTACATTGTCAATATTATCACCTGTAAAGTCGGCATTCAGAGAAACCGATATCTCCGGCGACTCAAACTTATCAGTAAGATTCAGATTGTCCGGCCGGAAATGATCCAGACGTGCGGCAAAATTAAAAATAGAATTCTGTCCTTTATGCTCAAACATGCCTTCGGCCGATAAAAAACCATTGGGATCATCAATATGAATCATCCCATCAAAACCATTTCGCTTAAAGTTACCTTCTAATTGAATGTTTTCGTATCTGTAATTTCTATAATCAAACTCACTGATGTGTGCTTTAATATTACCTGCAAGAGATCCGTTTACCGGTCGTTGAGCCTCCAAGGCAATATCGAGACGGGCAATACCGAATGGATTATCGACTTCTAACAATTCATTTATTAACAGCTCGGAAGAGGCTATTCTTCCACTGATATAAGCAGCAATATTCTTTTCTTTTTTACTACCGAAGAGGACATCAGTCTCAATAGAACCAATAGCTGTAGACAGTTTACCGAATGCCACCAGATTATCAAAGAAGCCTGAAATCTCACCGGTAAAGTCAATCCGGCCCAAACGAGTTACCGGTGTTGGCAAAATTATCGGTTCTTTGCTGAAATTATTTATCAGGCTGGATAGTCCTTCATTCGTAATATGCATCTTACTTACCTTTCCAAACAGGTAGGTTTCTTCAGGTTTGGAAGCACCTCTCAAAGACATTTCCCCAAGAAACTGCATCTTATCACTATATATCAGTGATAAACGATCTAATTGGATATCATCGATATAACCGGACGCTTCTGCTGATAATTCAACAGGGTCATGGAAATTATGAAAAACAGGAACAAAAGGAGATAATTCATGTAAATAGATCTGCGAAGTGGGTATTTTTAAAACAATGGGAGCTTTTGTCAGAAAATCTTCCGGTTCATGAACTTCTTTCAGATTTATATTAGCTTTTTCTACCCTGAATTCCGACTTTGGCAATCTGATCTCAAAATCCTGTATAAAAACACTATCCCGATTTCCAACGATATTTATAGATAATTTATTCAAATCGAAACCGGAAGTTTCTCTAAAGCTCATCTTTTTGATAGCTGCATTTACACTGTCTTGGTTGAATGCTTTGAGAGATATCTTCGCACTAATATCGCGTATATCCACATGTTTCGCATTAAACTTGCCGGGAGTTGTATCTTCACTCAATACATTATAGGTAAAGTTCCCTTTTCGTATTAAGACAGAATTAAATTGCAGATCGACATTTGGAGATTGCTTTGTCGTATCGCGGCTCGCAAAAGCATCGATTACAAATTGGAGATTAAGCTTACTTTCCGGAGTATCTTTCTTGAGGTTTACCGAAAACCCAAACAGCCGTACAGTTGTAAATACAAATTTTCCTTTCAATAAGGGGAAAGGTTTAAATCCTGCAGTCACGTGTTTTGCTTCGAACAGTACCCCTCCGTCTTCATCTTCAAGATAAAGATCATCCAATACCAACCGATTGAACCACGTAATGCTTACTTCCCCTACCTTAACAGGAACGTTCAGACGATTAGAAAGTTCCGATGTTGTTGCATCAGCCACTTTCTGCTGAATATAAGGTATATTAAGTAAAATAACAGGCATTACATAGAATACCCAGAAGAAAGCAAACAGAATTATGACTATGTATTTTAACCCTTTAATCTCTTTACTCTTATTTTATCCACAAAACTACAACAATATCGCAAGAGATTTCACTTTTTAAATCTTTTTGTATTATGCATTGCTTTTTCATTAAACACGATACCTGTTTTCAGAGAGACCATGATCTATTTTTTGTTTGAGGTACCTCAAATCTGATTTACACGTACCTCTAAATTTATTTTGACGTACCTCTAAATCGATTTAGAGGTACGTCAAACATATTTTTGGATAAGACGATACCGAAAAAAGCAAACATACTTTCAAAAAAACAATGACGTATCTAACAAATAATCAAACTATTCCGTTTATTCAGCCCATTCAGTTTACTCAGTTCATTCAGGCTCCTCAGTCCATTTCATTTTGCGGCTGCCAGGGAACAGCTCCTGCGGTTTGTACATGTTCCATTAATCCCATAAATAGCTTACGGTAGATATCAGAAGATTTATAATCAATAGGTTTCTCTTCCGTCGGGTCATCTGTCAGATTATAAAGTCGCAAGGGTTCCCACGGATTGTTCTGAAGAAGTTTGAAATTTTTATAGCGCGATGCGTAATATGCACGTCCTCCGTAACCCAAATTACCTTCTCGTCTCACCCAATAGACCATCCGGTCATCCGTCACTTGTTCTTTACCTTCCAATAGAGGCAATACGCTTATTCCATCAATGGGATGTGTCACTTCTAAGTATGCAAGCTGACAAAGAGTAGGAAATATATCGGATAACATTATAAAATTATCATTCACTTCCGGCTTTATTTTGTCTTTCCAATAGAAACCGGCAGGTACGCAAATCCCTCCTTCAAACATCCACTGCTTCGCTCCACGGAAAGGTTTATTGTTGGCGCCTGCATCGTCTTGTCCTCCATTGTCGGAAGCAAATATAATAAGTGTATTTTCTAATTGTCCGTTCTGCTCCAATGCGCGATAAAGCAAACCAATATTATGATCCAGATGTTCTATCAATGCGACCAATTTAGCCCGTTGTTCCGATATAGTAGTTTCTCTTTTTTTTACCTTTTCCAACCATTCCGTAGGAGGTTGAATAGGTGTGTGTGGAGCATTGTATGCCAGATACAGGAAAAAAGGACAAGTGTGTTCATTTCTGTGGTTTACATAATCAATCGCCCATGTTGTAAAAACTTCTGTGGCATGACCTTCGGGATTTATGACCTTTTCATTATGACGCATATAATTGTTACCAAAACGTTCATGATTATAATAGTCGTCCATCATATCTCCCAGGAAACCATGAAAGAAATCGAAACCTCTTTCCCGCGGAGTGTTCGGCGACTCAAGTCCTAAATGCCATTTTCCTATGAGAGCAGTATGATACGCTTGCATCTTCAGCATCTGAGGCAATAACACGGCCTCCGGTGAAAGATATCCCCAACTATCGTCTTTATGGGTGCGTATTACTCCCGGCACGCCTACCAGGTCAGGGAAACGTCCGGTCAATAGTGAAGCTCTGCTGGGTGAAGAAACGGGACAGTTCGCATGGAAATTGGTACAGCGAATTCCCTCATTCAGCAATTTATCTATATTGGGTGTATGTATGTCTTTTGCTATACCCTGGCAAGATAAATCGCCATATCCCAGATCATCCACAAGAATCATTATTACATTTGGCGGCTCAGATTGAACAGCTTCAAGTGTCAATGCGGGGACAAATGCCATACACCCTGCGAGAATCGTTTGCTTATTTTTCATACAATGTGTTTTTCGTTTGTATCTGAATGATGAGGCAAATGTAATAAAGTCACGAATTTATTTCGTTATTTTGCATAAAATTTCAACGAGATGAGTATAACTATTCTTGGGATTGAATCCTCTTGTGATGATACTTCTGCTTCAGTAATACAGGACGGTGTGATGTTGTCCAATGTTATTGCCGGTCAGGCCGTACACGAAGCTTTTGGAGGAGTAGTTCCCGAACTGGCATCAAGAGCACATCAACAAAATATTATTCCGGTCGTATCCGAAGCTCTGAAACGGGCCGGTATCGACAAGTCCGCATTAAGCGCAGTTGCTTTTACACGAGGCCCCGGTCTGATGGGATCATTGCTTGTGGGAACCTCTTTTGCTAAAGGTTTTTCTGCCGCGCTTAATATCCCAATGGTTGAAGTTAACCATTTGCAAGCTCATGTATTGGCTCATTTTATTAAGCAGAGTCCGGACGATACAGATCAGCCGTCGTTTCCTTTTCTATGTTTGCTTGTTTCGGGCGGAAACTCCCAGATCATAAAAGTAAACGATTACGACGATATGGAAGTGATCGGTCAAACCATTGACGATGCTGCCGGCGAAGCTTTCGACAAATGCGCTAAAGTAATGGGATTAGGTTATCCCGGCGGACCAATAGTCAACAAATTAGCGAATGAAGGTAATCAGAAAGCCTTTACCTTTAGTAAACCTCATATTCCGAACTACGATTATAGTTTCAGCGGATTGAAAACATCTTTTCTCTATACCCTACGTGATCATTTAAAAGAAGATCCGGATTTTATTGAGAAAAATAAAGCAGATCTTTGCGCTTCTTTACAATCGACAGTAGTAGATATTCTGATGAATAAATTATTAAAAGCCTCAAAAGATCTGCAAATCAAAGAAGTGGCCATAGCCGGTGGTGTATCCGCCAATACAGGATTGAGGGATGCTTTTCACGACTATGCCAAACGATATGGCTGGAAAATTCATATCCCTCCCTTTGCTTTTACTACAGACAATGCAGCAATGGTTGCGATGTCGGGCTATTTTAAATATTTAAAAAAGGAATTCAGTCCTATGGATGCGGTACCTTTTTCAAGAGTCATCATCTGAATCTTGAAAAAGAATTGAAAATGGAGAATTGAAAATTGAAAATGTTTTCCTTTCCATTTCCAAAATAATTTTCAACTTTCAATTTTCAACTTTCAATTAAAAAAAATGAACGTACAAATAATAACGATCGGGGATGAATTACTGATCGGGCAGGTACTTGATACGAACTCCGCCTGGATGGGGCAGGAATTGGGTAAAGCCGGCTTTCAGGTTACCTGGAGAAACACCGTGGGCGATGTGGAAGAAGATATGCTCGAAGCCATAGACGCTGCCCTAAACAGAGCACAAATCGTATTACTTACCGGTGGTATCGGGCCTACAAAAGACGATATTACTAAAAAAGTTCTCTGCAAATATTTCGATAGTGAGCTGCACTTTTCCGATGAAGTATATGAGAATATTAAAGGTATGTTCGAAAGAGCAGGCCGCCAAATGAATCTATTAACCAAGAATCAGGCCTTGGTCCCTGATAAATGTACGGTAATCCAGAATAAAGCCGGTACAGCGCCTTGCACCTGGTTTGAAAAAAACGGACGTATCTTAGTATCCATGCCCGGGGTTCCTTATGAAATGAAATGGCTGATGACCAACGAAATCATCCCAAGACTAAAGAAAAGATTTCTTCAAGATGTATTCATACAACATACAACTACCTGGGTATATGGCTTCGGGGAATCGGAACTGGCTATTAAATTAACTGATTTTGAAGAGCAACTTCCTACATTTATCAAGTTGGCTTATCTGCCGCAGCCCGGGTTAGTCCGCTTACGTTTGTCAGCATATGCTGATAGTCAGGAAAGAGCTGAGAAAACAATAGATGAACAGAACAGTAAATTACATAGGATATTAGCCGGATATATTCTCGCAGAAGAAGATAAACCTCTTGAAGAATTGGTAGGAGATATTCTCCTTAAAAATGGTCTGACCATGGGAACAGCCGAAAGCTGTACGGGAGGGACTATCTCAAGTATGCTAACAGCCATTCCGGGAAGTTCGCATTATTTTCTCGGAAGTGTAGTTTCATACAGCAATGATGTCAAACATAATGTATTAGGAGTATCCAAAGAATCCTTGGAAAAATACGGAGCAGTCAGCCAACAGGTAGTTGAACAGATGGCATCAGGAGCCCTGAAAGTGATAGGATGCGATTGTGGTGTTGCCACATCCGGCATAGCCGGTCCGGACGGAGGTACCCCGGAAAAACCGGTAGGCACCGTATGGATAGCTGCAGCCCTGAAAGATAAAATCATCTCTCAATGCTATCATTTCGGCACAGTACGGGAAACAAATATCAAAAGGGCTTCGAATACAGCGCTTCTGATGCTGTTAAAACTTATTCAGCAATAAACAAACCTATCAGATTATATCCCTTTTCATTGGGATGGAGACCGTCAGAAAAGAGTGTTTCATCTATCTTTCCGTTTGTGTCCAATAAGGCATTTCCGGCATTACAAAATATGAGTCCCTCCTCCTCTACCATAGTTTCAATACCTTTATTGATATTATTTACCCACAGTTCATTATTTCTTCTGGGAAGAATACCTATTACTTGGATGGATGCTTTGGGTTGTCGTTCTTTTATTGCTTTTAATAGGAATCGGATACCTTCAACGATATTTTGATCACTATTAAGCCCCATATTGTTAGTACCAATCATCAAGACGATCTTTTCTGCTTCAAAGCCGGCCAGTTCATCATGATATACCCGCCAAAGAACGTTTTCAATCCGATCCCAACCACAACCCTGGTTTCGGAATCCGGCAGGTTCCATATACTCTTTCCAGCTTTCTACTCCGTTACGATGAGGTCCTTCCGGTTCGCCTCCCCAGAAATGTGTAATTGAATTACCCAGAATGACAGCTTTGGGAGGATTACTTTTATTTAACGCCAGAACATCACTGTGGCGTTTTTGCCATTCATACTGATAGGGTTCTCTCCTTTGTGTAACGGGGATCATAGTTGTTACATTTCCTTTTGGGATACGCAGTATTTCCCGAATCTTCTTTTCCAACACATCGGCCTGAGCCTGCATACCCAGATCATTAGGATGAACATAATCTACCCACCCATCAGCAGGAAGCTTGATTTCATCATTATAAAGATAGTAGAGGTCTTTTATTCCTTCACGCTGCAAAGCCTGAAAGGCAGCTAATGATACTTCATTTATATTTTCTATAACAGACTTTTTAGTAGAATCTGTCTCCATATTACTACAGCCTGTATGTTCCACCAGTAAAATAGGGGCCTTATGGTTTTTCCTGATCGTTCTAACAGCCTTCAATATGCGGGTATATATTTCCTGGTTGTCGTATCCCGAAAGGTTAGGCAGACAGTCCAAAATATAAAGACGAGCATCCAGTTCATTTACGTAACTGATTACTTCATCTTCCATTTTACCACTTCCTGAAAAACCCAGATTGATAAGAGGAAAACCTACTTTCCGCTCAACAATACTTGTCCATGCCATAGCCGGTCGGCTAGCACAACCTCCTTGAGCGATAGAAGTACCATATACCACAATCGGTCTTTCTAATGAGACTGGAATAAACTCAAAAGAAGATCCGTCAGGAACTCCTATCTCCATCCAAGTCACACTATTATATAATGGAAGATACAAACGGTATTCGTATCCATAATCATGGTAGTTATTTTTCCTAATATGATTATAATGGTAGGTTATAGTATCTTTAAATGCATAATTGCCCGCACAGAAATTCCAAATACCATCGCTATTTATAGCGTACATATCCAGTCCGGATACACCTGTGGCAGGCATATGGTTCATACTTAACGATCCGTTAACTGTATAACGCACTTTTATTTCCGGAGCATTGCTATAAAAATGAATAGCTAATCCTGCAGAATTACGAGATAAGCCCCAAACAGATTCAGGTACTTCCTTTTGTGACCTCTCAGGTAGACGGGTATATGTTTTTCCAATCTCATTTGACCATCCCTGATTCTGTATAACATATTGCTCTGCTTTCGCTGGATCGTACCATCTCCATTGCGCATGTAACGAGAAACAAATACATAGTAATCCCACAAATAAAGTTAGTCTTTTCATATTAAGCTATATTATGTTATTTCAAATATTTTAATGCCTTTTCAGGATCAATAGACAGATTACAATAATCTTTCAAACGTGATTCATACCTGGCTTTACTCAACGCATTGTCACGCACCTGTGCTCCTGGATGCCCTTTGGCCAGATCTGCTGCATGAGCTGCTATTTTATATGCAAGGATAACATCACGAATATCATCTTTTTTGGATGAACCAGGATGCTCTTTCGAAGAAGTTACGCACGAGATCATTGATGTACCATACCATGCAGTTAATCCCGCTCCAATAGCAGAAGCTATATGTTCATATCCAATGGCAATATCAGTTGTTAATGGGCCGAAAGTATAAAACGGTGCACCTTTGCAGGCGTATTGCTGTTCTTTCACATTCTCTAATATCTTATTCATGGGAACGTGTCCCGGTCCTTCCGTTATTACCTGAACAAAATGTTCCCAAGCTGCTGTTATCAATTTATTCATAACCTGTAGTTCCGCAAACTGTGCGGAATCATTAGCATCATAAATAGAGCCGGGACGCAGTCCATTTCCTAATGAAAGCACAACATCGTATGTCTTTAAAATCTCACAAATATCTTCAAAATGGGTATAGAGGAAATTCTCTTTATTGTGTATGCGCATCCATTCACTTATAATAAAACCTCCATGAGAAACAATCCCATTAAGTCTTGGCAACAACAAATCTATATGTTTCCTGAGCATAGCAGCATGTACAGTAAACATATCTACTCCCTGTTCCGCTTGTTCTATTAAAGTGTCTTTATAAATTTCCCAAGTAAGTTTTTCTATATTTCCATCTACTTTCTCCAGTGCCTGATATAGGGGAACCGTACCTATCGGTAAAGGAGAATTACGAATAATCCATTCCCTGTTTTCGTGAATATACTGGCCCGTAGATAAATCAGTAACCATATCGCTTCCCCATTTACAATGCCAAATCAATCTTTCTATTTCATCTTGTAATGTCGATGGGTTAGAAGAACATTCTATATTCGTATTGATTTTCACCAGAAATCTCTTCCCGATAATCATGGGTTCAGCTTCGGGATGATTTACATTGGCAGGTATAATGGCTCGTCCGGCAGCAATTTCTTTACGGACAAAATCGGGCGTTATATACGATTTAAGTCCTAATGCTTCAATCTGCTGATTTTCACGAATAGTTACATACTCCATTTCAGGAGTGATGATCCTTCTTTTAGCATAATATAGCTGGGTAATGATCTTACTCTCTTTTGCTTGATATGGTAAATATTGAAGGGGAAAACGAATTGAATCCAGCGACTTATCCGTATGTCTTTTCCGCCCATATTCGGAAGAAAGTCTTTCTAATTTTACTATATCTTTCCGACGTGTACTCCATTCTTCCCGTATACGGGGAATACCGGCTTCAAAATCTGTAGATATTTTAGAATCAGAATAAGGTCCACTTGTATCATAGATAACTACAGGGTTATTTTTTTTACGCTCACATTCTCCATTTCCTACTTCAAAAATAGAATCAGCTAGCTTAATTTTACGCATACCTACCCTGATCTTATTGATTTCTCCACCAACATACACCTTCTCAGAGGCCGGATAAATAATACGATTATTTTTCCCTGACATAATTTATTTACCTTATTTTAATACTGGCAAAGGTAAAAAAATTACTGAATAGACGGAATAACTGAATGCACTGAATCATTGAGTAACTGAATAATCAGTTCATTCAGTGATTCAGTCCATTCAGTCCATTCAGTTATTATTTACGAATAGTTATTTTACTTAATTGGGATATTTTATTTACATCAGAATAGTCATACTGATAAAGACCATCGTCAGCAATCATCATCAATACGTTCTTATAAGGTATCAAATCGTACCCTTCCATTCCGGAGTAGTGCGCCAGCTGATTTGCCATTAGCGTCTGTGGTTCTTTAGCATTAAATACCTTCAATCCATCATCACAAATGAATAATGTGCTATTATCTATGCCAAGACCTTTTGGTTTAGTCATTGCATAAGATACAAGATGCCTCGGAGATGTTACATCACTCACATCATAGATTATTAACTGATTATTATTTGCTCCGCAAAAATTACCAGCATGTATCGTTACATAAGCAATATCATCTTCTACCACCACAGGATCGCAACCCGTAAGATGCCATACGGTAGACATACGTTTAGGCTCCGTTGGTTTTTCAACTGAATAGATAGACATTCCCGTTGGTGTACCTAAAAACATATGTTCGTTGTAATAGAAAATTGTTTCAACATTCCAATCTACAGGCATATCATCCACAGCCTTTACCGGTTCTGCAGCGGATAGATCGATTATTGTCATCATGTTATTCATCACACTATATAGATAACCTTTGTACATGCTGAAACGAGACATGGAACCATTCACACCATTTGATGCACCACCACTACTATTTACACCTGGTGAAGAATCCATCATGTATTCTGCATTTGCATAATATTCATATGTATACTCTTTCTTTGTGAGTTTCCAACCCACGATCACTTTATCCCGTTTGTCGGTTGAATAATAAGCCTCCATCTCACAGATCTCTTCATTATCTGCCGGAGGAACAGCATACTTAAACGCATTTTCCAGACGACCTCTATACTGTGGTTGGGCAGGATTACTTATATCAAACCAAACGAGGTCGATAAATGTATCAGCATACAATTTATTATCGCGGGCTGCTATATCGGCATTTCCTTCCAGTTCAATGAATCCTACTGATTTAGGAGAAGATGGATTCCGGTTATCAATAATATGAATCCCTTTACCTGGCTCAGATATATAGAGATATCCTTCATATAAACATAATTTTCCCTGTTGTTCTATCGGTTGAGGAGATGTGACTTGTATATCTATTGACCGGAATTCTTGAGCAGTTATAAATACCGGTTCATTGACATTCAACACCACTTTTTCACGTATAATACCATCATTTTCTTTACAAGAAAAAGATATTCCCAATAAGGTTAAACAAAATAAGTAAACTACTTTTTTCATCAGATCTTACATTTAAAATTATTAATCACATTAAAACTCGTATCTAATCCCCCCTCCTATACCAAACGTAACCGGTTTATCCGTTCGGATACTAAGAGGTTGGTTTGTATCAAAATAATAAGAAATACGTGGTTCGGCATAAATACTCCATTCACTGAACAAGCGATAAGATACTCCCACAGCACCATTTACCGACCATTGTATCCCTTTTATTGAGGACTTTTCTGTCGAAGATGTTACTTCATTTGCCACAATTTTGTCAATTGTTATGACAGAACTAAGCCCTTTTTCCGCCATAAATCCGCCCGACAGGTAGATATTCCATGAAGAATTAGTATAGATATTCCCCACCACATTAACAGGTATACCTAAATAATGGAGTCCGGATTTAGCTTCATAACGGGCCTTAAAACCATTTTCTTTAAACCTTGTAGAGAGATAAGTATATATGAGTCCGCTTTCAATAGCTACATATTTATTAATTTTTTTACGGAGAGTAATTCCAAATGAAACAGGCATACGGTAGTCGATATCAGAATATTCTTCAAGTTTATCAGAGTTATTATAGTAATTATCATCCTGATTTCCATTCCCAATCCATCCTGGATGGCCAGGATCAGGAATCATCCATTCACCATCGTTATAATCCATCTCCCCTTTATACAGAAAAGAATTAACTCCTGTTCCCGTTCCTACAGCCGCTGCAACGATCCATGAATTTTGCCTCTTTGTCAAACCCGTCAGATTATTTCTATTATCTAACGATGAATAATAAGGTTGCTTAATATGATTATCTGCCGGAGTTTCCTCTTTTTGCTTTTCAAGACTCTTACTTTCTTCTTTTTCAACTTCTTCTTTATCCTCTTGTACTTCTTCTTTAGCATTGATTTCTACCTGTTGAACCCCAGGTGTCGTATATACTCCTTTTTTATTACTTTTTACTGCTACATGCTGGTTAGGAAGAATAATATCAGGTGTAAATGGTTCCTCTATTCCACTCTCTGCAGGTATATTTTTTTCAATTACCGTAATATCAGCGATTTCAGGGAATATAGATTCTTCTTCATTTCTCCAGGGTAAACTTATCAGCAAAAGAAAGGCCAGGATAGCTACAGCAGTAGCCATTGCAATTTTAAGGACATATAGTCTACGGGAAGGCTGCATCCGTGATTCTATCTCCTGCCAGCAAGCATCATCAGGCTGAATTCTATGCTCTTTCAGTCGCTGACCTATGTATTCACTCAACCTGTCAGAGGTTTTTGTTGGCATTTTTTCTTCTGACATTTTCTTGTTCTAATAATAATTGAATATTCTTTTGCAATACATTTCTTGCGCGTACAAACTGTGAACGTGAGGTGATCTCACTAATCCCCAGTACCTCTCCGATTTCTTTATGCGAATATCCTTCTATGGCATACAGGTTAAATACCGTCCGGTATCCGGTAGGTAGCTGGGCCACACAAGCCAACAGATCATCTGCCGATAGCTGTTCCAGAGCAGACACATCAACATCATGAAGCGTTTCGGTATAATCATCAATAATGAGAGTTGGTTTCATTGTGCCTGCTTTACGGAGATATTCGAGGGCTGTTGTTACAAAAACTCTGTATATCCATCCGCCGAACGCCCCGGAACCTGAATATGTATCGATCTTTGTAAAAACCTTGATGAACCCATCCTGCAATAAATCACGGGCTGTTTCTTTGTTATTGACATAACGCAGGCAAAGACTCATCATGGTAGGAGCGTATGTCTCGTATAACTTCTTACGAGCCCACGATTCACCCTTCCTGCATCCGGCAATTAACAATTGTTCATCCATAATAGGTTACGCTCTCTGTAATATATGATGATTAGGGACTAGGGAAAGTTGCACCTGACGAAAAAAAATTATTCTTTCATCAGTAAAATACTACTCAGTACCGAGCTTACCACATCAGCTTTTTTAAAGACCATCAGGTGGTCTCCTCCTTCGATAGGAAATACATTCTTCAATTGATCAAAAGGGAAAATCTGATCATTTGTACCGTGTATATGATATAAGTGCTTGTCTTTATAGTCGGGAACCCAGTTTGTTATCTGTTTGGCTGCCCATTTGATATATACCGGATCAACAAAGGTCATATACTCTTCAAATTCAGTATTAGAGGCATGAAAGAATAGACGGTTAAAAGCATTGGTGATGAATTCTGTAGATGTATATAAACTATTAGGAACCCGATCCACCAGATTTACTTTTCGTATTGCTTTAAAAAAGGTAGGCACCTCGCTTTTATCCTTAAAAGACGAGATAATAATACTCTTCTCAGGCCGTAAGAAATGATCGATTTCCTGCATAATAACAGCACCAAATGAATAGCCGATCAATATAAAAGGTTTCGATGTATCGATGTTTTTAGCCATTTCATAGGCATATTCGGTCAGCGTTTCATCTGGTTTTGGAATATGCCATTCGATATATTTCTTCCTGTATCCTCTGGGCAAGGTAAGCTTATCAAAGACTTTGCAGTTATAACACATTCCCGAAATAAAATAAACAGTCTTTCTTTTCCGGTTATCCCATTTTCCAACCAACCTACCGATAGACTTGAAGAAAGTTAAGGGAAATTTCTCCTTTTGTGTCATATTCATAATCATCACCAAAAATAGCAATTATGATATTATAAATAAAATGAAATATTAAAGTTCTTAAAAAAAGAACAGCAACTAGCTATATGTAAAATGTTTCCTACTTTTGTCTCAGTGAAAATAAAAAGGTTAATTGCATTAATCATATTCAAGCATTTGGTATAGCCATGAAAATAAAAGAAGTATTAGATAAAATCTACCAACTACCCGAACTATCAAAGGTTGCAATGATTGGTATTATTTCGGAAGTCGAATACAGCAAAGGTTACTGCTTAATGCATACAGATAAAGTGGAACAAAGTATTTACTTCATTAAAAAAGGAATAGTTCGTGCTTATACGCATTCGTCTGACAATGAAATTACATTTTGGTTTGGTAAAGAAGGAGATACTGTTGTATCTATGAGAAGTTATGTAGACAATCAGAAAGGATACGAAAATATTGAATTACTCGAAGATAGCACTTTGTATAAACTAAATGTGCCCGCCCTAAATAGTCTATACGCCACAGATATACATATAGCTAATTGGGGGCGAAAATTTGCAGAGCAAGAATTGCTTAAAACAGAAGAACGACTTATCGCAAGGCAATTCAAAACGGCATTGGAACGTTACAAAGAATTAATGAAAAATAATTCTGATCTATTATTGAGAATCCAACTATCCCATATTGCATCTTATCTTGGTATAACACAGGTCTCTTTAAGCCGTATCAGGGCTAAATTGAAATAAAGAGTATTTTTTATCATTTGTAAAATCCGATTTCATATCTATTCATGATCTTTGCAGTAAAAAAACAGATTATGAATTGGGTTATATTAATTATTGCCGGATTATTTGAAGTGGGGTTCACATCCTGCTTAGGGAAAATCAAGGAAACATCAGGTAATCAAATGTATTTATGGAGTGCAGGTTTCCTTATTTGTCTGGCAATTAGCATGACATTACTTACCAAAGCAACACAAACATTACCCATCGGTACAGCTTATGCTGTATGGACAGGAATTGGAGCTGTTGGAACAGTTATAATAGGAATCTTTATTTTTAATGAACCTGTTAGTTTTTTGAGATTATTATTTATAATCATGCTAATTTCTGCCATTATCGGTATTAAAATAGTTACACACTAAAAATTATCAAAATGTCAATTTGTCAAAATACCCCCTTTGAGAATCCCGTATATGCTATTGAATGCAAACCTGTAAAGATTTATTCGATTCTCAGAGACTTTAGCTTTTTCACTTTGTCAATAATGATTCATAAAACAAAGCATATAGAACACTTTTGATATTAATCATAAACCATTAATCGTTAATCATTAAGATAATGCTTTCTTTTTATCATTTCTTTTTCGTCTGGTTTTTCAAGTAAAATAGAGTACAAGCAACTTATCTGTATCACTTTTTCATACTTATTCACACAATATCCGTTTATTTCCGGATAACATCCGTTCGAAATCGGAAAATCAACCGGATGATTTCCGAGAATCAACTGATTGAATTCCCGAAAAACTCCGAGGATTTTAGCTCAAATAAGTACTTTTTTGTTGAAAAGGGAGGTAAAACCGATATTTCACCTCCTGAAAGCCACTTTTCAGCAGTTTTACCTGTTAGCATAAAATGCTTAAAAATAAAAATATGATATAAAAAATAATCTTTTAGTATCTTTTTGCCTATTTTAGCATAATTCCCTTTCTTCCTATCTATTATAAATTACAGTTAGTTTTAACTAACTGATTAGAGATTGATCAGAGGTGTTTTGTCCCTCATTGGCTTTAGCCAAACTATATCATTCGGCTAGCCATTTATATATCTACATTATCATTATCATCATTTTTGTCAGTCAATTAAAACTGACTACTAGCGATAAATCGACCATAGTCAAATAGATAGAATAGATTTGTATTCCCTATTATCTTTATAAGTCAGGCAAACATCGTAGGACTCGGAGGAATGAATTTTTACCTTATAGGTAACATACATAGGAGATTCTATGTTCCTTTTCTGTCGGCAACTTGTAAATGATAATACTAAAATTAAAACGGTTAAATGTTTATAGGCTGTCATACATAGGGTATTAAAGACGGGTACAAAAGAAAACTGCTTTTTGATAGTAAACAAATAAATGATAGGTTGTAATTACAACCGCGTTGATTTTTCGGAACCTGATAAACCATTTTCAATTATTCTATTATATATTTGCTACTTAATGTTAAAAAGCAAAATGAAAAAATAAAAAAGTAGCGCTTTTATCGGAACCGACCTGAAAGACAGGCTTGACCGTGAGAAAATTGTAACCCTTAACAATCAAAGAAATTGATTTATCATGAGAAAAAAATTATTAATATGTGTGATGATGGTAGCTGCCGTCACCATCTGCACGGCTCAGGAGGGCAGTGGTGTGTCTGACGGTTATAAAGTAGGCGATTATGAAGTGTTCGTGCTCACTGAAGGAGGAGGAGATGCGGAAACCAACTTATTGATAGATGTCCCGGCAGATATTACAGCGAAATATGCCCCAAACGGTACTTTCCCTATCGCCACGCATGCGGTACTGGTGAAAGGAAAAGGTAAAGTATGGCTCATCGACACAGGCTATGGTTGGCATATAGTCGAAAATATAAAAAAACTTGGCGTTGAGTGTAAGGATATAGACCATATATTGCTGACTCACATGCACGGAGACCATATCGGGGGGATGCTGTCGGACGGAGAACCTGTTTTTCTCAATGCCTCAGTAACCATTGGCGACAAGGAAGTCGCTTATTGGACCAATGATAGTGAAATGAATAAACTTCCGGCTGACCTGCTTGAGGGTTTCCATACGGCACAGAAAGTTCTGGCACAATACGGCCCGAAAGTCGAACAGGTAGAAGCTCTCCCACTCGGGGATTACGGCGACGGCATCTTCCCGTTAGAGGGTTACGGCCATACTCCGGGACATATGATGTTCCTTATCTCTGATGGCAATGAAAAGCTGCTGATATGGGGAGACATTACGCATGCATTGGCTATACAAATGCCGCATCCCGAAATAGCGATGAATTATGATTTCAACCCCGACATGGCACGTGAAACACGTCTTAAAGTACTGGATTACCTCTGCGGCAAAGATATTACCGTGATAGGGATGCATATTCCGGGTCCACAGCCGGGAAAGATTGTTAAAGATATGGCTTCGCGAGGATACAGATATGAACCTGCCGGGATTGCCGGCGGACAATAAAGTTTCTGTTCGCAAAACTACTAAATCTTTGATAAATACATTATTTATTATTTAATAGAATACGTTCAAAAATACAAATATATATTTTTATCTTTGTGGCCGGAATTTATAAAAAAAGAACGCTGACCGTTCCTTAACGCCAAAGATTTACATTTGTATTACGAAGAGATAAAGAAACTTTTTCATGGAAAACGTCCGTCCGTAAACCGGTTTAAACAAAGTCTGAAACCGTATTCATCCGAAGAACAGGACAAGTATTACCAGATAGCTTATCGGGCAGCTATCAATGAATGGGAAAGGATACCGGAATGGTATCGCGAATTTTTTATTACGCTGGTCAAAAATGACCGGCAGCGCTTTCTGGATTTTCTTTTACTCCATACGATTATCGGCAGTCTACGCTATACCTTACAAGAACCTGATCTCCTGGTTAAATTACTCCACCTGCTCGAAAGAAAAATAGATCATACCTTTGTATCTTTTAATCATCTGTCCTTTTCCGTTTTGTTAGCTTTTCAATTACATCTGAAAATAAGTACTCTAGGGGATAAAATCCGTACTGCCACTTTCTTTCCGGAAGAATTGTTAGAACTGTTCGAACAAGCGACAATTAGCGTTTAAAGTGTATTAAGAATTGAAACCTAAAACTAAACAAATCATAAATAATTTTTTTCCATTTTATCCGGAAGCGGCTTCATTACACGAAAGCATGAATTTACCCAAAAACGCTGTAATAACGCATAAAATTGAATAAGCCAGTCCATAGGATTCCGTCTCAAACATCGCATAATCGACTGATTATCTATAACATAAAAACACACAAAACAATTCACAGCGCCTTGTCATAATGCGGTATCGCAACAGTTTCAAGGTTTTTTGTTACCTCAACTTTGTACTGTGTTTCAATAGTGAAACATATAATAATCAAATACATTTTTAATATGGCACTAAAATTTAGAACAGTCCAAAGGAAAATCGCATTCGGTACGGATGTGGGTAAAGTAAAAACGTATGCAATGGCTAAAATGAATGGTTATTGCGATATGGAAAAACTATGTGATCTGATATCGGCACGATGCGCAATGTCGAGCGCGGATGTTAAAGCAATCCTTGATTCGTTAAACTGGATCATGCATGTAGAGCTACGGTCGGGCAATATCGTACAGCTAGGTGAATTTGGGAATTTCCGATTATCAGTACGTTCATATGGTACGGAAAATGAGGAAGATTTCAACGCTTCCTGTATTAAAAACGCACATATCGTTTTCAGTCCCGGGGCAAGCCTGCGCAACACAAAATCGATGGTGAATTTTGAACATGAGAAACCTTATGAAAAGGAGTGTGATAAAACTCATATTGATTAATCTCCAGTTAGTAATGGCAGTCCTGCTTACACTGAGCGGGATTGCCCTACTCTTCTGCAGTTTTTGGATTGAACCAACTGGTAAAATAGATAGTAGTGTACTGGTAGCATTCGGCGAAACCTGCACATTCGCAGGGGCTTTATTTGGTGTAGATTATAAATATAAATTAAAAATGAAGAATCATGAATAATAAAACGGATTTAGGTATTTACGAGATTATTGCCTTAAAACCTAAACGAAAAACAAATCTTTTGAGACCATTGTCCAACTTAGGCAGGTATTTTTCCTGGGACGAAATGTTGAATAGCTCCACTGCCGTAAAACATGGAATTGATAATATCCCCAACGAAGATGAAATACGGGTGATTCGTGAATTTGTAAAACGATTACTCGACCCTTTACGGATAGCTTATGATAATCCTATACGCATCACTAGCGGTTATCGTTGCAGGGAGTTAAACCGCCTGGTTGGAGGAGTCACGGAAAGTCAACATATGAAAGGAGAGGCTGCTGACTGTATGATAGATGATTATGCATCTGTTCTACTGGGAGTTTTACTCATGAGCCAATTACCATTTGATCAAGCCATTCTTTATGAGCAAAAAAATTTCCTGCACTTGTCTTTACGACCTGATAATAAAAATAGAAGACAGGTGATTATTAAGTAAAAAAACGGATGTAAAAAAATGAAAATTTTAATAGTAATACTAAGTTTATTATGGGCGATGTTGTCCGGTTGTAAGGCCGGACAGCAAAACAAGTCTCAATATACAGCTAAAATGGATTATGAGATTGAGAAAAGAGATACTATGGATATACAACGGCTGATTTTATTGCTAAAAAACCGTCAAACACAAATTCAGCATATCACTTTGACGCCTCCTGATACAACAGGTAAACAATTCATTGAGTCAATTAGTAAAATACAGATAAACGAAGAGGCTAAACTAACAGACTCACTAACACTTACAAACAACAATGTAACAGATATAAAGTCGGGCGTAACCAGAGAACTTAAGGTTTCCGAATATTCCACTAAGAAAAGAAAAAGGAGTATTATATGTTGTGGAATAGTATTTATTTGTGTGATAGGCAGTATATATTTAAAAAAGAGGTTAAGGCTCAGGAATAGGAGTTGACAATCGCTTTTTCTCCAGAAAATGAGCCACGACAATCTCTGCCAAAGGGATGATCAGAACAATTAAAAAGATTAATAACACATTCGATTTGAAACCGTTAAATAATTTCTTGACATGCTTGGTTACCACAGTAGTTAAAATACCGTCTTCCAATAGATTTTGTATTTTAACATCCAACAGTTGCCGGGTTAATTTCTGATCCATAAGTAATGGCTCTCCAATCTTTTTTTCAACTTCGCTAATGAGCATGTTTTTAGCCATATCGGATTCAATAAACTTAGCCGCAATAAAATGAGTAGCTTTTGCTTTTATACCTTCCTCTTCTATCGGAGTAGATTTAATGGTATGACTCATTATTTTGGATGCATAATCGACTGTTTTGTCAAGGATTTCATGTCCAGTCAATTTTAAATATCTTTCACTGATAACACCTGTTACATATTCTTTGACATATACATTCAATAAAGAATTCGTCTCACCCAGATAAGTCGGGACATTCCGGACAATCTGTCGTTCACACTGATGGAGAGCAAACCATTGCATCGAACTGTATCCGGCCCATACCGGCAGAAATACCAGATAAGCGTATGCCAGTATTTTGAGACTCCAGTGTCTTCGGTTAATTAGAATTTTTTTCCGCAATATGACCAGTAGCACTATCATTATAATCAGACCTATAACAGCACCCAATATTCCCCACCAGATTATGGGTATTGGATTTATGTAATCTTTCAGTACATCCCAGTAAGTGAAAATATCAGAAAAAGAAAAATCCATACTAGTAGTTTTGTTTTTGTTTAATAGGGTTCGCGAGACAAATTTATAAAATTTCCTTGAGTATTAAATATCATCAATGTATTTATGTTGCTCCTCAAAAAACAAATGTCTTGCTAACGCCCCACTTTCAGAAATGAGGGTTGAAACTTTTTTCATAGACGTAATCCAGTCTTGTATATAGATATCAGATTCAAGATTCTTATAATTTTCCATGCTCATGAAATAACTATCGAATGTGATGTGATAATTACTTTCTGTTTTGAAATAATAAAAATTCAGACCATGATTAATGAATGAAACATACATTTCAATTTTATTATCAGATTGTACAGTGTGCATTTTTGCTTGATTTTCAATATCATCAAACATGGAGTGTAAATCTGTTTTAATATGGTTTATATCCTGATCACTTATTGCGTGTATACTTTTAAAGTATTTCATTTCTTTCGCCAGGCTCCAAACAGTTACAGGGTTCCAGATATATAAACGGGTCTTTATTTTTTCATTAACTTTTAAAAGCTGCTGATTAGCCTTTTTTAGCCTTTCCGGCATTTCCCATACTGAAAAATCATCATATTCTTCAGCTCCTACATGAAAATATCCCCATTTATAAAACATAAACTTTTCTAACGTGGGATAGGGTATAATAAAATCTAACGGAAGAGAACTGAATGCCGTTACCAATTCTACAGGTTCAATGCAAATGCTTTCAAGTTTCCTGGTTTGAAGTTCCATATGTACGATCATGTCTTCAATAGCATAGCCTGACATAGGAATTTTCATCTTTAAAGTTGGTAAAGCATAAGCACTCTTACTTTGCATTAAATAATCCAATGAAATACCGAGATTTTGACTAAGTTTCTCCATTTCCTGAACCGTAAAAGGTACTTTCCCACTTAGCCTTCGGTTGGCCGGCTCTCTCTCAATACACAATACATCCGCAATGTAAAGGACTAATTCGTGCCTTTTATTTATTTTTTCATGCAGGCTATTTATAAAATTACTCAAGAGGTCCATTTTTCTATAGTATTTATTCAATAGATCATATTAGGAAATACACTTCAAATATATAAAAAAATGTTTCAATTTAGAAATTTCGCACAAATTAGCTATTAGAATGAAATAAAAAGACAAATTATCGAATAATTGTATACGAGTAAAAAATTTACACCTAAATTAATTCCCGAGATGACTCAAATACAATTATTTCATCTTCATACATAGCGAATTATAATATATATTTGTGTACTGTATTTTGTAAAATCATTTACTATGAAAATTACAATATCAATAATCGCTATTATACTATCATTACCTATTGTTAATGCTCAGGTTACAATAGGTTCAGAAGATCCACCTCATCCAAGTGCCGTTTTAGAATTAAAAAGCTCTGATAAAGGATTTTTAGGTCCACGGGTCAATCTTAAAAGTACTCGGGATACGGAAACCGTTCCTAATCAAACAGATGGCCTGCTTGTGCTTAATATGCACGATTCCGCGAATGATGTACCCATCGAAGAAAAGGTTAAGTCGGGAAAATACTACTATTGGTCTGAAAACAAGTGGGTAGAACTTGTGGTAACAAAAACCCTGACCGAAAATATCGAACAGACCCTCTCCTTCAAAGGAATACCCCGTCCGGCCATATTTACTTTAAACGGGACTCAGCATATCTTTAATCATGACCCTGTTCGAGAACCAAATCAACCCGAGAGAACATATGTTAATATGTTGGGAATTATCAATCCTCTGGAAGGAGTCGCTAAAAACAATTTCACATACCTTCCTTTAGCCGAACGGGTAAACTATACTGCCGGAACTGTAAGACTCGGCTCGGTTGATATCGGCGGAGGCAAAAAGAAATATACGATTACCTTCCAACCGGGAATATATAGTATCATTTTTACGTATGAATTTGTTCCTGCAGATACAGCCAAAGAAGGAGATGTAGTTTATAGTCCTGGGAGCGACTACTGTTGGTCGGCTGTTTACTTTATGCAGTTTCCTATAAACATAAAAAATAGTGACGGCACTATTTCCACCGGGCTGACACGGGTAGAATCCAATTGCTATCATGGCCCGGGAAAATGGATAAATAGAGAAGGGCGCTATTGCGACCACGGCAACACGATCAGTCATGTGGCCGTTCTGTTTAAGGAAACCGTGTGGGATTTTGCTTTTGGGACCGGTAATGGAGACGCTGCTTGTAATGGCAAAGCAGGTCTTTCTATGCCTAACAGAAGTACTTTTTTATATATATCAAGAATGGGGGATGCCCACTAAAATACAAGGATCATGAGAGTAAATATCATCTTATTTTTGATGCTACAGTGCATATTACCAACCTATATATCTGCACAGGTATCCATAGGAACTGGTGACCCACCCCATGAAAGTGCGATTCTGGATCTTCAGGCTTCTAATAAAGGCTTTTTGGGACCGCGGGTAGCCCTGACCGGAAAGTATGACAGAACAACCATACCGAATGCCGCTTCAGGATTATTAGTTATTAATACCTCCCAACCCGATATAAACCTTCCGGAAGAAGAAAGAGTATATCCGAATATATTCTATTATTGGGTTGAAGGTAATAATCCCGGATGGGAAAGATTTATAGGACATGATGAACTTGAGTATAGAATCGAGCAGGAAATAACCAGGTGGTCCATGCCGTTGCCAGTGATGTTTAATTTAAATGGTAGTGATATGTTATCTAGTAACAGGCCGGGAATTCTTAATTTTATGAGTGATGCCAATGCCGGTTCAGCTAAAAAACTTCCTCTAGTGGAGACGTTCAATCATTCAGAGGGAAATGTATCATTAAAGGATCAAGATACTATAATCTTCAAACCTGGCATATACAACATTGTATTTGCTTATTTATTTATACCGACCACTCCCAGTGCAGTTACATGCAACGTTTCTTCCTATTTTATGGATTTCCCATTCTATCCTGACGACGGAAGCGGACGTAAAGAGGTAAGGGTATACTCGAATACCTACCATCTTCCGAAAGATAGTGCCTCTCATGCTGCTACCATAAATTTCGTAGCACCTATCGAACAAACTACCAAATGGGGTGTACATTTGGGAGCCGGAGCATCTGATTGTACCAAAGTGAACGGGCTTTCTTTACCCAACAGAAATACATTTTTATATATAACCAGAGTCGGAAACTGGTAAAATATCAAACAACATGAAATACAAAGGAATACCATATCTTATTCTTCTTTTATTATTGGCATGCAAACTACATGCCCAGGTAACCATAGGCAACGATGATCCGCCGCATGAAGGAGCGGTATTGGAATTAAAAAGTAACAACAAGGGTTTTCTCGGGCCACGGGTGCAGTTGGAGAGTATCTCCAGCCCTAACCCTATAACAAACCCTGCCGTAGGATTACTTGTTTTCAATATAGCTGATAGCGGTACAGGTGACGAACAGGTCAAAAAAGAACGGTTTTACGTCTGGGGAGGTGCCGAATGGGTTGAGTTTGTCTACGATGAAATAATCGAAGGAGAAATTACCCAAATCCTGGATGATGCCGGAATTCCTAGATCTGCTGTATATCATCTAAACGGTACGGATATTATTGATAATAGTAATCCAGCTAATCCGGTTCGAGGTGTATATAATATTATGGTTGGGCTTAATTTAGGAATGAAAGCCAAATTGTTATTCAAGGAAACGTATAACCAAACTGGTGGCAACGTCAGCCATGTAATAGCATGGGAAAATTCTTTTCTGATTTTTAAAAAAGGGACTTACAGCATCACCTTTGCCTATCAGTTTATACCCTCATCAAACGCCTATCCAAACCCGTCTACTCCAATAGGTACATGCACAGCATCATCTTATTTTATGGACTTTCCTCTCGAAGGGGGTAGTATACAAGGAGACCGGGCCAGAATACACAATGTGGCCTATCATGCAACATTAAAAAATTCTCATCATGGTGGCTCAATCAGCTATGTAGTAAAAATAGAAGAAGACAATCAACAGTGGCAAATACAGTTAGGCGCCGGACAATCGGGTTCGAATTGTAATGATAGTAATAATTTAGCTATCCCCGGTTTTTCTTTGGTCAATGAAAGTACATTCATATTGGTTACAAGAATAGGGGATTAAGAATTGAAACTTTTATTAACGCGGTAAATTTGATCGGGAACACTATATATTAATTTTGAACCATTCTTTGTTAAAATTAAATTTCCTATATTTGCTTCTCACTTGAATAGTAACACAATTATATACGGAAATGGATACAAAGATTCAGGAACTTACCGACAAAATCTATCGTGAAGGTGTAGAAAAAGGAAATGAAGAAGCAAACCGGATAATTTCCGAAGCTAATACTAAAAAGGACACCATTCTACAAGATGCGGAAAAAGAAGCAAAAAGCATAATTGCCAATGCGCAAAAGCAAGTAGCTGAACTAAAAAAGAACACAGAAGCCGAATTAAAGCTATTTGCCAATCAGTCCTTAGAAGCTCTGAAAAGTGAAATAACTAATCTGATTACGGGAAAAATCACTTCTGAGAATGTAAAAGCAGTAACTACTGATAAAGCGTTTATGCAGAAAGTCATTTTGGAAATGGCTAAGGAATGGGCAAAAAATGAAAGAATAACAATCAGTACATCAGAGGCAGAAGAACTGACTAAATATTTTGCTTCAAATGCTAAAGATCTGTTGAATAAAGGTGTGAAGATTGAAAAAGTAAATGGTAAAGACACATCTTTTACTATCATACCGGCTGATGGTTCTTATAAAGTAACATTTGGGGAAGATGAGTTTATCTCTTTCTTTAAAGAGTTTTTACGTCCGCAATTAGTAGAAATGTTGTTTTGATATGGGTAAGTACTATTGCTTAATAGCGGGTCTGCCGGAAATTTCATTAGACGATCATAAACTGCCCTTTACAGTCGCTGAATTCAGTGAAGAACTGGACAATACACTGACTAAGAAAGACAAAAAGATTGTTGATCTGTTTTTTCTGAAATTTGATAACAAGAATCTTCTTACACAACTGAAGTACCCTGAATTTGATCCTGATCCCAGAGGACATATATCATCCGATGAGTTTCGGGAAATGATCACGCGCCTGAAAGAGGAAGGTATTCCTACGGAAAATAATCGTATACCTCCCTATATTATTGAGTTTATCAAAATATATCTGGAAGCACAGGAAAAGGGTGAAAAACCGGTAATCCTCTGGGAAGATCAGCTGGCTGCACTTTATTATGATTATGCCATGAAGAGCCATAATACGTTTGTCGCTACCTGGTTTGAGTTAAGTCTGAACATTAATAATATGTTTACGGCCATTTCTGCCCGGAAATATGAATTAGATAGAAACAAATACATAGTAGGCACAAATGATGTTGCTGATGCGCTTCGAACCTCAAATGCCCGTGATTTCGGATTGGGACTGTTGGTTGACTACTGGACGGAAATACAACGTATCACGGAAGAGACCGACTTATACATACGGGAAAGAAAAACAGATCTGCTCAAATGGGAATGGCTGGAAGAAAATTCTTTTTTCAAAACATTTGAAGTTGAAAGTGTATTTGTTTATTTGGTAAAACTGGATATGCTGGAACGCTGGGTTACCCTTGACAAGGAAAAAGGAGAAAAGAGTTTCAGGGAATTGGTCGGCGCAATGAAAAAAGGAAGCGAATCGGCTTTAGAGGAATTTAAAAGAAACAATACAAAATAAATTATGGCTACGAAAGGAATAGTAAAAGGAATCGTTTCCAACTTGGTTACTATTGAAGTAGATGGACCGGTTTCCCAAAACGAAATTTGCTACATATCGGTTGGAGGTGTAAGGCTTATGTCAGAGGTAATTAAGGTTATCGGACAAAATGCCTATACACAGGTCTTTGAAAGCACCCGTGGTATGCGAGTAGGAGATGAAGCCGAGTTTATGGGGCATATGCTGGAAGTTACGTTAGGACCTGGCATGCTCTCACGTAACTACGACGGACTGCAAAACGACCTGGATAAGATGGACGGTGTTTTCCTGAAAAGAGGAGAATATACCTACCCACTTAATAACGAACAAGAATGGGAATTTAAACCTCTGGCAAAAGAGGGCGATAAAGTTAAGGCCGGTGACTGGCTGGGTGAAGTAGATGAAAACTATCAACCTCACAAAATCATGGTTCCTTTCTCTTTTGAAGGCATTTATACGATCAAAAGTTTAGTACCGGAAGGAACCTATACCGTACAAGATAAAATAGCTGTTTTAACCGCAGAAGACGGCAAAGACATAGAGGTTAATATGGTTCAGAAATGGCCGGTAAAAAAAGCAATTACCTGTTATAAAGAGAAACCTCGTCCCTATAAATTACTTGAAACTGGTGTGCGTACGATTGATACGGTAAATCCAATCGTAGAAGGTGGTACAGGATTTATACCAGGGCCTTTCGGAACAGGTAAGACGGTATTACAACATGCTATCTCAAAGCAGGCAGAAGCTGATATTGTGATCATTGCGGCCTGTGGTGAACGTGCGAATGAGGTAGTAGAAATTTTTGCTGAATTCCCTCACCTGGTAGACCCACATACCGGGCGTAAACTAATGGAACGCACCATTATTATTGCTAATACATCCAATATGCCCGTAGCAGCCCGTGAAGCTTCGGTATACACCGCGATGACAATAGCAGAATACTATCGGAGTATGGGATTGAAAGTCTTATTAATGGCCGACTCAACTTCCCGCTGGGCTCAGGCCTTACGTGAGATGTCGAACCGTCTGGAAGAACTTCCCGGACCCGACGCTTTCCCAATGGACCTCTCGGCTATTATTTCAAATTTCTATGCTCGTGCCGGTTATGTTGAGCTTGATAATGGAAATTCGGGGTCTGTAACCTTTATCGGTACGGTTTCTCCTGCCGGTGGTAACCTGAAAGAACCTGTAACGGAGAATACGAAAAAGGTAGCTCGTTGTTTCTATGCATTGGAACAGGAACGTGCAGATAAAAAACGTTATCCGGCTGTAAACCCGATAGACAGTTATTCAAAATATTTAGAGTATCCGGAATTCGTTGAATATATCTCCAACCATATTTCACCGGAATGGATAGATAAAGTAAATGAAATCAAGACCAGATTATTGAGAGGTAAAGAGATTGCCGAACAAATCAATATTCTGGGTGACGACGGTGTTCCGGTAGAATATCATGTGGTATTCTGGAAATCTGAATTGATCGACTTCGTTATTCTTCAGCAAGATGCTTTTGACGAGGTAGACTCTGTTACGCCCCTTGAGCGTCAGGAATATATGTTGGATAAAGTTATAAACGTTTGCCATACGGAGTTTAAATTCGATACATTTACGGAAGTAATGGATTATTTCAAGCAAATGATCAACATATTCAGACAGATGAATTATTCTAAGTTTAAAAGTGAACAATTTGAAGGTTTCAATAAACAGTTGGAAGAACTTCTGAACGAAAGAAAAGAAAATTAAAAAGTTATGGCAACAAAAGCATTTCAAAAAATATATACAAAGATTACCCAGATTACAAAAGCAACTTGTTCGCTAAAAGCGTCAGGAGTCGGAAATGACGAGTTAGCTTCTGTAGACGGTAAGTTGGCCCAAGTGGTAAAAATCATTGGCGATGAAGTAACATTGCAGGTTTTTGCGGGAACAGAAGGTATTCCTACAAATGCTGAGGTAGTCTTTATGGGAAAAGCTCCTTCCCTGAAAGTAGGGGAACAATTAGCCGGTCGCTTCTTCAATGCTTATGGTGATCCGATTGACGGAGGACCTGTGACGGAAGGTACGGAAGTAGAAATCGGAGGCCCGTCCGTAAATCCGGTTCGTCGTGAACAACCTTCTGAGTTGATTGCTACAGGTATTGCTGGTATCGACTTAAACAACACATTGGTTACAGGACAAAAGATTCCTTTCTTTGCTGATCCCGACCAACCCTACAACCAGGTAATGGCAACAGTTGCCCTGCGTGCCCAATCAGATAAGATTATTCTGGGAGGTATGGGATTAACAAACGACGATTACCTGTATTATAAAAATACATTCAGCAATGCGGGAGCATTAGACCGTATTGTGAGTTTTATCAATACAACGGAAGACCCTTCAGTAGAGCGTCTATTGATACCGGATATGGCATTAACAGCAGCAGAATATTTTGCTGTTCAGAAGAATGAAAAGGTACTGGTCCTTCTTACTGATATGACCAACTATGCTGATGCGCTGGCTATCGTATCCAACCGTATGGATCAGATTCCGTCAAAAGACTCTATGCCAGGATCTATTTATTCTGATCTGGCTAAGATTTATGAAAAAGCCGTTCAGTTCCCTGATGGCGGTTCCATTACTATTATCGCCGTTACAACATTGTCGGGGGGAGATATTACACATGCGGTTCCTGATAACACAGGTTATATCACTGAAGGACAGTTATATCTTCGTAGAGATAGCGATGTGGGTAAGGTGATTGTAGACCCGTTCCGTAGTTTATCACGTTTGAAACAGCTGGTAACGGGAAAGAAAACACGTGAAGATCATCCTCAGGTGATGAACGCTGCTGTGCGCCTGTATTCGGATGCTGCCAATGCAAAAACTAAACTGGAAAATGGTTTTGACCTGACGGACTATGACAATCGTACATTGGCCTTTGCAAAAGATTATTCGGAAAAACTACTGGCTATCGATGTAAATCTAAATACAACAGAGATGCTTGACGTAGCCTGGGATTTATTTGCAAAATATTTCACTCCTGCTGAGGTAAACATTAAACAGGAATTGGTTGATAAATATTGGAAGAAATAACGTTTAACGATTAATGATTAACGATTAACACTTGGAATTTTATTAATCATTGATCATTAACCATTAATCATTAAAACATATGGCAATAAAGTTTCAATATAATAAAACATCACTTCAGCAACTGGATAAACAACTGAAGATGCGTGAACGTTCCTTACCTACTATTAAGAGTAAGGAGAGCGCACTGCGTCTGGAAGTAAAGCGAACCAAAGATGAAGTGAATCGATTGGAACTTCAGCTTGAACAAGAGATTAAGAGTTATGATAATATGGTAGCTTTGTGGAATGAGTTTACTCCCGATCTTATTAAAGTAAAGGATGTCTTCTTATCTTCCAAAAAGTTTGCCGGAGTTGTCGTACCCCAGTTAGATGATATCGAATTTGAAATAGGGTATTATAGTCTCTTTAATTCCCCTGCCTGGTATACAGAAGGAATTGAATTACTGAAACAACTGGCCCGTACAGGCATCGAAGCCGAATTCTCTGAAATGAAGCTGGAGCTACTGGAATATGCCCGTAAAAAGACTACTCAAAAAGTGAACCTTTTTGAGAAAGTTCAAATACCAGGGTACAAAGATGCAATTCGCAAGATCAAACGCTATATGGAAGACGAAGAAAGCCTTTCTAAAGCTTCACAGAAGATCATGCGTGCCAATCTGGAGAAAAAGAAACAAAAAGAAGAGGAGGCTGATCTATGATTAAAAAGATGCGAAAATTCGCTTTCATGATTTATCATAAGGAATATGATTCTTTTCTTTCTACTCTTCGGGATGTTGGTGTTGTTCATATTCAGGAGAACAAATCAATTTCCGATCATCCTGATTTACAGGACATGATTACTCAGCGTAAAAGAGTATCATCCCTTATCAGTACTTTGAAAGAGATCAATAAAACTTCTGAGCCGGACATCTCACTTGCTCCTTCGCGGAACCTGAATAAAAAAGAAGGTATCGAATTAGTAGAATCCATCGAGAGTTTATTTGATAAGAAAAATGAATTAAACGCTGTAAGGCAATCTTTATTGAAAGATATTTCCTATATGGAAATATGGGGCAACTTTTCTTATACAAACCTTAAACATCTTAAAAAAGCAGGATACCACATTACTTTTTTTACCTCTCCTGATTCTAAATTCCGGGAAGAATGGATTGATGAGTATAATGCGATTATCATTAACGAACATCAATCTGTAAAATATTTTATTACTGTTACCAAAGAAGGAACGGCGATAGACATCGATGCTGAACGTCCGAATATGCCGGATCGGGGCTTATCCAAACTGCAGGCCCGGTATGATAAAGTACTGGAAGATATTCAGCAACTGGAAGATAAAATTAATCAACAGGCAGCTTCGGAAATTAATACCTTAGCCCAACTTGACAAAAACCTGGAAAATGAATATAATCTGGCAAATGCAATTGTACAAACAGATCGTCAGGCGGATGACAAATTAATGTTCTTAGAAGGGTGGATTGTTGATGATCAGTTAAAAAAGATGGAAGAAACGTTGAACAAGGATGGTTATTTCTATCAGGAACTTGAAATACAAGATGGAGAGAGTGTTCCCATTCAACTCAAGAATAATCGCTTTACCAGTTTGTATGAGCCTATTACTAAAATGTATTCATTGCCTAATTACTGGGAATTTGATTCTACACCATTGGTTGCTCCTTTCTTCATGTTGTTTTTCGGCCTTTGTCTTGGTGATGCCGGATACGGTTTACTGGTATTGATAGCTGCTACAATTCTGAAAAGAAAAATGGACTCTTCTTATAAATCCTTTATCACCTTATTTCAGGTGTTAGGAGGAGCAGCTATGGTTTTGGGAGGCATGTCAGGTTCTTTCTTCGGATTGTCATTGGGCGACTTTGCTATCTTTGAACCTATCAGGAATTATTTCCTAAGTAGTGATAACCTTATGACGCTGTCTATTATTATTGGTATAGTACATATTATTATTGCTAAAATTGTAGCAGCTTATAAAGTTAAAGTTCAGAAAGGAACTAAATTCAGTATAGCACCTTTTGCCTGGATCTTCGTGATCGTAGCAGTATTATGTATTTTAGGGCTGCCAATGCTCGATGTGCATCTTCCCGATTCTCTGGTATATGTTTTATATGGTATAACCGGTTTAGGTCTGCTTATTGTATTTCTATACAACTCTCCGGGTAAAAACATTTTCCTCAATATGGGATCAGGTCTATGGGATACTTATAATATGGTGACAGGATTGTTAGGTGACGTATTATCTTACATCCGATTATTTGCTATTGGCCTTACCGGTGCTGTTTTAGGAGGAGTGTTTAACTCTCTGGCAGTTACAATGACGGAAACAATGAGCGCTGCGCCTCGTTTTATCGTTATGCTCCTTATCCTGCTGATTGGCCATGGTATATCCTTTGCTTTGTGTATGATTAGTTCACTGGTACATCCTATCCGTTTGATATTCGTTGAGTACTTTAAAAATGCGGAATTTGAAGGTGGAGGAAAAGCATATACTCCATTTAAAAAGATATAATAGAAAAATAAAAAATAATAATTTAAATTGATTTAGTTATGGAACCTATTTTATTAGCTTACCTCGGTATTGGGGCAATGACAGGTCTTTCATTTATCGGTAGTGCGTATGGTGTTACGATTTGTGGAAATGCAGTAGTTGGTGCAATGAAGAAAAATCCAAATGCATTAGGAACCTATATCGCATTAAGTGCTCTACCTAGTTCTCAGGGATTGTATGGTTTTGTAGGATATTTTATGCTACAAAAATTTCTGGTCGATGGCATTTCTATGCTTACCGCTTCCGCTATTCTAGGCGTTGGATTAATGATGGGATTCGCCGGACTATTTTCATCTATCCGTCAAGGAGAAGTTTGTGCAAATGGTATCGCAGCTGTGGGAGGCGGACATAATGTTTTCGTCCCGACAATGGTAATGGCAGTATTCCCTGAATTATATGCAATTTTGGCCTTATTAGTCGTAATCTTAGTAGGTGGAACACTACCGGTTTAGTTTTATCAATGACTGAATGACTGAATAGACTGAATAGACTGAGTAACTGAATAATTGAATAAACTGAATTAAGATTATTGAGTCATTCAGTCTATTCAGTTATTGAGTCATTCAGTTATTAATCCTTAAACTTAAGTTCCAATTGTATACCGCCTGGCGGGAAATGCGAGTCATCATCATTTTTGCTGATCGTTAATCCCATCAGGCGGACTTTTTTATTACTGGTATCAATATAAGTTAGCATCTCTTTAGCTTTTTTCCAAAAGAAATGAAAACTGTTGATGGGATCGGCAAATGTCTTACTTCTTGTTATGATCTCAAAATCAGTGTATTTTATTTTAAGTGTCATTGTTCGTCCGTAAAATTGTTTAGCCTCTACACGTTCCCAGGTTCTCTTTGCAATATGATACAATTCTAACGTCATTTTAGTGGATTGCTCCAGATCCGTATCAAACGTATTCTCAGCGCCAATAGATTTACGAATACGATGAGGGTTCACCTCCCGATCATCAATGGCTCTAGCATTCTCATAATAGGTATAGCCGGCCTTTCCAAATTGTCTGACTAAAAAGTCTTCACTCTTCTGTTTCAAATCGGCTCCTGTATGAATACCTAAATGATGCATCTTTTTAGCCGTAACCTTCCCCACCCCAAAAAAACGTTCGATTTCCAGGGATTCTACAAATATCTCTGCGTCTTTCGGTTTAATAACAAACAACCCATCCGGCTTATTATAATCCGAAGCAATCTTCGCCAAAAACTTATTAAAAGAAACGCCGGCTGAAGCAGTCAGTCTTGTGCGCTCTTTGATCAATTGCTTTATCTCTTTAGCAATTAAAGTAGCTGAAGTAATGTCTTTATGATTAGTCGTAACATCCAGAAAAGCCTCATCCAAAGAAAGAGGCTCTACCAAATCTGTATATTCCAGGAATACCTCCATGATCTGATTAGAAACTTCCTTATACACATCAAAACGAGCAGGAACAAATATCAAATGAGGACACTTACGTATAGCCGTAACGGACGGCATTGCAGAACGAACACCATATTTACGAGCTTCATAACTGGCAGCCGCCACTACTCCTCTGGCTTCAGCATATCCAACAGCCAATGGTTTCCCTCTATACTCAGGAAAATCACGTTGCTCAATAGAAGCATAAAACGCATCCATATCAATATGTATAATCTTACGCATACTCTCTTACGAAGGTACAAATTATTTTAGTAAAATCTCCCTTCACCGTCACCCTACCTATTCAATCCTATTCTGTATGCGGGTTTAAAGGGTGAAGGCAAAGGTGAAACGAAGAGAAGGATCTTACCCTGACATAAAACTACGGAGTGTACGATTTTACTATATCCGCGTACGATTTTATCAGGTGAAAGGAGAAGATAAAAGGTGAAAGCAGGCGCCTTCACCTTTGAACCCTGATCAGGAAAAGGATTGAATGGCTTGGTGACAGGTGAAAGCAATGCATAAAACCTAACTGAGAGAAGAGGTTAAAAGTAAAAAAATCAGACCCGTCCCAATTAAAACCGGAAACGTCCCAATAAAAATCGGACGCTTCTGATAAAAAACCGGACGCTTCCAAAATACACTTAAGTATATCTTTTCATAGACAGTTATATATGTTTTCACGCACAGTTATATAGCTAAACAAATACAACTGTATAATTATGCTTACTCTCCTTTCTTTCCCCGAGCAAAACTAAAACCCTTTTGAAAAACCATTACAATCTATTTATCAAACCATCGTGATGTTCTTTACAAACCATTGTATCCATTTTCTGAAACCATTACAATCCTTCTTTTCAACCATTACAATGGTTTTTATAAGAAATAGTTTCCATTTCACATTAAAATATGCTGCACAACATTACCATAATTGGAATATTTTTTATATTTTTAGTATTTTTGTATTACTTAGCTAAGTAATTATATTTTGAATGTGATTCTATTATTTAGAATCAAATGCGCCAAAATTTCTGTTTTAGAAATACTTCTTTATAAATCTATTATTATTTTCATCATCAATTAATATTAGTGCGTTATGAAAAAGATTCTTATTTACGTTTTCATTACTTCAATAATTTTAGGAAGCTGTGAGCAAAATGTCGACTTCATGATTAACAGTGAACCTGTAAAAGAAGCTGAAGTCGAAGGTGTCGAAAAGGAAATAATGTTATGGGGCTCTAAAGCCTGGGTTCTTGACTGTGGAGATTATTATCTTTTCCAGGGAGATATAAAACTAAACAAAAAAGATGTGGAGGAAATGAATGCTGATACTTTATTGAGATCAGCCATGGTTTCCAACAGAAAATGGACAAACAGCAACGTTTATTACACATTAAATACTAATTTAACTTCTCAACTAAGAGAGCGTATTACTGATGCAATGTCTCATATTGAGCAAAACACATACATACGCTTTATGGTTAAAGGTAATAACACTAGTGATTATATTGAATTCATACGAGATGACAGCGATCCTGGAATTGCAGGTTATTCTGATTGGATAGGGAAGAAGGGGGGAAGACAAGTTATTGGACTTAGCGAAACGGCTTCACGAGGAAATGTAATTCATGAAATAGGACATGCCCTAGGACTTTTTCATGAGCATACACGTTCTGACAGAGATAATTTTATTATTGTTAATTTCAATGTTATTCCATCAAATAGACAATCTAATTATCGCAAATATACAGAAACAGGTTATTCGGGAACGGATTATGGGGTATTTGATTTTAATTCAATAATGTTATACAGTAGTATTATGTATGAAGGTTACTCTACATTTGCAATGGTTAGAAAATCAGACGGAAACGCTTTTACGGGCCAAAGAAATGGATTATCGCCAGGCGATATAAGCGTGTTACTTTCTGTATATAATGACCCAATAGTAACTATTAGCGGTCCCGTAGACGTTCCCGCAGGTATGTTTAATCCAAATACTGCATATACTTATTATGCAAATATTAGAGGAAGCTATAATGGTAATTATCAATGGTCATTACAAAGACTTGGAGGTCCCTATTTAAACTTACCCGGAAATGAAGGCAGTCAAATTTTATATTTGGTACAAGATCCTGTAGGTAGTGGATCTGATAAAGAATATATTTTATCCGTATATACGAATCTAGGTGGTGTTGGTGGAAGAGAAGCATCTATGAATATAAAAGTTGAGGGTAAATATCTTTTTACACATATAAAAGGCCAGTTTCCAATAGACTAATAATCTTATCATTAAGATTATTTTAATAAATTAGAACTTTCTCTTGTGAATATTCAAAAAAATACATTTCTATGCATTTTTTGAGGCGAGAGGTAAAAACAAAAGTAGGAGAAAAATATTTTTATTTTCTCCTACTTGATTACAGTCATTATTGATTAAAAATCATCTGCGGGGAAACCGGTTCTACGAAATCCTGTTACTTCAAAAACAACAGTTCCTCCAAATCCATCATCATCAAACTGAATTTTGTATTCAATTTTATCAGCTGGCATACCACTCGGAGTAGTGGCTGCACCTTCGGTTATTTTACCTTCGGTTATTTTTACTTTTGAATCATAGGCTATATTTTCAACAAAATCTGCAGTTTCGAAGGTACGGCTATTATAATTAACATTTACTTTTAATTTATAGTCCCAGAACGGATCACTATGATTATCTTGTAGCCACATCTCAGAATCATTATTAGCTGCAGTATTATAAGTATACATTAAATATGGTCCATATTCACCCTCATAATCCGGATTTCCTGTATTTTTAACAGTGATCCACCAGTCTCCTGCCATTTTCTGAACAGCAGTGCCTCCCGGATCTGTATCACTTTCACAACCCGTAAATGTAAATGCTAATGTTGTAAAAAATAATATAATATATTTTTTCATATTCCTATTCTTTTATTTTGTTAACGTAATATAGAATGTCATACTTCCTGCATAGCCGACTTCCCAATAAAAAGATTCGGTATCTGGGTCATATTTCCCCGTCAATCCGTCAATAGAGTCTCCCCATCCGTCAATGTGACTTGAAACTGCTTCAAGAGTATTATCTTCCTTCAATTTAAACGTTCCGGTCATAGCATATGCAGATCCATATCCAGCTCGTTTATCATAATATCCACTAAAAAAATCAGACACATAAAATACTCCTGGTTCAGTTTGAAAAATGACAACCGGATAAGAATTTCCATAGGGCGTAGTCCCAACAGTAGCATGTGAACGATAGTTATCTTTTGATCCTGCATAAATGGTTGATACTATAGGTGATTCCGTCGGATCATATACATATACTGTTCTGTATAGTTCTTTAGTGAAGCCATCATCATTGACTGCTGCATATTTTAAATTATAAATACCTGCTTCATCAGAATTCACACTTCCTGTAATAACAACATCATTATGAATATCTTCACCGTTTAAAAAAGCAGTATATCCAGGGTCTACAAAAGATGTCCCTTTCGGCCAAAAAAGATCTACATCACCTTCAATCTCCAGATCTACAAAATAAGTTATTTGTGACATATCTTTTGTAGAATCGTCATCACATGAAATGCAGATGAAAGCGAAACAGACAAATAAACTATATATTATATTTTTCATAAATTATGCATTTAATGATTGTTTATATCTTATTTAATATCCCACCAAACTGGAGTAGTCATTTTATAAGAATCAACCTTAGGTGTATTTTTATTCAGATCACGAGCAGTTGAAGGATAAGGCATTCGTTTAACCATAGCGCGGTCACCAAAACTGTTACGCATCGGAGGTATCAGCTCTCCTGGTGTATAAACAGTAGGATCACTATTAATAGCATTTGCAGATTGAGCTGATAATTTAGGAACATCCGTTCTACGTATTTCCGACCAGGCTTCCATATGATCCATATAACAAAGGGCCACCCATTTCTGAAGATAAATAAGTTCTAATTTCTTATCAGTTGATGCTGCTGTAGACCAGGCGACAGAACCACTGGTTCCATACATTACATCAGGAGACTCCATTCCTCTGGCCGCGAAGTCTGCGTTAATACCAGCCTCATAGGCGGCTTTAGCTCTTGCATCATCACTATAAAAACGTAGATATGATTCTGCCAGTAAGAATTGCAATTCACTTTGTGTAAAGAAATAAACTGGTTTAGTTGCATAATAATTTAAGAAACTATAGTCTGCATTTTTCTTAGCTGTTAATTCGGCTTTCGACCCTGGTAACTCACCGGCATACTCCCCACTGTTTTCCGCTTGTATAAAATTATATCCTATACGAGGATCATTGGTTGCTTTCAAGTATTCAATAATAGCATAACCTGCACAATGATTTCTTGTTAAACCAACTAAATTAGTATTATACCATGGGTTACGTTTATCAGCCTCATCAGAAAAAACATCATATTTTACATCTCCGGTAAAAAACTGTCCTTTATCAATCAATGCTTTCAATTTAGTTGTATAATTTGCAGCGTCTATATTAGCATCAATAAAACGAAGGTACATTCTGACGCGCAACGCATTTGCATAACCTATCCATTGAGTTATATTTTTATTTAATAACAGGTCGTTCATACTCATCGGCTCATTGTCTAAAGCGGCTTCGGCAACATCTAATTCGCTAAGTACTCCCTCATAAACAGATTGTCCGCTGTCCCATTTTGGAGCCGGATTAGCACTGCCTTGTAGAGCTTCTGTATATGGAGCATAATCCATATTGTCTACTACTACCTGAAAGCAAAAAGCACGTAATACGGTTGCAGCAAAAATATCAGTAGCATTAGTACTATTTTCTATAATTACGTTCAAATCAGTCAATGCGCCACTATAAAGGTGTTGATAAGGACGATCAAATAATTTATCGCTTTCATAAAAATTGTATTCTGCAATCGCATTGTACTGGTTTGCTTCCGGCATTTGGTCATAATATTGAGCAAAGAAACCAGCATAATTGTATGTAGCATCTCCTACAGATACTGCCATTGCATTTTGAGCTGCAGGAAAAATCAGGCTGGTTGATACATCGGAAGGATAGTTGGGATTATCATTGATATCCAGATCACAAGCCGTGAAACCAACTATCAACAGGGCAAATAATATTATCTTTTTCATATTTATTTTACTCCAAATTAAAATTTAACATTTAAATTGAAACCGAATCTACGTGTAGTTGGGTTTGCTGAGAACTCGCCATATTTACCACGCAAATCATTTCCGAATGTTGTCATTTCCGGATCGATAAATGTATTGCTGGATGGTGTCCAGACAAAGAGATTGTTTCCATAAACAGATAGTCTTAATCCTTGTAATGGAGTATTTGCCAACCATTGTTTAGGGAAATCGTATCCTAAGGTAATCGAACGCAGTTTTATATACGATTTGTCAATTAAAAAGGCGCTACCCATATCATCACCTCCTTTTTCCCAATATTCACCTATACGACTGGATGATATAGGGGTTGTATTTTCAATAAAAGATCCGTCAGCTTGTGCTATCACAGAATTTGGTACAATAAATGTATTACGATCATTGTAAATAGTCTGGATAGGATTACCAACAAAATAATTTATATCTTTTGTACGGGAATACATATATCCCCCCTGGCGGATATCAAAGTCTGCTGAAAGAGATATTCCTCTATATTTTAAAGTGGTATTTATTCCCATTTCGTAATCATGGTTCATAGATCCGATGATTTCATATTCATCGGCTGCTTCCGGAAGTCCGGTTGAGGAATTTACGATTATTCTTCCTTGAGGGTCACGTTTAGCCACTTCAGCTTTGAATGTACCTACGGGTTCTCCAACTATTGCATACATTTGTACTTCGTTATTAACAGGGGAAAGATTAGCAATACCACCAAGTTCTTCAGGTAGACTAATAACTTTACTATTATTTTTCGTAAAAGTCCAACCGATATCCCAACTGAAGTCTCTGGTTTCAATGGGGCGAAGATTGACTAATAATTCAATCCCTTTATTACTTATTTCTCCCAAGTTAAGAACCTGTCGTGTATATCCGGCAGCAGGGTCCATATTTAATTCAAATATTTGCTTATCAGATTTTCTGTCATAATAAGCGGCATCAAAGGATATACGCCCCTTCAGGAAACTCATATTAAGTCCAATCTCCCATTCTGTAGTTTTTTCCGGGCTTAAGTTCTCATTTCCAAGAATATTTCCTAAACTAAACGCGTTTGTATTTTTAAGAGGAAAATTAAGATCTCCAAATCCACTACCATTAAAATTACCTTGAATATAATAAGGTGTAGTTTTATATGGATCAGCATCATTACCTGTTTGGCCGAAAGCGGCACGTACTTTACCAAAGGTGATAATAGATTTTATATCTTCAGGAAGAAGCTCTGAAAATAAAAAGCTACCTGTAATACCTGGATAGAAGAAACTTCTGTTTTCTTTTGGAAGTGTAGATGACCAGTCATTACGAGCAGTTACCGTCAGATAAAGCATATTTCTCCAGCCCACCTCTGCCTGGCCATATACACCCATAATTCTATGACGTTCAGTGGTTTCTTCGACAAAAGGAGTATTGGCCGAATTACTTAAATTATACCAGGTAGGAATATCCAGTCCTTTCACTTCCGAATATGAAAAATAATGTTTACGGTCATTTGTATTAAAACCAGCAACAGCATGGACTGTAAATTCTTCGTTAACAGGCATATCAAACATCAACATCATATCCTGATTTATTTCTCTTCGACGATCCATCCGAACCCTCACTTCTCCTTCTTTACCGTCAAAATTACTGCTATTTGGAGTATCAGGATATAATGAAACTAAATTAGGAGAACCAAATTTTTGCTCACTGTTTGTAGCATCTAAACCGATACGGTAAAGAACTTTAAAATAGTTAAAAAAACTATAGTCTGCTTCAAATTTACCAAAAGTTTTTTCTGATTTTTGCTTGTTTTGATATGTATCCAACACATAGTATGGGTTTGTTGTACCATAAGGTGTAAAGTAATAACCCGGGCTATTAAACGGATCATCCAGATCCTTTAATCCGATGATACTTATATCACGAGGCATCTGATAAAGAGAATTCACCATTGAAAGGCCTTGCCCTGTATTAACGAACTTGTTTTCCTGACTGGTGAAATTGGCAGAAGCGGAGATATTCAGATTACCGATTTTCTGTCCCCCACGTAATGAAAATGTATACCTGTTATAGGTATCAGAGGAAGTCGGAAGAACTCCGTCGTCGGATACCTGTGAGAAAGAAACGAAGTAATTATTATTTTCAGTAGCATTGTTGAAAGAAACACTGTTTGAATACCTTAATCCTGTATCGAAGAATTCTTTTATATTATCTTTCATCGCTACATAAGGTTTCAATTTCTGTGAGTTGTTATATACTGTCCCCCATAGTTGCATAGAACCATCAAAACGTGGCCCCCAGCTACCGTTTTCGATCATCGTATAGTCACCACTCCAACCAATCCCGAAATCATTTTGCATTTCCGGAAGGCGAAGAACGGTTTCACCCTGTACCCCACCGTTATATTCTATACCTAAACCTTTTGCTCTTGTCTGACCACTTTTGGTAGTAATAACGATAACACCATTAGCTGCACGGTTACCATAAAGTGCCGTAGCAGCCGCACCTTTTAGAATTGTCATGCTTTCAACATCATCCGGATTAACTGCGTTCGCACCATTACCAAAGTCGTACGCAGCATTTAAACCGTCATCCGGAAACCTTGAACTGTTGTCAATAGGTACACCGTCTACAACGTATAGTGGTTGGTTATTACCCGACAATGAACTTACACCACGGATAATTACCGAATTAGAAGATCCTGCTCCAGAACCACTTGATATATTTACACCGGCAACCTTACCCGCTATACTTGACATTATATCGGAAGTCCTCGATTCTGTTAATCTCTCACTATCAACAGTAGTAGCAGAGAATCCTAAGGCTTTTTCAGAACGCTTAATACCTAACGCCGTAACAACAACTTCATCTAATGCCTGAGAACTTGACCTCAAGGTAACATTTACTGTTGCCTGAACCGCAACTTCCTGTGACTCCATACCCACATATGAAATCACCAGAGTCCTTGCAGAACGCTAATAAATTTTTTCTAAATCTTTAATAATTGTCATATCCATGATTTTGCTATAAATTTCAGTTGTTTTTACACTTTTATGTCCCAAAAGTTTTTGCACTGTCGTGATATGAGCTCCTTTATAAAGCAATAATGTAGCATTTGTGTGTCTTGCGGTATGAAAGGATATCTTCTTTTCAATACCTCCCAATTTAGCTAATACACGTAATTGCTTATTTATATTAGAGTTAGAGTTTAAATCAATATTAAAAAAGAATGGGTTTGAAGCATATTTTTTATATATACTGATAGCTTTGCCTTCAAATAATAAATAAATGGGTATACGAATATTTATTTCTGTTTTTGTGGAAGAAAAAGCAAGCCATAACTGGTTATCAAGATATAGAAAATGATCACTGTTTATTGCTGCAATATCCGAAAAACGTAAACCTGTATAACAACTGAATAAAAATATATCTAAACATTTTTTTAAACTTCTTTTATTTGTTAAGTCTAAATTTTCCAGTCTGTTAAGTTCTTCGGGAGTAAGATACATTTTAGGGCTTTCTACATAATGTATTTTATATTTACGAAATGGATATTTGGCTATATCAAACAAGTCTTTATTAATAGCCAGATTTACATATCTTTTTAGATGTCTCATATGTTTGGCTATTGTGTTACGATGATATTTTTTTTCTAGAAGGAAAGATTCAAACGAACATAAGAAGCTATAAGTTAGGCTTTTTATCTGGATATTGGGTTGATATTGACATAATATCTTCCAAGTGGAATAGTGATTTTTTTTAGTGGAGATTTTAGAATGACTTAAATCTATTTCTTTTTTCATAAAATCAGTAAATGAAATATGACTTACGTTTCTATCGATCAACAACTCATCAATATCAAAAGATTCTCCTTTTAACACAATATCTAATTCCTTCCGTTCCAAACCATATATAAACTCTTGCAAGTAGCGGTTTAACATATCCATATCGGAGTGATTTTTTACAGCAAGTTTTTGGGGATCCCATTGATCAGGTCTAATAAAAACTTTGGTAGATAAATATCTTTTTTTTTCTTGTTGTGTAGCTTCTACCTGGATTAATGCCTTTCCTTCTCGAGTAAGATGTTTTTCTTGATTAAAAACTAATTTATAAATAATTTTTTCCATACATAAAAATAGGGTTTGTATTCAATAGCGGGCGTGAAGAAACGAATATTTCGGAAAAACGTCAAGATATGAATGATTTTTATTTTACGGAATTGCTCATTATTTGATCTAAATCTGAAAAAAAACTATAAATTAATGTAAAATAAGGTTGAAGCCTTTGAAAGAACCCTAAACACTTATATATTTTTTAATATTTTTGTCATTGTTATTCGCTAATTGGGAGGAAAAGCATTAATAAATTAAAAGGATGTTTCACAATCATTTCCACAAATCAAAAATGTTAATATCCTCATCTATTTTGTATTTATCAATTTTTTGTATTTCTTTTGCAATTGTTTTTATTATTTAATGTGAACATAAATAGTGCAAATTAGTTATAAGTTAAACTTAAAAAGTGTGTCTATGAAAAAGATTACCTATCTTTTTTTGTGCCTGGTAATGGGCATAGGTTTGGTAACTGCTCAGACGACGCGGATAACAGGTTCTGTTATTTCCGCTGATGATGGTGAACCAATTATTGGAGCGTCTGTAATAGTAAAAGGTACAACAACAGGTACAGTTACAGATTTTGATGGAAAATTTGAGTTAAATGTACCAAGTTCTGCAAGAACTCTAGTAATTTCATATGTAGGTATGGAATCACAGGAAGTAGCAGTGCAGCCCACTGTAAGGGTAACATTAAAATCAAGTTCTCAAGCGTTAGATGAAGTGGTAGTTACGGCTATAGGTATCAAACGTTCGGAAAAATCCTTAGGATATGCTGCGACAAATGTATCCGGAGATGAGTTGAACAAAGCACGTGAAACCAGCGTTGTTTCTGCACTTTCCGGAAAAGTAGCGGGTGTTAGAGTCGGTCAAAACTCAGGTACGGTTGGTGCAGGTTCTAAAATTCAGATTCGTGGGGCGACTTCAATTGGAAAGAATTCCTCTCCTATTTTTGTCATTGACGGGATGCCCATTGATAATGGCGCTTATAATGGTGATGATATTACCGGTAATGTCGATGTAGGAAACAAGGCCGGAGATATAAACCCTGACGATATTGAATCAATAAATGTATTGAAAGGGGCTGCAGCCACCGCATTATATGGAGCACGTGCAAAAGATGGAGCGATTGTTATTACAACTAAAAAAGGTTCCAAAAACTCCAAAGTGTCTGTAACAGTTAATTCGTCTACCCGTTTTGATAACGTGTCCAAATTACCTGAATTACAGAATGAATATGCTCAGGGTATGTACGGTGAGTATTTTGTGAAGAATCTGAATGGTTGGGGGCCAAATATTGCAAAAGAGGCAGCAGCCGGCAATAAATATAAAAACTTCTTAGGAGAAGATGTAACTTTACAGGCTTATCCGGATAACGTAAAAGATTTTTATGATACAGGAATGAGTTATCTTAATAGTGTAGCTGTAGCCGGAGGTGGTGATAAAGCTGATTTTCGTACCAGTTTTTCTTCAGTCAATCAAAAAGGTATCATTCCGGGATCTGATTACAATAAGTATACATTTGCAATAAATGCAGGAATGGATATTACATCTAATTTCTCTGCACGCGTATCTGCCCAGTATATACGTAGTAATTCCGAAGGTCGTACAGCTCAAGGTTCTAACGACCCCAATCTTTTGATTCCACAAGTGAACGGACTCCCAAGAACAGTTAATATCAAAGATGCTAAAAATAACTGGATTACAGAAGGAGGACAACAGATATCTTTAGACCCTGAAGGAAAAAGTAATAACCCATATTGGATTATAAATAAAAATAAATATGTAACCAATATGGATCGTATGATCGGAAACATTATTTTAACATACACTCCTTTTGAGGGTCTTACTATTTCAAATAATGCCGGTACTGATTTTTACACCGAATACAGACGTAAAGTGTATTCCAAAGGTACGATAGGAGAATTGGATGGTGCATTCAAAACCTGGGATTTATATAATAGTATTATCAATAATGACTTGATGATTACCTATGACAAAGTGTTTGCTGAAGACTATGGTATAAAAGTTATAGCCGGTCATAATCTTTACCAAAGTGAATGGAAAAACAGTAATATTTTGGCTCAAAGCTTAGTTGTAGATGGTCTATATACACCTACGAATGCAAAAACGACTACTCCTCAGAATCGTTATGAAATGAAACGCTTAACGGGAGTGTATTTTGATCTTGGTTTTAATTATAAGAGCTTGGTATATCTAAATGTAACCGGACGTAATGACTGGTCATCTACTTTACCTAAAGAAAACCGTTCTTATTTCTATCCTTCTGTAAGTACAAGTTTTGTTTTTACTGAATTAATGGAAAATAAAGATATACTAAACTTTGGTAAATTTCGTATCAACTATGCTAATGTTGGTAGTGATGAAGATCCGTATCAGTTAGCATTCCAATACACTGCTGTAAATGATTATTTTATACAATACAGTATTACCAATATTTTCCCCCATGGAGGATTAGTCGCATTTACAGGTCCCAGAATTTATCCTTTAGGAAATCTGAAGCCGCAAAATCATAAATCATTTGAGGTAGGAGCTGATCTTCGTTTCTTCGATAATCGTATACGTTTGGATGCTACTTATTACCGGAATGTTACTACAGATCAGATTGTTGCTATTAATGTACCTCTTTCCACAGGATATTTTTCAAACAAAATCAACGCCGGAAAAATAACCAATAAAGGAGTTGAAATTACTTTAGGGCTGACTCCTGTTAAAACAAGAGATTTTTCCTGGGATTTAGATGTTAATTTCGCTCATTCAAAACAAGTCGTTAATGAACTGGCAGAAGGATTATTAAATTACAATGTAACTTCCGGATGGAGCGGTTTACAGATGAAAGCTGAAGTTGGTAAATCCTTTGGTCTGTATGGTACCGGCTGGAAAAGAGATGATAATGGAAATATTATTATAAATGAAAAAACCGGATTACGTGAAATTCAAAACAACGTGCGTTTAGGAAATGCCTATCCTGATTTCACAATGGGTATTAATAATAATCTCTCCTATAAAGGTTTCAATTTAAGTTTCCTGATTGATATAAGGCACGGCGGTGTCTTATTTTCAGGGACAAATTCAGACTTATTATCTAAGGGTTTAGCTAAAGAGACTGCTGTAAACAGAGATGCTGAGAGATTTGTAGATAAAGGAGTTATCCTGAATGCGGATGGAAGCTACAGGGAAAATGATGTTCCGGTTAAGAATATGCAGGAGTATTGGCAGCATATTGGAAAAACATCAAATAGTGAAGGAAGTATATTTGATGCATCATACGTTAAATTAAGGGAATTAACTTTCTCTTATGCTCTACCCAGGAAATGGTTTACTGATTTCTATGTTAAATCTATTGATTTAGGCTTTGAAGGACGTAATTTATGGTTAATCAAGTCGCATGTACCTCATATCGATCCGGAATCCAATTTCTTTGGAGCTGGAAGTATAGGTGAAGCAGTCGAATTTCAAAGCGTACCTGCTACACGTAGTTTAGGTTTCAATATAAGGTTGACACTATAATGTAATGGGCTTGAAAGTTATATTTAATTAAATTATAAATCAGATGAAAAAAATAATAAATAATATATTATTTGTAATCATTACATGCGGACTTTTTACAAGTTGTAATGATTGGCTGGATGTCAATGACAGTCCTAATACAGCAGAAAAAGTTGAAGCCGGTTATCTCTTTAATTATGCAGCTACCAGTTGGTCAGGGAATCGGACAGCCGGCGATAATTATATTCCGGTTGCTATAAGTTTACAATCACAGGCTTGTGGTGGTGACGGATATGGAGGTTGGGGAGAAGCCTATTATGATATCAGCCCATATAGTACGGGAAATACCTGGAAAGTGTATTACTCTACCGCCGGAAACAACCTCCAGTTGGCTATTATGCAGGCAAAAGAGAGCGTACCTGAAAATTTTAATGCTCAGGCACAAAGTAAAATTCTTTTGGCTTTTCAGGTATATGAAGCCACAATGTTATGGGGAGATATCCCTTTTTCTGAAGCATGGAATCATGATATTAAATATCCAAAGTTTGATGCCCAGAAAGATGTTTTAAATGGTGTTATCGCATTATTGGATGAAGCACTTTCATTGGTACGTCTTGATGACGATTTAAAAATAGACGAATACGATATCTATTATAAAGGAGATATGAACAAATGGGTTGCTCTGGCAAATTCTCTTAAATTCAGGACTTTAATGGCAATGGTAGATGCTGATCCGAGTAAAGCGGATGATATTCAGAGAATGATCAATGAAGGTAAAATGATTTCATCTGCTGCCGGAAATATGGAATTCCCCTATTTTGAAACAGCCGGAAATGAGAATCCGAAATACGGTATTTTGAAGAAATATACAGGAGGTATAAATGTCTTCTTCTTTGCCCATAATAATGTATTTAAACCTATGCAGAAATATGATGATTCGCGTATTCCTCAATATTTTAATCCGGGTGCGGATGGCGAATATAGGGGTTTGGATACAAGAGAACCTGTATTGGAAGATGAAAATGAAAATATGTTATCTTCTTCTATCAGCGATTATCTATATCGCAAAGATTGTCCGGATTTAATATTCTCATATCAAGAACAACTATTGCTTGAAGCTGAAGTTTATGCACGTGGTATAGGTGTTGCACAGAATTTAGAGAAAGCAAACGAGCTGTTTAGAGCAGGAGTAAAAGCTTCGTGTGATTATTACAAAGCGGATGCTGCAGCTACTACAGCTTTCCTGGAAAAGCTGCCTGATTTATCAACGCTGTCGCAATCAGAAGCTGTCTATGAAATACATTTACAACAATGGATAGACCTAATGGATAGACCTAATGAATGTTTTGTTCAATGGCGTCGTTCAGGAAGCAAAGGAAATGAAGTTCCCGCTTTAACAGTTCCCGCAGATGCACCAACACCTGATCTTATTCGTCGTTGGGATTATTCTCCGGATGAATTGAGTGGTAATCCGAATGCTCCGAAAGAATCACCAAAACTTTGGGACCATATGTGGTTTGATTTGTAATAGTGTATAATTACTATTTCTATAATTAATAAAATAGGAGGAAAACAGTTTAATTTCCTCCTATTTTATTTGAAACTTCTTACACAACTGAATTTGGAGACTATTACACAACTCAAATCACACCTAATTATTAAATTATCAATCTTTTAGTTGTTTTTGTAATTCCTGACGGGCAAAGAAAATACGGCTCTTTACTGTGCCTAATGGAATTTCAAGTTTTTCGGATATTTCGCTATATTTATAACCACTTAAAAACATAGAAAAAGGTATTTTAAAATCTCTGTTTAGTTTATTGATAGCATTTGTTATATCCTGTATATTGTAATCCACTTCCGGAGAATCAAACCCAGATTCATTCAATTCCTGATTATATATTTCCATAGTCTGACCAACAAAATTTTGAGAACGAACAACTTTATGATAGCTATTAATAAAGATATTCCGCATTACAGTTAATACCCAACCTTTAAAATTTACATTATCAATAAACTTGTGTTGATTATCCAAAACCTTAAGTGTAGTATCCTGTGTCAAGTCCCTGGCGTCTTCTTTGTTCGCCGTGAGTATTAAAGCAAAATTCATCATATTATCTTGCATACTCAATAATTTTTGTTGAAATTGCAACGCATTCATAGTTTTTGTCTTTTAAGTTTGTTATATATGCTAAGGTTTATCTCACTTTTGAGATTCGTTTAAATGTAACATAAAACAATTGAAAGAACAATACTTTTTATTTATGTTAAGATGAAAAATGAAAAAATTAAGGATTCAAGCAATAAATAGATAAAATCATGATTAGAATTTACAACAATAAGAAGACGAAAATTACAGAATTCACAACTAATTTATATAATACATAATATTCTATTAATTACTACTGTATGAAAAGAAATATAAAATATAAACTCATAGGCTTATTTTTAATTTTTATTCCTTTTATATTAAAAGCCGAAAATCAGCCACTTGTATACAAAATAGATATTATGAAAGAGATAGATAATACAACACGTATCTATCTCAGTAAAGGTATGCAGGAAGCTAATTCACTTAATGCGGATGCAATTCTAATACACATGAATACATACGGTGGTTTAGTGGATGCAGCAGATTCCATGCGAACTGCAATCCTATACAGTCCAATACCGGTTTATGTATTTATAGATAATAATGCTGCATCAGCCGGTGCCCTGATCTCAATTGCCGCAAAAAAGATTTATATGCGAAAAGGGGCGAATATAGGAGCTGCTACAGTTGTTAGCCAATTAGGAGATGCTGCGCCTGACAAATACCAGTCTTATATGCGATCTATGATTCGGTCGACTGCAGAAGCGCATGGTAAAGATACAATCATACAAGGAAGGGATACCACCATTAAATGGATTCGCGACCCATTAATAGCCGAAGCTATGGTAGACGATCGCGTTGTAGTACCTAATCTTATTGATTCAGGAAAAGTGTTGACATTGACTTCAGATGAAGCGGTAAAATGGGGATATTGTGATGGTATTGCTGAATCGGTTGATGAAGTTATTACTAAATATATTGGATACAAGGAATATGAATTGAAGAAATATACACCTTCCTGGTTAGACAATTTAAAAGGATTTCTGATGAATCCCGTCATCCAATCTTTCCTCATATTAATAATTATAGGCGGTATTTATTTTGAACTACAAACACCCGGGATGGGTTTCCCCTCAGCTGCATCTATTATTGCAGCTATACTCTATTTTGCACCTTTATATATAGATGGATTTGCACAGAACTGGGAAATAATAGTATTTATCGTCGGTGTATTACTTATAATTGCTGAAATATTTGTCATACCCGGCTTTGGAGTAGCCGGTATAGGAGGTATTATTCTTGTTATTACTGGCTTAACGATAAGTTTACTCGACAACACAGACTTCAACTTTGAAGGAGTCAGTGCTCCTGATTTTGGAAGAGCAACTCTGACGGTTCTAATGGGATTGGGATTAAGTTTTGTATTAATGATCTGGCTTTCCAGCCGTATAGGGAATAAAGGTCTATTTCGAAAGGTTGCCTTACAAACGGATTTGGAAGAGGCTGTTTCCACACCTGTGTTAACCGGATTGATAGGCAAAGAAGGGACAACGGCTACTGTTTTGCGGCCATCAGGCAAAGTCTGGATTGAAGGAGAACTCTATGATGGAGTATCCGATTCGGGATTTATTGAAAAGGGCACTAAAGTAACTGTTATTCGATTTGAAAATGCCCAGGTATATGTTCAGGTTATACGCTGATATACTATATGCTTGTTTATCACCACATATTCTAATGTGTTCATAGCCATTAAATCACTTAGTATATTCTTTGCCGTATAGTAATTGATATGTGCTATACGGCAGAATTGACTAATGTTGATATAAGTATGTTTATCCAGGTAATTGAGCAATTTTTCCACAGGCTTACTAATCTTTAAGAGAATACCATTGGACTTTAATCTCTTTTTCCAGAAAAGCAGCAGTATCTCATTAGCCAGTATATTTTCATCATTCACACGTATAAAAGCTTTATATTTATCTTCTTTGTCTGGTGCAGTATGAGGTTTATCATCACTCGGTGCAACATATATTTCCAATACATTTTTCCCATTAATATTCCATCTGGTAGCATTAAAAGCTACTTCTGGACGTGTATACATTTTTGAAGCAGCCTCTATCATGTAATATTCTTCTTCACTTCTTATACCGGAAATATTACCATTATCTTTTACTCCTATTAATAAACGACCCCCATCCGTATTAGCGAATGCGCTAAGTGTACGAGCAATTTTTTTGCTGTCGTTTATCTCAAATTTAAAATCCAATTGTTGGTGTTCACCTTGTTCGATAAGGACTTCTATGGGATGCTTCTTTTTCACCTAGGTTATTATTTTATAGACAAAATTAAAATAATTCACTAACTTTGGCAAACATTACTCTTATAAGGAATCATAATAGCTATTATTGTATGATGTTTAAATTTATTGGAATAATCCCGGCACGATATGCATCGACCCGGTTTCCAGGTAAACCCTTAGCCATTATTGATGGTAAACCAATGATACAACGTGTATACGAACAAGTACACGGTGTATTGGATAAAGTATACGTTGCAACTGACGACCGACGGATTGAAGCTGCTGTTAAAGAATTCGGCGGAAATGTTGTTATGACGTCCGATAAACATAAAAGTGGTACTGATCGCTGTTTTGAAGCGTACTCAAAGGTTGGAAGAGGCTATAATGTGGTAGTCAATATTCAGGGAGATGAACCTTTTATCCAACCTTCACAAATTGAAACTATTAAAGATTGCTTTACCGATTATAGTATACAAATCGCAACCCTGGTAAAGCCGTTTCTTCCAACTGATGGATTTGCAGCAAAATTATCTGATAAAAATACTCCAAAAGTAGTTCTTAATAAGAATAACGAAGCTATGTATTTCAGCCGTTCTATTATACCATTCTATCGTGGAAAAAGCCATACCGAATGGCTTAAAATTCATACTTACTACAAACATATCGGGATTTATGGTTACCGGGCTGAAGTATTGCGTGACATTACTAACTTACCCCAATCACCATTGGAAATAGCAGAAGGCCTTGAACAACTACGCTGGCTCGAAAATGGATATAAAATAAAAGTGGGCTTTACAGATGTAGAAACCATTGGTATTGATACTCGACATGATCTTGAAGAGGCACATGCTTTTTTGAAGAAAGGGATTTAAATGACTTTTTCCCCTCTCCAGAGAGGAAAGCCAAAATAAACATTTATTACTGATTCATCCTTTTTCCTGACACTTTTTAAAGAAAAGGCCTTTTTTGCTAACGCGTTTTTTCAACATTTATGTGATTTAAAGAAAAGAAAAACGCTATTATTCAGAAATCATCCGGATGATTTCGGGAATTTATCCGCATCATTCCGGAAAAACATGTTGATGATTTTCCAAATTCATCCGGATGAATTTGGGGAATTATGCAGATCATTTTCTGAAAGAGTACTTGTCACCCTTCAAAACATGCACAAATCATCGCCACATGTGTCATAAAATACCTGGTTTACTCTTAATTAAGAACAAAATTACGACAAAACAAAAAAAACTAAAAGCACCCCAATCCCCACAAAGGAAGACTTTTTGTAATGAATAACTTATTATTTCTCCTCTTTTGAGGGAGATTAAGAGTGGAGTTCCTTACTAAATGAAACATCCAAACTCCCGTAGAATCGAAAAATTTCTACCAAACTTTACTTTGCTCTTAAATACGCGAGTTTTAGAGGGGGTATTTTGACAAAAAGATAATAAGGAGTTCTTCTTACATTTTGTCAATTGGAGGCAAATGCTCAAAAAAGCATAAAGTGTGCAATTTCTTAGAAAAACTTCTTTGATTTATAGAATGTTTAATTACTTTTGCACGCATGTTATTTTATAAACAAGGATAATCTGAACTAAAATTATTTCTAATATCAACTAATTATGAGTTTAAAAATTATTGTATTAGCAAAACAGGTTCCGGATACGCGTAATGTAGGAAAAGACGCCATGAAAGCTGACGGTACCGTAAACCGTGCGGCACTTCCTGCTATCTTCAATCCGGAAGATCTGAATGCTCTTGAGCAGGCTCTACGACTAAAAGATGAATATCCAGGAACAACTATTACGTTGTTGACTATGGGGCCGGGACGCGCTGCAGAAATTATCCGTGAAGGGTTATATCGTGGAGCTGATGGAGGATATTTGTTAACTGACCGTGCTTTTGCAGGAGCCGATACACTCGCTACTTCTTACGCTATCTCTATGGCTATTCGTAAAATACAAGATTACGATCTGATTATTTGCGGTCGTCAGGCTATTGATGGTGACACAGCTCAGGTAGGACCACAAGTAGCTGAAAAACTAGGATTAACACAAATAACCTATGCAGAAGAAATACAACAGGTAAAGAATGGAAAAATTACTGTTAAACGTCGTCTGGAAAGAGGTGTTGAAACAGTAGAAGCTAAGTTGCCGATTGTTATTACTGTCAACGGAAGCGCTCCTGATTGCCGTCCTCGGAATGCAAAATATATCCAGAAATACAAGCATGCTAAAACTGTTACTGAAAAACAGGAAGCTACTATAGATTATACCGATTTGTTCAGTAACCGTCCATATCTGAATCTGGAAGAATGGAGTGTGGCTGATGTGAGTGCAGAGGTGGAACAATGTGGCCTTTCAGGTTCACCTACTAAAGTAAAAAAGATAGAGAATGTTGTCTTCCAGGCAAAAGAGAGTAAAACCATAGAGCCAACAGACGATAATATAGATGACTTAATGAGGGAATTAATTATTAATCATACGATCGGTTAACTTCAGTAGATAGTAGTAAGTAGATAGTAGTAAGTAGATGGAAAGAAATAAAAGTAATAATTTTGAGGATGTTGTTGTTTGGCAGAAAGCCCATCAATTTGTACTGAATGTTTATACAACAACAAAATTATATCCTAAAGATGAATTATTTGCTTTGACTTCTCAATATCGACGGGCTGCTGTTTCTATCGCTGCTAACATAGCGGAAGGATATGGTAAAAAGGGGATTAATGATAAATTAAGATTCTATAATATAGCAGAAGGTTCTATAAATGAATGTAAATATTATATCATCTTATCCAGAGATTTAGATTATGTTAATGCAATAGATAGCGATCTGTTATACCAAGAATTGACAATAATCCAGAAACTCCTTTCTGCCTATTCTGCATCAATAAAGAAAAAGTCTTCTACTAACTACTAACTACCAACTACTAACTACAAAAATTATGAATCAAATGAATAATTTATATGTTTATTGTGAAATAGAGGACGGTATTGTTGCCGATGTGAGTCTTGAATTACTGACTAAAGGACGTTCACTTGCTGATACACTGGGATGTAAAATGGAAGCGGTAGCTATCGGTCATAAACTGAAAAATATCAGCGAACAAGTATTCCCTTACGGAGTAGATGTTCTTCATATATTTGATGATGCCCGTCTTGCGCCTTATACTTCCCTACCTCATACGTCTATTTTAGTTAAACTCTTTGATGAAGAAAAGCCTCAGATTGCTTTAATGGGTGCAACAAGCATCGGTAGAGACCTTGGGCCACGTGTTTCTTCGGCTCTGGGAAGTGGACTTACAGCAGATTGTACATCTCTGGAAATCGGAGATCATGAAGAAAAGAAAGCCAACAAGGTTTATAAAGACCTGCTTTATCAGATACGTCCAGCATTTGGCGGTAACATTGTAGCTACAATTATTAACCCCGACTGTCGTCCTCAGATGGCCACAGTACGCGAAGGCGTTATGAAAAAAGAGATCAAAAATCCTGATTATAAAGGAGAAGTAAAAAACCATGATGTCAGTAAATTTGTTACTGACGCCGACTTTATTGTACAGGTGATCAACCGTCAGATGGAGAAGAGTAAAACAAACATTAAAGGCTCTCCTATAATAATCGCAGGTGGATATGGTGTTGGTTCCAAAGAAAACTTTAAGCTACTTTACGATTTTGCATCTGTAATTGGAGCAGAAGTTGGAGGATCACGTGCTGCTGTTGATGCCGGTTTTATTGAACACGAAAGACAGATTGGCCAGACCGGAGTTACGGTTCGTCCAAAACTTTATATTGCTTGTGGTATATCCGGACAGATTCAGCATATTGCTGGAATGCAGGAAAGTTCCATCATTATTTCTGTAAATAATGATCCTAATGCCCCTATCAACACAATTGCCGATTATGTGATAACCGGTTCTGTAGAAGAGGTTCTACCCAAAATGATTAAGTATTATAAGAAAAATACAAAGTAGCTAGTAGTAAGTAGTTGGTAGTAAGTTTATAAAAAGTTTATTCATCTACTTACTACCAACTACTATTTACCAACTACCAAAATAAAAAATTATGGCAAACTATTTTTTAGATACACCCGGTTTAAAGCATCACTTACATCATCCGTTGATGAAGCGTATCGTTGAATTAAAAGAGCGTAATTATGCTGAAAAAGACACATTCGACTATGCTCCTTATGATTTCGAAGATGCAATGGATAGTTATGAAAAAGTATTAGAAATTGTAGGTGAAATATGTGACGAGATTATTGCTCCTAATGCCGAAAGCGTAGATCAGGAAGGCCCAAAAGTAAATAATGGACGAGTAACCTATGCTTCAGCAACCTATAAAAATCTGGATGCAGTAAGCAAAGCCGGTTTGATGGGTATTGCTATGCCTCGTCGATATGGAGGGTTAAACTTTCCAATCACTCCTTATATTATGGCGGCTGATATGGTTGCTAGAGCTGACGCTGGATTTGAAAACCTATGGGGATTACAGGACTGTGCTGAGACATTGTATGAATTTGGTAATGAAGATCAACGTCAACGTTATATACCTCGCGTATGTAATGGAGAAACTATGTCGATGGACTTAACAGAACCAGATGCAGGATCAGACTTACAATCCGTAATGTTAAAAGCAACTTATAGTGAGAAGGATGATTGCTGGTATCTGAACGGCGTAAAGCGATTTATTACTAATGGAGATTCTGATATTCATCTCGTTCTTGCTCGTTCCGAAGAAGGAACAAGAGATGGACGTGGCCTTTCTATGTTTATCTATGATAAGAAGAATGGCGGAGTAGATGTTCGCCGAATAGAAAACAAGATGGGTATTAAAGGTTCACCTACTTGTGAGTTGGTTTACAAAAATGCTAAAGCAGAGCTTTGTGGAGACCGTAAACTGGGACTTATTAAATATGTAATGGCTTTGATGAATGGTGCCCGTCTGGGTATTATGGCTCAGGCTGTTGGTATCTGTGAAGCTGCCTATCGTGAAGGATACACATACGCATTAGAACGCAAACAATTCGGAAAGGCAATTATAGAATTCCCTGCTGTTTATGAAATGGTAGCACTCATGCGTGCAAAAGCCGATGCGTCTCGTGCAATGCTTTACGAAACGGCACGTTTTGTAGACATATATAAAGCCTTAGACGATATTAGTCGTGAGCGTAAACTTGAGCCGGAAGAACGTCAGGAAATGAAAAAGTATGGTAAACTGGCAGATGCGTTTACCCCGCTAGGGAAAGGTATGACTACTGAATATGCCAACCAAAATGCATACGATTCTATCCAGATACATGGTGGCTCTGGCTTTATGAAAGACTACGCATGTGAACGTTTATATCGTGATGCCCGTATCACCAATATATATGAAGGAACAACTCAATTGCAAGTTGTAGCTGCCATCCGGCACGTCACCACGGGGACATACCTCACTCAGATTCGGGAATATGAGGCATTGGACTACAGACCTGAATTAGAAGATCTTCGGCAGAAACTAATTGAAATGACTTCTCGTTATGATGAGTTAGTTGGTTTAGTGATGGAACCAAAAGACACTGAGTATCTTGATTTCCACGCTCGTCGATTAGTAGAAGCAGCCGGACATTGTATAATGGGATATTTACTATTACAGGATGCCAATAAAGATGATGAAAATTTCCGTCGCCCAGCCGAAGTTTATATCACTTATGGACAGGCAGAAGTAAATAAGATTTACTCTTATATTACCAACTTCGATCGCGAAGATCTCGGCTATTTCAAAGTGTAAAAGCAGAACGAAACACAAAACACGCAGAACGCAAAACGGAAGATTTCTCCGTATTCGTTCTGCGTTGTTGTTTTATTTACTAGTAGAAGTCTTATCAAAAATACTTTTCTGTATATCTATTCCTGCAACATATCTTTTAGCTTCTTCAGTTAACTCCTTTACTACTTCCGGGTATTTTGAGGAGATATTATATAATTCTCCCGGGTCTTTCTCCAAATCGTATAATAATGGCACCCAATGATAAGTTTTATCACGTGAGCCATAGGCTACACGTGATATAAAATGAACTTTATAATTTCCTTTCCTGAAAGCATATAACTCACTTCCTCTAAAAAAAGGAAAGAATGTTCGATCACTTTTTACACCATTTATTATCACCGGTCTCAGGCTTATACCATCTAGTTCTTTATCCCCGGGTAGTCCTATCCCGGCTATATCACATAATGTAGGTAGTAAATCCAACGTGCTTCCCATATCGGTAATTACCGAAGATTCAACACTCTTTCCCCATATAATGCAAGGCACTCTATAACCGCCTTCACAAGTAGATGCTTTTCCATCTTTTAATAAACCGGCGGAACCGCCATCTAATCCGTATGTCAACCAGGGGCCATTGTCTGATGTAAAGACAACTAATGTATTATCACTTAACCCTTGTTTATTCAGAGCCTCAATGATCTGTCCTACACTCCAATCTATTTCTTCTACAGCATCTCCATATTTTCCACGAATAGATTTACCTTGAAAGGCTTCTGAAGAATACAAAGGTATATGGGGCATCGGATGAGCCAGATAAAGAAAGAAAGGTGATTTCTTCTCTTTCGCAATAAAAGAGACAGCATATTCAGTCAGGCGTTTAGTAAATTGAGACTGATCAGGATCTCTTTCAATGACTTCCCACTGATTATAAAAGGGAAGCTCGTATTGATAATTCATATTGCCTGCAAGATGCTGCTCCTTTTTACTCATATCGTTTGAATACGGAATACCATAAAAATAATCGAACCCATGATTCAAAGGCATCGATTTTGTTTGATGCCCTAAATGCCATTTTCCTACGCAAGCCGTTATATATCCGGATCCTTTCAGGATGGAAGCAATTGTTTTTTCATTTGTGGGTAATCCTTCAGGTGAATCAGGAAACAGTACTTCCCTATTATCGCCATACATTCCTGTCCTGATTCCTAACCGTCCTGTCATCAAACCGGCACGACTGGGTGATGAAACTGATGATGAAACATAAAAACTTGTCCACCGTTGTCCTTCACAGGCCATTTTATCCAGATTAGGTGTTTTAATAGTCGGGTGACCAAAACAACCCAAATCGCCATATCCCAGATCGTCACAATTTATAATAATGAAATTTGTTTTCTTATTCTGATTATTAGTAGCTTCTAATTGTACATTACCAGCAAGAAATAATACAGATGATGAGATAGTAGAAAAAAGATAATGTGTTTTCATTCCCTGGTATAGTTTCTTTTATGATTGAATGCGAAGATAAGCATTTTACATAATAAAACGAAGACCGCGAGATTCACATCTTACGGCCTCCTACACTAACCCTTAACTTTAACCAATGAAAAACAATAATCTACAACTTTATCATGTTAATGAAGCAATTGCCGCTTCGTAGTTTGGTTCATTTGTAATTTCCGGAACAATTTCCGAATATATAATTTTGCCTGCCTCATCTATAACAAACACACCACGGGTCAATAAACCTTTCAATGGTCCGTCAATAAGAAGCATACCATAATTATCTTCTAATGTTGAATTTCTAAAAGCCGATAGAGTGATAACATTATCAATACCCTCAGTAGTACAGAATCTTCCCTGTGCAAAAGGTAAATCTTTAGATATCGCTAACACTACAGTATTTTGAAGAGAAGCAGCTTCTTTATTAAATCGTCTGACAGATGCTGCACAAGTGGAGGTATCTAAACTTGGGAATATATTTAAAACGACTCTTTTTCCTTTTAGTGAACTAAGTGATAATTCAGACAAATCACTTTTTACACCACTAAAATTAGGTGCCATAGTGCCTATTAATGGATTAGAACCATTTGTATGTACATTATTCCCTTTAAATGTAATTGCTACCATAATTTGTTTTTTTCTTCAATTTTGATCCTCTAGGCAATGCAAATATAACAAGCCTTCACATATGTATAACAAAAAAAAGTACATAATGTTTCAGCGTTTAACCTTTTTTAATATATCAATAACAATTGATATTGATTATATTTGTCCAAAATATATTACACTATGGAATGGATCATTATCGGCGGTATTACTTTAATACTTGTATTACAAATAATTATCGTTTTCACAAGAAGAAAAAGCGGAACAGAAGAAATTGAAAGTTTGACTAAAAATGTTCAACGTTCTTTTGAGCGTATCGAGACAAATTTCCGGCAGGATTTTAGTTTAAACAGACAAGAATCGAGGCAAATTGCTAAAGATAATCGGGATGATCTTATCCTGTCGATGAATGAGTTTAAAGAAACTCTTGATCGAAACATGGAATCGTTCGGTAAACTTCAGCAGGAAAAATTATACTCACTAAGTGAACAACAACGTCTTTTGGTTGATAGCACTGAAAAAAGACTGGAAGAAATTCGTGTCACCGTAGACGAAAAACTACAAAAAACATTGAATGAACGTATAGACCAATCCTTCCGGGTGGTGAGTGAACATCTGGAAAGCGTTCAAAAGGGTATCGGAGAAATGCAAACCCTTGCACATGATGTCGGTGGATTAAAACGCGTGCTTACCAATGTAAAAACCAGGGGGAATCTGGGAGAAATACAATTGGAAATACTGCTTGAACAGATTATGGCACCTGAACAGTATGAAGCAAATGTTTGTACCTGCAAAGATTCAGGAGCAATCGTTGAATTCGCTGTAAAACTTCCTGGTAAAGACCGTATGCAGGAATATGTATATTTACCAATTGATGCCAAGTTCCCTAAAGACGTATATGAACAACTTTTAAATGCATATGATTCGGGAGATTCCCAAACCATTGAGGTATATGGCAGATTACTTGAATCGACCATCAGAAAAATGGCGAAAGATATCTCTGAAAAATACCTCGACCCTCCTCATACTACCGATTTTGCAGTTATGTTCCTGCCGTTTGAAAGTATTTATGCCGAAGTAGTCAGGCGCTCGTCTCTCCTTGAAGAATTGCAGCGCAGATACAAAGTTGTTGTTACAGGCCCCACTACCCTGGCAGCTATACTTAACAGTCTGCAGATGGGATTCCGTACACTCGCCATACAAAAATATTCCAGTGAAGTATGGACCGTATTAGGCGCAGTAAAAAGAGAATTTGAAAAAATTGGTGGAATGCTTGAAAAAGCAAACAAAAATATTCGTATTGCAGGCGGTCAAATCGACGAAATATTGGGAACACGTACCCGTGCTATTCAACGTAAGCTTAAGGATATCGATTCATTATCCGACGAAGAAGCGCGCTCGATTATTCCAGAAATAGGAAAACTATCTGATAATGAAATAATAGAAAACAGTATTGAACGAGAAATAGAAGTCGATTCAGAAATATGAAGAAACTACAAATTCTTCATCCATTTTATTATAATTATGATATTTTTGTGGATCAAAAACAACAATAACATGTATGTTTTTCAGGCATATATGCCATCTTTTTTTATGACCAATGGCTATCAGCCGGTTGTCCGACAGCTGTCGGTTAATTGACCGACGGCCGTCAGTTAGTTGTCCGACGGTCGTCAGACAATAAAAACATCGGTAAACCATTGAAAAAAACATAAAAGGAAACTAGTATTTATCAGAAATATTTTCAGGATAAACATAAAGAAAAGAGGGTGAACAATTAAGTCACCCTCTCCACGGCTTAAATTCAAATTAAATGTCAACTCCTCTCGTCAATAAATTACATGCAACGCATTCACGAGACCCTTATAAATTCTTATAGCAGTTGGACCGTGGTTTTATTACCATATTCTGCAAATTTAGTCAAAAAATCATTCATAACCATATAATTATAGCAAAAAAAACAGAAAACGGTAATGTGAAAATTTAAAAGATGTTTCATTCTTATACAGAAGAGATTATCGATTGCGATAATAACAAAAAGGAATGTCATAAATAATAATTCTATTCGGTTTACTTTAAAAAAAGCATTTTATACCCGATATTCGCACTCTGAAAATAATATTTGCCCTTTAATTTACGTTATAAGGGGGATAAATTGTTAATGACAAACTGAAATGATAGAGTATATCAAAGGCGAAATTGCAGAACTTACGCCTACCCGCATGATTATTGAATGTGCAGGAATAGGTTATGAGTTAAATATTTCGCTAAATACATATAGTAACTTTAATGGTAAAACAACAGGGAAAATTTTTGTTTATGAAGTTATTCGCGAAGATTCCCATACACTTTATGGTTTTTCCGAAAAGATAGAACGTGAACTTTTTCTTATGCTTACATCAGTTTCTGGCGTAGGACCAAATACAGCACGTATGATACTTTCTTCACTTCCGCCAACAGAATTGGTGCAGGTAATAGCCACAGGAAACGAGACTGTACTGACCGGTGTAAAAGGAATTGGATCGAAAACTGCTCAACGTATTTTGGTTGACCTTAAAAATAAGGTTAAGCCTGCCGAAGCAGCCATTATCGGAGCAACAGCAGTGGGAACGGCTCCTATAGCAGATGAAGCTGTAGCGGCATTAGTAATGCTCGGATTCCAGAAAGCAGCTTCACAAAAAGTTGTTATTTCTATTTTGAAAAGTTCTCCCACTTTACCTGTTGAACAAGTTATAAAAAGCGCTCTTAGAATGCTTTAATGAAGAAAAGATATATATATATCATCATATTATTCGTTGTATTGTCTGGTTTCAGCGTTATTTCTCTAAATGCTGATTACCTAATATATACAGCCTCTTTACCTGAATTCGAATTACTAGAAGAAGAAGAGATTGCGGAAGTGTCTCAGGAAATACATCCTCAGGATCCGGATACCATACCTCCACGTTACCCTGTATCCAAAACAGTACCAGAAGAATATAAAGATATTCTCAAAAAATCCCCTGCTGATTTACGTGATCCCGAAAACGTAAAAACAACAATCGACTATGATTTGAGAACAGGTACTTATATCATACGTACCAAGATTGGTGATATGGAAATCGGAACTCCTATGTCCCTTACTCCGGAAGAATATCAGGATTATAGCTTACAGGAATCCTTACGTTCCTATTTCCGTCAGAAGAATGAAGAAGAATTCCGTAAAGAAGCAGAAAAAAAATTTAATATCACCGATATGCAGTTCGATTTGGGAGCTGCAGAACGGATATTTGGGCCTGGTGGTGTTCGTGTGAAAACACAAGGATCGGCGGAGATCACAATGGGGATGAAACAGAACAAAACCAAAAATCCTTCTTTACCAGAACGCGCGAGAAACAGGACATTCTTTAACTTTGAAGAAAACGTTCAATTAAACGTACAGGCTACTGTGGGTTCGAAAGTCAATTTCGGTATGAATTATAATACTGAAACGACCTTCGACTTTGACTCTAAAAAGCTTAAACTAGCCTATACAGGAGAAGAAGACGAAATCATTAAGTCTATAGAAGCAGGTAATGTAAGCATGACTACCGGTAATTCTTTGATTAACGGTGGTGCTGCTTTATTTGGAATGAAAGCGGATTTACAGTTCGGAAAACTAAGAATAAACACATTATTCGCTCAACAAGAGTCAGAATCGAAGACAGTTAGTTCAAAAGGAGGTGTACAAACCCGACCTTTCGAGATAACAGTCGATAATTACGATGAAAACCGTCACTTCTTTTTAAGCCACTATTTCAGAGACAACTACGATCAGGCATTAGCACAAATGCCATACATACGATCGGCTGTTTCGATAAACAGGGTTGAAGTATGGGTCACTAATATGCGAGGTAATTTTGATCAGGTACGTAATATTGTTGCCTTTACCGATCTTGGAGAATATCGACATATTGAAAATGAGAATGTACACCCAAAAGGTTCATTAGCCATACCTTCTAATGATGCCAACACATTATACTCTACACTAAAAGATGAATATCAAAAAGCAAGGGATATAGGGCAGGTGACTCAAACATTAAGCGGTTTTCTGGAATTAGATAAAGAATATCAAAAGATAGAAAGCGCCCGTTTGCTTGACCCTACTGAATATACGGTTAATAAACAATTAGGATATATCTCTTTAAATACTCAACTTCAACCCGGTCAGGTACTTGCAGTAGCTTTTGACTACGAATACAGCAACGGTACCTCCTATCAGGTAGGAGAATTCTCGTCCAACACCCCCGATGAGACCACCAGTTGTCTTTACGTAAAACTGTTGAGTGGTGAAGCTATGACGCCCGATAAAGGATATTGGGACCTGATGATGAAGAATGTTTATTCCTTGAATGCCTATTCCATCCAGAAAGAGAAATTCAAACTTGACATACTATATCAAAGTGATACGGTAGGTACCTATTTGAATTACATTTCAGAAGGAAATATAAAAGACCAGTTATTACTTCGTGTAATGAGCCTGGATAACCTTGACTCAAAGAATGAGCGGTATCCGGACGGATTTTTCGACTTTCTGGAAGGTATAACCATACAACCGGCAAACGGGCGGGTAGTCTTCCCTGTAGTAGAGCCTTTCGGTTCGTATCTGGCTGAAAAAATCGGTGATCCCCAAATAGCAGAAAAATATGTATATCAGGAGTTGTATGATTTAACACTCACTGAAGCTCGTCAGGTAGCAGAAAAAAATAAATTCATCCTACGAGGTGAGTATAAGGCTTCTTCAGGATCGGAAATTCAGCTCGGTGCAAGTAACGTCGCAAAAGGTTCTGTGCGTGTAACTGCCGGAGGTGTTGTTTTGGCTGAAAATGTGGATTATATTGTCGATTATACGTCAGGTACAGTTACCATCCTAAATGAAAGCATTATTGCCAGTGGCACGCCAATTAGTGTAAGTCTTGAAAACCAATCGGTATATAGTATGCAACGTAAAACAATGGTTGGTGTAGATGTGAATTATGATTTCACTAAAAATTTCAATATCGGAGCTACTGTGATGCATTTATCTGAGATGCCATTAACTACCAAGACTGCATTTGGAGACGAATCCATAAAAAATACCCTATGGGGTCTGAATACCTCATATAGAGGTGAAAGCCAGTGGTTAACCAATATGCTGGATAAAATACCTTTGCTAACACTTACCAAACCCAGTCAAATAGCTTTTAATGCAGAATTTGCCCATCTGATAGCCGGCCACTACGAAAATAAGCATACCGGCGGCTACTCCTATCTGGACGACTTCGAGTCTACTCAAAGCGGATTCGATTTACTCAATCCCTATCCATGGAACCTGGCAAGCGTTCCTTACGAAGATGGCGCCGATGCTAAATTCCCGGAAGCTTCACTGGTTGATGACATTAATTATGGTAAGAACCGCGCCCTGTTTGCCTGGTATTATATTGATGGTATATTTACACGTACTAATTCATCATTGATGCCGAACCACCTTAAAAACAATGATGTTCAGTCTGACCACGATGTTCGTGCTGTTGATGTGAGAGAACTTTTCCCTAATAGGCAACTGACATATAATGAAGCGAATTTACTTCCTGTACTGAATGTAGCATATTATCCCAGAGAAAGAGGACCTTACAATCTGGATGCCGATGGTATAAATGCAGACGGATCATTAAATAGACCTGAGAATCGCTGGGGTGGTATGATGCGTAAAATAGATCAGAGCGACTTCGAAACAGCCAATATTGAATATATCGAATTCTGGGTGATGGATCCTTTTAAAAAGAGACCAAACTCATCAGGAGGAGACGTTTATTTCAATTTAGGAAATGTTTCTGAGGATATATTGAAAGATGAAAAGAAATTTTTTGAAAATGGCTTACCTATTGATGGTGACACCACAAAAGTAGATTTTACCAAATGGGGAAAAGTACCCAAAATGCAAAGTACTGTCTACGCATTCGACAATACAGCCGGCGCTCGCGTTATACAGGATGTAGGTTTTAATGGTCTTTCAAGCGATCAAGAGCGTGAATACGAAGCCTATCAGGAATTTCTCGATATTCTAAGACCGAAGCTCTTACCGGAAGTATTCGAAAAGTTTTATGAAGACCCGGCCGGTGATAATTTCAAACATTACAGAGGAGCTGATCACGACAGGAATGAAGCAAGCATTCTTGACCGTTACAAATATTACAACGGTACAGAAGGTAACTCTCGCTCGTCAGAAGATTCCAATGAGAATTTCGACACTTCTGCCCGTACCACTCCTGACGTTGAAGACCTGAATCAAGACAATACGATGAGCGAGAATGAAAGATATTATCAATATAAAATATCCCTTCGTCGTGAAGATATGCAGGTTGGAAGAAACTATATCGTCAACGCTGACACTGCCAGAGTCAGACTGCCTAATGGTGATGATGATGTCATATGGTACCAGTTTAAGATACCATTGAAAGAATATACAAAAACTGTAGGTACTATCCGCGACTTCAAGTCTATCCGCTTTATGCGTATGTACATGACTGGCTTTCAGGATACGACTATCCTCCGATTTGCCAAATTCGAACTCGTACGCGGTGAATGGAGAACATACACTCAGCCATTGTATAACCCTACCACCCCTCCGGTTGAGGATGGTAAACTGGATGTTACGTCAGTAAACTATGAAGAAAATAACAGTAAAACTCCAGTCAACTACATTTTACCACCTGGAGTAACTCGTGCTGTAGACCCCGGACAACCCCAAATAGTTCAACAAAACGAACAGGCCCTCTCCTTAAAAGTAACAAATCTGGCTTCACAGGATGCCCGTGCAGTCTATAAGAATTCTTACTACGACCTTCGCCAATACAAACGCCTACAACTATTCGTACACGCAGAAGCACTGGACGACGGCGATTACGGTAGAAGACCCGAAGACGGAGACATGTCTGTCTTTATCCGTTTAGGTTCCGACTACAAAAACAACTATTACGAATATGAAGTTCCGTTATTACTAACACCCTGGCGATCAGATTACAGATCGAGCGATAGTGAAATTGTATGGCCAACCCCAAATACTCTGAATTTCTATCTCGAAGCCCTCACCAATCTGAAGCTCAACCGAAACAGGAGCAAACGGCAAGGAGAAAATGGTGTCAGCTTCAGCACGGTTTATTCAGAATACGATCCCAACAACGATAGAAACAGGATGAGTATCGTAGGTAATCCCAGCTTGTCCGAAGTAAAAGTTATCATGATAGGGGTACGCAATAAATCCGCAAGCGCAAAGAATGCTGAAGTATGGGTAAATGAATTGCGTCTGACTGATTTCAATGAAGACGGAGGCTGGGCTGCTAATGCCAATCTGAATATTGCCTTATCAGATCTAGGAACAGTAAATGTAGGCGGACGAATCGAAACTGCAGGTTTTGGAGGGTTGGATCAGAGTCTTAATGAACGGCGTCTGGACGACTACAAACAATACAACATTGCGACCAATTTCGAATTGGGTAAATTCTTCCCTGAGAAAGCGAAAGTAAGCCTTCCAATTTCATATATGTACTCTAAGGAGATTATAGATCCAAAGTATAATCCCCTGGACCAGGACATTGAACTCAAAGACGCACTGGATAATGTAGAGACAAAAGCCGAAAAAGATTCTATTCTCAGTTTTGCACGCGAAAGAACAGTCATTAAAAGTATTGCATTGCCAAGTGTGCGGGTAGATATACGAAGCAAAACCCCAATGCCGTACGACCCCGCCAACTTCACTTTGGGATATTCCTATTCGGAAAACAAAATGAATAAACCGGACACCGAATACGAAACGACTAAAGACTATCGGGGTAACTTTGCATATAGTTACACGCCTTACGTTAAACCGTTTACTCCTTTTGCGAAGGTGAAAAAGGATAATGGTTATACACGTTTTATTAAACAGCTTAGCTTAAATTATCTACCTAGTAGCATTAATTTCCAGACGGCTATGATGCGTAACTATTACGAATTACAGCTGCGTGACCTGAGTGGCACTCCTGGGGCAATAAAACCCGAAGTCTCATTCAGTCAAAACTTCCTATGGGACAGAGCCTTTAATATAAACTGGAACTTTACGAACAATCTCCGTACCTCTTTTTCGTCAGGGACAAATGCGCGAATTGAAGAACCTCATGTACAGGTAAACAAAAAGCTTAACCCCGATGCATATCGCGTATGGAAAGACTCCGTAAAACAAAGCATTGCCGATTTGGGAACACCTATGAGATATGACCAGAACTTCAATGTCACATACAATTTACCTTTACAGTTTATCCCTGTATTAGACTGGGTAAATGCTAACGCAGTATATAATGCAACATACAATTGGGATAGAGGAGCACGTCTGGACGAAGCTACCGAAATAGGAAATACCATCCGCAACCAACGTCAGATGGAATTCCAGGGAGGATTTAATTTTACCGGATTATATAACAAAAATAAGTTTCTTAAAAAAGTTAACACTAAATTCTCCCCAGGACGAACTGCTGCGCGGGCAAAACAAACCACCCCGCCTAAAAAGATCCAGTTAGAGAAAGAAGTGCAACTTAGTCCCGACAGCGGAATAGTTGTACACCACGGGATGCTGACAAAAAAGCTAACCGTACGAGCACGTGGTGAAGATGGTAAAATATACCGCATAAAGTTCAAACCCATCGACTATGCCAATATACGCATAGAGAACAGAGATACCGTCAAACTCAAACTAACGCTCGTTCCCGGTCCGCCACGGACAGAAGACCTTGCATATAAAGCGCTCGAATATTCTTCACGATTCCTGATGATGGTTCGCCGAATAAATATTCAGTATCAAATGACTGATGGAATGATGATACCCGGTTTCCGACCTGAAATCGGTGATATTTTCGGACAAGGAAGAATGGGTAGCGCCTTCGCACCCGGGTTAGGATTTGCCTTTGGTGGTGTGAACAGAAGCTATATCGACGAACTCGAAAATAAAGATTGGTTGGTAATGTCTCAAACCAATATCAATCCTGCAATCATGAGTTCGGCCAAAAATCTGAACATAACCATGAACCTTGAACCGATCAACGGTTTAAAAATAGACCTGACGGCTACCCGCGTAGACACTCGCAATACAGAAATAAAATACATGTATCCTGACAAGCCTGAGATACAAGGCGGTAATTTCACTATGACCACCATAGCGCTCGGTTCAGCCTTCGAAGGTATTGGAAATGTCAAAAACGGATATAAATCAAAAACATTTGATAAATTCCTGGCCAACCGCGAAGTCATAGCCAATCGTCTCGAAAATGCTTACGCAGGGCTTACCTATCCCGACAAAGGCTTCCTCGCCGGATCACAATGGGCTAATAATCCATACCAGCCAGGCTCAGACGGAAGCGTCAAACTAAACTCAACCGATGTATTGATCCCTGCATTCCTGGCCGCATACACCGGCAAGAATGTAAACAGCGTAGGATTAACACCGTTCCCATCATTGACCAGTCTATTGCCGAACTGGCGAATGACTTATGATGGACTAATCCGCATCCCGATAGTAAAAAAATACTTTAAGAGCTTGTTACTGAATCATCAATATCGCTGTACCTACAATGTGGGATCGTTCACATCCTTCTTAAACTGGGTGGAATCAGATCAGGATGGCTTAGGATTCATCAGAGATATCCTGACCGACAACCCCTCCCCTTCATCGCCTTACGACATATCGGCAGTCGCGCTCACAGAATCTTTCAGCCCGCTTATCGGGGTCGACGGTACGTTGCTTAACAACGTCACTATGCGTTCCGAATATCGTACCACACGTAATCTCAACCTAAATATATCTTCTTACCAATTAGTAGAATCACACTCCAAAGAAGTTATTGTAGGATTAGGATACAAGTTTGCAGATTTCAACAAGGTACTTAAGAGGAAAAAATCTCAGGATTTCAACAATGATCTTACATTGCGGGTAGATTTCTCATACCGTAAGATGCAATCACTGATCAGAAAACTTGAAGATGCTACTGCGCAAGCCACCAGTGGAAATATTGCTAAAATGATACAGTTTTCGGCCGATTATGGATTAAGCCGCGCCCTGACACTCCGCGCGTTCTACGATCTTCAGATAAATGAACCCCTGGTATCCAGCGCATCATATCCCACATCCAATTCGAATTACGGTATAAGCCTGCGCTTCTCATTAGCACAGTAATCCTTCCCCGCACATTGCAGGAAGAGTTCATACAATGATAATCCTTCTTCGTACATTGCAGGAAGAATTCATACAATGATTATTCTTCCCTGCACAATGCAACAAAAGAATGAAGAGTGATATTTACTCCCTGCACTGAACGAGGATGAAAAAACTAATAACAATGGCTTCTTGCAGCTTACGGGAAAGGATCAGACAACAACAATGGCTTCATGCACAAAACAAGGAAAATTTATCATAGAATATAATGTTTAAACCATACAACTTTTAATGGAAAACCGGCTATTCTATGGTGTATCGCAAAGAAATTACTTACATTTGCAACTTATAAAAAACACAGCAATGGAAAAGAACTTCAAAAGGACATTGATAACTACAGCCCTCCCCTATGCGAATGGCCCCGTTCACATCGGTCATCTCGCAGGAGTTTACGTACCGGCCGATATTTACGCACGCTACCTTCGCCTCAAGGGAGAAGAAGTATTAATGATCGGGGGTTCCGACGAGCATGGCGTACCTATCACAATACGTGCGAAAAAAGAAGGAGTAACTCCTCAGGATGTTGTAGACCGGTTTCATGGCATTATCAAAAAATCCTTTGAAGATTTTGGTGTAACGTTTGATATTTATTCCCGTACTTCATCAAAGATTCATTTTGAGACCGCATCCGAATTTTTCCGTATTCTCTACGATAAAGGAGAGTTTATCGAGAAAACCACGGAGCAATATTACGATGAAGAAGCGAAGCAGTTTCTTGCAGACCGTTATATCATGGGAACCTGTCCCCATTGCGGCAATGAAAACGCCTACGGCGATCAGTGCGAATCATGCGGCACCTCCCTTAATCCTACAGACCTGATCAATCCAAAATCGATGATTAGCGGCAGTGTTCCCGTCATGAAAGAAACCAAACACTGGTATCTGCCACTCGATAAATGGGAACCTTTTCTCCGCCAATGGATACTGGAAGACCATAAAGAATGGAAATCCAATGTCTACGGACAATGCAAAAGCTGGCTCGATATGGGACTTCAGCCGCGGGCGGTGAGCCGTGATCTGGATTGGGGTATACCCGTACCGGTAGAAGGCGCGGAAGGCAAAGTTCTGTATGTATGGTTCGATGCCCCCATCGGCTATATCTCCAATACAAAAGAACTCCGTCCCGATGACTGGGAAACCTGGTGGAAAGATCCCGAAACCAAAATGCTCCATTTCATCGGTAAAGACAATATTGTGTTCCACTGCATTGTTTTTCCGGCCATGCTAAAGGCAGACGGCACCTACAACCTTCCCGAGAATGTTCCCGCCAATGAATTCCTGAACCTCGAAGGAGACAAGATATCAACCTCACGAAATTGGGCAGTATGGCTGCATGAATACCTGGAAGATATGCCGGGTAAGCAAGATGTACTTCGCTACGTCCTGACAGCAAACGCTCCCGAAACAAAAGACAATGATTTCACCTGGAAAGACTTTCAGGCACGCAATAATAATGAATTAGTTGCCATACTCGGTAATTTTGTAAACCGCGCAATGGTTCTCACCGGAAAATACTTTGATAATAAAGTGCCGGCGGTTACTGCACTGACAGATTACGACAAGGAGACGCTACAAGAGTTTGCTGATGTGAAAGCAAACGTTGAACGCCTTCTCGACACCTACCACTTTCGTGATGCACAGAAAGAGGCTATGAATCTGGCTCGTATCGGTAATAAATACCTGGCAGATACCGAACCCTGGAAACTAGCAAAGACCGACATGGATCGGGTAGCCACCATCATGAACATCTCATTGCAGATCACCGCCAACCTGGCCATCGCTTTCGAACCTTTCCTACCGTTCAGTATGCAGAAACTAAATCGTATGCTGAATGTAGAACCATTGGGATGGAATCGCCTAGGAAGTGCCGATCTGTTACCGGCCGGACATCAATTGGGAAATGCCGAATTGCTCTTTGAAAAGATCGAAGACGAGGTCATAGAAACACAAATCCAGAAATTATTCGATACGAAGAAAGCGAATGAAGAAGCAAATTATAAAGCAAAACCTATTCGCGACAATATAGAATTCGACGACTTTACAAAACTGGATATACGTGTAGGCACCGTACTAGAATGCATCAAAGTACCCAAAGCCGATAAGTTGCTGCAATTCCGCATTGACGACGGATTGGAAAAACGCACCATCATATCAGGAATCGCACAATTCTACACGCCGGAAGAACTTATCGGTAAACAAGTTTGTTTCATTGCAAACCTGGCACCCAGGAAACTACGCGGTATCGTATCCGAAGGTATGATTCTCTCAGCAGAAGATGCCGACGGTAAATTGTCGGTTATAATGCCGCAAAAGGAAGTAAAGCCCGGAAGTGAAGTAAAGTAAAAACAAAAGAGATGGCTGACAGCAGCAAACAAATGGCTTTTGCCTTCGACGAACCCATTCAGATGGTAGATCTGCGTACGCAGTACAAACGTCTAAAGAATGAGATTGACGAAGCCATACAAGAAGTGCTAAATGCCGGAGCCTACATCAACGGCCCTCAGGTAAAAAAGTTTGCCGACCAACTCGCAGGATATTTAGATGTGGCGCATGTAATTCCCTGCGCCAACGGTACGGATGCCATTCAAATCGCCCTGATGGCACTGAATCTCCAGCCTGGAGAAGAGGTAATTGTTCCTTCCTTCAGCTATGTGGCAGCAGCCGAAGCGGTTGCAATGCTTGGATTAAAACCCGTATTGGTAGATATCGATCCACAGACATTCAATATAGATGTAAGTAAGATCGAACAGGCTATTTCAATCCAGACAAAAGCAATTATACCCGTACATTTATTCGGGCAAGTATGTGATATGGACCCGATCATGCGTATCGCTGAAAAATATAATCTCTATGTGATCGAAGACAATGCACAATCGATCGGTGCCTATTATTCCACAAATACTGAAAAGCAAAGTGCCGGAACAATCGGACATATCGGAACGACATCCTTCTTCCCGTCGAAACCATTGGCCTGCTATGGTGACGGCGGCGCATTGATGACAAATGACGACACATTGGCTCAGAAGATCCGTATGATAGCTAATCACGGACAGGAGAAAAAATATTACAATAAACTGATCGGCTGTAATTCCCGCCTCGATACGATGCAGGCAGCCATATTAAATGTAAAGATCAAATATATCGACACGTTCACAAAAGCAAGAATCGCCGTAGCCAAACGATACAATTTCGGGTTTAAATTTCAGTCGAATATCACCATACCTCACCAAGCCCCCTACTCTACGCATATTTACCACCAATACACCATTCGTGTCAAAAACGGTAAACGAGATGCGTTGCAAGCCTATCTGAAGCAGAAAGGAATCCCTTCCATAATCTATTATCCATTATCTATCGACAGCCAGGAAGCCTTTAGAGTTCCTGCCCGTAAGGCCGGTCCGTTAAATGTATCTAAAAAGACGGCAGATAGCGTGTTATCACTCCCCATCCACTCGGAGATGAATCCCGATATGCAGGATTACATCATCCATCACGTGCAACGATTCTTCCGCTAATCCATTTGTTATTCGTAGGATTATTCGTAAATTTGGCATATAAAGCAAATTTTATGAAAGATAACGACTGGAAAAGCAGATTAGGGGTTATGTATTCTACCAACCCCGACTTCAAATATAATACAGGAGATGATGAAGGCGAGGAGGATACACTGCCCAAAGAGAAGCAGGCATTACGTATCTCTCTCGATAAGCGTAACCGCGGCGGGAAAGCCGTTACATTGATAACAGGCTTTCGGGGTACAACCGACGACCTTACGGCGCTTGGTAAATTCCTTAAAGTGAAATGCGGTGTTGGTGGATCCGCTAAAGAAGGAGAAATAATCGTACAAGGAGATCTTCGCAATAAAGTGCTCGACATATTGCAGAAAGAAGGCTATGTAAAAAGCCGTATTATCTAACCATTACATGCTGACCGTTTACAGAGCTTCCGCCGGCGCCGGTAAAACACATAAACTGACAGGAGAATACCTGAAGTTACTCTTCTCGCAACCGTTGGCATACCATCATATTTTAGCTGTTACTTTCACGAATAAGGCAACGGATGAAATGAAGGGCCGAATAATCTCTGAACTGTATCATCTGGCCACCGATCACCCGTCGGATTACGCAGTCATGCTGTCGGAGGAATATTCCTTTGACGAAAAGGAGGTAAGGAAAAGAGCCAAACGAATACTTATCGCTATTCTGCACGATTATGCTGCTTTTAATATCAGTACTATCGACCGTTTCTTCCAGCAGACAATGCGTTCGTTCACCAGAGAGATCGGTTTACAAGGCGGATACGGCATCGAGATGGACCAGGAACTTGTTCTCTCGGAAGCCATCGACAACCTGTTAGCCGACCTCGAAAAGCCGGAGAGCAAAGAATTGCTGGGCTGGCTGCTCCGTTTTGCCGAAGACAAAATAGAGAATGGAGGCGAATGGAATCTGCGGCGTGAAATCATGTCGCTCAGCCGTGAACTCTTCAAAGAGAGTTATAAATCATTAAGCGATAAAGTAAATAACGATATCCGGGACAAGAAAGCGCTCGAAGCATATAAAGACGATCTGTTTGTAATTATCCGTTCAGTGGAGAACGAAGTAAAATCCCTCGGAGAAAAAGGGATAAACCTATTGCGCCAATACGCGCTGCAACCCTCCGACTTCAAAGGAGGAAGCAACTCTCCGCTGAAACACTTCGAGAAATATGCCAAAGGAGAAATGAAAGAACCGACCGCTACTTTCATCAATTTGGCCGACAATGAAGAAGCCTGTTACACGAAGACGACACCTCCTGCAACTGTCCAGATTATCGGCTGCGCTTTCAACGACGGACTAAATGATTGTATCAAAGGAATAGTTGCGTTGTTTGCTGATCTCACGACCTATTATACAGCGAAAGAGATTGCCCGTTATTACTATACGTTGGGTATCCTGCATGATGTCTCCAACCAGATTGCCGCCTACCGTGAGGATAAGAACATCATGCTTATCGCCGACACCACCGAGTTACTGAATAAAGTAATCGACGGCAGTGATGCCCCATTTATCTATGAAAAGACAGGCACACGTGTCGACCACTATATGATTGATGAATTTCAGGATACCAGCGGCATGCAATGGCATAATTTTCGCCCTCTCCTCGGAGAAAGCCTTGCTCATCATAATGGTAACCTCATCGTAGGAGATGTGAAACAAAGCATCTACCGGTTTAGGAACTCAGACTGGAAGTTATTAGACGAACAAATACAAAAAGACTTTTCTCCCGGACAAGTTCACGAAGAAACATTAAAGCACAACTGGCGCAGCTTCAAACATATCGTCGAATTCAATAATGCTTTATTTACCGTCACGCCGGAACTACTTCAGGTGATGTATAATGATACCCTGGCTACTTCTTCATTAACTGATGAGGAACAATGCCTTTACCGGACAAAAGTAGTGTCCGCGTACAATAAAAGCTATCAACTCATCCCTTCTAAATTCTGGGACAAAGAAGGGCATGTAGAGATAAACTTTCTCACCGGAGAAGAAGATACAGATTGGAAAGAAGAAACCCTGAACCGTTTACCCTCTACCATCGAACAATTGCAAGACAAAGGTTACGGCCTACAAGATATTGCGATTCTGGTTCGTACCAATCAGGAAGGAGCTTTAGTCGCAGATAAATTACTGACATATAAAGAAGAGCATCCGTCTGATCGTTACAACTACGATATTATTTCCGATGATGCACTCTTTATCAGTAGTTCATCATCCATTCGGTTTATAGTTGCTCTGCTTCGGCATCTGAAAAATCCTGAAGATATTACAAACAAACATATGGCGCTTTTGGCCTATATATCTTTGGCCGGCCGGAACGCTGAGGTGGAACTTATGGCGGACTTCCCTCCTATTATTCATAATGAATTACAAGTCTTATCTCAAAAGTCGCTTTACGAATTAACGGAAGGGATATTCCGACTGTTTTCCGATTTATTCCCCGTCAATGAACAAGTATTCATACAAGCTTTTCTGGATTTGGTGTTGGAATTCCTGCAAAAGGAGAATGCCGATCTAAACCGCTTCCTGAAATGGTGGGAAGAATCAGGATACCGTAAAACCGTCACAACTCCCGATGGACAAAATGCGATACGCATCCTCACCATACATAAATCGAAAGGGTTAGGATTTAAGGTAGTAATACTTCCTTTTGGTGATTGGGAGATCGACCATAAACCGACAAAGCCTGTCATACTGTGGTGCCAGCCGAAACATAAACCTTTCGACAAACTGCATCTGGTTCCGGTACGATACGGTCAAATCCTTGCCAAAACAATCTTTGCGAAAGATTATTTTGAAGAGCGTCTGCATGCCTATATCGATAACCTGAATACATTATATGTAGCCTTCACCCGTGCCAAAGAAGAGTTAATCGTCTTTTCTCCACGTCCCAAAAAGATTAGTGATAAAACAGGCGATGTAGAAAAAATAGGATCAATTGCCGAGCTGTTATGGGCCAGCTTATGTAGCAATCAATTCACAACGCTTGAAGGAGAGTCGTTAATCGATCTTTCATATACCTTTAACAAAGAGACAGGCGTCTTTGAATTAGGTCAGTCTGCCCCTACTCCTTTCAAACAGGACAAAGAAGAAAAAAAAGAGATCGAAGAAATAGCAATGAAACGTCTATCTTCCATATCCCCTGAAGAACGTTTACAGCTTCGTCTGCATGGAAAAGGTTTCTTTTTCGATAATCCGATTCGCAAACATGGTGCGTTAATGCATGAAGTATTGAGTGGAATACGAACCAGAAAAGATATTCCTACCGCAGTCGAAAACTACCGTCTGGCAGGTATTATCAACGGTAATGAAGTTACTGCGTTAATAACTAAACTGGAAGAATTGTTGAATATACCCGAGGTCACCGGTTGGTACGACGGAACATCCCGCGTATTAAATGAAGTGGAAATACTTTACGGTAAACAATCAACCAAACGTCCCGATCGGGTAATGATAGTTGGAGATAAAGCTATTGTTGTGGATTATAAATTTGGAGAACAAGAGGATAAACGACATCATAATCAGGTGAATTACTACAAAAAGTTAATACGCCAAATGGGCTACCGACAAGTAGATGGCTACCTTTGGTATGTTGAATTAAATAAAATAGAGCCTGTATTTGATTGATTATCGCTTAAAATGAATATTTTTGTACAATCATATAGTTGTTATGGCTATAAAAAAGATAAGAAAAATAAAAGTACATAAAGTACACAAAGAAGGAACTGGTCTGCTGCTAACACTGTTTACCATCCTGTTTCTGCTGAATCTGACTTTGTATCATACCACTGATAAAGGAGTTGTGTTCTATGTGGTATTGGCTATATCCGCTATTTTATTCTTTCTTGTCCTTAATTTCTTCCGCAGCCCGTTTCGTCGCTTTCCTTTTGACTCGGAAGGATTGGTTATAGCACCGGCCGACGGTACGATCGTTGCCATAGAGGAAGTGATGGAAAATGAGATCATGCACAAAAAGTGTTTACAGATATCCATCTTTATGTCTGTTTTCAATGTACACGCCAACTGGTTCCCTGTAAACGGAACAGTAAAACATGTATCACACAATAAAGGCCGCTTTATGGCCGCTTATCTACCTAAAAGTAGTACTGAAAACGAACGTTCGGCAGTTGTAGTCACTACTAAGAATGGTGTAGATATATTAGCCCGTCAAATAGCTGGAGCCATGGCCCGTAGAATCGTCACATACGCTAAAGTTGGTGAACCTTGCCATGTGGACGACCAAATGGGTTTCATAAAGTTTGGTTCACGAGTGGATGTATACATTCCCGTTGAGAATGAAATATTGGTTGAGATGGATCAGAAGGTTACAGGAAATCAAACTCCGATAGCCCGTCTGATAAGTAATAAGCCTTTTTCCGAATAAGATCATGAATATACGTAAATATATTCCTAATATGATAACTTGCCTGAGCCTGACGTCGGGATGTATTTCCATCGTCATGGCATTGGAGGATAATCTTCTATGGGCAACAATCTGGATTATCATTGCCTCGGTATTTGATTTTTTGGATGGTCTGGTTGCACGTCTTCTGAATGCCTATTCACCCGTTGGGAAAGAGTTGGATTCGTTAGGAGATGTTGTTAGTTTTGGTGTGGCACCGGGTATGATTGTCTTTCAACTGCTCAGAGGAGCGTCTGAATATTTAACCATCGGAAGTCTGAGTATGTATGTTCCTTATCTGGCATTTATTATTCCTGTCTTTTCAGCGTTACGTCTGGCTAAGTTTAATGTCGACGAACGGCAAACGACTTCGTTCCTCGGGCTTCCCGTACCGGCTCATGCTCTATTTTGGTCATCATTAAGCTACTCTTTACAACCAATTATTCATCACAATACAACACTATTTGTTATTGTCATCGTTATATCATCATTCCTTACCTCATTATTACTTGTATCAGAAATACCGATGTTTTCTCTAAAAATAAAGTCTTTGAGCTTGAAGGGTAATGAAATGCAGTATCTATTATTAGTCTGTTCTATCATCTTCATAGTCTTTTTTGGTTTTTTAGGAATAACCGGCGCTATATTTCTATATGTTCTCTTGTCTATTTTTAACAAAAAGAGATAAACAAGATTTCTATCTTTGTAGTTTGTTTCAATATTAATTATTACAAATCAGCACATGTTCAAATTCTTATTCTTCATAATATTTTTCATTGTATTGATGACACTGATAATGGGTTTTTCGTTTTTACGTACCCTCAAACGTATTATATTCGGAGGGGGAAACGGAGATAAAAGAACTCAACAACGCCAGACAACCAGAGATTCATCATCAAGACAAGCGAACCGGCAAACAACCCCTTCCAAAAAGAAAATTTTCACTAAAGAAGATGGTGAATATATTGATTATGAAGAAATAAAAGACTGATTATCTACGTTTACGAAAGAAGTCTATCATAATATCCGAACATTCATTTTCCATTACCCCACTTTTGATAACTGCTTTGGGATGCATTGCTTTGGGAGCATATGTTGAAAAACCTCTTTTTTCATCTGAAGCTCCATATACAATAGTTCCTATCTGCGACCATCCGATCGCTCCGGCACACATAATACAAGGTTCAACTGTTACATACAATGTACAATTCGTGAGGTATTTAGCACCTAATACATTAGTAGCAGATGTAATAGCAAGCATTTCAGCATGAGCAGTAGGATCATTCAAACGCTCCGTTTGGTTATGCGCACGGGCAATAATCCGATTATCACACACAATAACCGCCCCAACAGGCACCTCATCTTCTTCAGCAGCTATTTGCGCTTCCGACAAAGCCTGTTTCATAAAATACTCATCGTTAAAAGGATTCATCTTCTCATTTCATGTTCGTTGAAAAGTGTTGGGTAGTCTTCTTCCAACGTCTTTAAGATATGAGTCATTATGGTCTCACGATACCAACGGGATTTATTGGTAATTTTATATTTTTCAAGATAACGCATCACCGCTTTATTTTCATCTTCATTTAGCATAAAGCAAACTTTATGCACCCGAGGCTGATTGGGTAAAGCCGCTGAATTTTTGCGCATCTTCTTCATAGCTGCAAATATAGGAGTGATACTGTAAATAAAAAAGAAAAATTGTATATTTGTACAAAACAATAACTATGGCAGACCAAAATCTTATCGGTAAAGAAGGCGAAGAAGAAGCCCGCAACTTTTTAATAAATCAAGGTTACGTGATTTTTCATACGAATTGGAGGTGGCATCACTATGAACTTGATATCGTAGCTACATCCGACGATGAACTTGTAATCGTCGAAGTTAAAACCCGCTCGGAAGACTATCTCGTCTCACCCGAAGAGTCAATAGATACGGGCAAAATAAAACGAATTGTTGCAGCAGCAGACGTATATGCCCGCTATTTCCGTTTAAGCATGCCTATCCGTTTTGATATTATTACCTTAATAAAGAAAGAAGATGGTTATGATATTGAACATATTAAAGATGCCTTTTATGCTCCGGTAAAAAGACAAAGACGATAGATTATACTATATATTTGGGGCATTTATATGAGTATATACCCTTCATTTTGTATTTTTCGAAATTATTCAAAATCCGTCACAAACCACTTGAATCTCTTTCTAGAAGCAGAGAAAAGTGTGACGGATCATCTGTCAAAAATCCATCACACTTCCTAAAAAGTAAAGTTTCCTTTCTGAAAAGTATATTGACAAGAAAAGTTAAAAATCAATTTCTATTTGGGGATTTGGAAAGTTGAATTGTCTTTTAATTATGAGAGGGTCAATAATGGTTCTAATACTCCAATAATTATGAAATATTTTTTCTGTTCAATAATGACAAATAAATCAAAAGGATTTTTTTATTCTACTGTTTATCTTTTTCTATGTTTGTTATTGCTCTTTTGCGGTTGTAAAGAAAAAGATAAGCGGAAAGAAATCGCTAGCTTGGTAACTGAATGGCAAGGGAAAGAAATTGTTTTTCCTACTGATATTGTATTTACAAAATATATAAAAGATACAATAGACTATGAAATACCTCAATCAGATTATAAAGTATTGGTATATGTGGACTCTATAGGTTGTACCAGTTGCAAACTACAGCTTAATAAATGGAAAGAATTAATAGAGTATACAGATTCTGTCGCAGATGGGACCGTTCCTTTTCTCTTTTTCTTTCAATCTAAAGATGATAGGGAAATAACCTATTTACTAAAAAGAGATAGATTCGATATTCCTGTTTGCATAGATCGGGAGGACAAATTAAACAAATTGAATCAATTTCCACAAAATGTAACTTTTCAGACTTTTCTTTTAGATAAACAGAATAAAGTAATCGTATTAGGAAACCCGGTACATAATTTAGCAGTAAGAGATTTATACCTGAAACAAATTACCGGAGAAGAAAATCCGAAAAATCAGGTGATACACACAACAGCCAAAGTAAATAAAACAGAAGTTAATATGGGAAATTTCCTCATAACGGAAACAAGAAAAGCTATATTTCAAATACAAAACACAGGAAATCATCCATTAGTTATTTTGGGAACAACAACTACCTGCGGATGTGCAAAAGTTACTTTTGATAAAAAAACTGCAAAACAGGGTGAGTCCTTACAGGTAGAAATAGAGATGAGTCCTAAAGAGCTGGGATTCTTTTACGAAACAATCACAGTAAAATGTAATATAGATAAATCGATAAAATTACAAATAAAGGGACAAGCCCAATAATGGGTAAAGAAAGGGAGCATTGCCTAACTCTTGAAACCGGTAAGCAAGCTCCCTCATGTCCCTCCAAACAAAGAAAGGAGGTGATGGCAAAGATAGTTTGAATATTTATTATAAAGGTAAACTCATTGAAGAATAGTAGATGTATACCGACAAAGAGTCAAAATTATAAATATTAAAATTAATTATTATGAAAAAGAAAATTATAGGAATAACAATAATTGCAGCAATCGCTATTGTAGCAGGTTGGAATGTTTCTCAAAGTCAAGATATGACTAATTTGTCAAATTTGGCGTTGAGTAATGTGGAGGCTTTAGCTGAAAATGAAAGTAGCAAAAATGATAAAGCATTGGCTCAAAAAACCAATGGAGACTATTGTTGTGCAAAAAAAACCGGGAATAATTGTACTAGTTCACCTGATTGCTAATTAGTTATTATATATTTATCTTGGTAAATATATCTTATTTACCAAGATAAATTAACTTTATAATTTGCCGAAATGAAAATATATAGCTTCATTTATAAATGTAGGGAATATTTGCTCTTTTTTTATTGTTTTAGTATTATGTTCAGTTGTCACTCATATGAGCAGAATCATTCTATTCCAACTTTAGAAACAGATATAACATCCAATGCAAAACTGGAACTGTCTGAATATTTCAACAATTTTCGAATGATCAAACTTCCAAACGATACTATTATGGGTGAAATTGAAAGAATCAAATACGAAAACAATTGTATTTATATTTCTGATGGAAGAACCTTGTTTATATTTTCCGAGAAAGGAAATTTATTATCCTGTTTTGAAAAAAAGGGTAATGGCCCGGGAGAATATTCCGAAATCACAGATTTCATGATAGACGGTGAGACGATTATGATTTTGGACAGAAATCAACAAAGATTAATTACCTATGACCATTTAGGGAAAAGTATGACGACAAGTAACCTTGAATATGATGCACAAGCAATTTCACCTATTGTAAACAACTCTTTCTTTTTGTATTCTGGTATTGACTACAGCCATAAATTGCGCAGAGTGAAAAATGGGCAGCAAGATTCTTCATATTTGCCTGTTGACAAGAATCAGGCTGAGTATTTGTTTATATTTGCTCACCATAACTTTTATCAATATCAAAAATCTATTTACTTCTTTCAACCGATTAATGATACTGTTTATGTATCTGATGAAAGTGGTGATATAACCCCATCTTTCTATGTTAATTTTAAAGGGAGAAACATTCCTCCTTCTTTTCTTAAAAAACATTATAAAGATGTGAAAGATTTTTTTGACCAATTATACGAGAAATCTTATGCCTATGGTGTTTATAGTTTTGCGATTTATGATCGCTTCCTGATGTTCTCCAGCTTTTATCAAAAAGACAAGAAATTGACTGTCTTTGATCGTATAAACAAAATTACAAATACTTTCGTAGCGGTTAAAGATAATGTTTATTTCAATGGTTTAACAATTCCCCTATCAGAATTTATTTACCATGCGAATAAACATATCGTTGTTCCATTAGATGCATTTTCTGTTGTTGAATGGAGAGATAAACATCCTCCTTTAGAGCAATTTAAGGAAATAGTTAACACAACAGAAGAGAAAGACAATCCTTTACTTCTTATATTCGATTTTAAACAATAAAGGAAATGAACCTTCTTTATATCCAATAGAATTATTAATTCTTGCGGATGCCGAAAACCTCAATTATTAAATAGATAATAGTTATACATACTTTTTACCGGATGTAAAATATGAACTATAATGAATCTTTCATAATACACATACTCTTCATAATCATATTAATATTCACAGCCTGCCATTCAACCAATGATAAACAATTAGCTTTTACATTGGATATGACAGGAGAAAACAGGCATGAATTAGAAAAGTCGGAAGAAGTTTTATAAGCGACATTCTACTTTTTTTTCTAATGATAACTTAAACTTTAAAGATAGAACAGATTCCTTACTCTTCCAATATCGCTTTCTTACACATAATAACTTTACTGCTACATCATTGCCTATCTACAACACTGCCGCATTTGAACAGATTAAAAGCGGTCTTTGTGGTGTAAGAGCCTGGTATAATACACTCCTGTTATCATCTGTAGGTATGGCCGTTGCTATTGATTATGTACCAACATGGGGAAATAGAAACAGTAGCCATACCTGGAATGCGTTAATCATTGATGAAGAAACGTATGCATTTGAGCCCTTCTGGGATGATGACAGATGGAAATATAAAGAAATCTATAATAATAAAAGTGTGGATTTATTGTGGGGCAAATTCAGATTACCTAAAGTCTACAGACATACGTATGAATATCATATGGAAGGACCTATTCAAGACAATACACTGAAAAGCGAAGATATACCCCCTTTCTTTCTAAACCCATTTAAAAAGGATGTATCTTCCCAGTATTTTGAAACAAAAATATTACTATCCATTTTAAACAAATACCGGAGAATACTGAATATTCTTATCTATGTGTATTTAATAACAAAAAGTGGGTTCCTGTTCAATGGGGAAAATAGGAAAAGATCATACAGTTCATTTTAAAGATATGGGATAAAGGAGATAGGCTGTCTGTAGGTAAAAAAAGAGGTAATTATCAACTTAAATTTAAAGAGGTTTCTAAAGGAACAACATACCGGTTAATATCTCAGGAGCATAATGATCGTATATTTATGTATGATAATGGTATAGTACTTTGCTATTGAAGGTTTATTAATTCTATACTGATGAATTAGTGCTTTTATAAAGGACTTCTATTGTTTTAGTCTTTACATTTTATTCATTTGACCTTAGTCAAATTTTCTTTTGACCACTGTCAAAAGTTCTCTTGACAGAGGTTAAAATTACTTTTGACGAAGGTCAAAAGAATAATGATAAAAGAACAAATACATAAAGGATAACTATCCAACCATTAAAAGGATTAGATCAAATCAGAAGTTCGATTAAAACCCGTCCTATATAATTTTTCATGTGACCGAAATGTGACGGATCATCTGTCACACTTTTTCTCGCTTCCCGAAAGACTTTTAAGCGGTTTGTGACGGATTTTGCATAATTTCAAAAAAGTCATATTTACTATAAAATAACCTGTTAGCGGAATATCATCACCGTGCATAGCTTATCTTTACACATATTAATTACTTGCTAAATCGGGCATTGGTTAAAATAATTAATATCTTTATCGGGAAAAATATGAAGAAAAACACACATGAAAAATAAACTTGTATTTGTTACAACAATAGTATTATTGCTCCTGGTCAATCTGAGCATTGCAGCTCAGGGAGAAATAAAACAATCCGAATGGGCCGGGTATGTGCGCTATGATTTTAAATACAACAACAGGGATGCTATTTTGGTAATCCCCGATAAGGCTGCCGAAGGAAATCCATGGATATGGCGCCCGGCTTTCTTTGATGCTTTTCCGGCTGTTGACAAAGCTTTGCTCGAAAAGGGTTTTCATGTTGCTTATTATGACCTAACACATCTTTACGGAAGTCCTCGGGCTGTTAAATTGGGAACCGGATTCTACAACCATATGATATATATTTACAATTTATCGCCTCAAGTAACTCTGGAAGGATTCAGCCGCGGAGGTCTTTTCGCTTTTAATTGGGCGACAGCCAATCCTGATAAAGTAGCCTGTATATATGTAGACGCACCTGTTTGTAATCTTTCAAGCTGGCCGGGACTCAAGAACAAAGAGCTTTGGAAAGATATGTTGAAAGAATGGGGAATAAAAGATGAAGATATGGAAACCTTTAAGGGAAGTCCGATAAATTATCTTGATGTGATTGCCCTTCATGCTATTCCGATAATTAGTGTTTGTGGTGATGCCGACGATGTTGTTCCATACAGTGAAAACATGGAGATTGTTCGTAACCGGTTAGTTGAGCAAGGATCACCCGTACAAATCATTCTAAAGCCCGGTGTTAGACATCATCCTCATAGCTTGGAAGACCCAAAGCCGGTTGTAGATTTTATTGTACGAAATCAGCCTGCGTATAAGGAAAACCAAGTATTGAATATCCGTGGAAACTTATATAATTCATACCTGAAATTCGAAAAAGAACGAAAAGGCCGTGTAGCTTTCCTCGGCGGATCAATCACCGAAATGACGGGATGGCGCGATATGATAGAAGAACAACTGAAACAACGCTTCCCTTATACAACTTTTGAGTTTGTACGAGCCGGAATAGCTTCCACCGGCTCAACTCCGGGTTCTTTCCGTTTTAAACAGGATGTACTTCGAGATGGTAAAATCGACCTATTGTTTGTAGAAGCCGCAGTAAATGACGATACCAATGGGTTTAATTATATCGGACAAACAAGAGGAATGGAGGGTGAGATACGACAAGCATTGTTAAGTAATCCGGAAATGGATATTATTATGCTGCACTTTATTTATGATCCTTTTATCGATCTATACAAAGAAGGACGTTTACCTGATGTATTGTTTAACCACGAACGTGTAGCCAATCATTACGAAATACCATCCATTAATCTGATTCAGGAAATCAATGAACGGATGGATAAAGGAGAATTCACGTGGGAAGAATTCGGCGGTACACATCCCGCACCATTAGGACATACCTATTATGCAGCAGCTATCAATAACTTGTTAGATAATATGTGGGCATTTATTGATCTTAATAAAAAGCCCCTACCCCATCCAATACCTGAAAAGCCTCTTGATACATATAGCTATTTCAATGGTGATTTCTATGATATAAAAAATGCACACATTTCATCTGGATGGGAATATGTAGCCGGTTGGAATCCCGATAACAAGATAGAGAAACGGCGACTCTTTGTAGATGTACCCATGTTAGAAGCAAAGAAACCCAAAGCCGAATTATCACTTACATTCGAAGGCAGAGCTATTGGAATATTTTGCGTTTGCGGCCCTTCCGCCGGTATCATTGAATATAGTATAGACGGCGGTCCTTTCCGAAAGCTTGATACTTATACCGAATGGAGTAGTTTCCTCTACATCCCCTGGGTATACATATTAGATGATCAACTCACCACAGGAACCCATCAATTAGTCTTGAAAATGTCGGAAGATAAAAATCCGAATTCACAAGGACATGAACTACAAATCCGAAACTTTCTGATAAATAAATAGCATAAATTCTTTTGGTTCATAAATCTTTTGGAGTTGCATTTATGTTTGTCGTATATTTAGTTGTAAAATCTGATCAGATAGTTGTAAGTTTTAATTTTGCAAACTTGTAGAAGTTGTAAATTATAATGAAAATGGCTAAGTTTCGTACATTTTCTTAAATCTGATTTAAATCGCATTAATATAAATTAAGACTCTTTCAGGATTCAATTAAGCCCCTTATATTTGTAATGTCTTCCAACGGGAAGATGAGCAAATCTAAAAAGCTGTATAATATATTCGTCTCAAAAAGATATTAGATTTGACCAACCAAATTAACTATCTGATTATTTACGTTTAGAAAACCAGGACCGAAGAAATTTACGTTAGACAAATGATTCAAATTCGTAGTAGTAGTGTACTGCCTTCACACATTAACCGGTGAAGGCAGTTTTATTTTGTATATATTCAACGTTTATAATGACGAAATGTAAAATGTCTTTGCGAAATGTAACTGACCAACGTGCTGATAATAGTGATAGTAAATTTAGCGGGTGTAGGATAAAAATGAAGAGTTTCTACAAAGATCTTCAATCCAACATAATTAATTAAAACACTTAAACAAACTACTAGAAAATAACGATATAGCTTTGTCCTGTTCCTCATTGGAGAACCTTCGAAGACAACATTATTCATTAACCAAAATCCGGTAAGGAATGTTATCGGAAAAACCGTTAGAAAGGCCGCTATGTATGGAGAAATAACAATAAATCCGAGGTCAATATTCTCTTTATCATATACAAAATTATATAGAACCGCATAAAGAGTCAGGTCAAATACCATATTCCCTCCCCCACATGCAAGATACTGAAATGTCTTATAAGGAATTAGTTTATTAAAGGGTGGAATATAAAACCAGTGGATAAATTTTTGTATTGCTTCTTTCACGTAATTGTTTGCTCTTTTTTCGAGGAGCAAAGATAATATTATTTCTGCTTAAGCCAACGATCACCTAAATAATAAACAGGGTACCAGCTCGAGAGAAAACCTAAAGATAACACCGTAACAAAGACTATAAAGACATCCGAAAACACTACCCGAACCGGATAATTATCAATGATAAACGAGCCTGCTGCACCCATCTTTATTAATCCTATTTCTTGTTGAAGTAGACAAAGGATTAAACCAATCACAACTCCAATCAACGCTCCAAAACCTGAGATCATCCAGCCTTCAAAAAGGAATATCCGGCGAATTAAGGTATCATCTGCGCCCATATTACGTAATGTACGTACATCTCCTTGTTTTTCAATCATCAACATGGATAAGGAACCTACCATATTGAATAAAGCAATTGTCAAAATGAAACAAAGGATCAAAAAGATCATCCATTTCTCCGATTGCATCATTTTAAAAGCATCTGCTTGTTGCTCGTATCTATCTTGTACAATGTAATTTTCTCCTAACAGACTTTTAAGTTCTTTCTTTACTGTTTTTACATTCGCATTATCAGCCAATTTGAGTTCTAACGCAGAAACTTCTTTTTCATACGTAAAAAGATCACGGGCAAGTGCCAGAGGTACAATCATAAACCCCTCGTCATATACCTGTTGATTAATCCTGTATACAGAAGCTATATAAGCATATTCCAGATTGAATGAAGTTGCCGGATTAGCCATATTTACTTTCTCTGTACGCTTTGGAGCATATAATTCTAAAGGAGACACATATCCGGGATTAATTCCTAATTCAAAAGCCAGTCCTATTCCTAATGTGGCATAATAAGCAGCTTCATCCTGAAGCTTGAACTCTCCGTCAACCAAGACACTATCCAGATTGGTAAGATGTAAATAATTATCATCAACTCCTTTTACTACGGCTATTACCTGACGATCTTTATATTGTATTAAGGCATTATCCTGAATTATTTCACTCACTAAAGTAATTTCCGGCAAACTTTTGATTTTTGTTACCTCATTGGCAGAAGGATCAAAAACCTTTCCTGTTTTGGGAACAATCTTTAGCTCAGGATCAAAATTCCCAAACATAGATGATACAAGATCATTGAACCCATTCATTACCGACAGGGCACATACTAATGCAATAGTAGCCACCACCACTCCACATACCGACACCATCGATATAATGTTAATGGCATTGTGTGACTTCTTAGAGAAAAGGTACCGTCGAGCTATATAAAAAGGGAAATTCATTTTTCAGTTGACAGTTGACAGTTGACAGTTGACAGTTGAGATTATTACAAAATAATTGTCAACTGTCACTTGTCAACTATCAACTTTTTAAAAGTTTATCTATATTATCAATATAATCTAATGAATCATCAATAAAAAAGTTCAAATCCGGAATTATACGTAATTGGGTATGAACACGTTGACCCAACTCATACCGAATAGATTTTACATTTGTCTTTATAGCATTCATTATTTCTTCAGCTTTTTCAGAAGGGAAAATGCTTAGGTATGCTTTCGCTACGCTTAAGTCTGCACTTACTCTAACTGCACTTACGGAAATTAACGTGCCGGGCATGGCTTGAGTTTGCTTTTGAAATATATCACCTAATTCTTTTTGTAAAAGGCGTCCTATCCTGTTTAATCTCTTATTTTCCATAACATCTTCTTTTTACTTTTTCCACATAATTGTAAGGCCGTCACGTAAAGGTAATATAACTTTTTCTATTCTGGTATCGTTCTTTACTTTTTCGTTGAAATTTAATATTCCTACTGTTTGTTTATCGGAAGGTATGATCTCACCCAGGATTTTCCCATCCCACAATGTATTATCTGCTAAAATAATTCCCCCTTTACGAACATAAGGAAACACTAATTCGTAATATTCCTCATAAAGTCTCTTATCCGCATCTATAAATACTAAATCAAACGTTTCATTCAGGCTAGGAATGATATCCATCGCATCTCCGATATGCAATCTTATTTTTTCTTTATCCGGTGAACGGGAAAAGTATTGCATAATGAAATCTTCCAATTCATCATTGATCTCGATAGTATGAATTATACCGTCTTCTTCAAGACCTTCCGCCATACAGAGGGTCGCATATCCGGAATATGTACCTATTTCAAGAATACGTTTTGGCCGCAGCATACGACAAAATATCTTTAACAAACGACCTTGTAAATGTCCCGACAGCATTCGGGGACGAAGCAGGTTTACATGTGCATCCCTATCTAATTCTGACAATAACGCTCCCTCATCATCAATATGTGAAAGAATATAATTGTCAAGATCAGCCGGCATCATTTCTTTTCTTTAAAAGTAGGAAGAGAATAATCACCTTCTGCATCCAGTACTTTTCCTACATTATTAATTTCTAAGAAAGTTGTACCTCCGCCATCGCCAAAACTACCGCTCAGGTAAGCCACCATATTATTGCGAGTGATATGTCCGCTTTTGATCAATTCATTTAATGCATCGATGAAATAACCACGACGACTATCATTCCAGGGTTGATGAACAGCCCATACCCCATAGGATAATGAAAGTGTGCGTGTAACTTTTTCATTATAACATATAGCATAGACCGGTGACGTTCCTCTGAAAGCTGCCAGATAACGTGCTGTTCGTCCCGTATAACTATCCGTAATGATTGCCTTTACATGCAATTTCGATGAAGACTTCACGGCCTGCTTAGCAAGAAAAGAAGTAACATCCATATCATTTCCGGCGAAAGGAACTCGGATATCATTTGCGGCAAGTTTCGTTTTTTCCGCTTCACGCGCGACTTTCGTCATGGTTTGAACTGCTTCTATAGGATATTTACCGTAAGCCGTTTCACCACTTAACATCAAAGCATCTGTACGGTAATAGATAGCATTTGCGATATCTGTTACTTCCGCACGTGTAGGACGCGGATTATGGATCATAGAATGCAACATCTGGGTTGCAACAATTACCGGCTTTTTAACCTCAACACACTTACGTATCAGTACACGTTGAATACCCGGTATTTTCTCTGCCGGAACTTCAATTCCTAAGTCGCCGCGAGCAATCATAATACCATAGGCTGCTTCCAATATTTCATCAATATTATCGACTCCCTCTTGGTTTTCTATTTTAGCAATGATCTTAATCGGACTATTATGTTCGTCTAATATACGTTGTATATCCCATACATCTTGTTTACTCCGCACAAATGAATGAGCAATAAAATCAATATTGTTTTTTATGCAATAAAGAATGTTATTCCTGTCTTTTTCTGTTAATGATGGTAGATTAATACGTACTCCCGGTACATTCACACTTTTACGACTACCTAAAGTCGCATCATTCAACACTTCACAAAGCAGATAGTCTTGATGCTTTTCTATGACTTTCAGATCCAAATCCCCATCATCAATCAACATATCGTCACCTACTTTCATATCAGCAACAAAATTGATGTATGAAACGCAGATACAATCTTTAGTTGTCTCCGAATTCGGATCTCCTTTTACCTTTACTTTATCTCCCGTTATAAAATCTATCGGAGTCGTGGCAATTGTTGTACGTATTTCCGGTCCTTTGGTATCCATCAAAATACCGATACTATTGGATACGGCACGTACATTATTTACTATTTTATCAAATCCTTCTTCTACTAAATGTGCAGAATTCATTCGCACTACATTCATTCCTGATTTATACATCTCACGCAGGAAATCTACTTCACAACGTTGATCAGAAATTGTTGCAACAATCTTTGTATGCTTTAACATAAAAAACTTATTTTCTTATTTATTTTTCAATTAGTGCCAACAGCGCTAATTCATATGATTTCAGGCCGAAGCCCAAGATAACCCCTTTACATGCTGCCGATATCATAGAAATATGCCTGAAAGATTCCCTGGCATGTACATTTGAAATATGTACTTCTATGACCGGAGTTTCTATCGCCTGTATTGCATCTAGTAATGCGATAGATGTATGCGTATAAGCACCGGCATTCAGAATAATACCGTCGTAACTGAATCCTATTTCGTGTATTTTGTTTATTAATTCACCTTCAATATTACTTTGATAGTATTCTATCTCACATTGAGGATACTTTGCCCGTAACTCTTTCAGATAACCTTCGAATGATGTATTCCCATATACTGTCGGCTCACGTTTACCCAACAGATTAAGATTAGGGCCGTTGATAATTTGAAACTTCTTCATTTTATATGTAAGTTTTTTACCTTTGCACCGAACCCCGCCGGTAAAGTGGGGCAAAGGTAATGATTTTATGAAAGATATTATCAGTAAATACCAAATTTATCTACGTTTGGAGAAGTCTCTCTCTCCTAATTCCGTTGATGCTTACATGACCGATCTCGATAAACTTCTGCGGTTTATGGGGGATGAAGGTCTCAATTATAAAACAGTCACATACGAAAGTTTGCAACAATTTGTTGCCCAACTCCACGATCTCGGTATCCATCCGCGCTCACAAGCCAGGATCATTTCCGGTATCAAGTCATTTTACCGTTTCTTACTTCTTGACAGTTATATAACCATTGATCCTACAGAATTGTTGGAAACTCCGAAAATAGGTTTTAAACTTCCTGAAGTTTTAACTGTAAATGAAATAAACAGTATTTTGGAGACAATAGATCTGTCCAAGGCGGAAGGACAAAGAAACCGCGCCATGCTGGAAGTACTTTACAGTTGCGGACTTCGTGTTTCAGAACTTATCACTTTACGATATCCTGATGTTTACTTTGAGGAAGGCTTTATTAAAGTGGAAGGAAAAGGCAGTAAACAACGATTGGTACCTATTTCTGAAACGGCTCTCCATGAAATAAAAAACTATTTATATGACCGTAACCTGATACCGGTAAAAAAAGGATTTGATGATATACTTTTCCTTAGCCGCAGAGGAACAGCCTTATCCCGTCTTATGGTATTCCATATTATTAAACAACAAACAGAAAAAGCGGGTATAAAAAAGAATGTTAGTCCGCATACCTTTCGGCATTCTTTTGCAACACATCTATTAGAAGGAGGAGCCAATCTGCGTGCTATACAAGAAATGATGGGACACGAACAAATTACAACAACAGAGATATACACACATATAGATCGTGAGTTCTTACGGAAAGAAATATTGGAACACCATCCCCGGAGTAAAAGATACTGAAAAACGAGGAAGGATTTCATATAATTTATTAGACAAATACCTACATTGATTAAGATGATTTCTCTAAACCCACAGAACTTTTTTGCGTTTGACAATTGTTGAATTTGTATTCGACATATGTGGAATACATGTTCAACATATATTGAATTTGAATTCAACATATGTCAAACATAAAATTCATCTACAAATTAGTAGAGAAATATCCTGATCAATGGCCGACATCTCTTACATTGACTATTCTTTTTATAAATAACATCTATAAAGGATGTGAAAATATATTTTCACTATTCTCCATCATTCCTTTTTTTATACCTTTGCACTTATTTTTTAATTAAGGACAGCAATTTGTAATGAAGAAACTTCTTTTGTTTTCTATTTGCTTACTAACTTTATCTGCGTGCCATCAAAAAAATCAAAAACTATTACTTGGTGGTTCGGGATGGGACAAGATTGTGATTATCGACAAAGAGTCTAAAGCGATCGAATGGGAATATCCTACAGAAAAAGGATGGGAATGTAACTCTGTTGCTGCCACTCATGACGGGAATATTCTTTTTTCTTATAGTAAAGGAGCAAAGTTGATCAATCGGAATAAAGATGAGTTATGGAATATTGATGCTCCAGAAGGTTGCGAGTTACAGACTGCCCGTGTATTATCCGATGGAAACTATCTGTTGGCTTGGTGTGGCTCCCCGGCTGTTATCCTGGAAGTGAATCCGAGCGGTCAGATTATTTCTAAAACTGAATTTGATACACAAATTGAGAATACTCATTCCCAGTTTCGCCAAATTATAAAGAATAAAAAAGGGAATTATATGGTTCCACTGTTGGAAACCTCCGAAATTTGTGAAGTATCTCCGCAAGGACAGAAAATAAAAAGTGTCAAAGTAAACGGTAATCCTTTTTGTGTCGCTCCATTGAAGAATGGGAATTATCTGGTTGCTTGTGGCGATGCACATTGTTACCGGGAAATAAATTTCGAAAACGGCGAAGTGATCCGTACAGTTAATCAAGACGATATTAAAGGAGCTAAACTATCATTCGTAGCACAAATCCTGCCTTTAAATAACGGTAATATATATATATGTAACTGGCAAGGGCATAGCCATGATAATACTTCGACGACTAATCCTCAATTAATTGAAATAAATGATAAAGGTGAGATGGTATGGTATCTGAACGATAATGCAACTTTCGGAATGATATCTTCTATTAGTCCTGTTGATTAAAAACTATAAACCATGAAATTACATTTTATTGACGTCTTCATCATAGCAGTCTACTTGGTAGCTATGGTAGTAATCGGACTCATGTTGAAAAAACGTGCGTCCAAAAATATGGACTCCTATTTTTTGGGAGGAAAAACCATACCTTTTTATATGTTGGGATTATCCAACGCATCCGGGCAGTTTGATATTTCCGGAACCATGTGGATGGTGACTCTTGCTTTTATTTATGGGGTAAAGAGTGCGTGGATTCCCTGGTTGTGGCCTGTGTTTAACCAAATATTTCTGATGGTTTATCTATCCATGTGGTTACGACGTTCAAATGTGTTGACAGGTGCAGAATGGATACAAACCCGTTTTGGTAAGGATAAGGGAGCAAAGTTGTCTCATACAATTGTTGTTATATACGCAATTATCGGAGTATTAGGATTCTTAAGTTACGGATTTATTGGCGTGGGAAAGTTTATGGAAATATTCTTCCCTTGGGAGATCATTTCACAATTTGTTCCCTTTAATATTCCTGCAGAATACGTACCTCATGCATATGGTATATTCTTTACTACAATTGCTACTATATATGTAATGTTTGGTGGAATGTTAAGTATAGTTTGGACAGACGTTATCCAGTTTGCGATTATGACGATAGCAGGTATAACTATTGCTGTAATAGCAATGGTGAATGTAAGTCCTGAAACTCTTGCCGCAATTGTACCTGAAGGTTGGAATAGCCTGATGCCTACCTGGAAATTAGATCTCAATTGGACCGGCATCTTCAGTGATGTAAATGAGAAAATAATGAATGATCAATTCTCTTTATTTGGCATATTCCTGATGATGATGCTTTTTAAAGGTATCTTTAATAGTATGGCAGGTCCGGCACCTAATTACGATATGCAAAAAATACTTTCTTGTCGTTCAGGAAAAGAAGCTGCATTAATGAGTGGTTCTGTTCCGGTGATATTGTTAATTCCTCGTTATCTTATGATTATGGGATTCACAATCCTGGCTTTAGCTTTCTTCCAGGAATTAGACTTAACTACAAAGACAGGGGCAATAGATTTCGAATTAATTTTACCTAATGCTATAAATCATTTTGTGCCTGCCGGAATAGCGGGTCTATTATTGGCTGGTTTATTAGCTGCTTTTATGTCGACATTTGCTTCTACTGCCAATGCTGCACCGGCTTACATCGTTAATGATATTTACAAAAAATACATCAATCCGAAGGCAAGCGATAAAACAACTATACGAGCAAGCTATATTGTAACAATTGGAGTTGTAGTCGTAAGTACGGTTATCGGGTTCTTTGTTGAAAATATAAATTCTGTCCTGCAATGGATCACTTCTGCATTATATGGCGGTTATATTGCGGCTAATCTACTTAAATGGCATTGGTGGCGTTTCAATGGAAATGGTTACTTCTGGGGAATGATAGCCGGTATTCTTGCCGCATTAGTATGTCCTTTTATATTTGATAGTTATACAATGGTTGACGGCCATTTTGTTGAAAGAGTCGGAGAATATGCGAATAATGCTCCTTTGTTACCGTTGTTCTATTTCCCGATATTACTCGTTGTCTCCTTAATCGGTTGTATAGTTGGTACATTTACAGCTCCTGCTGTTGATGATGAAACATTGATGCGTTTCTATATAACAATACGCCCATGGGGATTCTGGAAGCCGGTACATGATAAGGTTACGGCTAAATACCCACAAGTAACAGCCAATAAAAACTTTAAGCGTGATATGTTTAACGTAGCAATCGGTATCATTTGGCAGATGTGTCTGACCATTATTCCGATGTATATAGTGATTCGTGAAGGAATGCCTTTAGTTACTTCTATATTGATCCTAACTATTACAACACTGATCCTGAAGAAGAACTGGTATGATAAGATGAATAAAGATGAGAAAGAATATAATAAACTAATGAAAGAGATAGATTTACAATGAAAGATTTAAAAATCATTGGCGACGCTACGCCGAATATGCCTTGGGAGGATCGTCCGGAAGGCTGCAAAGATGTTGTGTGGAGATTCTCTAAAAATCCCGTTATTCCCCGTGATATAATACCTACTTCCAATAGTGTATTTAACAGCGCTGTTGTACCTTTTAAAGACGGATTTGCCGGAGTGTTCCGCTGTGATGATACCAATCGCAGAATGCGCCTGCATGTAGGTTTCAGTAAAGACGCGATTAACTGGAATATTAAAGAAACAAAGATAGAATTCAAATGCGACGATAAAGAAATAGGAGAGTGGGTATATGGTTACGATCCACGTGTATGCTTTATTGAAGACAGATATTACGTAACCTGGTGTAACGGTTATCATGGTCCAACCATTGGTGTGGCTTATACATTCGATTTCGAGACTTTCCACCAGTTAGAGAATGCATTCCTTCCTTTCAATAGAAATGGTGTAATGTTTCCTCGTAAGATAAATGGTAATTTTGCTATGCTTAGCCGTCCAAGTGATAATGGACATACAGCGTTCGGAGATATCTTCTATAGCGAAACTCCTGATTTTGAATATTGGGGAAAGCATCGCCATGTAATGGCTCCCGCAGCATTCGAAGATAGCGCCTGGCAATGTATGAAAGTTGGTGCCGGACCAATACCTATTGAAACATCGGAAGGTTGGTTATTAATTTATCATGGCGTACTTCGTTCATGTAACGGGTATGTTTACAGCTTTGGTTCTGCTATTTTAGATTTAGAAAATCCCTGGAAAATGAAATACCGTTCAGGCCCATATCTTATCTCTCCTCAAAAAGATTATGAATGTATGGGTGATGTACCAAATGTAACTTTCCCATGTGCGGCTTTACACGATCCTGAAACTCGTCGTATTGCGATATATTATGGATGTGCAGATACTGTTACAGGTCTGGTATTCGGTTATATTGACGAAATCATTGAATTTACAAAGAAGTATTCAATTGTGTGAAAACGATGAAAAGAAGATAAAGGAATCAACCCGTATTCTTCGTTTTATCATAATCGGATCATTAAATGCCCTTATTACCTATTTGGTAATATGGATAATGATGGATATAATGGGTTGCAATTATCTCTGGTCGAACATAGCCGGATACATTGCAGCCCTCATTAATAATTTCTTCTGGAGTAAATATTGGATATTTACATCACGCGATGGTAAGTATTGGCGTGAAGTTCCTCTTTTCCTACTGGCCTTCGGCTTTGCCTATGGAACACAATTCCTGGCATTACTGCTTATGGTGGAAATATTTGAGATGAATAAATATCTCGCTCAATTCTTAGGCCTGTTCGTGTATGGAGCTGTAAACTTCATTATGAACCGAAAAGTAACCTTCACACAAAAGAAGAGATAATAGATTTGTATAATTGAAAAAGATTGGTTTACTTTGCACTCGCAAATCAGAGAGTACATCTCTCAAATGGTTCCTTGGCCGAGCGGCTAGGCACCGGTCTGCAAAACCGTCTACGGCGGTTCGAATCCGCCAGGAACCTCTGGATATGTTGAAGGAATAGAATCAAAAATTCTATTCCTTTTATTTTTAAACACTTACATTCTTTGTGATGGAAGAACTTAAAGGGTAAATTTCATAGTTTTCGGCTATTTGTTTTACAAATGTTTTACAAATAATTCAGAATAAAAAGACAGGTATTAAAAGCCTGTCTTTTTATTTATACTTTCTCTTTCCATTCTATCACGGCAAAATTACCGCCTGAAATTTCATTAACCTTTTCAATCCACTGTATCTCACTTTGTGCTTTTGCTTTCAGGAACGGACTTACGGTAGGCGTAAGCAATAAACTTGAATTAACCACCCACCATTTATTTTTGATTCCTGCACGTTGTAAATCCTGTTGTAAGCGTTGAGCTTCAAATACGGGTGTTGTTTCGGGCAGTGTGACTATAACAACTTCCGTTTCCTTTTCGTTCCGTAAACGTGGCAAAAGGTTCTGAACGGCAGGCGTGATATTTCCCTGTGTCCGTTCCACTTCTTTATGATAACTTTGGGTAGAATCCAGAAGCAACAAAGTGTGTCCTGTCGGTGCAGTATCTATCACCACCACTTCATTATCTGCTTTTGCCACAATCTCGGCAAAGGAGTTGAAAATGGCTATTTCTTGTGTACATGGTGAACGTAAATCTTCTTCTATGTAGCTTAAATCAGCATCCCCCATTGTTTCTCTTGCCTTATCCAGTACATTCTTCTGATAGGCAGCTAATACCGCTTTTTCGTCTATATGGCTAACGGTGATACTGTCTGTTTTTGTTTCGATAAAAGATAAATGATTGGCAGGGTCGGTGGTAGTCAGATGTACTTTTACACCTTTGTCAGCCAAGCCTCTTGCGATATTGCCTGCAATGGTTGTTTTGCCTACACCGCCTTTACCCATTGTAAAGATTACACGTTTACCCGAATTGTATAAATCATCTATGATATTATCTATGGTCTGGAAATCATTTGTATTAATTTCCTTTTGGCTTGCTTCTACCTGAACATCGCTATTAAGCATATTGCGGATATTATCAATGCCTGTCATATTGTAGGAACGAAGCGGAACGATATAGGTATTGAGTTTTAATAATGCTTCGGAACGGTTATTCAGTGCGCTTTGCTGCCGTTGGTATATCTGTTTGGAAACTGTATCGTTTTCGTCATAGTTTTCCAATACCCCGTTAATAATCAGGTTTTGTGAAACAATATTCAAATCTAACAGTTCATTGGATGAACGTTCAACTTCTTTGAGTGGGCTTTCATCGGGTCGGCTTACAAGGATAAGCGTTGTTTGTTTGCTGTCTGAAAGGGTGCTGACTGCATTTTTATATACTTCTTTCCTGTCTTCCAATCCTGATAGCTGACCTAAACAGGATGCGCCTGTGGTATTTTCCGCAATAAAAGTATTCCAGGCAGACGGTAGTTGAAGCATCCTCAATGTGTGCCCTGTGGGTGCTGTATCGAAGATTATAAAATCATAATCCTTTCTTTTTTCTTCATTGGTGATAAAGTCCGAAAACTCGTTGAAGGCTGCTATCTCAACGGTACATGAGCCTGATAGCTGTTCTTCCATGTTGACAAGTACACTTTCGGGCAGTTTACCCCTGAACGGTGCAATAACCGATTCCCTGTACTCGGCTGCTGCCTGTTCAGGGTCTAAGTTTACTACAGTGAGGTTAGGCACTTCTTTAATCTCTGTACCTTTGTTGTCCAAATCCATATTAAACACGTCCTGCAAATTAGATGCAGGGTCGGTACTTATTAAAAGGACTTTCTTACCGCTATCGGCAAGGTTTACGGCTGTTGCGCAGGCGATGGATGTTTTACCTACACCGCCTTTTCCTGTAAAGAATATATACTTTGTCAGGTCAATATTTGAAGGATGATACTTTGTCATATCTTTAGTTGTTTAAATTCATTTTTTGAGATAATACGCTCCCTTTCTGCTATTTCGGAACAGAATTATGTGTTGAAACAGAAAGGGATTTACGGTTTACTTTTTTACGGTGAGGTCTTCTTCTTTCACGTTCAGCCATTCGGCTATCTGTGCGTTTGACGGATACTGTTTTGTTAAGACTACTTCACCGTCTAAAGTGGTAATAGGCAATATCTCTGCACTTTCTTTCATCAGGTATTCATTGATTGTCTTATTATCAACATATACCTGTGGGTGGTCGCGCAGGTTAAACCTTTCTATAATTACCCCTCTCTTTTTCAGGCTTTCGATAACTACTGCTATACGCATTAGTTCAGGGTCGATATTCACACCGCACAATCCTGTCGGACAGCATAGTGCAGGGTCGTATATCTTAACCGCTTTGCGGGTATCTAATTTTAAATCTAACATCGCTTTATAATTTAATTGATTACTTTTTTAATTTCTTCCTCTGTGGGTACATAGCCTTTTATTTTTACTTCACCGTCTACCACAACGGCAGGAAGCGACATAATGTTATATTTGACTATTTCCAGTATATCTTCTTCTTTCCTTAAAGTAGCCGTACTGTTTATATCTGCAATAACTTTGGCTATCCTGTCATAGGTTGTTTTACATTTTGCACAACCTGTACCCAATACGATTATTTCCATATTTATATACTTTTTAGATATTCATTACTATATAATATATTCCCACTATGATAAATACAGCCGAAACAATACGCCTGAACCATACTTCAAAACTTTTCATCCTGTTGTAGAACTTGCCTACATTCGACATACTGTAAGCCAATAGATAAGCGATAACGATAACAGGCAGTCCGGTTGCTATGGCAAATACTGGCGGTAGAAGCAACCCTGATGCACTGCTGATCGTCATAGGTATAAGTACACCGAAATACAAGACACCGCTATAAGGGCAGAAAGCCAGTGCAAACAATACACCCAAAAGAAAAGCATTCAGATAGTTCTTTTTCATCTTCCTTTCACCGACTTTCGATGTGAGTTTACTTAATGCAGGAATATTGAATTTTATAATATCGAGCATCAGGATACCGATAATAATTAGGGCTATTCCCAGATACAGACCGCTAATGTTTTGCAGCATTTTGGCTACATGGAATTTACTTGCACCGAAATAGAATATCAGTCCTAATGCCGTATAACTGAAAGTACGACCTAATGTATAGAATATGCCATTGAAAAGAACACGTTTTTTGTCGGCTATATCTTTACTCAAATAAGCTGTTGCCGTTATATTTGTTGCCAACGGGCAAGGACTTATAGCTGTCATTAAACCCAATATAAAGGCTGTCAGTACAGGAATATCCGAATTATCTACTATCTGTTGAAGAAAATCCATGCCTGTTTATGATGCTCTTTGGTTTACTTCTTTTTTTATCAGGTCGCTTAACACATCAGGGTTGTTTAAAGCGTTTGCAAAAGCCTGTTCGGTGATATCTACGGAGTTATCGCCTTTGGCAATAATCAAAGCGTTCCACGACACTTCATATTTATTCACCAAATCTTCAAACCGCTTATCACTTGTATCTACTTCAATGAATTTTATTTTGTTATTGCCTGAATAGGCTTCCTCAATGGTTTTCTTTGCCAAATCGCCCACAGCTATACAGGTTTTACAGCGTTGCTTGCCGTGAAAGTAATAGACGTTTACTACGGAAGCGTCAACCGTTGTAACGGTTTGTTTTTGTTGTGTCTGATTTTCTGCCTGTTGGCTTGTTGCCTTATTACCGCAGGCAACAAAAAGTATGGCTAAGAATAGAGCTAAAATACTTTTGTTCATAAGATTAGTGTTTATTCGTTTAATATGTTATTTATTTAAATGATTATCCGCTATTGTCTCCCTATATATTCCGATGATATTGTATTTTATTTCCATTTATAAAGGCAAAACAAGTTAAATCATATGTACCTGTTTTACAGACTATTATACACCCTATTAAAAAGATGCCGTACTTTTCCCAAAAAGGTGCCATACTTTTTTTCCTGCTATCATACTTATTGTAAAAAGTATCATTTAGAGGAATAATGCGGATAATCATTTTTATTTATAATATTTTCTCTTCAACCAAAAGGCGATGTTTACCAAAAGGATAAGTACAGGTACTTCGACAAGCGGACCGACTACACCTGCAAAGGCTTGTCCGCTATGCAAGCCGAATACACCGATGGCAACTGCAATAGCCAGTTCAAAATTGTTACCTGTGGCGGTGAAAGCTATCGAAGCGTTCTTATCATAGGATGCGCCCATTAGTTTACCTGCAAAGAAGCTAAGGAAGAACATCACCACAAAATAGATAAGTAGCGGTATGGCTATACGCACCACATCTAACGGTATTTGTACAATCAGTTCACCTTTGAGGCTGAACATTAACACAATGGTAAATAATAACGCTATCAGGGTAATGGGTGAAATGGCAGGGATAAACTTCTCTTTATACCATTGTTCACCTTTGATTTTAACCAATATCAGACGGCTGAGAATACCCATGAGAAATGGAATACCTAAATAGATAGCGACTGTTTCAGCTATCGTGCCTATGGATATATCCACTATCGCACCTTCAAAACCAAATAAAGGGGGGAGTTTGGTTACGAATATCCAAGCATAGAAACTGTAAAAGAACACTTGGAAGATACTGTTCAGGGCGACAAGTCCTGCACCGTATTCAGTGTTACCTTCTGCCAGATCATTCCATACAAGCACCATTGCGATACATCTTGCAAGACCTATCAGGATAATACCTACCATATATTCGGGATAATCGTGTAAAAACACAATAGCAAGTACAAACATTAATACTGGTCCGATAATCCAATTCAGGATTAATGAAATGGATAATATCTTTACGTTGGAAAATACTTTCGGCAGTTGTTTATAATCTACTTTTGCCAATGGCGGGTACATCATCAGGATAAGACCGATAGCCAAAGGTATGTTTGTTGTTCCGCTCGACATGGAATCTATATAGCTGCTGAAAGAGGGTACCAAATACCCCAATCCCACACCGATAGCCATTGCAAGGAATATCCAAAGGGTTAAGTTCTTGTCTAAGAAACTCATTTTTCTTTTATTCATAGCCTTTTATCTGGGTTGTATATAGTTCGTAAAATGCTTTTTTAATTTCATCCCTTACTCGGATATATTCGGATTGTATAAATTCTGTCGTTCCTGTTGCTTCGGAAGGATCATCGAAACCGATATGCAAACGGTTCTTTACTTTTCCCAAAAATGCAGGGCAGCTTTTATTTGCACCACCGCAAACGGTAATCACATAATCCCACTGTTCATTTATATATTGCTTTACACTGTCGGATGTATGGTGCGAAATATCCACCCCTGCATCCTGCATTACTTCTATTGCTTTGGAGTTTACCTCTCCGCTTGCTTTTGTTCCTGCAGAATAGACTAATAGTTTAGGGTCGAAGGATTGTAGGAAACCGTGTGCCATTTGGCTACGGCAGCTATTGCCTGTACAAAGGATAAGGATTTTAGGCGGTATTTGGTTTATAATCAGTTGCCAATGACCCACATCACGCCATTGGTCGAACTTCCAGCCTATTTCTTTCATGTGTGATGCCTGTTTGAATCCGAATTTTTCATGCAGGCGTACACTGCTTTCATTGGGAATACATATTCCTGCGATAAGGGCGTGTATATCGCCTTTATATATCTCTTTGAAAAGATGCTGATACAGGATTGTGCCTATTCCTTTACCCTGCAAATCTTTATCTAAATAGATAGTAACTTCTTTTGTGGATGAATAGGCGCAACGGTTATTCCAGTTATGCAGATAACAGTAGCCTGCGATTTTGCCGTTAATCTCTCCTACGCAATAAGGAAATCCTTCATCTAAGAAGCCTTTGATACGCTGCTGCATTTCACTTTCGCTTACGGCTGCCGTTTCAAAGGTAATGGCTGTATTTTCCACATAATAATTATAAATATCACAGATGCCTTTTGCATCGTCCAATGTAACTTTCTTAATTTTCATATATGATATAGTAATTCGTAATTATACATACAATTCGCAAAAACACGAACTTGTAAAACAAATTTTTTATTTGCTTTTGCAGCTTTCTTCATTATTGATTTCAACGAACAATGCAGAAAACATACTTTTTGCTTTTTGCCAGTTTTCTTCATGGATGCAGTATTTGACAGTTGGCAATGTGATTGTTCCATGTATCAATCCTGCATCTTTCAATTCGTTCAAATGCTGTGAAAGAGTGCTTTTAGCAATGGGCAGTATCTCCGACATATCGCCATGATAACAGCATGACTGATTCGCAAGCATTTCCAGAATAGCAATACGGATAGGGTGACCTATGGCTTTTGCGAAGCGTGCAAGCTGTTCTTGTTCGGCTGTAAGATCTTTCTTTGACATATCATTTATATTTATCGTTCGCAAATATACGAATAGATTTTCAATTCGCAAGTTTGCGAATTGTTTTTTACAGTAGAATAAATATTTTGGAATTAAACATTTAATATACAGCGGTTACAAAATAGTTAAAAGCTCCGCCAGAACCTCTGGATATATTGAAGGAATAGAATTAAAAATTCTACTCCTTTTATTTTTATAACCATATAAAAGTAACAACGAGCGCTCGAAAATGCAGGGATATCATTACCTTTGCCCTAGCCATGTATCAAACCATCAGGACATTTGATTTCAAGGCTTTACCCATTGAGATAGAGGTAAAAGACCTAAAGTTTATCCGTGAATTGCCCAAGCTGCTCGGGCAGCCTCACAAAGCAAACTTCTATCAGATCGTATGGATTACAGAGGGCAGAGCCACTTTCCGTATCGACTTCAGGGATATACCTATAAAAGCAAACGAGATACTGATAATATCCTCCGGACAAGTATGTCAGTTCGATACCACATCCCACTATTCAGGCAAGATGATCCTGTTTACTGGTTCATTCTTCAACATTACGGAACTCGACTCCAACTTTCTACATACAGCCGAGATACTTAACCCCATTAGCTTGAATAAAACAGTCTCTGTTTGCCCCCAGCTTGCAGGAAATCTCACCGCACTGCTTGATGAAGAATTGAAACACTCTGTCGATACATTCCAGACAGGAATTGCACAGAGCTACCTGCGTGTCCTGCTACTGGAAACCGAAAGGCAACTTACGGCAAACCATCCTCCTCTCACTAACAATACAGGGCGAAAATTCTACAATGCAGTCGAACAATATTTCAGGGAAAACCGCAACACTGAATTCTATGTCAAACTATTAGGCATAAACGAAAAAAAACTATCAAAAGAAATAAAAGCCCTTACTGGAAAAACACCCAAAGTTTATATCGACTCGCGAACCATACTTGAAGCAAAACGGTTATTATCATACAGTAGTTTGTCCATAAAGGAAATAGGCTATAAACTTGGTTTCGAAGAACCTACCAACTTTAATAAATACTTCCGTAAGCACATGGGGCTGACCCCTGCACAATTCCGCGATACTGCAAGGAAATAATCGCAGGGCGGAGATTTACCATCGTTTGACGGACATGTATTATCACAAGCCGCGAACATTGCCCCACCTTTGCATTGTTATTAATATAAACCAATAAAAAATACAGCAATGAGTAAAGTAGTATTGATAGGAGCCAGCGGATTCGTAGGTACCGCAATCCTGAATGAAGCATTGAACCGGGGTATAAAAGTAACAGCAGTAGTGCGCAACCCCGACAGCATTAAAATCTCCAACCCCGACCTTACAGTCGTTAAAGCCGATGTGTCCGACACCGCAAAAGTGGCTGAAATCACAAAAGGCGCCGATGCCGTTATCAGTGCATACAACCCCGGTTGGAGTAATCCCGACATCTACGAAGAAACCCTGAAAATATACCCCCGCATTCTGGAAGGAGTAAAGAAAGCAGGTGTTAAGCGCTTGTTGATCGTAGGCGGTGCAGGCACATTGTTCGTCGCCCCTGGAGTCCGCGTGGTTGATTCGGGCGCTATCCCGGCCGAAATCATAGATGGGGTAAAATCCCTGGGCGAATTCTACTTGAATACCCTTGTAAACGAAAAAGATATCGATTGGATATTCTTCTCTCCCGCAGGGAGCCTAGAGTCCGGCGAACGCACAGGCAACTACCGCCTTGGCAAAGACGACTTGATCGTAAACGACAGAGGCGAAAGCAAAATATCCGTCCAGGATTACGCCAAAGCAATGGTAGATGAACTGGAAACCCCGACACACCACCAAGAACGGTTTACTATAGGGTATTAATGATGAAAATATAGTTGCTACCTGATAAGGCTCAAATTTCCGGTCATTTTATTGATGACTTTTTTCTCGCCGTAGACAGCGATTCCGACATACTGGATGTCTTTTTCTTCTGTATCCAATAAGGCGGATTCATATTCGTCGTAGGTTCTGGATTGTTGGGCTACGGTTGAGAAATCAACAACTATCATATCCTCAAGCTTCATGGATAATAACCGTTCACGTATCTCTTTGATTTTTGGACGGGTTGTTCCCAATATCGGTATTGGAAGTTGGGTAATGCCCGGATGTCTACCACCATCAGCATAATACATCTCCGAATTTAAAGCCTTCTGTCTCGATTTGAGCATTTTGCTTCAATCGTATAATAGCCACATTTTATTATCACATATTAAAAATGGAGAAACCCTTTGTAGAGATAAGAGCTACGTAGACTTCTTCATGGCTTCTGCTTTTAGAGTTGCGGGTATCTTTTTGTGTGTTTTCTGTAGTGTCCTCGACCTGCCTTCGGGAATTCTTCGACTTGGGTTCGAGTGATTTTTTGTATCTTAGTGCTATGTTACTTAAAACGGTACATTAGCTAAGTAATTTTATATGGAACAAATAAGAATGATTGAGAAGGTCCGGGATTTGTCTTTAGACGATGAAGGTGTCAGCGCGGTGCTGATGTATGGTTCTTTTACCAAGGGGGAGGGCGACGGCTTCTCGGATATTGAGTTTTATATCTTCTTGCGGGAAGGGTACCTGCCTGATAAAAGGGTGTGGGTCGAGGGTGTTCGTACGGTCAGGATGTTCTTTACCAATGAGTTTGGTACGGATGTGGCTGTTTTTGATAATCTAATACGTGGTGAGTTCCATTTTCATCCGGTTGCTGATATTGGCGTTGTTCATAGTTGGCAGGGTATGTTGGATTTTAGTGTCCGCGACAAAATGAATCTGGTCGATAAGGATGGGTTGCTGACTGATACACTAAACGGTATCGGGCAGATCAGTCCTGTGTGGAATACCCGTGAGAATATTACGTGGGTTGCCGATTCGATGATTAACAACTTGCTTTTTGTGGGGAATGTTATCCGGCGTGGCGAGTATGCACGTGCAGTTCACTTGTTTTATTTTCTGGAGAAATACCTTGCACTGATGATACGTTTGTATCTGGATAGTACCGGTCATTGGCTCGACCCGATGAAAGACCTCGAGCATGAAATTCCGGCGGAATGGTATGGTCGGTATGCCCGATGCGTTCCGACACTGAATGGCGACGACCTGCAAAGGTGCTACGGGTGTGTGGTAGAATTGACCTGTGAGTTATTTGTGTTGCTGGATGTTCCGCAGTACGACAGGCGGATATTGGATGAATTAGCTGCTTGCCGGTAAAACCTTTTTACCCTCTGTTTGTTATTTATACTCATTAATAAACAGATCGTTATGAATACAGAATCGACAGTCAACCTTTCGGTCGACAAAAAGAATAATACGATACATATCGTAAGTGTGTTTGAAGCTGGTATCCAAGCTGTTTGGGAGGCGTGGACAAAGCAGGATATGCTCGAAAAGTGGTGGGCGCCGCAGCCGTACCATGTCGAAACCCGGTCGTTCGATTTTAACGTAGGTGGTACGTGGTTGTACGCCATGGTCGGGCCCGAAAATGAGAAGCACTGGAGCAAAACGGATTTTGAGAAAATAAAACCACTCGAACAAATAATTTGGCAGGATGCTTTCTCTGACGAAGATGGTAATATAGACCCTTCAATGCCCCACTCGAGGTGGACTATCGGTTTTGCAGAGAGTAAAGGTATTACAGCCGTCGACATCATTTTACAGCCTAACTCTCCGGCCGAGCTCGATAAGCTGATAACCATGGGATTCGAAGACGGTATCACTATGACTTTAACTTATCTTGGCGAACTGTTGAAATAAATCCCTAAACGGAATGGCTATGTATGACAGGTTGTTCAAAGTCCTACAGGAGCGCTTTGATCTGAATATGAACCGCCACAAGGGTATCCGGTGGAATGATGTACAGACAAGGCTGGAAGTGGACAGTAAGAAGTTGTGGTCGGTAAGCGAGATGGAAAGAACCGGCGGCGAACCTGACATTATCGGTATGGATGCCGAAACGGGGGAGTATATCTTTTGCGATTGCTCGCCCGAAAGTCCCAAAGGCCGTAGGAATACTTGTTACGATCCCGAAGCACAAAGGTCAAGAAAAGAGAATAAACCCGCTGACAGCGCCGTAGGGATGGCTACTACCATGGGTATAGAGCTTTTAACGGAGGATGAATACCGCAAATTGCAGCTCACAGGGAATTTCGATACCAAGACATCAAGTTGGCTGAAAACACCTACAAAGATTAGAGAACTTGGCGGGGCTATTTTCGGGGATTACCGCTACGACAGAGTATTTGTGTACCATAACGGTGCGGAGTCTTATTATGCTTCAAGAGGTTTCCGTGGGGTATTGAAGGTGTGATTTTCATACTGCGCCACCGTATAACCCCCAATGATTTTCTTATTCGATATCCTTATTTATTTCAGTTGCTTTCCGTCTGAGAAGGCTTTTCCTATCTTTTCGCTTACTTTCAGATAGTCATTATTGAACGGATCGAAAATCAGTGGCACAACTTTTGCCGCATCTATAGCGATAAATTTATCAGTATATGTTTCTTTGAGGTACATATTATACCAGAAGTGTTTGCTAATGTATAAGCAAAATTGCTTATATTTGTAATACAAACAATAACAAAGAAATGAAAAAGTTTTTAATTACTCTGCTTATTCTCATCGTGTGGTAAACGTGTTTTCAAAGTACTATACTTCTCTCATATATGCTTCTAATGGTTTTGCCAAATAGAATTTGATCGATAGTAACATAAAACCTATTGTTGGCGTGGCAAAGCCATATAGTCCCATATTAGCTCCTTTAGCAGCAGAAGCAATAGCAACAGGGTTGATTATTTCAATTAACTAGGCAGCTATATTATATCGATATAGGTAAAGATTATCCCTCTTCCTTTGGTTGATATAGGTAACGTTTTATACTCCGTTTGGGTGTTTTTTCAAATTCTTCCTGAAGTATTCTGAATGAACTTACCTTACTGTAAACAGGCATTTCATTATTCAATTGATCAATGTTTTGTTGCATTAAGTTATCAACTTCAGACGGATTAATATTATCCTTTGCAATTTGTTCCAGATCGGGATAGATAAGTGCCACAAGTTTACCTTTTTCATAAATCGTCAATGACTCGGCAACATACGGCATATTATTCAAAGCATCTTCAATTTCTTCGGGATAGATATTCTGACCATTGGAACTTAATATCATAGTTTTACTGCGTCCACGGATATAAAGGAAGCCATCTTCATCCATTGTTCCTAAATCTCCGGTATTCATCCAGCCATCGGGAAACATCACCGCATCCGTTGCTTCCTGATTTTTATAATATCCCAACATATTATTGGTTCCGCGAACAAATATCTCTCCTACTACATTTACAGGATCAGAAGAGTCAATTTTAACCTCCATACGGTCAACAATCCTCCCTACAGAGCCTTTCTTAAAAGTATCCCATTGTTCATACGCTACCAAAGGGCCGCATTCTGTTAATCCGTATCCTACGGTATATCGGAAATTTATCCTTTTCAAAAAGTTTTCTACTTCTTTATTTAATGCTGCACCTCCGATTACTACTTCTCCAAAAGCTTCTCCAAAAGCTTTGTTCAGCTTATCGGCAATCACGCTTAATATCTTCTTGTTCACAATAGGGACTTTGAGAAGAAACTTAATTGTCGGCTTTTCTAATTCAGGAAAGACACGGCTCTTTACTATCTTTTCTATAATCAACGGTACAGCTAAGATGAGTGTTGGCTTCAGCGTAGCAAAGGAGTCTGCAATAATTTTAGGACTGGGTGTACGGGTAAGGAAATGAACATGACAACCTTTTCCTACCGAATTCAAAATTTCAAATGCCAAACCATACATATGTGCCATGGGTAACATACAAACAATGTTATCACCCGGTCGAACAAAGGGAACATTCTCATTCGCATATTTAGTATTACTCCATAAACTTCTGTATGGGAGCATTACTCCTTTAGAGAAACTTGTTGTGCCTGAAGTATAATTCAATACAGCCATTTCTTCAGGGTCCTCTAAATGATAAGCTATATTTTCTTTTGTAAAACCGTCAGGATATTTCTTTTGAAACAATACATCTATCTGTTCACGGATGGCGGCTATATTTTTAACTGTCGAACTAATAACTGAAAAATCATCCAACGACATGAAAAGCTGAACGTTCTGCATTTGGCTTTCGTTCAGGTTTTCCCAATTAGTTGAAGCGGCCAGCAGAGCTTTAGCTTCAGAATGGTTTACAATGTGATGAATATTATCCGGCTTGAAATCATGTAGGATGGGTACAACAACTGCACCATAAGCCATAATACCAAAGAAACTGATTGCCCAGTTTGAAGAGTTTCTTCCTACTAATCCGATCTTATCTCCTTTCTTAATTCCGGCATGTTCAAAAAGAATATGCAGCTTTTCAATCCGGCGGGCAACGTCCTTATAATAGTATGTCTCACCTTTATAATCAGAGAACGCAGGCAGGTCCCAGTATTCTCTAAAGCTATTCTCCACAATACCCAAAAAACGATTTTCCATACTTTTACTGTTTACAACATAACTCTGGTAGTCATGTGATTGTTGCAAATTTATGAAAAATTGTTCAAAAGGAAGAAGCTTATGTCAATATTATAGTTACTCCTCTGGCACCATGTGCGCCAACGACCAATGCTTGTTCTATATCAGCGGTTTTAGAAGGGCCCGATATAAATACACCGAAACCGTGATCATTTAATTCGATTTGCCTGTAAGCTTCGTGCATGTTATTAACAAGTTTCTTTCTGTCCAGCAATATAATAAGGGTTTCTGAGATGAAATATAATGCCTTCTCTTTCACATTTTGGGGCAACCAGACGCAACCGTTTTCAGCAACACCCAATTCTCCTTGTATAACCGCCACATCTACCCCATTCAATTGATTAGGCGTTTCGACAGTATCGGGGTTTACAGTGGCAGATATATCGGCAATATTGGAAGCAATAACCTTAGCATCCGGGTAAATAGTTTGAATACGTTTGTTGATATCTTCGCCTTCTTCTAAAAGAACAGCATCACCACCTACAAACTTCATGACTTCGATAAACTTCAAGACCTTGTCATCATATTGAGTAGCCTCAATAGTCAATTCCGGAAGATCGTATGTGTGTATGATATTACGTCTTATGTTGCCTAAAATTTCTTCTTTACTCATATGATCACTTTTGAGTTTTCTTTATCTTTCCTTTCTTCCACATTTGTGTAAACGACTCTTTGGCAAAAGTAGGAAGTTCCCTTCCTTTTCCCCAGTCGTTTAAGTTATTATAGAGAAGGAAACGAGGCATCTTGTTTACGATTGGCGCCATCTTCAGACTGTTATTATACAGTGAAGGATGTCCGAAAAGGAACTTCATTCCATTAGACATCAGCCTCTTTGTCGGATCTGCTTTACCAATACTGTTTAAGCTCTGGCGCCATTTATAGATCTGATCCGCCAGATCTATCTTTGCGGGACATACATTGTTGCAAGAATAGCAAAGCGAACAGGCCGAAACATTATCAGCATATTCTTTAGGCGATTTGAGCATCCCCAGATTAATACCAATCGGACCGGGTATAAAGTAAGTATATGAATATCCCCCACTCCTTCGATAAACCGGACAGGTATTCATGCAAGCTCCACAACGGATGCATTTTAATGTCTGAATATGTTCATCATTTCCTAAAATATCACTTCTCCCGTTATCCACCAGTACGATATGCATTTCGCAACCTTTGCGCGGTTTCCGATAATGAGAAGTATACGTTGTAACCGGTTGCCCTGTAGCAGAACGGGCCAATAAACGGGTGTATACACTTAATGCCTGATAATTGGGTACAAGTTTTTCGATACCCATCGAAACGATATGCAATGGAGGAAAAGAAGTTCCCATATCAGCATTTCCTTCGTTGGTGCAAACCACCACATCACCCGTATCGGCAACTCCGAAATTAGCTCCTGTCATTGCCGCGTCGGCGGTAAGGAATTCATTCCGCAAATGACGTCGGGCCGCATGTGTAAGATAGGTTGGATCGCTGTTACCCGATTCAGTATTTAGTTTCTCTTCAAACAGTTTTCCTACTTCTTCCCGCTTCAAATGAATAGCAGGCATAACGATATGACTCGGCGGTTCATTCATTAATTGCAGGATACGCTCACCAAGATCACTCTCTACCACATCGATACCTTTACCGATCAGATACGGATTTAAATGACATTCTTCGGTAAGCATGGATTTACTTTTCACCAACTTCTTGACGTTATGCTTTTGCAGAATATCATATACGATCTTATTATGCTCTTCAGCATCCTTAGCCCAATGCAGGATAACTCCGTTAGCTTCCGCATTTTCGGCAAACTGAACCAAATATTTATCCAGATGCGATATGGTATGCATCTTGATGCGACTTGACAAATCCCTTAACTGTTCCCACTCAGGGATCTGCATCGCCAGATTATCTCTCTTCGCCCGAACCAGCCAAAGCGTTTCATTGTGCCACTGTTCCTGTTCTTTATTTTTGATAAAGCGTTCGGCAGCTTTCGCATGTTTTGTACTCATAATCCGGCAGCTAATATTTGTGCAACATGGATAAACTGTATCGGCAGTTTATCTCTTTTCACGATGCCCTGCATATGCATCAGGCATGAACTATCGGCTCCGGTAATATATTCGGCTCCGGTCGCTATATGATTTTTTAGTTTATCCTGTCCCATACATACGGATACGGCCTGTTCTTCTATGGCAAACATTCCTCCGAAACCGCAACATTCGTCTACTTTGTCGGGTTGAAAGATCTCAATTCCTTCCACCATTGACAACAAGTCTTTAATTTTGGAATAACGAGGAATATTCAATTCGCTGGCCGATGAAAGATGCAACTCCCTCACCCCATGACAACTATTGTGCATACTAACTTTATGAGGAAAGACACCCGGTACTTTATCTACCTTCAAGATATCATGAAGAAACTCACATATATCATATATCTTTCCACTGGTTTGGCAGGGATGACCGGCCTTCTTTAAGATAGAAGGATGATTCTCCTTAACAAAAGCCACGCAACTGGCCGAAGGACCTACCACATAGTCGTACCGGTCAAACAGCTTATTAAACTCATTGGCCAGCGGTGCAGCTTTATCTTCAAAGCCGGCATTTGCCATGGGTTGTCCGCAACATGTTTGTTGGAGTGGATAATCAATATCCACTCCGTAATAATCCAATAATTTATATGTTGCCACCCCTACTTCGGGATAGACGGCATTAACGTAACAAGGGATAAATAAACCTACTGTCATCTTAGCCTTTAGTTTCCAAATAAACTACATGTGTTTGAAGATATTCTTCGAGTCCGTGTTTACCATCCGCGCCACCAATTCCGGATTTACGCCATCCGGCATGGAAGCCTTGCATAGCTTCAAAGTTCTCACGATTGATATACGTTTCACCAAACTTCAACGCGCGAACGAGTTTAAATGCCATATCTAAATTCTGAGTGTAAACAGAAGAAGTCAGACCATACTCGCAATCATTTGCCCACTCGATGGCATCTTCTACATCTGTAAATTCAACGATTGGCAGTACAGGGCCGAAAGTTTCTTCCTGAATAATATCCATCTTCTGCGTACAATTAGTAAGCAAGGTAGGCTCAAAGAAATAGCCTTTTGTACCGATACGCTTACCTCCCACTACTAATTTCGCACCCTGTGCTACAGCTTTTTCCACTTTTTCCTGTACTGATTTCAGGGCATTGGCCTCAACAAGCGGTCCCATATCCAGATCTTTGACCTCGCTTGGATTACCTGTCTTAACCGATTTCATACCTTCTATCATCTTTTCCAGGAACTTATCTTTTATACTTGAATGTACATACACGCGTTCACAACAGTTACATACCTGTCCTGTATTGATTACCCTGGAAGCGATAATTGATTTCACCGCCAGATCAAGGTCGGCATCCGGCATCACAATAGCGGGCGCTTTACCTCCTAATTCCAGTGAAACCTTAGTAACATTGGCTGAAGCTGCTTCCATGGTCTGTATACCCGCGCCTATACTTCCTGTAAGACTGACCATTCCTACCTTTGGATTTGCTGCCAATTCATGACCAATCACCGAACCACGTCCCAACACAAGGTTGAAAACTCCCGCCGGCAAGCCTGATTCCGCTACTATTTCCGCGAATACATATGCGTTCTCAGGGGTAATCTGACTTGGTTTTACTACGATAGTATTTCCGGTCACCAGTGCCGGAGCTGCTTTACGGGCTACTAAAAAGAACGGAAAATTCCAGGGAAGTATCCCGGTTGTAACGCCGATCGCCTTCTTAAATAGGAATATACTTTCATGAGGGCGGTCACTTTGAATAATTTCTCCTTCGTAGCGGCGAGCCCAACCGGCCATGTATTCGATATAGTCAGCCGTGAAGTTTACTTCTACGTTCGCCAATCCTTGTGTTTTACCTCCTTCACGAACGATAATATCGGTAAGTTCCATTTCTCTTTTACGAATACCGGCTGCTATCTTCATCAGGTAACCTGCACGCTGAATAGCCGGAAGACGTTCCCATGCTCCCTGCGCTTTTTCCGCAGCATCAATAGCCGTACGTGCCTCCTCAATGGTTCCGTCGGGCATACGTGAAATAACTTCTTCTGTTGAAGGGTTCAATACATCAATCCATTTTCCGGATTTGTTTTCGATGAATTTACCATCGATGTACATTTTCAATTCTTTCATGCGATTAACATTTTTAATAAGTAGTCATGGAACTACGGTTCATGATATTCGATTTGTAACTTAAAGATGAAAATTTTATGTAGCATACTACTACTCGTGTTTAGGCAAATGTACATAGAAATCAAAGCACATGGTTATCTTTTTTGAGATTATTTATATATATTTTGATATAATCTACCCGGCTTATTCCTCATCCGTTCCGTACATCTTCTTATTGAAATCTTATAATCGGTTATACCTATTATCCGTTTGAGGTACCTCAAAATCAGTTTTAAGGTACGTCTAAATATATTTAGAGGTAGGTCAAATTCAATTTTAAGGTACCTCAAACCAAAAATAGATATAGGTCTTTCTTATTTTTTATGGGATGCTCCGGGAAAATTATATGCATTTTGTGAAGAAATGCGTTAGGTAGTATGTTTTGATCCATCTATTTATTTTTGTATATTTATAGTATGATTATTAGTGCAAGCCGGCGAACGGATATACCGGCGTTCTATTCGGAATGGTTTTTTAATCGGATCAAAGAAGGATATGTATTGGTGCCAAATCCTTTTAATTCGAAGATGATCAGCAAGGTTAATTTAGATCCTGCTGTAGTGGACTGTATTGTTTTCTGGTCGAAGAATCCGGCACCCATGATAAACAAATTAGACCGACTGAAAGACTACAACTATTATTTCCAGTATACTCTCAACCCGTATGAAAGGGATATAGAGAATAATATTCCAAGCCTAAAGAAACGGGTTGAAACGTTTAAAACGCTTGCTGATAAAATTGGTAAAGAGAAGGTTGTCTGGCGTTATGATCCTTTGTTCATAAATGAAAAATATACCATCGACTTTCATAAAGAAGCTTTTGCCAATATAGCGTATGCCTTGCGCGATCATACGGAAAAATGTATGCTGGGTTTTATCGATCATTATTTCCATATCCGCAAAGCCGTTGCGGAGTTTAATATCAAACCGTTGGAAAAGGAAGATATTGAAGAAATGGCAATCTCGTTTAAGAAAACCATTGATGCCTATCCGATTTTATTAGATACGTGTACGGTAAAAGTCGATCTTCGTTACTTAGATATTCCAAGCGGTCTTTGTGTTGACGGCGATTTGATTGAACGAATCGTCGGTTATCCTATCAAAGCAAAGAAAGATAAGAACCAACGGGATGTGTGTAATTGCATTGAAAGCATCGACATTGGCACGTATGAAAGTTGTTTGAACGGATGTATTTATTGTTATGCGATCAAAGGAAATTACCAGACTGCCAAAACTAATAAAGGGAAACACGATACGTATTCCCCTTTAATGATTGGACACATCTCTGAAGATCAGATCATCAAAGAAAGAGAGATGAAGAGCCTTCGGGATGGTCAATTGCCTTTATTTTGAAAAAAGTTCTATTGTTTACTTAAAGTAACGATTATATAATCCTTCAAAACCTTTTCCATGGCGAGCTTCATCCTTACACATTTCATGAACGGTATCATGGATTGCATCCAGATTTTGCTGTTTGGCAAGAGTTGCGATACGTTTCTTATCTTCACATGCCCCCGCTTCAGCTTCCATGCGCTTTTTAAGGTTTGTTTTTGTGTCCCAAACCATTTCACCAATCAATTCGGCAAACTTTGCCGCATGCTCAGCTTCTTCCCAGGCATAACGTTTAAACGCTTCGGCTACTTCAGGATAGCCTTCCCGATCAGCCTGGCGACTCATTGCCAGATACATTCCAACTTCTGTACATTCGCCCATGAAATGAGCTTGTAAACCATCCCATATTTCAGGATCTACTCCTTTTGCTACACCAACAACGTGTTCATCCACAAATTGTAGCGCGCCGCCTGTTTCAACAAGTTCTTTAAATTTTTCTTTTGGTTGTTTACATTGAGGGCAAATTTCTGGTGCTTCCTCTCCTTCATGTACATAGCCACATACAGTGCAAATCCATTTCTTTTTCATTTACAATCATTTTAAATATTAGTATAATCGATAATAAATCACTTTCATAGTATTAATTAGATATAATCAAATGATGAAATTCTGATAGAATTTGTTATATAAAATTCAAGTTTGTTGTGAAAGCAAAAATAATTATTAGAAAATGAATTCCTCGATTTATTCTATAAATAAAATTGATTGACCTATCGATTTAAGTAATAATACACTACGCTATTGACAGTGAAGTAAAATACATTTTTCTATATTCGGCAGGTGAGATACCATGATATTTTTTAAAGAATTTCCCAAAAGTAGATTGGTCTGAAAAGTTTAGCAAATCAGCTATCTGTTGTACTGTTGTTTGTGTAGTTTTCAAAAGTTTACGTGCTTCTAAAATCAATGTATCATCAATCCATTTATTGGTAGTCTTACCTGTTAATTCTTTTATAATAAGAGTAAGATACTGAGGAGTAATAAATAACTTATCAGCATAGAAAGCCACCTCATGTTGCTCTTTATAATGTTCAAGGAGCAAGTCTAGAAATTTATTAAAAATCTCTTCTTTACGGGTAGATGGAGTGGATATATTATTTTCTTTTGTCTTATTTAAAATATGAGATACATCGAGCAGGAAAGACATAAAATTAACCGGTATAATCTCTTTGTAGTAAGCATGCGAACTTATCTTTATTTTATCTCTGAGACTATCGAAGTTGGTATTTAAAAGGCATATATCTTCTTCTTCCAGACTGGTTTGTAACATCCGCTTTACAAATAAACAATTAAAGAAAGAGAGTATTTGTTTATTGGTTATACATTCATCCATAAATCTTTTGTCAGCTATAAGCATTTTAGCCTTGAAGTCTTCACTGACTGAAGAAATATATACGGCTCCCCAGGAAGGAACAAGCAAAAAGCTATGACCGGAAAGCCTATAAGGTGTATTATCTATTTGCAGGATACATTCGCCTTCTAATATCCATATCATACCTATTTTATGTGTACGATCGGGAAGATAGTATTGGGTTGTTTTAGATCCTTCATTCATGGAAAAGCTGTCGATATCAGCTACTCCCAACAAGTTGTCATACACACTGAACAAACCATTGAACTTGCTAAGCTCACGAATTTCATAAATAACTTTCTTTTCCATAATTTTGATATTTTATTTGCTCATCAATTTTTTAAAGATTACGCTATTAAATAAATCGTCTTTCCGATGCTTGGAAAGAGGTAGTTCTGTTCCACCAACAAACACTCTTCCTCCACTTACCATATCAATATGGGATATATTTACAAGGTAAGATTTGTGTATACGGAAAAATGCATCCTTTGGCAGTATTTCTTCTAATGAAGTCATTGTCTGATGGATAACATATGACTTATCTTTAAAGTATAATTTAAGATAATTCTGCATAGATTCAACGTACAGAATATCTTCCCACATAATTTTCACAAAAGAATCCTCTTGCTTAATATACATTTCTGAACTTTGCGTATCATCGCTTTTCACAAGATTACGAGAAGAATATAAATCAAGGGCTTTTTGTGCAGCCTGAAAGAAACGTTGAAAACCAATAGGCTTAAGTAAGTAATCGACAACATTCAACCGAAAACCATCTAAAGCGTATTCTGAATATGCAGTTGTGAAAATAGTCAAAGGAGCATTCTCCAGCGACTCCATAAACTCAACTCCGGTTAGTTCAGGCATATTGATATCCAGAAACATGAGATCAATGTCTTTTTCTCTAAGCACTTCGGTTGCTTCGAGGGCAGATGAACTAGTAGCTGCCAATTCCAGAAAATCCAGCTTATTGATATAGTTCACAATGCCCTCGATAGCAAACGATTCATCATCTACGACAAGACATTTCAACGCCTGAGTTTTTTTATGTATTAAGTTCTCGCTACTCATATCTTTATGCATAAATAATTAACTGAGAAAAATAAGTCTTATCCATATCTTTTATGGTTAACGCGTATTTCTCTCCATAATGTATTTCCAACCGCTTCTTTATATTTTTTAAACCTATACCATCTTCTTTCTTTTTCTTTACCAACTTATCTGATTTAGAATTTTCTACTCGTAACGAAATCATTCTCCTTCTTTGTTCTAAATCAATATTAATAAATCCTTTTTCCTCTGAAGATCGGGAAACATGTTTAAATGCATTTTCAATAAAAGGCATCATAATAAGAGGAGGGATTTCCATATTTCCATTTTCAATATTCCAGTTACAAGTTACCTCGAGCTTATCCTCCCAACGGAACTTCTCTACATCAATAAAGTTCTTAAGAAACATCACTTCCTGCTCTAACTTGACAAACTCTTTTTGTCCACTATATAATTGATACCGTAATGCTTCTGAATATTTGAGTAATAAATCGGAAGCCAATTCCGTGTTTTTCTGCATTAATACATGAATATAATTCAGTACATTAAACATAAAATGCGGATTAATCTGGGCATGTAATACCTGTAATTGGGATTCTAAATGAGTTTTTTGCAAGATTGAATATTCATAATAAAGCAATATTCCGCACAACATAAGGCTTGCCGACATGGTTCCGGGTAACCCATCCATTACCTGATGCCAAAACGTTTGTTTTTCTATCTCTGCAGTAAGAAAACCTTTAACTCCTAATGTGTAAAATGTATCAGAGAGTAATGTGTATGCGATTATTAAAAAAAGACTCATCAATACAAATTTCAATATAAAAGATAAAGTCTTTTGGTGGTGTAATGTCGGGATAAATAATCTATTAGAAAAAGGTAATGTCACAAGTATTGAAACTACAGCAAAGCTAACACTATTTAAGAGGCTTTCAGAAATACTTGCCTCTCCTTGAAATACAAAACTGATCAGGATTGTAATTGCTGTCCAGTAAATAATAAAGATCCAATATTTTGTAGACTTTTTGTCCATTGCACAAATATAATTTATTTCCCCTCGCTATTTTATCCTTTTAAATTATCACCGGCTTAGGCTCCGTTTTTTCTCTCAATAAAACTTCTCACACACATGAAATTTTCACTAACCTTTCTATAAACAATCATTTTTTACCTTAAATACTATCGGAGCCTTTGCCAAATGATAACGAAAGCAAATATCACTTATCCTTAATTATCCAACAAATTTATTTGACAACCGGACATTATCCTTTGATGACAGGAAAATAAAGATAAATGAAAAAAGCATCATAATGCTTTCTACAACACATTATGATGCCTTCTACAAGCATTTTTATCTTTTTTCTATAACTATGCCGGCACAGAAACAAGATTTAGTTTTTTTCCTGTCAGCTTTTGAATATCACGAAGCATAGTATGTTCTTCCTGCGAACAGAAGCTCATGGCTGTTCCTTCATGGCCGGCACGTCCTGTACGTCCAATACGATGAACATACGTTTCAGCCACATCAGGAAGATCATAATTTATCACCAACTCTAATTGGTTGATATCAATTCCACGAGCAGCAATGTCTGTCGCAATCAGGACACGTGTCTTACCTGATTTGAAATTAGTTAAAGCCCGTTGACGAGCACCCTGAGATTTATTCCCATGAATGGCTTCACTACCGATTCCTACTTTACATAAAACACGAGCAATTTTATCCGCACCATGTTTTGTTTTTGAAAAGACAAGTACTGATTGTTTTTTGTCCTTTTTTAGTAGTTGGATCAACAGGTTTTTCTTTTCTGCTTTCTCTACATAATAAAGGTATTGACGGATGGTATCGACTGTTGAAGATACGGGAGTAACCTCAACTCTCACGGGATTATGTAAAATAGATCGTGAAAGTGATGTAATCGCCGGAGGCATAGTCGCTGAGAAGAAAAGTGTTTGTCTTTTCTCAGGAAGATGAGGTAATATACGTTTTATATCATGAATAAACCCCATATCCAGCATACGATCTGCCTCATCAAGCACGAAATGACGAATTGCACCGAGGCTTATAAAGCCCTGATTCATCAGATCAATCAATCTGCCGGGAGTTGCAATCAATACATCAGTACCCCGTCGTAATTGATCAGTTTGAGCTTTCTGTTTTACACCACCATAAATCACACAATTACGCAATCCTGTATATTTGCCATATTGGTTAAAACCTTCACTTATCTGGATAGCCAGTTCACGTGTAGGAGTCAATATTAAAGCTCTTATTTTTCGTTTACCTAAATCGTTTTTATCTTGAATAAGTTGTTGAAGAATAGGGATTGCAAATGCAGCAGTTTTTCCTGTGCCTGTCTGTGCGAGGCCTAATATGTCACGTTTATTTAATACTACCGGAATTGCATCGTTTTGGATTGGTGTCGGATTTTCATATCCTTTTTTATATAAAGCCTTCAATATAGGCTCAATAATGTTTAATTCTTTAAATGTCATAGTAATCTCAGACTACTTAACAGCAGTCAATTTATTTTTAATTTAATAATAATATAGGAAAGTAATCCTATAAAGATGAAGTGCATTAAAAAGAAATAGAATAATCCATTTTAAGCTTTTCTATCACTTCTTTTACACTACTGATTTTATCTGCAAGGTAGGCGTTTTTACCTGCAAAAGCATATCCTTTTTTCATGTTACCTTTCGCGGCATTATATAAGGCTCGTATAATACAGTATGGACTTTTTGTATAATCGCATGTTTTGATACAATGAAACGGACAAGCACGAGGTTTCTCTTTCCCGCTTATCACATTATGTATAAATTCACCATCAAAGGCACGTCCGGGCATTCCCACAGGACTTTGAATGATAAGTACATCACTTTCCCGAGAGTTGACATATACATTCTTGAATTCCAATGATGCATCACACTCATGAGTTGTCACAAATATGGAACCCATCTGTACCCCGGCAACTCCCATCTTCATGAAACGAGCTATATCTGCACCGGTTGCAATACCTCCGGCTGCGATAACAGGGATATTTTTCTCCGCCTTGTATTGGGCTACAATTTCGATAACTTCAGGAACTATATGTTCAAGTGAGAACTGTTCATTTTCAATTTCATCATTTTTAAAACCTAAATGGCCGCCTGCGTTGGGCCCTTCAACAACAATTGCATCAGGTAAATAGCCAAAGTTCTTTTTCCATTTGTCACAAATAATTTTTGTAGCTCGTGATGATGATACAATAGGCACAAGCATCGTCTTGCTATCTTCCTGTAAGTAAGAAGGTAAATCAAGAGGTAAACCGGCTCCTGCAAATATAATATCTGTTTTTTCAGATATAGCCGTTTTTACCATATCAGAAAAGTTAGATAATGCAACCATAATATTTACACCTATAACCCCTCTTGTCTTCTCGCGAGCTTTACGTATCTCTTCTTTGAGTCCCCAGATACATTTTTCCATGTAGTTACCCTTAAAATCAGAGTAGAGTAATCCCAAACCTGCTGCAGAGATAACTCCTACTCCACCCTGATCGGCAACAGCGGATGCTAATCCGGAAAGTGACACACCGACTCCCATACCTCCTTGGATAATTGGAAGTTTTATTTCATATTTCCCAATAAAAAATGATTTCATAACCTTTTAAATATAAAAATTAAAACCCTGTCTAAAAACAGGTTCAGATTAAAACAAGGAAGTTAAAAAGGTCTATTTCAACAATGGAAAACCCGGAAGATGTAAACGGGAATATTCAAAGGAGAGAAAGATCAAAATGAACTTAATTGTCTTCAAGCGCCAAAGATAGGAATTTATTTCTGCTTATCAGTGCTTTTTGTCAAAATAATAGTAACATTCTATTATAATTCTCAGATTGATTTTAGATTTGACATATGTTGAATTTATATGTAACAATTGTTGAATTCAAATTCGACATATGTTGAATACAAATTCAATAATTATGGAATGGCAAAAACTGTTTTATATTAATTAAGAATCCTGTAGGTGAATAATCAATTTTATCTTAATCGTTCATATTAATTTCAACTCAAAAAGCTGAAACCATTTTAAGTGTTCATAGGGTAGCCCCAGATCAACGGTATCAATATATTGATAACCTAATTTTCTGTATAGACTAATAGCGGGTGTATTATTGATCGATACATCCAAACGAATTGATTTTAAATGGTTTTTTATAGCATATTCTTTTGCGTACTGCATCAAATAAGATGCTATGTTCTTGTTTAGAAATGACGGATGAACTACCAAGGTTCTAATTACCAGAATATCTTTATAATCAGCATTGATAAGCCATTCGACTTGATGGTAAGCTTCTTCCGGTTGGTGATTAAGAATAATGCTTCCCACAATGATCTCACCTTCTTTTGCGATGAACAAACTTGATTCTTTTATTCCTTGAATGGCTGTTTGACGTATGGGATAAATATGCTTTATCCATCCCGGGTAATTTATTGTCGATGATAAATAATCATTTAAATTGTTATAAAGAGCTTCTATTTCATCAATGTGACATTCTTTGCCTTTTTCGATTTTCATCCTGTCATTTGTTTTGGCAAAATTAAAGGAATATTTTTCATTTCATAACCAAATAAGGCTATTTCATACAGCCGGTATGCTATTTTATAAAATGAGAATAAATAGATAATATTATATATAGGGAAAGGCATATCTTTGTAATACAAATAAATTGAAGATGTCAAAGTTTCTGGTGTTAACGAATAGCAATGAAGTGGTACGGGTCTCTCCGGAACGGATTGTTTACATTCTGTCGGATGGTAATTATTCAACCATGACATTAGTAGACAAAGATGAACACGTATTTTCATTCAACCTGGCTTCATTCGAAAAAATAATAGAACAACAACTGGGTACTGACGCGCAGACATTTATTCGTTTAGGAAAAAGCCTCATCATTAACGGTAGATATATTTACTACGTGAACGTATCTAAACAGCAAATCATACTATCAGACAGCAGCTTTGCACATAAATTCACGCTCTCCGCTTCAAGAGAAGCATTGAAAGCACTGAAAGTCGTATTAGAAGATAGTATTAAAAGCAGGAGGATTGGAATATGATATCAAAAGATAATAAACAAAATAACGAAGTATATATTCTTGGCTCGGAAACAGTTGATAAAAAGAACAATGTTTCTACTAAAAAGAAGTGGCTTATTATCTCTGCAGCCGTTCTTGTAATCATTTCAGCTATTTTAATACTGATTGTTCTTTCTAATAAAGAGCAGACTCCGGAATATTACTTTGAGCCGGAAATCGTAGAACAGCAAAGTATATCTGTTTCTACAGGAAATACTGAACTTACTGGGAAAGAAGGATATCTCGAAATAGTGAAGGAAACAATAAATGATGTTCCACTACGTGTCTTTATTCCCCATCAGGCTACTATGTCGCTATCTATAGGAATGCCTGACAGGTTGGACTCCACCCTTATTTTTGCCGCAATGGCTGCGGATATCCGTAAGGATAACCAACAAATTGTAGGGGATTTTGTACTTTCAGGGAAACGTCTGGCACGTGGCGTAGCAAAGAAGGGATTTTGTGCTATTGATAATGAAACGGTCACCATAGGTGTTGGTGAATCCACTCCTCTGTTACAAAAGGTTATTGAAAATAACGGTTCGTTTTTCAGACAATATCCATTGGTTCATAATGGAGAACTTGTAGAGAATAAACCTAAAAACAAATCTATCCGACGCGCATTGGCAGTCCGCAATGGACAGATCATTATGGTGATGAGTTTGAATAATGAATCTTTTCACGATTTCTCACAAGCTTTGATAGATATTGGTGTATCTGATGCGATCTATCTTGTTGGAGGAAATGCATATGGATGGTATTACGATAAAGATAATATAAGGTATGAGTTTGGAGAGGATCAAACAGAGATTCCGGAGAATATATCATACATTACCTGGCAGATAAAATAAGATAATCACTTTACATATAGACTGAATAAAACCGTATCTGAATGATACCGGACAGGGAATTCCATTCCCTTTTGGTTAAGTAAAATCTTAATCAACAGCCATTGTATTGCTAAAATTTAAACTTTAAATAATAAGGATATGAAAAAAGTAACAATTTTATTTTCTGCTGTGATTCTGATATTAATTTACCACTCATGTACGGAATACACTGAAAATCCGGTTCTCGATATGGATTTAGATGTACCTACTGATTCTCTTTCCTGGTCTGCCATAACTTCTAAAAAAGAAGACTCATTAAGTATGACGCGCAAATATATTTATCTCACCATTGATGATGCACCGCTCAATGGAAGTCTGTATATAGACAGTATCGTATCTGCCACACAAATAAAAACAAGTTTATTTATGGTTGGAAATGGAATAGATGGAAGTAAAAGATTTCTACAATATTATAATAAGTTCTGCGAGAATTCCTATATAGAAATCTATAATCATAGCTACTCTCATGCTAATAACCGATATGCGGCCTTTTATAAAAATCCTGAATCTGTATTGCGTGATTTTGAAAAGAATCAATCTGATTTTAATATTTCACATAAAATAGCACGTTTACCGGGACGGAATCTCTGGCTTATTGGCGAAAGAAAAAAGAATATAAAGCAATCGGGTGCTACTTCCGCTGAAATGTTGGCTGAAAATGGTTACAAAGTTTTTGGATGGGATATAGAATGGAAGTATAATCCAAAAGATTACAGTCCAAAACAAAGTATTGAAGATCTAATAAAAGAAATTGAGGATTGTTGTAGCACTAATAAAGCTTTTACATGTAATCATGTAGTAGTTTTGATGCATGATCAGATGTTTGGAAAAGTCAACGGTAAAAATGATTTAGGCGAATTAATCAAGAGATTGAAAGATAATGACTATACATTTGAATACCTCAGTTCGTATCCCGAAATATCAGCTGAATATGTTTCCGCAATAATTGATAAGTAGATTTCGTTCTATTCAATATATCTTTGCATTGAAAATACAAATTTAAATATAGAAACAAGATGGAACAACAATTTTGCCAAAGTTGCGGAATGCCGCTTACAGAAGAACATTTCAGCAAAAATGCTGATGGAAGTGTAAATGTGGAATACTGTGCCTATTGCTATAAGGATGGTGCATTTACTGAAAATGTAACTATGGAGGAAATGATTGAACACAATCTGAATTATCTAGATGAGTTTAATAAGGATTCCGATAAGAAGTTTACAATAGAGGAAGCTCGCGAACAGATGAAGCAATTTTTCCCTATGTTGAAACGCTGGAAAGCTTAAATTAAATTATTTATATAAGAGCGGAATTAATTAATTCCGCTCTTATCTTTGTAATATGAAAAACTGTATCTGTCAAAGCTGCGGGATGCCTATTCATGCTCATGAAATGTATGGAACGGGACAGGATGGTATCGAGATAGAAGACTATTGTATCTATTGTTACAAAGATGGTCAATTTACCCAAGATGTTACTATGGACGAAATGATTCGCCTTTGTTCAAATTACGTCAGTGGTAATTCACGGGATGTAGCTATAGTAAGTATGAAAATGCTGCTTCCCCGCCTTAAACGATGGGCTCAAAAAGAAGAGACTCAGCATGAATATCATAAAGCAATTAATCGTGTATTGGAATATATTCAGGGACACCTCGGCGAAAATACCGATCTGAAAACATTGGCCGCTATTGCTAACCTATCCACTTTCCATTTCCATCGTATCTTTAAAACAACAATTGGTGAATCTTTAGGAGAATATGTACAACGTTTACGGTTGGAATATGTAGCAGAACAACTTAAAACCTCAAAATTTAATCTTAGTGAACTGGCTATACAAACAGGATATAGCAGCGAACAAGCTTTGTCACGTGCTTTCAAAAAATATTTTAGTATACCACCAAGTATATTTAAAACCTCTTTCTTCAAAGATAAATTTAAGGGTGAAATAGTTCCACGTATATGTAAAGTAACTGAAAAAAACGGAATTATGTTCCGGACAGATAAACCGGATAATACCAATTGGAATAGGCTATATATGTATGCAATGGTAAATCATCTGCTTTCGGAATCATGCGAATCAGTTGATATCATAAAAGAAGATACTTTTTATCCATGCCTAATTCTCAGGCAAAAGACAGCTTCTGATGAACATATTGAAACAATAACATTGCAGGAAGGATTGTATGCAATTTTTACCCATAAGGGAAATACAGAGGGAATTAAGGAGCTTCTAAATGCAACCTTGAATTACTGGTTATCCTCCGGTAAATATATCTTATCACCATCCGGTTTACCCTATATTAAATATTTGAATAACCCTTTACTTGTTCCTGAGGCAGAACTGATTAGTGAAATATATATCCCTGTAACGAAAAAATGACATTCATAAAATACATACAAGACGATAAACATTACACTGAGGTTTTGAAAAGGGCTGAAAAAGTGAAAAACAATCTTTGGATAGGTACTGCAGATATAAAAGATCTGTATATTAAACACGGAACATTATCTGTTCCATTTCTTGGACTATTATCCAATAAAATCAGCTCAGGAGTGGATATCCGACTGATACATGCAAAAGAACCCGGAGAGAATTTCCGAACTGATTTTGATAAATACCCTAACCTGTGGGGAGGAATGGAACGCGTACTCTGTCCACGAGTGCATTTTAAAATAATTCTGTTCGATCTGAAAGAAGCTTATATTGGTTCAGCTAATCTTACCGGAGCAGGCTTAGGCATGAAAAGCGGAACCACTCGCAACTTTGAAGCAGGTATACTTACTGATGACCCTCAATTGGTAGAAGAAGCCACCAATCATTTCGATACGATATGGATGGGAAAAGCCTGTAAATCCTGCCGTCGTAAACCTTATTGTAAAGACAGGATTATATAGCGTACGTCTTTTCTTGTTGCGCCGGCGTTAGTTTTGGACTCTCAATTCCTCTTTCAAACTCGAGAACCACATTTTTGCCGTTCTTCATTTTGAGTATACCTTCTTCTATGAACAGTTCATTATCTTGCCGGAGAGCTTTAAAGAATTCATCTTCTGCATTCGCATCTAAACACAATCTTTCCGTCGATGCAATATTGGGTGCGGTCAACAGATTATTGATCAATATAAACTGCGCGGTATAGCGATTACATCCCCCTGTTCCTGAAATTCGTTTTGCTTTAAAATCAAATTGGAATGTTGGCACTTCTCTTGCGAATAACTCTTTAGCATCTTTACCATTTAAAGTTTTTAAGACCCAAAGACCATTCAGTTCATTAAGCGTTACCTGTTTAGGAGTATTACAACTTTGTACAACCATCATCATTAATATTACTGTCAGTAAAGTAACTACTGATATTCTTTTTGTCTTCATACTATTATCTTTTACTATTTATCCTTATCATACGAATATAGGAAGTTTTACTGAAACAAAAAATAGCAGATGTTGTTTCCATAAAAAAAGTATATACTTTTATACACAAATAAAAATCATATTTTTAAATCAGAATGTTATATGCTTAAAGTTAGTAAATTCAATATTGTAATCGATTGTAAAGATGCCGGTGTATTGGCTGAGTTTTACAGTAAATTATTAGGATGGGAATGGACACATCCGCACGCAAACGGATGGGCCGCAATCACCGCTCCAACCGGATTAGTTATCGCTTTTCAAGAAGTAGAAGAATATCAACCACCCGTATGGCCGTGGGAATCAGGAAAACAAGGACAAATGTTGCATATGGATTTCTATGTAGACAACCTGGAAGAAGCTATACAATATGCTATCAGCCTGGGTGCAACTCCTACTAATGAACAATACTTCAAGACTTCTCATACAATGATAGACCCTCAAGGACATCCTTTTTGTCTGGATACAGATGAGTTAGAGTAAAATTACTACCCTCCAATTAAATCAATAATTTTATCAGCAAAGAAAAAATAAAGTAATGTCCAAATAACAAAACGGAAAAGACATCCGAATAGCATCAGGGTAGCTACAGTCTTAGGTTTTATTTTGTAGAATCCCATAGCAAGACTACCAAGTCTTCCCGCAACGGGAAGCCAGGGAAAAAAGGCCAGCCACATACCATATTTGTCTATCCGCTCTTTTTGCTTCTCTAGCTTTTTCTGATTTATATGAAAACGCTCCAACCATTCCCATTTACCCATCCAACCGATTCCATATGAAGTAAGGCCTCCTAACCAATAACCAACTGTTCCTACAATTATACAAATCACTGGATTTCCTCCGGCTAACAATATGGCTATCATAAATACATCAGAACTAACGGGCAATAGACTACCAGCCATTGCACATCCTAAAAACAGTCCCACATATCCCAAACTTATTAACCAATCCATATGAGATCATTTCCTGATACTAAATTCGCAACCACAATATTGTTGGTTGTAGAAGTTATTATCCTGTAGCAATATCTTTCTGCGCTCAGTCAAACCACCTTTTTTCCAATCTTTATCCCAAAATTGGATTCCATTAACTAATGATGCTGCGTGCTTCCCTGCTTCAACAATTTGCTGAAAGCTCTTCCATCGTGAGCCGGTGAGAGTCGTTGTAAACTTTGTAAAATCTTTCTCTGAAGCTAAAAGTGCAGTTGCCTCCAACCTTATTTTAAAACATTGAATACAGCGTTGTCCTCTTTCGGGTTCATTCTCCAATCCCGATATTCGCTTTAGCCAACTATCATGCTCATAATCACCGTCAATAAAGTCAACACCCTGTTGTTCTGCATAACGAATACATTCTGATTTCCTTTTTTGATATTCTTCTACAGGATAAATATTCGGATTAAAGAAAAATAATGTCGGAGATATAGTATTGTTTAGCATCCATTCTATAATGGGTGCCGAGCATGGAGCGCAACAACTATGAAGTAATATTTTTTCCACTTTAGATAACCTTCTTCTAAATATTTATTTCCAAAGATAAGACTCAAAAGCAAATATTTTATTAATTTCAACACTTAATTCGTATAAAGTATTATTATATGAAAATCAAGAAATCCAATATTCCCGTCGATAGCCTGATAAACAAATATCAACCTTACGATTATCGTGATTCATTTGAATGTCTGTATACAACCGACAAGTCAATCACTCCAGATGATATCCAGGTAACCTTCTGGACTGATATGCCGGCATTCGTAAAAGCTCTTTTCAAACTTCGCAATATACTGGTAAAGCCATTCGGTCTTAAATCAGATCAAAAAAACAAACTGGAAGAGTTTGAAACGCGTATACGTTCAGGAGGAAATTACAAATATGTTTCTGTTCCCGATAAAACTCCTTCGGAAACTATTCTATGTCTTGATGATAAACACCTGAGAGCTTATTTGTCAGTACATGTAGAATCATTAGGAAATAATACTTACAAAGCCAGATGTATCACAATTGTTCAGTTCAAATACTGGTTCGGCAAAGCTTACTTTTACGTCATTTGTCCATTTCATTATATAGTAGTGAAAGCTACTTTTAAATATGCTATGAAGAAGCTTGTTTGAAACACTCTCAAGTAAGAAAGAATATTAATATGATTAAATTGGAAACAATATGAAACAGATTGAAAAAAATTCAGAAAATAAAAATTACACAGCAGTAAATATTGGAAATTTAGATGAACTAATGGACTATTCTTTCCTTCATCCTAAAACAAAAAAAGATGTGCACGGAAAAGTATTTTTAAAAGATTCTACCGGCTCAACGGGTACGGAAATTTCATTTACAACCTTATTACCGAAATCTGAGGTAGGCTATTTCCATTTTCACAATAAAGATGAAGAAACCTATATTATCCTCAAAGGTTCAGGTTATTATCAGGTAGATGACGATTGCTTTCCCATCAAAGAAGGTAGTATTATCAGAATAGCACCAGCAGGAATAAGAAGCTTTTGCAATACTTCTGAAGAACCAATGGTGTATATCTGTATACAATCCAGAGAAAATTCTTTAGAAGAATACACAACCGACGATGGAACTCGTATTGAGAGGACGCCTAAATGGAGAGAATAACTAAGTTTATTACTTTTGCTCCTAATCACTTTAATAATAGTGCAGCCTTTATGTGTTCATATTCTTTTGCAATACTTAATGGAGTAGTACCGGCGTTGCTGTTATATTTACTTCGACACCATGATTGACGAGTATTTTAATTTTATAAAATAATTAAAACATAAAATAAAGAATATTTATGATTCATATCTATACCTTTGTTTAAAATAGCAATGAGAAACCCATGAAAATTTTATTTCATTTATCGATGATTTGTTACATCCTGATAGGAAGTAACGAGGTGAAAGCCAATGATGAGAAAGAAGTATACCGTTCTGAAAGGCTGTCGATCAATCAGATTTCCGACCATGTGTACGAGCATGTATCCTATCTTGATACGGAAGGCTATGGGAAAGTCGCTTGTAATGGGATGATTGTAACCGATAATGGCGAAGCAGTTGTATTTGACACCACAACGGATGACGAAAGTTCTGCAGAACTGATTGACTGGATAACTAAAACTTTATATAGTAAAATCGTAGCTATAATCCCAACGCATTACCACGATGACAACTTAGGCGGCTTAGAAGAGTTTCATAAACAGGGAATTCCTTCCTATGCCTTTGAAAAGACCATCCAAATCACCCAAGTAATTAATGTATTTCAACCTCAACATAGTTTCGAGAATTTCCTTGAATTAGCTGTCGGCGATCAAAAAATATACGCGGAATTCCTTGGCGAAGGCCATACTTGCGATAACATTATTGGCTATTTCCCTTTAGAAGATATCATGTTCGGAGGCTGCTTAGTGAAAGCGATGGGATCCGGAAAAGGTAATCTGGAAGAAGCAAATGTGCAGGATTGGCCTGAAACAGTCCGAAAGGTAAAATCAAAATATCCTAAGACAACTAAAATCATACCCGGTCACGGAAAATCAGGAGGGACAGAGCTTTTAGACTATACCATCGATTTGTTTAAATAAATTCATTCTATTTAATTTTCGGGGAGAATACGACATGTTTTCTACCTTTTGACGAACCTTTTTTGGTTTGAGGTACGTCTAAATCAGATTTGAGGTACCTCAAACCAAAAATAGAAGTAGATAAAAATAATAATAGGTAGTAATATTTAAAAAAAAGGGATTAATCCTCTTCAAAACAATCCCGCATTCTTTCTGTTTTATCTTTACTATCACTTAAAATAAATTAGAATGAAAGAATATCAATTGATTGATAATAAAGAGCAAAACAGATATGAATATCATATCGAAGAATATCATCCTCATATTGAATATAAAATGAAAAATGGTGATATTTACCTGACCCATACGCGCGTTCCTCAGGAACTTCGTAAACAGGGAATAGGCACGATGTTGGTAAAAGATGTACTGGAAAATATATCTGAAAAAGACGTTCCTTTGGTTCCTCTCTGCGGATTTGTAGCGAGTTATATCAAAAAGCATCCTGAATGGAAGAAGCTTTTGAAGAAAGATATTTACATAGGATGACTATACCTTTCTTTCTTCCGAGATATCATTCGGCTGGAACCTCTTTGAAAACAGCTAACTTTTCCAAAAAAGCCAATGTTTGCGGCTGAGTAGGGATATTATAACGGGCGGTTTTCGTATTCTTGCCTACTTTAATTGTAATGGCACTTTCGGGGAGAGCCTGGAACATTTCTTCGTCGGTGGTATCGTCGCCGATAGCCATAATAAAGTCGTAATTGCCTTTTTTAATGAGGCGAAGGGCTTCTGTTCCTTTATTGAAGTCGGCGGATTTCACTTCCAGTATTTTGTTTCCCTTCATTATTTGCAGTTTACATCTCGAGGTCAGATTGATAAGGGCATTCAATAATTGATTCACACGCAGGTCGGCAAGCCATACATCTACATCGCGATAATGAAAGACAAGCGCCGTCTTTTTTATTTCAAGTTTGGCACGCGGTGTCCTTCTTACGGTATAATTTATGATGTTAAGTATCTCTTCATCCCATTCTATTTCGGGAACGTTTTCGTGCCACTCCCCATTTTCTTTGTAGAATGAACCATGTTCTGCTGCCAGACCAACGGGCAGATTACCCAGCCATTTATTTAGTATTTTACGTTCGCGTCCACTGCTTATTACTACATTGTTTTGAGGATCTTCACCTAACCGGCGGAGTATCTTAATTAACTTCTTTGATGGATAAGCAGCTAACGGGTCGGCTTTAAAGCCGGCAAGCGTTCCGTCGTAATCCAACAGGATAAGTCTTTTTTCGGCTTGATCGTATTGTTGTTTTATTTCCTTGAAATTAGTTTTTTCAACAATCTTTCTTTCCAATGCTTTATTGCGCTCACGAACTTCCTGCAGCTCCTTTATAAAGTCTTTAGCCCATTGCCCAACTGTTTGTGTAGATACGATCTTTTGTAGGGCACGCATAGTTTTCTTTTGTTCTTTTTTGGGCATTTCCAATGCGGTAAGAATAGCGTTCTCGATCTCTTCCGTATCGGTAGGATTTACGATAATCGCATCGGTAAGTTCGATGGAAGCGCCTGCCATTTCACTCAGGATCAGTACACCCGGCTGATCTCTTTTAGCAGCGATAAACTCTTTGCATACCAGGTTCATTCCGTCGCGCAAAGGGGTTACCAAAGCAATATCGGCCATATGGTATAATGCCGCGAGTTCTTCAAAGTTGAAGGAACGGTAGAAATAAAATACAGGATTCCATGTAGTAGTGGAATACATCCCATTGATAGCGCCTACTTTCTTGTCAATTTCATCTTTCAATTGAGCATACATATCCACATGATCTCGTGATGGAGAAACAATCATTACAAGTGATACTTTACCAACGTATTCAGGATGGTTATGAAGGAAATCTTCAAAGCTTTTTAATCGAAACAGTATACCCTTACTATAGTCGAGCCTGTCGACGGAGAGGATCAGTTTGGCATCTCCGAAACTATTCCGTAGTTCTTCCGCGTGTTGCTTCACTTCAGGCGTCAATATAGCGTCGTAATATTTTGTATAATTAATACCCATCGGAAAAGCGTCTACATCTACCACACGTCGGTCGAGGTTGATTTCGTCCAATTCACAATCCAGTTTTAATACACGGTAAGTAGCACTGATGAAATGGCGCATATATCCGTGGGTATGAAATCCCACTAAGTCCGCCCCCATCAGCCCGTTCAGTATTTCAGCCCGTTCGGGAAGACTGCGGAATAATTCGTACGATGGAAATGGAATATGATGGAAATATCCTATACTGATGTCGGAAATCTTATCACGTATCATGCCCGGCAACAGCATAAGCTGGTAATCCTGTACCCATACGATGTCATCGGGCTCAATGATTTTAACCGCCGCGTCACGGAACATAGCGTTTACTTCCTCGTAGGCCTTGAGGTAATCTTTATTGTAATTCACATAGTTTGAAAAGTAATGACACATCGGCCATAGTACACTGTTACTGTATCCTTCGTAAAAATTCTCTATCTGTTCCGGAGTAAGGTACACGGGATGATAGTTCAGCTTCTTCAGTTGTTTGTTGATGGTCTTCTTTTCCTTTTTATCTTCTATATACATTCCGGGCCAACCCACCCAATGTTTTTCGAGTTTAATCTCTAATGAGTCCAGACCTGTTGCCACGCCACCCTGACTTGGTGTAAAGTCATAACCATTTTCGTTTTCAACAATCTTAAGAGGTAATCTGTTAGATATTATAATCAGTTTCATTTTATTATTACTTTGGGATAGTGAAGTGTTATACAAATGTGCTTGAAGAATAAACACACGAAGTTGCGATTTAGTTTAAAAAAGAAATCAGATGTATCATTTAAATTACGGGATAATAGGGAATTGCAAAACAGGAGCGTTAATCTCATACGACGGCAGTATCGATTGGCTTTGCCTGCCTGATTTTGATTCTCCATCGGTTTTTTCTAAAATACTTGACGATAAAAAGGGAGGCTGTTTCTCGTTCATCGTTTCGGATACGTATACCATTCGACAAAAATATATCAAAGGCACAAATATTCTCAGTACGCAATTTGTGTCGGAAGAAGGGAGTTTTGATGTACTTGACTTTATGCCCCGTTACCGTACATCCGATGACAGCCATTATTTACCCTCCGAAGTTTATCGTTATATCAGACTTATTGCAGGTAAACCCCGTTTCAAAGTGCTTTACGAACCGGTGATGAATTACGCTCAGGACGATGTGTATCACAAGAAATATGTTGATTTTATTAAAACATATTCTTCCCGTGATGAAAAAGAGAATATTTATCTGTATACCAGTCTTGATTATGATGCTGTACTGAACGAAGAGGAAATAGAATTGGAACAGGATGAGTTTCTGCTCTTATCGTATAACCAAAAGCTTTTCACGATAGATATTGAAAGAGTATATCTGGAATATCAACGTACGAAAGTCTACTGGCTGAACTGGAACAACCGTTCGAGAAAGTTCAAGGATTACAACGAAGTGATAAGCCGAAGCCTGTTGACATTGAAAATGATGTCCTTTCAGGATTCAGGAGCTGCTATTGCTGCTTTGACAACAAGTATTCCTGAAACGATTGGGGAAGTACGCAATTGGGATTATCGTTTCTGCTGGATAAGGGATGCTTCGATGTCTATCGAGACGCTTATCAAGATGGGACATCAATCGGCTGCCCGTCGGTTTATGGGATTTATCAAAGGGATATTGAAATCGAAGTCTGACAGCTTCCAGATCATGTACGGGCTGAATGGTGAACGCTTGTTGAAGGAAGAAATACTTCCGTATCTCTCGGGTTTTGAGAATTCTGCTCCTGTACGGATCGGTAATGCCGCATATACTCAACGACAGAATGATTCGCTGGGCTATCTTATGGATACAATTTACAGGTATTACATCCATTTCCCGGGTACATTGGACGAGGTTGAAAACATGTGGGAGATCGTAAAAGGCATTGTAAAGACAGTATATTCCGAATGGAAAAATACTGATCAAAGCATCTGGGAGTTCAGAAATACGGAAAAACATTTCGTTTTTTCAAAAGTGATGTGCTGGGTTGTACTGGACAGAGCTATACAAATTGCCCAATTTCTTGGAAAAACGTATTATGAGGAGATGTGGAAAGAAGAAGCCGAGCTGGTTAAAAAGGATGTCAACGAGCACGGATGGAATGACAAAATACAAAGCTATACGCAGTCGTATGACAGCGAAGATGTAGACTCTTCATTGCTCCTGATGGAAACGTATGGGTTTATTGAACCGGATGATCCCCGCTTTATCAAGACGGTGAAACGGATTAAGAAGGAGTTGTTTCATCATGGATTGATGTACCGGTATAAGATACACGATGACTTTGGTATGCCCTCTTCCTCATTTACTATTTGTACGTTCTGGCTGATACGCGCTTTATTTGTAACAGGAGAAAAGGAGGAAGCGCTTAAAATATTCAACGAACTTCTCTCCTACTCCAATCATCTGGGTTTATTCAGTGAAGACCTCGATTTTGAAACGAAACGTCAGTTGGGCAACTTTCCCCAGGCGTATTCACATTTGGCATTGGTAAATACAGCTATTCTCTTCTCAGAAGAAAAAACTTTCTCGAAATTCATCAAGCCGTAATTTTTAACATAATAAGTTATGAAAAAAGAAAGAGTTGAAATTTTTAGCGATGGAATATTAGCCATAGTGATTACTATTATGGTACTCGAGATGAAAGCGCCAGAAGATACCAGTTTGAATGCTTTATTGCCCGTGATACCAGTTTTGCTTAGTTATGTATTAAGTTTTATTTATCTGTCTATATACTGGGTGAACCACCACCATTTATTTCAGGCTACTCAAAAAATAAGTGCTGCTGTTTTATGGGCAAATATGCATTTGTTGTTTTGGCTTTCACTAATTCCGTTTACGACAAGTTGGATGGGAGAAAATCACCTGGAAGCAACTCCAGTAGCGTTGTATGGATTTGTCCTATTAATGAGCGCAATCTCTTACCGAATACTTGAAATCACACTTTTGAAATTGAATAAGGAAAGAGAAACGTTTGTACTTATAATAAAAAAAGGAATCAAGGAACAAGGTACAATGATATTATATATTGCTGGTATTGTATGTGCTTATTTAAGTGTCTATATTTCTATCGCCTGCTACATAATAGCTGCTCTTTTATGGATCATTCCCAACAAAAAAATTGAAAAAGAACTGAATAATCCAGAAGGAAAAGGCTAAAATTTACTTATTTACTTTACCCTTCAATGACTATATTTACCACCTCAAACCAATATATTATTGATTGATCAGGCAGATATAATATTAATAAGATCGATTATGCATTATAAGAAACTGATAGTCTTTTTAACATTGAGTGTATTGTCTTTTCCGGCTTACGCCCAGTTAGTTGGAATTGGCGGGCAGTATTCCCAAAAGTCGAACGGGCAATTCTTTGTGAACGCAGCATTACCTACCTGGACAAAGGATAATCCGTTGCACTTATTCAATATGAGTGGCCTGGAATATACTACTCCGGGAGGTTCCAGGATGAGCGGTCTTCAGTTAAAACCGATCCAGTTATCAACCTATTTCAGCGATTATCTTTTCTATGATTCACGCTTTACTTTATCGATGGGTATAGACGCAGGTTACCTGTTTGATTTCAGAAAAGGGCATAAGAACTCAATTGTTCTTACACCAAATCTCTATGCGGATTACAAAATATTTTTTATAAAGACCGGGTATGAAGTAGATACTTTCCATGGTAATCATCAGTTCTTTGTACGTGCCGGTATCGGCTTTGTATTAGGAATCATGAAAAGCTTGCATTAAGTAACAGATGTTTTTTAGATTACTATCCAAAGCAACAGTAAGATAATTACGACACCGACAAGTAGAGATACAATCATCATTTTAGTGAAATAAAGACTTTCCTGCTGTTTTCGATCCTTCGTTTTCTGCATATTTTGTTCCAAATCCTCAGCGCTGACGTCGGGTAATTCACTTGTTATTGTAAACTTTTTCTGTTTATTCCTTCTACGTTCATCATGGATAGTACGCAATTCACGATTTTCTTTGTAGCGTCTCATCATATCCGCTACATGTCCTGCAAAACTCATATTCGTTCTGTTTTAAAAGATTTAACATGTACTTTCTTAACGAAACGTCTTACAGGGTCGGTTCAGTTATTTCAAATATACGAAATATAAGATTAATCCTTTAGTAAATTAATAATAATAAAGGATATCTTTACATATTTTATTTATAAATCATGACTTTATGAACAAAAGAATATACCTACTTCTACTTTTTTCTTTTTATATGGTAGGGTATATCTGCTCCCAGACAAAGCCTCAGGCAGATTACAATTATCTCATATATCTTCCTAAAGATTATGTTGAACAAGACAAGAATTACCCTCTGGTTATTTATCTTCATGGAGGATCACATAAAGGAAATGATTTAAATAAATTAAAGGAATACGGATTACCTTATTTGACGGATCAGGGACATAATTTTGATTTCATCATCATATCACCGCAATGCCCGGAAAATAAATACTGGTCATCAGAAGATTGGTTTGGACCATTATATTCAAAAATAAAAACTGGATATCGCGTCGATACTAATAAAGTTTATCTCACCGGTATAAGTATGGGAGGATATGGTACTTATATTGTTGCGATGGATTATCCTGATAAATTTGCCGCAATAGTACCTTTATGCGGAGGTTGTAATGATAGCGACACTACTCGTATTTGTAATCTTAAAGACATTCCCATATGGACGTTCCATGGAACAGCTGATGACCTGATACCTCTATCAGAAACAGAACGAATTGTAAATGCATTGAACAAGTGTGATGGGAAAATTAAGTTTACAAAGTTAAAAGATGAAGGACATGGTATACAGTACCTTTATGAGAAAAACCCTGAAATATATAAATGGATGCTCAAGCAAAGTCGGTCAGATAAACAACAAAGATAGTATTCATATAATTGGGTTGGCGATAATACTTAAATAAGCAATAGAATATAAAACTTTAATAAGATAATTCATGTTATTTATGACATATCTATAAAAGGTTCACTATGGGCTGGCATATTGTAATAGCTGTTTATATACTGTTATTAATTGTACTAATATGTAATATTATTCTTGATTATGATAACCGTAATCCGGTAAAAACCATTGCCTGGATATTTGCTATATTATTTATCCCTGTCTTGGCTATGATTATTTATTATATGGTCGGAAGAAATACCAGGAAAAAGCGTTCAAAGTTCAAGAAATGGAGAGATGAGTTTAACGGCCGACACAAACGTTCGTATAATTTTGAGACGAACGATCCTGCCTGTGCAGATCATGTAGAACTGAAAAATATTATATTTAATCTTGAGCATACAGCCTTATTCCCGGGAAATAATATCGAAGTGTATCCCAGTGGAAAGATAAAATTTGAACATCTGTTAGTAGATATTGAAAACGCTAAAAAACATATCAATATATTTTATTATACTATCGGGGATGATAAAATTGGAAAAAGACTTAAAGACAAATTAATTTGTAAAGTAAAAGAAGGATTAGATATCCGGTTAATATATGATGGTGTGGGATGCAACCAAACAAATCATACCTATTTCAGGCAAATGAAAGATGCCGGAGTGGATGTCAGAACCTTTCTTCCTCTAAGTTTTCCTCGTATATTACGCAATCTCAATTATCGAAATCATAAAAAAATTGTGATAATAGATGGTAAAATGGCGTATACTGGTGGAATCAATGTAAAAGATGAATATATTGACGGATTACAATGGGGTAAATGGAATGATTGTCATTTTAAGATAGAGGGAACAGCAGCACAGGGACTTCAATCTGTTTTTCTGGCAGACTGGTATTATGTATCCGGAGAATATTTATCTGATGATAGCTTCTACCCTCCGGTTAATACCATTGGTAAAAGTTATGTACAAATTGTAAATAGTGAACCGTTAGGTTTACATGCAAATATCCTGGAAGCAATGTTCGTTGCAGTGACCAGAGCCAAGAAAAGCATTTATATTGAGACTCCTTATTTTATTCCTCCGGCCTGTCTTTTACGAGCCATACAAACTGCAGCAATGTCTGGATTGGATGTTCGTTTGGTTATTCCACGACGATCGGATAACGGTAGCGTCCAACATGCTTCAAATACATTTATAGAAACTCTCTTAAGAAACAATGTAAAAGTATATCAATATATAAAAGGATTTACTCATTCTAAACTTATGATAATTGATGATAATCTGGTGATAGCAGGTTCTTCCAATCTTGATATCAGAAGTCTTGAATTACATTTTGAAACAAATATTTTCATCTACGATAAAAAAATAGCCAAAACAGTGAAAGATATTTATTTGAAGGATATAAGAGATTCTGAAATTATATTATTAGAACAATGGATCAACCGGCCAAAACGAATTAAATTTATGGAGGCATGCTTCAGGCTCTTGTCTCCGCTATTCTAAAACAATTTACAATCATATTTTTTTCGTTTTCAGAGCATGCGTTGACCAGGTATATGCCTCAAACGATCATGGCAAAGTCCATATGATCGAAAGAATAGAGTTTCGTCACGGTATACATACAGTCGAATATGTCGGATCTATAGACTTAGGTACACGAGAGTATGAACTTGTAATGGTTTAAATACAAAATATACAGAGAAAGGATTATAATAAAAATCCTTTTCTCTTATTCTCTTTTGCATCATTCATAAAAAAGCATATCTTTGTAGAGATTACAAGTAAGTTCATTTTGATCTTTCTCTCCTGTGCAATAATTCCTGTATACATTTACCGGATCATTTCATTGTAGATATCGACCTTTTTTAACTTCTTTGATTAAAGAGTATACTATGTTAGTTACTCTTATTTATTATTTTATATTAACTTAAAAGAAATCAGATGGCAAGACCCGCTTCAACAAGCAAAAGAGATAACGAGAAGAAGAAACAATCCAAACGCAAAGAAAAACTGAAACGTAAGGAAGATAGGAAAACCAATAATAGCAAAGGTGCTTCTTTGGAAGAGATGTTCGCCTATGTAGACGAAAACGGAATGATCACTTCAACTCCTCCTGAAATCAGAGAAAAAGATGAAGAAACTGACTTAGACAGTATCGTTATTTCTACGCCTAAAAAAGAAGAAGTGGATGAGAATACTTTATTCAAAGGGAGAGTAGAATTTTTCAATGAATCAAAAGGTTATGGCTTTATAAAAGACCTCGAGAGTGTTAAAAAATACTTTTTTCATATAAGTTCTGCTCCAAACGATATAAAAGAAGGGAATTTGGTTAACTTTGAACTCGAACGTGGAGCACGTGATTTGAATGCAGTAAACATACAATATGAGGATAATAAATCCTCTTAAATTCAATAATTAATTAAAAAAGAATGAACATTTACATTTCAAATTTAAGTTACGGTGTAAAAGAAGCCGACTTAAACGAATTATTTAGCGAGTATGGTGAAGTAAGCTCTGCTAAAATTATCACAGACAGAGAAACCGGTAGATCTAGGGGCTTCGGATTTGTGGAAATGCCAAACGATGAAGAAGGTCAAAAAGCTATTGATGAACTTAATGGAGCAGAATACGATGGAAAGGAAATTTCTGTTAGTGTTGCCAGACCTCGTGAAGAAAGAGGCGGTGGAGGCTTCAACAGAAACAATAACCGTGGTGGAGGCGGTGGATACAATTCAAGAAGATATTAATTGATTCATCTATATGCAAAAAAGGTATTCCAAAAGAATACCTTTTTTTTGTAAATATAAATTTGTATAAATCAGTTATCTTTACGGTAGGTTTGGTAATGAATAAAATGGAAATAAGAAAAACTTCACATACTGATATTAATGACATCATGGATATTTATGAATATGCACGTTCCTTTATGCAAAGTACCGGAAACGGAAACCAATGGATCAATGGTTATCCATCACGAGAATTAATAATGCAGGATATCCAGGAAGGAAGTAGTTATGTAATAATTGACAATTCTGATAAAATAACCGGAACCTTTTATTTTAAAATAGACAATGATCCTACTTATAATAAGATATATAATGGTCAATGGCTTAATAATAATCCTTATGGTGTTATCCATCGTTTAGCCGGTGGAGGTAGAACCAAAGGTCTTGCTTCAATTTGTCTAAAATGGTGCTTCAAGCAATGCAGCAATATACGCGTAGACACACATCATGATAATAAAGTCATGCAGAACATACTAAAAAAAATGGGATTTTCAGAATGTGGAATCATCTATATTGCAAATGGTACCGAAAGAATCGCTTTTCAAAAGCAAGAATGATTAAATCAGACAATATCATTTAAGACTTTTTCAAGCTCTTCGTGTGTATCGATTGTTTCTCCAATAAACTGTGGAAGATTTAATTTTGTTTTTCTAAAAAGTCCTGCAATAGAACCATTATAACCTTTAAGCTCATCAACCGTAATGTTATATGTTCCTTTCACATCGTTATTTTTCCAGTGGTAAATGGTAATAAACTCTGCTTCAATATCTGTTTCCACATAACAAATCAGTTTTAAATGCTCGGTTTCATAAGTGTAATTACAACCCGTATCCAATCGACCTTCATTAAAACCCTTCTCTATAAGTAGTTTTTCTAATTCTCTTGTTTTCATAATCAAAATTCTTTATTTGTAAAACAAGAATAAAGTGAAGATGTTCTGTAGTTCCAGGTATTTTCATCTACATTTTTCTGTTTACGAAATATATCAAAAAAATTTGTGATAATTATCAAAACAAAAAGGATATAATAAAAAATGCATAGAGGACTCTATCAAAGACCTCTATGCATTGAATTTTCATGAATAAAAAGAACTATTTTATCCAGTATTGCTCCATTTCTTCCAGGGTTTTCCCTTTAGTTTCAGGAATCATTTTCCAAACGAATAATGCTGATAGAACAGCCATCAAGCCATAGAATCCATAGGTTAATGAACTACTAAATTCCATCATAGGCGGATAGGTAGACGATATAAGATAATTGGCAGCCCATTGAGCAGCTACAGCTACGGCAACAGCCTGTCCACGAATCTTATTTGGAAATATCTCTGCTATTAATACCCAACAGATTGGTCCCCACGACATCATGAACGAAGCTGTATATATAATAATAAACACCAACGTACTAATACCTATTATATTAAAAAAGGCCAATCCTGAAATCGCAAACATACCTATAGACATACCTATAGATCCGACAATTAACAATGGCTTACGTCCCCACTTATCAACTGTCAGGATAGCAACTACCGTAAAAATTACATTTACTAACCCCATCACTATGGTTTGAAGCATCGATGCATCTTTAGCTGCCCCCATGCTTTCAAAGATACGTGGAGCATAATAAAGAGCTACATTGATACCTACAAACTGCTGGAATACTGAAAGTAAAATACCAATAATTATTACCCTAACACCATATGAGAATAACTTTCCTTTTACGGATTCCGATACTGTTCCTTTAATCTCACTTAAAATATTTTGTGCTCTTTCTTTAGATCCATTGATCTTTTCAAGAACAGATAAAGCTTTATCATCCTGATGAGTAAGCGCTAGATACCGGGGTGTTTCAGGTACAAAAAAGACCAATATACCAAACAATCCGGCAGGGATTGCCTCCGAAGCAAACATATATCGCCATCCTATAGTATTTATCCAATCAATGGTCTGTCCATTGGCAATACCCCAATTCACAAAATAGACTACCAGCATACCAAAAATAATAGCAAACTGGTTGAAAGAAACCAAGCGACCTCGAATCTCTGCCGGAGCAATTTCACCAATATACATTGGGCATACAGCTGATGCCAGCCCCACTCCTATTCCACCTATAATACGATAGAAATTAAAAACAACCAGCAGACTTATAGAGGGTTCACCTTTTGTGAAAAAGAATGTTTCCGGAAAACCGGAACCTAAAGCTGAAACAAAGAATAAAGACGCTGCAAGAAGAAGTGATCTTTTACGCCCTAACCGGGAGGAAAAGAATCCCGACAAGGCTCCTCCAATAATACATCCTATCAAAGCGCTGGAGACAGTTGCTCCATGAGCGAATGCGCTTAAGCCTAAAGGACGTATAATAAAAGCCTCTATAGACTTCTCAGCTCCGGATATTACAGCCGTATCATATCCAAAAAGTAATCCGCCAATTGTAGCAACAAGTGTTATACCAAAGACATAGGCAGAGTTATAATTTTTATTACTCATAAAAATAAATTGAATGTTGAAAATTGAAAGTTAAAGACGAAATAATTTCAAACTAATTTCAGTTTTCAACTTTCAATTTTCAATTTATTTTATGTGATTATTAATTATCATTTCATACAACTCTTGTTTGCCGCTTAGCTGTTTCGGCTCGTCGTTATTAAGAGCGATAGTACGCAAGTCTTCAAGGGTAAGTTTTCCATCTTCAAAGTCTTTACCTTGACCACTGTTGAAGCTATCATAACGATCAGCACGCATTTTTCTGTAATCCGAGTTTTCCAGAATATCAGCCGCGGTAATTAGTGCACGGGCAAATGTATCCATACCACCAATATGGGCAAGGAAGATATCTTCAAGATCCGTGGAATTACGACGAGTTTTTGCATCGAAATTCGTTCCTCCTGTCGTTAAACCGCCAGCTTCAAGAATTACAAGCCAAGCCTGTGTCAATTCATACAAATCCATTGGGAATTGGTCCGTATCCCAACCGTTTTGATAATCACCACGATTAGCATCTATACTGCAAAGCATACCTGCATCAGCAGCAGCCTGTAGCTCATGTTCAAATGTGTGCCCGGCTAATGTTGCATGATTTACTTCAACATTTAAAGCAAAATCTTTATCCAAGCTATAATAGCGAAGAAAACCAATTACAGTTTCTGCATCGACATCGTATTGATGTTTAGTGGGTTCCATTGGTTTAGGTTCAATCAGAAAAGTACCTTTAAAGCCATTCTTACGGGCATAATCACGAGCCATAGTAAGCATCATCGCCAGATGGTCTTTCTCTCGCTTCATATTTGTATTCAGAAGACTCATATAACCTTCTCTCCCACCCCAGAATACATAGTTTTCACCACCTAACGCAATTGTCGCATCAATAGCATTCTTGATTTGTGTTCCGGCACAAGCTACAGCAGGAAAATAAGGATTTGTGGCCGCACCATTCATATAACGGGTATGTCCGAAAACGTTTGCTGTTCCCCAAAGTAATTTCTTTCCTGTCTCATTCTGAAGTTGTTTAGCATAGTCAACCATCGTAAAGAGTCGTCTTTCAAACTCGGCTAAAGATGGTCCTTCATCTACTAAGTCTACATCATGGAAGCAGTAATAAGGTATATTACATTTAGTCAGAAATTCAAAAGCTGCATCCATTTTATATTTGGCACGTACCATCGGGTCAGGAGAAGCATTCCATGGGAATGTCTTAGTTCCACCACCAAAAGGATCACCTCCTTCAGCACATAATGTATGCCAGTAAGCCATAGCGAAACGCAAATGATCTTTCAGGCTTTTACCTAATACAACTTTATTTTCATCATAATAATGAAAAGCTAATGGATTCTTTGACTCCGTTCCTTCAAACTGTATCTTTCCTATTCCCGGAAAAAATTCTTTCTCTCCTTTATAAAAGCTCATAATTTAATTGTTAATTGTTAATTATAAATTGTTTAAATATCGTCTCGAATTAATTGTAAAATAATTAATCATTAATAATTAACAATTAATCATTTTTTCCAACTGTTCTTTCCATACTCCATAAGCACCACGGTATTTATCTGCTTTAAAATTATCTGGTTCTATCACATCTATTTGCTTTAAAGAGGCAAACGCTTCTTTTGCTGACGAATAAATACCAGCTCCAATACCAGCTCCTTTGGCTGCACCTATAGCGCCATTCGTATCATATAACTCTATAACAGATCCGGTAACACCAGCTAAAGCTTCTTTAAATAAAGGACTTAAAAACATATTTGCGTTACCTGCACGAATAATCTGAATGTCGATACCCATCTCATTCATAATATCCATCCCGTATTTAAAGGAGAAAACTATTCCTTCCTGCGCAGCACGGGCGATGTGATGCCGATTATGGATATTGAAGTTAAGTCCGTACAAAGAACATTCAATCTCTTTATTCATTAACATGCGCTCCGCTCCATTTCCAAACGGAAGAATAGAAAGACCTTCTGATCCTATAGGTATAGTGGAAGCCATCTCGTTTAGTTCGTCATAACTGATACCTTGTGGGGCCACGTTACGTTTTATCCACGAATTAAGGATACCAACCCCATTGATACAAAGTAATACTCCCAGACGTGTATATTCAGGTGCATGATTTACATGCGCAAACGTATTTACACGTGAAAATGTATCATAATTTACATGTTCATTTACACCATATACGACTCCAGATGTTCCAGCCGTTGCAGCAATCTCTCCAGGATGAAGTACATTTAATGAGAGGGCATTATTAGGCTGATCTCCTGCCCGATAAGTTACAGGAGTACCTTTTTTTAACCCTAATTCCAAAGCAACAGAGTCCAATAACTCTCCCTGTACACCAAAAGTGGGACATATAGCAGGTATCAAATCCATATCAAACCCGAAATAATTCATCACATCGGAAGATACTTGATTTTCTTTGAAATCCCAAAAGATACCTTCTGATAAACCTGATACAGTTGTCATTATATCACCTGTCATACGCATAGCTATAAAGTCCCCAGGTAACATAAACTTATATGTCGATTCAAATACCTGTGGTTCATTATCTTTTACCCAGGCTAACTTAGCAGCCGTGAAATTACCTGGAGAATTAAGCAAATGGGAAAGAACTTTATTTTCTCCGATATCGTGAAAAGCACGCTCTCCATAGGGTACAGCTCGGCTATCACACCAGATGATAGACGGTCTTAATACTTCCATTTGTTTGTTTACAAGTACCAGGCCATGCATTTGATAGGAAATTCCTATTGCTTTGATATCTTCTCCTTGTATACTGATTTTATTAATGGCCCCTTTAATAGCCAATTTCAGATACTCCCACCAATCATCAGGATTTTGCTCTGCCCAACCGGGTTTTATAGCTATCATAGGGGCTTCTTCTTTTGGGAAAAAGTCTGAACTAACGGTTAATCCGCTTTCCTGATCTACAATGGAAGCTTTTACAGAAGAACTTCCAATATCACATCCTAATAGATACATATACTATGGATTTAGGTTTTATTTAACTTCGAACGTAGTTTATTATACTTTACTTTATCAAACTTATAATAACGCGCCAACCTATGAGCTACATCTTTTTCCCTTTCTTCGGTAAGAACAACATATTCCAATGACATCATTTTCTTATGAAAATTACGAACATCCAAGGGTTTATTATAAAGTATCTCATACGTTCTTCGTAACTGCAAAGCAGTAAATTTATATGGCAAATACTGGAATACGACAGCAGGTTCTTTGTCTATCACTATACGTATCTCTTTTACTGCCTCATCTATAATTTCTTTATGATCGAATGGTAAACGAGGCAATTTGTTGATTGGTGTCCATTTAGCCGTACCATGCTCTTTGTCAGGTTTGGTTTTCCTAACCTTACACAAAGCCAAATAAGCAATCGTAACAATACGGCCAATCTTCATTTTAGAAGCATTCTCCAACCATAAGACATCCTCTTCATTGGAAGTTCGGTGAGGTGATCCAAAACTTCTGAATTGATTTAATGCAACACGCTTCAAACCGGTTGTTTCACGCAAGATACGATAAGCCGCATCATCCAAATCTTCATCTTCATAGATTAAACTCCCTGGTAATTTGTATTCTGTTTTTCCTGTTCCGGCATTCGTTCGCTCAGCTAAAAGAACACAAAGTTGTTCTTTATCTATCCCCAATAGAACACAATCAACAGAAACATGTGGATACAATGAGACATTATAATCTTTACTTGTTTGCATGGTATTGAAAAGTTATGATATTTGCTACAAATATAATGTTTTTTTTAATTAAACAAAGAAAGAAAAATATTTTTTAATCTATTATAAGTTTCTAACAATCTGAATATTCATTATCATACTTTGTACAATAACAAATGAATATCCTTAATGTATGGTGCACAATAAAACACTCATCGACTGTGATGCCCCTTAATTTTGCTCAATAGCTCTATGATTTATAAAAAAAGATATTCCTTTAAATATGTAGAAAAGTTTTTTACTACCTTTGAGGGCTCTACTTAAATGCCGGACTATGGCTAAAAGTAAATACGTTTAAAATTTATTAGATATGGCGAAAGTTAAAGGTGCGGTTGTTGTTAACAAAGAACGATGCAAAGGATGTAACCTTTGTGTAGTGGCCTGCCCTTCGGATGTGCTTGAACTACATCCTCGTGAAGTTAATAACAAAGGATATCATTACGTTTATATGAAAACTCCGGACGATTGCATAGGATGTGCTAATTGTGGACTGGTGTGTCCGGATGGATGTTTAACCATTTATAAAGTTAAACTATAAGACTATGTCAGAAGAAATAAAATTGATGAAGGGTAACGAAGCCGTAGCTCATGCTGCTATCAGGTATGGAACAGACGGCTACTTTGGTTATCCGATAACTCCGCAATCAGAAATATTGGAAACTTTGATGGCGGAAATGCCCTGGGAAACAACAGGAATGGTAGTACTACAAGCCGAAAGCGAAGTGGCTGCCATCAATATGGTATACGGTGGAGCCGGAAGCGGAAAAAGAGTTATGACCTCTTCTTCCAGTCCGGGTATTAGTTTGAAACAGGAAGGCATCTCTTATCTTGCCGGAGCTGATCTACCTTGTTTAATTGTAAATATCATGCGTGGCGGACCTGGATTAGGAACTATCCAACCCAGCCAGGCAGACTATTTCCAGACCGTAAAAGGTGGTGGACATGGTGATTATCGACTAATAACTCTTGCTCCTTCTTCCGTGCAGGAGATGGCCGACTTCGTAACACTTGGTTTCGATCTTGCTTTCAAATACTCCAATCCTTCCATGATACTATCGGATGGTATTATTGGGCAGATGATGGAAAAAGTTGTATTACCTCCCTATCGTGAAAGAAAGACAGAAGCTGAGATTCGTGATGAATCGCCATGGGCTGTACAAGGGAAACTGAAAAGCAGAAAGCCGAATATCATAACTTCATTGGAACTTGATCCGGCTATTATGGAAGAAAACAACAACCGTTTTCAGGCTAAATATCGTAAGATAGAAGAAAATGAAGTTCGTTATGAAGAATTCCATTGTGAAGATGCTGAATACCTGCTAATCGCATTTGGATCTTCTGCTCGTATCTGCCAGAAAGTAGTTGAGCTTGCACGTCAAGAAGGAATTAAACTTGGTTTATTACGTCCGATTACACTTTGGCCATTCCCGAGCAAGATAATTGCAGAATATGCTAACAAAGTAAAAGGAATGCTGTCTGTTGAATTAAATGCCGGACAAATGGTAGAAGATGTTCGTCTGGCGGTAAATGGAAAGATCAAAGTTGAACATTTCGGACGTTTGGGCGGTATTGTTTTTACACCGGATGAAATACTGATTGCATTAAAAGAAAAAATCATAAACGGATAATCTTATGGCTATGTTTCGGGGAAGTAAATTTGACGAAGTATTAACATTAGTTTTCATGCTATTAGCTATCGCCGCAGTAGTCTGTTATTTTGCAGTAAGTAATAAAATGATATTTTTTATGCTGGGTGGAGCCGCTGTCATCATACGACTCGTACAATATGCACTAAGATTTTTTAAATAAAAGTTTTCAACTTTTAATTTTCAATAGAACAACCTATGGAACTTACAGATATAATAAAACCGGAAAATCTGGTTTATGACAAACCGGAGTTAATGAACAACAACCCCATGCACTACTGCCCCGGTTGCAGTCATGGAGTAATACATAAGCTGATAGCTGAAATTATTACTGACATGGGAATGGAAGAAAGAACAATCGGTGTTTCCCCTGTAGGATGTGCCGTATTTGCATACAATTATCTGGATATCGACTGGATAGAAGCCGCCCACGGACGTGCTCCTGCTGTAGCTACAGCATTGAAGCGACTAAACCAAGACAAAATGATCTTCACCTATCAGGGAGATGGTGATTTAGCAGCCATAGGAACAGCCGAAACAATCCATGCCGCCAACCGTGGCGAAAATATTGTTATTGTATTTGTCAATAATGCTATTTATGGTATGACAGGCGGACAAATGGCACCTACAACACTGGAAGGTATGCCGACATCAACCTGTCCTTATGGACGTAATATCGAACTGAATGGTTATCCATTGAAAATATCTAATATATTGGCCCAACTGGATGGAACCTGCTATGTAACCCGTCAGAGCGTTCAGACAGCAGGAGCAGTAAGAAAGGCAAAGAAGTCACTTCGGAAAGCTTTTGAAAACTCCATGACAGGAAAAGGAACTTCGGTTGTTGAATTTGTTTCGACCTGTTCATCAGGTTGGAAAATGACACCTGATCAATCAAATAAATGGATGGAAGAACATATGTTCCCATTTTATCCGCTGGGTGATATCAAAAACGTAGAATAAGTTATGAAACAGGAAATTATTATAGCAGGCTTTGGAGGTCAAGGTGTTCTATCTATGGGTAAGATACTTGCCTATTCAGGATTGATGGAAGGGAAAGAAGTAAGCTGGATGCCATCTTATGGCCCTGAGCAACGAGGAGGAACAGCCAATGTGACAGTCATCATCAACGACGATCCCATCAGCTCTCCTATTCTGAATGAATACGATATTGCAATTATCCTGAACCAGCCATCATTAGATAAGTTTGAAAGTAAGGTAAAACCAGGTGGTGTACTCATCTATGATGGATACGGTATTCATGGAGAAATAAAACGTAAAGATATCAACGTATACCGTATAGACGCGATGGATGCAGCAACCGAAATGAAGAATGATAAAGTATTCAATATGCTCATCCTTGGAGGTTTATTAAAAGTAGTTCCAATGGTACAATTGGAAAACGTTCTTTTAGGTTTAAAGAAGTCACTTCCTGAGCGTCATCACAAACTTATTCCGATGAATGAAGCCGCCATCAAGAAAGGGATGGAAATTATTCAAAAAGTATAGATTAATTTGCTTTTAATCTTGAATACGAAATTTCTATCACAAAAGTCAATATTCAATATCACCAATATCACAATCTGTTTATTAGTCTGTAAATCTGAAAAATAAGTGTGATATTATATTGTTTTTTTAATATCACTGCAATAATCTGAAATCCGGACGTTTGCAAATAAATATAGCTCCCGTCCCATTTTATTTTGCTCCTGTCTCATTTTAAAATGGACGGGAGCTATTCGAAAAGGATGTAGAACCTTTAAAAAAAGGATTTAGATGCTTTCTTAAAACTATTTAGATGCTTTTCTAAAACCATCTAAATGCTTTTGAAGAAGCATCTAAATGGTTTTAGAAAAAGATGTAAATGGATTTTAGTGATATTGAATAAAAACAAAGTGATAGTGAAATCAGCAGCTAATATCACTATTTTCTAATTATTAATCAAACAGTTAACTCAAAAGTGATATAAGTGATATTAAAAAAACTTTTTATGAGCTCATTTTCATTTTATATAATAGAAAACTTAGTGCCCTCATAAATAAAAGGCCCAGAGACGATAAATATAATTATCTTTTTTAATGCGTTTGCCTTGTCTAATTAACATGAAAATTTCGTTGGGTTAGCGTTTTCTTTTATCTTTGCAAGCCATGAGGTATTGGTTATATATATTGATCTTTTGGATGATGGCTACTTCTACTGTCTGGAGTCAGGGTGGCGGACGACGGGAACGAGGTGGATTTTCATTGTCTAACCTTACATCAGGCAAAACAGAGGTACCGGATAGCGTATTACTTATGGATAGTGCTATTATAAAAGAGAAACGCATTACTGCATATCAATTGACCAGATCTATAGGTGACCCGTATATGGCTCCTATGGATACTAATCGGTTAAATTATGGGAACAGCACATTAGTTGAAGCTAAATCGGTTGGCATCGGTTACCTGGCAAATGTAGGATCACCGGCACAAACAAAGATATTTTCGGAACGAAAAGAAGCACGTGACTTCGTCTATGCAGATGCTTATGATTACTATATAACTACACCTGAGAATGCTTATTTCTACGATACTAAACTACCCTATACAAATATTATGTACGCACAAGCCGGTGGTTCTCAGACACGAGAAGATCAATTAAAAGGTGTTCTTACCTGGAATTTTGGCAAGCGGATAAACATGGGTGGTGAAATGGACTATATATATAGCAGAGGCCAGTATAATTCAAACGGAAATAAACTTCTGAGCTACCGTTTGTTTGGTAGTTACCGTTCCGACAAATATGAGCTTTTTGCTTATCTAAGTAATTACAACTTGGTAAATTATGAAAATGGCGGATTAGCCAATGATGAATATTTGAGAGATCCTGATCAATTCAGGGAAGAGGGAAGACAGGCTTTTACCCGTAAAAATTATCCTACCCGAATGAATAATACATGGAACCGTGTGCGTGGTAAACAATATTTTCTTTCTCACCGTTACAATCTGGGATTTACCAGAGAGCTACAAGAAGAAGATGAAGAAGGCAATCCGAAAGAAATATTTATTCCGGTTTCCAGCATTATACACACCATGGAGTATGAAGATAACCGCAGACATTTCACTTCCAAGATGGAAGGAATTGATACCTGCTATACCGAGACCGATTATAATCAAAAAGAACTCCAACATATCTATGGACTTGATCCTTCGTTGAGTGACCGCTCTTCGGCCTGGAACCTTAAAAATACGGTAGCGCTTTCACTACGTGAAGGTTTTCAAGATTGGGCTAAATTCGGACTGACGGCTTTTGCTACTTTTGAGAAACGCAGGTTTAAATTACCTGCACAAATACCGGGAGTAAGTTATGGTACAGAAGCAAATGAAATCTGGCAAAATGGTAGCGGAGAAAATCCTCAGCCGGAAGGTTGGGATTTCCCTTTCTCTGAGATACACGATGAATTTTCCACCTATCTGGGTGGAGAGCTATCGAAGAGAAAAGGAAGTATTCTAACCTATAATGCGCGCGGTGAATTTTGTTTGGTAGGTGACGATATAGGAGAATTTCGTATAAACGGTGATTTAGAAACCCGTTTTCCGTTATTTGGTAAAGAAGCATCCATTAGAGCAAACGGATATATTCGAAATGTTACACCTGCTTTTTTCCAGCGCCATCATCACTCCCGCTACTTCTGGTGGGATGGTTATAATAGTAAAAGTTTGGATAAAACGCAACAGTTTTATGTAGGAGGCGAAGTACATCTGGCTTCTACAGGCACAACTGTCTCTGCAGGTGTAGAGAGTATCCAGAAGTATGTATATAATGATTCTACCGGACGTATTAATCAATACAATGGTAATATTCAAGTTGTATCGGCCCGTTTAAAACAAGACATCCATTATAAAGCTTTCGGTTGGGAAAGTGAAGTGGTTTACCAGTTAAGTAGTAAAAAAGAAGTTCTTCCATTACCGGATCTGTCAGCCTACACTAATCTTTATTTTCATTTTAAACTGGCAAAAGTGTTAACAGTACAGTTAGGAACTGATGTTCATTATCATACCAAATATTATGCACCCTACTATGAACCTGCCACACAGCAATTCCAGTTACAATATGGAGATAAAGGTAAAGAACGTGTAAAAGTAGGTAATTTCCCTTTGATTAATGCTTACGTGAATTTCCATCTGAAACAAGCTCGTTTCTTTGTTATGGGTTATAATTTAGGTTCTCTCTTTATGGAACCCAATCATTTTTCACTTGCTCATTATCCATCTAACCCAATGGTCATTAAAATGGGTATAGCCGTTTTATTCAATAATTAATTTCATCTTGTTATGAAATCCCGAAAGCTACTGAGTGTTTATTTGTCTCTTTTACTACTCGTCATAATTACTATGATACTGATATGGATATACAATAAAAATCATAATAGCTATCAGGTAAGAGATTTCGATGAGATACAGGAAGAAGGTATACTTCGCATAAGTACAGAATATACCCCAGGAAGTTATTATATTGCGGGAGATACGATTGAAGGATTCCAATATGAATTAAGTCGGGCTATAGCGGACATTTCAGGTCTGGAGGTACAAATACAACTGGAAACCAGTCTTGCAGAAAGCTTTATCGCCCTTAATGATAACAGATGCGACATCATAGCCCGGAACATTTCTGTAAATACAGAAATAAAAGATAATTACACATTCACCGATCCGATAGTGATGAATAAACAGGTACTTATTCAACGTACTTTAGAAGCTAATGATGGTATTGAACCTTTAAGGAATCAATTAAATCTGGGAGGGAAAACCATTTATGTTCCTAAAGATTCACCGGCTTTATTGCGGTTGGAACATCTGGCTGAAGAGATTGGAGATTCTATTTTTGTAATAGAGAATCCGATGTATTCTTCAGAACAATTGGCTATCATGGTAGCAAAAGGAGATATTGATTATGCTGTCTGTGATCTGCAGGCAGCTATTATTTATAAAAATAATTTATCGGAAATAGATATCGATACCGATATAAGTTTTACCCAATTACAAGCGTGGGCAGTGCGAAAAGATGCAGTGGAGTTGAAAGACAGTCTGAATAGTTGGTTCAAGCAAATACGTGAGTTAGGAGTATATGACAAAATATATCAACGTTATTATGATAGTCGGCGGTGATAATTCATTATTAATAACTAAATTTACGCCGCAATTATAACGAAATAAATGAGATTTGACGAATTAGACCTGGAAGATGCCATCCTTGACGGATTAGATGCAATGAACTTCCTGGAAACAACGCCTGTTCAGGAACTTACCATTCCTGTCATTCTGGAAGGAAAAGATTTAATAGCCTGTGCGCAGACCGGTACAGGTAAGACTGCGGCTTACGTATTACCTTTGATAAATGAATTGAGTAAAGGGAATCATCCGGAACATGCTGTAAATGCAGTTATCATGGCTCCGACACGTGAACTGGCCCAACAGATTGATCAACAGATTGAAGGTTTTTCCTATTTTATCCCTGTTTCTGCTGTTGCAGTATACGGAGGAACAGATGGTACTGCCTGGGAACAACAACGGAAAGGCTTGGAAACGGGGGCTGATATCGTGATTGCTACTCCCGGACGTTTACTTTCTCATATCAAACTGGGAACTGTTGACCTTTCAAAAGTTTCCTATTTCGTATTGGATGAAGCAGACCGAATGTTGGACATGGGTTTTTATGACGACATTATGATGGTTCATAAATTGTTACCTGCTACTTGTCAGATTATTATGTTCTCAGCAACTATGCCACCTAAGATTCGTACAATGGCAAAGACCATACTGAAAAATCCGGAAGAGGTAAAGATTGCTATATCCCGTCCACCTGATACAATTATGCAGACAGCATATATTTGTTATGACAATCAGAAACTGGTCATCCTGCAGGATCTTTTCTCACAAAATCATCCTCAACGAGTAATTATATTCTCGTCATCCAAAATGAAGGTGAAAGAGCTTGCCGCTACACTTAGACGTATGAAGTTTAACGTGGAAGCTATGCATTCGGATTTGGAACAATCGAAACGAGAAGATGTTATGCGGGAATTTAAGAATGGACATATTGATGTTCTCGTAGCCACCGATGTGGTAGCACGCGGGATCGACATAAATGATATCAAACTAGTGGTAAACTTTGATATTCCGCATGATCCAGAAGACTATGTACATCGGATTGGCCGGACTGCTCGTGGTACCCATGGAGAAGGACTTGCTATTACTTTCGTATCTGAAAAAGAACAACCCCAATTCCAACGTATCGAGAAATTTCTGAACAAGACAATATATAAAATTCCTATTGATCCAAAATTCGGAGAAGCACCGCCGTATGATCCGGAGAAATATGCTCAACGAGGAAGAAGAAAGGTACGTATACCTAATTCAAATAAATCTTCAGGAAGAAACAAAAGAAAAAACAAAATGTAAAATAACAAAAAACATAATTATCGGTTATATGAAAAGGTTTAAGCTTATTGTCACATTCTTATTATTAACAACAATTATGATTCAGGCAGCGAATAATCCCTTACTGAGAAAATATAAAACTCCTTTTGAAACTCCTCCTTTTGATATTATCAAAACGGAACATTACGAACCGGCTTTTGATACGGCAATTAAGGAACTTGAAAAGGAAATCAATGCTATAGTATCCAATAAGGAATTTCCAACATTCCAGAATACAATTGTTGCGCTTGAACGCAGCGGTTTATTACTAAACAAAGTAAGTTCGGCCTTCTTCAATGTGCTTATAGCCGAAGGTAATGATGAAATGATGGATATTTCACAACGAGTATCTCCTAAACTGTCGGAAAGTTCCAACGACATCTTTCTGAATGAAGAGTTATTCGCAAGAGTAAAAGCAGTATACAATCAAAAAGAGAAGCTGAACCTTTCACTTGAAGATGCAAAACTATTGAGCGAATCTTATGATTCATTCGTAATGAAAGGTGCTGATCTGAATAAGGAAGATAAAGAAAAGTATCGCCAATTAAGTACAGACCTGAGTCTGCTTACCCTAACATTCGAGCAAAATGTATTGAAGGATAAGAACCGTTATGAAATGCTTCTGACAAAAAAAGAAGAGCTGGCAGGATTACCGGAAAGCGTAGTTGACGCAGCTGCAGCATTGGCTAAAAGTAAAGATAAAACCGGATGGTTCTTTGATCTCTCTGCTCCAAGTTATGTAGCTTTTATGCGTTATTCAGATTTACGTGACCTACGCGAAAAGATGTATCGTGCAAACATGAGTGTGGGTAATAAAGGGGATGAATTCGATAATAAAGAAATTATTAAACAGATAGTTAATAAACGGCTGGAATTAGCGAAACTTCTCGGATACAATAATTATGCAGCATATGCATTGAAACATACAATGGCCAAAACATCCGCAAATGTTTACAATCTGTTGAATCAGTTACTAGAAGCATATAAGCCTGCGGCTATTAATGAATATAATGCCGTCGAAGGATTTGCTTTAGGTGTAAATCAGGAGAACATTGATATTATGCCGTGGGACTGGAGTTATTATTCGGAAAAACTGAAGGATATCCGTTTTAAGGTAAATGATGAAATGACACGTCCTTACTTCGAATTGGAAAATGTAAAAAAAGGCGTTTTCGGACTTGCGACTCAACTATATGGCATTACTTTCAAACAGAATAAAAAAATCCCTGTTTATCACCCCGAAGTAGATGTATATGAAGTGTATGATGAAAAAGGAAACTTTATGTCAATTCTTTATACAGATTTCCATCCGAGAGAAGGGAAACAATCCGGTGCATGGATGAACTCCGTAAAATCTCAGTTCAAAGGAATTAAAGGAGTAGATGGACATCCTCAGGTAATTATCGTGATGAACTTCACTCGTCCGACAGAAACTAAGCCATCTCTATTATCATTCGATGAAGTTAATACGCTTCTTCATGAATTCGGACATGCTTTACACGGTATGTTAGCTAACGGTACATATGCTTCCTTATCAGGAACTAGTGTATATCATGACTTTGTGGAACTTCCGTCTCAGATTATGGAAAACTGGTTGACGGAAAAGGAATATCTGGATCAGATCGCGGTTCATTATGAGACCGGGGAAAAGATTCCAGAGGAGCTGATACATAACTTAGTAGATGCTTCTAATTTTAATACAGGCTATTTATGCTTACGTCAATTAAGTTTTGGTTTGCTGGATATGGCATGGCATACAATAGAGAAACCTTTTGACGGAGATTTAATTGCATTTGAAAATGAAGCTTGGGCGGCTACGCAAATACTTCCGTCAGTTAAAGATGGTTTAATGAGTAGTAGTTTCGGACACATCTTCTCAGGAGGATATGCAGCCGGATATTATGGATATAAATGGGCTGAAGTATTAGAGGCTGATGCCTTTTCCGTATTTAAAGAAGCAGGCATATTTAATAAAGATGTAGCCAAATCCTTCCGTGATAATATACTATCGAAAGGAGGAACAGAAAATCCTGATATACTGTACAAACGCTTTAGAGGAAAAGAACCTACAATAGATGCTTTGTTAATTAGGAACGGAATTAAAAAATAGCTATTTTTGTCGGATGTTTGAAAAGACTGAAAAACAATTCGAATTAGACAAGCGCTATTTACGAATGGCGATGATATGGGCAGAAAATTCGTATTGTATACGTCGGAAAGTAGGCGCTTTAATCGTTAAAGACAATATGATTATATCCGATGGATTCAATGGAACACCGTCTGGATTTGAAAATATCTGCGAAGATGAGAACAATGTTACAAAACCTTATGTTCTACATGCGGAAGCAAATGCTATCACCAAAGTGGCCGCATCTTCCAACAGCAGTAAAAATGCAACAATTTACGTAACATCTGCTCCATGCATAGAATGTGCCAAATTAATTATCCAGTCCGGAATAAAAAGAGTTGTTTATTCTGAAATGTATCGTGTGGACGACGGATGTAAATTATTGGAACGTGCAGGAGTTGAATTGGTTTATATAGATATAAAAGAAAAATAGGGATATTCATTCATATATGAGTAATAATAAAAAACTAACAATTTGGCTTCCGATAATAATTGCGGTTTGCATCGCAGCAGGTATTCTTATCGGAAACTATTATTTTATTATTGGCCAAGGTAAGAAGGCATCTTACTCCGGAGGTAATAAGATTAATGCTATACTTGATATTATTAATGAACAATATGTAGATACAGTTAATGTTAGTAATCTCGTTGAAGGAGCAATCCCAAAGATATTTAGCGAACTGGACCCTCATTCAGTATACATATCTGCAGAAGATGTAGAAAGCGCAAATGAAGAATTGGAAGGTTCGTTCAGTGGTATCGGCGTTTCTTTCAATATGCAGACGGATACGATTCTTGTAATTAGCGTTATTCCGGGTGGTCCGTCTGAAAAGGCAGGACTCCAACCTTTCGACCGTATTATTACCATAAATGATTCAATATTTGCCGGTAAAAAGATCGACCAAAACCTAGTTATGAAAAACCTACGTGGAGCAAAGAACAGTACTGTCAAATTAGGCGTGAAACGTAGAAATATACCTGAACTGATTTATTTTGATGTTACTCGTGGTGATGTACCCGTGTTATCTGTAGATGTCTCTTACAAAATAGAAGATGGTATAGGTTTTATAAAAAACAGCAAATTCGGTCGCAATACATATAATGAATTCATCACTGCGATTGCCAAGCTTAAACAAGAAGGATGTAATGCGTTTATCCTTGATTTACGCGGTAATTCCGGAGGAGTAATGGAAGCCGCCGTCCATATGGTAAATGAATTTCTTCCTGCAGGCGATCTTATCGTTTATACAGAAGGAAAAGCATTCCCTCGTAATGATATATTTGCTAATGGAACAGGGACTTGTATTGAAAATCCTTTAGTAGTATTAACAGATGAAGGATCAGCTTCAGCCAGTGAAATTTTCGCCGGAGCTGTTCAGGATAATGACAGAGGACTAATAATAGGCCGCCGTACCTATGGAAAGGGACTGGTTCAATCACTGATCGGATTGTCGGACGGATCACAACTCAGATTAACTATTGCACGATATTATACCCCTTCGGGACGTTCTATTCAGAAAGAATATGAATTGGGTAAATCAGCAGATTACGAAATGGATATTTACAACCGCTATATGCACGGTGAGTTTTATTCGGCCGACAGTATAAAAATGGATAACCTCCCTCAATTCGAAACTTCCATAGGACGTACAGTCTACGGTGGAGGAGGCATAATGCCGGATATATTTATACCCAGTGATACAAGCGGAATTTCTACCTATTTTAATAATGTAACCAGAAGTTCAAACATTTTATATCAGTATGCATTAGAGTATTCTGATAGTAATTATGATAAACTTTCTTCCTTTTCAAACTATAAGGAATTATACGAATATTTGAAACGGCAGCCTATTCTATATGATTTCACAAATTATGCTGTTGAGAAAGGAGTAAAAAAACGCCCTGCATTGATTGAAATATCGAAAAGACTTCTTGAAACCCATTTATATGCTTATATAGTACGGACATTCTTTGATGACGCAGGCTTTTACCCTGTTTTCTACAGAGATGATGTTACTGTGCTACGTGCTATTGAGGTCATAAAGGAAGGAAAATCAGTACCAATTCTGGATAATAAATATTCGACTGACACGCTGTTACAAAGTCAAACATCTTCTCCGATGTTTGGCCTATTAAAAGAAAGATTTAATAAAAGCTACATTGCCTGAATGTAATTACCGGATAATTATATCACGTATTACAGCAGAGCCTGCAAAATCGTTCAAACTCCTGATCAGTTTCTCTTTACTGAGAATTAGTTCACTTCGTAACACTGATGAAGTTAATGAGACATGGAGTACCTGATTCTTTATGAATAGATTACTTGTATACTGTTGTATCATGGGGCCTAAAACTTCACTCCATCCGCGTTTGATACGAATCTGATAAATCCGTTCCTGCAGTTCAGTATTGCTTTCCATGAATTCCTTCAATACCTCGCCAATGGGTTGGGTGTTTTTACGTCTCATTCTTTCTCCATGTTTTCGATACTCCCATTTTCAACAAAAAAGAGTGAATAGTCATGCTCCATTGTCGATAAGATCTCATCAAGATACTTGCGGTTGGTATCGGTTATAAATATTTGTCCAAACTTATCCCCGTTTACCAATTGAATGATCTCTTCCACCCTGTTGGCATCCAACTTATCAAAAATATCATCCAGTAATAGTATGGGAGTAGTAGAACCTTTTAGCTGTAAGAATGTAAACTGAGCTAATTTTAATGCTATCAGATATGTCTTGTTTTGTCCTTGAGAGCCGACTCTTCGAATAAGAGAATTATTTAATGTCATCTCCAATTCATCTTTGTGAATACCTGTAGAAGTATACCCCAATATATGATCTCTCTCTCTGTTAGAAAGAAGCATATCAGTAAGTTCTTCAGCTCCGAGTTGAGAAATATAACGAAAACTTACCTGTTCCGAAGATTGGGATATTTTCTGATAGTATTCATTAAAAACAGGAACGAACTCATCTACCAATAATTGACGCTTTTCATATACCAATCGCCCATACATCCCCATTTGCATTTCAAGCACTTCAAATAATGATGAGTCGTGAGACTGATTCTTTAATAGTACATTCCGTTGTTGTAATACCTTATTATATTGAATCAGAGCATGAAGGTATTGTTTGTCGTGTTGTGAAATAATCATATCCAAAAAGCGGCGACGTTCATCACTCCCACCCTGAATCAGTTCAGAGTCTGCCGGAGAAACCATCACTAACGGCAATAAACCTATATGGTCGGATAACTTATCATATTCTTTCTTGTTGCGCTTGAATTGTTTCCGTTGTTTTCTTCGGATGGCACAGAATATATCCTCTGTCCGTCCTTCATAATTATATTCACCTTGTATCACACACATTTCTTCCTGATTATAAATAATTTGATTATCCGGAGTATGAATATGGCTTTTACAGAATGATAAATAATATATTGCATCCAGCAGATTAGTTTTTCCCATTCCATTATTGCCAAAAAAGCAATTCATTTTGGGAGAAAAGGTTATATCTGCTTGAGGTATATTTTTATAATTCAGGATAGACAGCTTTTTGAGTATCATCTATATCGCTTTAATCGTACAAATTTAAAAAATATAGTTCGAAGTATAGATTATATCATTAAAAAAAACTACTTTTGCGCTTTGAATTGCGGAAGCAACTAACTTAAAGAATTTAATATAACGTACAAATACATTATGGCTACTAAAGGAAAGAGCACAGACAAAGAGTTGGAAGTAGGTGAAATTGTTTCCAGATCGGAGCAATTTATTGAAAAGTATCAGAAACATATTCTTTACGGAATTGTAGGTATTTTACTCATTGTCGGAGCCTTTATGGGAATCAGACATGGATATTTAATTCCACAAGAAAAGAAAGCTGCTGCAGCTATGTTCAAAGGTGAACAATACTTTGCAAGAGATTCATTTGCTTTGGCTTTAAATGGAAATGGTGTTGATTACATCGGGTTTGAGTCTATTATAGACGAGTACGGTAGCACTAAATCCGGTAACTTAGCAAAAGCCTATGCTGGTATATGTTATTTTAAAATGGGTGATAATGAAAAAGCATTAAAATCATTAAAAGGTTTTAGTGGTAAAGATAATATGATTTCTCCTGCAATAACAGGACTGATTGGTGACTGTTATGTAAATATGGGAAATACGAAAGAAGGAATCAGCTATTTCGAAAAAGCAGCAAAACAAGCTTCTAACAACGCTGTAAGTCCTGCATATCTTAAAAAGGCCGGTCTTGCATATGAAAGTCTGAACCAATACAAAGATGCTGTAAATGCATATAGTACTATTAAAGAAAAATATTTCACCTCAATGGAAGCGGCTGATATAGATAAGTATATTACACGTGCCGCAGCTTTAGCAAAATAAATATAAAAAATACAATCATATAAAGGATGTCCACTGAAGACATCCTTTTATTTTATCAATATAATAATATATGGCAACGGCTTATCAGAATTTATCAAGTTATGACTTTGATAGTGTTCCTGATGCTTCAGGAATGGTTTTTGGGATTGTTGTTTCAGAATGGAACAATGCTATAACCGAAAAATTGCTGGAAGGAGCATGTAATACCCTCGAACGTCACGGAGTGAAACCAGAAAATATTATTGTAAAACGTGTACCTGGTAGTTTTGAGCTGACATATGGCGCTAGAAAACTAGCTGAAAGCAAAGAGTTGGATAGTGTTATTATTCTGGGTTGTGTCGTTAGAGGTGATACTCCTCATTTTGATTATGTCTGTTCGGGGGTAACACAAGGAATTACTGAATTGAATCTAATGCATGATATTCCTTTCATCTTTGGTCTGTTAACCACTGATAATATGCAACAGGCACAAGATAGAGCAGGTGGAAAACATGGAAATAAAGGTGATGAAGCTGCAATTACTGCTATAAAAATGGTAGATTTTTCTTGCGAATTACAAAATTAATCCTACCTTTGCATTCGAAAATTAAGGGCAGTTACCAGAGTGGCCAAATGGGGCTGACTGTAACTCAGCTGTCTTTCGACTTCGGTGGTTCGAATCCATCACTGCCCACAACAAGCGAATAAATTTGCTTGTAACGGAAAATTAAAAATTGAAAACGTTTTACTCCAATTAATTTTCAACTTTCAATTTTCAATTATTTTTGCACAAGTGCAAAAATCTGCGGAAGTAGCTCAGTTGATAGAGCATTAGCCTTCCAAGCTGAGGGTCGCGGGTTTGAGTCCCGTCTTCCGCTCTCAAAAAAGAGGCAACAAATATTTGTTGTCTCTTTTTTTTCTTATATTTGTGTGTTCGTACACATGATTATAAAAACCTAATGTAATACTTAACAAAATGAAGACGTATTTTAACCTATTCCTATTACTTGCCTTATGTCTTACATCATGTCAAACTAATGATGGATGGCTGCAATTATTTAATGGTAAAGATCTTACCGGTTTAAAACAACTCAATGGACAAGCACCTTTTAGAGTAGAGGATGGATGTCTTATTGGAACCTCTGTATCTAATCAACCTAATAGCTTTTTAGCAACTGATCAGAATTACGATGATTTCATCCTTGAATTTGAAGCTTATTGCGATCCTCTTTTAAATTCCGGAGTACAATTTCGCAGTGAAAGTCTTCCAAATTATCAAAACGGCCGCGTACATGGTTATCAGTGTGAAATGGATCCATCCGACAGAGCATGGAGCGGAGGTATTTATGATGAAGCCAGACGAGGCTGGTTAGTAACATTACTTGATAACCCGGAAGGTCGCGCAGCTTATAAGAAAAATGATTGGAATACTTACCGTATCGAAGCAATAGGCGATAATATCCGTATCTGGTTAAACGGTGTAAATACAGCAAACCTATATGACAGTGAAACTCTGAATGGGTTTATTGCTTTTCAGGTACACGGTATTAACAATAAAGAGCAAGAAGGAAAAGAAATAAAATGGCGGAATATTCGCATAAAAACAGAAAATCTTGAAGCAGAAAGAATGAAAGGAACATTAGCTCCTGAAGTAAACCGTATCCCCAATACATTAACTAATAAAGAAAAGGCTGATGGCTGGAAATTGCTGTTCGACGGGACGAATACTACAGGATGGCGTGGTGCTCATAAAGAAGAATTCCCCGGACATGGATGGAAAGTGGAAAACGGTGCATTAATTGTTATGAAAGCAGGTGGTGGCGAATCCACTAATGGTGGTGATATCATTTACGGTTCTGAAGAATTTTCAGCTTTTGAATTATGCGTGGAATTTAAAATAACGGAAGGGGCAAACAGCGGTATTAAATATTTTGTGACAGAATTAGAGAAACAAAAAGGATCAGCCTTTGGCCTTGAATATCAGATATTGGACGACAAATTTCATCCGGACGCCAAATTATACACATCTCATCCCGGTTCCCGTACACTTGCAAGCCTATATGATCTGATCGAAGCGAAAAACAAACGTTTCAACGGAGTAGGTAACTGGAATCAGGCAATTATAAAAGTATATCCCAATAATCATGTAGAACATTGGCTGAACGGTTTTAAAAATTTGGAATATGAAAGAGGCTCCGAAGCTTTCCGTACTTTAGTGAAAGGAAGCAAATATGCCGATAAATCATACAATGATCCGATACCTTTCGGAGAAGCAGAAAAAGGCCGTATTCTTTTACAGGATCATGGCGACGAAGTTGCTTTCCGTAGTATTAAGATTAGAGAACTGAAATAAGAAATACCATAAACTTTACCTCTGATTTTATTGTTTGTTTACTATAGATCAATAATAATATATTAACAAATGAAAGCAATCAGAATCCATGATTATGGGACATCATTAAACTTAAAGTATGAAGACGTTTCTGTCCCGGAAATGACAGATGATCAGGTATTGGTAAAAGTATATGCCACGTCGGTAAATCATCTGGATATGAAAAAAGCATCCGGTACGGATAAAGATAAAATGCCGATTGAGCTACCCTGGATACCCGGACATGATTTCTCCGGAATTTTAGAGAATGTAGGAAACAATGTAAAAGATTTTAAAGTGGGAGACAAAGTATATGGAAACTGTAACGGAGGATCTTACGCGGAATATGTAGCAGTGACTCCGGATAAAGTTGCCATAAAGCCTGAAATCCTTACTTTTAATGAAGCAGCCGCTGTTCCTCATGTTGGAGAAACAGCATGGCAGGCTATACATACCCATGGACAGCTGAAGTCAGGTCAAAGTGTATTGATCCACGGAGCAGCCGGTGCAGTTGGTGCTTTTGCTGTACAATTTGCCAAACAATCAGGAGCCAAAATATATGCGACAGCTTCTTACACAGATAAGGAATTTTTAGAATCATTAGGTGCAGACGTAATAATCGATTATAAATCCGAAGATTTTACTACTATAGCTAAAGATATTGATTTGGCATTGGTTTTAGTAGGTGGGGATATACAGAAAAAAACATATTCCGTAATGAAAGAAGGTGGTCGTTTAGTCAGTACAACCGGCCCCATACTGGAAGACGAAGCTAAAAAACGGAATGTAACCGGAATCGCAATGGTAATACAACAATCCGCTGAAGATCTCCGTAAAATAAGTCAACTAATCAATGAAGAAAAGGTAACGACCGATATCGCTCTGGTTTATGAGCTTGAAGATGCTGCTGACGGCTGGAAGATACTTGGACACGAAGATCCATCTCTCCCTCAATTAGAACACGGCAAAATAATTTTACAAATAATTCCGGAAGAATCCCTCTAAAAGCATATACCTCCTTTTAATTAACTGTGTAGCGAGTGCTACACAGTTGTATATGTTCTGCTGCATAACTGTGTATGAATATATAGACAACTGTATATTTATTTTCACACTTAAGTATATTGCCTACTAACTATTTTTAATAGCTCACGTCTTATATTTTTTGGGACGTGTCCCGTTTTTATTCACACGTTTCCTAATTTTATTTGCACGCTTCCGGATTTAGTTTTATCAACTATAATAGTATTTAAATTTTTGCTTTCATTGTCACCATCCCTTTCTGTTCCTTTCTACAAGCAGGTTTTGGGGTGAAGACACTGGTTTCACCTCCTATCTTTGCTTTCACCTGATTATTGATGGATAATATACATAGTAATATCGTACACAAACATAGCAAAATCGTACGTATTATGGTTGTGACAGATGAAAGGGAAAACGAACAAGTGAAAGCACTTGGTTTCACTCTGATATACGCTTGTATACAGAGATTGAATAGATATGGTGAAAGGTGGAATGTTATAGTAGCTAACCTAAAGAAGAAGCTTTCAATACTAAACCTTCTATTGTTAACTATTTTTGATTAATCTAAATAAATACACACATATATTTTTTTTACATTTGCATTGTATTAATATTACTTAATCTTCGTCTGTCATATTTAAAAATATTAAACAGTTTTTTGGAAGGCCTGGAAAAGAATAATGTAAACAAAAAAATCAACAATGTGGAATAAAACAAACTCTCCTTTTTACTACATAAAGGTAGTAATTGCTATTGTATATGCAATCCTCTTTACCATATGCTTACCCTCATGTAATAATGACGATGAAGGCAAGTCGAGAAGAACAGGTACATTTTTATTATCACTTACAACAGATACAGCTTATCAGAAAACAACTACAACCAAAGCGATAGCTTATGAGTTTGCTGATTTCTTAAATGTAAATGAATATACTGTAAATATAATACAGGAAGGTGAGGTATTCCGTTCCTATAGCCGGTATGCTGACATGCCTGATGAAATAGAGATCCCTTCCGGAACATATACATTACAGGCTTATAAAGGTGAAAATAAAGCTGGAGCATTTCTAAATCCTTATTTCGAAGGGAATCAGGACTTCAGTATAGAGGAAGGTATGCGTACCCCTATTTCAACAACGTGCACTTTAGCTAACACTCGTGTTACTGTTAGTTACACAAATGAATTTATGGATGCCTATCCATCACACGCAGTACATTTCAGTACTGATTATATGAATACCGACTCTCTGACCTTTGCAAAAGGAGAAAGCAGAGCCGCTTATTTCCGTTCAGATAAGAATGGGACAGATCTGAATCTCATACTTGAACTGGTTAAATTGGAAGAAACTACAGTAAATTATTATAAACCGGATCCTATCAGTATTGAACCAAGGCAGAATGTTAATCTGTTATTTAAAACTGACGGTGAAGCCATTAATGGTATAGGATTAGTTGTTACCCTCAATAATAATTGGGAAGATACTGTAACGTTCAATATGACAATTCCCGAGTATGCATGGGGAGATGTGAAAGTCCCAACATTAGGCAAAGAAAACTTTGAAAAAACGATTGAAAATATTTCATATCGTGATCTGCGCAAAAAAGAAGAATTTTACTATCTCGACTATATTGCGCCCGCTTCTGTTGGTAAAACGATACTTACTATAAATAGAATTGAGGATGGAAATATAACAAGTTCAGAATATGACCTGGCAACTACTGAAGGAGCAAACGCTGCCCGACTCTTAGGAGTCACCATTTCAGACCAGGCAAATGAAAAGACATTTAGCACAACTAAAGAGAGTAAGTATGGACGTATCCACTTTGCTGATGCTCTAGCCTTACTTGCCCCATCCAAAAAGAATATTGTATATACATATAGTGTGCAGGTAACAGACGCTTTACCTGTAAATCCAAATTCTACAGAAACAGCTACCTTTACCGTTAAACCTAATGGAGTAAAGGATTCTAAAATATTTGCCAGAGTATTTGATGAAACAATTTTAGCGACTCATACTTTATCTGATAGTCTTACTATTGATTTTGATTCAGAGGCCGGTATTAAAACGGCTAATCTGGAGATAAAACGAAATGGCATAGTAATCAAATCTGTCAATATTTTATCAGATATCTTACCTGAAGGCATAACATTGGCTAATGATAGATTGAGTTTCAATAAAGCATTTGTTCAAAATCTGGAAGTAGCTCCCGGTGTAGATGAAAAATACACATATACATTGAAAGCGATTGACCAGGTGGATGAAGAATTTATTGACAGCCCTGTCTCTTTCACTATTACTCTTAAGCCTCTTATTGAAATAACCATTCCGGAAGAATTTATTTGGGGATGGAAAGCAAAAGCGGTTATCTATATTTCAGGATTTAGTGAGCAACATAAGTCTGATTTAAATGTTTACATTAAACGTAAAGGGGGAGCAGAACTCAAACCACTCTCTGGTCTTTCATTTAATAATTCAACTATTACAGTAGCAATTCCAGATCTTACTGTAGATAGTGAATATGAATTAATAGCAACATTTAAGGATATTGAAAAAACATATTTATTAAAAACCGAAAAGAATATACAGGTTGAAAACAGTAATATGGATACATGGTTCTTAAGTAGAACAACTTGTAAGTATTCATTTCTTGGTATGCAAATCCAACTCCAGATACCATTTCCATATTTGAATAGTTCTGCTCAAGACGGATATTGGAAAACTAATAATAGTGAAACTGCAGGTCAGGAATATTCGGCATCAAGCTCTCGAGATATCCCCAAGGGGTGCTTCCCAACAGTAGTATATGAAGATCGGGGTGATGCAAACAAATTCGCAGCTATTATCCGTTCTATTGATGCCAGCGATAAAAACGATAAGGCTCGTGGCGAATTAGTATACGAAAACGCCATTGGGTCTCGCCCCTATAGTATTAGTTTCGAATATATATACGAACCTGTAGATAACGAAAGTTTTATCTCCGATATCATTGTATATGCAGGAGAAAAAGAGATAGGTAGAGGGCATAGACCAACCTCTGCTAATGCGCGTAGTACATACGAAAAATGTACTATTCCTATAAACTACGATCCCGATACAGAGTTAAAAGCTACACGGATCAAAATCCTCTTTGCTTCTACTGATAAAACGGATTTTGGTACTAATACAATTCAAACCTTCCGAGCACCGGATCCTAGTTCCGTTGCATTAGTTTCATATCCCGGTAAATTTAAAAACTTTAGTGGTGGTGTAAACGCTGGAAGTACTCTTAAGATAGATAATGTTATATTAAATTATGCGGAAGAATGAAAACACTATATTTTTATATTAGCTTAATACTACTAGGATTTTGTTTATCATCCTGTGACTCTGAACCTGAAGTGGGTTTTCAGTTTTCCGGTTCTGATATGGGAGCTGTAAACTTTCAAGCGCCTCAGATAAATGAAGATATTCCTCGGATAATTACAAAATCGGCAGATTTTACCATGCTTGATCCTTCACTGTTTATAGTTGAAATATATAAAAAGGGAGAAACAACTTACTATAAACGTTTTGACACCTTCGAAAAACTGAAAGAAGAAGGTATGCCATTAGAGCTTCCTGTTGGAGAATATATTATAAAAGCATTCTCTTATGATTCAGTAGCAATGCTACGTGATAAGCCTTATTTCAGAGGAGAAACAGCGCTTACCATTGAAGCTCATGAAGTAAGTAGTGCCTCTGTTGAATGTAAATATCAGAGTCTGGGGGTTGAAATAGTCCTGTCAAATGCATTCCTTAATTTCTTTCATGACACATATACAATTACAGTTATACAAGATACTGGTCACTCAGCCACAGTGTCAAAAGATGAACGACAAGCCATTTATTTCACTCAGGATTGTACTTATTTAAAAGTTACAGTAGAGTGTACTACTAAGGATAATGAAAAATATCCAACCATGGTTTATTACTTTAATAAAGATGGCGATGATCCTCAATTTACAAATGACGGACCACACAAAGGTGAATACTTTATCATAACACTTGATACTGATAAAGCTAGCGGAAAAATAGCATAAAAAAGACTAACAAAATTATGAAGACAACAAGCAAACTCATATATTTACTTCTTACAGGATTTATCATAAGTTATACATCCTGTGAGATGCAGAAAGATCTGGCAGGGAAAACCGTATTGCCAGGTTCATCAGGCAATTCTCATAAAACTGATACTGTCGGTGGGCTTCAGTTGACTCTTAATTCTGAAAAAGAAGCTGAAATACCCTCCAAATCGGAAACAACTGAAAATAGTAGTTCTAACCTGGATGTATCAGATTTCTCGATAGATATTCTGGACGAGACTGGTAAGATTATAAAGCATTATGATACATATAATGAGTTAAAAACTGAAGGTACCATCTTTTTGCCACCAGGTACCTATACTGTCAGAGCCTCTTTTGGAGAATTGGTCGAAGCAGCATTTGATCTACCCTATTATGAGGGAAATAATTCTTTTTTAATTAATGTACAAGAAGTAGCATCCATTATCACCAAATGTCTTTTAGCCAACAAAAAAATAACAATAACCAAATCGGAAGATTTCCTGAAAAAGTTCAAAGAAAACTATACCATAATATTAACAAATGGTTCAGGCATATTGACTTTAAAGCATAACGAAATCCGTACTCCCTACTTTAAGACAAGTGACAAACTGGATTTCATTATTCATACAACCACTAAAGAAGGACAAGACCTCACCTATTCTACCAATTTATATGAAAATGGAATTGTAACTGAACATAATAATATATTGGTAAACTTAGATATTGTTCCGGATACTGTTCCTTCAAAACCTGGTGGACCGGAAGAACCTGGAGGACCGGAAGAACCTGGAGGACCGGAAGAACCTGAAAACCCTATCATAAATCCTATCATAAAAGTAGATATTTCACTTATTGAAAAAGATTATGTGATAGAGATTCCTTCTGATTTTATGAATCCGGAAAATCCGGAAGAACCTGGCAAACCTGGCGAAGACAATAAAGATCTACCCACTATAACTGGTAATGGTCTGGCAGCTCCTATATCTATGACTGTTGATAAAGCCAAAGGAGGAGCAACCGTACAACTTACGATTAAAACTCCTAAAGAATTAAAATCGTTGGCAGTACAGATAACCTCATCATCCTCCGGTTTTATGGAAGCATTAAAAGAAATGACATTAGATAAACCTTTCGATATGATGAATCTGACATCCCATCAAAAGGAAATGCTATCAAGCGTTGGTTTAGCAATTCCATCTAATGCTTATTCTAATATATTTGACCTAAGCGACTTCGTGCCTATGATCGCCGTATTTGGAGCCGGAGATTATAATTTTAAATTAACGGTAACAGATAAAGCAGGAAAATCAGTAACAAAAACATTAGTCATCAGATTAACTAAATAATTATGAAGCAAAATATTTTCAAAAATATTATCTGGATATTATTTGTTTGTTTGTTATCCGTTAGTTGCGATGATAAGGAAGATGAAACAAACAAAACTGGAACGATTGTTTTAGGCGTTGATAAAAACGAATTACTATATACTAAAGCCGGAGTTCCGGTAACAAATGAAATATTGAGTGTGGCATTTGTCAACTCATCTGGTGAAACTATAAAATCTTATGCGGACTACAAGCAGGAAGTGCAAGGACAGCGAATTATTCTTCCTGTAGGAAATTATACAGTAATCGTATCTTCTGCGAAAAAAGATGAACCACAATGGGATACTCCATCTTATTATGGAGAAACAGAAGTATCTATCACATCCGGAAAGATTACCAATGCATCTGTTGAGTGTAGTATTACCAATACAAAAGTTACTGTAAAATACACCGATTCTGTCGAAAAATACTTCAGTGACTATGAAGCAGTTGTTGCAGGTAAGTCAGGTGAACTAACTTATATAAAAGGAGAAAACCGGGCAGGTTTCTATTTCACAGAATCATTGGCTGTCACATTAAACCTTATTAATAAAAACAACGGCTTAAAGTTCCAATTTAATAAACTCTTCCCTGATATAAAACCTCGCTATCATTATATTTTAAAATTTGATCTTGTCCCTCCGGGAGAAGGTGGTGATAATTCGGGTGGAGACATTGATGTCACAATTAATCAGACCGATTCCACAGAAATAGAATGTACCATTCTAATACCGGAATTTACTCAATTATGGGATATACCTAAAACTCCTTTATTGAATGTGACTACCCAATTATTTGCAGAAGAAGAAACGAACGATACATCCATTAGTTTTGCTCAGAGTGATGTTCAGGATATTATAACCAAACATCATGTTACAATAACTACCCAAGCAGGGCTACGAAATTTATATTTAAAACTTTCCGAAGCTTTTACTAATGATGGCTTACCTGCTATGTTTGACTGGATGATGGCAGATGACCAGATTAAAAATAAACTTAAAATAACTGGCTCGGAAACCGGTAGTGGGAATGAATATATCTATACATTAGATCTGGCAGGTATGGCTAATACATACCTCCAACCGTATGAAGATGCAAGTAAAGAATATGCTATTTCACTAATTGCTTTGGATAAATACCATCAGGAAATTGAAACACAATTAAGTTATTCTGTAAGACCGAATATCCCTATTATGGCATATGACTTAACCAGTCAGGATATATGGGCAACATTTGCTGTTCTGAAAGGGCTTTGTCCGGATGGAGAAAACATCCGTTTGATATATGGGCAGAAAGATGAAAGCGAAGATAATTGGCAGACAATTAGTGTTACTCCTGATGCAGAAGGGAATGTCTCGGCTATGATTACCGGATTAACAGCAGGGACCGATTATTCTTTTAAAATTCAGGCAACATTGGAAGATGGAGAGCGGCAAAGTAACACTGTAAACTTTACTACTTCTCCGGCCCTTGTTGTTCCCTATCTTTCATTTGACGAGTGGCAAAAGAATGGTAAAACCTGGTCTCTAGGAAGTACTGCTTTTTGGGATTCTGGGAATGAAGGAGCTAATACATTAAGTGAAGTTAATCCGACTTCTCCAGAAGAAACCACTGTAATAAAAAACAAAGCAGCCAGATTAGCATCTACATTTGTAGGTTTAGGGTCTTTAGGTAAGTTTGCTGCAGGAAATATATATATAGGGAAATACAAGAACACTGTAGGCATGAGTGGAGCTGAATTAACTTTCGGGCGTGAATACTCTGGAAAGCCTACAAAATTAACGGGTTATTACAAATACACTCCCGGTATCATAAACTATGCAGAAACAGGGGCAGGACTGGTAAAAGGAGATAAAGATCAGTGTCATATATATATTGCTTTGACCACCAAAGCGTATGAGATTGATACTTCTGATAAATCTACATTGTTCACCCCGGAAGACAACAGTGTATTAGCTTATGGCGAAATTATAGCTGGTGAAAAAGTTAGTGGTGAAGAAGTAAACGGATATAAGAAATTCGAAATAGATCTGAAATACAAGAATCTGACCGTACAACCTACTCATATCCTTATTGTCGCTTCTGCCAGCAGATATGGTGATTATTTTACAGGAAGTACATCCAGCGTTTTATATCTTGACGAATTCGAATTACATTTTGATTACAACCCGGCATCGTTCGTTGGAACCGGAAGTGTATTGGAAAATAAATAATTGATTAATGAAAAAAATAAGTTTAGTGGCGATACTGATAATAAGTTCTCTATTATCAGTATCGGCTAAGACCCCAAAGGCTCCAAAGTTTGATAGAGGGATTGAGCAAAAAACATTTGTACCCAAAGGACAATGGATGGTTGGAGCCTCGTTCTCATATACCGAATTTTCTGCTGATAATTATCAATGGATGGTAGTAGAAGATTTGAATGCTGTTGGATATACATTTAAGGTATCACCAGTCGTTAGCTATTTTATTAAAGATAATATATCCATAGGTGGACGTATAGCTTATTCCAGGACATTAACAGATCTGGGAAATCTTTCTCTTTCGTTGGGTGATGATCTGAATATAGATATAGACGATTTACACTTAAAATCTCATACTTTTTCAGTAGCCACCTTTACCCGGCAATATTTAAATTTAGGAGATAATAGGCGCTTTGGATTATTTAATGAAATGCGGGTAACATACGGGTATGGAGAAGGTAACTCTGAGAATAGTTTAAGTGAAACACCAAAAGCAGTTCACGAAGAAAAACATACGTTAAACTTTGGAGTAGCCCCAGGATTAGCTTGTTTTGTTAACAACAATATTGCAGTTGAAGTTGCTGTCGATGTGCTGGGAGTAGACCTAAAATGGTATAAACAGACTATTAATCAAGTTGAAAAAGGGAGTATGAGAAATAGCGCTGCTAATTTTAAGATTAATCTTTTCTCTATTAATCTGGGTATGACTTATTATTTTTAAGTACAAATGATAAATTTACGAACAACCGGTATAATTCTTCTGATTTCAACTTTCTTCTTGGGAGGGTGTATTGAAAACGATCTGCCTTATCCGGTTATTAAGGCAGTTATTGAAGATATTGAAACAGAAGGTTTATTCTCCTCAACCATTAATAAAGAAACGATGGAAGTTTCTATATTGGTTGATGATACTATTGATTTACGAGATCTCTTAGTTACAAAACTTCAACTTACATCCGGAACGCTTATCTTGCCCGATACAGCAGCCTGTCTTGACTATATAAATTTCCCTGACTCAGGTTTTCTTTCCCTTCAAGATCTGCCTTCGACAGCCAATACACGAATAAATTTCACGAAAGATGTAACATTTACTTTACGTATATATCAGGATTATATATGGAAGATATCTGTTGCACATAACATCGAGCGTAAATTCGAAATAAAAGATTCTTCGGGTAAAAAGATTAGAGTAGGCTCTCCGATTGTTGATGAACATAACAAGAAAATTCTTATTTATGTCAATAAAGATGCTGATCTCTCTGACCTACGAATAGATGCGATGCAGATAGGTAGTTCGATTGCTACAACTAAACCACTTCCACAAAGTATTACTGACTTTCGTGAGCCTAAAATATTTGAAGTTTCTGCATTTGGTAAAACTGAGCAATGGGAAGTCACTATTACCCACTCCACCGGATCAGGATTAACAGTTTCTTCCTGGGCAAAACGGGCATACATAATGGGAGATGCTAACGAGAATACCCTTATTGACATTCAATACCGGAAAAAAGGTGAAGAATACTGGGATAAAGTATACAGTGATGAAATAACTTTCCAGGATGGAAGCTTTACCACAATTATCCGCCATCTGGTGCCCTCTTCTATTTATGAATATGAAGCAACGATAGGATCACAGAAGTTTAGTTTGTCTGAATTTAAAACAGACACCGTACAACAATTACCTAATTCAGGCTTTGAAGACTGGCATAAACCAGATAAAGTATGGCTTATCTATAAAGAAAATGAAAATATGTTCTGGGATTCAGGGAACTGGGGATCAGCAACACTTAATAAAAATGTTACCAATTACGACGAATCTACCTATCATGAGGGAAAACGCTCGGCTAAGTTAACGTCTGAATATCTCGTCATCAGATTTGCTGCTGGAAATATCTTTACCGGTGAATATCTGGAAACAGACGGAACCAATGGTATTCTTGATTTCGGAAGGCCCTTCACATCACGTCCTACTTCTGTGAAAGGTTGGTTTAAATACACAACTTCCCCCATCACAAGAGTTGAATCCGGTGATCCAATAGAAGAAGCCCAGAAAGGTATGGACGATAAAGCACATATATATGTAGCTGTGGGTGATTGGGATTCACCGGTACGTATTAGAACTAAAAAGTCCGAACGTAAATTATTCGATCCAAATGATAGCCATATTATAGCTTATCAGGAATTAACTGTAGATAAAACAGTGAGTAGCTGGACTCAATTTAAACTAGACTTAGATTACCGGTCACTGACAAGAACACCAAAATACATAGTATTCGTTGCAACAGCCAGTAAATACGGCGACTATTTTACAGGTGGCGAAGGCAGCACTCTCTGGCTGGATGATATAGAATTAGTATACGAGTAATTAAAAAGAGACATAGGATTAAAAGGCATTTCACGAAAAGATGGACAATATTGTTTGTAATTCTTTTTTAAGGACGGGAAGCATTTGTCTCATCTTTTCTTTATTCGACAATGATTTATCAGCTTGATTGTATAAAGAAAATTCAGGATGGTAAGATATAGGTACTGATAGTTTATTATCACAAAGTATATCAGTATATTTCTTGAAATCAACTACGCCTGTAGTCAAAGGTACAGAAGTCACTGTCCAGCCACTATTTGATTTTTCATAAATAAAATCTTTTATACATAATGTACCAATATATGGAGCAATAGCTTTCAGTGCCGATACCCAGGAAGTAAAACCTTCAGCGGCAGCATGTCGAACATCGTATTGGCAAGCTACATATTTGGGGTTTAAATCTTTTATCACTTCCCAAAGGTCCCAGATGGCGCTTCCAAACATTCCACCTACATGGTTCTGATAATTCCCCTGAATACCGTATTTCTCATTTAATTCGCTTAGATCGAGCATTTTGCTTTTGAAAACATCCAGATTTTGCTGTATACTCAATGCATTATCATATTGAAAATACCCCATACGATAATGTTTGATGCCCAATTCAGAAGCTGTTTTTAGTATCCTTTCAGTATAAAGATCTTTTACATCCGTAATACCGGTAGCAATCATAGGAATAGTGAGTTTTTCTTTATCTGCATTGCTTACAGCTTTTAAAAGATCTTTTTCGACCCGATCGGGAGATACAAAACCACCTTTGCGGACTGTTAGATCTACCCCCACAAACCCTACTTCAGAAAACAATTTAAACATATCATAACCCAGGAAATCAAAGACTCGTGTGAAAACACAAATCATAGGTCTTTCCGGTGATATAGCAGAAAGTGATTGGGCAAATACAAATGATGAAGGTATTACACCTGCCATAATCATACCAGTAATATTTCGCATACAATCCTTAAGAAATAAACGACGGGGTAGTCTGTATTCTTTCATATTTCGTTCTTTTGCTATGAAAATAGTTCACTAAAATAAGATTTTTTTTCAGATATACCATAAGTATAATATTATGAGTAATTATATCTCGGTTCTTTTACCCGACATTTATTAAGTTTTGGCCTAAAAATATTAATAGAAATGTGATGAAATATCACACAAGCATTATCTTTGCATATAGTAACGCTATATAAGAGAATTATTTAATTAATAGTTATGTATATATCCTCACAAAACCATGGTAAATATATTTTTACCTTTATATTTCTAATTTTAATTTCACTTCACTTAAAAAGTGAAGAATTAAGTATAACTACAGCCTCTGACTATATTCTTATTTTAAATCCTGATGCTGAATCATGTGCCTGGGGATATATGTGTATACCCTATGTATCGCAGGAATTAGCTGACCGATATCCAGATATTGAAATATATACGGAATATATGTATTCTCTTGGTCTGGAATCAGAAGAATCTATAAAAGATTTCAAAAACAGATTATTTACAAAGTATACTTCTCCTCCTAAATATTTGTTGTTATTTGAAGCGGATATCTATGGTTATTTACACGAGGATATCGAAAAACATTGGGGGGCTGAAGTCCCTATCCTATTGCTTGCACGGGAAGAATATATTGGCCCTGGAAAATATTATCTGAATAGGGAACTAATACCGAAAGAGGAACAAATTCCATTAGATTCACTTGCAAGAACGAAACCTAACCTAACAGTAATTCTGAATCTTTTTGATATACCTGGAACATTAAAAATCATGAAAGATATGCATCCAACTATGGATAAATTACTGTTTATTTCTGACGACCGGTATATAAGTGCCAGGTTACGCCACGATGTATTGACTTATGTAAATAAATATTATCCTGAGTGGGAATATGATGACTTAGTTCCTGAAAAATTAACTACGGATGAACTGATTAATACTTTTCTTGCAGCACCACAGGAAAGTGGTATACTATATTTCACCTGGTATAATAATGAAATTACCGGTAATCAAGACCTTATTTTGCAAACAAATGCTTATCGCATTTTTAGTTTATATGTAAATACACCTATCATAACCATAAATGATGTAGGATTAAAAGAAAGTGGAATGCTAGGAGGAAGTTATACACGTTTCCCCCAAGTGATGGAGACTTTCATGGACGCTTTTGATAATATGGCAGATGGAAAAATAACGAATCAGGTTATATATCCCCCTAAGCCAATACCGACATTCAATTATCTGGCTATGCTAAAACATAATATTTCTTTATCAGAAATACCTCCTAATACTTTTCTCTATAACCGTCCATTAACATTTCTGGAAAGAAATAAATCTCTTATCATATGGTTGGCTATTATTCTTGTTCTAAGTTTTATGGCCACACGTATACTTTTACTAGTACAAAAAAGAAGAATGCGCGATAAGGAAATTCAATTATTAGCTAAATATGCTAACTTATTTAATAATATGCCTATAGGCTATCAACAACAGAAACTTATTTTTAATGAGAAAGGAGAACCTGTCGATTATATTTACGTAGAAGTAAACCCCTGTTTCAGCGAGAATCTTTTTGCTCGTGAAAGAATTATAGGTAAGAGAGCAAGTGAAGCCTCACCTGATGTTGTTCGTAATACGATAGATGCTTACCATAAGTTGTTAGAATCAAAAGACAATAAAATATCCATCTCATATAAGAATGAAGAATCAGGACATTATTACAGTGTTATCCTTTCCTTTGCTACTGAACCGGATTGCCTAGACCTTTTCTTTGTCGATATAACTGAGTTATATCAAACACAGCAGGAACTTGTTCGTGCTAAGGAGAAAGCAGAAGAATCAAATAAATTAAAATCAGCATTCCTGGCTAATATGAGCCATGAGATACGTACACCTTTAAATGCAATTATAGGTTTTTCCAATATTCTAATTACTACAGAGAACCAGGAAGAAAGGGATAGGTATATGTCTATTATAGAAAACAACAACAATCTGTTGCTTCAACTTATAAACGATATCCTTGACTTATCAAGAATTGAAGCCGGGGTTATGGATTTTCGCTACTCGAACGTACATCTAAATGAGATATTAAACGAACTTAAAGAATCTACACAGACCAGAGCGAAAGAGGGTGTTGAGGTCATCTTCGAAGATAGTATTTCCAATTGCTACATAAACACAGAAAAAAACAGACTTACTCAGGTATTGATAAACTTATTAAATAATGCAGCAAAGTTCACATCAGAAGGAACCATCAGATTCGGATATAGATTGAATAACAATAATGAATTATATTTCTATGTACAAGATACCGGAATCGGTATATCATCGGATCAGTTAGAGAATATTTTCGGAAGATTCGTAAAGTTAGATTCCTTTGTACAAGGAACAGGATTGGGCTTATCGCTTTGTCAGACAATTGTTCAGAACATGGGAGGGGAAATCGGAGTACAATCTGAGATAGGAAAAGGAGCTATGTTCTGGTTTACCATCCCTTATAAATCAGCATCATAAAAAAGAAAAACGTTGAAAATTACTTTCAACGTTTTGCGTGACCGCGACAGGATTCAAACCTGTAACCGGCTGATCCGTAGTCAGCTACTCTATTCAGTTGAGCTACGCGGCCAATTGCATTTGTTTGCGTGTGCAAAGGTAGTATATTCTTTTAAAGTTGCAATAGTTTAGAGGGATTTTTTGCCAATTAATCCAACATCTTGCGATTAAAGATCAGGTAACCAATATTTAATCCGAAATTAAAGTTTTTACTGGGATAACTATACCCATTCCCATACACACTAATCGATGCGAAGGGTAACTGAACTACAAATGCTATTTCTCCCATAAAATCAAAAGAACGCATAAACTTCCCATAATAGGGTACATCCACATAATCAGTAGCCTCAGTTTGCTGAGATTGCTTCTTTATCTCATAGAACGGAGCAAAGCAAAACAGATCTGCTCTGAAATGAAGCATTCTGCTTAGTTTAAATACAGGGGATATCCCTCCGGCAACATATTGATTAGCACGAAATGCTTCGTTAAATACAATCTCGCTATGTGGTGTTGGTGTAAATGCAGGAGCTTGTAATACGGAAGCGGTATAATTGTTCATCAGATTCTTACTTGAAAGAACAAGTTCAGACAAAAAACCCATGTTAAAACGACTACTCATGACATGATAATGTTGCCAATAGCCTTTTACCTGAAGCCAAGTGTGATTTTGAGGTATAAAATTCTTTTTCATTGAAACAGGAGAAGGCGTGTACTTTTCCTTTCCTGTAATAATAGACGCAGTAAGATATTGTTTTCTACCACTTGTTGCGTATTGCTTAAAATCCAATGAATTTCGTTCTATGCTCAAAAAACCTCTGAGCATATTGTACCAGCTATGATCAAACTTCGCACTTGGAAAAGGAATATTTGAAGTTTGGAAATAATAATCATTCAATTGACCATAAGATGCTCCTACCTCTGCTTTCGCTTTATTTAAGAAAGGAAATCCAAACTTCAAGGTTAAGAACAATTCTTTTTGTTTAATAATGGAAGGTACAATATCCTCATAAAAAAGAGATTGGCTTTCTGAATATTTTTTGTGTGAATAAGCACCTTGTATGTTAATATAGGTAGGAATACGCGTTTGTAAATACACTTTACTATTGAACAAAACCCCATCAAAAGAATTACCCATCTGAAAGTCTGCATTAAAATCAGTTGAAAAAGTAGATATGTTTTGATATCCTAATCCAAGATACAATTGATTAGCCTGATGAGACGATACATTTCCACCAAAACCAATCGTTATTTCATCCTTTATTGATACATCCAAATACAGATCAAACTTTTTTTCTTTTCTGTTATAAACTGCATGAGGTACTATTTCTTTAATCTTAGAATAAGTAAGCATCTTAAAGTATGCTTGTTTAAATTCCTCCATTGAAAAATCACCATTGATATCACGATGTAATTGCGATTCTATATAATTTTTTTGTGCTTCATTTACACCCGTAATGTAAATATTCTGAAAGATCAACGGAGGAAGGCTTTCCCTATAGTTTTTTCTCCTTTCGTAGACTTCTTCAGGAGTTACTTCTCTTGGAACGCGCGCTTTGATAGAATCCATTAATTCCATCGTTTTATTATAACCAATATCCATCAGTTCTTTTGCTCTGGGGAAATCCAGTAATGAAACATTCGGAAAGCTGAATTTCAACATCATACCTTCATCTTCAGGAACATCATAATCCGTTTTTTGCATAATCATCGTTTCCAATTGGTTATAAACGTTCTCAGACGGTTTATTCTGTGTACCAGAAACAGCACAACCAAAAATGAAATCAGGATTGAAAGCCTCTTTCATCGGTGTAACCGGAAAATTATCATATATTCCTCCATCAAACAGAGGTACGCTATCTTTCCAGATAGGTTTAAAGACAAATGGAAACGACATAGATGCCCTTACTGCATCACCTAAATCGCCATTTTTAAAGACAATTGGCTTTTTATTATAAATGTCAGATCCGACACATCGAAAAGGGACAAAAAGATTATCGAAGTTCCAACCTGCTTTAGCAGTAGCCTGGGCAAATAATCCCATAAAAGCCTGGTTCATCTGAATAGGATCAATAAGACTGGCTGGTAAAAAACTGGTTTTGATTTTCATTGAATCACCTATTTCTATTGAGAAATGAGCAATTTCAGGTGTTGGTTGCGGTTTCTTGAAATAATAAATATAATCATCTTCTACAGTTCCAGTCTGCCAATACCCGAATTCGTCCGACAAAAACAATTCAAGCATTTCATCAGGAGTATATCCCATAGCATACAGGCTACCGACAATAGCACCTATTGAAGTTCCGGTAACATAATCAATAGGAATATTATTTTCCTCCAATGCTTTAATAACTCCTATATGAGTAGCTCCCTTTGCTCCTCCTCCGCTTAGCACTAACCCTACTCTTTGTGCTGGAACAAATTGCGTTATAAGCAAAAGTAATATAACAAAAAAGGTGAATCTTTTCATTTAAAATAACTGTTTCACGAAACCAAATGTATAGCATATTTTTTGAAATACCTATAAGAGAACAGTTTCTTTTCACAAATGTTTAATATTATAATGAATGTACTTCTTCCATAAATTATATCTTTGTACCGCTTTATCTAATCCATGATGACTAAAATGAAAAAGTGTTTTTATCTCTTGATGATTTTTCTGTGTGTATCCTTCTCTGTTAGCGCTGCTTCTATTCAACGAATTAAAGGTAAGCTCATTGAAGCGGGCAATAATGTTCCTATTGATTTTGCAGATATACTTCTTTTTGCAAAAGGAGGAGACCAACCTATTTTACAAACGTTGCCAGACAGTAATGGATCTTTTTTTATTTCAGATATTAGTGATGGCGAATATACGTTACTCATCAAATTAGTTGGATATGACATTTACACCAGACAAGGACTCATATTGAATAAAGCAACTCCACTATTGGATCTCGGCACTATCGAAATGAAAACACTGGAAGTTGGATTAGCAGAAGTGGAAATTGTAGCACAAAAAAAACAGGTGATTTATAAATTAGACAAACGTATCATTGAAGCATCTAGTAATATGCAGGCAAGTGGTGGTACAGCAGTTGATATTTTGGAGAACACACCCTCTATCCGTGTTGATGCAGAAGGGGAAGTTACCTTTCGTGGAAGTAGCGGCTTTGCTGTTTATGTAGATGGAAAACCAAGTGTATTTAGTGGTACTCAGGCATTGGAGCAGATACCTACAGGTCATATAGAAAACATAGAGATCATTACTACTCCATCCGCCCGACATGATACAGATGGCGATGTAGGAATAATCAATATTATCACGAAAAAAGATACACAGCAGGGATTAAGTGGTATGATAAACGTATCCGGAAGCACAACATATTCACGATCTATTGATTTCCTATTAACAAAACAGCAAAAGGCATCCCGGTGGTATGTGGGCGGATCATGGGCCGACCGTATCAGAAAGAGTGATTTCGAACAGGAAAAGACAACTATTGTTGCAGATACATCAACTACCTCATATTCCGCCGGTCCTCGAAAAAGCCGCAACTTCAATTATTCGTTGAAAGCAGGATGGATGTACTCTTTACCGAAAACAATATTAAACGTAGATATTGAAGGAGGATACGGAGGACGTACCCGAAATGGAAATCTGGATTATATAGAAGAAAGATCTGTCGGTGGTGCCATCTTTGAAGAAGGTGATTACCTGAGCCACGACAGGTACGAGATAGATGAAACATACTTTCAGGGAACAGTCGGATTTGATCATAAGTTCAATACTGCCGGACATAACCTGACAGGTAGCTTCTATGCAAAATACGGCGGAGACGCGTTAGAGTACTTTTCCAGTGATTTGTATGACAGACAGGGAGCACGTCAACAAGGACATCGGGCATATGAAGACGAACATCGCTGGACCATCCGTGCTAACCTCGATTACGTTTATCCTTATCGGGAAACAGGTCGACTGGAAGCAGGTTATCAATACTATTCGTACTTGGAAGATGGTGATTATAGTATGGAGTACTGGAATCCTGAAATAAAAGAATTCTATTGGCGCAACGATATTTATAATACATTTTATTTTCAACGTGGCATCAATTCTTTTTATGGAATTTTGGCTGATAGTTATAGGTCATTTGATTTTCAGGTGGGTGTACGTGCAGAACACACCCATCGCGTATTAGAAAGTTCTAAAGAATGGGCCAATCGGGTGATGAATCGTTTTGAGTTTTTCCCATCTGCGCACATAGGTTATAATTTTCCAAACGATCATGTGTTAATGACCTCTTATTCAAGACGTACTACCCGTCCTGAACTGTTCTTTATGGAGCCATACATTACTTATCGCGATTATTATTCAGCCGAAATTGGAAACCCTGACATCCGCCCCGAATACATTAATTCGTATGAACTCAACTATAAAAAGAATATAGGTATACACGCGGTTTCAGCATCCGTATTCCATCGGAACAGGAAAGATAAAATAGAACGTTTACGTATTCCTTACGAAGCGGGAGTAACGCTCGATTCAATGGCCAACGTAGGTCATGACTATTCAACAGGATTAGAATTAAGTGTACAGACACAACCTGTACGATGGTGGAATATAAATCTGAACGGAAGTTTGTACCATTATAAAGTAGAAAATGAATACAAATTAGGTAATAGCGACGAGTCAAGCACAAATTACGAGATAGCACTTAATAATGGATTTGATATTGGCAAATCAACACGTATCCAGTTAGACGGAAACTTTGTCGGCCCTTCTGTTACAACACAAGGACGGACGGATTCGTTTTGGTATATAAATCTCGCTGTGCGCCAACAATTCATGAAACGGAAACTCAATGCGACATTAGCTTTCCGTGATGTATTTAATTCTGCAAGATATAACAGCCGTATCACTACATCCGATCTCTTGTCGTACACAAAAATACGTCCCAACTACCCATTAATAACACTCAGCTTGAGTTACACATTCAATAATTTTAAAGCAAAAGCAACTCAAAGTAAGGAAACACATGACCTGTTTGAAGGAACAAATCATTAAAAGAATAATCAGGTAAATGAATATTTTTATGTAAGTTTGCATGCGCTTATCGTGATATCTCATTACAATAATTTAAAATACATTACAGTTATGCAAACAATTGAAAAATACAATTTCGCAGGCAAGAAAGCCTTTGTAAGGGTTGACTTTAATGTGCCTTTAGACGAAAGCTTTAACATTACGGACGACACTCGTATTCGTGCAGCTCTTCCTACTTTGAAGAAGATTATAGCAGACGGCGGCAGTCCTATTATCGGTTCTCATTTAGGACGTCCGAAAGGCGTAACCGACAAGTTTTCTTTGAAACATATTCTTGGACACGTTTCTAAACTGTTGGGCGTTGATGTACAGTTTGCTAACGATTGTGTTGGAGAAGAAGCAGCAAGCAAATCGGCTGCTTTAAAACCAGGAGAAGTTCTTTTATTAGAAAACCTCCGTTTCTATGCCGAAGAAGAAGGCAAACCACGTGGTTTAGCAGAAGATGCTTCTGAACAAGAAAAAGCAGATGCTAAGATAGCTGTAAAAGAAAGCCAGAAAGAATTTACAAAAAAATTGGCATCTTATGCAGATTGCTACGTAAACGATGCTTTCGGAACAGCTCATCGTGCTCATGCTTCTACTGCTTTAATTGCAGAATATTTTGATGCCGACAATAAAATGTTCGGTTATCTGATGGAGAAAGAAGTAAATGCTGTAGAAAAAATATTGAACGATATCAATCGTCCGTTTACTGCTATTATGGGTGGTTCTAAAGTTTCATCAAAAATAGAAATCATTGAAAACCTGTTGAATAAGGTAAACAACCTGATTATTGCCGGTGGTATGACATACACCTTCACAAAAGCACAAGGCGGAAAGATCGGTAATTCAATTGTTGAAAATGATAAGCTTGATCTGGCTCTCGACTTAATGAAGAAAGCAAAAGAAAAAGGAGTAAACCTTGTTCTTGCTGTTGATGCTAAGATTGCAGATGCTTTCAGTAATGATGCAAAAACAGATTTCTGTAAGGTAAACGAAATACCTGACGGTTGGGAAGGTTTAGATATTGGTCCTGAAACAGAAAAAATATTTGCCGACGTAATTAAGAACTCAAAAACAATTCTTTGGAATGGTCCAACAGGAGTATTTGAATTCGAAAACTTCACCCACGGTACACGTACTGTTGGCGAAGCCGTTGTAGAAGCAACAAAAAACGGTGCATTCTCCTTAGTCGGAGGAGGAGATTCTGTTGCTGCCGTAAACAAATTCGGATTAGCTGACGGTGTATCCTATGTATCAACAGGTGGTGGAGCATTATTAGAAGCTATCGAAGGAAAAACCCTCCCGGGCATAGCCGCTATCAGAGGATATTGATTTATTCAACTACAAATGTCAGAAAGGCGATTCTTCAAAAGAGTCGCCTTTTCTTTTATACACTACTTCCCTACGCTATCATTCATTCTCAGCTGTTATTTAAGTGAAAACTTTTTCTCATCAGCATGAAAACTTTTTCTCATCACAAAGAGAATTTTTTCTCATCAGCATGAGAACTTTTTCTCATCATGAAGAGAATTCTTTCTCACCGGCATGAGAATTTCTTCTCATTAAGATGAGAAAAAGTTCTCATGTAGTGAAACTATTCAAAAGTCATTTTAGCTTGGAGTAAAAGCATATCAATATTTCATAAAATGCCATTTTAATTACTAATTATTACAAATTAATTTGTATCTTTTGGCACTTTTTACATTGTCTAGCAAACTGGAAAAAGCAAATATAAATATATTAATAGCAAAACTATGAGAAATAGACACTTCAAAAAACACAATTATTCACAAAAAACAAATAAGTTATGAGAAAAAATTTACTTATATTCTTTATGCTGACACTTAGCATGGGAAGCACATTTAATGTAATATATGCCACTCCAGATGTGGCGAAATCTACAGATGACCCTATTATTATTCCTCCTGTATCAGCTTTTTCCGCTAGTTTACAAGAAAATAAATCTGTAAAACTGACTTGGGAGAAGCCAACAGATATTTCCGGAATAGAAGATAAATTAGAATTTAGAATTTATAAGTGGAAAGAGTCAGAGTCTGAAGCCAGCCAGCCTTATGTTATCCCATTTGCTGATGATCCAGAATATATTGATGAGGAAAATTTATTACCTGGATCAAGGTATAACTATAAGATTATTGTGACTTATAGAGAAAATGAGGCTGAAATAAATAGTATTCACGTAACTAGAAAACTTTTAATTACCTATAATGCACTCAAAGACTTTGAATATATAATAAAAACAGAGTCTACAGCAGACCTTATTTGGAAAGAAAATCAACCCATCGAAGACAATCATAGTATTGGGATTTTTAAAAACAGTGAGAGTACTTGGGTTGAGTCGGTTCCTAAAGGGGGTAGTCTTGAAGAATTCAACGTCACTGATCTAATAAATGAAAAAATTCTACTATACATAGTAGATGAAAACAATAATATTATTAGCGATCCCAGTAATGAGAAACAGATATTATTTCCTTCTCCCAAGGATCTAATAATTAAGCAAACAAATAAAGATGAAGCAACCATTTTCTGGACAGATCCTATAATGAGAGCTAATGATAAAATTGGTTTAATTACAGGAAATGCATCTCCTGTAGAATTCGTAAATAAGGACTTAGAATATGGAATAATAAATGATATTGCAGAAGGAATAAATACTTTTAAATTATGTGTGTTAGATGATAACAATATTCCTATTGGAAAAGAAAGCGAATTACTTACAATCAGTAAAATAACAACTGCCCCGACTGATTTAATCGTGGTTCAAGAAGGTTCTGGCCCTACACTAAAATGGAGTGATCCCCATCCTACAAATACCGAATATATATATCAGTATGATAAAATTGGGATATATATTGACAATGATTTTAAAGCATCAGTAAACAAAGGAAAAGAATCCTGGATACACGACGATGCAGAAGAAGATGTTGAATACACCTACAAAGTAGCAGCAATATATTTAAAAAATGAAACAGAGGATATTATATTAAGTGAATATAGTAATAGTGCAACACAAACATTCTATAGTTTTACTGCACCAGGTGGTGTAAAAGATTCACTTATCAGTCCTAGTGAAACTATCCTTACCTGGGATATTGATCCTGTAGGTGAAGGGGATTATAAAGTTGGCATTTTTGAAGGAGAAACTCCGATTGAAGCAGTTCAGGCTGGACAAAGAAAATCAAATAAAAGTATTCCTATTGATGAAAATGGAGTTCAGCTTGAAATATGTGCTGTTGATGTAGATAATACTTCTAAGAAAATAGGAACAATAGCTTTCGATACTATAAGGACAATCCCAGCTCCGGAAAAAGATGAACCTGCTTATAAGTTTACAATGGACAGGACAACAGGCACACTTTATTGGAGAATTCCAACATCCATGGCTTCAGACAATCGCTATACTCATATTGGTGTGTATGTTGGTAACGAATTAACTTTGTTAAGTCCGACTACTACAAAGTATGATTTCAACCAAATATCAACCTCAGAAACTACTAAATTTGAGATATGTGCCGTGTACACTAAAGATAATGATAAAGAAAAGGCATATCGTGTTGGAGGCTCACTCAGAGTAAATGTAAAACCAATCTCAGAACCTTCCAACATCAAATATCTTGTAGAATCTACGAGCAAAGTAAAAATCACATGGGAAGATCCCGAAGAAGATGGTTATGAGTATATTGGTATATATATAAATGATAATATACAAAAAATTGCAAAAAAGGGTATTGAAGAAACTGAGATTTCAGGTCTGGACAAAAATAAAACATATACTTTCTATCTATGTGCTGTTAGCGGAAATATTGAAGATGCACGTGAAATTGGTAGTTCGTCAAAAGCATACAAATACAAATATGCCGAACGTGAGTTAGTTGTTGAAATGATTGCACCAATAGAAGGTGGATTAAAAGCAGATAGTGTGATTGTTAAATTGACTAATAAAGGCGACAGTATTAAAGAAAAGAGAGACTATATTTTCTCCTATAAAGTAAACTCGGCATCGGTTGTAAAAGATACATTCGCACTTGATTCATTTCCAAGGGATAATAGTGTTCAGTTTACCTTCAGAGAATTAATAGATCTTTCAAAAAAAGATAAATATAAAATAGAGGTTTTTTTATTGAATGGTTTTGAAGATGATATGAATATAAAAAACGATTCTTCAAGCATATCTTTCAATTATGATAAAGACAAAGAGTATGATATAACAATCCTTCCTCCAAAATCGGATTGTATCACACTTGATCCTGCTCCAGGGATTACAAAACTATTAAGAGGAGATTCTATTACATTAACAGCAACTATTGATGAAGAATGTGAAATAATAGATGATTCATTGATGTATATTGTAATAGACAAGGATACCATTTATCCAGAGGAATTAAAAGCCGCATCTGTATATACATTTAATATACCGCTGAAATTACTTCTAAATGATGTCCAGATTGAAGTTAAATCTATAGATCAGGCTGTCGGCAATGAACTCATACTTACCAATTCAATAGTCTACACACAAAATCGGATATTGTATGTGGAATCAGAAAAGCCTGCAGATTTGACAATTTACACCATCAACGGACAATTGCAAGCCCGAAGAAAGATCGGAGTAGGAACTACAACTATGCAACTTCCTATCGGCGTCTATCTGGTTATTGTAAACGAAAAAGTCTGGAAAGTATCGATTAGTAATTAATAGTTTAATTCTTATAAATGAAAGGCTATCTCAAAACTATGGGATGGCCTTTTATATTTAGTATTGTTGCATAGAAAATATTCTCGTGCTTATATTATCTTTGTCCCCGGAAAAATATCTGTTTAGGTAAATTAATGGGAACAACTGGCCTTTTTCGTTATCATGCGATCGCTATTCTGACAGTAAGTATATGGGGTGTAACATTTGTTTCTACCAAAGTATTGATCGGTCATGGTCTTTCGCCGGTGGAGATATTCTTTTATCGATTTGTATTAGCTTATGTTTGTATATGGTTTATATCGCCCCGTAAACTTTTTGCAGACAATTTAAAAGATGAACTTTGGATGGCTGCCGCGGGATTATCGGGTGGGACACTTTACTTTGTAGCTGAGAATACAGCTCTGGGATTAACCCTCGCATCGAATGTATCCCTTATTATTTGTACTACTCCTATTATGACAGCTTTCCTGCTTCACTTTGTAAATAAAGAAGATAAATTAAAGAAGAATTTACTGATAGGTTCTTTTATTGCCTTATTTGGTGTAGCTTTGGTAGTATTCAACGGTAGCTTTGTTTTAAAGTTAAATCCATTGGGAGATATTCTTACATTGATAGCTGCGTTTATGTGGGCTTTCTATTGTTTGATATTACGACGGATGAATACAAAATATTCCACTGTATTCTTTACGCGTAAAGTTTTTTTCTACGGAATCATTACATTAATTCCTTTTATACCTTTTAATCCAATTCATTTTGATATGGAAATACTACTTCAACCATTAGTAATATCAAATCTTCTGTTCTTGGGTATTGTAGCTTCCTTGTTATGTTTTATTATGTGGAATAGTGTAGTTAAGGAAATAGGTGCGGTTTATGCTACTAATTATCTGTATTTGGTACCTCTTGTGACAATGATTACATCAGCTATAGTGATCAATGAAAAAATCACTTTAATCACTATAGCCGGTTCATGTTTGATTATTTTAGGTGTTTATCTGGCCGAACGACAAAAGAACAGCAATATCAATACTGTGTAAAGGATTTAGATACAAACTCCATCACTAATGGTAATTCCATGCGCCAGTAAGACCATGTATGTGCACCATCTTTTACACGATACTCATGAGGAATTTCATTCTTTTTGAAAGTAATATGCATTAGAGCATTTCCTTCATACAAGAAATCATCGTCACCGCAACTAATATACCAACGGACGCTTCTGATCTTTTTCAGTTCGTCTTCTGTTGCATTCTTAATTATCCCTTCAATACTGTGGCGTTTGAAATATTCTTCTAATTGTTTATTTGAGAAGTTTAGTCCTTTGAAACGATCCTTTTGCTGTTCCAGCGTCCAGCTTCCTGTAGATGCACTTAAAGGAGCAGCGGCAGCAAACATATCAGGTCGATGAAGTGAATAGAAAATAGTTCCGCCACCTCCCATGGATAATCCGGCAACAGCACGATATCGACGATCGCTACGAACCCTGTATGTTTTCTCAATATGAGGAATCAGTTCTTTGAAGAAGAAATCTTCATAATTGAAGTTACCTTCGATATGATTGAAATAGCCTCTTTTGCCCGTATCGGCATCCGGCATAACAATAATCATACGGGCTGCTTTACCTTCAGCGATGGTTTTATCAGCAATATGCTGGACCTGTCCGAACTGTACCCAACCGGTATGATCATCACCGCTACCATGAAGCAGATACAATACAGGATAACTCTGATCACTTTCTTCATAACCGGGAGGAAGGTAAATAGAGTATTTCCTATCCATATTCAGGATATCACTTTTTATCGTTCTCGTTTCATAAACAAGGCCACCTTGAGCCAAAGCCATTGATGCGAAGATACACATCAGGGTCAAAGTCGAAATTAGTTTCTTCATGCTATTCATTTTTAAGTTATCGCTAAATATACAAATTATTTCCAAAGCTATACTTTTAACATATCCTTTTTTGGTTAATGAAACAATAGATATTTCAAATACGAGTATTTGTGGATGAAACATTAAAACCGGTTATGAAGCAACCATTAATTACCAAAATTCCGATATCGGAAAGCAAACCCATCTCACTCCCTTATGGAATATTGTTCAGAAACTATATGTTTCTAATAATCTATTCCCGATAGAGTTCAATCTTTCTGGTGATCATTATTATAATGATATAAGTAAAGATAAAGCAGTGAATGCCATTTTTGCAGATTTCTCCATCCGTTGGAAAGATGCAGACTGGCAAGCAACTGCTTCTGTCAATAACTTATTAAATAAACCGGAATACCGATATACAGAATATTCGTAAACTCAAAGCTATACTTCTTGGATAAATATACGCGGCAGAGAATTCTTTATAAGTACTCGTTACAGATTGTAGATGAAAGCTTATTTATATAAAAAAATATGTCGCGCAAAACACAAGTATATATTATTCTTTTAACAAGATATATAGAAACGAACTAAAAGCATATATCTACAATAAATAATACTGCGTTGCACGACCTATCCCAACCTTTGCGGTTGTCATTAACTTTTTCTTTTACGGTATACACAAAAATAGAATGTAAAAATCAAAAGTTGTTACAATTGATCAATTGTAACAACTTTTTTAAAGTAATTTTTTCTTATATTTTTTTAAAGATTACTTTTAATGATTGATAATATCTTCTTGATTTTCTTTGAAATTAGATGGAGATATTCCGGTTATCTTCTTAAAAGAACGGTAAAAGGTAGTTCTATTATTAAAACCTATATCATAAGAAAGAGCGTCCATTGAAAGTTTATCCATAGACGGGTCAGAAAGTCTTTTAATAGCTTCTTTAATACGATATTCATTCAGCCAGTTTGTAAAGCTCTTTCCCGTTAGTTTATTAATAGCTTTCGAAAGATAAGTACGGTTTATTGCCAGTTTATAAGATAGATAATTCAGGGTTAGGTCTGTATCGCGAAAGCCTTCTTCCTCAACCACATATTTTATTATCAATGTCATTACATATTTCTCATCAGCATTTACATCTTCAGTTTCAGGTGAAATTGATACTTCCTTTATCTGTCCTGAAGACGAAAGTGCCCATTCGTGGCTCTTTTTTGCTAAAGCTCTGTATGCACTCCGTGTTTTTCTGTAATAGATTAATACCATAAAAAATGCTAAGGAAACTATAATCATGATCATTAGGCTATAAAAAATTTGCTTTTCCTGTATCCTAATTTCTTCATTTTTCAGATTTGAATCTCTTTCATGTATCAATTGTTCTCCTTTAGCGATGAATAAAGAAGTATATTCTTTTTCGTACTCTTGAACGGCTAGAATGGCTGAATCCTGATAAATTACAGCTAATTCGGGATTACCTGTACGTATGTAATATTTACTTAAAAGCGTGTAAAGTTTTTGACTTCTTGTATCGAAAGAATGCATAATCCCCAGATTTCGAGCACTCTCTATCATTTCCCAGGCTTTATTATAATCGCCTTTAGCTAAATAGGCACTTCCCAAGCCAATATCTATTCGGGCAATAAATCCGTAATCGTTATCAGATAGGATTGCCTCTCTTCCTGCCTTTAGTAAAACAATGGATTTATCATAATCACCCCTCTCAAAAGCCAAATGTCCAAGATTAACAATAGCAACAGATTTTTCCAAAAGTCTCCTATAGGATAATGATGGTTTTTCCAAAATAGATTTATTATAATATTCAACCGAATCTATTTTTTCATTTACCATATAATAATAAGCAATATAATTTAAAGCTTTAAGTTCATAATTCTCTCCCAGGGTATCAAAAGGGTATTCTAAAGCTTTATTGAAATAATAGATAGCACGATCATAATCTCTGAAACTATGATAGGTTTGTCCTATTCTGAAATAGGAACTATTTAATAATACATTTATATTAGTAGATTTTTTCAATTCATGTTCCAGAATATTAGCATAATAAAATGCTTTTGCATATCTACCTGAATAAAAACTATGTTGCCACAGTTCGATAATCATTCGAACCTTCATATTAAGATTGTTGCTCTTTTCTGCTTTCTTAATTACATTATACATGGCATCTTCTTTATGTTTGAAAATACTATCGTTAAGGGCCGGAAGATAAGCTGCTCTTATAAAATCTGCTTCTAATTTTAGTGCTGAGCTATTATAATAATCCGCGGCTTGATCAATCTGTGTCGCAATTACCAGAATATCTGCATAATCTTTATACCTGACAGATTGGTGAAAAAAGAAAACTTCATCCACAATTTCTTCATATTCTTTCGTTACATATAATTGAAAGAATGTATCCGAATCTATATTTAGTAACCAATTACGGCGTCTATTATACGGACTATCTTCCTTTTCTTTTTCAACCCATGAATTATATACCTGCAACTCTGGATATAAAGGTGTGATAATCTCATTATCCTGCGCCCAAATGGGGGAAACCCAAAAAGATATAAATAGAGAAGTAATAAATACTTTACACATTATTATTGATTTAAGTTCTAACACACAAATGTAATACAATGAGTATTACTTCCATATAAATACTTATAAGTATTTATTAACTATAAATTAATTGAACATCACAGCTATAATCCTTGTTAGTATAGTTTCAAAAAAGATATTTCAAATAAATTAATTATGAACAGATCTTTTAATCTATTTTTTAAGAGTATAAAACATTGGGAACTTTCTTTCATAATAGGTTGTCTCTATGTTCTTACCGGTAGTTACTTACTATTTATATCAATAAAAGAATTTATTTTTTCAGGTATTTTCTTTAGCTTATTTATTCTAATGAGTGGTATCTGCGAAATAAAATTTGCTATTTCAAATAAAAATCATATCCCATGCTGGAAATGGTATTTATCCAGCGGTATACTGGATATATTTATTGGTCTATTATTGATTAATATGCCTTCTCTATATTTTTCCGTTATTCCCTACTTGTTAATAATATGGTTATTTCTACGTGGTCTGTCAGGAATTGCTCACACTATCGAACAACATACCTATAACATAGAAAATTGGAAATGGGATCTGGCTCTATCTTTATTTATGATAATTAGTTCTTTTGCATTATTTTCTATTTATATAATAAACATTCTTTCCTTTATTTTTATTATAGCAAATATCTTTATGTATATTGGCATTTTCAGAATAGTTCTCTCAACACATTTAAAAAAAACAATCTGGGGAGAAAATATATCTCATCATATTTAATATTATGTATTAGCAATTCATTTTATCGTTTCTCTACGACTTTTTATATTAATTTTTTTTCTACATTTGTCTTAATACAAAAAGAAAGACGATGATGAATTACTCTAATTACCTGTATGTTGCAATTCATGCTGCAATTGATGCAGGGCGTTCAATAATGAACATCTACACTGATCCTAATGCAGATTTTGAGATTGAAAAAAAAGCTGACAACTCACCTCTTACCCGTGCCGACAAAGCAGCTAATCAATTAATTTTAACGGCACTATCTTCTACTCCTTTTCCTATTTTAAGTGAAGAAGGAAAAGAAATACCGTATGAAGAAAGAGAAAAATGGGAAACTCTTTGGATGGTAGACCCTTTGGACGGTACCAAAGAATTCATTAAACGCAATGGTGAATTTACTGTAAACATAGCGTTAATCCATAATCATATTCCTGTTTTAGGTGTTATTTATGTTCCAGTTCGTAAAGAATTGTATTATGGTGTTGATTCTGTTGGCGCTTTTAAATTTTCGAATTTAGATTCAGCTTATCGACCTTCCATGGAGGAGATTCAACAAAAATCACATCGTTTGCCTATCTCCTTAGGACATCAGGGATTAGTAGTCGTTGCTTCGCGTTCACATCAGTCGGAACAAACGCTTAAATTTATTGACAATCTGAAAAAGCAAGGACAGCCCGTTACTACTATTAACAGCGGAAGTAGTCTGAAAATCTGTCTAGTAGCAGAAGGCTCCGCAGATATTTATCCCCGTTTCGCTCCTACTATGGAATGGGATACTGCTGCAGGACATGCTATAGCTAAAGCTGCGGGTTGCGAGATATACCATGTCGACGAAAAAACCCCTTTACGATATAATAAACAAATACTGACAAATCAATGGTTTATTGTTAAACCAATATCTTCCAAACATTGATATTCTTGGTTCATTTAGAATCATATTGCAAAGGAAAAGCCTTTGATAAAAATCTTTTTCCTACTTTTGGAGGCTATTTAAAAAAGTGATTATTTTTATTTAAGGTATGTCTTTTGATATAATCTTTGTGTTGATTGTATTGGCCGGAATGATATTTGCTCTTATCCGCGACATGATGCGACCTGGTATGACATTGTTCAGTGCTACGGTCTTGCTATTATGTGCCGGAATATTATCGCCGAGAGAAATGTTGGAAGGTTTCAGTAATAAAGGGATGATTACTGTAGCTATGCTTTTTCTGGTTAGTGAAGGTATCAGGCAAAGTGGAACATTAGCCCAGGTATTTAAAAAGCTCCTACCAAAAGGAGATACTACAGTTGTAAAAGCACAGACCCGGTTATTGCCTGTCCTTAGTGGTATGTCAGCTTTTTTGAACAATACTCCTATGGTTGTAATATTTGCCCCTATTATTAAACGATGGGCTGAAAGCGTAAATCTTCCTTCAACGAAATTTTTAATTCCATTAACTTTCGCCGTCAGCCTGGGAGGAATGTGTACTCTAATTGGAACATCTACGAATCTTGTAGTAAACGGTATGATCATGGATGCGGGCTACGATGGATTATCTATGTTCGAATTGGCCAAAATAGGTGTACCTGTTGCGATTGTTGGCATTCTTTTCCTAATCTTATTTTCAAACAGATTATTACCTGATTCCAGAAAAAATGTTCCTGAAGAAACCATTGGTGGAGAAGAGAAAGAAGGTCTTCATATAATAGAAGCTGTATTAGGTCCCCGATTTCCCGGAATAAATAAAAAACTTGGAGAATTCAATTTCACACGTCATTATGGTGGTATTGTAAAAGAAATAAAAACCAGCGGGCAATATGTTAAAACTAATCTGGATGATGTCATATTGCGTGAAGGAGATACACTTGTTTTATGGGCAGATGATTCGTTTATTCCTACCTGGGGTGATTCAAGAGTCTTCTTAATGCTTGCAAATGGAAAAGAAGAAGAAAAACCTATTTCTAATAAAAAAAGATGGTTTGCTTTAGGATTGTTTATTTTTATGATTACCGGTGCTACCTTAGGAGAACTTCCAGCTGTTAAAGAAGCATTTCCGGATGTAAAACTGGATATGTTCTTTTTTGTTTGCATAACAACAGTAATCATGGCATGGACGATGATCTTTCCCGCACGAAAATATACTAAATATATATCCTGGGATATTTTAATTACCATTGCATGTGCTTTTGCAATTAGTAAAGCAATAGAGAACTCAGGACTAGCTGCTGTTGTGGCAAAATTTATCATTAATATGTCTGCAACTACCGGACCATACATATTATTAGCCATGACATTTCTTATTACCGTTTTATTTTCTCAACTTATTACTAACAATGCAGCAGCAGCATTAAGTTTTCCAGTAGCTTTATCCGTAGCTACACAATTAGGGGTAAACCCTATGCCTTTTTTTATGGTTACCTGTATTGCTGCTTCTACCAGCTTTTGTACACCAATTTGCTATCAAACAAATATGATCGTACAAGGATTAGGAGGATATACATTCATGGATTTTGTAAAGATCGGTTTGCCATTAACCATTATTGTTTTTTTGACGACTATATTTTTAACCCCATTAATATGGCCTTTTTAGTCAGTTGACAAGTGACAGTTGACAATTGACAATTAAAAAAATAAAAAGATTTAGATTTTATTTATATGAACGAAGATAACAATACAGATAAAACAGATAATAAAAACAGTTGTCAACTGTCAACTGTCAATTGTCAACTAAATATAACCCCTATCTTTGAAAAAATGCTTTCAAGAAAGGATAAAGAAAAATTATTACATCAGCATAGCATTATGATCTGGTTTACGGGATTAAGCGGTTCCGGAAAAAGTACTTTGGCTATTGCATTAGAGAAAGAACTTCATAGTCACGGACTTTTATGCTGCATATTGGATGGAGATAATATACGGAGTGGGATTAATAACAATTTAGGATTTTCTCCTGAAGACCGTATTGAAAATATCCGCCGTATTGCTGAGGTAGGTAAGCTTTTTATTGAAACAGGTATCATTACAATAGCCGCTTTTATAAGTCCGACTAATGAATTGAGAGAAATGGCTTCTTCTATCATATCAGAAGAAGATTTCGTAGAAATATTTATAAGTACACCTTTAGAGGAATGTGAACGCAGAGATGTTAAAGGATTGTATTCAAAAGCTCGTAAAGGAGAAATAAAAGAATTTACCGGTATTTCCGCACCTTTTGAAGCACCTTCTGCACCAGTTTTGACTATTGACACTTCTATCTTAAATGTAGAAGCGTCTGTTCAGCAGTTACTGGAAGTGATTCTTCCGAGAGTGCAATTGAAAATTGAAAGTTGAAAATTGAAAATGAAAAATACTAATAAAGATAAAAATGGAGGTGATAGAAAACTGAAAGAAGAAGAAAATAATAATTTTCAATTTTCAACTTTCAATTTTCAATTAACTCACCTACGTGAGTTAGAAGCTGAATCTATCCACATTATACGTGAAGTAGCAGCAGAGTTCGAGAATCCTGTAATGCTATATTCAATAGGAAAGGATTCATCAGTGATGGTAAGACTTGCCGAAAAAGCATTTGCTCCTGGTAAAGTTCCTTTTCCATTAATGCATATTGATTCGAAATGGAAATTCAAAGAAATGATAGAATTCCGTGATAAATATGCAAAAGAACATGGATGGAATCTGATCGTCGAATCCAATATGGAAGCCTATCATGCAGGAGTGGGGCCGTTTACTCATGGAAGTAAGGTACATACCGACTTGATGAAAACTAAAGCTTTGCTTGATGCTTTAGATAAACATAAATTCGATGCAGCATTTGGAGGGGCTCGTAGAGATGAAGAAAAAAGCCGGGCAAAAGAACGTATTTTCTCCTTTCGCGATAAATTCCATCAATGGGATCCTAAAAATCAACGTCCGGAATTGTGGGACATTTACAATGCACGTGTTCATAAAGGAGAAAGTATTCGCGTTTTTCCTTTATCAAATTGGACGGAATTAGATGTTTGGCAATACATTCGTTTAGAAAAAATACCAATTGTCCCTCTCTATTTTGCAAAAGAACGTCCAATTGTAAATATAGAAGGTAATCTCATTATGGTTGATGATAATCGTATGCCAGAAGAATTAAGCAGACAGGCTAAAATGATAAAGGTTCGTTTCCGAACTTTGGGATGTTATCCTTTAACGGGAGCTGTACAAAGCGAAGCTGAAACAATTGAACAAATCGTCGAAGAAATGATGACTGTAACAAAAAGCGAGCGTACAACACGTGTTATCGACTTCGATCAGGAAGCCAGTATGGAGCAGAAAAAGCGTGAAGGATACTTTTGAGTTGACAATTGAAAATTGACAGTTGTCAATTAATATGGAAATTGAGAATAAAGAGATTATGATGAATCAAAAAAAAGATAAAAATAAATATTTACTTGAAAAGAAGCAATTGTCAACTGTCAACTGTCAACTGTCAACTCAAAAATCCTCTATCGAGGATTTTCTCAACAGGGACCAACAAAAAGATCTATTGCGTTTTTTAACGGCCGGTTCTGTTGACGATGGAAAATCGACATTAATAGGTCGACTTCTTTTTGACAGTAAAAAGATATACGAAGATCAACTCGATGCTCTCGAGCGGGATAGTAAACGAATGGGTAATGCAGGCGATCATATCGATTATGCCTTATTACTAGATGGTTTGAAAGCAGAACGTGAACAGGGGATTACCATTGATGTTGCTTACCGGTACTTCAGTACAAACAATCGTAAGTTTATTATCGCCGATACGCCAGGGCATGAACAATATACCCGCAATATGGTAACTGGAGGCTCAACCGCTAATCTGGCGATTATATTGGTTGATGCGCAAACAGGAGTAATAACTCAAACTCGTCGACATACTTATCTGGTATCTCTTTTAGGTATTAAACACGTTATCCTAGCTGTTAATAAAATGGATATGGTTGATTTCAACCAAGATATCTTTGATAAGATAACAGCCGATTACCTTCATTTTACCAAATCGTTAGATATTCCCGATATAATATCCATACCGCTTTCGGCATTAGATGGTGATAATGTAGTAACAAAGAGTAATCGAACTCCTTGGTATAACGGCGTTTCTTTGCTGGAACATCTCGAAAATGTACCGATCGATAAGGATAGAAATTACGAAGACTTCCGGTTTCCGATTCAATATGTTGTGCGTCCTGATCAGAACTTCCGTGGATTTAGTGGAAAAGTATCGAGTGGTATTGTCAGGAAAGGTGATACAGTAATGGCACTTCCATCAGGAAAAATATCAAAGATAAAAAGTATCGTGACATATGATGGTGAACTAAGTTATGCCTTTCCTCCTCAGAGTGTTACTTTAACATTGGAAGATGAAATAGACATATCAAGAGGTGAAATGCTGGTTCATACTGATAATCTCCCTATAGCCGACAGGAATTTTGAAGCTATGCTTGTCTGGATGGATGAAGAACCGATGAATAAATCGAAACAATTCTTCATCAAACAGACCACCAATACAACCCGTGCCAGAATAGATAATGTCCGTTATAAGGTAAATGTGAACACAATGGAACAGTCGTCGGCTGATTATCTCAAACTCAACGAGATTGGCAAAGTTGTATTTACAACCGGAAAAGAGCTTTTTTTCGATCCTTATACGAAGAATAAGCAAACGGGGGCATTTATCATTATCGACCCTATAACAAATAACACTTCTGCTGTCGGAATGATAATCAATCGTGTAGACGCGAAAGATATGGTTAATGATGATGCATTGGCCGTTTTGAATCTGCCTCAACTAGGCATTGATCCTTCATTTTATAATGTAGTAGAAAAGATCCAACAAGACCTAAAGCGTCAAGGGCTCGAGGTAAAACTAATTAAATAACTGAATTATGGATTTTCAAAAAATTCCGGTCACCCCACTTGTAGGAGCTAACTGGAAATCATTCAAGGCAATAACTGCAGGTAAAAAGATAGAAAAACAATATCGGAAGAATTTTAATCTAACCAAAATGGGTAGTTGGGTGCTTAGTATGTATCAGCCTATTGAAAACTTGCTATATAAAAAATTAGCCAACCAACCTTTGGAAATGGATCCTGTATTTATCATAGGTCATTGGCGTAGCGGTACTACGTTTGTTCATAGTATACTTGCCTGCGATAAACACTTCGGATACAACACTACCTACCAAACCATATTTCCTAACCTGATGCTTTTTGGGCAACCTTTCTTCAAAATGTGTTTATCTGCAAATATGCCTCATTCACGTCCGGCCGATAATCTGGAATTAGATGTAGATTTACCACAAGAAGAAGAGTTCGCTTTACAGAATATGATGCCTTATACCTATTATAACTTTTGGTATTTCCCTCAGGAGACATTAGAATATTGCGAACGTTTCTTGCTTTTTAATACCATTACGGAAGAAGAAAGGCAAATATTCAAAGATACATTTTTAAGATTGATTAAAACTTCTCTGAAAAGTACAAAAGGACAGCAGTTCTTAAGCAAGAACCCTCCTCATACAGGACGTATCAAAACATTATTAGAGATGTTTCCTAACGCAAAATTTCTCTATTTAATGCGAAATCCTTACACTGTATTTGAAAGCACATATAACTTTTTTACAAATACTATACGCCCGCTTAAATATCAGGATGCGAGTAATGAGTTTATAGAACAGAATTTCGTAGAAGTATACCGACGCCTATATTTCAAATATGAAGAAGATAAACATCTTATTCCAAAAGGAAATCTGATGGAATTAAAATTTGAAGATTTCGAAACAGATTCTTTAGGCTTAACAGAAGAGATATACCGTACATTGGATATACCCGGTTTCAATGAGGCAAAAGCTGATATTGAAAAATATATTGGAAAGAAGAAAGGATACAAAAAGAATCAATACAAATACAACGATCATACCATTAAAACCGTAGAAGATAAATGGAGTATGACACTTAAAGACTGGGGATATAATCTTTAAGAATGGACAATTGACAATCAATACGTGCATTTTATTATTACTTAATCCTTAAAAAAACAGAAAGATGAACATATCAGAAAAAAAAATAATCCATATTTTAACTTTTATTGCTATAATTGTCAATTGTCAACTGTCAACTGTCAACTCGCAAGAGGTTATCCCTTTTGCGTATGGCGATATGGAAAAATGGGTAGTTCGCGAGATTAAAGAATCTGCGGTTATAGGAGGTAATATAAAATATCTTTATGAGTTAGGTCCTATTGATACCATCATAGGTAATGATCCATATACTAACCGAGGCGGTTCACCATGGGCTAATTCAAATGCTTTAGCCAAGACAAGTGGAGTTACCAAGGCTAGCGCTTCCGTTTTTCCTGAGAAAAGAGGAAACGGAATGTGTGCGAAACTGGAAACCTTTATGGAGACCGTGAAAGTTTTAGGCCTTATTGATGTGGAAGTCATTGTAAGTGGCTCTGTTTTTCTCGGAAAGATGCACGAACCGATAAAAGGCACAAAGAATCCTCAAAGTAAATTTGAGAGCGGAATCCCCTTTACTAAAAGACCGAAAACACTACAATTTGATTATAAAGTCAAGATGGCACCTGAAACAAGCAGGATAAAAAGTTCAGGTTCTGGTAAGTCTACGGTAGAAGGACGTGATGAAGCGGTTGTTGTCCTACTATTACAAAAGCGATGGGAAGATAAAGACGGAAGAATATTTGCTAAACGAATAGGAACCATGATCCAGCGATATCCGGCAACGGTTAATAACTGGGTTAATAATGCACAATATCCTATTTTATATGGTAATATATCTTCTCGTTCTGACTATAAAGAATATATGAAAATACAAGATATAGAAAGATATGCACTTAACAGCAAAGGACAAAGCACTCCTATACTTGAAACCGAATGGGGAAACGAAGATGATACACCAACTCATATGGTTTTAGAATTCGCATCCAGCCATGGCGGTGCATACGTTGGTTCGCCCGGTAATACATTTTGGATTGATAATATCGCACTGGTATATTAAATGAACGAAATAGAATTAAAAATAAAGACACTTAGGGAAGAACTAGATCTGCATAATTATAACTATTATGTGCTTTCAAACCCGACAATATCCGATCTGGAGTTCGACAAAATGATGAAAGAACTACAAGATCTGGAAAACGTATATCCTGAATATGCCGATCCCTCCTCTCCTACTCAACGGGTAGGGAGCGATCTGTCTAAGGAATTCGAGCAAGTGCTTCATAGATACCCGATGCTGTCATTAAGCAATACATATTCGGAAGAAGAAGTCAGGGATTTTTATGATCGCACTATGCGCTCGCTGAATGAGCCTTTTGAAATAGTTGCCGAGTTAAAATACGATGGAACATCCATATCACTGATTTATGAACAAGGAATATTAGCACGGGCGATAACAAGAGGTGATGGTACACGAGGTGACGATGTTACGGCCAACGTAAGGACAATACGTTCTATTCCGCTGAAATTAAGAGGTAATAATTATCCTTCCGAATTCGAAATACGTGGAGAAATATTACTTCCCTGGGCTGAATTCGATCGTCTAAATAAAGAACGGGAAGAACAGGAAGAACCTTTATTTGCCAATCCACGTAATGCAGCATCTGGAACACTTAAGCAGCAGAATGCGTCAATTGTGGCTTCCCGTAAATTAGATGCCTATTTCTATTACTTATTAGGTGAAGATTTACCTGCGGAAAGTCATTATGAGAATCTTCAATTCGCACGCTCCTGGGGATTTAAAGTACCTGATGTTATTCGTAAATGTCATTCTCTGGAAGAAGTAGCTGACTATCTGGAATATTGGAACGTTGAAAGAAAAAATCTTCCGGTAGCAACCGACGGGGTAGTCTTAAAAGTTAATTCGCTGCGCCAACAAAGGAACCTGGGTTTCACCGCCAAAAGTCCACGCTGGGCAATTGCCTATAAATTCCAGGCCGAACGTGCAGTTACTCGTCTGAATTCCGTATCATTCCAAGTAGGACGTACGGGAGCAGTCACTCCTGTTGCTAATCTTGAACCGGTTCTACTATCCGGAACTACTGTAAAAAGAGCATCTCTTCATAATGCCGACATCATTGAAGGTCTGGATTTACACATCGGTGATCAAGTATATGTAGAAAAAGGCGGAGAAATCATACCCAAAATAGTTGGTGTTGATAAAGATGCGCGTTCCATGTTGATCGGCGATAAAGTACGTTTTATTCATATATGTCCGGAATGCGGTACTACACTTATCAGACCGCAAGGTGAAGCTGCACATTATTGCCCGAACGAAACAGGATGCCCTCCGCAGATCAAAGGACGGATTGAGCATTTTGTTACGCGTAGGGCTATGAATATCAATATTGGACCCGAAACAGTAGAACATCTCTACGATGCAGGTTTTGTAAGAAACGCAGCAGATCTTTATACGTTAAAGGTATCGGATCTGCTCCGGCTCGAACGATGGGCCGAGAAGAGTGCACAAAATCTGATGGATAGCCTCAATGAATCAAAATCGGTACCTTTTGAAAGAGTATTGTATGGTTTGGGTATACGGTTCGTTGGAGAAACGGTCGCTAAAAGATTGGCTTTTGCTTTCCAAAACATAGAACAACTGAGTCAGGCAACACTGGAAGAGCTTACCGAAGTCGACGAAATCGGTGAACGTATTGCTAAAAGTGTTATAAACTATTTCGCAGACGAAAAAAACAGAAATATGATCGAGCGGCTTACATCGTACGGAGTTGAAATGTCTATCGATGAACAAACATTAGCCGATCGCTCAGATAAACTAAAAGGACTTACCATCGTTATCAGCGGAACATTCAGCAAACATTCACGCGATGAATACAAAGTGATGATTGAAAAGCATGGAGGAAAGAACAGCGGTTCGGTTTCCGGTAAGACCGATTATATTTTAGCCGGTGATAATATGGGACCGGCAAAACTGGAAAAAGCAGCAAAACTGGGAGTTAAGATTATCAGTGAAGATGAATTTTTAAACATGTTATTATAATGGTATTTTCAAACTACTTCATAAAAAAACGAATACAATCACTTTTAAAAGAAGTATCGGGTAGAACCCCCCGCTTCTGCACCATGGATGAAGCAAAAGACATTCTGGTCGTCTTCAACCTTGAAGATAAAAAAGATGTATTGGTTTGCCTACAGAAATTAAAGGAATTCGATAAAAACATTCAAGCTTGTGTATATATTCCTAAGAAAAATAAAGATCTTGAACCTGAAAGTTCATGGATAGTGATACAAGAAGAAGATTCTGATTCCAAGGGAATACCAACAGAAGCCGTTTGCAACAAATTCACTTCTATTCGAGCCGATATACTTATAGATCTTACGCGGAAGAATAATTATTACATGCATTATCTATTGTTACAACACCCGTCTAACTTTAAAGTTGGAAATAAATCTTCTTTAAGAGCTATGTATGATATGACAGTCGCAGCTACAGATAACGATGATATCACCCCTTTATTTGATCATATTTTATTTTATTTGCTGACCATCCGCTCAAAATGATATAAATTCTTTATTTTTGCAGGAATAAATAACAAAATGGAATATATTCCTTATGATAGATGTTAATTTAAGAGGAATGGGTGTAGCTTTGATTACTCCCTTCAAGGAGGATGAAAGCGTTGACTATGATACATTAGCTAAGTTAGTGGATTATCAGTTGCAAAATGGAACCGATTATTTAGTGGTATTAGGAACCACTGCTGAAACTCCAACGCTCACCGAAGAAGAAAAGGATAAAATCATCAGTCTGGTAGTAAATAAAGTACATGGACAAATCCCTATCGTATTAGGAGTTGGTGGAAACTGTACACATTCTATTGTAAAGGAATTAAAACAGGGTAAATTTGATGGCATTGATGCAATCCTTTCAGTTGTCCCTTACTATAATAAACCCTCTCAGGAAGGGATATACCAACATTATAAAGCAATCACTGAAGCTACTCGCCTACCGATTGTATTATATAATGTACCAGGACGTACCGGTGTTAATATGACAGCGGAAACAACACTTCGTATTGCCCGCGAATGCAAAAACGTAATTGCTATCAAAGAAGCCTCAGGTAATATCACCCAAATGGATGATATTATTAAAAACAAACCAGCTAACTTCAATGTAATATCCGGCGACGATGGGGTAACTTTTCCATTGATCACGTTAGGAGCCATCGGAGTAATTTCTGTAATAGGAAATGCTTTCCCTCGTGAATTTAGCCGCATGGTTCGTTTAGCTTTGGCAGGTGATTACGCCAGCGCAAGGACAATCCACCATAGTTTTACGGAGTTATTCGATCTATTGTTCGTAGATGGCAATCCCGCTGGAGTAAAAAGTATGCTGAATGCTATGGGATATATTGAAAATAAACTTCGCTTGCCTTTAGTCCCTACACGCATCACTACCTTTGAAAAGATACGCGACGTACTGCGACAGTTAAGCATCCGTTGCTAACAACTATTTCACGGTTTTCTCAATCTATTAAGTGATGTAAGTATTTCTCCTATTTCAAGCGGAATATCTGATTCAATTATGTCAGGATTTTTGTTAATTTCTTCCAGATAAGCAGCACGGCGTTCTTCTTTGGAAAGTAGATTATCATGTGTGGGAGCAACAGAGATCATACATCTTACACCATTCGCATGTAGTGATTCCACTAGTTTTATATTTGTATTGTCAATCGTTTTACCTACATAGGCAATCATATTTCTCCAGGGAACACCTGAAATAACCAAATCTTCATATTCCTGATTATTACGGGAAAAAACAGACATCATAATCGCAGGGATACGATCATGGTAATACCTGGCCTGTGCCCCAGTATGAACAGTGAGCATCACATGATCCGCAGCCTTATGTTTCTTTATTAAAGCGACTATCATTTCCATAGGAACATCTTTTTTATCCAGATTAATTACTGTTTTACCTTTACTCCATTTTATCACCTCTTCTAATAAAGGTATTTTATAAGCCGTTTCATTCCCATAACCATCCAAAAGCCTAACCTCTTGAAGCTCCTCCCAGGTATAATCCGACAATTTACCAGTAGCTGTAGTGGTTCGATCCAAGGTTGCATCATGCATTAACACAATCACACTATCTTTTGTCAAACGAGGATCTATCTCAAAAAAGGCTGGATAATGATCTAATATATATTGAAAGGTTTCTATACAGTTTTCAGGATACCCAAGCATACGACCACCACGATGTCCACTGACAATAACTGATTTATTTTCAGTATACTTGAAAAAATCATGAATATCTTCTTTAGCTATAAAATCAAGATAATTTCTTTTATCCTGCGCATCAAGACCGCTTCTTGATAATAATAAAACCAAAAGTAGGGCTATAAAACTTTTTAAATTAAAATTCCTTATCATAGTTAGTAATATATTTCATGATAGTTAAAACACAAAAATAGCCTTTTCTTTCTCATATATAATATGTTTATGCCTCAGAATTTTTTATTCAATAATTAAAAACATCTTCTCAGTGAACGATTTTATAACATTTCTTGTTATAGGCACAATTGATGTTAAATTAAAAAATGTGAGTATGAAAAGAATTGTTATGTTTTTTATGTTGGCTGCTATTAGCCTTAGTGCTTCTGCACAAATAGAAAGAGGTAGATCATCTGCCGGTGTAACTCTCGGGTATGGATTTGATACCGAAAATGTTACCGTAGGAATCGACTATCGTTATGCTTTAACCAATGCAATCCGAGTAAACCCCGGTTTATCTCATTATATTAAGAAAGACGGCTTGAAAGCATGGGCTATTGATTTAAATGGACATTATCTGGTTCCACTCGGTGAAAGATTCCGTTTTTATCCTTTAGCAGGTGTTAACCTTTCTTTCTGGGATCAAGAATTAAAAGCAATAGAACCACGCGATGTTGATGGCAGCGAAAGTAAAACACGCGTAGGTTTAAATCTTGGTTTAGGATTGGAAACTTACGTTGCTGAGCGTATAATAGTTGGGTTAGAAGTGAAATATTTAATTATAAGCAAAGTTGATCAGGCGATGATCGGGCTAAGAGCCGGATACGTTTTCTGATAAATAAAACCATTAATGTTATAAACTCCCTTTGATAGTTATCATCGGGAGTTTTTTATTTTAATATAAAATCTGTTTAGATCCTTTTCTAAATCCATCTACATCCTTTTTCCAAACCATCTACATCTTTTTTATAAAACATCTACATGGTTTTAGAAAAGCATCTACATGGTTTCAAAGAAGCATCTAAATGATTTTATTCCATAATCTATTCTATCCCCGAAACGGTAGTTTCTCTTTCCGGTATCGGGTAAAAATATTGATCTTTACTTTTGAAATTTTCAGCTACACCATAGCGTTCCAGAAAATTCTTCATAATATCCATAGCCCTGTCTGTCCGTACAAGATCGAGCCACCGTTGATTCTCGAAACAGAATTCACGGCGCCTTTCCTTCAGTAAAATATCGATAAAAGCATCCGTTGAATTTATATCATTAATTGATAAATTCCTTAATCCTGCTCTTGTTCTTACTTTGTTTAGTATATCCAATGCACCCGACTGATTACCGGTGTGGTAAAGAGCTTCCCCATATAACATATAGACATCTGTATATCGAAGCATAATCCAGTCTATATCCCAATCGCTCGCTGCTGCCACGGGGCCATTTTGGTATTTCTTAATAAATGGTTCGTTTGTAACTATTACATCCGATTTTTCTTCCCATTCCGTCTGAATAGAATAGACCCTTCTTTCATCGCCCTCTTCAAAGAAAAGGTCGTCTAAAATAATATCCGTAAAGAATAATCGTGAAGGGCTTCCTCCGAACGGAATAGTCAACGGCGTTTCACCAGGCTTGATCCCATTCGGGGCATTACGGGTTGGATAAACATTACCTTCTCCCTGAGCATTAGACTTACAACCCAAAGAAAATACCGATTGCTCCTTGTTTTCATTCTCATATAAAAAGATATCTTCGTATTTTTCAAAGAATCCGGACGGACCTATACCGTTGACTACAGCCTCAAGCTCTGTCTTTGCCAACTCCCAACTGTTCTTGTTTAATGGATATCCTGACTGGAAAACATATACCTTGCCTAAAAATCCTCTGGCCGATAATACAGTGGCCCGGTTCGGAAGTTCTTTGGGTTTTACATCGGGCAGCAAATTAATGGCAGCTTTCAGGTCATTGATAATGAAATTATACACTTCTTCTTCCGACGCACGTGTTAAGGAATAAGCTTCGGAGATACTTAACGGTTTATCTACCAACGGCACGCCACGGAAATAACGAACCAGATCGAAATAAGTCAAAGCCCTGATAAATAGAGCTTCGCCTTCTATTTGTTTCTTCACATTCGCATCTTCAAACTCCACATCTGCTATACGGGTAATAATGTAGTTACAACGCATAATAGCATTATATAAATCAGCCCAGGCTGTATTTATTATCGGAGTAGCGGCATTTTCAGTAAAACGGGATATCTGTCCATCATTATAATCTACCTGTTGCCAGGAATTATCACTACGGCTTTCTGTGAGCATATAGGAATAATCGCTTTTAAGATTTGCATTTCTTAATTTGTTATAGCAACCCGTTATGGCTTGTTCAAATTGGCTTTGATTCTGATAAAAACCTTCAATATTTTTATCTGAGATAGGATACAAATCTATTTTATCGGAACATCCGGCATGAAGTAGCAATAGAACCGGACAGATGAGTAATATACTTATTCTTTTCATAATTGTACATTTTAAAACTTAACATTAATACCAAATTGATATGTACGAGCCAAAGGATAACCGGAATCATAGTCGATACCAGGTGTAAGTGGTGAATTAGAGATAGGCGCGTTTTGCGACATGTGGTTATAGTTATCATGCATATACACATTGTCCATACTGAAATATAACCTGCAGCCGCTTACAAACGGTAGTTTATTCATGATTTTCTGCGGGAAGTTGTATGCAAAACTTATATTACGTATACGCCAGAAAGAAGCATCCTCCAACCACCAATCCGAAGGGGTTGTAAGATTATCCGTCGTACAAGCGCGGGGAACTTTTCCATTTCCAGGTTCTTCCGGCGAACGCCACCGGTCTCTCCAATACCCTCTTACGTTCCCTCTTGATTGTGTGGTTTCTTTCTTTCCCATATTAATAAGCGAAGCTTTTGATATACCATCCATAAAGATAGATAGTTCAAACCCTTTATATGAGAAGTTATTTGTAAATCCCCAGGTTACTTTAGGTGTATTATTTCCACAATCGGTTCTGTCTTCTTCGTCAATAACGCCATCGTCATTCATATCTTTATATTTCACATCGCCCGGTTGGGGATTCTTATTAGCGTAAGACATATTCTTATTTATCCTGCAATCTTCTTCATCTTTGAACAGGCCATCTGTTTTAAATAAATAGTAATATCCGATTGGTTTACCGATCTCCGTTTTCGTAATGGCAAATCCATCACGATACCCGATAATCGGACTCCCATCAGGGCCTAATTGTTTGACTTCATTATGATTGAAAGATAAATTAAAGTTTGTCGACCAATTGAAGTCACCTACTATGTTCTTTGTCATTAATTCTACTTCAACTCCCTTATTTTGAATCTTACCAATATTTTGGAGTGCTGTACCAAATCCTGTTATTTGCGGGATAGGAACATTCAGCAGAAGGTCTTGTGTATTGGCAATGTAATAATCCAAACTGATATTTATCCGATTATTAATGAATCCCATATCCAAACCGACATCGGTAGTTAATGTCTTTTCCCACCCTAAATCCGGATTACTAAAACTATTCGGTGCATATCCGCCTTCCTTATTTCCATTGAATACATAATTACTCCCTGCCATCAATCCGATGGAAGAGTAGTTACCAATGTTGTTATTGCCGACAACTCCATAGCTGGCGCGTAGCTTTAAATTACTGATTATCGGTGTAAACCGTTTCATAAAGTCTTCCTGGGAAATTAACCATCCTGCAGATATAGAAGGAAATGTCCCCCATCGGTTATCTTTCCCAAAGCGTGAACTACCATCATGGCGTACACTGGCTGTCAGGATATATTTATCAAACAATGAAAAGTTTGCACGGGCAATATAAGACAGTAGACTCCATTCGGAAGCAGTACCTGTTGCACTATCTATTTTCGTTCCGGCATTGGGTGTACGGATGTCGTCGTCGGGGAATTCACTCTTTTGAAAAGACGAATCTTCATATCGTTCGTGTTGATAAGTAAATCCACCTAATAATCCCAGCGACCAGATTTCTTTATCCAGATTATAATTGAGCGTATTTTCCGATAGGATATTCCTTTTCGAAATGTTTTTTGTTGAACCGAAACTAGGGTTACCCCGATTAACATTCATCGTTTTATAGTACGATTCGTTGCTATTGCTAATATTAGTTCCAAATGAACTTTTAAAAGATAGATTATCAAGAATATTAACCTTAGCATATAGATTACCCAAGAAACCGTTATCCTTATATTGATTATCTACTTCTTGTGTAAGTGCCAAGGGATTAAGGAAGAAGTGCGCATGATAATAATAATTTCCTCCTTTCACCGTCTGTTGATCTATTCCAACAATTGGAGCCACTAAAATAGAACGCGAGACAGGACCTTGGTTTGTATCAGTATCAGGATCGTTTCGCTCGGAATAGTTTGCCTGTAAATTCAAGCCTACTGTCAGGTATTTATTCGTCTCTACTTCAACATTCGAACGAAAAGTCAATCGTTCATAATCAGAACGTAAGATAATCCCTTCCTGGTTCAGGTAATTGGCCGATATATAATATTTGCTTTTATCTCCGGCACCTGATACCGAAATAGCATAGTTCTGCATATCTGCCGTACGGCTTATGATATCTTGCCAATCGTGATCAGGGAAAGAGTTTGGATTCGTACGCCATAACGGATCAATAGCATATTGATAATTCTGCCGTTGGTCTTCGGGGACAGATAAATCGCCTCCACTATACATATAGCTATTGGTTCTTTCTTCTATAGCATATTCCAGATATTCATCCCTGTTCAATACATCTACCTTACTGAAACGCTTTTGAAGTCCATATGAGATATTCAGATCAACAACGGGTTTACCTTTTCGACCGCTCTTCGTCGTTATCAAAACAACACCATTTGCCCCTCTTGAACCATATATGGCGGAAGAAGCCGCATCTTTCAATACTTCAATGGATTCAATATCCGACGGACTGATACCATTCAAGTCTCCGCTTATAGGAAAACCGTCAACAACATACAAAGGATCAACTCCGTAGTTAATGGAACCAGTACCTCTAACCTTAACACTTAAGTTTCTTCCAGGCGCCCCTGAGACTTCCTGAACATACACTCCGGCAATTTTACCCTGGATGGCCTGATCAATACGTGCTACCGGACGAGCATCTATCTCCTCAGCGCTTACTTTGGATATAGAACTGGTTACCTGACTACTTTTCAATGTACCATATCCTATAGCAACCACTTCCTGTAAAGCGGTTATGTTCTCATCAAGGCTTACATTTATCGCATTATTTCCTTCGACCCTGACTTCTTTAGAGTTATATCCGATAAATGAAAATACTAATGTTTCTCCACTGGAAGCATCAATGCTGTATCTACCATCTATTCCGGTAATGGTACCCCGGGTTGTTCCTTTTATAACTACATTTACTCCTGTTAAAGGATCGCCTTTTTCTGTCACAACCCCCTTTACTTGATTTGTTTGTGCATTTGCGATGGAACTGATCATTTTGCACATTATTAGTAATACATAAATTATTACCATCCTGACGATTTGCTGTCGCCAGTAAAATTTATATACAATCTGTTTCATGATTTTTTCTTTAGTAATCTTGATATACTATATGAATTTGGAGGTCTCTGTTTAATTTTATAGGCAATAAGGTTTGCTTACTCAGAAGAACTGAATAATCCTTTTTATAGATTTTATGTCTATAGATTAAACTTTTACCTTAAAAAGAATACAGATAAATTTTCTTCACCGTGAACAGCGCGCGTTAAATCACGAAGATGAAATGTTCTTTATCTGAACGATCTATATTAAATTACTTAACTATAGATAAAGGTAATTTCGCAAGATAAATTGCTGCTTTTTCCGTTTCATGAGAAGCATAGTAACTTACCCATAATTCATCATCAACTATGACAAAGCCAGGGTAACTGGTATCCCCTCCTGAAGGTAATACTACCGTCTCCTGAAATTGTCCTTTATCATTTCCCTTTAGTAGAATTGTTTTAGGATAAGAACGTATATAATGCGAACGGGTTCCGGCTATTATTGTACCATCATTTAATGGTATAAAATCAGGACCACCTAACGGCATCTCTAATTTAGTCCATGACCAATCAGTATAAGGAGGCTTACTTACTCCCCAATATCCATACCGGTCACCTCTTTCACGACGAACCATCATCAACATCCTCTTATCGGGTAGTATACGGACAGTCGTTTCGTTTGGGAAATCAGGCACATCAAGATCGGATACCCATTGATAATTGATTCCGTCAATGGTTTTAACCAATTTAATGATGGCTTCATTATCATTCAACAACGAGTAATTAACACCATATCCAGTATCGTCGTCCCAGGTAACTCTCCACAACCAATCATTTCCGGTTTTTACTTTATCATCCAGGCTAATGGGTTGAGGATCGGTAAAGGTCTTACCGTCTGAACTGAAAGACACGTGAGGGATACGTCCTTCTAGTATTTTATTCCGGTAAATTGATCCTCCCATTATTACCATCAACCGGCCGTCTGACGTAATAGATAATTTAGGATCTCGAAGATCATAAGTAGCCTTTTGCATTAACAGGACCGATTCCCAATTTTCACCATCCGAAGAAACAATAATTCTCACTTTGCCTTCGGCATTTCCATCCTTGTCAAAGACATGTGAATCTGCCTCCCGAAACGAACAGTAATATTTATCCTTAAACTTAATGATGGAAGTGAAGGCGCAGTGATTACCATTATCCCAAATTTTTTTTACAAATGAATCATTTCTGTCTTCTGTGGTTTTACCATTACAACCGCATACGAAAAGTATGCTAAGAATAATTAGTGATAAATGTCTCATAATTTACGTTTTTTAGTTAACAAATGAGTTTCTACATAACTGATTAGTACGCCTGCCACAACACCCACCAGTAAGGCAGCAGGCATAATCCATAATACTTTAATATTAAATATTTCAAAAAATGCGATCAAAATCGCAATAACAAGAGAGAGTAAGCCCGCCGTTACCGTCCCTTTATTAGTTGCAAACGGAACAAACAAAGCCATAAAGAATAATACAAACAAAGGAGCAACCACCAAGTTTACCACTTTAACCACTACATCAAACAGATTTCCCGTCACATATGACACAAGGAAACAGGAACATGCAATAGCAAATCCTAATAAAGCAGATGTACGCTTAATCGATTTCAGGTCTGATTGCGGATCTTTCTTTTGCTTCTTTATTCTATTTATAATATCTTCCCGTATCACAGTGGAAGAAGAATTCAAGCCGGAAGATAAACTCGACATGGCGGCAGCCATAATCGCTGCGGCTATTAAACCTGTTATTCCCGGAGGTAACCCAACTAAGATAAAACGTGGAAACAACGTATCGGCATCATTGAAGATAGTCTTTCCCTCCTCCATCTGCTCAGGGTAGTATGTAAAGTATGCCATTACCATAAGGCCCACAAGTGCAAGCAATAATTGTATTGAACAAGAAGTAGCCAATGATATAGCGTAAGAACGTTTAGCCGATTTAGCATCTTTTGTTGCTAAATATCGTTGGATTGCCATTTGGTCTGATCCCGCCGTACATACCTGCCAAACCAGTGTCATTATAAAGATATTTCCGACCGTCATCCGTTTTGTAGCATTGATACTAAAATCAATGGGCTCCCAATGTGAGAAGATAAAGGGCTCAAACAAGGCCTGTAATGATCCGATTTTCCAAAAGATAATGCCGATCGTCAATAACACTCCGGCAAACATTACAAATGTTTGTACGACATCAGTGAGTACTACTGCCTTCAAACCGCCCATAGTTGTATATATAACCGTTATCAATACCAAAATAATACTAATCAGCGGCACCCATTCTCTTCCGAAGCCCAAAATAGGTAATAGCGCTGTATCGACTGTGGCATACACTATGGTTGACATCCAAAGGAAACGAAGAGATAAAAAGAATATGGTAGCCAGATTACGAGTGCCTTTACCTACCTTTATTTCCAGTATTTCATATGCACTCGTAACATGCATAGACATGAATTTGGGGATTAGGTATCTTCCTACAATCCAATTAGCAACCGGAAAGGCTAATAAACCGGTAAAAACGACAGGTCCATACTTAATCATTTCACCGGGATAAGATAAATAGCTTAATGTACTAAGTAGAGTAGCAAATAAAGATATACCGATCATAACGGAATTCATACTTCCGCCTCCCAATACATAATCTTTCGCTGTTTTATTTTTCTTGGAAGCTGAATAGCCCACTATAAGCATAAACAAAAGGAATACGAAAACAATCAGCCAATCCAATACATTAAAAGATTGTTCCTTATCTCCCTGGTTAATCTGCAATAGGGCAAATGCCATTGCCGACCTCACATCATTTTTTTCATCCTGATTTAAACAATCAGAAAACATATTCGGACTCTTAAAAGCATTCAATACATATTCCCAATCCTGTTTATCAGCACAGTTACCCAAAGCAGTAAACACTCCATACATATTGGTTTTCGCATCAGAAACAGTAACCGTTGATTTCAAACGTTGTCGTATTTGATGAAGGATTTCTTCATTCCCGTTTTTATCCGGACATGTAACCAATGCTCCATGTAATAAGTGGACGACACCGGGTGATTCTAATGGTTCGGACAAAGCAAGCGCAGAAAGCCTTGACCATTCAGCAGGGTCGAAAGTATTCATATAACTGATTCCGTATGCCAAAATATCCCGTTCTGCTTTATCATTAGAATTCAGGGCAGAAAACAACAAGTCATAATCCAATTTATCCGACGCGGAAGATGGTATTACTTTACCCCATTTAATATATGCCTGTAAAATTTTGTTCTGAGTTGAATCGTCTGTTATATCAGCCGACGGGTAATCCCTCAACGAATAGTTTAGTTTAGCCAGACTTTCTGCTGCATGTATCTTGTCCGGACTATCAGTATTGAGGTAAATGTTTAAAATATTTTGCAAAAACTTCTCACGATCAGCTCTGTTTGACGATGCATTTGCGTAGCATCTCCAATAACCGATTCTCTTCTGTGGTTCATTTTCTATTCCAGGAAAAGATTCATTTAATATTCTGATGACATCGGTTCCGCAGCCGGACATGCATAAGAATTCCAAAGCATGTATTCTGTTCCAAAACGAAGCATCATTGACCCTTTCCAATAAAAAGTTTTTAGCCTCCTTTTTTATATCAGAGTCACTACGAGCATTTGTTCCACACCCAAAAAAAATCAGTAGTAAACAAATATGTATTAGTATTTGAAGAGTTTTTCTCAACATCATGAGATTATTTATTTAAGCCAATCAAAGTTTTTCAGTTCATCTTCAAGATTCTTCATTTCCGCTTTAGTAAGATTCCGCAGGGGTAACCGGCAAGGACCACAATCAATACCCAAAATATTCAGCATTGCTTTTATCCCTACAATTGAATTTACATATTTAAGCAACACGCGAATAAAACCAACTGCTTCAGACTGTAGGGCTACCGCCTCTTTCATATTACCCTTATAGAAATTTTCCAGTAGACGTTTATACAAGGGAGCCGTTATATTATACGTAGTTCCTATCCCACCGGTGGCTCCTAGTAGCAATCCGTTAAGTAATGTTTCATCGTGTCCGTGCAAAATATCATATGACTTGTTATCAAATTCTATACATTCCTGCATCTCCATCGTATTATACGAGGTATACTTTATCCCGTTCAAGGTAGGTATATTCCCTTTTGCCTCGGTCAGGAAATCAAGCATATCAATCCGTACACCTGAAATTGTCGGGATATGATAGTAATAATAAGGAGTGCTGGGGGCACTGGCTGCTATTATCTTATTAAACTCCAGTAACTCTTTCACTGTCGATGGAGGCAAAAAACAAGGTCCCATTGCCGAAATAGCATCTACTCCGATTTCTTCTGAATGTTTTGCCAGATCGGCCGCAATCTTATAACTTGTACTGCCCACGTGAACAAGTATTTTAAGACGACCGGCATACTTCATCCAGGCTTCTGCCACTTGTTTTCTTTCATCTGTATCCAACAGTAAACTTTCACCGGTAGAACCACAAATAAAAACGCCGTCTATTCCTTCTTCTATAAGATATTCTGCATATGGAACAATAGCCGGAATGTTCACATTTCCATGTTTATCCATCGGAGTAACTGTGGCGGCAATAAGACCTTTGTTTTTTATCTTTTCCATTTAATAATACAATTTAAGGTTAACAGATTATTTTAGTTTAACTTATCTCTGTACTGTTTTATATACAAATAATAGGGCATCAAATGCCGTTTGATAACATCTTCATAAGCGGTTTTGTCTTTCTTTTTAAGGCAGTTTAAGACATCTTGATGTGATGCTTGAAGCTTTTGCTCTTTTATTTTCTTATTGAATTCTTCAAACTCGTGATAGTTTTCATCCGTGAAACGATATATTGGTATAAGAAGCTGCTGAAGATCCATAATAGTCTGGTTGCCGATAATCTCATACAGTCGTGAATGAAACAATAATTCATCACTGATGGCTACTCTCACATCTTCTTTATGAGTTTCATTCGACAGTATCTCTTCCAGATCTTTAATATCCTTATCAGTTACTCTATCCAACAAAGTTGGGATAATCCCCATTTCCAACGTATAACGCAATTCAAGCAAATTGATAATTGTATCCAGACTCAACATTTGAGGATTGATCAGTTTCTCCAGATTCTTCTTTATATCAGGTTCCTGTAATATGATCCCTCTGCGTTTCCGGCTGTCTAAAATGCCTAAAGAGCGTAATCGACTAAGCGCTTCTCGAACAACATTTCTTCCTACTCCTAATTTCCCTGCTAATTCATCTTCATGAAGTAATTTATCTCCCGGTTTTAAATTCTGTTCTTTAATGTAATTCAGCAAAGACTCTTCAACGACATCCACCAGCGTGGTAGGTTCAGTATTAATTTTCAATGAATCCATAGTATTAATTTATATATAATAAATAGTATATGTTCAATATGTCCTACAAAATAGAAAAGAATATTTTAATAAAACAAATAATATGTAGGACATATCCTGTTAATTAATATTAATAGACCAATTAAGATGAATTACATTACACATACATAAAGTAAAAAATCCATTACAATGGCTTTCTAAAACTATTACAATGGTTTACTAAAACCATTACGATGCTTTACCAAAAGCATTGTAATGAATTTACAGGAACATCGTAATGCTTTTTCAATAAATAAATTAACATCTTATCCTTTTTGATAAATAAAAAAGAAAATCGTATTTTAGCTGCAAATAAAATCAATGTACAAATGAATAAAAAAATTATATTAACCATAGGTAGACAATTCGGTAGCGGCGGACGAATTATTGGAAAAAAACTAGCCGAGGCTCTTGGTATTGCCTATTACGATAGAGAACTTATTGATCTGGCAGCAAAAGAAAGTGGGCTATGCCCTGACGTATTTGAGCGCGCCGACGAAAAGGCTTCTGACGGATTGGCGCATGCTTTTACAATGGGGATGACCTATATGGGGATGTATACACCACATTCCGATATTTTATCAAACGAAGGACTCTTTAAAATTCAAAGTGATTCAATACGAAAATTGGCCGAAAATGAATCGTGTGTGATCGTCGGTCGTTGTGCTGATTATATATTACGTGATAATCCGAACTGTCTTAGCTTCTTTATCCATGACAATATGGAAAATAGAGTGCAACGAGTTGTTGAACGTCAGCACATCACCATTGAACAGGCACGCGAACTAATTACCAAAACCGATAAATCGAGGGCAGCATATTATGACTATTATACAAATAAAACTTGGGGTATGTCGTCTTCATATCATCTATCTATTGATGCATCTATATTAGGCATTGAAGAAACAGTTGCTTTTATAAAAAGTTTTGTTGTCCGAAAATTTGAAGAAAAGAAAACTTCATAACAATTCACTCACATATTTTCTCTGTTCTTCAAAGAATCTTAATCTTTGCATTTCTCCACTTTCAGAAATTAAAGTAGAATATCTCTTAAGTGAGTGTATCCAATCTTTTTGATTATTGAACATTTCTTCATCAAAAGTAGAAATCCAGTTTATTGAAAAGACACGGATGAAACTAGTTCTGAAATTAATAGTTTCAAGATAACTATATGTTGCCTCAAAGTTTATATCAGATAGATACATTTGTATTTTATTTCCATTTTTATGAGTTCCCTTTATAGCTAGATTTTCCAGGTCATCCAGTAAAGTATATATATCTTCTTTCAACAATTGAACTTCTTTCTCAGATATCAGGTAAATTCTTTGAAAATACAAGATATCATTTATAAGATGCTGAAATATCATTTTATCCCATATAAAACAGGTATAAGTAACCTTCTTACTGGCAGCCACATATTGTTTTTGGATATTTCCTAACTTAGTCGATAGTTGAAATTCTGAAAATGATTTAATATCGTTTGCCTTTAAATGTTGATATATCCATTTAAACAGTAGAAATCTTGATAAATATTCAAAATCAAGGTTAAAAACCTGAGGTAAGATATTAGAAGCCGTATACCATTCCACAGAAGGACTGTCTTTTACATAATTAAAAAACTGAATATTTCTTTCAATCTGTTTATAATATGTATTAAGCAAATCATTATAATGGACAAAATTTAATTTAAATAAAGCGTTAGAGGCTGAATTGTATGTTGTGAGTTTATCCAGAGAAACCCCCAAAGTTTGTGAGATTAATGAGGCTTCCGTAAAAGTAAAGGGAACTTCGCCTCGAAGCCTCCTATAAACAGCTTCTTTCCCCATATACAAAATATTAGATAAAACAGTAGTAATATTTATACCCTTGGGTATTCTCGTCTTGATTGCCTCAATCAGACTGTCGTTTAATGTTTCAGTTTTCATAGCAATAAAAAATTAGATCCCTTCTACAAAGAAAACGAAAATATTGTTCATTTTATTCAGTATACTATACCAAAAAAGCTTAATTTTTTGAGTATAAGAAAAAATATCACCTAAAAGCATCAAATACCTCTCAAAACTATTTATTAATCGTATATTTGGCTAAATTAATATTCTATATGAAAAAAAACTTAAAGACAACCCTTGAAAACATCCTGGAGAAACAGATTATCACAGAAATTCATGGAACAGGCAAAATAAAAACCATTTCCGGAGAAGAGTATTTCTTAAAAAGTAACACTTCATCTAATGCATATTCATGCGAAGCTAATGGCTTGAAAGAGTTGAGCAAAACAAATCAATTTATTATACCTACAGTTTATTCTGTAGGTGATAATTACATTTTAACTGAATTTATTGAAAGTGGTAAGATTGCTCCTCCTTTTTATGAAGAATTTGGTTGTAAACTTGCAAAAATGCATCATTTTCAGGGCCCTCATTACGGATTTTACGAAGATAATTATATAGGTGATACGATTCAATTAAACATACCTTCGGAAGAAGAGAAAAAAAGCTGGACTTCATTCTTCTTTAACAAACGCCTTCTTTTCCAATACACACTTGCTGAAAAGAACGGAAATGTTACATCTAAATTAAAAAAAGGTTTCAAACGACTTGAATCGCGTATTGATGATATATTGAAAGATAGTATTGAACCTCCTACCCTAATGCATGGAGATCTATGGTCTGGTAACTATTTATGTGATAAAGCTGGTAATCCTGTTTTAATAGATCCTGCTGTTTATTATGGGCATAGAGAAGCTGATTTGGCAATGACTAAAATTTTCGGAGGTTTTTCTCCTGCTTTCTATAAAGCGTATATGGATGAATTTCCATTAAGCGATGGATGGGAGTACAGAGAAAGCATATATAAACTATACCACATCCTGAATCATCTCAATTTATTTGGCAAAAGCTATCTTTTAGAAGCTGAATATCTTTTATCCAAAATTTAAAACGAATTGTTTATTATTTCTTTTTTATTTAAATGATATAATTACTTTTGTGCTATAATAAGTGAATACACCAGCAAATAACAAACCATGAATTACGCTTACATCAGAGTCAGCTCTGACAAACAAACAGTAGAAAACCAAAAATTTGAAATTAAAAATTATTGTAAAACCAATGACATTGTAATTGATCGATGGATTGAAGAAACTATTTCAGGAGCTAAAGAAATAGAAGAACGTAAATTAGGTAAACTATTGAAGAAACTAAAAAAAAATGACATATTAATATGTTCTGAATTATCTCGCCTGGGAAGAAATCTGTTAATGATTATGTCTATACTCAATTATTGTATGAAAAATGATATTAATGTATGGACAATCAAAGATAATTATCGTTTGGGAAATGATATAAATTCAAAAGTGCTAGCTTTTGCTTTTGGGCTTTCTGCAGAAATCGAGCGTAATCTCATTTCACAACGAACAAAAGAAGCTTTAGCACGTAAAAGGGCGGAAGGAATAACGCTCGGACGTCCTAAAGGGAGTAAATCAAACAAGAAGAAATTAACAGGAAAAGAGGTTCAGATACAGCGACTTTTAGAGAAAAAGATCTCTCTGTCCGCTATTTCTAGAACTTTAAATGTAAGCAGACAAACTGTCTCAACATTTGTAAAAGAAAATAAATGGATATATGAATAGAATAAACCATATCTTCACACATCATACAAATCTTTTATTGTTGATTTCAATATAATGAAGAAATAAAAATTTGTATAATCTGTAAAGCTACGGTTTAAATATATCCTTTACTAACTACAGACGATTATTATAATTTGTCTTCGTCGTTCAGTTCATCAGAACTACCAAAGCTACTCAATGAAAAGGTATCTGCTTCTTGCATTGGAGAAGAACCAAAACTCATAGTCTCTTCCATAATTTCTTCTTGCTCCAAAGTCATATTACAAGTACCAGAGAATTTAGCACTTGGCTCAACAACTAATGCCTGAGTAGTAATAATCCCTTTAATAACAGCACTAGGTTTTAAAACTAATACTTCACTTGTAGTAATACTTCCAACAACTTCACCCAAGATTTCGGCATTTACAGAAATAATATCACCTTCTACTTTAGCACCAGGGCCAATAACTATTTTTCCACCACAACTTATGGTACCTTCAATTCTTCCATCTAAACGGAAATCACCATCAGTTTTTAAATCTCCCTTAACTAAAGTACCATTTGCTAATGCATTATGCCCTACAGCAGATATAGCCTCATCGTTATATTTTGTTCCCATATAAAAGATAATTAGATTATAGATATTCAGCAAATATAAGAATTTTTTAAAAAAGATACTCTTTTCTCAAAATTAACTTACAAAATAATTGAAAATGAATAATAATTAAATAAAATAGAATCCAATAAGCGAAATAATTCGGACTATTATATCTGTATTTTATCCACAAACGTATCTAACCAGTTAGGAAGCATGTCCAAGTGATATATGCGATCAGCAAAATGAGCCGGAGCAAATAAATTAATCTGTAAATCCCTACATTTTTCACGTAAACTACTTTCTACAGGAAAATAGCTGGTCAGAATAGCTTCCGAAATGTCTCCACCATATGTTTCACGTACTGCATCTACTTTATAAACATCATTTTGGGTAACATGACCGGATTTACATTCAATAAAAATCAATTTCTGTTCATTATTCAGCAGAATATCCACCTCATTCTTTGTTCTCTGGTTATTATTCTCTGTATGGAAAACAACGCTCTGCCATACTTCAGGTAAACTCGTTTGCCGATTACTCCATTCCTTTACCTTTGAAGCAACTAGTGTTTCCCACCATCGACCTTCAAAGTACAAGGTGCAACCGCTTGGATATGGGATATTTAATAGAATCCGTTCTCTCAAGGTGATCAATAACGTACCATCTTCCTGCACAAAACGTAATTTGTTAGAGAATGTACGTGTTTCCGGTAAAAGACTCAGACGACGATTGGCATGTGAATCAAAAAACTTCTGCAGACGCCCGTGTTCTTCTGGATATTGTTCAATAAAACGTTTGATATTCAATGAAGAACGTATATCATTTTCTGTTAGGTTATTTGCATTATAGTATGAAGAAAGCTTTGCACCATTTAAAGCAACAATTTCTTCGTTATCCAATATACTACTCATCGGACGCATTTCAAAAGTTTCCAGATTAATAAGATCTCCTAACTGAGTCATATAAAACGATAATGCTTTATATTCTTTAGCAACGGTAAAAGCAGCAAAAGCCATTAGCTTCGTTCCTTCCGAAAGATTATAAAAGAAATCGCCTGCGTAGTCTTGATGTATTTTACGACATGTAGCTATTATACTCTCCGCTGTGTATGCTTCAACCAGATACAATCTATATTGGATAGAATCCGGTAATAACGGCAACATAGGTTTCATTACTTCCTTTGTTTCTTTCGTATAAATAAGGTGAACCATATCAGGTCCGAACTCTTTAATCCCGTGATAAGACGAAGTAATATCCTTTCCTAGTAATATTATTTGATGCTTCATAATGTGTGTAAAAGTAATAAATTTTACATATATTTACATCCTGATAAATATTTGTTTATGGAGGAATCTGCAAACCTGAAATTGTTTAACAAATTTTTTACTGATTATCAGGGGCGATTTATTCGTTTTGCAAATAATTATGTAAGAGACTGGACGGTTGCTGAGGATTTTACACTTGAGGCACTTATGGCGTATTGGGAACATAGACATACATTGCTTCCAAATACAAATATTCCCGCGTATGTTTTTACTATTATAAAGAATAAATGCCTGAACTACCTGGAACATCTGCAAGTGAAAAAAGATGTTGTTAACCAGTTACAACTAGATGCTGAATGGGAACTCCAGGTCCGAATAACCAGTTTGGAAGCCTGTGACCCTGATACTATTTTCACTACAGAGGCTGAAGATATTATAAACCGTACAATCGCTAAGTTGCCAGAACAAACAAGAAAAATTTTTATAATGAGCCGTTTTGAAAATAAATCACATAAAGAAATAGCCGGAATAACAGGAATGACCACCAAAGGGGTAGAATTCCATATATCAAAAGCCTTGAAGATTCTTAGGAATAACCTGAAAGATTATATGCCTATTTTACTTTATTTTTTCTATTAATTAATTTTTTTCATTTTTTACTAGGGATACCTATAGGTTACCTGTTATGCATTATGAAAGGTAATTTAATGATTTATGGACAAAGAGTATTTATACCGCTTTTTTACAGGAAAAACTTCTCCGGAAGAAAATAAAAGGATCCGTATCTGGATGGAATCTTCACCGGAGAATAGCGAACTTTTCTATAAGGAGAGACATCTTTTTGACACCATGATCTTATTAGCTGATGAAGAGAGAATACAAAAAGAAATACAAAAAGAATTTAAAATAAAACGACTGTTCCGGAGCATCCTAAAAGTGGCAGCTATTGTAATCCTAACTTTAATATCAAATTCTACATTTAACTATTATATAAAACAACAGGAATCTGTACCGATGCAAACGGTATCTGTACCTGCCGGACAACGGATAAATCTGCAACTTCCTGATGGAACAAATGTTTGGTTAAATGCACGCACAACGTTGCAATACCCGATAAGTTTCAATAAGAAAAACAGACAGGTTACATTGGATGGAGAAGCCTATTTCGAGGTACATCATGATAAGTATAAGCCTTTTTATGTGCAAACTCATACATGTGCTGTAGAAGTTCATGGAACTAATTTTAATATCGACGCTTACGGAGATAGTGATATATTTGAAGCTGCCCTTATGGATGGAAGTATTTCCGTATTCCCGCTTTTCGAACCCAAAGAGAAAAAAAATATATTACCAGGAAATAAAGCACAGTTCTTGAATGGAAAAATAGTGGTTTCAACCATTACCGATTATAATCCATACAGATGGAAAGAAGGATTGATCTGCTTTGAGGATGAATCGTTCGACTCAATTATGAAAAACTTCGAAAAATCATACGGAATATCTATTGTGATTAAGAACAGACATGTGCTGGATCATTTTTATAGCGGAAAATTCAGGCAAACAGATGGTATAGAATATGCCTTACGAGTCTTGCAAAAAGATATTACATTCACCTATATCCGCGACGATGAGAATAATATAATCTATATAGAATAAATTAAGTTTACTAACCCTGAAAACACAATGCCCATGAAGAATATCCAATAAGTAAAAGAGTAATGCCGATAAGCGCTGGGGAGCAAGTACCGGCATTCGATTAACACATTAATTAAATAATTGTATTAACCTCTCAATATTACAAAAGTATGAAAAATAACCTTTTGTTGAGGCTGTTTTGTTTAAAAACGCCTCGATGTAAACAAATCTTAAGAGTTATGCGAATTACCGCGTTTTTACTCATCATTTGTGCAGTATGTGGTTACGCAGAAAATACACATTCGCAGAATGCAAGAGTAAGTATTAATAAAAGTAATATTCAGTTAAGTGAAATATTGACTGAAATTGAAAGCCAGACTGATTACTTGTTTATTTATAATACGCAAGTAAATGTAAACAAAAAGACAACTGTAAGAGTAAAAGAGAAACCTGTTTCTGAAGTTCTTGACCGTTTATTTGATAATACGAATATTACGTATGCCATGGAAGGATCACATATTATTCTTTCAAAAAAAGAAAATGAAGCTTCTATATACGCCTCGATCTCTGAAACTAAAAGTCAACAACAATCAAACACCATTACGGGTACAGTAGTCGATTCGAACGGAGAACCGGTTATAGGCGCCAATGTCATACAGAAAGGAACCACGAATGGAACAATTACAAACTTCGATGGAGAGTTCTCGCTGAATGTTCCTGCAGGTTCAACGATCGAAATCACTTACATCGGTTACCTGAAACAAGAAGTTCATGTAGGCAATCAAAAGAATATAAAGATCGTACTTGTTGAAGATTCCCAATCACTCGACGAAGTCGTTGTAGTGGGATATGCTGTACAAAAGAAAGTAAACCTTTCGGGAGCCGTACAAGCGGTTAGTGGTGAAACAATAACAAACCGCCCGATTACAAACGTAAACCGTGGTTTACAGGGATTGGTACCTAACCTAAACATTGCGAATAAATCAGGTAGAGCCGATGATGCTCCGGAAATTAATATTCGTGGTTTTACCTCTATTAATGGTGGAGAAGCCTTTATCCTGGTAGATAACGTTCCGGTTACAAGTGAAGAATTAGCACGGTTGAATCCTGATGATATTGCCAGTGTATCTGTTCTGAAAGATGCTTCATCTGCGGCAATTTATGGAGCACGTGCTGCGTTTGGTGTGGTTCTGGTAACTACTAAAAAGGCATCGAGCAATGAATTGAAAATAAGTTTCAACGGTAATGTAGCCATTCGCGATAGAGGTATGCGTCCCGAAATAATAACAGACCTTGTAGAGATGATGGAGATGAAGAACCTGGCCCGTACTCCCTTAAGTCCTGTCTTTTCGGAAGCTCAGCTCGACTATGCAAGGAAGATACAAGCCGATCCTTCTTTACCTCGTATAATTCCTAATCCGAATAACCCAAATGCCTGGGATTACTACGGAGAAACAGACTGGATTGACGAAGGATATAGAAAGACCGCTCCGGCTTATACTGCTAATGTTAATATATCTAAGAAGGATGAAATATTATCGTATTATGTATCAGGAGGCTTCTATCAGGAAGACGGTTTGCTTCGTTATGGAAACGATAAATTAAGACGTTTCAACTTCAGAGGAAATGCTGAAATGAAACTGACTAATTGGTGGAAGCTGGGAACAAATATATCTTATGTGAATTCTACGTATGATTCACCGACTTTCCTGGATGGTTATTTTAACTGGAATATTAATCGTACGGCTTCGAATAATATTCCCCGAAATCCTGACGGAACATGGAGTAGTGCCGGTGCTGCCGTTCTTGGAGCAAGTGGTGAAGGAGGACGTCGTGACGACCGGAAAAATGAAGTACAAGTTTCTCTGAATACGCAATTTGATATCATAAAGAACGTATGGACCGTAAATGCCGATGCGAACTTCCGTCGTTACAATTTCAACAGAGATCAATATAACCTGTCAGTTCCTTACCGTACAGGTCCCGGACAACCGATACAAAACTCTCTGAGTGATAGAGGAAGTACTACTTATGCAGAGTTCCGTGCAGAAGAAAAGAAATACGATGTATATAACCTGTATACCAATTTTGTAAAGACTTTCAATGAAAAACACTTCTTCAATGCCATGATAGGATATAACCGTGAATTGACAAATAACCGGTTATACACTACTCGTAAAGATGTGCTTATTTCAGGGCAGTTACCTGAAATTAATCTGGCAACCGGACAGGCTTCAGCAACCAATGAACGTAGTGAACTTGCTCTTGAAGGATATTTCGGACGATTGAATTACATTTATGACAACCGTTATATCATTGAATTTAATGGACGTTATGATGGTTCATCACGATTCCCTGACGGAGATCGATATGGTTTCTTCCCTTCTGTATCAGCCGCCTGGGTATTGGGGAATGAACAATTCTTCCATAACATAGCGGAAACATTGAAAATCTCTAATCTAAAACTACGTGGTTCTTATGGTTCTTTAGGAAACCAGGTGATTATTGAAGATGAAAAACAGATTTATTATCCATATATACCATATATGAAGTCCGAAAGAATCGAATATATATTGGACGGCGATCGCCCCACAGCGGTATATCAACCTGGAGTTGTATCACCGACTTTAACATGGGAACAAGTTCGTACTATCAACGGCGGTATTGATCTGGGGCTTTTCAATGGAAAATTCGATTTGGCGTTCGACTACTACGTACGTTATACGGAAGATATGCTTACTTACAGTAAAGAATTACCTCTGGTATTCGGAGCAAGTGCTCCCCGGACGAACGCGGCAGACCTGAAAACAAAAGGTTGGGAATTAACAGTTGGGTATAGAGATCAGTTTACGTTAGCCAACTCACCGTTTAACTGGTCAGTAAAAATGATGCTGGCTGACAGCCGAACATGGATTACTAAGTATGATAATCCGGCAAAATTGATTCCTGATGATGATAAGACTTTTTATGAAGGACAACGGATCGGTGAAATATGGGGATTCATTAACGATGGTTTCTTCCAGTCCGAAGCAGAACTGGCGGCATTAGACCAGACTGCAGTCGGAACCGACGATCAGAACTATAAGTTCTATGTTGGTGATACAAAATTTAAAGATCTGAATGGCGACGACAAAATTGATTTTGGTGATCGTACTGTAGACAATCCCGGTGATAGGAAAATCATCGGTAACAGTGAGATACGTTTGCCTTACAGTTTCGAACTGGCAGCCGACTGGAAAGGATTTGATATCCGCGCTTTCTTCCAGGGCGTTGGAAAACGTGATTGGTATCCCTCAGCAGCGTCTATCTATTTCTGGGGCGTATATGCTCAACCCTGGACAAACCCAACAATAAAGAACAGAGATCACTGGACACCGGAGAAGCCGGATGGCTATTTCCCTCGTATGAAAGCCTATATTGCAGAAGATAAAAACGAAGAACTTGGAGCTCCGCAGACTAAATACCTGCAAGACGCCTCATATCTTCGTCTAAAGAACCTGACATTAGGATATACATTACCCAAAAGTGTTCTGGAACAACTTCGTGTAGAATATCTGAGAATATATTTCAGTGCCGAGAACCTGCTTACATTCAGTAACCTGGATAAAGATGTCGACCTTGATCCGGAAATTGTGAACAAGAGCTACAGTGGATTTGATTCAGGAACCTATCCTATGCAAAGAACATATTCATTTGGTGTAAATCTGACATTCTAAATGAAACACATCTTAGTTATTAACAAAGAAAAAATTAATAAAATGAAAAAGATACATTCAATAATATGCTTACTCTGCCTGTTGGTATTGATGTCGGGATGTGAGGATTTTCTTGACAGAATACCCAAGACAGAGGTTACGGAAAGTGAATTTTTCAATAATGTGACTGACTTGCAGACCTACACAAACGGACTGTATGAATAATAGAAGCTATTCCTCTTTATCAGGATTATGGATCCGACAACGTTTCGCTACATAATGGAACCAATACTATGGATCAGGTTGTAATGGGAAACGTGTCTTCCTCCAATATATCAGATAATATCAATGGATGGAAAGGCGACGAATGGAAGAAGCTGAGGCGTATAAACTATTTCCTTGCCAATGCCGGTAAAGCAGAAGGAATAGAAGCAGATATAAACCATTATATCGGTATAGCACGTTTCTTCCGGGCACGATTCTATTTCGATAAAGTAAAGAACTATTCAGATGTTCCCTGGTACGATGCTCCATTGGGTAATGAAGACGAAGCATTATATAAAGCTGCTGATCCACGCTCTGTAGTGATGGATAACGTTTTAGCCGATATAGAATTCGCCGTGACCCATATTAAAGCAGATTTAGGATCAAAAACACGTATCAATAAATATGCAGCTTTAGCTTTAATGGCTCGTATTTGTTTATTTGAAGGTACATATCGTAAATACCATGATGAAGTTAATCTAAAAAACGATCATACCCGTTTCCTTGAAAAAGCAGTATGGGCTGCTGAACAGATTATGGCGAGCGGACAGTTTGGGCTGGCAGCGGATTACGGAGCGTTGTTCGATTCCAATAAGCTGGATACTAATAAAGAAATTATCCTTCAGATGGCATGCGATAAGGAATTAGGTGTAACGAATAATACCCATTCGGTGTTGAACTGGCAGTGGTCGTTAAGCCGCAGTTTGATGGAGTCCTATCTGATGACAGACGGAACTCCGTTTACTAAGCAAGAAGGATATACAACAAAGACCTTTCTGGAGGTATTCGAAAACAGAGATCCCCGTTTCGTTCAGACATTCTGTTATCCTGGATTCAAAACCTCTCCCCAGAACCAACCCGAACTACCCGGTATTAAGTTCGGAGGTTATGGACAAATAAAGTTCTATCCCAAACTAGAAGAACAACGCGGTGGTTGGGATATGGATTATACTTCTTTACCTATCTATCGCTATGCCGAAATACTGTTGGTATTTGCCGAAGCAAAAGCCGAACTGAATACATTAAATCAGGCTGATGTCGACGCATCCATTAACCTGATCAGAAGCCGCGTTGGTATGCCTTCATTAAATATGGCAACGGCTAATGCCGATATCGATCCTGTATTAGCAACCTATTATAAGAATGTTTCTGGCTCTAACCAGGGAGTTATTCTAGAGATACGCAGAGAAAGACGTGTTGAACTTGCCTGTGAAGGACTTCGCGGAGAAGATTTGAAACGTTGGGAAGCAGGTTCGCACTTTGCCGATAACAATGAAGGCATATACATCCCTTATCTGGGTGCATATGATATGACAGGTGATGGAGAAGTAGACCTGGCTATTCTGGCTTCTCCTAATGAAACCGGACCGATCGACCATTTAACGGAAGACCAGAAAAAAGCACTTTCTATCTACTACCTGAAGAACAGTGGTGGAACAGATGAAGGATTCTACCTGACAGAAGGAACAAAAGGTCATGTAGGCTTTACTGCTTACCAAAAGAATCCCCGTAAGTTCGAAAATCCTAAACACTATTATCTACCTATCCCAAGACAACAACTCATATTGAACCCGCAGCTTAAGCAACCTTTCGGCTGGGAATAAGTAAAAAACATAAACAAAAGAGGCTATCCGATTGGATAGCCTTTTTCGTGTTTTTCTTACATCCTCCTGTTTTCTGCTTATTTAAGAATGAGTTTAAAGCTTTTATTCTCTTTACCTGTACTCACCGTCAGGATATAGAAACCTTTGTTGTATGAATTAACAGGGATTGTTGATATCTGCTGTCCGATATTTTGTCTCAATACCGTTGCACCGCTACCGTTTACCAGAGTGATCCGGGCAGCAGAAACTTTACCGGTGTTTATATATAAGTAGCCGTCTGAGATATATGCCAAAATCGACTCTTCCGTTTCGACAGGTATAATATTTGTAGTGGAACCATCGGAGTAAATATTCTTATAAGCATAAACATATATTCCATAGCTTGATACCCACGTTTCAGTCAACTCATTGCCTTTCTCGTCGTACGTATACGTATAGGTCTCGGTATACTTAACAGAGCCGTCATCATTATATTCCACATCTTGCAGTTCGGTGAGATTGCCTGCAGGGTCATACGAGTAGGTATATTTACCGCTTAGTATCCATTCTTGTGTACCCGCTTTCGTATCTTCAGGGTTAACGGCATATTCCAGTGTTTGGATCATTCTATTGTTGGCGTCGTAGGTGTGTTCGTATTTCCAGACCGAGATAAAAAGCGCTCCGTAGAAGGTAGAATCCAGCATCAAGGTAGGATTGCCGTTTTCATCGAACTCATTGCTTTCGATTTTGCTGAGCAATAACCATTGATTGTCTTCATTGATAGAATCGGTATAAGCAATAACATTGCCTGTGGCATTGAACGTTATGATTTCCTTATAATAGGGGTTTTGTGAACCAAAGGGGCTGTAGAGTATCTTCTCCCGGACCGGGTTATCACCGTCAAGGTAATAAGAATATGCATAATCATCTTCCCAGCCTGTCAGGCCATCGCCATTCTGATCGCCGTATATCTTCTCTGTAGCTATCCGTCCCTGGCTGTCGTAGGTATAAGCATGGATTGACTGAAGTTCTTTGGTGTCATCCCGATAGATATAGACTGAGTCAAGCGTTACGGCCTCTGCCCTGAGGTTTATTGCGGCTTGCCGAACCTTTAAAAACTTTGCCGACTTTCGTTCGTTCGTTCCTTTTCTTTCTCCCATGTTTTGAGCGAAAAGTAATGCCGGAAACAGACATAATACAAGTAAAATACGTTTCATAATAATACGTTTTAAGTAAACACAAATCAATTAATATACACAGACATACAAAAGAAGTAAAATAATAAATACAATCATTCGTTTTGAACGACAATTTGAATCCGATTCTTCGATATTTAAAATTACTGAATGATCATAAAATTAACATTATATTCTCAAGAACAAGAAAATTTTATATTTTTACGTTTTTTACTTAGATGAAACGATGAGACGAATTACATTACTAACCCTACTATTACTATTATGCTGGATAAATCCCTATGCACAAGCAATTCGGATTCATGGAATAATTATACAGTCAGAAAGCAGTTTGATCATTCCTAACATCAATATCTTTTTAAAAGATAACCGGATAGGAACGGTCTCCGATCAATCGGGTTCTTTTTCTTTAAACCTGCCCTCGTCTTATGCTAACGGGTATCTCTATTTTTCGGGTGTTGGCTATCAAAAAGACAGTTTACTTATTAGAGATATTAAATCTCCTGTCACAATTAAATTACAACCTGAAACCTATCGTCTGACCGAAGTTTATGTGATGCCGGATAGTACTTTATTAACCTTATTACGTAGGGCGTATGCTAAAATACCGGATAATTACCCTACTGTTCCCACCATGTATGAAGGATTTTATAGGGAGAGCACTAAAAATAATAAAAAAGAACAAGCCGACTTTATCGAAGCTGTTTTATCCATTTATAAAGATCCGTATGATAAACCGAGTAGTGATCCGGGGCAGATAGAGATACTTAAATCCCGAAAAAAGCAATTGCGCAATACAAATGTTATCTATTATGGCGGCCCTTCACATATAATAAGAAAAGATGCTGTATTATCCCGTGCCGATTTCATATCTCCCCGCCATTTTAAAGATTACAGTTATGAATTTAATGGTATAAAAACACTTGGCGAAGATGAATTTTATGACATAAGTTTCGTCAAAATAGCTAAAGATACTTCCCGCTTAAACGGGACAATGTTGATAGAAAAGAAAAACCTGGCTTATGCCTCCTTTGATATTTACAGACAAGTAGAGAACACTCCTCATCTTCGCATGAAAGGCCGCGAACAACATGGGAAAATAATATACGAGAAAATGAATGATATCTGGATTTTAAAATACTATACCTACACACATACAGATATTCTCAGGTTTACAGGCGATACCATTTATGGTGCGAGTGATTATGTAACAACTCATATCAAAATGGATTCCGTTAAACCAATTCCGTATGAAAAACAGTTGAGAGTTCTTGATCCCATCACTTTAAAAGCAGAAGAATACAATCCGAAAGGATGGACAGATTATGATATACTTAAAAATATCGAAATGGGAAAAAGTAACTTCCAATTCTCGGAAGATGAATCAAAAGATATATTTACACAAAAGAAATCGTTTAGCACTACGCCAGCAGAAAAATTCAGTAAAATTATCCCCTTTCTGCTGCGTTTTCATTTTGATTTTGGAATTTCCTACAGACCGGTAAGTATTGATAATTTTACCCATCATCTATCTTTCCAACCGAATACAAGCAATAGTTCTTTTGTTATCAATAAAAATCAAAAAAAAGAAAGCGATTATGTTTTATTTCAAAGTACTTTAGGATATCGTTTTAACAAAAAAATATCTGTTTTTTATCAATGGAGTGATGACCTTTTAAATAAATCTATTTCCTCGAATGAACATCATATAGGCATTGGATATCAGAAAAACATCAAACCCAAAGGGCGTCCGTTATTAGTAGAAGGTTCATTGCAATTTGCCATTAAAAACTATTATGCTGATCTGGGAAAATACGACAATCCTTCTACCTTCCATTACAAAGGGACAAAAATAGATGCTAACAAAATATCTTTTGACTATGGAATACAACAAAAAACAATTATTCCCCAAATAGCATTAATAAGAAATATAAGCCGTTATTTCAGCCTTAAACTATATGCTGGGTATCATTTTACTTTACACAGCAAAAATGTATTCCGAATAAAAGAAGAAAAAGGTAGTATTTTCACAAAAAAGAAAATCACACTTTCTGCCAGCGATCCGGCATTAACCTTTCACGATAATAATATGGATATATGGAATTCATTCACTATCCATAGATGGCAGGTTGGAGTTAGTTTAGTGTTTAATTAAAACAGATTGAAAGATTAATCCTCAGTCAAGAACCTCAACGAAGAGCAGGTTACCAGTCTTTTTCTCCTGTTATTCTTACATTGATAAACAAAAAGGAATAATTGTAACCTCTTATCAAAAATGAATAATCTACTTTTGTCGGAAAAGAGAAAGAAGAATATGGATGACAATAAAAAAACAGAGACTATAACTCAAGATTCTATAGAGCAATGTTACTTGTGGATGCACACCAATGAAAAATTTTCCTATGTAATATGGGGCGCTTGCTGCGTATTTAACTAAAACAACTAATATACATACTATCCCTTATTAAAACGTCCGGATTATTACTTTCCGGACGTTTTGTATTTGATCAAATCTTTCTTCAAAATAGAATGGCAACGTTACTCACCTGTTGGTTCAACCAGGTAAAAAGGCAATGCCGAATCAGCTTTCCAATCATCCAGATGAGGTAGTTTCTCTTCTGAACATATTTTATGTTTTATTTTACTTATCTCATAGCCTTCGGATAAATACTGGAATACTTTTTCTGATATCTCTTTGGTTGTCTCAATATTTATCATACTACTACATACAAGTATAGCCCCTACTCCAGCTTCTTGATAAAAAGGAATGCCTACTGCATTATGATAGATTACAGAACTGGGGAATGGAGTATCTGTCGAGTCCCTAAGAAAGGTATAACTTTCATATATTTTACCCCTAAAAGCTACCGGAGTTATACCTGATTTAGTATCTTTTGTGAATTCTATTGCTGTTAAGCAGCAAGCCCGGTCTGTTGAACGTGAACTTATATAAATCATGTCATATTGTTTAAGGAAAGAACCTTTATACATTTCTGTCGTAACTTTTTCATCTGTATATATATCCACTTCAAAACCTGCTTCGTTGAGATATTTTTCGATAAGTGTAATATTCTCTTCAAAATCTTTTTGAAAAGGAGCCAGTATCACGGCCTTTTTACCCAATGGAGTCATAATAGGCTCTTCTAATGGTTTGGGATAATAACAATACCTATCTTCGTTTTTTCCATCTCCTACAATATCTATTTCCTCTATCCCAACTACCAAACAATCTAAAAATAATCCGTTTTTATATTCCACAAAAATCGATGAAGGTTGGTATTTATCAACTGTAGTACGCTTAACGCCGTCTAATTTTTTTACTTTCATAGCCATTACATAAATATCAAAATCCCTTTTGTCATCAAGGTATTCCTCCTTATGTTTTTGTATGATACTATCTATCTCTAAAGCATACTGTTTTAATAATCTAATACCTTCCTCACTAAATAATTTTACCTGAGGTATTTCAATATCTGGAGCATATTTATCTGAACAGGATAATCCCAATAAAATTAACAATAAAATGAGAATAGTATTTCTTATCATTATTAATAAATCAAGATATTTATTTACTACGATTTAAGCAAATTTACTCATCAGTCGGTGCAACCAAGTAAAAAGGTAATAAATAATCACGAACTGATGCTAGTAAAAAAGGTTTACTTAACTCTATACAAATATGTGTTTCTATGCTTTCTATATCATTGCCTTCAGACAAATATTTAAAGACCAGGTCAGCAGCTTCTTTTGTTGTTTTTATATTCACCATTTTACTACTTCCAATATAGCATCCGGCTTGATGATCATCTGTGAAATTTGCAAAATATTGACCGAAGGTTTTATTTGCATCTAAATAAACTAAAGAATTAGGGAAAGGGGTATCTTTCGAATCCATTAAAGGAATATCTCCTTCATACACTTTTCCTCTGAAAGCTACAGGGGTAACATTTGGTCGGTTGGCTGTTTCTTTTGATATTTGTATTCCAGATAAAATAGAATTATATGAAGCATGCGTACTAATATAAATTACATCGTAGTTCTTTAAAAAAGAACCTTTATACAAATCCGTTGTTACCTGTTCATTGATATAAGTTTCAATTTTAAACCCTATAGCTGTTAAATATTTTTTAATTAATGTAAAGTCTTCGTTAAACTCTTCTTGAAATGGAGCAATAATAACAGCATTTTTGCCTATAGGAATATTATATCCTTCTTTTCCAGATATTTCTGAAGCTAACCTATAGCAATTGGGATCTTCCTGTTTTCCATCCCCCACGAGGTCTTCTTCATCTTTTCCTATCACCAAACAATCAAGATATAATCCGTTTTTGTATTCTATTAATATTGATGTTTCAGTATATGTATTAACAGTTGTGACCTGTACGGCATCCAAAGCCCGTATATCTGTAGATACTTTATATATATTGAATGGAACATTCTGATTACGAAAAGCGTCCTTGTGTTTTTGAATGACACTGTCTGCTTCTATTGCATACTGCTTTAATAATCTAATACCTTCCTCACTAAATAATTCTACCTGAGGTATTTCAATATCTGGAGCATCTTTATCTGAACAGGATAATCCCAATAAAATTAACAATAAAATGAGAATTGTATTTTTCATCATCATTAATGAATGATATATGGTTATATAATTATATCCATCCGAACAGATATTATTCCTTAGCCGGTGCAACCAAATAAAAGGATTTTGTATTATCACGCAATGCTGCATTTAAATAGGGCTTACTTAATTCTTCACAAATTCGTATTTCAACACTTTCTATATCCATACCTTCAGATAAATATTTAAATACCAGATTGGCAGTTTCTTTGGCTGTATTTACATTAATCTTTCTACTATTAGCTATATAACATCCGGCTTGATGTTCGTCAGTGAATAGTGAAAATACTCCTAAGAAGAAATTATCGGCATCCAGATAAACCAAAGAATTGGGGAAAGGGTTATCTGTAGAGTCATTTAATGGTATAGCTCCTTCATACACTTTACCCTTCAAAGCAACCGGAAAAACTTCAGGACGGTTAATTGTTTCTTCTGATATTTCTATCCCTGATAATATACCGCTATAGGAAGAATGCGTGGTAATATAAATCACATCATAGTTTTTCAAAAATGAACCTTTATAAAAATCAGTTGTAACCTCTTCATTGGTATATATTTCAACATCAAATCCAACATCAGTCAGGCATTTTTTAATGAAAGTAAAATCTTCTTCAAAATCTTTCTGAAAAGGCGCCAGTATAACGGCTTTTTTACCTAAGGGTGTGTTTGGTTCTTCTATCCATGTGCGACCACAATCATAATTATCCCTCTTTTCATCTTCTACCAACAATTCATCATCTTTGCTTATAACTAAATAATCCATATACAATCCGTTTTTATACTCAATAAATATTGAAAAGGCAGAAGTTATTCCATCTGGTGTTGTTACTTTTACAGCATCCAGAGCCCGTATATCTGTTGAGATATGGTATATGTTGAATGGCTTATTATGATTAAGAAAAGCATCCCTATGTATTTGGATTACACTGTCTGCCTCTAACGCATATTGTTTTAATAAGCGGATACCCTCTTCACTATGTAGTTCTACCTGGGGTATCTCTATTTCCGGAGATTCTTTATCGTTACAGGCGGCAGATAGTAATAGTAATAGTAATAGTAATAATAAAATTAATATTGTGTTTTTCATATTAATACAATTATTTTTATCTTTTTCTGATATTCGTTATTATTTTATACTCACCATTGAAAGTACCAAGGTTTACCCCTTTATCCGTTATATTGTAAATAAGATCTTTGTTTTGCATAGGAATTGAATAAAAATAACCATTACCTCGACCTCCCCATCCCCAATTCATATGTAAATAGTTATCACTTCTAAAACCGTCTGTTACCCATGCATGATGGCCTATAGTAGGGCTGAATCCCTTCATTATAACCGGTCGGTTAGCTCTCAGGCTGTTTTTGATATTTGGTAGATCAAAATCGTCCAACTTATCACTAATCATATTCAACTTTAAATAGAAAAAATTAGATAGAAGCTCTAAATAGAAGCCTGTTCCCGAACATCCGTACCCTGATTGAGATGTATCCATCTGATATAACTCATTTCCTATATGTCGTAAGAAATAACCAACATTGGCAATGATATGACCACTAGCGGTAGGAGATATAGAGGGAGTAGTAAGAATTTCATTCCAGTTTGGTGTTATGCCGGGTAAGGTTACCCTATGATAAGCCAGTATTTGTGCGATAGCAATAGGTACGCATCCTGCAGGCGCCCGCCCATTATAACTTGTATTGGTATTGGATGGACACGGGGGACAATTATTATTATAAGGATAATCCTGCCCCCAGGTAGTGGGTACTAAACAGAGGTGCGTTTCAGCAACAGCTTTTGTAGCTACATTGGTTCCCAATTTGTAATTCACTAACTCGTCGGTTATTAATGCGGGTATCGATTGTATGTACCATTTCAAAGGTTCTATATATGTGGTGTCGTCTATAGAACCGTTTTCTACGATAGCTAATACTTTCTGTAATCGTTTGTCTCCCACCACAAGAGCAAAGCCCTCGCCTTCTTCGGAGGTTATGGCGTATTCATATACAGGGATTTGTTCTTTTTTTAGTATATCGCCGTTTTCGGTTTCAACCTCATAGGTTGAATAGTTTTTTACAGTATAATCTTGTATAGTAAAATTGACACCTCCTTTTGTTGCAACGTCATCGTTCAGGAAAGAAGATAATAGGGCCTCCACATCTTCCGGAAGCAATTCGTTATTCGCTGACGTATCATCTGTATACGACATTTTGTCTTCGCTACAAGCGACAAGCATTACCATAATAAGCAAAAGGGTCAGAATAAATTGATTGTTTTTCATAATTACATTTTTTAGACTTTTAATTTATAATACTTGCTTGCTTGGCAATTTAATATATTTTTTTTAAATAAAAAAGGATAACACACTATTTTTTATAAAAATCATTCAATAACATTTTAAATGACAATCAGATGATTATGCGTTGTAAATATATAAAACGTAAAAAGCTTAATTTGCCTTATAAGTTTGTCGTTTTTTTAACTTATATTTCCGTAAAACAGATTAGATAGGATAAACTGCCAAATATTGTTTAATTATATAAACAAATTACCAAAATCAATAATTTTATTATTTTTGCAAAAAGATAAGAGCTGAATGAAGAATGGAAGTTTGGAGTTCAGCTCTTTTTGCGTTTTTCAAAAATAATTGAATCCTTATTTCCCTTTTCTATTGTGAGGATGATTTAACCGGAATCTTTGGCTGACACAAATTCTAACATTTTATGGCTAGACCAATTAAAAGAGGACTTGACTATTTTCCTGTCGACACAGGTATGTTGGGCGACCGGAAAATACAAAAGCTTCTGCATATGTATGGCTGCGAAGGTATAACCGTTTACCTCGTTATGCTTTGTGACATCTACGCTTCGAATGGATATTTCATATCCGCAAATGATGAATTGTTTTTCGATATCGGTTTCATTCTTAAACTGGATGAAAAACGGGTAAGAGAAATTATCAACTATTGTGTAAAAATTCGTTTGTTCGACATCAATATGCTGAAAACAAACAACATATACACATCCACCGGAATACAGGATAGATTCCGCGAAATATGCAAACGTAGTCGTAGAGTAATGGATCCGGCATTTACAATAGATGCCTCACCGGGAATTAATGTAACAGAAACCCCGGTTATTGACACAGAAATTCCGGTTATGGTAACCGAAACCCCGGTTAACGTTACCAAAACCCCTGCAAAAGGAAAAGGAAATATAAAAGGAAAGAAAGAAAAAACAGTAACAAAAAAGAAAGATGAAACAAAGATCGCCTTTGGACAAGGCAAACGCCAACCATCCGGCAGCGATGAAGAAGCTGCTCGAAGAGCAGAACTCCTCCGTATGGCCGAGGCAGCAACATCTGGTTGCTGATATGAAGAATCGCTATGGCGATGCAAAACAATTCCTGTCGACCTTCCATACCGGCCTGCAAACCTATGCCGCGCAACAGCCTGAACGAGCTTATACGGGAGTAGCTCCCATGTTGCGGACAGTAGCGCAAGGCTACGGAATAGAAACGGCTATTGTTTGGCTTTGCCTGCAGGTTGAAGATCTCAATCTGTTTGTAAGTGTAAAAGAAAAGCTTCCGGTTAGCCGCCAGAAAGAACTGGCGCGCCTGATCATTACGGAATATCCCGTGTTGAAGGTATCGGAAATACTTCTCTTTTTCCACCGCCTCAAATGCGGACGTTACGGCCGTTTCTACGGATCGGTCGACGCCCTGTTTATCACCTCCGCGCTGACACAATTTATGCAGGAAAGGAAAACCGACCTGATCCGTATCGGCGAAGAGCGGAAGAAACGGGAGGAAGCGATGAAGCCCGCTTCGCCGGGTATTACCTATGAAGAATATTTACAATTGAAACAACAAAAACTGAAAAACAATGAAAAAAAGAGTAAGTTATAGCCACAAAGAACTGGCTGCTATGTTTTTCCCGGGCATCCAACCTTGTTCTGCCTCCAAGCAGTTATCACGCTGGATTGCAAAAGATGAGGAATTATATGCCGATCTGATAAAAGCAGGCTATGTTCGGAAACAGCGCACGTATAGTCCGCTTCAAACCGCAATCTTGTTTGATCATATGGGTGATCCCGAGAATTGGAATATTAAATAGTACTAATCAGTTATCCAAAGCCGATTAACACCCGCACATTTCAGCTCTTTCTCGTTTTTAACGTTACAATGAAAAACCATCTACATCTTTTTAGAAAACCATCTACACGTTTTTAAAGAAGCATCTACACGCTTTTATAAAACCATCTAAATGCTTTGGAAAGACCTTGTAGATGCTTTTCAGAAATGCTATTCACGGACATTTACGGACATTAAAGGACACTTGCGGACATCTGCGGACAACCCTGTTTTTGCCCTCCTTATCTTTGTATTGTACTTAATTATTAACCATTTAAAAAGTAAAAGTATGGCATTAAAATTCAGAAAAGTAAAACGTGAAGTGAGATTCGGCAACGAAGCTGGACAGGAAAAGTATTATGCAGTGGCTAAAACCTCAGGTGTATCATTACTTCCGAAAATTTGCAAGCTCATCGAAGCGCGTTCGTCTTTGTCATCTGCCGATATAAAATCGGTATTCGACAACCTTTCATGGGCCATGGACCTGGAGCTCAGCTCGGGCAATGTAGTACAACTGGGTGAACTGGGAAACTTCCGCCTTTCCCTTAGTTCTGAAGGCGTCATCGAAGAAAAAGATCTCGACGCCCATAAGATCAAGAAAGCGAATATCGTATTCTCACCGGGAGCAATGTTAAGAGAAACCCGCCGGAATGTGATATTCGAGCCCGACGACGTTAAGGTAGTAGAAGTTGAATGTGATAAAACCCATATCGACTGATGAGACCGATCAATTTAATCGTACTGCACTGCTCGGCAACGAAAGAGACCGTAGCATACACGCCAAAACAACTGGAAGCCGATCACAAAGCAAGGGGCTTCGAACAGGCCGGATACAATTATTATGTTCTCCGGTCAGGTGAAATAGTTCCGATGCGTCCGTTAGGAATGGTTCCGGCTCACGTAACAGGCTACAATCGCCACAGCATCGGTATCTGCTATGAAGGCGGCCTTAACGATAAAGGCCAACCCACCGACACCCGAACCCTCGACCAACGCATTGCCCTTGAACGCCTCCTACGTGAACTAACTCAAAAGTTCCCTAACTGCCGCATCTGCGGACACCGCGACCTGGCAAACAAAGCATGCCCTTGCTTTGATGCAAGTGCCGAGTATCGGCATTTATTAATGATTAGTGATTAACGATTAATGATTAATCATACTAAACTAAAAAATTAATCACTAATCACTAATCATTAATCACTAACTAAATGGACAAACAATCGCCTACCGAAAAGAATAAAAACAGAAAAAGGCATCCGGTTTATTGGAATTGCCAGCTTATTGTAGCCGTCTTACTGTCGGTCAGCGGACTTGTCTTGTTGTTCCTTGGTTTCTGGTGTAGTCCTACCGGAGAGATACATAATTCGGTATTAATTGGTTTCGGCGAAGTCTCCACCTTCGCCGGAGCCCTCTTCGGAGTGGATTATAGCTATAAATATAAATCAAAAAACAAATAACGATGAATATACAAATTTTTATATGCCGCGTGCTCTACTCTACCTGCTGTCTTTTGCTACTATCAGGATGCTCCGCAAACCGCAAGGCTATCATAAAAGAACATCTGTTCCAAACCGATTCAATCTTCTATAATCGTAAAGACAGCCTGTATGTTAATCGCCTGGTTCAATCAGCTATTAAACATGCCGTGCAGATAAAACACATCACATTTTCCAGTCCAGACAGCATAGGGCATCAGTATGTGAAATCTGTCAGTGCCATTACTGCTAATACGAACAAACAACAAACAGAAGAAATTCAAGAAGAATCTGTTTCCGATATAAAAGAAGAACAACAAAACCGGATTATCTTAAAAACAGAGAAACAAACCAATAACAAATGGAGAAAAACCTGCTATTGGATTATTATTGGATTTGGATTATCCGTTATGATTGGGAGATTTCTTTGGATTAGGCAGAGATAAAAGTGGAGAGAAAAACTCTCCACTTATCGGTTATTATTTATAAACTATTATTTTGTTTGAGTCTTCACCAGTATTAACCGTTTCAAAAAATACAAATTTTGTAAAGTACGATGATTTTTCTATTAGATCACGAGAGTCTCCCCCTGAATGGATACGTAATCACACATGGGAAAATGATAGTGTAAGATTAAGCATGTCCGTAAATGGTAATTTGCCTGTGACTCTATCATCTTCTTTTTTCTCTTGCTTTATTATATCACCAGAACAGCCGGTAAAGAGTAAAGACATAGCGATTAAAAATAAATAATATGTATGTTTCATATCTTTAGAATTTAACTTCGTAAAATTCTACAAACTTTCATTCAGTATTTTATGCCCTGCTCTTCATAATTATTAAATTAAAAGTTAGTAAAAAAACAAAAAAAGCCACCTTTTCAGGTGGCTTTGGATTATATATTGTCACAGTATCAATCTTGATAAAAATCTTTTAATTGTTTCTGAAGTTCCTGGCGTGCGAAGAAAATGCGGCTTTTAACCGTTCCCAGAGGCACATTTAATTTATCAGCTATTTCATTGTACTTATATCCGCTTAAATGCATGGAGAACGGAACTTTCAAATCATCCATCAGATTGTCGATTGCAATTGTTATTTCCTTGATAGTATACGAACCTGAAGGAGAGTCGAACCCTGAGTCATAGATCGTATCTACATTATAGATATCGGTTCCCTGATCGATTACACCTTGTGCACGAACTACTTTGTGATAGTTGTTGATAAAGATGTTACGCATTACGGTCATCACCCAACCTTTAAAGTTTACATTGTCTACAAACTTTTCTTGATTGTCTAATACTTTCAGAGTAGTGTCCTGAAGAAGATCCTGAGCATCCTCTCTGTTAGCTGTTAACATTAACGCGAAATTCATCATGTTGTCCTGGATACTCAATAATTTGTTTTGAAATTGCAACGCATTCATAATTCTAATTGTTATTTATAGGTTATATTCTTTTTGTTAGTGTTAATCGCCTTCCTTCTTGAAGACATTGCAAAGATATGGCAAGAGTCTGAATCTTAAAAATCGTTTAAAAAACATTATTAATGAAAACATATTCTTTAAGGTTTACCCCCAAAGTTGTACTATTTTGATTACGTTTTACAAGTTATACAACTAACGATTTTCAGAAATTGAAAGTAGATGATCAGAAATTGAAAGTTATTTTTAGCTAATACAGATTTGTATAAATATTAATGATTCTCCGCTAAAGCCAATGGGATACTAGGCATTTATTTTTAATCAGCGGCTGCTCCCATAAAAATACGGTTTACCTTAGAATCTTCCAGCATGAAGATAACACCTCCATAAATTGTTCCTGCCGTAAGGGTTGTTGGACCTGAAAAACTTGGTTCGATATATGATTGATAGGCATTCATAACATCATCATATGAACTTCCCATCCCTATCCCTTTTTTGGTTTTAAAAGGACATGTGCTAAAAGCATCAATTATAAATAATTTTCTATCGGGTTCCTTCTCTCCTACGATATTTAGCTCAATACCGTATGACTTATAAATGTATTGTTGATGATATTCTCCGTCAGCTCCCCACTCCACCATTTCTTCTTTTTCATCGGGTTCTCCTAATAATTCAATCACTTTATCCAAAGGCATATTTAATTGCAATTTGCCTAACTTCTCTTTTTCTAATAATTGCCATCCTGCCTCGTAAAAGTCTTCCAATGTATTTACAGGAATATCATCTATCTCAACCTCCTGGTCTATAGTAGTAAATGTTGAATCTTCGCTTAGACTATCTTCGCTGAATGTGTATTCAGAAGAAACCAAAGAAGAATCCATTACCATTTCTATCGGGGTTTCTGTAATATTCTTTTTAGATATTTGTTTACATGAAGAAATAAAGCATAATAAACAAAGAAGAAATATGAGTGATTGATTATTGTTCTTCATAATGTAATAACGGTTCATTTATATGGACAAATGTATCAATTTAATTCATTTTGTTCATATCTTTTTAGTAAATATCCGATTTTTGCAATGATTGATTTACCCTAAAGGGTAAACCTTTAGGTAAAGCTGTGTTTTTCTTGTTTTTTTAATCGGAATGAAGTAGAAAGTTTCCTATATTTGTGAGTACAGTATTAACAGTAAACCGTGGGAAAACCGTCTAACAACTAAATGATATGGGAAAACGAATTGCATATGTTTTGTTAATCTGCTTGCTTTGTGTTTTTACTCTCAAAGGACAACGTGAACGGAATTATATATACTTGTTGGATTGTACTCAATCGATGAAAGGATATGGAGGCGCTCCTGATATATGGGAAGATACAAAGAAATACCTGAGTGATGAAATTGCACAAATGGATGAATACTCTACTGTTCATATCGTTCCGTTTCAGGATAAGGTATATCCGGCGCTCTCGTTTGAACATAAAAATTATAAGTGGGCTGCTATCAATAGTCAACTGGACGATTATATCAAGAAGATCACCAATACTAATATATGTGCAGCATGGGATGAAGGAGTTAATCTTTTTGATCCGAATAAAGACAATTACCTTATCTTGCTGACAGATGGTGAGGATAATATCGCAGGTGTGGATGCGATATGTAAACGAATACTTGATTGGTGTGGGAAGTATAAGAACAGCTTTGGCTTTTATGTGATGCTTACTCCTTCGGCTAAAAACCAGAAAATAGAAGATGCGGTTAAAGCCTGTCCAAAGCTTTTTATTGTAGACGCGAAAGAACATCTGGGTCCATTCGGGGCATTAGCAACACAAGAGATTGTTGTAAACAGGTTGGATCTGAAACAACGTCCGGTAAGTGTGTCCGTGATGGGTGAATTCAATGCTTCTTTATCCTCATCAGATGAATTTTATGATGCTGAATTGGTTGATGGAAAGATTAAAGATGGTAAAGGATTGGTAAAAGTAACTCCACGTAAATCAGCCCAGGAAATTAAAACGGCCCTCGATGGCTTATCCGAACATACATTTATGGCAAAACTTCAGGCAGAAGGGATGCAATTGCTTGACGACGAATTATTGATCCGGGTGATAAACGATCCTGAACGGTTATTGGAGATTCCTTATGAATCTACTGTTCATTTATCAAAAGCTGATTATCATCCTGCCTTTCTGATCAGTAAAGAAAAGGAACCGGAAGCGATTCCCTTTACTATGGCCATGGACTTTAATGAAGATGCTCAAAAAAGTCAGTCGGCTGTAACCTGGGAAGTAACCGATAGCGAGGGTAATAACGATTTCGCCATTGCTGTGAACGGTCAGGAAATGAAAGATAGGCGGTTTACGATTACCGCTCCTATGAAAACAGCCGACCTGCAAATTCTTTTCGACAAGAATGCCCATACCGGTAAACGTTATCTGAAAGTTAGACCGGTAGAAACTCATCAGTTGGAAAGAATCAACTCCCTTCATCCTGACGATTTTGAGTTGACATTGCAAACCACATACCGTACCTATATGAATCCGCTGCTTAAAGGGTTAATAATTTCCCTGATTATTCTTGCGGGACTACTATTGCTTTGGTTCATTGTTCTTAAAAGGCTATTCTTCCCTACATTCAAAGTTAGTGCATTCACCGTAACCAATCCATATTATAGTATGCGCAGACTACGTGGTTGCCGTAAATTGGTTTGTACAAAGAAGGTAACTAAGCAACCATTTATAAACCGTCTGTTTACAGGCCGGATAGCTTACGAGATTAATCCTTTCTGGACAACGGACTGGGTGATCCTTCCTAAAGACAGAACATCTATTAAGCCGCAGGGGGCTAAGGAATATCTCTTTGATCCCTATACCGTAAATCTCAAAAAAGGAGAAAATTACACGGTAACTAATCTCACGACAGATGACAAACTGGAATTACTAATCAACTAAAATAAGAAACGACCATGGCAACAAAACTACGTAGATGTCTATATATCGGTTTAGGAGGAACCGGCATGAATGCTCTTTTGCATACAAAGAAAATGTTTATGGAAACCTATGGAGGAAAAGTTCCTCCGATGATCGGGTTCTTAGGAATCGATACAGATCAGGGTTCATACAAAAAAAGCCTCGAGTCTAAATATGGTAAGGTGGAATTGGAACCTTATCAGCAATGTTCCATCGCTTGTAAAGATGCTCCGGCTATCTACAGACAACAGAAAGAACATTTCACCTGGATGCCGGAAGAAAATGAAGGCGCTATTGTTTCCATGGAAATAGGTGCCGGACAAGTACGTAGTAACGGTCGTTTAGCTGCAGTTATAAATTATTCAAGAGCAGCTATTGCATTAAAGAAAGCCTTAGATAATATCCAATTGGCCGAACATACCAATGATCCGGCTTATGAACTTATATCTAATAACGTGGAGATTCACATGGTTTTTTCCATTTGTGGAGGAACCGGATGCGGCACGTTTATAGACATGGCGTATATGGTTCAGAACATGGCTCCCGGATCAAAGTTAACCGGCTATGCCGTATTAGCAGATGTTTTTGAAACAATGGTACCTGCGGGTCCGGCTATGGCAAAGGTTAAGTCTAATGCCTATGGAGCTATTTATGATCTGGACTGGTTAATGCATCTTAAGCTTAGTTCTCAACCGATTACGCTCGACTATCTTACACGTTCAGAAGCTGTAAATATCCGGCCGTTCAATGCTGTCATGTTTATTGACAATATGAATGAGAACAATGATGTTTACAATCATGTGAATGAACTTACCGAAATGATCAGCCTCTCTTTGGTTATCGCTGCCGGAGCGCTTTCCGTACAGACGGCAAGTGTAAGTGATAATATTGAAAAATATTATGCCGACGGCAGTATGGACATCGAAGATAAAAAAGCCTGGGCGGCAGGTATGGGTGCCTGCGAGATTGTATTCAAAGGGAAAGATGTTGCCGAGATTTATTCTCTGAAGGCTGCCCAACGGTTGATCTACCGGTTGATGAATTCATGTAATGACATGGATGTAATTGTCAATCACTGGATTGATAAGCCGGAAGTAAACATACGTGAAAACAACGGTTTTGATAATGTCATTGATTTTATATTAGACAAAAAGCCCCGGATACCGATGGCGGATATCAATGATCCGTTGAATGCCAGACCGGAAACGGATATGTATATTACTTCTTCTTTGCCAAAGGATAAAGATGTTCAGGATAAGATCAATGAATTGTCCGAACGTGTGAATGAACAATTGAAAGCCCTACTTGTAAAACATATCAACCAGGAATGCGGAGTCAGTGATGCCGAAAGGATTATTTTGCGGCTTCAAAACCAGGTCAATCTTTTTATGAGCGAAATGAAAGAAGAGCTTGAAGAACTTGAAAAGAAAAAAGATCTTCGAAAACAAGCGATACAGGTGACTACAGATAACCTATCAGAACTCGAACAGAAAACGTTTGTGTTGGGTAAAAAAGGTAAACGGGAAGGCCTGGTTCAAGAGGTTATTGCTGCAACGATGCTATATGTAGAAACAGAACGTGAAATTATACGTCGGCGAGGTGCCATTACTTTCTACAATGGATTGCAGGTAACCTTACTGGATGAACATACAAATATTCAGAATATTATTAAATTACTGAAGTCGGTGAATGCTGCTTTCTCCAACCGCCTTGCTGAAATTTATAATCAGGTTGGTAAATCAGGTCAGACTTTCCATATCGACCTGGCAAGCGAAACTGCGAAAAATGTGACTGTAGACGATGAACAGGTAAGTATGCAGGACTTTATAAACAAACTGACTTTCGATCAGAAACTTTATAGTCTGGCAAGTAAAGATATTGAAGATGTAAAATCGATGTTCAGCGACTTTACTTATAAACTTCCTACTGCTCAAAAATGGGAGCATACAGGTATTGATGACATTATTGATGATCTGCCGCAGGACGATTTCAACTACATCATGAAAACGGCTATATGAAGGTTACTACGTAGGTATTCCCAGCGATAAACACAGTCGTCTGAAAGAAGATAATAACTTTAAAAACCTGCAACAGGGATCAGTAACAATCGACTTTGTACCGACAGGAATGAATGATCGTATTATTATCTATCGCCAGTTAGGGGTTATACCGGCTTATGCAATCGCTCCGATTAAAACTTATAAGGAAAAGTATGATCGTTGCAGGTCGAATTGTCACTTCGATACGAACGTTTTATTGAGAATGGAGCGTGAAGATTTCAGTTTGCATCCTCGCCAGCAGGACGACGACTCATTAGAATTGTGGGTATATGGCATTATCTTCGGATTGATAAAGAATGAAAATGGGTCGTATTTTTATAAGAGCCAGACACTGGGTGATCCGATCTTCGGGTATTGGGTAAAAATGAATATTCAATACCGTGACGAAGCATTTGAACATTTCAGGCATCACAAAATGCATATCCGTAAAGAATTTAATGATTATATCGAAAAGGAGGAAAAGGAAAGAGGGCAGGATGAGATGAGAAGGTTTAAGGCCGATGTTAAAGATAACTACCTGGAGAAATATTCTCAATTGCATATGATAACTGAAGAATTGACTAAGAAAGGATACGAGAAGATTGCAGATCTTATTCGTAAAGAGCTCGTTTTTGTTCAAAAGAACCTTTAAAACCCTTCGGCGATGTTACATTCTGTCCACGTAATGTTCGGCAATGCGTTTGCCGACGCACTCAAAGCATTTAAAGCATACATCATAAAGTATGGTGAAGAACCGGTTATTCCATACATAAGTACACTCTTATGGGATGAAAAAAAGGATGAATCTATCGTTGCCTCAACGGTACAAGTTCGTATCGGACAGGAAGACGATCCATTCGTATCTGGAATACAGGATATGTATGAAGTAGAATTGCTTGAAGAGAAAAAGCTTCCTGCAAACGGGAGAAAAGCCTACATCGCCGATTTCTTCGATTCCCTTTTTCGAAACAAAATAAATATAAATACCCCGGGAGATTCGCGTCTTTTACATGTATATTTCTATGTTCCTTTATACGATCCAAAGGTATGGAAACAAGTGCAGGAGATTATTGCTGTATTAAAAGAATTGTCTGTTTCCTTTCATATTGATATTATCGGTCTGGCATCCGACCTGGCTTTCCTCTTTACCGGCGAAGAGACTAAAGATTCCCTACCCGAACGTAAAGCAGAATATGCAAAAATCACATCGGAAACCATTGCTTCGATTGTAGATTATAAAAGTAAGAATCCAACGGATATTGCTCATTTGGTTGTTCTACAAGATTGTCAGCGGGATGGTCTGGCGCTTCAACTGGATCAGGAAGCTTTTACACGTATCATTGGTGAATATGCTTTTTTATGTGCCGAGCATTATTATGACCTCTTCCTGAACATTACGTCACAAGAATATGAGATAAGTGCTTTAGGATTGGCTGTTCTTTATTTTGATAAATATTATTTTGTTCAATACCTGTTGAAACGAACATACATTCATATTATGGAACGTGAACGGGTGACCGAAACAAAAGTAGATGTATCCAAAGCAGCTCAGATTTCACAAGAGAAACTGGAAGACAAAACTAAACTTTTATCAGACTTCTTCCAGAAAGAGATAAAACCATTACTGATCCAAAAGATGGATCATAAAAAGATCATTCCGGAAATCACTCCAAAGATCGATGCGTTAATTGACGAGATAAGTGATGATCTGCAATCTTTTTTATCAGATCCGACCTTATCCCTGCCAGAGAAAAGGGCAACACTGGCGACCTTATTAGGAATGGATGATACACTTTTGACCGGATATGAGTTTAATAGGGATCAACTCATTCTGGATGATCTATACTGGGAAACGGCAAAAGTATTTATTGAAGCGAATAATGATATACTGACTTCGGAAAATAAAGAATTAGCTGTTCTATCTCCACATGAAAAAGCCTACCTCCCTTTGAAAGAAATAAAAAGAGTTCGCTGGGAAATACGTCAGGCAACTACTTATATCCGTGAGAAAGAGGAACAGCTCTCTCAGATAAAGAAACAAAAGGATAGTGCAGATGAATCAGACAAACGTCTGACTGAAGACGGCTATTTCGTATATGAAGGTAATCGCTTCAAGCTACTTCCTAAAAACATTACAGAAATACCTCTCACTGATACCTACAAACCTTCTGAGGTAAAGGTATCAAGTGTCGATCTCAGGATGAATTTCTCACATATAAAGAATCAGGGATCGCAAGGATCATGTTCCGCATTTGCATTAAGTTCTATCTATGAATATATCTTAAAGATAAATAATGCCTTGGATGCCGATCTTAGTGAATCCTTTCTTTATTATAACGCCCGTAAGAAAAGTGGTAAGGAAGCATCGGATTGTGGAAGTAATTTTTTTGATACAATAAGTGCTCTTTCGGAATCGGGAATTTGTACCGAAGATGTTTTTCCTTATGTAGACTCCGAATATGACATTGAACCACCTGAAGAAGCATATGCCGATGGATTAAAACGCCTAGTGAAGAAAGCCAGGAATGTGGATGTATCGGTTAATGATTTCCGTTCGGCATTAGCAAATGGTTATCCTATAGCCATTTCTCTTAAAATATTTGATTCTTTTTCCCAACAAACAGCAGGATTTATACCCAGACCTTCAGAATCGGAGATATTATCCGGTAACAGCGGTTTTCATGCGATGGTGATTTGTGGTTTTAGTGATGATAAAAAAGTTTTTATCGTTCGTAATTCCTGGGGCGAATCATTCGGAGAAAACGGATATTGCTATATTCCTTACTCCTATATTGGCGATCCTGCCTTGATGAACATGGCTTGTATTATTACCGAAACAGGTTCAAATTATCAGATTACAGGAAAGAAAAAAGTTCAGGCCTTCTTCGATACCACCGATGCAAATATACAGTATGCTATAATTAAAAATCTTATCGGTGAAGAACAATACCGCCTTCAGGGATTAATAAAGAAAGACAAGCTATACCGACAGATATACTATACAATTATTGAACGTCTTCGTAACAATAGCGTTCGTAATCAATTGATTGATGGAATAGAACTTCATCTGGAAGGAGAAGCTGAAAATTATAAAAAACAACAGGAAAATGTTCGTAACGAAAAAGGAGGCATTCTGAAAACATTCAGAAACCACACCAATAAGATTATGATCCGGTTAGTTGGTGTCGTATTAGGGATATGGATTTTATTAGGCGCATTAATCTATTACTTTACTGTCTCCGATATATTAACTACCTATGAAGCCTGGTATGCGATTGTTGCTTCCTTCATCATCATAGCATTATTATTTATCTATTATCCGTACAGGAAAAAGAAAGAACGATTACTGAAAGAAGACCTGGAAAATGAAATAATACAACTGGGGGTTTGGGCTGAGGAATGCTTGAAAGAGGCAAGTAGGACAAGACTTCGTCTACATATTGCGGGAATGTTCTTAGATAGATTCTTTAATTTGGATGACCGGTTAAAAAATAAATATAATGTCATGCAGTCGTTTACCGGAAATTTGCTCACCTGGAACAAAGAACTTCAGGAAGAGGTTGGCGAGATGAATGCTGTGAGCAAAGACCCTTTCATTCCTTTACTATCAAACCAGGTACTCGATAACTACTTTGAAAATCATAAACAGAATATTGCAAAAGAACTTTTCCTATCAGATTTCATAAAAGGATATGAAGTCAGCGAAGAAGGCATTACAACATTTAAAAAGAAAATGAAGCAATCAGTGGTGAACTCTATATTATCGCTTACAAAAGATTTTAAGGTTTTCAGCCATATTTCACAGGATAGACAGTATCCATATTTGGATGAAACCTATGCAAATTACAGAAAGCTCTTGCCTTTATTAAACCAAAAGTCGAAAATATTCCTTCAACTCAGTGCAGATGGAGTACATGAGGCACCTCATAAAATTGTATTTATCAAAACAGACGGACAAGGGGAGAAAGATCGTTGGAATAAAACATATCCCGGACTATTCGATATAAGTCCCACATCAGTTAATCTAAATTCACCTAATAAAATAATAGTTGCCCGCATTATGGGACTTAAAATTCCACATGTTCTTATCGCTCATAAAATTTAATGGATACAAATAAAAAAAGCCACCCGGTATGGGGTGGCTTGGAATTATATATTGTCACAGTATCAATCTTGGTAAAAATCTTTTAGTTCTTTTTGTAATTCCTGACGAGCAAAGAATATACGGCTTTTAACTGTTCCCAGAGGCACATTCAGTTTGTCAGCTATTTCATTGTACTTATATCCGCTCAAATGCATAGAGAACGGAACTTTTAAGTCGTCAGTCAAGCTATTGATAGCCAATGTTATCTCTTGGATTTCATAAGAACCTGTTGGTGAGTCGAAACCTGAATCATAAATTGTATCTACATTATAGATATCGGCTCCCTGATCGATTACACCTTGTGCGCGAACTACTTTATGATAGTTGTTGATAAAGATATTACGCATTACTGTCATTACCCAACCTTTGAAATTTACGTTATCCACAAACTTTTCCTGGTTGTCTAATACTTTCAGAGTTGTATCCTGAAGAAGATCCTGAGCATCTTCTCTGTTAGAAGTTAACATTAATGCAAAATTCATCATGTTGTCTTGGATACTCATTAATTTGTTTTGAAATTGCAACGCATTCATAATTCTAATTGTTATTTTTAGGTTTTATCTTTTTGTTAGTGTCAAATTGCCTTCCTTCTTGAAGACATTGCAAAGATATGGCAAGAGTCTGAATCTTAAAAATCGTTTAAAAAACATTATTAATGAAAACATATTCTTTAAGATTTCCCCCGAAAGTTGTACAATTTTGACCACGTTTTACAACATATACAAGTAGCACTTTTTAGAATTTACAACGAATTGATTAGAATTTATAAGCTATTTTTTTATTATACCGATTTATATAACAATTGTTAAGAACAAAATACAACATAGATATACAAAGATTTTACTGATTTGTAAAAAAGTCATAGCAATACCTTTTAAAGAATACTGCTATGACTTTGGAAACCATTGTAATATATTTGAATATTATAATGGTATTCTTATATATTTGCACATTACATCATATCCAGATTGTACATAATAAAGGAGAATACATCTGTATACTCATCAATTACTTTACTGATGGGTTTACCTGCACCATGTCCGGCTTTGGTTTCTATACGGATCAGCTTGGGAGCTTCACCGGTATTTGAGGCCTGTAATGTAGCAGCGTATTTGAATGAATGGGCCGGTACTACCCGATCGTCGTGATCAGCGGTAGTAATCAGGATGGCAGGGTAAGGTGTTCCGTCGTTCTTGATCGTGTGTAAGGGAGAATAAGCATAGAGATATTCAAACATCTCTTTACTGTCTTCGCTGGTTCCGTAATCGCTTGCCCAGTTCCAACCGATGGTAAACTTATGATATCGCAACATATCCATAACGCCTACTGCCGGTACAGCTACTTTAAACAGATCCGGACGTTGGTTCACAACAGCGCCTACTAATAATCCTCCATTTGAACCTCCATTGATAGCCAGCTTCTCTTTATTGGTATATTTTTCTTTTATCAGGTATTCGGCAGCGGCAATAAAGTCGTCAAACACATTTTGTTTATTCATTAATATACCTCCCTGATGCCATGTCTCACCATATTCACCTCCTCCACGTAGATTAGCCTGGGCAAAGATACCGCCATTTTCAAGGAAGACTAACCTGTTGGTAGAGAAGCCGGGATTAAGACTGATATTAAAGCCACCATATCCATATAATAATACAGGATTGGTTCCGTCTTGTTGCAGATCTTTCTTATAGGTGAGGAACATCGGCACTTGGGTTCCGTCCTTACTGGCATAAAAGACTTGTTCTGTTGTGTATTCATCAGGATTGAACGCTACTTTAGGAGCAAGATATAATTCAGATTTATTACTTTCAATATCATATTTATAAATAGTAGCAGGAAAAGTAAAGGAAGTAAAGACATAAAAAGTTTCTTTATCGTCCTTATCTCCACTGAAAGATACAGATCCCAGCGTCGGCAAAGTAACTTCATATTCCTGTTTTCCTTCTAATGTATACACATAAGCATGTTGAGAAGCATCTTTTTCATATGTAACAATCAATTTTCCTCCGATAACGGAAGCATCCGACAATACAGATTCAGCTTCAGGAATAAGTTCTTTCCAATCTTTAAGAAGAGGTTGGTCAATAGTAGTAGTCATAATTCTATATCTTGCCGCTTCGTAGTTGGTAAACAGGTATATTGTATTTCCTATTACTTCTATCGGATAATAAGTGTTATCCATATCGTCTGTTAAAGGAATAACCGGAGAATCCTTTTTGGTAAGATCTTTAATAAAGAGATTGTTTCCTCTCCCCGCTCCTGATTCTTGAATAAACATGACACGTTCGTCTTCACTTACATTACAGGTATAGAAACGTTTTGGTTCCTTCGGATTTTGATAGATCAATTGATCCTGCTCCTGTGGTTCACCCAGTTTATGATAATATATTTTATGATTTTCATTTACATTCGAGAATTCTTTGCCACCTTCGGGCGCATCATATCGGCTATAATAGAAACCATCTCCTTTCCAGGCTGCACCACTGAATTTTGCCCATTTGATATGATCGTTTGTTTCTTTACCGGTAGAGAGATCGATCACGTAGATCTCAATCCAATCCGATCCACTGCGCGAGATGGTATATGCCAGGTATTTTCCATTATTTGAAAAGGAGACACCACTTAGGGCTACTGTTCCGTCGTCCGAGAGTTTATTCGGGTCTAATAATACTTTAGCTTCTCCGTCTAATGTTTCTTTTACATATAATACACTTTGATTTTGCAGACCATCATTTTTGAAGAAGTAATATTTACCTTTCTTTTTGTAAGGGGTTCCTATCTTCTCATAATCGGTCAATTCTGTCAGACGCTTCTTGATTTTATCCCGAAAAGGAATTTTTGACAAATAAGATTCTGTGACTTTGTTTTCCGCTTCCACCCAGGCCGCAGTAGCTGCTGATGTATCATTTTCCAACCACCGATAAGGGTCCGGAACATCCTTACCGAAATAGGTATCTACCGTATTATCCTTTTCTGCTACAGGATAATTAATTTTTGATTTTGAATTACAGGCTCCTAACATTATTGTACAGATTAATAAAAGAACATGTTTTGTTTTGCTTAGTGACAATCTTAGATTCATTGTTTTTTTGTTTGATTTTCGAATGTCAAAGATACTATTTTTTAAATATTGACAGAAAAGACTTACTTTTGTCTACCAAAATCAAGACTTGAAAATCATGCAGCAATATAAATCACTTACCCTGTTATGCGTTTTTCTTCTTATCACTATAATTCCTCTTTCCTGTAAAAAGAAAGAACAGCGGGGCGAACTTAAGCCTATCTGGTATAACGGAAGTTATAACCGTGATTTCAACGATATGAACGAAAAACATCTTGAAATAGCGAAGAAGATTGGTATTCAGCCTGTCTCATCACGGGAAGAGGCATTAAAGGCTTCAACGAAGATGGAAGAAATTAAAAGTAATGAGTTTTATGAAGTAGAGAATCTTACACACTCCATTCCTTTTCTGATACCGGATGCTGCTGCTTTATTAATGGATATTGGAAAGAATTTCCAGGACTCATTATATAATCTGAATGCCTCTTTATACAAGATAAAAGTAACGAGTGTAACGAGGACCGTAGACGATATAAGCAAACTAAGAAAACGTAATTTAAATTCTTCCGCAAACTCTGCCCATCTTTACGGTACAACATTCGACATCTCATGGGTTCGTTATGAAAAGATAGATCAAAACGACACATTGAATATAGATAAAGATCGACTGAAAATGGTACTGGCCACTGTTTTACGTGACCAGCAAAGAGCGAAGCGTTGTTATATCAAACATGAACGAAAACAAGGATGCTTCCATATTACTGTTCGGAAATAAGTATTTCATCAATCGGTTTACGCCAGTCTTCTTTGTTTTCAGGCTGATACGTAATCATTCCTAATGAAGCTCCTACTTCAATATTCTTTTTACCATCATCAACAAATAAAGTTTCCGAAGGAATCATACCGCTATCTTTAAGCATATATTCAAAAATACGAATGTCAGGCTTTGTTACACCTATTTCATAAGAGGTATAAAGCTTGTCAAAATAGTCATTTAAGGGTTTACCTGCCGGTGTGAATTTATCAGTTTGTGCCCATTCCAATTGTATGAAAGGATTGGTATTACTCAATAGATATACCCGGTATTTGTTTCTTAATTGCAATATATAATCTAATTTAGCCTGGGGAACATCAACGACAAAACCCAGCCATGCCCACGTGATATCATCAAACGATAAGTCCTTTCCTGTATACTCACTTAATTTCCGACAGAAGGTATCAGCATCGATAGTGCCATTTTCCACTTCCAGAAAAATACCTTTTTGTTCATACGTGTCTATTAGTTGCTCGGCATCTGTTACTCCTATCTTTTCAAATCTCCTGACAGCCTGATCCCTGTCGAGATCAATAACAACTCCACCTAAATCGAATACAATATTCTTTATCGCCATATTCTTTTATTTCTTAACCCAAACTGCAATACTTCTTTCATTCACCAGAAAATTACCACATCCTTTATCATCAATCTCCACTTCTTCATTCACATTTCCTGTCAGATCATACCAGACTTCTCCTTTACGATGTTCACCTACCTTTATGAATTTATCACCCGCTTTGCCATCTGTCATCAAATATACCAGACCGGAACCAGGGTGTTCCTCATCTCCCGTACGATAAAAGCCTACGGTAGCAGGATGATCGAAATACATTTCTATGTCACCATAGGCATATTTACTACGGGCTTCGAGCAGAAGATCTATTATTTCCCGATGAGGTGATATTTCTCCTTTAATTCCATAATAGTCGCCATAGAAAACACACGGATATCCGTCTTTCAATAGAAGTATCAGTCCATAGGCATGCGGCTTAAACCAATCAGCAATAAGAGATTCCAACGAACTGCCTTCTTGCGAATCGTGATTATCCACAAAAGTAACGGCGTATGCCGGACAATCAGCCACCAAACTATTCGTTAATAAATCCCGCATATCATAATCTTCTCCAATTTGAGATGCTTCGTATAAATTATAATGTAATGTAACATCAAAAAGGCAGAGATTATTGCCTACCGTGTTCAAATAAGTATTAAGAGTTGGTAAATCGCCTTTCCAATACTCCCCTACCGCAAAAAAGTTTTCTCCTCTTTCCGCACGTATAGTTTCCAGGAATTGTTTAACAAAATTCGCATCCATATGCTTGATAGCATCCAGACGCATACCGTCGAGACTTAATTCTTTAGATACCCATATCCCCCAATGATTCAATTCTTTTATCACTTCAGGATGATTCAAATCGATATCGTTACCTAACAGGAAATCATAGTTTCCGTTTTCAGTGTCTACCTCGTCACTCCAGGCTTTGTTTTCCCCGACTATACGATAGATGGCCATCTTCCGTTTTCCGTCGTCTATCTCTGTACCGGAGAAGTGATACCAATGCCATTTAAAGTCGGAATACTTATTATTTCGTCCCGGGAAATCATATCCTGTCCACCCTTGTATCTCATAAGGTTCGGTAAGCATAATGTTCCGGTCTTTAGGATCGGCCTCCTGCGCCATAAATCTTTCTGTATAGTCGGCTCCGGTTTTATGATTTAATACGGTATCGAGGTAAACAGATATTTTATGAGCATGTAACTCATCGATCATTTCTTTCAGTTCCTGTTTGGTACCGTACTTGGTCCTGACAGTCCCTTTTTGATTGAATTCTCCCAGATCATATAAATCGTATGTGGCATATCCTTCGTCTTGTTGTTCATCCGCTTTATACGCAGGGGGAATCCAAACGGCCGTAATACCTATCTCATGTAGATGTTTGGCATCGGCTTTTAATGTTTTCCAAAGATTTCCATCGTTAGGCAGATTCCATTCGAAATACTGCATCATCACTCCGTTTTCCATAAGTTAAAGGGTAGATTTTAATCCAGTTTATGCACAACCAATCCTGATCTGAGCTTCGGTTCGAACCAGGTTGTTTTGGGAGGCATAATATTTCCGGTATCAGCTATGTCGATAAGTTGTTTCATGGATACGGGATATAAAGCCAGTGCTACTTTCATTTCGCCACTGTCAACGCGACGCTTCAATTCTCCTAAGCCTCGTATACCACCTACAAAGTCGATTCTTTTATCCGAACGCAAATCTTTTATACCTAATATTTCATCCAATATAAGATTAGAAGAGATGGTAACGTCTAATACTCCAATAGGATCGTTATCATTATACGTACCGGGTTTAGCAGTTAATGAATACCATTTTCCACCCAAATAGAGAGAAAAATTATGTAGCGCTCCGGGATTGTATATTTCAGTTCCTTTTTCTTCTACAATAAAGTTATCATTTAATTTGGAGAGAAATGCTTCATCAGATAAGCCGTTCAGATCTTTTACCACACGGTTATAATCGATAATCGTCAATTGATTGGCTGGGAAACAAACAGCCATGAAGTAATTATATTCTTCATCGCCTTTATGATTAGGATTTTGCTTAGCCTTCTCAGCACCAACCAGTGCGGCAGCCGCTGAACGATGATGGCCATCAGCAATATACATGGCAGGCATTTGTGCAAACAGTTCGGTTATCTTTTTAATATCTTCGTCATCGTCGATCAACCAGAATGTATGCCCGAAACCATCCAGTTTTGCAACAAAATCATATTCAGGAACAGTTGCTGTATATTTCTTTACGATTGTATCTAACTCCGGATTATCAGGATATGCAAAGAATACCGGTTCAATGTTTGCGTTGTTTACACGAACATGTTTCATCCTGTCTTCTTCTTTATCCCGACGGGTAAGTTCATGCTTTTTGATCTTGCCTGTCATATAATCTTCCACATAGGCACAAATCACCAATCCGTATTGTGTACGTTCGTTCATGGTTTGGGCATACACATAATACATTTCTTTATCATCCTGAATCAACCAGCCTTTGTTCTGGAACTTTTCAAAGTTCTCAGCAGCTTTCTCATATACTTCCGGATCATGCTCATCGGTTCCTACCGGAAAATCTATCTCCGGTTTGATGATATGATATAATGACTTTTCATTATCTCCTGCTTCTGCCCTCGCCTCCTCTGAATTCAATACATCATACGGACGCGAAGCTACTTGCTCGATCAGATCTTTTGGCGGACGTAATCCCTTAAATGGCTTTATTTTCATGTTTTCTAACGATTAATGATTTAGTGATTAGTGATTAGTGATTAACGATTAATAGATCTTTTTACAGTCATGATACTGGATGTTATTAGTTTTAATAACTCTTCACCATTTTCTTTTAGGCTCATAAAAGCTTTTTCTGTAATAAACTCAGCACTATATAAAAGTTCCAACCAATATAGGCTTTCGTTACATTCTTTTTGAGCTATACCTAATTTATGTATAAAATCAAGTTTGCTTTCAGCATATTCACATTCTCTATATAAAGCACCAATAGCTGTACCTGATCGAAGAAGCTGTTTTGATAAAACAAATTCATTTTGCTCCCTACATAAATGCTTATATAACTTCACAACACGTAATGCAAAACGAAAACTTTTTTCTTTTAAAGGGCTTGGTTTCATAAAATTATTAATCGTTAATCACTAATCATTAATCACTAATCTTCAGTTTACTTTAAATTGTTCGTTCCCGTTCTGTAAATAATCAACGATTTGTTTTGCTGCGGCAATTCCGGCATTGATATTTGCTTCTGCTGTTTGGGCTCCCATTTTCTTAGGGGTTGAGAAATAGCGATCCGGATATTTGGCTAATAATTCCGAATGGATATCCGGTTTTATATCGCTGATATATTTGAAGTCAGGACGTTCTTCGAACATTTTGGTTAATCCGGCTTCGTCCATTACTTCTTTGCGGGCGGTATTTACAACCATTGCGCCTTTTGGCATAGAGTTCATCAATTCAAAATTGATTGAACCTTTTGTTTCGGCTGTGGCAGGAATATGCAATGATACAATCTGGCAGGTTTTAAATAACTCTTCTGTTGAAGCTACCGGCTTTACTCCGTCATTCTCGATATGGATTGTCGGGGTATATGCATCATAAGCGTACAGTTCCATGTCAAAACCTTTGGCTATACGTGCTACGTTGCGACCAACATTACCATAAGCAAGTATACCGAGTTTCTTGCCTTTCAATTCAGTTCCCGAAGCGCCATTGAAGAAACCTCTTGCTCCATAAACCAGCATTCCAAATACTAATTCGGCTACAGCGTTGGAGTTTTGTCCGGGAGTATTCATGACTACTACATTATGAGCAGTTGCAGCTTCCAGATCCACATTATCGTAACCGGCACCGGCACGAACGACAATTTTTAGTTGTTTAGCAGCGTCCAGTACCTCAGCGTCGATGATGTCGCTACGTATAATAATAGCATTTACATCTTTAACAGCTTCTAATAATTGTGATTTCTCTGTATATTTTTCAAGTAATACCAGTTCCATTCCGGCACCTTCTACTACTTCGCGAATACCTTTTACCGCTACAGGTGCAAAAGGTTTATCTGTGGCTATTAAGACTTTCATTTTATCTATATTTATAGAAGAAAAGAAAACAGTTTTCTCTTCTTTCCTTGGTTCTTGTGTATAAGGAATAATTCGAGGCATGATGAATATTAATGTTGTTTTTCAAATTCTCTCATACATGCGATCAGTGCTTCAACGCCGCTCTTTGGCATTGCGTTATATATTGAAGCACGGAAACCACCTACTGAACGGTGACCTTTAATTCCCATCATACCGGCAGCTGAAGCAAATGTGTTGAATTCGCTTTCCAATTCTTTATATTCGTCATTCATCACGAAGCAAACATTCATCAATGAACGGTCTTCAGGATTAGTGACTGTTCCTTTAAATAGTCTGTTACGATCTATTTCATCATACAATATGCCCGCTTTTTCAATATTCTTTTTCTCCATTGCCTCTACACCGCCTTGTTCTTTATACCATTTAAGGGTTTGCAAGGATGAGAAAATAGGAAGTACAGGGGGAGTGTTGAACATCGACTCTTTCTTGATATGTGTACGATAATCCAACATGGTCGGTATCGCGCGATCTACTTTACCCAAAGCATCTTCACGAACAATAATTACTGTAACGCCTGCAGGCCCGAGGTTCTTCTGCGCTCCTGCATAAATAATATCATATTTAGATACATCAACCGGACGGGAGAATATATCAGAAGACATGTCGCAAACCAAACGGACTTTCATATCCGGATCGTAACGCATCTCTGTTCCGTAAATGGTATTATTTGATGTAAAGTGGAAATAATCCGAATCTTCCGATACTTTATAATCTTTAGGTATAAAAGTATAATTTGCATCCTTTGATGAAGCAACGACATCTACTTCTCCAAAAAATTTAGCCTCTTTTATAGCATTCGAAGCCCATGTTCCCGTATCCAGGTAAGAAGCCTTTTTTCCAAGTAAGTTAAACGGCACCATACAAAACTGCAAGCTTGCCCCACCTCCTAAAAATACTACCTCGTAACCGGCAGGAACGTCCAATAGTTCTTTGACCAATGCCCGGGCCTCATCGCTAACTGCAACGAATTCTTTACCTCTATGAGATACTTCAAGAATCGATAAGCCTGTACCGGCAAAATTTTCAACTGCCGCAGCAGTATTCTTGATTGTATACTCGCTCAAAATAGAAGGACCTGCGTAAAAATTATACTTTTTCATGCCCATTTTGTTTTAATGATGTTAATTTTATATGTTGCTAATATCTGTCTTTCCATAACTTTTTCATGTATTCCATAAGCTTCTGCTCCGCCGGATTATTCTGTCCTACCCAAAAACGTTCGTTCAACACTTCAGGCGGGAGAAAATTTTGTTTTACAAAGTTGTTTTCATAGTTATGAGCATACTTGTACTCTTTCCCATAATCCAGTTCTTTCATCAACTTGGTTGGTGCATTGCGCAAATGTAGCGGAACCGGCAGATTTCCTGTTTTCTCAACAATTTCCATAGCATTTCCGATTGCCACGGTTGCCGAATTACTTTTCGGACAGGTCGCCAGATAAATGGTTGTTTCCGCCAGGATAAGCTGTCCTTCCGGCCAGCCTATTTTACGTAGAGCATCAAAACATGTATTTGCCAGTAATAATGCATTCGGATTCGCCAATCCTATATCTTCTGCAGCTAAAATAACCAGACGACGAGCGATAAATTCAGGGTCTTCTCCACCTGCTACCATTCTGGCAAGCCAGTAAATTGCGGCATCCGGATCACTTCCCCTTATTGATTTTATAAAAGCGGAAATGACATCATAATGCATCTCTCCTCCTTTATCATAAGCAGCAGGATTCTCCTGCAAGCGCTCCACCACTTTTTCATCCGTTATTTCAATCGTATCATTTTCTTCTTCAGCACCTACTACCAAATCCAGGATATTTAAGAGCTTACGGGCATCTCCTCCTGAATAACGTAGTATAGCATCAGTTTCTTTGAGTTCTATTTTTTTCTTTTTCAGTACAACGTCTTCTGCTATCACTTTATGCAATAATGTCAACAAATCTTCTTTATCCAGCGACTTCAAAACATATACCTGACAACGGGACAAAAGCGGCCGGATTACTTCAAAAGAAGGATTTTCTGTTGTAGCTCCAATCAACGTTACAACACCTGTCTCTACAGCTCCTAAAAGCGAATCTTGTTGCGACTTACTGAATCTGTGTATTTCATCAATGAACAGAATAGGTGAAACCGTATTGAAGAAACGATTACTTTTCGCTTTTTCTATTACATCCCTTACATCTTTGACTCCGGAACTGATCGCGCTCAATGTATAAAAAGGAGCTTCAAGTTTATTGGAAATGATCTGCGCCAAAGTTGTCTTTCCCACACCCGGAGGTCCCCACAATATAAAAGACGGGATTCTTCCCCCGTCGATCATTTTACGTAATACAGCCCCTTGGCCAACCAGATGCTTTTGACCGATATAATCATCCAGTGTTTTCGGTCGCATCCTCTCTGCTAAAGGTTGATTCATCATGCTACAAAAGTCGGATTTTTTATTTATTTATCCAAAGAATAAACGGATGAAAATAATGGTGTCCGAACACTGCTTAAAACGGGTGCGACCTCTTTCCCAAAAGGGTGCGCCCGATTTGCAAAAAGGATGCGCCCTTTTCCTTAATAGGGTGCACCCGATTTTAAGAAAGTAATTGACCTTTAAAAATCAATGATAATCAGGATGTAAAAAATTTATAAGCTATTCTTTGAAGTATTTAGATAGTAGTTGCTATATTTGCATATAACTTTTGTTTATACAGACCTTACAATACCCAATGAGAATCATATACTCAACTATATTATTTATATTAATTGCATTCTCTGCAAACGCCCAACCTTCACAGGATTCACTTCTTGTCCAATTGGACCGGCATATTGATCTCGACGACACTTACATTAAACAGAAGGAAAACCGAATATGGGAGATCAACCAAAAGCTACATCTTTCAGAGGATGATCCCCACAAACTATTTAATAGTTATATTGATCTTTTTGAAGAATACAAATCATACAAATATGACTCAGCACATAATTATGCGCTAAAGTCGTTAGACATCGCAACAAAACTTAATAATAAACTATACACAATAAAGGCAAACGAAGCAGTTGTTTTCTGCCTCTTATCATCCGGACTTTTCAAAGAAGCATTCGATATGATGAAAAATACGGATATCACCAATGCTCCCGACCAGGTAAAAAGAGACCATTATGCTTTATGGGCAAGGTTGTATTATGATATCGCAGATTATAACAATGATGAACCTTTTAGAAGTGAATATATCGAGAAAGGTAACCAATACAGTGATTCCGTTCTCCACATCCAGTCCATGCAATCTATAGACTGGTGGTATTCTTATGGTTTGCAACAAATGAAAAAAGATAACTACAAACGCGCTATAGAGGCATTTACTACCTTAATAAACATCAGAGACATCGACGATCATCTTTATGCAATAACTACATCCAGCCTGGCTCACGCCTATCTTCTGATGGGTGACAGGGAACAATCGAAACAAAATCTTATCAGGGCAGCAATAGGCGATCTTAAATCGGTCACAAAAGAAACAACCGCATTGTGTAATCTGGCTATCATTTTATATGAAGACGGAGATATCGATCGGGCATATAAATACATCAAGATAGCAATGGAAGATGCCAACTTCTATAATGCCCGTCATCGTAAATTACAGGTAGGCGCAATTCTTCCTATTATCGAACAGGTACGCTTCGATACAGTAGAAAAACAACGAAATACCCTCATGTGGCTGGTGGGGTCTATTTCTTTATTATTTGTATTGTTACTGATAGCTACGATTGTGATATACAAACAGATCAAGAAGGTGCGAAAAGCGCGCAAAACCATTGTCAATCAAAATGAACAACTGATACAAACCAATAGCCAGCTGAATGAAGTAAGTAATATCAAAGATGAATATATAGGTTATTCTTTCTACATCCATTCCGAATATATTGATAAACTCGAAGGACTGTATAAACAAGTAAACCGGAAAGTAGCGGCACGTCAATATGAAGACCTGCGTTCTGCTTTTAAAGAGTCAGATCTGCAAAAAGAAAGAAAAAACATGTATGCCTCATTCGATGAGACATTCTTACGGATTTTCCCTACCTTTATTCATGCGTATAACGCAATGTTCGAACCTATAGATCAGGTTCAAACTGAAAACAATAAAAGCCTCACTGCTGAAATGAGAATCTTTGCATTAATCCGGTTAGGTATTTACGAAAGCGACCGTATTGCCAAATTCTTGAATTATTCTGTAAATACTATTAATACGTACAAAACGAAAGTTAAAAACAAATCTATCGTATCGAATGAACTTTTTGAACAGAAAATTATGGAAATAAAGTCTGTTCAATGATTTAAACTGCCATATTTTCGTTATATTTTTTCATTTCACCCAAAACACCAATCAACTAATTAATAAAACATTAAGTAAATATAAAATCAAAAAATCATTATATATTTCATAAGTTAATTCCTTTTAACATTTCACTCCGATACTTTTGCTATGTCGATTAATTGCAATGGACACTTAAATCTGATTTTATAAAATTATTGTTAAATATTAAATTGCTAATTTTAAAACTACAGACCTATGAAAGCGTTAAAAACACAGCTTGTCTTTCTATCATTTCTGGTCATTATGACGTGCCTCAGCGCATGTAATAACACAGATGACGGTTCGTATGTAGCTCCTATTACCACGTATGAGAAAATAAACGGAACGTGGGAGCTTAAATCTTTGAAACAAGTCGATGAAATCGCAGCAGCTAATTCGCAAAAACCCAGCGAAATGACTCTGACGGACCAATTCGGCTTTTCTACGTTTAGTATTTCTTTAAATGTAGATGGAGAAAACCTTCCTACATCTTATCAGGTTGGTGGTACAGCACCATTGTTCTTCCCGGCGGAAGGCTACTGGGAAATGGATTTTCCTTTTCAGAATCCCGATGGTAAGCCAAGTATTATCAATTTGTACGCCGACGCTGCAAAGACGAGTCGTACCGGAACACTTTACATCACCGCAACACCGGGTGCTACCCGTTCTATGGAGCTAAAGTTTACCCGCAGTACGAAAGGGATAGCCTATGTATCCTATGTTTATCAATTATCACAACCTAATTAATTGACTGTTATGAAGAAGATATTCAGTATTTTACTGTTTTTTGCAGCCATATTCCTGTCTGCAAAAGCAATGGCCGCAGATGAAATGGGCGCACCGTCCAGGATATGGACATATCCGGTTGTATATGCACTCGATCAGCCTGTTACCTGGTATTTCGACATGAACGGTACAACATTAAGTGAAGGAACAGACCTTTATCTTTGGGTATGGTCGCCTTCTGAACCGGATGCAGGGAATTGGGAGAATTCTTCTGATTTTGCTAAACTTGAATACGATGGTAATATGATCTATAAAAAGACATTAACTCCAACAGAATATTTCAGTTTACCAATAGCCGATATTGAAAGTTCAGCAGGGTTCTGGATGCGTTTGAAAGATAAGAGTGGATCGTTACAAAGTGACGTGATCAGCGCCCCTTGGTCGGTTGCCGAAATAAAAGGTTTTAAAGATTCCGGGAAAGCGGCACAGATCTTCCCTGAAAACTTCTATCTCGATAATCCCGTATCTATCCTTATCAATGCAGAAAACGTTTGGACAGGAGCAGTTCAGGGCGGACTTGTAGGTTTGTCGTCAATCCATTTCCATAGCGGATTAAATAATTTTGATGAAAATGCAACTGTTGAATATCAGGCCTGGGTACCTGAAATGGTAGAAAAGACCAAATTTACTCTTATTGGAGATAATATTTATAAGATCGATTTTATCCCAAGGGAATACTATGGAGTTGATGAAGAATACGAAATGGAGAATATCCAGTTTGTACTTCCGGGTACGGATTGGGCGAAAGTGGGTACAGATGAAGACGGAAAAGACTTTATCTTTCGCGCTCCCGGTGTTCCTATTCCTCCTGATCCGGAATTCTATTTCTTCCCAAGAAGAATCTCCCAGTTGGATATATTGACATTGGTAAGAACCAATAACGAAAAGAACAGCAAAGGATTGGTTTACACCATCACAGCCGGTAGTAAAACGATCAAAGGTGAATTCTCAGGAAGAAGAGAAGAAATGAAAGCTCATATTAACCTATTACAGGAACTATCCGGTTTAAATAATCTTTCCAAAATAACATTGAAAGTTGAACATCTGGAAGGTGCTGAAATATTGACGACCGATATTCCTTTAATCCCAGTATCCGAACTTGAATAACTTTAACAAAGTAATATAATGAAAGTAAATCATATATATAAAGGCATCCTTTTCCTGTTGATAGCTATAGTATTCATGACAGGAACGAATCAATATGCCTACGCACAAGACATCACCGTAAAGGGTGTAGTAACAGATAAAAGGCAGGAACCGTTAATCGGAGCCAATGTCCGTGTATCAGGAACAACGACAGGTACCGTAACAGACATAGATGGCAATTTTACAATCAGCTGCCCGTCAGGTAGTAAACTGGAAGTATCCTATATAGGATATGTAACACAAGAAGTAACAGCTTCTCCTTCTATGACCATTGTATTGCACGAAGATGCCGTAGCTTTAGCTGAAACAGTAGTTGTAGGTATCGGATACGGTACGATGAGAAAGTCAGACCTTACCGGAGCCATCGCTTCTGTAAACCAGGATGATCTGAAAAAAGGAATCGTAACGTCTGCCGAACAGCTATTACAAGGTAAAGTAGCCGGATTAACAGTTATACAAGGTTCAGGAGATCCGGCTTCAGGTGCAACTATACGATTGAGAGGAGGAACTTCTCTTACTGCCAGTAACGCCCCGTTAGTAGTAGTTGATGGTATACCTGGTGTTGATTTTAACACGGTTCAACCATCGGAAATCGTTTCAGTAGATATCCTGAAAGATGCATCTTCTGCCGCTATTTACGGTTCCCGCGGAGCAAATGGGGTTATTATTGTAACAACAAACCGTTCTACCAGTAATGTAGAAAGAAGAAGTATAGAATACAACGGGTATGTAGCAGTGGGACAAACCGCCAAACATATGGATCTATTATCTGCTGATCAGTGGAGAGGATATGTACGCAACAATAATGTGGCAAGTGCCATAGATTACGGCGGTGACACCGACTGGCAGAAAGAACTGGAGAGAACAGCTTGGTCGCATTCGCATAATGTGTTTATTAATGGTGTAAATGAAAACAACGGATATAGTGCTTCAGTTACTTATCAGGATAATCAGGGAGTAGTTAAAAGAAGTAATATGGACAGGTTGTCCGGTAGTGTTTCTGCTCATCAATACGCTTTAGATAAAAGATTAAAAGTAGATATAGGAGTTAACGGTAGTATCGACAACTGGAACCCTATTGATACCCGTATCTTTGAAAGAGCAGCAAACTTAAATCCGACAGTTCCCGTTAAAGACAGATTCGGCGAATATACTTCAATTGGCGGAACCAATACAGAAAATCCTGTTGAATTGTTGAATAACCGGTTTATGGATGATTCCCGTCACCGTTTCCTGGGATACGGAAAGATTGAATTTGAAATAATCAATGGTTTGAAAGCCGTAGGTAACGGTTCATACGAATACAACTCCCATCAACGCAGAACATATATTCCTACTTATGCTGAAATGGAAGGTAGAACAGAAAAAGGACGTGGAGAAAGATCGCTGGCCGATTACAGAAACACGCAATTAGAAACCTATCTGAATTACGATGTGGCTTTCAATGATATCCATAAATTAAATGTATTGGCCGGTTATTCTTACCTGAAAAATGTATATGAAGGATTCGGTGCTACCCGAAGAGGCTTTGATACGGATCAGTTCTTGTATAACAACCTGGCTGCCGGTTCCGACTATCGTGCGGGCGACGTGTATTCATACAAAGGACAATCGAACCTGGTTTCTTTCTACGGCCGTGTGAATTATAACTTTATGGGAAAATACATGATCACAGCAACACTGCGACGTGACGGCTCTTCCCGTTTCGGAAAAAATAACAAATGGGGTACTTTCCCATCCGTATCAGCAGCCTGGAGAATGTCTGACGAAGCTTTTATGGAGTCTACTTCTTCCTGGTTAGATAATTTAAAATTACGGGCAGGTTTTGGTATCACCGGTAACCAAGATGGTATCGGCGAATACAAATCACTCGCCATATTGGCTGCAGACGGTGCTTCTTATTATGATTCCGAAACTGGAACATGGAAAAAATCGTATGCACCGAACCAGAATGTAAATCCCGATTTGAAATGGGAATCTACTACCCAATACAATGTTGGTATCGACTTCGGAATAGTAGGAAGGATAAATGGTAGTATTGAGTTATATCATAAAAAGACAACCGATCTTCTTTGGACATATCCTGTTCCACAACCCCCGAACCTGGTTAATAACATGCTGGCAAACGTGGGAGACCTGACCAATAAAGGTATAGAGCTGTCATTAAATGTCAATTTGATGCAAACACAGGATTTCTCATGGGATGCCAACTTGAATGTTTCTTATAATGATCAAAAAATCAATAAACTGTCAAACGAAGTATTTCAGGAATCAGGTTTGAAGACCGGTTCATTACATGGCCTTCGCGGTATGTCGGGAATCTATTCTCAAATTGTAAAAGAAGGTCTTCCTTCAGGAGCATTTTACGGACCTAAGTGTCAGGGTATCGACGAAAACGGTGCTTATATTATTAACAGAGATGAAAACGGTAATCCCGTAAATGAATATCTCGGAAGTGCCTTACCCAAAGTAAATCTGGGTTTCGGAATGAATTTCCTGTATAAACAATTTGATTTCGGATTTGCTGCCTACGGTATGTTCGGACAAAAAGCATTGAACGCTTCAGCCATGAGTATGTACGATCCTACCCGTTTACCGGCACAGAATGTACCAGACGATTTTCTTACCAGCGGAATTAAAGTAGATCCGTTATTCTCTGACTACTGGGTTGAAAACGCTTCTTTCCTACGTCTGCAATCCGTTACATTAGGATATACCATACCCAATACCAAAACTTTTGGTATTCAAAAGATCAGATTCTATCTGACGGGCGAGAACCTGTTTGTAATAACAGGCTATAGCGGCGTTGATCCTGAAGTAAAAATCACAAATGATGATACTTCGCTGAATACCAATATCAGTAATCAATTAATCTCTCCCGGTATAGAAAGATTCAATAGTTATCCACGTCCAAGAACTTATTCATTGGGTGTAAATATTACTTTTTAAACCATAGAACAGAACGTATATATGAAACGAAGCAGTAATATAATAACTGTCTACGCCAAAGGCGATGATAAAACAGACTGCTGAGTTCCATACCTACATCTTAAATAATTTATCGTATGAAAACTAAAATAATTTCAACATTGATTTTCTCCACATTACTATTCAGTGCTTGTACTGATCTGGATGAAAAATTATACGACAAAGTGCCGATGGACGATTATGGGAAAACCCAATCGGAAATACAAACAATTGTAGGTGGCGCCTACGCTACACTCCGGGGATTCAGTGACTCCGACCAGGGAGGAACCAACTGTTATCCTACGTGCGAATATGTCTTCTTTTTAAATGAATGTGCTTCCGATGAGGCCTGCATTCCCACACGCGGAACCGACTGGTACGACGGAGGGCGTTATCAACAAGTCCAATTCCATACATGGGATGCCGATAATATAATGATACTTAGCGCATGGAAATACAGTTTCCAGGGAATAGCAAACGTTAATTCAATCATTTATCAGGTAAACCAATCGGGATTGACAGATGAAGAAAAGGATGTGGTTAATGCCGAACTCCGTGCCATCCGCGCATACTACTATTCATTATTATTAGACCAGTTTGGAGATGTGCCTATTGTTACAAACTTCGAACAAGAAGGATTACCGGAAAAATCCACCCGTTTACAAGTATTCCAGTTCGTAGAATCCGAACTAAAAGAAGTGATGGATAATCTTCCTTCAGGTGTGATCTACGGACGTTTCACACAAAATGTAGCCAATAGTATACTCGCGCGTATTTATCTGAATTCCGAAGTATACACAGGAACCCCACGTTGGCAGGATTGTCTCGATGCATGTGATAGAGTTACCGGCTATGTTCTGGAACCTGATTATTTCGAGAGCTTTAAAACAGCAAATGAAAAGTCCAGGGAGATCATTTTTGCCATTCCTTACGACCATAAAGAAGGAACTGTAGGCAATTACCTGCACTCTATGACTTTCCATTATAACCAGAAATTTGCATTCTCACCCACCGGAAACTATCAATGGTGTGGAAACGGAATATGTGCTCAACCCGGATTATACTCTTCATTCGATGAAAATGATCTGCGACGTAATTCATTACTGATCGGCGAACAAATCAATCTGGCCACAGGATCAGTAGTCATGATGGATAATGGAAATCCGCTAATCTATACGGAAGAGATCGAAAACTACACCAATGCTTTACAAAACGAAGGTGCAAGATTATACAAATACGAAGTCCTTGCGGATGAACAATGGGAACGCGATCATGACCTGGTTGTAATCCGTTATGCCGAGATACTAATGATGAAAGCAGAAGCCAATTTCCGCTTAGGTTTCACTGCAAATGCACTTCCTTACATTAATGAAGTTCGTAGTCGCGTGGCTTTACCAAATCTTGAATCACTAACAGAACAAGCATTAGATAACGAGTGGAAACACGAATTTGTATTCGAAGGTATACGCCGCACAACAAATATACGCTTTGGTACATTCTTTGAACCCTGGTGGGAAAAGAGCGCAACACCGGCATATAGAGGTGTATATCCTATCCCTCAAACCGTATTAGACCTGAATTCGGCATTGAAACAAAATCCGAACTACATGTAATCCCCAAATCATCTGCATAAAAATAAAACAATATGCAAATGATCACCAGGTTTTATCCTATCTTTTTGCTGGGTTACAACTATCGACCACGTGGGTCATGGCTGTCAACCAGCTGGGTCACAGATGTGGTCCACGTGAGTCATAATTGTCGACCAGCAAAAATATACAAGTGCTTCCAGATAAATGATAAGATATTTCCCGGAGTTTTCATAGTAAATCCGGAATTCTCTGAACTAATAAATTAATATACAATGAAACAAGCATATATTACTATTCTGGTACTTCTATTCACCTTTATGGGATGTTCTGAAGAAAAGCCGGTAACAGTAAACTCACCCGATGGTAATATTCAACTTGACGTAACCGTAATTGATGGGAGAATATTTTATTCAGTAAACTATAAGCAAACCCCTCTTATCGGAAAGTCACTATTAGGTTTTCTCTTAAAAGATAGTGGTTTTGACAAAGATTTCAAAATCGAGAATATTGAACACTCATCGTTCAGTGATACGTGGGATCAAATCTGGGGAGAAGAAATTACTGTTGACAATACGTACAATGAGTTGAAAGTCGATCTGATTGAAAAAAACAATCATAAGCGTTCTTTATCCCTAATATTCCGGCTATTTAATGACGGTGTAGGTTTTCGCTACCACTTTCCGAAACAGGATAATCTAGAAGATTTCGTGATTATGGAAGAATTGACTGAATTTAATATTGTAGAGGGTGGTAAATCATGGTCTATTCCTACACACGGTACGGAGTATTTCGAAGCCTTATACCGTACGAGACAGGTGAATAAACTGGATACAGTTTCCACTCCTTTAACCATTGAAATCAATGATAACCTTTACCTCAGCATTCATGAAGCTAATCTTACTGATTATGCCGGATTAAACCTGACCCTAAAAAGCAATTCAAATATATTAAAAGCAGATCTGACTCCCTGGTCTACCGGCGAAAAGGTCTTTACTAAAACACCCTCCTACACACCCTGGCGCACCATTATTATTGCAGAAAAACCCGGAGATTTACTATTATCCAGATTGATGTTGAACCTGAATGAACCAAACAAGATAGATGATACTTCATGGATAAAACCGGGAAGATATATCGGTATCTGGTGGGGTATGCATATGGAAAAGTATACATGGGGACAAGGTCCTAAACATGGTGCAACAACCGAAAATACCAAACGTTATCTTGATTTTGCAGCCCGATATGGTTTTTCCGGAGTATTGGTTGAAGGCTGGAATTATGGTTGGGATGGCGATTGGAGTGTCAATGGTGATCAGTTCAGTTTTACAAAACCCTACCCTGACTTTAATCTGGAAGAAATATCAAAGTATGCAACGATTAAAAATACCCATCTTATCGGACATCATGAAACGGGAGGGGCTACAATAAATTACGAAGCTCAACTGGATTCTGCATTTTCACTTTATCAGAAATACGGAGTGAATGTTGTTAAAACAGGGTATGTAAATCCGTTGCTTGATAAAAAAGAAAGACATAATAGTCAATACGGTGTACGTCATTATCGGAAAGTTATAGAAACCGCTGCAAAATACCGGATTATGATCGACAATCATGAACCGGCTATGCCTACCGGATTACAACGGACTTATCCTAACCTGATGACACAGGAAGGTGTTCGAGGTCAGGAATATGACGCATGGTCGGCCGATGGGGGAAATCCCCCTAACCATACAACGATTATTCCTTTTACAAGAGGATTAGCGGGTCCTATGGATTTCACACCCGGTACATTTAATTTTGATAATCCGGTATTTCCCAACACACGTGTACAAACTACTATAGCCAAGCAATTGGCATTAAACGTTATAATATACAGTCCATTACAAATGGCTTCCGATATGATTGAGAACTACGAAGGCAGACCGGAGTTTGAGTTTATTACATCCTGCCCGACAAATTGGTCAAAAACCGTTGTTCCCGAAGCAGTAATAGGAGAATATGTAACAATAGCGCGTAAAGACAGAAGTACAGAAAACTGGTTCCTGGGAAGTATAACGAATGAAAAAGAACGAACAATGAATATCCCACTCTCTTTTCTGGATCAGGGAGTAACTTATAAAACAAAGATATTCAAAGATGCACCGGATACTCATTACAAAACAAACCCCTATCCGGTCATTATCGAGGAAAAAGATGTCACCTCAGAAACAGAACTTTCTATCAAACAAGCATCAAGTGGAGGGACAGCTATTATATTCACAAAAAAATAATAGTATAAAAAAGAAAGGAGCTAACTGGTTATAAAACTATTCAGCTCCTTTCTCACGAATTAATAACTGGTACGATTATAACGAATAAGGTTTTCTGTATTCATAATCATACAGTCGATGCGAAGCTGCTTCTTTATCATCGCCAAAACTCAAAGTAGCAGGATCCCATTTAACCGGCCTCTTTAACTCTACCGAAATATTTGCAATGCTGCAAAGTGTATTTGTACTACAACCTACTTCTACCGGCGCTATTGGATTCTTACGGGAACGGATTGCATCTATAAAGTTTTGCATATGAGGTGAACTTACTTCATATTCTCCTGCTCCAACTTTTTTCTCTTCTTTCTTTAATAAAGAAGGATTTGAACATTCAATATAGCCTCTTGCTACTCTAAGCCATCCATTTGTGCCATTAAAACATATGCCCTGTCCACCTTCAGGTCTGAATTCCTGTTCAGTCATAACTATGCCATTCTGATATTTCATAGTCAAATACTTCGTTCCATTATATCCTTTGGGTATAAACTCACAAGGCCCTGAACCATCCATACCTATCGCCGCCTGTGCAATATCAAACATGTGCGCACCCCAATCAGCAGTAAAACCATTACCTGTCTCACAATACCAACGCCAGGCGCCCCATATGTCTTCGTTTTTTTCAGGATTTAAACTGATAGATGGACATAAATCAGGATGATAGTGTACCTTAGGATCATTTAATGGGCCTAACCATTTATTCCAGTTTAAATCTTCCGGTATAGGCATTTCTGGTAAATCCAAGGGTTTAGGAGGATCACCAACCTTCGCATAAATCGTTGTAATATGTCCAATAGCACCACTACGAACTAACGATATAGCTTGCTGAAATTCAGGGCTTGAACGTTGCTGACTACCTACCTGTACAACTTTGTTATTGCATCGCGTAGCTTTTACCATTTCCAGACCTTCACGTACTGTAAAAGCCAGAGGTTTTTGAATATACACATCTTTTCCGCTTTGGCAGGCATGTATAAAAGTCAATGCATGCCAATGGTCCGGAGTTGCAATAGATACAGCGTCAATATCTTTGCGGTCTAATAAATCTTCGTAAAATTCGTACATATCACAACGTGGCGCCATATTTAATGACTTTTGCCATGCTTCTACTTTTGATTTGAAACGTTGTTGTTTCAGCATATGTACATCACATCCTGCAACAACCTGGACTCCCGGACATGAAGAAAAACTATTAAAGTCAGACACACCTTGTCTACCTAAACCAATAAAACCTAACACAACTCTATCACTTGGAGCAATACGTACACCATTCGCCATTACCCAACTCGGCAGAATTGTAAGTCCTGCCAGCCCAAGAGCTGAATAATTTAGAAATTGTCTTCTAGTTAACTTGTCAGATGAATTTTGCTTTTTCATAAAATTAGTTTTAAATTGAGAAAATATTTTTTATGATATTTATTTCCCTCATAGTATTGTACAAATATAATGCCTTTTTAAAACAAACAGACATTTTCTTTGTTTCTATATTGTAAACGAATGAAAATCTTAAGAATGAAAAAAAGTTATATTTTACTTATCCTTATCTTATTAACACTAACCTTTTGTTCCAGAAAAGGAAATAACACTTCAAATGAAAGAATTGAAAATGATTCTATAGTTGTAGAAGAGACTAATGAACCTATTTTCACTAAAGATATGGTCGTTATAAAAAAAGATTTACTTTACGACAAGTATACATTAGATGATCAATATCCTTATAAAGATACAGTGCGTGTCTTCCAATGGGATAAAATCAAAGATTGTCTGTTTTTTATTGATTCCATTCAAATGCATAATCATACCTGGGGAATCTTCCGTAATTATAAGAATCTCAATGGTGAAGCCGCATTGGTTCGGAACTTCAAAAGAAACGTATACAAACGTGTATCCGACTCATTAGGTATTGAACGATATCAATCGGTTCCGCTTTATTTGCCGAACGATACCACTATAGCCGAACGTTACGGTAGAGACGGCTCGCTCGTTAAGTTTATGAAGGACACTGGTAGCTATATAAAGGTAGGTACAATATATTTTAAGGGAGAATGGTTAGTTCCCAAAAGATACTTTAAAGCTATAGATGATAGCATAATATTCAAAAAGGTTATTGTCGTTGATAGAACCAACCAAAATATTTCCACTTTTGAAAAAACAGATTCAGCATGGTTAGTCAGAAGTATGAATCCGGCAACAACCGGCCTTCATAATCCTCCATACGGCCAGGAAACACCGCTTGGAATATTTGTTGTACAAGAAAAGAAACCTAAGATGATCTATTTAAAAGATGGAACACAAGAAACCGGAGGATTTGCACCTAATGCAAGTCGCTTCACGAATGGTGCTTACATACATGGTGTTCCCGTGAATGCACCACGTACACAAACGATTGAATATAGTCAGACATTAGGAACAACTCCTCGTTCTCATATGTGTGTTAGAAATGCAACTTCACACGCGAAGTTTATATATGATTGGGCTCCTGTAGAAGAAAGTCTTGTTTTTGTAATAGAATAGTCGTTATTTAATAAAAATAATAGTATCTTTGCATACAGAAAGCTCCTATTTGTATGCAAAGATTATTGATTTTTTTATTTTTACTACTTGCACCACTTAACAAACCCTATATTTCAAGTAGCAGTATGTCATCGAAGGTTTTACCTCCCGATTATCAGTTTTACACCGATATGCAATTAGATAATATCATTAGTTTCAATGCATTTGAGCAGGCTATGAAAGGTTATAACCAAATCAAGAATAAGAATAGAGAAATACTGACTTTAATTGATTTTACGAAACCATCTACTGATCAGCGCCTATATGTCATTGATATGCAAAAGAAAAAGTTATTATTTACTTCTCATGTATCACATGGAAGAAATAGTGGTGAAAATTATGCAACTTCTTTTTCCAATAAAAACGGATCATATCAAAGTTCATTAGGCTTCTATTTAACAGAGAATACATATCTGGGTAAAAACGGTTATTCTCTTATCCTAAACGGATTAGAAAAGGGAATAAATGATCGCGCAAAAGAACGGGCCATTGTCATACATGGTGCACCTTACGCCAATCCTTCCATTATTCCATCAACAGGACGTCTCGGACGAAGCCTTGGATGCCCGGCCTTACCAGAAAAAGTAAGTAAATCAATTATAGATACAATAAAAGGAGGCTCAGTTCTCTACATTTACGCAGATAACAAGAAATATTCAGAACAGAGTATTTTTATTTAGGAATTAATCCATAAATATTTCCAGATCATAATCTCCGGAAGAATCAAAACCACCTGGTATACTTATTGGTAGAAGCATTTCAAGCAGAGCAGAATTAAAGAGTTCATCACTTTGACCATTGGGATGATCGATTGATAATATTAATTTGGAATCTTTTAAATCGTCCTCCAATCCATTCATGAATACAAAATTTGCAACTAATTCATTTTTCTCATTAAGAACGATTTCTGGTCTATATTCCAGCTTTTTTGTATTTATAACTGAATTATCAAATCTATAACCTGTATTAATTGAAGTCAAAGTACAGTTATATGAACAATTTTCTACCGGACGATATCCTGCAACAGTAAGATGAACGACTTTAGTATTTCTTTTCAAATCTAAAGAAATCGTATTCGAAGAAGAAACTTCTACTTTATAAGAAGCTCCATAATATAAAGGAGTAGGATGACATTCAAGCAACTTTCCGTCATTTGCAAATATCAAATCACAATCTTTAAAATTCGTAACCCCTTTCTGCAATGAACAAACAGCATAATAATCTGTCAGATTTCCCCATACGATAAAATCATAAATACCCGGATGCAATGCAATGTTCAAAGAATTGTTATTATTTCTCAGGTCATCAGTTGAAACACAATAATCTTCAACAAAAACTCCCTCTGAATTAAAAATATAAACATTCACCTTCTCGATTTCAGAAGATAGATCCGAATTCTTTGTATATGGGAAATTGAGCGTAACAGAGGCGTTATCATCTTTGTCGTCAGCACAAGAAATACCGGTCAATACAAATAGAAGAAGAATAATTTGACTAAATAATCTTTTCATTGGACTTCTTGGTTAATATTTGAATAGGTTAAATGAATAATTTCCAGGGCAAAATTATAAAAAAGAATTTAACAAAGCAAAGCTTTTTACCTAAAGTTTCGCATCATCTCATTTGCATATAAAAATAAAAGCACTACCTTTGCACCGAAATTTAAGGCCGGTCGGGTAGCTCAGTTGGATAGAGCAACAGCCTTCTAAGCTGTGGGTCTTGGGTTCGAATCCCAACCTGATCACTGGAAGGATTAGCAGTTAAACACAAGGGGTTTAGCTGCTTTTCTGTTTCTAATATTTCCGACTGAAATATTCCTCTAATATGGGATTTGACGGTAATGATGTCAACCAGAATGTCAACCGACATTATTATGAACGCATCAATTTCAGTTGTATGTTACAAATGGAAAACGTTATCCAACGGGGAAAATCCGTTAATGCTCCAAATCTGTAAAGACGGTAAACGTAAGTATAAGAGTTTGGGCGTATCAATCAGTCTAAATCATTGGGATTTTAAGAAGAATAGACCTAAGCCAAATTGTCCTCATTATGAGCATATTCTTAAAATCATTTTGGATAAACAGACCGAATTACAACGTAGTATCATTGAGTATAAGTCTTCACAGGAGGATTACACAATTAACACGCTTTTTAAGGAGAAGAAATCTCTCAAGCTTTTAACAGTAGGGGAATTTTACAAGAATTTGATTATTTCTTACGAATCAGCAGGGAAAAGAGGGAACAGGCGTATTTATAATGATTCTTATCGCTCAATTAAGACTTTTTCCAAAGGTCGAATGAACTTCCTATTCTCCGATATAGATATTGATTGGCTCAATAGATATGAGAAGTGGTTACGCTCCAAAGAGAATAAGGAAACTACCATTAGTTTGTTGTTCCGAACATTGAGAAGCACTTATAATAAAGCTATTGATGCCAAATGTGCTAAGAAAGCGGCATATCCTTTTAATGACTTCAAAATTAATAAGTTTGATGTTTCCACAGAGAAAAGGGCAATATCTAAAGCAGATATTTTTAAGATTATGGAAGTTGATCTCACGGGAGAATTGGAATATACCCGTTTCAGTAGAGATATATTCATATTTTCATATCTCTGTGCTGGCATCAATTTTACGGACATAGCTAATTTGACACGGGAGAATATTGTAGATAATCGGTTAGTATATATTCGGCAGAAGACCCATAAGAAGATAAATGTGCCTTTAACGTTTAAAGCGTTGGATATTATTGGAAAATATTCATCCGACCGAAGTTCTGATAACTATCTGTTTCCAATATTGGATAGCAACGTACATAAGACAGCTACACAGATTGAGAACCGTATTCATAAAGTCTTAGGGAAGGTCGATAAACGATTGAAAGAGGTTGCAGAATTGGCAGGTATCAATGTGAAACTAACAACGTATGTGGCAAGACATAGCTACGCTTCTGTGCTTAAAAGGTCTGGCGTTAATATCGCTTTAATTGGAGAAACACTCGGACATTCAGATTTAACGACTACACAAATCTACCTTGATTCATTCGAGAACTCACAGATAGATGAAGCAATGAAGAATCTATTATAACAACATTATTCGTTGAATTACTTCTTTTATAGACCACTCCTTGATAATGTTGAATCATTAAATACCACTTCGTACACCGTTATGAGGTGGTATTTTGTACTTTTACTGCAAATCTAACTTGAATATAGTATGGCATACATTAAGATAGCAATTCCTAAGCTTAGAGAGATTGAACCGCTTCTAATCAAATACTTTGCCTTTAAGCGTGAAATGATAGGAGAAGAATTAAGCAATGCTTGCAATTTCTATTACAAGAGTCAAGACAGCATACCGAATAAGGAGCAGTATATGAAAGATTCTCCTATGTTAAATGCGTTTTTAAATGAGTTTGCAGTAGATGATGGATTGTTTGACTGGAAAAGATATGCACCACGTAAAGCAGGCAATTCTAAAGAGTTTGACTATATCAGCTACATGATGAATTCTGAACATGATTTACCTCTCTTTGAAGTTGAAGACGGATTCAGAGAGAAGATTTACATACTAATTGCCAGTTATGTTACAAGCATTAAAGACCTAACAGACACTACTGAATTTGATGATAGTTATACTGAAATCATTTGTAAAATCAGCGACATTCTATTAATTGTTACATTCCTGTATTACAAGTACAAGGAAGGTCAGTTACATACGGATATTACTTGGTCAGAGAATACAATGCCATATTTGACTAAAGTAAGACCTGAAATGCTTAAACTATATGAATTTCTCCAATCTACTATACCTGAAGGTTCTATTGGGAAGAATATTAACGGCAAATTTACAATGATTCCCAAAGCTACATTTCCGAATGCTATAACATAACTATAACAAGAAGTGTTAAGAGTGCTAAGAATAAACGGAGTATAACTATTGATGATTCTTTCTTCTGGTTTACAAACCTATTAAATGAATATCTAAGGATTTATCTTGGAGTGAATAGCTTGGAAGATGCAAGGGAAGAGTTTGATACTATTTACAAATCTAAAAGTGGCAGACCACATGATGAGATAGCATTTAACCTTATAACTATGGGTATGTACCGTTTAATGAATGAATTGTTCCCAGCTAAGAAGAAGAGCCAAACTTACCGTTTTATACTTGATTATATGAATTTAATAGGTTTCTCTAATTCAAAAGATGAGAATACTTTAGGTGCTACTATCCATAATATGGATAAGCATAACTACACGCCGCAATGGAAGCCTAAGCGAATGGGTGATTATCGTACCTCTCCTAATAATCCTTCATCAGAATACCTCTGGTAGAATTAAATTATTTTAGACCTTAACAACAAGCTATGTGGCTCGTACATAGCTATCTAAAGAATACCCCTTTGTAATCAATAATTCTTTATAACATACCTCATTTATTTAGCTCATATTTGCATTCATAATCGAGAGATTCACGGTGGCCACCATCTTTTGATTACAGCAATCTTACAGAGGTAAGAGCTAAATTACAAACTCTGTTAATGTCTGTTTTAAATCCGAATTAACGGATATTAACGGATTAAATTTTTTACAATGGAAATGAAGAATTTAGGAGATGAAAAGTCTCCAGTATTGGTAGCATGTATAGAGATTGTGCTACCTGGTGGCGAACGGGAAGAAATAATCCCAGTGTTTAATCCTTTGGTTAGGAGATTTTCTCCACCGAAGAAGGATGAAGAGTTTCTTAAACAGGTGAATCCAGACAAGCTGCTTCACTCCGTATTCAATTTTTGCGACGTAAAACCGTTTGTTGATGCAGGGATAGAATTATCTGACTTTACAGGTAAAGTAATTCCTAAAGAAATGCCCAAAGGTTCACTAAGGCCATTGGTCTATTTAGATGATGCTGTAACATTTTGGCAATTTCATGTACGGGAAGAAATTCATGCAGTAATAAAGGATTTCAAAACGGCTAAAGAAGCACTTGAAGCTGTTGGATTAACTGACCTCTTTTCAAGACCTCTGAATAATGTCGAAGCTCTGGGAGTAGATGCTGCTGTAACTGGTAATAAGGCAGTTGAAGACACATGGCGATTTGCAAACGAGTTCAAAACGCCTATGAACACAGCTAAATTGTACTTGCAGATTGCGGAACACACAAGTCGAATTTCAAAGATTCGTGCAGCGGGATTTAAAGTGGAGAAAGAGCCTGTACAGGGAAGAACTTATGAAGAAGCCTCGTTGCTGTTCAAAGGAGTAGCCTCTGCATGTAGAAACGTAAAGATAGCAATGGCTAAATACGTCATTTCCGTCCTTAATTCGTACTCGGGTCTCTTCACTACTGATGAAATTTTGGAAGTTCTAAAACAAGTAAGCTTTGAAGATGGCGAAGCGATTAGACTTGCAGGATGTGACGATAAAGAAGTTTGTATCAGAGGCGTTCTTGACCCGCACTTCAGAGCCATGCAGGATGTGAAACAGAATGGTAAAGAAGTAGCTTAATTTTCAAAGAGCCCATGTGACAGGTGGGCTTCTTTAGACTACAAGTCCTCTTAAACTCAATAATTTTCAGATTTGAGACAAAACTATTTAGTGGTATATAAGTACTAATCTCATAATTCTGTCTCATTCAATCAATTAACAATTTAACATTTACCCTCATGGCAGATGTACTACTTTTCATTAAAGACGTTGATTTAGACGAGAATCAATACATGACTGATTTGTATCCAGACGGGATGCCTTCTGATACGGTTATCAAGAAAACTCTTACGGGTATAAGAGCAACTACCTGTGAATTGGAAGCGCCACATGATTCTATAATAATTGTACCTAATGTACCTGTCATTGAAGGTAAGCAGGAAAAGTATTCTAAGATATTAGGCGTGAAACAGGGTGTAAATTCTTTTGACATTGCTCATTATCTCCTGAATGACGGCGTTGAATTCAAGAAGATATTAACGACCCCTGAAAGTTACGGGAAGGTGAAAGAGGCTTTTCAACGGACAGGTATTGATATGTACCAAGATTACACACTTATGATTGATGAATGTGAGAAAGCTGTACAGGAAGCGGATTTCAGACCTGACATTATTGAGCCGTACTTTGACCTATTCAATTTTAAAAGTAAGTTCCTAATATCTGCTACACCTCTATTTCCTAATCTTAAAGGTTTTGAGAACAACCTGTTTTACGGGATTAATATCAAGCCAACATTCTCTTACCAGAAAGATTTATCACTCATTGCTACTAATAATGTACCAGAAGAATTTAGCAGGCAAATTGCCATGAACAGTACGAATAAGAAAGCTATATTCTTGAATTCTCCAACCTATGCAAAGATGTTGATTGACAGGCATGAAATTAAGCATTGCTCTAAAGTTTACACTTCTGCTGACGGTATAAAGGATTTAAAGAAGGAGGGCTATATGACCACTGACAGATTCCAACTGAATGAGACATTGCAACAGTATAGCTTCTTTACAAGCAGATTTTATTCAGCAGTTGATTTGGAAACGGAAGACAAACCTGATATAATCATGGTAACTGATTGTTTGAGTAAACGGCAGACCATGATAGACCCTTATACCCATGCTATTCAGATTACAGGACGCTTCCGTTTTGGAATGGGAAGTATTACTCATATAACCAATTATAACAATAAGATTGCAGTTAAGAGTAGAGAGGATATGCTACAACAGATTAAGGAGCAGAAGGGTCTGTATGATGCCATTAAAGTTCTAAAGGAAGCAGAGACAGGAGGAGGACGGGCATTGTTAAAAGAGATTGAAGATAGAACTCCATTTGCCAGATTCATATTTAAAGAAGGACGGTTTAAAGGTAAGACTAATCCGTTCTTGATTGAATGTTTCCTTGAGAAGGAGAAGGTCAAAGGGTTTTATAAACACCCTCTCCATTTAAAAGATGCGTATGTGAACACTAAATATTTCAACGTTACTTACCATTATGAAAAGTATGCTGTTAGTTCAGGTATTATTGGAGTTACGAGTAAGCGATTGAGTAAGAAGCGGAAGATTGAAATTGTTGAACGGCTAAAAGTGCTTAAACCAAGCGGACTAAAATTAATCATTTTGACCAATGAACAAGAATTAGAATTATCTAATCTATGGGAAGAAGCATCTACATTGTGCCATTTTTATGAACTACATGGAGCGGATAAGATTGTTGAACTTGATTATGATTTGACGGCAATTAAAAGGGAGCTAAAAACTTACAATAAGAAACAACTCTATATTGTGCCGTTAAAGGACATTTACAACTATTTTGAATTGGGTACTGCCTATCCAGAGAATAAGATACAAGATGTTCTCCAAAGCATTTATAATAAGTATCATTTGGTTGATGATGATGGTAAACCATTGAGAGCTAAAGGAACTTACCTGAATAAGTACTTTAAAGCGTCTGACAGGAAGTCTATTCCACATTCCAGAGAGAAGGGTTATACTCCATTAGAACGGAAATTCCTTTTAGAGGACTGATTACTTAAAGTGTCCAAATTGTGAGACAAAATTGTGAAACTATCTTGTATAGACCTACTCATAAAATTGTCTCATTTTGGCGCTAATGAATGAAATTGTACATCTTATGTCTTAATTATAAATGAGAGCAATAACTTTACTACTTCTTAGGCTTTAAACGTGACTTCTTCTTACGATTCTTCTCATCTTCAAACATGGACGGGAAATATTTTCTTGCTAAGTCAATATCCATAGGTCGCATGGTAGTTTCATAAATCTCAATCTTCCTTAGTTCATCTGGAACGAATACAACATCGTCTTCCTTACTCGATTTCGGTTTTAACTGCATGGTTTAATATAATAAGTATGTTTAATTCGATTAATCTGACGTCTTAACTTGATATAGCCCTGATGCTGCAACCAGATAGCTATATGCAATCTTGAATCTCTGATACCTTCGTTAATGGCTATTTTCCGTAGCTGTTTAAAAGTATATTCCATTGTCGTGGTTTGGTTAGTTAATCAAATATGACGCTTAATCTAATTCTAATCGGTAAAACGGCTCATCATTGTATATTCACCATTCATTATAGTACCATCAATAACCCAGCCGTCTTTCTTATAAAGTTCAATTGCTGCCACGTTGCTACTATGAACTCCTAAGCTAATTTCTTTAATACCTCTATCTGCTACATTCTTATAAAGTTTTCTTAATAGCATAGAAGCAATCCCCATTCTTCTATATCCAGAAACTACTGCAATTGTTAATTCTGGCATAGGGTATTTAACAACATGAACCGACTCTGGAAATATGCGAATCCATGCAGCGCCTATTGGCTCCCCAGATTGGGATTCAGCAATAACACCTACTTCTGATGCTCGTGGCCAATCTTTAATATACATCTCCGTCTCTGGGTAATCTGCCAACTTTTCCAGTTCAATATCTTGTTGGGATGCTTTAGTTGCTTCAAGCAGCATAAGGGTCATAAATGGGACATCACTTGAATGTGCTTCCCGAATTTTATAGCTGATTGAGTTATTCATTGAGTTATCAAATTAATCTTGTAATGCAAAAGTAATTAATTTACATGATAATTATCTGTGAATAGAAATATCCCGAAATGGAAAGTGTGTCGAGATTTTGAAACGGGAATCTTATCTTTCTTGATGTTATACAAAGGTACTAAGTATTAGGCAGTCAGTAAAATGGTAGGCAAGTAATCTGTATAACACATTCTTAGATATAATCCTTTGTAAAAGCGGTATGTGGTTAAGTCCACTTGGTAGAATAATTTCACATGAAATAGTTCTCTCATCAGAAGATTGTTCGATTACTCAAAGTTCAGTATATTTGTCCTATAAATTGTCAAGAAATATGAAAAGTGATATTTATCCAGTATGTGGTGAGATCGTTTATGATGAAGATATCTTCGTTGTCCGCAAGAATTATAATGATAATCTTTTTTATATACTTACTTGCGATAATGAGCCTGTTGATGGTGGATATAAGTCTATTAAAGATTGTGAAGAACGTATCGGCGAGGAATATGTCGTAGGTGAATATCAAATTGTCTATGATGAGTATGGCTATTATATTCATGACGATTCGGGTAATTACATTCTCGATGAATCGGGTAATGAATTAATATTCAATAGATTAGACGACGCTCAGGCTTATATACGAAGTGTATTAAGTGATAACTTTTCCTAAATCGGCATATTCAACATCATTGAGCGATATATCTCTATTCTATACCAGAACTGGAAAATGTTGTATATTACAAATTCGTTTACAAATATATTTTCAAATAATTTACGAGTGATCTGGAAAATTTGACTTGTCTGGAGTGGGAATATTCGGATTGGCTTTAGAGTAATTCACCTAACATCAAGCCCTGATTCATCTCTCATCTGGTGTATAAGAGTTTCACATTTAAAAAGTATTTCTCCAACCTTATTATATACATCTTTTTCTGATGATTTGTTTAGATAATAATTATCAATTAAAAGTTTTAAATAAGTAGTTTCCAATTCAAGTTCCTTTACTAATAATGAAACCTTACTAGACATAAACAGATGTAATCCTGATACTTGAGATGAGATTGAAGTGAAAGGTGTAATATCATTCATTATTTGACGAAATAAAGCGTATTTATCAACCTTCTCAATATTTTCACGTATAGAATTATACTCAGATACTCTCTGATGATATAATTTGTCTATTCTTTCGCAATCTATACAGTTCTTGTCTCCATTCTTACAATCTGCTACAATTTTTTTAAATTCATCTTGAAGATATATTATCTCTGAATCTTTCTGGTCTAACTCCTGTTTAGTGTTAGTAAGTCTTAATGCCAATGAACTTAGTTCATCAATTGTTAGGTGAAACGCATTAAAAAGGACAAAGCGATATTTATAAATTACATCTATTAATTCAACATACTTACTGCGTTTAATATCACTTTTCTTCTCTTTCTTCTCAATTAGATACTTGTATGCGATCCAGAGACTACTTAGTATAAATCCAATTACCGCCCAATATTCTTTAAGCCATTCCATTATAATTCAATATTACTATTTATTAATGTATCAAAGATACAGAATAACTCAAATAGTATAGAGTTTAAAACTCATTTCTTAGGATTACATTTTACTATAAAAGTATACGGCACAAACGCAAGTACAGGTACTTGTAAAATCCCCCCTGCCCTTTACTAAGCATAGACCTTTATTATTCAGCATAGTTGCTACATAATGCTGTAAAATTATATTAATCCATAGCTGAAATAGTTGTAAATGATGCACAAGATACCCTTGTTTCCATATATTCCCCTCTACCTACTTATAGAAAAATTAGCTTGCTAAAGTGAACTTGTGCCTAATAATCAAGCCGTTTCAAAATAAGATTCATTCTTGCTCTGGAATGGCTGTTCTATGTGATTCTATAAGCAAACGCACATTCAGTTCTTGAAACGGGATAGATTCATTTCAGCAAACTATTTCCTGCAATTCATTTGATTACTAATCAACTAAGGCAATTAATCACTATTTTACACTAACTATATAATTAAAAACCCCTATGTTGTATATAGGGGTTCCGCTATTCCTCTATTCCTCTTTTCTTCTATCTTTATTTATATTGTAATTTAATGCTGTTTTAAAGTTTATATTTAATTCAGAAGGATCTTCTTTTTCATTTTTAGAATCTACATAAGTAGAATCTGATACTTTTTTTATTGATTTAATATAATCGTAATTATCTAATAATTTTCTCTGATCTTGAATTGTCTCGCATATTATCCGAAAACGATCTTGTTTGCTGATTCCTCTTTTGATAAGAGTTGAGTTAAGGCTTTCAATATTAGAAAGAATTGCTAATTCGTTAATGCTAGCCATATCTCTTATGTTTTCGTTGTTTAATGCCCTATTAACATTTGCTTCTCTCCAATCTTTAGCTGTACATCCAAATAGTGCAACATTTAACATATCTGCTTCATCAGCATATAATAACCATTCTTTCTGTTTTGCATAACCAGCATTAGGTACTATATAGTTTTTAATTGCGTCTGTATGAACATGATAGTTTGCTTTACTAAGAATTCTTTTTACGTCCCATTCAAGACCATATTGGTTATTTTCAATTTCTTTTAATCTTTGATATTCTTTTACTATATATAATTGGAAAACAGGGCTTATCCACATACCGAAATTAAACGCTATATCTTTATGAGCATATGTTCCACCGTATCTTCCAGTTTTAGCCAAAATGCCTATTGCATTAGTTTTTTCAACCCATTCTTTTACGCTTATCTTGTAACTATTTGATCCTGAGCGCTGTCTAATTATGGCGAATTCGCCATAATTAAAGTTAGGATTATTTATAGACTCCCATGCGGATAAATAGTCTAAAGTATTTGCATTTCTTAACCAATCACTAACAAAAAATTCACCATCCTTGGCTTTAATCATATCTGTTAAGCAGATATAATCTTCATTGTCTACAGCTACTATAGATATTTCTACATCTTGGACAAGAAGTTTATTATATTTTGCTGTCATAAATTAGTTCTTTATAAGTAATCCGATTTTCCATATTACAAAGTAACATATTAAATCTGATATATTCTGAAACTTTTCTTGTATTGTATCTGAATGATTGAGCATTTACGTACAGTTGTAAATGTTTTTTAGATATCCAGTGATGTATGCCGATTATCATCCGTTTTAGGTGGCTCCAGTAGCACTCTATATTGTTTGTAGATATCCGACCTATTACGTAGTTTCCTATTTTATGATAAACAACACCATGATTGTAGGCTTCATTCAATTTTCTGTAGGCTCCCCATTCATCAGTATAAACATTTGATCCTTTTTCTATATGATCATTTATTAATGGTGTTAAAGTTTTTCTTTTTGTGTCGGGCACAACGATTGCTATAACATCACCATCCCTTTTAATCATTCCAAAAACAGGCGTTTTATCCTTACTGCTTCTGCCCTGAGATTTTTTTACTTTTTTATCTTTATGTCTGTTTTTATTTTTTCCTCCTATATAAGCCTCATCTAGTTCCACCTCATTATCCAGTTTTTTATCTTCTGATAGATTGCCGAAACATCTTCTTATTCTCTGTAGAATAAACCATGCAGTACGTTGTGTTACCCCCATATCTTTGGCCAACTGTGGGGAAGAGATTCCTTTCTTGTGACATGTGGCTAACCACATTGCTAAAAACCATTTCTGAAGTGGAATTTTTGAATTGTCGAAAAGCGTATTGGTCTTTACATTAAAATACTTTCCGGTATTCTTACATCGGTATTTATTACCCTTACACTTATAAACTTTAGACTCTGCATCGAATGGAGATATAACATTTCCATCCCATCTAAGTTGTTCTAAATGGTCAATACAAGATTGTTCAGTCGGAAATGATTCCAATAACTCTGGTATTGATTTAAAGTCTTTATTGATCATACTGATTGATTTATTTCAAGCAAATATAAGAATAAATTTACATAAAAAGAAAAATATTGTGTATATATGTTCTAATTATTATTCTGTATATGTTTTAAGCATTACTTGATAGGCTCAATTTTTACCTCAATGTGTATTTTAGTTGTACCTTTTACGGTTTTAGAAATCATAATAATATTAAGACCATTCCTGTACAAATAAGTTGATTCGATTGTTTGGTTTTTATTGTCTAAATTATATTTTATCATATTCTTATCCTTTGTAAATTTATCAAATAAAGGAAGAATTACATTTTGATCTCCTATTATATGAGCATTGGTTACTCCTGCGGAATTATGTACAAGATACATGTAATCCTTTGTTAAACTTTTTACACTAACGACTTGAAATAATTCATCTTTTACATATATATTCTCGCATTTAAAACTATCATCCTCTTTATGTAATTGGTGCAGTTGTTGCACTGTCTTTCCTATTTGAAAAAATCTTTCTGTTTCTTGCGCATAATTAATTGTGGTTTTGCATAAAAGTAAAATAAATAGAACTATTTGTTTCATTTCTTTAATATTGGTCTTCTGTTCCCTTGGAAGATTATTTAAAAAAAGAAAGCGTGGGACTCCAAATCTATTTTACTCTGAGGCACTGGTATACCTTAATGCACAAACAAACTTGTAGCCCACGCCTATACTGGCGCGAGCGTCAAGCCTATTTTTGAGTGCATTAAAAATTACCAGTTTTTCAGAGTCTCAAAAATATCTGACGCTTTCGGATTATCTTATTATCGCAAAGATATAAAACCATAAATACAAATACTGATTAAAATGTATTAATTTGTTTTAAAATTAAGTGACGGCATTATTTGTTTGATAGCTTTGTGATGGCTAATATTTAAGTCAAACACATGGATACTCTTAAGTTTTTAGAATTTAAAAAAAGTAGAGATTTTACACTAGATTATCAAGCTTCTCAAGATGATTTTTACTGTCGTATGGATAGTTATAAATTTGACAACCCAAAAGGATTGACTTTTGAGATATGCACTGTAGTTAATATCTCAACACCCAAAGAGGTTTTTTATGCGGTATCTTCTACATTTTATCTTATACAATCCATGTATGTAGATGAAGAATTTTTATCTCTTTGTAAAAAACTGATGCAATCACATCTGAAGAGGCAAGCTGACTATATCCACTGCAAAACTGGTAATGCCATTGACACAGTTATTTTTTTGGAAGAAAGCGAACGAAAGATAAGTTCTTTATTTCATAAGACTTGATTTTTACTATCTAACCATTCACCTTCTATTTTCCGGTACTCTTCTCTTGTTGCTCTCTTCCCTTTGATAAAAAACATCGGCTCGTCTAAGCCTGTACTTATGGTAGAATAGAACTCCTTAGTTCTTATTTTATCAAAAATATCTGGATCAAAAACTTCATACTGAAATTTAAGAGCTTCTAATTCTTTATTTGATAAACCAAATTCTTTTTTTATTTTGCTATAGTCTATTTTTTTCATAAGTTTAAATCTTAAAATAAAAAAATCCCCACACCGAAATGCAGGGATTAAAAAGTTGGTAATTGTATACTTAAATTTTTATTAGTGTAAAATAGTGATTAATTGCCTCAACTAAATTATACGCTTATGAAGACATTACAAGCTTGTGAGGTTAAATTGACCTATCAATCAAAGGTTAAAGCATCTGAAAGGGTGCAAATCAAATGTTCTAAGGATATTTACAACTTCCTGATTGAATCAGTATTTGACAGGAGTACAATAGAACACCATGAATCATTAAATGTTATCCTGTTAAACAAGGCAGGAAAAGTATTAGGTGTGCATACTGTTTCTATTGGTGGAACAGGTGAATGTTCAGTAGATATTAAGATTATCATGCAATCAGCTATTTTAAGCAATGCAACAGGTATTATTTTGAGCCATAACCACCCAAGTGGAAACTTAAAACCTTCTACGCAGGATAATACTTTGACTCAGAAAGTATCTAAGGTCTGCAAACTTATGGAGATAAAGTTGTTAGATCATATTATTGTAACAACAGAAGGTTATTATAGCTATGCAGATGAAGGAGTTATTTAAAGTTGAAATGGTATGAAAAGTTTCATTGCTGCGCTGATTGTTATAGGATTCCTATTCTTTATACATCCACCGTTTACGCTGTTCCTAATAATACTATTCCTTATTTGCGCCAGTATTGGCAAGAAGAAAGGAAGGCGGTATTAAACCTTGTTATTGTTGAATTGAAACTAATTCAAACGCTTTCACTATATTTGCAGTAATTCTTAACAGCTAAAGTGTTAGCCAGTTGAGAAGGACTTATTAAGAAAGCGTTTATTGAAACTTTCTCCATCAATCGAATCTCGCAAATTTGACTAATAGCACGGAGAAGGTAGCAACAAACGCTCACGTCTTGTTATATAACTATCTTTTATAGGTAGTCTATATACCTCATGGCGTGGGCTACTGTTGCTTACCTGTGCTATGGGCTTTGCGAGAGCCTGATTGATGGGTAAGCGTAAATACAGTTCCCACGCTTTTACATTATAACCGTTTACCAATGGGAACAGGTAGGCATAAAGATTATTTAATTATGAAAGTAACAAGACTATTGTTTACATTATTTGCAATTCTATCATTAACCGCTTGCTCATCGGAAGAGAAAGACCCAGATGTTGATGATACGATTCGTATTGCAGAAATTCTGCCACTTAAAAGCGGAACATTCTACTTTGGTAAAGTTTATACACAATTTGAGGACGAAATTGAGTTCGGAGAAAGGTATTCTAATGGAAGTTTTACAATCTCTGCTGATTTTACAACCTTTCGGACTAAATATCCTAATGGAGATGATTTCAATACAACAAGTGCTACTATCTCAGGCAAAGAACTAATGTGGAATAGTGGCGAGTGGCTAAAGGGATATTTCGCTAAGACCACTAAAGGAGAAGAAGTGTTTGTAGTACTTTGGGTAGCAACAAACACCGCAGAAATTCACTTTCTAAAGTAATTGCCGTTCAAGTTCTTTAAAATATAATTAAATGAAAAGATTAAACTTAATTCTGGCTATTATGATAGCCGTAATGTGTTCATGCAGTAGTGAAGAAGACAATGGTGTTGATATTCCAAATGATGTGAACAAGCGAATTAAAAGTATTCACATGACTAATTCGCATTCTGCTGATTTCAGCTATAGTGGTGACAAAATATCTAAGATAACAATCAAAAGTCTTACAGATTGGGACTATGGTAGTACTATGGTTATGTCATTCGAGTATCAAACGGATAAGGTAATTGAGACAGTTACAAATGATTTCTATCAAGACGGAATGAACTATACAAATACTTACAATATTGAAAATGGATTGACAAAGTCTATCTATATGGACGGCTCGTTAATAGGGCGTTATGAGTACTCCTCTGGACTATTGACAAAGGTAGATGATGAACTAACATATTCGTATGATAAGAATGGAAGTATGATAGCTTCTTCCACATTTGGTAACATTACTTTGTCTAAGTATGAGAACAAACAGCAGATGTGGTTATTATGGATTTATGATATGAATGCTCGTAATCTACGTTATTACTTAGGTGTGTTTGGTAAGCCTACAAAGTATCTGCCAGAAAGAGCAGGTTCTACTACATTTGCTTATTCTTTCGATAGTGACGGATATGTGAAGGAAATTAAGATAGATGAAGGTGGTGGTTATAATTGGACTGAAACGTACACTTACGAAACTATCCAATAGAATTTAAAGGCAGCAGATGATTGATTCATTTGCTGCTTTCACTATATTTGCATTACGATAGATATTTAACTTAATTACAAACTCATTCTTGTTTGAGTCATCTGTCAACCGAAATGTCAACCATAATGGTTGAAGGTCGGGTAGCTCAGTTGGGTAGCCTACGAAAGCGAAGCTTTTGGAGGCGTAAGAGCTAAACAGCCTTCTAAGCTGTGGGTCTTGGGTTCGAATCCCAACCTGATCACGTGGTGGAGTCGCTTACATAGCGACTTTTCTTTTTTTATATTTACTTGCATAACAATCATTACTGAAGAACCGCCCTACTTTCACAAGCAAGACGGTTCCTAAAACTAATATTAAACCTATAAATCATGAAAAACCAACGAATCTTTTTGCCTTATAAATAATAAAGATTACAAAGAGTGAACCTAATACCCACCATATCCATGTAGGGAATGGCCGGTTATTCTTTTTAATATCTTCTTTTATTTCTTCATCCAATATTTGAGTTTCGGTTTGTGTGGTAACCCGATTAATATGTATGTTGCTTGAATCTGATTTACTGCTATTAATCTCGACCTCATTGGTCAAATCAATGGTAGTTTCCCGCTCCACATATTGATTACCTAAACTATCCGGACGAGAGAAATCTTTTATTGTGATCAAAGCTCTTAATTTCTCATGCCTGAGGATATCTTCAACTGATAAACGGTCTATATGCAAATAAAGACTATCAGTATAGATATACTCCGTATTGTAAAGCCTTTTAATTTCCGTACTCTTTTGGGATGTACCACATGAAACAAAGAACCGACATAAAAGTAGTATGCTGATCCAAACCAAAACCTGTTCTAACGTATTCAAAGGTTCTGAATTTCTATGCTGCGACTCCCTTGGCATATAATATTTGTTTTCTGTTTTTACCTTCTGAATAACTGATATGTACGAATGTCGGATAAAGGATAATCTGATCAAATTCGATACCCATCTTGAGGATAGCATTAAATAACTCACGGGCGCGAATACCTGTAGCGTAGATATCGGCCGCTTCCCCTTTAACATGTTGGGAAGTAGCAACACCGCCGACAGCTTGATTGAGTTCAATACAACGGAAACCGGAGTTAATATGTATGGATTTACCTATACTGTCTCTAACCGGCTGTAATACCTTTTCTGCAAGTCTCTTTATAGAACTCACTTCCTTTTCACCAGGTATATTTTTTATACCTTTCTTATCTGCTGTCTGAGATCGGGTGAATTCATCCAATGTGAAGTTATTTGTCAGTTTCATGTTCTAAATTATTAGTATATTCCTCTTCTAACTCTCTTTGTCTTTTCAATACGGGACAGTTATCACTATGTTCACAATTGTGTGCCCTCGAAATACAGCTTTTTAGTTTATAACGTTTAGTCTCTGAGATTTCCAGTTCTTTCTTTCCCTGCCGTTTTTCTTCCTCGCTTTTACCTAAATCTTTATAAAGTTGATCAATACGTACATTCAGGTGTTCAATCTCTTTCTTCATAAACTCAAAATCAGCCATATTCGCCTCTGCTTCCTTAATGCGCTTATTAGGCTTCAAGAAAATAAACTGACTTATTACAGAGATTAATCCTCCCGCCCCAATAGCCACTATCCATTGTATTACTTCCCACATAATTTATAATTTCCAATCATATTAAACCATACACAAAAACAACACTGCCGGAACAGGTAGAAAGTAAACTCTCAGACCATCTTATCCTAACATAGGTTTTTGTATAAAATATAAAACAGGGAAGTTTTTTGTTGTTAGAGATAAGTTTGATAAAGAAAAACCCAGGTCATTTTCATGCCTGGGAGTCTTCGTATTTGTTAAAATCTTATTCTATCTTCCAATATCTAACCATAACTTTGCCATCACCTCCTTTGCCACCAGTAGAAGAGTTGGCTGTTCCACCACCGCCACCGCCATAGCCGCCACCGCCTCTACCAATTTTGGATTCCCCTGATCCTTCTGAATAATTAGAAAGGCCACCGGTTTGTAATGATCTACCAGAGCTTCCTCCGCCTGCATTTATTGGCCCATTAGGATCGCCGAAATCGCGGGTAGTATATCCTTGCCCTTTTCCATTTCTAGCCCCATCTGCGTATTTCCAATCCCCTTTAGCATATCCGTTTGGATTATAACCATCGCTCCCATCTGATCCAGCGTATATACCAATATTAGGTAGATCGGCAGCTCCGGCTGACCCTCCATCTCCGCCCATATACCCCAGTCCGTTTGGTTTATATATAAACCCACCATCGGCTCTGTAGTTTTCGTTCTTAAACTGAGAATATCCACCATTACCAGCAAGGCTATTCTGTCCTTCTCCACCAGCACCTACTATAATTTCTATGGATTCTCCTGGCCTGACCGGTATAGCATTACCATGCTTGACTCCAATATTATCTGCTTTAAAGGTTTTAGTATATCCTCCGCCCCCACCGGCGCCATTACATCCCCCTGAGCCTCCTCCTACTAAGAATACATCCACTTCATATACATGATCAGGCACTACAAACGTATATGTTCCCGCTGGATAATAAAGATCTGTTACCAGTGATTTTGTTAGGATCTCACGTCCTCCTTTACATTGCACACTTATCATAATTGTATTGTATAATTTATTGTTATATCATTTTCTGAAATGGATTTCGCATATATAGTGAAGTTTCCTTCACTGCCTGAACCGGAAAGGTATATTCCGGCAGAGTTGTAAGCGTCGTTTGAGGGGATATCCGGTGTAACTGTTACAAGACTACCGTCAATAACTTCTGCGTCTTCTATAGTCGTTTCATACAGACCTTCATGGGTTTCACTGGCTACCCAGGAAGTGGTAAGTATTGTATTTGTTTTGTGTTTTATCCCAAGATTAACGGACATACTGCCATCTGAATTTATACTTACCTTCCTTATGTCTGTACTTCCTTTTACTACTCCTAAGCTCTCGTTTGTGGCTGTGGATACTGCTTCTTGTAAAGCCTCGATCTGTTGGGTATTTAAGGTGATCTGTTCTTTGTCTTCTGTGGTGAAATCATTGGAGGAAAGAGCTTTTCCTTCTGATTTGTCTACTTTTCCGTTAAGACCTTCTGATAGTTGGGTGTTTGTGATGTAATTACTGTCGTTCTGAAGATCAGAAGTTTTGTTTGGGATGGTAGGTTTGTTCTTTATGTAATCTGCTTCGGAGATTGCTTCCTGGTTCCAGTCGGCTTGTTTTTGATCATACTCCTCGGGTACGTATTCTTCGAATGTACCTAAAGCGGAATCATTTTGACTTGGAGAGAAAAGGTATTTTTTCCCTATTTTCAAACCGGTTGCGGAAACGGTTACATTTCCTTCTCCGGCAGGACCGCGATCGGCTATTTTTTGCCATACGGAATTGTTTGTTACCGGGGTATTTGCATTGTCCATCTTTGCCAGGAAAGAACCTTCAGGGCTTTCTACCAGATCCAGTTTCTTATAGGCTGTCATTGCGTTCCACATGCCTGCCGGCGTGATGGAAACTTTTCCTAAAATTGTTTTTGCCATATTCTTTATTCGTTAATTAGTACGTTTATATTTCCTTCTGTGTCCAGATCAAAGACAGGGCCATTGTATCCATCGGGGGTTATCATCGTAAGTTCACCGGATGAGGTATTTACCTCAAATGTGGCATACATCACATCTCCACGTGCTTTTTCTCCTGTATTTACATATGTTTCGGTTGCTTCATCCCAACGCCACCAACAGCTATCCCGTATTTCATCCCGGTGATCGGAAAGCGTGTTTAGTCTGTTGGTTGCCTGATCAGCATTTTCAATGGCCGTAGCTGTATTCTCATGTCGAAGAGTTTCGTTTTCTTCCCGAAGGGTTTCGGCTGTTGCTCTCGATGTCTCAGCGATTACCCGTTTTTCCTCCGCTTCGACTCTTGTTTCTTCAGCGGTAACACGCCTTTCTTCTGTTGAGATACGTGCGGTTTCGTTTGTGCCTCTTATTGCCTCCGCGGATTGCCGTGCGGTTTCGTTACTATTTCTTGTTTCTTCATTCTCCCGCCTTAACGCCTCACCTTCGGCCCTTTCCTGTTCATTTTCTTTTAAAGATTCTTCTAAAATGGAAATACTTTCCGCCGCATCAATAGCCGGTTGTTGAAGTTCTTTTATTTGTTCTTCTGTAAGATCGTTGAAGTGAAGCGTTAACTCATCTTTCTGTTCAGTAGTAAGATCCGTGAATTTAAGTTTTAACACATCCACTGAAATAAGGAGTCGGTAAGCCGTTTCTGGTTCGTTTTCGTATTTATACTCAATACCGATAGCAGAAGTCCTGAAAAGAGGCTTTTCTCCTTTCGGTCCTGTGATATCCGCTATGGAGATAAGATTCTGCCAACTACCGTTTACACCTAATTTCCATTGGATATATGTACTTGTATTCCTGAGATAAGCGCTGTCTCCGGTATCACCTTTCGCCCCTTTCATACGTAAAGAAGGAGCCCGCTTCGCCCGACCACCGGTAACAATAATGATCTGACCTGAATTTATTTCCTGGTCTGTTGATTCCGGTAACGCATTTATGGGCTGTATGTCAAATTCTCGTGCCATAATAAATATGTTTTGTTTTTTCTAATATATAATTCAAAAGATCTTTTTTTGACTTGACAAAATCGGGCGCACTCTCTCATCAAAAAGGGCGCACCCTTTCTCCCAAGAGGGCGCACCCGATTCCGAAAGAGGATGCACCCGATTTGGAAAAAAGGATGTGCACAATTTTAAAGAGTGTATGTGTATAGTTATAAAAATATATAATGCATATCATATACATAATATATTTTTCATATCTTTGTCATTGCCTAATTTTTAAACGACTTTGGAAATGAATACAAAAGTTTTAAAAAGGAAAAATATAGATATTCCGGAAGATGTTTTTCAGTCATTATCTGTCGCTGCGGCTTTGCATGGTAAAAATCTCAAGAACTTCATTGAAGATCTGTTAACGAATTTTGCCAAAAACAATACAGATGAAATGTTGTACAGCTATATGCTCAAAGGCAATCCGGAAGGAAAAGAGTTTTTAAATTCCGAGGAAAAGAAAGAATTTGAGGATTTTTTAGGAGTATAACTATATATGGAAGTTGAATATTCGAAGTCCTTTGCAAAAGAAGTCAGGAAACTAAGCGGAAAAGAGCTTCAATCCGTCCGTGAAATGATTAAAATGGTAAAAGAGGCGGAACTGATAAATGATTTAACGGATTGCAAAAAACTTACGGGCTACAAGAATATTTACCGCCTACGGGTAGGTGATTACAGGGCTTTTTTCTATGTCGAGATAATAAACGATACCATCTATTTTCAATATTTTGTTTCCCGTGGTGAAGCCTATAAAAAAGAGATGAAGGAAAAGCTACAAAAAAAAGATAAAGAAATCCAAAAGCAAAAAGGGGAAAAAGATACTTAAAGCTTAATGATAGGCATCTACCTGTCATCATATCACCAACTACTCGAAAGCCTTTCTTCATAAAGGATATATAGGTGACAGGTTACTGCTTTTATCTGTCATCAGACCTGTCACAAATTCTTTTCCGGTTGATCCCTTTGATCCGGATTCACATTGACTCTGGTGATATGTGGGTGATAGGAGAAAAAGTGAACATATCACCCTCAAATCCATTATGCAGAAAAGGTTTAACACAGCTGGTGACAGGATGATACGAGTTTATGAAAAACAACTCTTTAAACAGGTTACATCCCGATTATTTTTGCACGCCTCTCAATTATTCCGGTACACGTCCCAATTATTTTCAGACGCGTCCGGATAAAAACAGGACGGGTCCGAAAATACCTGATTGGCTGTTTGAGCATATATAGTTGTGTATAGTTGTAAATTTAAACCCCAAATTGTTTTTTCACTGAAAGTATTTATCTTTACAGCAAAAACTAATTGTCATGGAAAAGATAGTTGTAAGTAGAAAAACAAAGAGCCTTAGCCTGAAAATTTTAACTAACGCTATAAGAGAGATGAAACAGATTTACTTAATATTGCTCCTATTGTTTACTTTTAATAGTTATTCTTATTCTCAAAGACAACAGATTGATAGTGTACATTTTATAACGTCGAATAACTATGTTATGTTAAATTCCTGGAAAGAGATTTATTCTCATAGTAGTGACAACCTAACTGATACTATCAGAAGATACTCATACTCTGAATATTGGGACACATACTTGCAAGATGGAGCAGAAATTCGTAATTACTATCCCAATGGCCTAAAGAAGACTGTTACAATATGGCTTTCCGGTTATCATGATTTTTATTATAATGAGTATTCAAGCCCAAATGAAGACAATGAGTACAAATATACTGAATCTGGCAATATCGATGAGATTACAAGTTTTGCTTTCATCAACGGGAAAAGAAGTCCATTTTCCATATCTAAATATTTCTACGACAAAGAGAATAGATTAGATTCTATTGTAAGAAAAGATCTAAATAATAATAATATGGATTGGGTTCTGTACTACAAAGAAATCTATTCGTATTCAGATAGAAAGTATGAAATACTAACATTACATTGGATATATGAACTTAATTCTCTTGTAGAAGTTTTTAAAACAGAATTCCTTTTATCTTCAGGAAGAGTAGATAAAGAAATTCATTATATGAAAAACAAACAAGAATGGGAATATTCGTTTCATCTTGATTATGAATACACTAAAGATGGATATTCAGTGATTAATGTCGAAAAGTCAGGGAATTACTCAAAAAGGGAATATCGATCTGATGAACACAATAACTTAATATATGAAAGTCTGTTTTATTGGGATAGAAATTTAGAATACTGGTACCTTTATGATGAAAGAAAATACACATATTATTATTCTCATGCCATATCCAATGAAAAAGTTTTAAAGGAACAATTTAAGGTATACAGCTATGGTAATACTGTTCAAATTGAAACTACTTCACCTCAATGGTATTCTATTTATTCCTTAAATGGAATTTTGATGAAAAAAGTTTTTGTTGATTGTATCAGTACTGTAAATCTTCCCGAAGGTTTTTACATTATAACAGACAGCAGATCTTCTCAAAAAATAATTGTGAGATAAATAGATCTTTTAATTTATTAAAGAAGGAATCCTATCCAATTAAGAAATGTGCAACATCATGACGACAAATGTATTGTATTAAGTCATTTTATATTGCACATTGGGTTTGTTGTTAAAATTCTTACTTGTATCTACTATGGTACTATTTTTAGGTTATCCCCATCTCTCCATAACATCCCCGAAGACAATCCACTTGCAGAAGTTGGAAGATTCTTTAATTCGACTATCAGTTTGTTCAATAAATTCTGGTATCCTGGAGTTGGTGGGTATAACCTTACACTGAAAGAAGTTGCAGAACCATATTTATATCCAATCCCGGCTGTCGAAATGAAGGTCTTGGTATTACTACCTAGCACATCTATGAAAGTATAACCATAATCATCCACATACATTCTGACAGCTGGTTGATTATTCTTATCAAACATTGAAATCTTATACGGATTTGAGACAGATGCATCGATCACTACTCTATATTTATCGACTGCTGTCTGAAAACTACCAGTCGCAGTCATATTATTGGCTACCATCGACCCATCCTGTGTTATCCTAAATGGTGCCTTATGCCGGTTAGCGAATGTATCTCCTGCCCAAAACCTGACGCTATTTCCTGTTCCTCCCTGACCGGTTATTCCTGAATTGGATTCTGCAACTCCGGTCCCCGCCGTGAGGGTACCTCCGGCAAATAACTTTAGTTCGGCATTTGGATTGACTACTAATTTACCATTTTCGGTCTTCATGGCGTTACTTCCCAGTGCTATGACAGGGGTGGAATTGTACCCTCCGTTTCCGTCTAGTATGCATCTATTATCTTTAGACCAAATAAAATTGTTATTGAAATTCCATCCAGAAATATTGGCTGTATCTGCAAAAAGCAATCCCGTAGCTATACTTTCAAAGCTGTTCAATACCTCCCAATAGTCCGTGTTAGTAACCAGCGTCCTAGTCGAACCCATTTTATTTGCACGCGCATAATAGGTTGAACCATGCTTAACGATATCCCTTCGGATTGTCGTCAATTCATACGATTTTGAACTACTCCAATCTCCTCTGAAATTTAGTGCCGGACCTGTTGGGCCTGTTGGGCCTGTTGAACCTGTTGCTCCCGGTTCTCCTTTATCACCTTTATCACCTTTGCTGATCAGTAATTTCCAGTAATATTCATATGTTGGTAATAAATTTGTATTTACTCTTATACATTTATAAATATTACCATTCGTATACTTAACCTTATCACCCGGATAATAGGTCATATTTGCCACCCAATTACCTCTGTCTACTTCTAGATAATCAGTTTCTCCGGATGAAGATTGAACTATTGTACCCTTTAATCTTAACTGATTGGGGGCATCAACATTATAACTGAGAAAACTATTGTTATCTCCTATCCTGAACCGTTTAGCAGCCATATCAAAGTACTGCGTCCCGTCTGTTGAAATAACCTTATTAACCCTTACTTGACCTGGTAAAATCTCCGTATAACCATAAAGAGTAACAAATGATCTTGAATCTTCATATTCTGAATTTAAATAACCAACTACAAAATGATAGTATTTAGGATCAGAGTTAATTTCAATTATTTTGTTCGAAAGTAAGAATTTAGCGACAGTACCGTTTTTTGAACATTGGGCATATAACCAATAAGCTCCAGTATCAGGAATACGATAAGAAAATTTCTCGGAGGTTTCCCAGAATCTGTATTCACTTATATTATGGCTAGGGGCAAATGTATCAATTCCTAATGTCATATGTTGTATTTTCGCTAAGCCGGTAGAGAATGTTTTCGTGTCTTTATTGTAGTCGAAATCATGATCTACTTCTTTTGGATTAGTGAAGCTATCAACAAAACGGAATTGTAAACGTTCGTCTCCCGCGACTAGCTGCATTGTTCTGACAAAAACAGGGTTTACTCCTTCTGAGAAGTCTTTAAAAGCGTCTTGAAGGGCATTGCCAAGTTCAATTGTGTCACGCCAACGTCTTTCAGAGTATCTCTTTACCGGCTTTACTTCTTTCTCAATCTTGTTCGGTATATCCTTTATTTCATCAACAATTTGTCCAAAACCGTTAGTCGAAAGGAAGTCCGAAAGGATTATCTCATACCTGTAAGGTGTTTCTTCGTCATTTTCGATGTATCGTTTAACAGAGGTAACACGGATTTCACGGTTGATCTCCAACTTCTGATCATATACTCCGAGCATTTGACCACAAGCGATATGGATATCTCTTTCGGCAAACTCTATTTCGTCGCAATCGCCTTTTAGTTGGATACGGTTTTCGCACTTTTCGTCTAACCATTTTTGGGCTTCGTCTTCAAGTTCTATCGATGCACTATCAATAAACTTTTTAGGCATTTGGATACCTGTGAGGATAAATATATCTTTTTCATCAAAATGAATTTTATCTCCGGGTACTTTCTGGGCATTTTCCTCACTGTTTTCTATCAGGACTATCTTTTTCTTTGGGGATTCAAAGTCGCTTTTTTCTGCATCTATTGAAAAGTCATAACCTCCCAGTCCTCCATTTTGAAAGGTAATAATAGGCTCTACTCCCTCAATCAGAAGGTCCTTGATATTGAAGTCGAGGTTTGGTGAAGCAATAAAGGTAAAGTTATCAATCTTCTCCGAAACATGGAATTCACCTTTGGGGTAGATATTCTCAAACTGCTTCTGGTGTTCAATGACGCCGTACTTGTCTACATTCTTTTCAAGGTAGAGCTTATCACCGGGTAACCTCAGATAATCTCCATATCCGGTAGGAAGGTTCTGATCACTACCGTAAGCATAGAGTCGTGTAATCGGCGGGGTATCGTCCACTGCTTCGAGGGTAAGGTTTTTAAATCCTCCGCCTTGAGAGAGTACCAAGCCGTTACTGTCGTATTCACGTTTTCCAAAATTGATTGTCTTTCCTTCTACCCAGTATTCGGTATTAAAAGTACTGATAACGTCGTTGACTACTTCGGCACAAGTTTTATCCTTGAAGTTGAATGTCTGCTTCTTAGTTTCGATACTTTCGCCTGTTTCCCACCCCGAACTGACACGATTCATACACTTGACGACAAGTCCTAGGATTTCGTCTGCATTTACTGTCAGTGTACTGGTATGCTTCTTGAACTCAATCTTATCATAGGGAGAGAAAACCACATCATGCAGCTTGTAAACTTCATGATAGAAGGTCACCCGATAAGAATATCCCAACGACGTCATTGTCTTCTGCACACTTTCTTTATACCGGATATAATAGGTATTACCCATATATTCGATATAGTCGTTGATGGTAAGATTCACGGGATTGCGCTCATCAAACTCCAGATAAGCGATATACTGCCCGTTGATCTCCTCCAGTGTGTAAGCGGATGACTTTACAAAGACATCCGCTATTACTGTATTTCCTCTTTTTATTTGCATAATTAATTCAAAATATAACTGAATTTTTCTTTCATATAGTGCGATACCGGAACTTTCATCATCGACTTTTATGTCGAGAATAACACCTCCGCTTTTATTATAAATATCATACACTATTTGTGTTTTATATTGTTATAGGTTACAACTATTGTATTACTATTACATCTGTCATATTGTTATTTTTCCTTCTTCTGATTCGCTTAACTTCTTTTTAAAATCCTCCAGCAATAATTCTGCAATCTCTTCGTCCGTTTTATCAAACCATTTGTTAGAGAGTCTGATTGTATCGACATCCTCATGACGAATTACTTTGTTTCCCACCTTTAACAGCAAATAAGTATTGCTTTCCATTTCGGGACGTAACTTCAATATCTCTTTTGCTTTAATACCATTTATGGGGCTTTTTTTATCCCATAATTCTACTGTTGTTTCCATATTATAAATTATTAATTGTGATACTTTTTTCTATTTTTTCTTTGATAGATCCGGATACATCTGTTATTGGAAAAGAAAGTGTACCTATTCCATTTGTTTGGAACTCTACATTCGCCGGCTTCGTTTCATCATTCCACAATACATCTTTATCGAATTCCATTATCGAATCGCCAATAATACTTATTGACTTTAGGAGTCCTTTAGGAGAATACGATTGATTTAAAGATCCATTCGCAATACTACCAATACAATATATGTCATTATTTACTGTAGAGGCCGCACCAAGCCTCATGCCTACGGGCATGGATAATCCGGCAGACCAACTATTCAGAACAGTGTCATATATATTAACAGTCTGCCTTGTGGTCATCCCATTAGAGGTTCCTCCAAAACGATATATTTTCCCTTGTAATGATGCGTTTATATTTTGAATGAAAGTATCAGTAGGTGCTTTAGTAGTCCAACTATTCAGTATGGGGTCATAGGCTTCGTTTACATTCGACCGACCAGAAGTGGCGTCTCCTGCAATAGCATAAATAATATTATCTACAACAGAAACCTCTACTTCATTTCTACCTGTAATCATAGCCGCTTTAGTAGTCCAATTATTCAGTATGGGGTCATAGGCTTCGTTGGTAGTAAATGCATTAGTATCGTTTGTTGTCCCTCCAATAACATAAATAATACCGTCTACAACTGCCGACTTATGATAGTATCTAGGAGTAGGCATATTAGTCTTTGTTTCCCATTTCTCAGGAGCATTTGAATCAAGGGAATCAAGTATAATATCCCTGATGTGCGCTCCATTTTCAATTCCAATTATACCACCGTTTATCATAATATTATTGAATATGTTATATTAATATCTGCATACGGCTGATTCGCCACATAAATAATCATACTACCTACTTGATACAAAGGTTTTGTAAGCATTCCGGATTCATTAGCTGTATTAACGGAATCATTTTCGATAACTATTGGACAATAACAACCATCGATTATGTTAGGATCGGTAATTGTATACTCCCAATATGTTTCACCTTGCGTCCAATTTGAAATGGACAGGACTGTTGTTCTATGTATGGGTAAAGTATTTGCTTTCATTGTACCATCTGATTCAATACTAACCTTTCCCCTCTCCGTACTGCCTTTAACAACTCCAAGTGTATTATTTGTAGCTGTAGATACCAGTGAATAGCCAATGTTTTTCCAGATCGCTTCTTCTCCATTATACCACCAGTCGTTATTATTAGTATCAATAAGCGTATGCCCTTGTTTTAAAGGTTTCCCTGTAAGCAATTCCGTGGCGCGAGCATTTAACAACGCTTGGCCGCCTTCCGCGCTAAGAGATTCTGCTGTTTCTGCAATATGACCAAGGTAAACAACTGCTCCTTGTAAAGCCTGTATCTGGGTGGCATTGTCGTCTATTTGCCCTTTGTACGCATCTGTAAAGTCATTAGCGGAAAGACCTTTCCCGTTAATCTTATCTACTTTATTGTTTAATTCCCCGCTAAGCTGTGTGTTTGTAACATAGTTGCTATCATTTTGTAAATCAGAAGTTTTTAAGGGAATAGACGGTTTATTTTTGATATAGTCCGGTTCGGTATCGGTGGACTGATTCCAGTCAGCCTGTTTTTGCTGTGGAGCAACATACTCTACCAACTCTCCGACAGATGATCCGTCAGCGCCTGGTTTAAACAGGTATAGTTTGCCCGCCTCCAAGGAGGTTTCATCTACCAGTAAATTCCCAGCTCCGTCGCCTGGTGCGCCTTGCGGGATCGACATATTCATCTTATACCGCGGATTGCCTTCAACAGTCGTACCGTCAGGTATAAGTTCTACAGACGCAAGGCTCCCTGGCGTACCTGTCGTTATTATCCCTACTTGGAAAACAGGAGTAAAGCCGTTCTCTCCAAATACACCCAAAAGAAACCATACATCTGCATTGGTGGTTGGGGTTGCTATGTTATTGGATTTCGCCCAAAATACGGAATTACCGTTTCTAACTACATCCAACATCTTATATTCTGTCGTGGCATTCCAATTTCCTGTTGCTATTGGAACTATCCTACCTAAATTAGTTTCTGCCATTATATCATTACAATTAAATTACCTTCTTTTATTACAAACTGCGGCCCGTTATAGCCATCAGGGGTTCGCATTATTAATTCACCTGCCGAGAAGTCAACTATAAATGTGGCTAACATTACATCACCTTTGGCTTTCTCGCCGGTGTTCTCATATTCTTCTGCTTCTTCGTTCCAGTGCCACCAGAAACCGTCTCGTATCTCATCACGGTGATCGGAGAGGGTTTTTAGCCGATCAGTGGCCTTGATGGCACTCTCTAATGCTGAGGCTGTATTTGCTTGTCGGGCTTCTTCGTTCTCTTCACGGGTAATTTCTGCTGTTTCTCTATCCGTTTCGGCAGTAACCCTCAGCTTTTCCACTTCAACCCTTGCCGTTTCGGCAGTCACACGACCCTCTTCTGCAGTATTACGGTCGGTTTCTTTATTGACACGTTTTGTTTCTGCCGATTTACGGGCCGTTTCATTAACTTTACGGGTGGCTTCGTTTTCTTCTCTGATTGACTCTGCTGCTACTCTGCCTTCTTCTCTTTCCTCGAGTACTTGTTGTAATTGGGATATTTCCTCAGCCGCATCAATAGCGGGTTGTTGAAGTTCTTTTATCTGATCTTGAGTAAGATCGCTGTAATGAAGTGTCAGTTCGTCTTTTTGCCCGGCTGTGAGGTCTGTAAACTTTAACTTCAAGACATCATAGGGTATCAACAACTTGAAAGCTGTATCCGGCTCATTTTCGTACTTATATTCTATCCCAACGGAAGTTGTTTTGAAAATAGGTTTTTCTCCCTTGGGTCCTGTAATATCCGTAATAGAAATAAGATTTTGCCAGACTCCGTTCAGTCCGAGTCTCCACTGAACATACGTTCCTGTATTCCTAAGATACGCATTGTCTCCTTTATCCCCTTTTGCACCTTTCATTTTAAGAGAAGGAGCACGCTTGGCTCTGTTTCCGGTAACGATTAAGATCTGACCGTTACTGATTTCAGAGTCATTGGCCTCTATAAGGGTATTTATGGGTACTATGTCAAATTCCTGTGCCATATTTATCTGTTTAATGTTAATATTTTACCTTCTTCATTGCTAAGTATACCGAGATCCGGGTCTTGTAAAACTGTAAGAATAGTAGTTGTTCCATCCAGCCAGGTGACTACCGGAACGACGAATGAGATACTGAACTTTGCTCCTATCCGGCCTCCCCATGAAATGGTATAGGAAGGGCAATCCGTATAGTAGGCATAGGTTACGCCGCCTATCTCATTAATATATAAAGACTGCTTTCCCGGTTTGTTGAATTGCTGGAAGAACGCGGAGTAATTTGTAATAAACTCATCCTTCGATTCTGCCACCATCCAGAGGGGAATTGTTATTTCCTTGTGCATCAACCTTCTGGTTTCTAGGTCATATTCACGGCCATTGGTAAACGGTGTCTTAATATTCGGGTATTTTAGCATCTCTCCAATCTCGCCGTCAGGATGCACACCAAAGAGTCCGAAGTCCATTCCGTTTATTTCATAGGATCCACGAAGATTAATTCCTCCTGTCGGACTTTCTATTTGTGGTATCGCATTTTTGTCTTCTATAAAATTCAATGCAAATGAAGTTGCCGAAGGACCTGCATTGAACAACCTGGGAGATTCATACCTGGAGGTTTTATCGTACCTAAGTGTATGGATAAGTCCGTTTTCCAGATCCATTGAACGATATCCTACGGTTGTCATCTCGGTAAAGAAGCGACTGTATTTGTCCCAAAACTCATCCACAGAGGAATGTTTCATCATAAAGTCGAGTGTGACGTTTTTAGGCTCGTATTCTATTTTCCGCAGATCAGGTGTTATCCCGTCACGTTCGGCATAGTTACTGTATTGAACAGTCTTCCGCTTTGGATATTTAAACAGGTTGCCAAATGAGCCGTCCAGAAGCGTTATACCCCACGTGGATAGTAAGTTTTTGCCGTCGATTGTCATAGTCCAAGTCCTCCACCTTTCATTTTAACATCCAACGTATCCTGAAGCCTGTTTGCTACTTTTCCTATATTGCCGGCAATGTTATCATTACTATCCGCTATATTCACTGATAAACGCCGTATCTCGTCTGTGTTATCAGCTACTTGCGCAGTCAATTCACGGATGGCAAAAACATCTTTCCACCCGTTAAGTTGTATGTCTCTTATTACGTTTAATGAATCTATTACCGGCACAAGTATTTCGCCTCTGCCTTCATCGAGGGTGTACATCTGTGTACGTATGTCTTCCAGTACTACCCGAGCCGCTCCGGTCTGTCCGGCAAGGAGATCGACGCTTTCCTGTGATGCTTTTGCATACGCACCTTTGAGGGTGTTGTCGGAAGCTGGAGTTTCTTCTTCTTTGGGTTTTAAACTTATTCCGATATTTTCTAAGCTTCCGGTAAGAGTCGTCATGACATTTTGAAGCGTAGGGATATTTCTTTCATAATCAGAGATTAGACCTGCTGTCCTTTTACTAACAGCTTCCATTAACTGCTCTTCAGTCATATGACCGGCAGAATATTCTTCGTACAAACCACTGATATCATCACTATAAGTGCCCACCACCTGTTTCAATATAATTGTCCGCATCATATCTGTAACGATATTCCGGAAGGTCTGAGCAGCATAGTCCTTGAAAGAATCTAATGCGTCTTTTCCTTCATCAAACCAATCCCAAAGCGAATCAACGAAATTATCAACCAAGGGTGAATATAAAGAAGAAACGTATTCATGTAAAGTGTTTAAATACTCATCATATTGTTCTCTCAGTTTTACTAATTCTTCAAGAGTTGCTTTTGTTTCACCAACCAGTTTATCCCCATATTTATTCAATACAACATTTGCAGTATCAAGGTTTAATAGTCCGGTTGAATCAAACAGATCTTCTTTAAGATTATTCTTAACCCATGTTGATAAATCTTCTGTTTTTTGTGACTTTCCTCCAATTCCAGACCCTAAAAAGCCCTTACTCGCCTTTCTGGTTTCGATACGTAAATTATTGACAGCTGCAGTTGTTCCTTCCTTATAGTTACTAAGAGAGCCGGCCCATGGATCGCTTGTGATTGCTTTCGCCCAACCAGGCATGTTTTTAAACAAATCCCCTAGGCCTATAGTTGTAAAGTCAGCAAACTTTGTGAACCAACCTGCCCCTGACTTATTTTGGTAAATAGCTTGTTCTTCTCTCAACTTAGCAAAGTATGCCTCTTCTGCTTTTATGTTAAGCTCTTTTGCTTGCCTCAGTTCTTTCAGGTTATCTTCTGAAAACCAGTTTTCTTCCGCATGCTTAGCTTTTATTACAGCTATTTCATACTCATTGACCGCATCACGAAGTTTATTTATCTCTCCAATTTTTGCTGCATATTTATCATATTGGGCCTCCGCAGTTGGAAGAAGCTTATCCAATGACTTCATGAGTTGTATAGCTCCTTGTATTATGACAAGGATAACACTGGCTGTTTCTACTGCTCGTAAAGATGCTGTAGCGGCTTGTGAAGCAGATCTCATGCCATCAATACTTGTATTCACAAACAAACCGATGTCTGCAATAAATCCGATCACCTCACCTGCTGTACCGCCCATTGAATCCCCAACTCCTTTTAAAGCAGTATAAAGTTCTCCTGTTTGTTTATTTACCTCTTTCTGGGTTTTAATAACCTGGTTATGTGATTTGGTAACATCATCAAGAGCTTCCTTATATTTAATCTCTGCTTCTGCTATCTTTTCAACATCGCCTGCTTTTTGGGCGTTTTTCAGTTGATTACGGGCGACGGAAAGGGCGGCATTTGACTTTGTTAAGTCATTTTGTGCAGATGCCAAGGCCTTAAAAGGATTACGCGTTGTCAACTCACCTATAACCTGCTGTATTGTTGACGTATATTCTTTGAGTTCTGCCGGGTTTAAAACTTCTGAGGCTTTACTCTTCATTCCTTCCAGTTGTGATAGAAGAGCCCCAAGTGTTTCCGAAGATGCATTTTTCAAGTCTTCAAATGTTCGGACATATTCAGGGCTTTCTTTCAATATATTGAAATCAAAAGAGATAAGAGATTTACCTTTGTTTTTTACTGCTTGTGCCATAGAACGGTCAAGCTGTTCTAGCTGGTTTTTATTACCCTCTTCTTCAGCTTTATCCCTTTGAGTTTGTAAAGTTTTTATATCGTCGTCATATTGTTTCTCTATTGCAAACCTTTTTGCGGCATAGTCTTGATATTTCTTTAACAGATCATCAAGGTTCTTTTGCTCTTTTTCAGATTGTTCAGCAAGACCTTTTTGTTCTTTCTCTAATTGTTTAGCTAAAGCGAAATCTTTTTTCTCATTTGCATATGCAGTCTTTTGAGTTACCCATACCTGCTGATCCGGAGTTAATTTTTTTTGAGTTTCTTTCCATTCAGCTTCTTGATTTTTAATCTCATCTATTTGCTTTTGATATTCAATATTGATTTGTTCTCTTACACGCTCACCTTCATCTTTTATAGCGGAAATACGCAACTCTTCACGCTCTTGCTGGATTCTTAGGATGTCGGAAGTAATTTGATTTTCTTTATTTTGAAGATTGTTGAAATTACTACTACCTGATGATGGTAGTATATCACCGATATCTATAGTGTTTAAAAGATTTTTATTAGCAGTCTCTAATGCGGTTATCTCATTATTTAAAATTGAAAGATTATTTTCATAATCTTCTATTTCTTTATTTACTGTATTTATCATTGATTGATGAAAAGCATATGACTCTTCCGGCATTCCGGATAGATTTTTAGACTCTTCAACATATTTTGTTTTCCTGATTTCGACCTTCTCTTTTTCCGTCTCTATTCCTGTTTTCTTGGCTTCAAGGTCTATAATTTTTCCTTGGTTTTCCGTAATCTTATTTGCAGCCGCTCTTGCTTTTGCTACTTTAAGAATAGATTCAGAAAGTGTATTGTATGCATTGGCACCTTTGCCTAACAAAATTTCTTCTTGCGATAAATTCCCAAAATAGTTCGGATAAGTCTTTTGTAACTCCTTAGCGACTTTGAGACGTTCTTGTTTAGATCTTGTTTCATCTTGCGTTATTTTATACAAGATATCTAAGGATGCACTTTCCTTTATGGCTGCTTTTTCACCTTGGATAGACGCATCTATCAGGCTGTCGGAGACAATATTATTTATACGGGCAATTTCTTCTTGCTTTTTCTTCCACTCTTCATATTTGAGGATTGCTGCTGTAATACCAGCTATAATAAGTCCAATACCTCCTGCAACCAATCCTTTACTTAGCCCTATAGATAAACCTAATTGGGTGTTTAGTACTTTGGTCGCTCCATTCCAGAGACTTGTTAAACCAGTAACTATCTTTATGGAAGCTCCAACCTTTTCTTGAGCTACATTGAGTGTTTCACTTTCTTTACCGAATAGGGTTGCTACTCCCTGAGCGGTTGATAAAGCACCGGAAACTCCTTCAATACCTGATTTCAATCCTTTAAAAAGTTCCGGATTAAGCTTCTTTTGGAGTTGTTCATATAAAATAGTTGTCTTTCCTAGCTCTTTGTTTAATTCATTAAACTGTTTTGGTTTAACTGCCTGATCCATTAATAAAAGAACACTTTTCAGTTCTTCTATTCTTTTTTTAAGACGTTCTAATTCAGCCAAATCAGATTTGATATTATTTGTAAGTTCCGACATATTTTTTCTTTTTTTTATTTTAGTAGTTGATAGTTAGTAGATTAATTAATAATTAACCATTAATCACTAATCATTACCTTTGATATTTCCTCCCATCAGTTCTTTGCTGGTTGTTTTCTTGATTACTTTTCCGTAGGCTTCATGGAGTTTGTCTTTTTGCATGATCAGAAGGTTTCTGTAAGGTATTTTTTCGAACACTTCTGTATAAGTAAGGTGTAATGCATCCATGAATGTTGTGATCTGACCTAAGAGCGTTTCGTTTCCTATTAGTTGGGTTTTGCTGCCAGTGTCACTACGCTCGATACTGAACTGGCACAGATAAAAAAATCTTCCGCCTGGATGAGTTCTATCGCGCTGACGACCGCTTCGTTCATTTCTTTAGGAAGTACACTTCGTTTGCCATACCGCCATTTGAGATAAAGTAATTTTGATTTTATTTTCCACCACCTGACATCTCCGGTAACAAATACGCTTAATCCCTTTAGTATAGGAGATATATTTTTAGGTATCTGTGGGATAACCGTTAGCCGGGTTTGTCCTTCTGTATTAAAGTCTAAATCTGCCCAATAGCGGAATGCGCGACACATTATCTTAATTGTAGGCGGGTAAATGGAATAGACTTTACCTGCAATTAATATATTCTTGAAGTCTATCCCTAAAAGGGAGCTGGTTGTTAATTTTGCTGCTTTGTTCATTTGTGTTTGTAGTTGGTAGTTAGTAGTTGGTAGTTAGTAGTTTTTTTTACTTACTACTAACTACTGTCTACTAGCTACTATTTAAGCAACATTATCAACCGCAGATTTAAGAACCCATACTTCCGGTTCAATCTGAATGTCCGGTTCAAGTGGAGTAGCTGTTACCGCAATAGCAATCGCGTTGTCAGCAGATGCACCACGTGCAATTACTGAAGCTTTTGGGAATACGATGTAAACATTGTCTTCCGTCAATCCAACGATTGTCATGTTTTCCACTTTGTAATCTATCGGAGCAGAATATTTCTTATCGTTTGAACCACCACCTTCGAAGTCTGCTTTTACTTCAAAGTCATATTTACCGATTGAGAAAGTGATTGTTGAGTCACCACCTTCTACGCTTTGACGATATGTCTTTTTAGTAAGCTGATTCTTGTACTGAGTGATTGTAGCTTCTGCTTTTTCATAGTTCCAGGTGTCCTGATGAACGTTTTCAACCTGTTTTGTTGAAGCATTTGCTAAAAACGCTTTTAATTCTGCTGCAGATAAACCTGTTTCTGCTCTACCATCTACATAAGGAATTGCAACCGTTGCCAACGGTGCTCCGTAATAGATCTTCTTAATACCAATAGCCGAAATTTTTTCTCCTGCCATAATTTTTAAGTTTTTAAATTGTTCAAAATATTTATTTGTGGTTCTGCAAAATTATGGCTTAATGCGGTGGTGGTAAAGGCTTTATTTTGTGTTTACTTTATAGATTTATCATAGTTTTTTCATTGTTGGTTTGTAGCATGACAGTGTATTTTTACAAAAAACACACCATTCACAATCAAAACAATAGAATTTTTACACTATTTTTTCTATTTAATTAAATAATATTTATACATTTGCAACAAATACTAATTATCATGAAAAAATTAAATGTACTATCACTGTTAGCCTTTATGGTTTTGATGTCTTGTTCTAGTGAAGATAACGACAAACCTGCTAAGGATGAAAAGATCAATCTGGAAACAACTGAGTTTACCCTTCATTTTGAAGATGTCGCACAAATCAAAGCAACTTCTTCCCTTGATATAGAATATATGTCTGAAAGTGAGTATGTGGCTAAAGTTTCATCTTCAGGACTTATTACTGCCGGAAAAGTGGGTGAAACCAATATTGTATTAGATAACGGAAAAGATGTGAAAAAAGTAGAAGTTATCATTGAGCCTAAGTATAACCTTTTCCCTGAGCCAATACATACGCTACAATTCAATATGTCAAAAGAAGGTATTATTGAGAAATTGGGCTCTCCATCCTTTCAAAATGCGACAGGAATGATATATACAAACTTCTATTCATTTTATTCGTATATGTTTTTGTTTGACAATAACAAAGTAACTTCTATGGCTGTTGTTTTCGATATGGCAAGATATCCTGAAGCCCTCGTGGAGTTCCTGGTTGAAAGGTATCAGGTAGTAACTGTGGATCCTGACGAGTTAACAGCCGGGTTTATAAATGAAAAGCAGGATCTTCTGATAGCACTTGCCCCAACAAGTGATTATTCTGATATGATGATTCTTTATTCTCCCAGAACTAACCAGTCAAAATCTACAGATACAGATATTAAGTCGGCTGTTGAAGAGATGCTTTTGATGAGGAAGTAAATGAGATTTGCTCCTTTCAAAAAGAAGAAAGACTGCTAAAAAAGCATGAAATGGTATTTAGACAGGCAATTTACTCCTGTCTTTATACTTTTCTATATCAGGCATTTCTAAACCTACTTTGGTGTATAATTTTCTATACCGCTTGTCTATCTCATCGAATTTTTTTACATACTCAGAGATAGCGAAATTTGAGCCATGAGCTTTGAGTATTTCTTCATATAAAGATTCATCTAAATGATTTTTCCCACCAAAGACATCTCCTTTCATAAAACATATCTGAGCATTTCTTACTTTGTTGCCTGAAGGAATCATCATTTTGATTTTTTTTACATCATTGGTCATATACCATATCTTAACATAAAAGATGATTTGTATAATACCTAAAACAATGAGTAATAGCGAAAGAAATAACACACCGAATACTTCTAAAATGTCCATACTATATTAAGTTGTTAGTCAATCTACGAAAATAGCAATTATTCCTTTCTCTTTCTGATTTTCGTTATAATTTCTTCATAGTTAAAAGCAGAAGATGGAAGGCTGAAAGCAGCTGTAAGCTACACATTTTTGTAGGCCGACCCCCACGTGCCGGTTCAAATGAATGCCGCCACCAATTTTATTGCTGCATTAGGTAGCGAGCTATTGTACGACACCTACGGCGTCGAGGGGGTATGAGGGTATTCTCTCCATACCGGTGCCTCAGACACCGGCCTACAAAGGTATGCAACCTACGGCTGCTCGCTTTGCTCGTCACAAACTCTTTATTCCCTCTCTCGAAAAGGGAAATTTATGAACAAAAAAGCCCCGAACTAATAGTTCAGAGCTTTCCTATAGCTGGGTAATTATACCTCAACCCTTCTTATTTCGTTATTTGCTGTTCACTAATTCAGGCTGATTTTGAATTCACCGGAATTGGTAATTTCTCCGGATAGACCGTTTCCTAAAGAGAGTTTAAGCCATTTGCCATTGATTCTTACATATGGCATTTCTGGCTGCATTTGTTCCGGAACATCCATGATTCGTTCACCAAATGCATTATCAATGGCATCCAGCCATGTTTTCAAAGTTTTATAATATTCTTCGGATTCGTAATCATCGGGCCTTTCTACAGGATTAATATACTGTCGGATATTCTTATCAACTACCTGACTAGAACTTATAGTACTAATATTAAATTGTCTATGTACGTTTTCTACCTGACCTTCAATCAGTATTTTTTCAGGAGAATGTTTTAGACGACCCAAGTCATAACACACGTCAGCACCATTTGCCGGCGCTATGTATACAGACGCATCATATAAATTACCATCTTCTATTGAGAGATAGGCACTTTGTCCTGTTTCGGCCGGACAAATTACAATACCTCTTTTAAATTCACAATAGCCTTTACATTCTACATTTCCCTGATAAATATCTAAAAAAGAGAGTATTTTACAATCGTCTAAAACTACATAAGCGTTTTTTCTTACCTCAATAGCACCCGCATATCCAATAACTTCACATCTTGTATAATATACTTCTTTTTGCGATTCAGATGAGCCTTCAAACTTTGTTATTGGCATTAAACAATCGGTTGCTTCAACTCTACCCTGGTCACCTATTACCATAGCTTTTAATATACCATAACCGGTAAAAGAATCCACTTCTACGCCATCGGCAAATATAGCAGTTGCCTGCCTAGGATCACTACCACCTCCATCGTTAACCAACCAATTAAAATCATGAATATGGATATTGCCTGCAAACTTTACAGTACAGCCGTTCAGTATGGATATGGAAGCATTTCCGGATCTGCCTTCTTCGTTATAGATATTCACATCTCCGGAGAATAAAGCTTTAAAAGTTACGTTTTTATCATGTCCTTCGAAAACAAAAGACTGCCCGGCGGTAACGGGGTAATTACCCGGTAAAATATATACAGTAAGTTCTACATCTTCTGGAAGATTATTGAAATAGTCAACTACTTGTGAGAAACTTTTATAAGGTGTGTCAAAACCACCATCAGCTGTACTGGCAGTCGAGCTTGAATTGAGGTATATCACATCTGTGGGAAGAGTAAATCCTTCCGGTTTGGTTCCTAATTTCTCATATCCATTCGGATGTGTACTACTGATTCCTACCCAGAGGTATTCATCGTACATATCTCCTTGTTCGGGATCGGTCTTTGGGAGTAGGTAGATTTTACCAAATTCTCCTGTTGCGGGAAGCTGTGTTACAATTTCTGTCATTTTCTTTTTTATTTAGTTAAACATCAATGTAAAGATCGGCAATTACACCGTGTAACGCTATTGATTATTTCGCTATTAATCAATACTTTATTCAGAGTTTCTTCATTACGATGTCGTAGTAGATCCGGAGCATGTTGTTGTGCTGGATTTTGGTGTCGAAGTTTTTGATCTGGTTTAGGATGTTTTCGTAGGTTTGATTTATGTATGGGCTTATCATTTTGGCTGTCATGTGGTATTTTTTATTGAGAATGTAGATCAGCATGCAGCGGGCATTGACTATTTCTTCGTTCCGACTTTTGGAAAGGATCTGTTCGGTTTCTATTTCTGTAACGTCTGAGATTGCATCTAATAATTCTTTAATGATTAACGTCTTGCACATGGGTTCTTGTATTTTTATTGTTCTTCTGAAAAAATAAAGCCCTACTCTTTCATCACCCCCATGCGCCAGCTGGATGATTACTCGAATAGAGCTTTCTATATGATGTGGGCTGCTGGCGTAGTCCGTTTATTGTAATATATAATTAGGGAGGAACTTTTGGGGGATAAATAGCCGCAGGTCGGCATATTTTTGAGGGTGAGTGTAGGAAGATACAAGCAGCCGTGAGCTGATATTAAACAATTAAAAAAAGTTCCTGGAATTAGTTATTCCAGGAACTTGCTATCATACTTTAACTATCCCAACTTTAAAAGGTAAGTGTTTCCACACTTTATGTAAATATCATGTGTTTTTTTTCAATAAACATAATAAAAAAAATACTTCCCAGATTATGTCTGAGAAGTATTAATATAAGTGATTTAAAAGTTATTCAGATTATGATATCCTCAAAACTATTTATTTTTTGGTATATACCATTTTATCTTCATTATTTATGGTCATCTTATTTCCAGAAATGGTAGCAGTGTCAGTTTCTCCATCTTCAGTAAAAGTAACGGTTGGATGGCTATAAGTGTAAGTTCCCTCTCCATCAAAATCATATGTTTCATTGCCATATGTTTCATAACCTACGTAGCTGAATGTTTTTTCAGCAAATTTCATTGTTACTTTACTTTCAATTTCATCACTAACTTTTTCGTAATATTCCCAAGTTGTGCCATTAAGTGAAAATGATGGTTTGTCATCTTCGTCATCTGAACAGGAAATAAATGCTAATGGTAAAGCAAGTAGTAGTGTAAAAATAATCTTTTTCATATCTATATTTTTTATAAAATTCCGCAAAGATAACCTAATAGTTTAATTTATTGTAATTATGATTTGTATTTTGGCAAATATTTATTTCCCCTGTTTTTCACGGTTCTCCTACGTGCCGGACGATGATTTCGACCTGGCGGGGGGTGAGGATTTTTTGGTTGGGGCGGTAGCCGGCGGTTTTTAGTTGGTCGGCCAGGGGTTGGAGGCGGATCCATGTGCGTAGCTGGGCGGCGGCGGTGGCGGGATGGCTTTTGGGGAAATAGCAGAGGGCGAGCTCCTGGAATCCGTAGGCGTGTATTGTAAATGTTTTCATTTTGTTGTTGTTGGTGGTGTTTGTGAAAATCGGGTGCGCCCTCTTTTTGGAAAGGGTGCGCCCTTTTTTGAAATCGGGTGCGCCCTTTTTCGGAAGAGGGTGCGCCCGATTTTAGTCGATGTGTGTTTTGTCGCACTCTACTTCGATCACTTTCGGGTTATCTTTTTCGAAACCGGTATTGGTGCGCGATGTTTGCAGGCGTTTGCCGGGTGTGAAGATGATTCTGGGTGTGCGGATCAGGGAGGTGTTGAAGCTTTCTTCGTCTATTGCTCCTTCTGATCCTACGGACATGCGGAAGTTTCCGATTTCGCCGAATTGTACGATGCGTCCGGCACGGAGGTTCTTGTCGAGGGTGTAGTTCATACGGTCGAGCACTGCTTTTACGTCGGCGCTGGTGAGTGAACAGTATTCGGAGATGTCTTCGCATAGTTCCTGCAGGCTTACATAGCCGTTGTTTACTGCCTGGGCATAGAGTTTGCGCGGGTTTTGTGCTGCGTCTTTGCCTAGATTTTTTCTGTCGATCAAACGAAATTTTATTGCCATACTTCTTTTTGTTTTAGTCCCCGCGACGTTGCAGGGTGACGCAAAGTTCAGGGTTTGTGGGCGGATGGTTTGTGTTGTTTTTCATTGTGATATGTTTGCTTTTCTTTAGTTGTGCGTTTGCGTCTTTTGTGTAAAATATAAAATCAGGTGTGAAAGCGTGGAGGCATGAAAGTGTGAAAGCGTGAAGGCGCGAAAGGTGGAAGGCGCGGTCAGGCTGCCGTAGGTAGCGAACATATTGGGTGTGCTACCTACGGCAGCAATCGGGGACATGGGGTGATAGCTATACCGGCACCTAAGGTACCGGCCTACAAAGGTTTGCAACCTACGGCTGCCTGGCTACCAACACTCCAATACTCTCATTACAAACACATAACACTCCCATAAATACCCACCCTTCACACCTTCGCGCCTTCAACCTTCACACCTTCCTGCTTTCGCGCCTTCCACCTTCGCGCTTTCCCCACTTGCAGGGTTCCGTTTGCTGTTTACGGCTGTTCCTTAAAAGAGGAGTTGGTTGTTTTGTTTTTCTTGGTAGAGGGTTAGGATTTTGGTGTAGGTTTTTTTTAGGCGGTTTTTGGGTTCGGGGCCGGGCCATTGGGTGTAGTCTTTGCCTTTTATGTGTTTGAAGGTGAAGATGGTTATTGCTTTTTCGGATAGGCATAGTTTCTGCAATGTTGTTTTTATTTGTTGGTCGTGGTAGTATTGTTTTACGATCCGGGGTTCGCGTTTTTTGTTTTCTTCAACGGGTAATTGGTTTATGATGGTACGGATGGCATTTTTTACGGTGTGGTAGGTGCTGTAGAGAATGGTGTTGGTTTCGGATCCTTGCCAGGTGGAGGACTTTTCGCCGAGGAAGAAGAAGTGGAAGAATATTTTTCTTTCCTGGTCGGTGAGGGGTAGCTCGTCGAAGATTTTTCTTGTGCGGTTCATTTTGTGGATGGTTGTTTCAGCGGCGGGTTCGGTGTATTCTTCGTCGGCGATGTTGAGGTCGCTGAGGTGAATGTTGGCGTCGGTTTCTACTTGGCGGTATTTCCACTGGTAGGCTGAGGTGGGCGACTGGATGCTGATTTTGATCATCCGGAGTATGTAGTAATCGAGTTCGCGGTATTGTCCTCTTTGGTTGTTGTAGAGGTTTTGTGTTTCCGCGGGGTCTTTTTCGAGGATCATATAGAGTACTTCGTTGAGGATGTCTGCTGCTTCGTCGGGGATGTTTTGACGGTTGCAGTGGTATCGTGAATAGTCGAGCCAGCGGTCGTAGCGCAGGGTGATGTATTGGTTTATTGTCGGGGAAGCCATCTTTTTTAATTGTTAATGGTTAATTGTTAATTATTAATGGTTAATGGGGAATGTTTAGTTATGAATTGTTAATGGTTAATTATTAATGGTTTGTGTGAGGAATTAATAATTAACCATTAACAATTAATAATTAACCATTCATTCCCTCTATCCAATTGCTGTCGTCTATGATGGGGGAGGAAACGGATTCGGGTTTTTCGCTTTGGTTGTTGAAGTCGATGTACCGGCCGTTATCGTTGTTCCATCGGAGATAGACGTGGGCGTTGTTGGTGCCGAGGTGGGCGTATTTTACTTTTAGTACCTTGATTTTTACGAGGTTGTTTTCGTAATCGCGGTGTACGAGTAGGCCGTGGGGCGACATGTCGTAGAACTCTCCTCCTCCTTTGATGGAGTAGAAGTCGGGTTCGTAGTTTTTGCGTTCTTCGGCTACGGGCTTCACGGGGTGGGCTACGAGGATGATGAGTATGTCGTGCCGGCGGGCGAATTCGTCGATGGCAATGAGGTAGTCGTTGGTGTACTCATTGATGTTTTTGTCAAGTGATCGTTTGAGCCTGACTTTGTTGTATGGGTCGATCACGAGGACTTTGATGCCGAATTTGAATATGACTTGGCGGGTTTTCTCGAGTACCTGGTCGAGGTCGTAGCTGTCGAGGTCGATAAACTTGAAGTTGTCGTTGATGTACCATTTGGCTTTTTGTAGCCAGGGTTCGGCAAGGTACTTTCGTTTGTTGATCCATTTTCCGCATACTTTTGAGATGAGTTTGCCGGCGTGTATTTCTCCGGGTTTGTTTTCGGGACTGGCGTAGGCTGTTTTCCATCCGTAGAGGCGGTTGTAGTTGATGCAGATGTTGTCGACGAAGTCTGACTTTCCGGAGGAGGGTTTTCCGGTGACTACGATGTACTGGCCGGTGTAGGTGGAGAAGATGTTGTCGAATCCTTTTATACCGGTGACGTAGCCTCGTTTCATGCCGTTGACTACGTATTCGTCGAAGCGTGTTTCCCAGTCCATCAGCGAGGTTACTCCTTCGATGGGGACTTCGCGGGCCTGGGTGATGGTTGCCTTCAGCTTTTCTTTGCCGTAGCGGACGAGGTATTCGTTGGCGTCTTTGCAGTCGGCGAGGTCTACCAGGAGGCATTTCTCGGCTCCGAAGCGGCGGATGAGTTCTTTGGTGACGTTTTGTCCGGCTTCGTCGGCGTCGAGGGCGAGGTAGATGCGGGTTTTGTTTTCGAAGTAGTCGATACAGTTGTCGATATACTCGAGGTTGACGTGTCCGAGCGTGGAGCCGTTTGGTAGTGAGACGGTGTTTATGATGCCGGCTTCAATGTAGGAGAGGCAATCTATTTCGCCTTCCACGATGACCACGTCGGTGGACGCTCGACAGCAGTCGAGGTTATAGAGGATCTTCTCGGCGTCTTTGTGCATCTTGAAGTTTTTGCGGGCGTCGCGGTACTTGACGTTGATCAGCTGGCGGTCGCGGAAGTAGTTGAACTGGATGGTGTTTTCTTCTTTTCCGGTCTGGGGCATCCATTCGCCTGCTTCTGTTATTTTCATCATCATGAGGGTGATTTGCGATATTCCCCTGGCTTCGAACCATTGGATGAGCTTGTCTGACAGCCGGGTGTTGTTTGTCCAGACGGGGCGTTTGTAGGTTTTGTGTTCTTTTCGGTTTTTTGGCTTGTAGGTATGGAGCTGAAGGATTTCTCCGCAGTGCTGGCAGGTGGCAAGGCCTCTGTCCCAGTCCATCATCAGGCACTTTTGGCGTTGGTTTTGAGGCCTTCGGTTGTGCGAGCAGAGGGGGCAAACGGAATACTTTTTACCTTCGGGTAATCGGTATTGGTTATAGATGTCTATTTCGAAGTTGTTTTGTTGCATAGTTTTAATCGATATATCCTAAGAATTCTACGGGATAAGGTTTCTCCTGGTTTACCATTACTTCGTATTGGCGAATGGTGCCGGTGTATACGCCTGAGGATGCTTTCCACTTGCATTTGCGGGGGTCTTCGGGCGCCGGTTCGGGTGGTCGGGTGTTGCCTTCCCAGGTGCGTACGGCTGCTTTCCAGTTTTTCATTTTGTTTTTGCCGATCATCCAGCCTTTGGATTCGTAGAAGTCGATGAAGGATTTGGGTGATATTCCGTTTTCCCGTTCTCGGCAGTAGGTTTCTACTTCTTCGAATGTGGGGGGTGTGAATATTTCTTCTTTTCTTCCTTCTTTTTCTTTCTTATTATTTGTACGGGCTGGTGTTTGGTCGGCGTTCGTATGAGTGTTGCAACCGATGTCTTGACCGTTGTTTGGGGCGGTGTTCGGCAATGGGTTGTAAATGTCATAATTTGAGAGTTTTAGAATGCTTTCCGAGTGTTCGGTGCGGCGTTCTATTTCGTTTTTTTCAATGTGCTTGTCTATGTATCGCTTTGTTTTTTCGACACTCCAGCTCCAGCGGTTGGAGAGGTATCGCAGGCCTGCGTGTAGCTCGCCTCTCTGGATGGTGATTTCTCGTCCGCTGGGTAATACTTTTGTTGCCGGATCCGCGTCAAATCGTGCCATCTGTATGAGATCGAGCCACGCTTCTGCCAGACTAAAGGTGCGTTCTTGCTTCCAATAGGCGTTGTTGAAATATTTTCTGCTAAGTTTTATGTATCCTCCTGTGTCAGTCATTTTTTTTAGTGTTTAGTGATTAGTGTTTAGTGATTAGTGATGAATTATTAATCGTTAATCACTAATCATTAATCATTAATCACTATTATGATTCCTGTTTATATATCCATTCCAATAGTTCCACGCATGTTGTGCATGAGGTGAAGTAGTCTGAAGGGCGGTTGCCTTTTCTGCCTTCTTTGAGGTAGGGCCTGACGGGTTCTGTGCAAATGTCCGTGAGGCAGTATTCGCATGTGAAGTCGTTGGCTTCGAGCTGCTTTAATGCTTGTTTATTCATACTCTTTCCTTTTATGGTCTGGACGGCACCAGAACCTATGATCTTATAGAAAATCACAAAATATTATTTCTTCTGATTATCAATCAATTACTCAATCGATCCTATCGTAAAATATATCGAAATTTGTTTTGCTATCTCAAATATTGGGTGTATTTTTGGGTGTTGATTTAATCGGTGCAAATAATACTATCACCTATGAATATAAAAAGAAATATCGTTTTTGCTCTTGAAAGTCGGAAGAAAGACGGCAAAGCTATCGTAGAGAACGTTCCTATCCGTATGCGCGTCATCTATCACGGACAGCGGATTGAGTTTACAACCGGCTATCGGATTGATACAGCCAAGTGGGATGCAGATAAACAGCGAGTTAAAAACGGCTGCACAAACAAATTAAAGCAAAGTGCTTCCGAAATCAATGCCGACCTGCTGAAATACTACACGGATATTCAAGAGATATTCAAAGAGTTTGAAGTGCAGGATACGATTCCCACCCCCGGACAACTGAAAGAGGCGTTCAACAACAGGAATAAACAGCCGGAGCCTGAACAGAAGGTAGAAAAGATAGAAATCCCGAAATCAGTTGTATTCAACAAGGCTTTTGATGGGTTTATCAAAGAGTGTGGAAGCCAAAACAGTTGGGGCAGTGCTACATACGAAAAGTTTGCAGCCGTAAGGAACCACCTGCATAATTTTGATGAGAACCTCTCTTTTGAGGCTCTTACCGAATCCCGGCTAATGGATTACGTCAATTATCTTCGTAGTACTCTGGATATGCGAAACAGCACGATAGAAAAGCAAATCAGTTACCTGAAATGGTTTCTCCGATGGAGTACTAAGAAAGGACACAATACCAACCGTGATTTTGAGGACTTCAAGCCCAAACTGAAAAGCATCAAGAAAAAGGTCATATTCCTGACATGGAAAGAATTAAACCAACTTCGTGATTGTGTCATCCCCGAAACAAAAAAATATCTGGAACGTGTCCGGGATGTGTTCCTGTTTTCTTGCTTCACTGGTCTCCGGCATTCGGATATATACAACTTACGGAAAAGCGACATAAAAGATAACCACATAGAAATCACTACCATAAAAACGGCAGACAGCCTGATTATTGACCTGAACAACCATAGCAAGTCAATATTGGATAAATACAAAGACGTTCATTTTGAAAACGATAAGGCTTTGCCGGTTATCAGCAATCAGAAGATGAACGACTACCTAAAGGAACTGGCAGAGATAGCGGAAATAAACGAACTTGTTCGGGAAACGTATTACAAAGGGAGCGATCGCATAGAGGAAGTTACACCTAAGTATGCGCTACTGGGAACCCATGCGGGACGAAGAACCTTTATCTGTAATGCCCTGTCGCTCGGTATTCCTCCGCAAGTCGTTATGAAATGGACCGGACACAACGATTATAAAGCCATGAAGCCTTATATAGATATTGCAGACGACATTAGAGCCAATGCAATGGACAAGTTTAATCAGATATGATTTATTATCAATATGAAAATAATGTCGTCAATATCAAGCACATACAATTACGAACGCAGTGCGGACGCAATTGGATTTGTATCAGTATCGCTTATATATATTACAGACGATATTAGAGCCAATGTAACGGCTAAATCCAATCAAATATGATTATTATCAATATCTTTACGCCAAAATAAAACAGTTTAGATATACTCATGAATATATCAGATAAAAATATAGACCGGGAAAAGTTCAATGAATTCATCCATGCTATAGGATTGGAAATTGAACAGGCACAAGTGAAATTAATCACTGCCGCCAACTCTCAAATGCTACTTCACTACTGGAAAATGGGTAACTTTATTCTCTACTACCAAAAACAGTTGGGCTGGGGAGCCAAAGTCATACAACAAATATCCAAAGCTATACATTCTATATTCCCTGAAAAGAAAGGATATTCACCACGCAATTTGCAATATATGTGTCAATTTGCCCGGTTGTACTCTTTGGATATTTTGGAAAAACTGCTGTTGGCAGATGAGGAGCTAAAACAGCCTACGGTAAACAAAGTTCTTTCCACCACAAAAAGTTTGAATGATTTTGAATCAGAGCGAGAAGCAATCTACAAACCGCAACTCGCTAAATATAAAGAGAAAACATTTGCGCAACAGCCTGTTGCGCAAATACTACCCGTTGGAGATATATTAACCGTAATCGCGCAACAACCTGTTGCACAAATAGAACGGTTATTTATGTCCTCTTGTACATCTCGGATAAATTGGGCAGGACATGTAATTCTCATGAATCACAATCTGCCGTTAGGTATTCGCTATTGGTATATGCAAGAAACAGTTCAATTTGGCTGGAGTAGAAATATACTTGATTTACAAATTAAGAGCGGACTGTTTCAACGACAAATCAAAGAGAATAAAGTAAATAATTTTTCAAAAATCTTGCCTGATGCTCAAAGCGATTTGGCAAACTACTTATTAAAAGACCCCTATATATTTGATTTAGCCGGAGCAAAAGAACGAGCAGACGAACGAGATATTGAAGAACAATTGGTAAACCATGTTACAAAGTACCTTTTAGAGATGGGGACTGGATTTGCTTTTGTTGCCAGACAGAAACACTTCCAAATTGGGAATAGTGACTTTTATGCCGATTTGATTCTCTACAATATCAAGCTTCATGCTTATGTGGTTGTAGAGTTAAAGGCAACTCCATTCAAACCAGAGTACGCCGGTCAACTTAACTTCTATATTAATGTTGTGGATGACAAGTTAAGGGGAGAGAATGACAACAAAACGATTGGACTACTCCTCTGCAAAGGGAAAGATGAAGTTATGGCTCAATATGCGTTATCTGGCTATAACCAACCAATAGGTGTTAGTGACTATCAATTAAGTAAAGCGGTGCCGGAAGAATTGAAGTCAGCCCTACCTTCCATTGAAGAAGTAGAAGAAGGCTTATCTCTCTTATTGGAAGAAAATAACCCTGAATAGAATTAACGAGTTATGGAAAAAGCAATTAACACCTCACTATTAACAGACCTGTTGCCCCAATACAGGCTGATTAACTCAATCTACAAGCAGGTAGCGGATAGTTTGAAGTTGAGTTTTGAGAGCCAGTGCTGTATCACGGACTTCCATAATACGTTTAAGGATAAGCAGGCATTCGAGAAAGCAGTTCTAAATTTGCTTCTTTCTGCGGACAAAGAGAAACTGTCATTAATCGCCACCAATCTGAGAGAAGAACTAAGCAAGAACATTGAACTATACACTACTCACCAAGAACCGTTTGACAATATCGACACACTCAATATCTGCACCAAAAGACCCTGTCCAATTCAATTTGAAATAGAGGGGCAATTAGATACTACTAATAAACTCTGGCAGGAACTTGTACAGGTTAGAAATTCGTTGGAGTCTGCAAGCTGGAACAACGATAAAGTAGCGACACAACAACTTACAAGGAAAGAGGAACAGATTGAAGGATTATACAAGAAAGAACAGGATAAACTAAACAATCTCTATCAGCAGCAAAAGGAATCCGACCAGAATGCCTCCCGGCACATTCACAATGTGTTTGAAAACATTTGCGATATGAGTAGCTACTTTATGTCTTTGCTTGAAAAATACTTTCCTGTTGAAAAGAAAGAAACACCCCCCAATACTACTCCGACCATCAAGCCGGGAATGTATTTCGACATGAATCTGGTTTCGTTGATTCATCAGGAATGCAATAACATTCAATTTGAAAATCTTTCAGAGACGGATTTTTATGCGCTTCTCAACCTGCAACCCTGCAACTCTAAATTAACCGTTAAGAGCGACGAAAAAGTTCGTGTGTGCTATCTGATTTACAAACTCTATGAATACCTTAAAACAGAAAGCCGTGCGCAATGGCGTACCGCAATTCTGGAATCAGCCGGTATCAAAGAAGAATACTACAAATCCAAATATAAAGAACCCCTTTCCGAAATTCCGAGCCGGAAAAACGAGCATTTTGCCCGGTGTATCGACCGGATATTTAATAATCTTTCCTGATACCACCCCATAACCACTTTTACCACTCAAAATAATTTTCATATCACCTGATTATCAGTGATATTCATTTTTCATTACCACCCAATTACCACCTGATTGAGGTTGTAGCTTTGCAGTGTTCGAACAATAATCCGCCGAAGTACAAGGCTATTGTTTCACAGTAAAGTATTGTATAATGAATTTACACGATTTAAAAAACAAACCACTCTGGCAGATGACAGGTGAAGAGTTTCTCTACCTGCAACAAAATTCAGAGCAGAGAGAGACAGGGACGGTTATTGCTCCCGACCCCTCAAAGAAGCATGTATATGGAATAGCCGGTATCGCACGGCTGTTCGGGTGCAGCATTCCGACCGCCAACCGTATCAAGCAAAGCGGGAAGATCGACAAGGCAATCACACAGATAGGGCGCAAGATTATTGTCGATGCCGACCTTGCACTTGAACTGGCGGGACGTAAAACCGGAGGGAGGAAATAGCTATGGATACATGTAGAGAAAACATTCCTCCTCCTACGGAAACCTCCGACACATGGAAGTCTGCTCGCTTGTTCATCACCGACAAATTCGATTCCCCTCCTGTAATACTTCGGATAGATGATTCCATTGTCGGTACACTTGGCAATTTCAGCGCATCCACAGGCAAAGCAAAGAGCAAGAAGACGTTCAACGTCTGCGCCATTGTTGCGGCAGCATTGACCAACGGAACGGTTTTGAGTTATTCGGTATCCCTGCCACAGAATAAACGAAAGATTCTCTACGTGGATACCGAGCAAAGCCCTTTCCATTGCCTGCGCCTGATGAACCGGATTTTCAGACTTGCCAATTATCCGACCGACATTCATCCCGACGGGCTGGTCTTTCTCGGTCTTCGCCGCTATGCGACCAAAGACCGACTGAAAAAGATTGAGGAAGCCATTTATGAAACCGAAGGGCTGGGACTGGTTATTATTGACGGTATCCGTGATTTAGCACATGACATTAACAGTCCGGGAGAATCAACCGACCTGATTACAAAACTGATGCAATGGACAGACGAACGACAAATCCATATCCATGTAGTCCTGCATCTGAATAAAGGCGATGACAATACCCGGGGACATTTAGGCACAGAACTGAACAACAAAGCCGAAACGGTATTGCGAATTAAGGTGGATGAATTTGATAATGCCACCAGTACAGTTGAGTCCATGTTCATCCGCGACCGTGATTTCGATCCGTTTGCTTTTCGCATCAATGAGAACAGCCTGCCGGAACAGGTAGAGAACTATGAGCCACAACCGGTAGCGAAAAAGAAAGCATTCGGTTATGCGGAAGTACCGGAAGAAAAACACCGTGAAGCTCTGGTAGCTGTATTTTCAGATAACGAAGCAATTCCTTATGGTGTTCTGATTGAACGACTGCACTCCTCTTATGCTGCTGCCGGTTATGAATGCGGTATCGGTAAAACCAAGAATCTCAAAAAGTTTCTTATTAACAAACGGATGATTGTGCAGGGCGAGGATAAGCTCTACCGATACAATCCCGATTTCTATTATTAATCAACGCTTTCACAGGTTTGGTTCGGTCTGGGCGTATATATAATAAACCATACTGAACCTTTCCCGTGAAAAAAGAAAAAATTATTCACAATCTAATTTCAAGTAAAAATGAAAGCTATTGATATAAACAGGTTTCCCATTCGGGAATACCTTGCAGGGATGAACATTTATCCTGCTAAAGAACATGGTTATTACGATATGTATCATTCTCCATTCCGGGAAGACCACGATGCCAGCTTTAAAGTCGATCACAATAAAAACCTGTGGCACGACTTCGGATTAGGCGAGGGCGGAACGCTTATCGACCTTGTGATGCGGATAGAGAACTGTTCCAACGGCGAAGCCATGCGGATATTGGAGCAGCGGCTATCAGGAACGCCTTCCTTTTCTTTTCAGGGGAATGAACTAAGTTTGAACCGAGAACCAGGCAAACAAAGTTCAGGTATTCGGATAACGGAAGTTATGGAACTCTGTTCACCCGCCTTGCTTGATTATCTACGCAAACGTGGTATTAATACCGATACCGCCAAACAGTTTTGCCGGGAGGTTCACTATTCTGTAAACAACAGGAACTATTACGCTATTGGCTTCCGTAACGATGCGGACGGGTATGAATTACGGAGTGGGCAGTTTCAAGGCAGTATTGCACCCAAGGATATTACCCACGTTCGACAGGATGAATCGAAAGACTCATGCTATGTTTTTGAGGGTTTCCTTGATTATCTCTCATTTCTGGTCTTACGGAACAGGCACAATCCAGTTATGCCGAATACCAACCAACAGGATTATATCATTCTGAACTCCACGAGCAACACCCAAAGAGGAATAGAGCGGCTGGGAAACTATGAACATATCCATTGCTTTTTGGATAACGATGAATCGGGCAGGCGAGCCTTACGGATGATACAGGACGAATATGGTTTGCGTGTCCGGGATGCTTCTAAACACTATGCAAACTTCAAAGACCTGAACGACTATTTATGCGGTCGTTCGGTGTCCCGGCAAGTCGTGAAACGGAAGCCGGGCAGAGGGCTGAAATTGTAATCCGCCACAGCTACCTCGGAGGGCTTTTCAAAAAGCCATAGCTTATTAGGGATTTTTCTTTACGCGGCGTTTCACTCTGCTAAAAAATCCCGAATAAGCCAAAGGGATAAACCCCTCTGGACACCCCCGAGCGGTCTTATGACCGCAGTCGCCGGAAGCGACTATTAACGGCAAATCATTTCCTGCCGATAGCAGTATTTCTATCGGCAGGATGATTCACTCTAAACCAAATTTCAAACCAATTTAAAGAATCAAATTATGGGATACGCCGTACTCCATTTAGATAAATCGCCCGGCAATGAATCTGCCATGACAGACCACATCGAGCGGAAAAAGATACACCCGAATGTAGACCCCAATCGGGTAAAGTTGAATCAAGAGCTGATTCAGCCTCCCGCCGGAGTAAACAACCGGACGGAAGCCATTCAATACAGGTTAAAAACAGCCGGACTGACACGACAGGTCGGCAAGAACCAGGTGCAGGTAATCCGCTTTATACTTACCGGAACTTCGGAAGATATGAAGCGGATAGAGCGGGAAGGAAGACTGGAAGAATGGTGCAATGATAACATAGACTGGCTGAAAAAGACATACGGAGCAGAAAACGTAGTGGCGGCAACTCTTCACATGGACGAAACCACTCCGCACATTCATGCTTCCGTTGTGCCGATTGTTCAGGGCGAACGCAGGCAGAAAGCGACAAAGAAGAAACAAGAGCAGGCAGATGATAAGCCCAAGCGGAAATACAAAAAGAAAGACCCGAATCGCCCACGTCTGTGTTGCGATGACGTAATGGCAAAGGTCAAACTGATAGAGTATCAGGATAGTTATGGCGAAGCCATGAGCAAATACGGATTAGTACGAGGAGAACGAAATTCCGAAGCACGGCATATTTCCCTGACGGAGTTCTACCGAAACCAAGCGGTAGAGAGCCGGAACCTGCAAACCAATATCGAAATGTTGTTGGCAATGGAAAATGCCAAACGGTTAAGCATAGAAGAACTCAAACGAAAGGAACAGGAAGCAATGCTAAAATCCCAACAGGCAGAGGAGCAAAAGCAACAAAAGGAATCGGAACTGAAAAAGACGGAAGAAAGCCTCAATCAGGTAAAAGGACGACTCAAAACAGAAGAGTTCAAAAATAAAGCAGCAGACGTTGGTTCCAATATCATGGACGGCATAGGTTCTCTTGTTGGTACTTCCAAAGTTAAACGACAACAGCAGGAGATTGAGAATCTGAAAGAAGAGAAAGAAACTTTGATTCAGGATGTAAAATCCTTGAAACAGAATATACAAACCATGCAGAAGGAGCATCAAACGGCTATGGATAAGCTAAAGCAGGAATTAAAGAAGATTCATGACCTGTTTCCGAAACTCAAAGAATTGCTCTGGATTGAAAGACTGTTACAGGTAATGCGATTCTCTGAAGAACTGATTAAGGAGATTCTGGAAATGAAACCGATTGGTTTTAAGGGTGAGATATACTCTACCGAATATCAACGATATTTTAAGACGGAACGTTCTGTTGCTGAAATCAAAGAACATCCGAAGGAGAAGGATAAGTTACAACTTACGATTGATGGGGTAAGTGATACAAGCTGGTTCAGGCAGAAGTACAAGGAGTTTCAGGAGTCAATAGGAATAAAGTTTAAACAGAAACCGGAAATGGGCAAAAATAAAGGTTTAGGGATATAAATCAGGCTGTTTTGGAAATGTTTAGTAATTTTGCGAGAATAATATCTTAGTAAGAATAATAAAATCAAAAAAGTATGCTATCCCATTTCGGAACCCAAACAATTGAAACAGAGAGGTTGCTTCTTAGACCTTTTAATTACACAGATGATGATGATATGCTAACCTATTGGGTTAGTGACCCCCAAATCCAGTCGCTATATTCAGAACCAACATATACCACGAAAGAGGAAGTTAGAGAACTGTTGGAAAAATATATTAGTTCATATGAAAGATCTGATTACTACCGTTGGGCTATCATAGAAAAAAAATCTAACATCTGTATTGGGCAGCTTGCTATATTTCTTGTAGACAACAAAAATCATTTTTGTGAAATTGAATACGCATTAGGTAGCAAATTTCACCGTAAGGGTTATGCTTCAGAAGCCGTGAAGTCAATTTTAGACTTTAGTTTTAACAAAGTTAATTTCCATAAAGTACAAGTTTGCCATAAAGAAGGGAATGTCGCGTCTCAAGGCGTTATTAGAAAATGTAATTTTACCTATGAAGGAACTTTGCGTGATTTCTTTTTTATGGATGGTAAATATGTAAATCGTTTATATTATTCGATGCTTAAAGGCGAATACGTTGAAATAAAGGACAATATCAATGATTGAAAATTTGTCATACAGAGCAATTGGAGAGAATGATTTTGAAACGATTTGTGGATTCCCTCAAAGTCCGGAAGAATTATTCTTTATGTTTCCGAAGGCGAAATTTCCTTTAACAGTCAATCAGTTGAAGACTGCGGTTGAGGCTCGGTTTGACTCGACAGTGATTTTGTTCGGCGAAGAAATTGCAGGATTTGCTAATTTCTACGAAGTGAAAGAAAATGGACATTGCTCAATCGGCAATGTTATCGTAAATCCAGATTTTCGGAATAAAGGAATCGGGAAATTTTTGATTAAGACAATGGAAAGCATCGGAACTGGGAAATACAATGTATCGGAATTTCGACTGTCGTGTTTCAATACAAACATGACAGGAATTTTGTTATACTCAAAATTAGGATACAAGCCGTACGAGATAGAGAAGTGGACTAATCATGAAAATGAAACATTCGCCTTAATAGAGATGAAACGAAAAGTGTGAATATCAGCTTGGAATAAAACACAAAGCCCTAAAATGAAATTACTAAATATACTACTTCTTACATTTTTTCTGTTTAGCTGTTCGACAGCGAAGAAATTGTCAGAGCATAAAAATGAAAGTTTAAAAATAGATGTTTCGACCTATTTCGACCAAACACGGAATAGAAAAATCCCAATTGCAATTTACCAACCTAAAAATTCGAAAGCGGCAAATAATATTCCTGTAATTTTTAGTCATGGTTGGGGAGAAAATAAAGGTAGTGATTACTTCGCATATTCATATCTGACAGAGTTTCTTGCTTCTAAAGGTTATTTCATTGTGAGTATTCAACATGAATTACCAACAGACGAAATGCTTGCTATGGACGGAAATCTGCAAGAAACACGGCGCCCAAATTGGGAGAGAGGAACCCAGAATATTTTCTTCGTTTTGGAGGAAATGAAAAAGATTTATCCAAATCTTAACTATCAGAAACTTGCTCTGGTTGGGCATTCAAACGGCGGAGATATGACTGTTTTGTTTGCGCATAAATATCCATATCTTGTAGAAAAAATTATTTCGATGGACAATCGAAGAATGGAGATACCAAGAGTTGCGAAACCTAAAATCTATACTTTGCGTTCTAATGATTATCCAGCAGACAAAGGAGTTTTACCGACAGAAGAAGAGAAAAAGAAATATGGAATCATAGTTGAGTTTACAAAAATAAATCACAGTAATATGGACAATGATGCAGTTCCCACAGAGAGAAAATACTTGACCAAAAAAATACTTGAATATTTAGAACGATGAAAATGCGGGAACTAACTAGTTCAGTTTGATGTAAGGTAGGTTTGGTTGTGCCATGCCATTGGACAAAAAAATAGTGAAAGAAAAGAAAAATAAATTGGGGAATAAAATTAATTAATAAAATGGAATATACAATTCGCAACATGCAGGAGGTGGACGCTTCAAATGTCATGAGCATTTATAACTATTACACGGAAAATGATTTTGCAGCTTATTTCGAACAACCTCTACCGATTCAATCTTTCGGATTATTTCAGGAAATGAGTAAAAACTATCCGGCTTTTGTTGCCTGTGACAAGAACCAAGAAGTAATTGGATTTGCTTTTTTACACGCATACCATTCTGCACCAACATTTCAACGGACAGCCGAAGTTACATATTTTATCCATCCTCAACATGTTGGTAAAGGCTTGGGTAAATCGATGTTGAACAAATTGATAGCAGGAGCAATCAAAATAGGCGTAGATAACATCATTGCAAGTATTTCATCAAAGAACGTGGGCAGCCTTTCCTTTCATAAAAGGAATGGATTTTACGAATGTGGGCGATTGCCATCCATCGGCAAAAAGTTCGGGCAAGACTTTGATGTTGTTTATATGCAATTGGTTATCAGTGAAATAATTTGAGATATTAAACGCTTGCCTACTTGAAAACACAGAGAATGAAAAGACAAACAGTGAAGAATGTAACTATCCGAGAAATAAAATCTTCAGAAATCTACAAATTGGAAGATATGCTTTATGAAGCTATCTACCAGCCCGATGAGAACAAGCTGATACCAAGAACGGTGTTGAAAATCCCCGAAGTCAATGCCTACATAAGAGATTTCGGAAGCAGGAAAGATGACTATTGCCTTATTGCTGATTCCGAAGGAGAGATTGTTGGCGCTGTTTGGGTCAGAATCATATCCGGCAAGATTAAAGGCTATGGATATATTGATGACGAGACACCTGAATTTGCCATTTCTCTATTCAAAGAGTATCGCAATCAAGGAATTGGGGCACGGTTGATGTCGGCTATGATAGAGTATTTGCGGGAAAAAGGTTACAAACAAACTTCTCTGAATGTTAAGAAAGAGAATTATGCCGTAAAGCTCTATAAGAAAATGGGATTTGAGGTTATTTCCGAAGACGAAGAAGATTATTTTATGTTGTTAGAGTTATGAACGATATGAATGTGCTTTTACCTGTCATTGTTATAATCTTGATTCTAACTATAGTTTTCAGGTTTGGCGGGAATATATTCCGTAGCAGGGGAACTATAGGTGAATCAAGAGTGTCAAGTCGGTTAAATAGGCTTCAAGGAGAAGAATATAGGGTTATTAATGATGTTTTGATTAAAATAGGCAGTAGAAGCAGCCAGATTGACCATATCGTTGTTTCGATATATGGTATCTTCGTTATTGAAACCAAAAATTATAGCGGTTGGATTCATGGAAATGAAAATTCACAATACTGGATGCAAACCATCTATGAACAAAAAAAACGACTCTACAATCCGATAAGGCAAAATCAGGGACATATCAATGCCTTAAAGAAAGTTCTTTCAGATTATCAGCATATAATGACATATTATTCCATCATTGTTTTTACAGGTAGTGCTGAATTAAAAAACATCCATACTATTACTCCGGTAGTTTATGTAGGGGAACTTGTTAATACCATCCTAAATCAAAGTAAAACGTGTTGCTTATCATTGGAGCAGGTTAAAAGTATCGCTGATAGGTTGAATGAGATTAATATTCATGACAAGGATGCCAAAAGGGCACATATTAATCAGACCAGATTTCAGATTTATGAGCAGAATCGGAAAGAAAAATCATTAATCTGTCCCAAATGTGATTCAAATTTGGTTGTCAGAAACGGACGATATGGTACATTTTACGGCTGTCCAAACTATCCTAAGTGCAGATATACACTGACCCCGAAATAGCATAAGAATGGGATAACAGTAAATCAAGGGTGTGAACTAAAAGAAAACACCCGATCTTACATTTTTGGGTGTAAAACCGGGTGTTAATTTTGCAACTTGCTGAAAATCAGCCTTGTTTGCGGTATGTACGGGACTCGAACCCGCGACTCCCTGTTTTGCTGCCGTGGGGTGGCGGGGATCATTTTATACCGGCGCCTGAGGCACCGGCCTACAGAGGTGTGCCATCTCTGATGGCTTAATAGCCCCCCTTTAGGGGGTTGAGGGGTTATTCTCCATGCGTTCGATGAATTCTTCTTCGGTGGGTTCAGGGAGGTAGACGCCGGCGGTCGTCTCAGACCAGGCGCGGAACTTGTCGATGGCGGTTGTCATTTCTTCTTCGTTGAGATCGGCGGAGCTTCTGAGGATGGTTGTCCTGCCCTGGTAGGGATCGTCTACTTCCCGGATGAAGAGGTCGGGGTTGCAGAGGCGTTTGAAGTATTCTTGTTTTACGTACTCCATGGGGTTGCCGGTCTCGGTGGCGAAGAAGGATAGAAGGAGGTGGAGATAGCGGTTTTGTGCCAGTGTCCGTTTGTGGCGCTTTTCTGTTACTTCGACGTTTTTGCCTAATCGCAACAGGGCGTCGCAACGGGTTTGAAATCTCTTTTTGTCTACTGTGTTTGATAAATTGTAACGCATAATCGGTGGGGTTTTACTGTTTAAGATATTTGTTTACTTTATTTCCTGCGGATATTCCGACGAGGGCCCAGAAGAAGAAGTGGAGGTAGTACCAGGCTTCTCCCAGATCGGATAGTTCGGAGGGGGTGAGCCACATGGCTGTCATGCTGATGAAAACCAATAGTGCGTAGAGGTATCCCCGGGGTTTCATACAGCCTGGAGTTTTATTTCTTTCATACCGCGGCGGGTATGTTCCCATTTGTGGATCAGTTCGCCGTTCATTAAGCGTTGGTACTCGCCTGCTCCGACCAGTCTGGATAGTTGGCCGGTGGTAAGTACTTTGTTCGTTGTTAAATCTTTCACTTTTACATTCATGACTTTCATCTATTATCTATTTATTAATATCCCCCCTTTAGGGGGCAGGGGTTATTCCTCCCTTCGGGGAACAGGGGGACTAATAATTCTCGCGAAGAAACATGATGGCTTCTTCTCTGGTGTCTACATTGTAGAGCAGGCAAACGTCCTTTTCGGGCATGCTTCTGATGGCAGATATTTCTTCTTCGAGCTCGCTCAGCAAAGTCTCTTTTCTGTATTCATTGAGCGAAGTTTCCATATCTGATTCGATTTCAAACTGATGAAGCATTATTTCGAAAGGAGTTTTCATATCCATCCCGGTTTTATTGATTGATCAGTCTAAGCTTCTCAGCGCGTGCTTGCTGGAGTAGTTTGTACTGATACATCACTTCTATCTCACTGTCGCGGGTGAGGTCTTCACCCCGTTCAAGCCTTTTCATGGCATTGTAAAATGTGGATTCTGAAACTCCGGCCAGTCGGATGGCTTCTTTTCTTAAATTCTTTTTGGGAATACTGATTTTATCCATATTACTTTTCGTTGATAATTGTTTTTACCTATATTTGCTCCTTACTTTTGCATCAAAATGATGTTAGTTTGTTTCGTTCACAATGCAAATATACATCAAATGATGTAATATAAAGCTATTTTGATGTATAAATTATACATCATATGATTATTTATATTCATTCTAAATAACATGGCTGATATCGTTTTAAGAATCAAAGAATTGATGAAATCGTGTGGTTTAAACCAGACTGAGTTCGCTGAAAAAATCGGGATGAAACAACAAAACCTATCCCGGATATTGAACGGGAAAGCGAATATTGGCGAGGGAGTTATTAACAAAATACTCTTATCATTTGATGTAAACAAAGAGTGGCTTGTTTCAGGCGAAGGCGAGATGTTGAAGAGTAAGCAGACGAGTGACGCGCGACCATTAGACAATATCCATTTTATGAGTGTCCCGTTCGTACCCGTTCATGCACAGGCGGGATATTTATTAGGGTACGGCGATCCGGTCTATATCGAAGAACTCCCGACGATGCCCGTTATTGCCGACCGGCACTACAAAGGCAAATACCGCGTATTTGAGGTGGCCGGAGACAGCATGGACGACGGAAGCCGCAATTCCATCTGCGACGGCGACCGCATATTGTGCCGCGAAGTCAAACCGGAATTATGGCGAAGCAAATTACACATCAAAGACTGGTATTTCGTACTCGTAAGCAAAACCGAAGGCATCACCGTAAAACAAATCACAAACCACAACATCGACACTGGCGACGTCACTTGTCACCCATTAAATGCACTATTCGAAGACTTCGTAGTTAACCTGAATGATGTATCCGAACTTTATAATGTCATTAAGGTGGTGGATCGGAATGCGCGGATCTAAAAATAAAAACGCCCGGACTTTCGCAAGCCCAGACGGTGATCACTCATGATATAAATTTGAGACATAGGGCATTTCTAACCCTAAACCCTCTTATTCAATAATAAGAGAGCATCCATAATCTAATCTACTTGTATAACTAAGTCAAAGGTATAGGTTAGACTTTTATATTTACTACGCATGAGTTAAATTGACAATAGAAAATGGGAAATTGTAAAGAACTCCCCTCCTACTCTTTTCGGTACACTTTGGGGTTAAGTTAAATCATATTAACTTTAACCCACCAAACGATAAAATACCTTATATTTGCGACTATGAAAAATATGCTGACATATTTACTCACTACCACACTGGTTCTCCTGATCTTTTATGGAGGTGCCGGTGTAAATCTTATGTCGTATTGCTGTAACGATTGCCGTTCAGCAGGCATAGAGGTGGTAATGAACAGTAAATGTTGCGATATTCATCAGCATAACCATTGCGAAGATCATATGGCAGTAAGCGACGATACAGCATGTGAGCATTTATCTGAAATCAACTGCTGTTCGCTGGAAAGAATTAATTTTGAATGGAACCAAGCCAATGTTCCTGTATTCGATATGCAGCCTGTCGGACATGACTTACTGACTACCGGACTTCCAGCTCTATACTTACTAACCGATATCGGAACATGGAGTAAATCTCATTTTATCACCCGAGACGGCCCACCCTTAACGGTCTGTCCCCGCGTTTACCTTTCTTTATTGACAACCCTTTTGATTTGAATAAAAGATTATTCAGCTATTCCGTATTGTGTGCGGAATAACAGGATCGTTCTATTTATCAAATTAAAAGAAATATGTCTAAACTGTATTACATTATATCATTAACAACAGTTGCTGTCCTGCCCGCCTGGGCGCTGGACAAACCTGTTAAAGGACAGGTAGTGGATGAGAATAACCAACCGGTTATCGGAGCAAACGTATATTGGGAAGGAACCCAGAGCGGGACGACTTCCGATATCGACGGTTATTTTGAAATTGAGAAAAAAGAAGGACACACCCATCTGGTAGTGAGCTACATTGGGTATACCACTTCGATTACAGAAGTAAATAACTCCTCAGAAGAACTACGTATCACCATCAAAGGCGAAGTAGCACTACAAGAAGTGGTAGTGAGCGAACGCAAAATGGGAACCATCGCTTCACGTACCAGCGTGTTGCAGACACAGAAAATCACCTACGATGAACTTTGCCGCGCAGCTTGCTGTAACCTGGCCGAGAGTTTCGAAACCAATCCTTCGGTCGACGTATCTTATTCGGATGCCGCAACCGGAGCGCGCCAGATCAAACTCTTAGGACTTTCGGGCACATATGTGCAAATGCTGACGGAAAACTACCCTAACTTCCGTGGCGCCGCTTCATTGTATGGACTCGATTACGTTCCCGGGCCCTGGATGGAAAGCATTCAGGTGTCCAAAGGCACTTCTTCGGTAAAAAACGGATACGAAGCCCTGGCCGGACAGATCAACGTGGAATTCAAAAAACCTCCGACGGCTGACATATTCTCGGCCAACGTATTTGCCAGTGATGCCGGACGGTATGAAGGAAATGCCGATGCGTCGTGGCATATCAATGACAACGTGTCGACCGGATTGCTGGTTCATTACTCCAATGACAGCAAAAAACATGATGGCAATGACGACGGGTTCCTGGATTTGCCACTAAAAGAACAGGTCAACCTGATGAACCGCTGGTATCATAAAACCAATAAGTATGTGGCGCAATACGGTGTGAAATACCTTCACGAAAACCGTACCGGCGGACAAGATACCAAACATCACGACTTCTCTGATCCGTACAAGATAAAACTGAATACCAACCGGGCGGAACTTTACACCAAGCAGGCCTACATCATCGACAATGAAAAGGTAGAAAGTGTAGCGTTAATCCTCTCTGGCTCTTATCATGAACAGAAGTCCAGATACGATCGCACACCCTATAATATCTATCAGAACAACATATATGCCAGTTTGCTGTATGAGAAAGAATTTTCGCCTATGCACAGCCTGAGTACAGGATTGAGCATGAATTACGACGGATTCAATGAAAATCTTGGTCAGGGAGAAGCCAGAAGAGCATTCAACCGCGACGAAGTAACCCCCGGAGCCTACGCGCAATACACCATGAACCTGAACGACAAACTGATCGTACTGGCCGGTATTCGTGGAGATTACAGCACAGAATATGATTTCTTTGTCACCCCGCGAGTACACATCAAGTACAACCCCTTTGAGTGGTTTCACGTACGCGCGTCAGCCGGAAAAGGATTTCGCACCGCCAATATCCTGGCCGAAAACAATTTCCTATTGTCCAGCAGCCGCAAAATGGTGATAGCCGACAAACTGGATCAGGAAGAAGCCTGGAACACCGGTCTGAACCTATCTTTCTACATCCCTCTGTTCGGAAAAGAACTAACACTGAACGGCGAGTGGTACTATACCAACTTCCAGAAGCAAGTGGTGGTAGATATGGATAGCAACCCGCATGAAGTCAGCTTCTACAACCTCGATGGCAAGTCGTATTCAAACAGCTATCAGATAGAAGCTACCTATCCGTTCTTCAGAGGATTTACACTAACAGCAGCCTATCGCTACACCGATGCAAAAACGGATTACAAAAATGCTGCAGGAGTAACTACTCGCCTGCGCAAACCCCTGGTAAGCGACTACAAAGCGCTCGCTACGGCTTCGTATCAAACCCCGTTAAAAAAATGGCAGTTCGACCTGACCGGACAATTCAACGGAGGCGGACGCATGCCGACACCTGACCCAGCCAACCCGTTATGGGACAAGAAATTCAAATCGTACACGGTAGTAAATGCGCAAATCACCAAATATTTCCGTAATTGGTCGATCTACGTAGGAGCAGAAAACCTGTTCGATTATACGCAGGACCACCCCATCATCGACGCCGAAAATCCTCGCGGAGACAATTTCGACGGCACAATGGTATGGGGCCCCGTACATGGAAGAAAAATTTATGCAGGACTAAGGTTTAATATACCGAGGGATCTGTAGATAGTGATTAGTGTTTAGTGATTAATGATTAGTGAATAACGATTAATAATAATCAAAAACCACTACCCATTAATCACTAAAAAAACTAATCACTAATCATTAATCATTAATCACTGAAAAAAAAGATCATTAATCACTAAAAAAATATTATCATGAAACAATTATCAGTTATCATTTTATGTGTAATATTTGCTTGTTCAACAGCTTTTGCACAGGAAAATAAAAAGAAGAAAGAAACGGTGACCTTCCAGGTTGAGGGTATGGACTGTAACAATTGCATTAAAAAGATTGAAAAAAACATCGCTTTTGAAAAAGGAGTGACCGATCTTAAATGCGACCTGGCAACTAAAACGGCTGAGGTAACTTACAAGACAGACAAAACGACAACAGACAAACTGGCTTCCGCTTTCAAGAAAATAGGCATGGAAGCAACTCCTGTTGAAAAAGAAAAAGAAGAATAATAGCCTTCTCTCTCTCTTGAAAAAGAAAATGAATGACAACCGTAGGTGAGTAACCTTCGGGTAGCTCAAATCGGGTGCGCCCTTTTTTGAAATCGGGTGCGCCCTTTTTCGGAAGAGGGTGCGCCCTTTTTGTCAAGAGGACGCACCCTTTTTTGTGAGAGGATGCACCCTTTTTCAGAAACTATATTTACCTTTGTAAAGCCTCTTGACGCGGAGGCTTTCTTTATATGAAAAAAATTGCATAACCAATGCAGCGTTTAGTTATATATTGGCATCTAAAATATGTGAGGCTTCAACTGGAAGTATTCAAGGCATTGCTGAATGAATGAACAACTACTTATAGAGGGTTGTAGAAAGGGAAACAGGTTAGCTCAGAAGGAGCTTTACGACACATATTCCCGCAAAATGATGGGAGTTTGTCTACGTTATGCTAACGAAAGGGAGACTGCCCGGGATCTATTGCAGGATGGGTTCGTAAAAGTGTTTACCAGCATAGGTTCATATTCAGGAACAGGCTCTTTTGAAGGTTGGATGCGAAAGATCTTTGTAAATTGTGCTTTAGAATATCTGAGAAAAACAGATGTATTGCGGGAAGCCGTTGATTTAGACAACACGACAGAGCTTTCTAACCCTGACAGTTCAGCTGTCTCCAATATGTCGGCAAAGGAATTAATGCAATTAGTCAGAGAACTTCCAGCCGGCTTTCGGACCGTTTTTAACCTGTTTGCAATAGAAGGGTTCTCGCATAAAGAAATCAGTGAATTGCTGAACATAACCGAAAGTACATCACGTTCGCAGTTCACAAGGGCCAAACAGCTCTTACAACGTAAGATCAATGATCTGTATTAGTTAACATGAAAAAAGAAGAAAGAGACATAATAGATGATTTATTCCGCGAAAAACTTCACGGGTTCGAAGCGGAAACGACGCATGATGATTGGGAGGCGATTGCCAGCCGATTACCAGAACCGAAAAGTATACCTTTGCGGAGAAGGTGGCCATACTGGGCCGCGGCGGCAGTTGTTTCTCTGTTCGTTATCTGTACTGGCATCTATTTTACCCAAAACCAACCAGTAGATCCAACAATCGCCAAACAAATAGAAAAAGAAACAAGCCGGTTGGAATCTCAAATCGCAGAAGATAAACAAGACAAAACCATTGCACCATCTTCAGTAGTAGAAAAAGAACCGGAATTGATAGCAGTAAACAAACAGCCTCAACAGCACTCTACGATTCAGCAGACTGGAACTACGCTTTTATCTCACGCACCAGAGATTAAAACAATACATATAGCCGAACTGCCAACAATAATCGAAGCAAAAACTCCCGATTTAGCAGTTGAAACACCTACAAACATCAGCAATATACCCGTTGTCACCGATATTTCACCCATTGCCCAACCGGTTAAAGCAACAAAAACGTCCAGTCGTAAATGGAGCTTTGGAGCCGGAGCCGGCGGACTGACACAAAGTGCAGGTAACGTAGTCAACACCTACGCATTACGCAGCAATACATATATCAACGACGACAGACTGCTTGCTTTAAATGCAGTATCTGATGTGGGGAAAAGTCCGAAAACAAATATCAAACACCGTACGCCCATATCCTTTGGAGTATCCGTAAGCCGTCATCTGAACGACCGCTTCTCACTGCAATCCGGATTAAGCTACGCGATGGTGACTTCAGACTGGGAAACCATGGCAACTGTCTACAATAATAAAACAAGACAACGACTTCATTTTCTTGGCATTCCACTTTCGGTCTCTTACAAAATAGCTGAGTGGAACAGGTTTAACTTCTACGCTTCAGCGGGCGGACAAGCAGAAGTAAATGTAGCCGGAAAAGAACGGGTAAAAAGTTATTTCGAAGACAAACAAATCGGAGTAGACACTAAAAACGTAAGGATGAAAGAATGGCAATGGTCGGTCAATGCCCGTGTAGGTGTAAGCTACCCCATCATCCGCTACATTAGCGCCTTTGCAGAAGTAGGTGCAGCCTATTACTTCGACAACGGCAGCAAAATAGAAACAGTATATTCAGATAAATCTTTCAACGTGAACCCTCAAATAGGTATACGACTTGGTTTTTAATTAAATGATAAATAACATATTAACAAACAAAAAAGTAGAAATGAAAAAATTAGTATTAGGCGGTTTCCTAATCGCCAGCATTATGATGTTAACCTCATGTCTGGATGGTGATAATAATAACAGAACAGAAGGTACTATATTAGGGGTAGTGGGCACTCATGAAACCACATTTAGAAATGTGCTTTATACTGGAGATTACGTGCTTCCTTATTATACAGGTGATTTTGCATCTAAAATAAACCCGGGAGAATGTTACATGCTTCATGTTATTATGAGAGGAGAAGACAACCCTGATCCATTTACTGCAGGCTACTATAATGTCACAGTTAGTAACTATGAACGTGTTGAAACTACCCTTTCAAAATCCACGTTGACTGACACTACAACTATTCTAACAGATGAAATGGCTACTATTAACATGGGAGTTAACAACTATGCAAAAGGACATTTGTTTATATCTTCATATCACGATAATGTAGGTGATAAACAAGAAAATCTTTATGATTTATCTTATAATGTAGATCAAACACCTGTTGAAGAAAATGGAAAGAGTGTATATAATTTATTCTACCGTGTAGCAAAAACTAAAGAAGGAAGTTCTCCAACAGGCAAATTCGAAACGATGAGAGCTTTTCAAAGAGTAAACTGGCTTTTTGATCATGTTGCCAACACAGAAAAAGGAAAAGGAAAAGAGAAGTATTATTTTAAAATCAACTATATAAAATCATTTAATAAAGATTCTGTTCCAACCTGGGGCACAACAGAAGTTTATGAAATGCCCATTGTAAAAGACGAAAAATAATTTAAAATACTTATCACCAAAGGGATTGACTCCTATTGAAATACTCCCCAAAAGTTTTTTGCCGAACTTTTAGGGAGTATTTCAATAGGAGTCAACCTATTTTATTATATTATTAGACTGTATTTTTATAATACTTTTAAGGCTATATTATTAAACAATGTTTTAAAACACAATAACTAATTCGAACATTATTAAAACAAAAAGGGTTATATAAATAAAAAGTTAACATTATTAATAAAACAGCAAGTAAATTATTGTACTATGAAAGGACTAAATTTATTATTCCTATTTATCTAGAATTCTTATGTTATTCAAATAAAGAAGATGTGATCACTTTACTTCTATCAGATTTATTGTAATTATCTAAACATTTAAATTACTTCAATATGAAAAAATTCATTTTGTTAAATTTGTTTTTGACATTTATATATTCATGTCAAACGGATTATGAAGATATTAAACTAGATATTAGTGAAACGAACTCTAAGTTTGAAACTAAAGCTCTAAACACTAATATTGATCCTGTTTGGGAATTATTTAATGGTGGTATTCCATTCAATATTAAAACTAAAGCTTATAAACCTGATGGAAATATATATTTATCAGTAAATAATAGAGATAAAGTTCCAGATTTATTTAATCGGGATGATAGTTCTTTAAGGCAACGATGGATGTTAGAATTTGTAGCTACTGCAGGATATAAACTTCGTTTACAAGGAGGAGGACCATGGGATTTATCTTATCTTATTAATTTGAATGGAAACGGTGTTGGAATTTCAAATATTGGAACATTTGATCGTTGGGGATTTGAGCCTATCGGGAAGACTCCCAACTATTATATTCACAGTACAAATTTTGGTATAACTGACAAGTATTTAAAATCTGAGAATTCAAGTTCTTCAAAAATTATACGTGGAATTAAAGACGACAGAGCCATTTGGGAGATTGTACCAGTTGAAGAATTTAAAGTTCTTGACATGAAATACGATCAAGTTGTCAGTGAAGGAGATATGATAGCACCTTACCCCGAACAAGTAGACAATATAATTGTTCCTAACACGCAAAATCCAAATGAAGTGGAACAAATCTATAATTACACTCACGGAACTACAGAAACATCTAAATTTAGTAAAGCCGAAGGGATAACATTGACAGGTAAAATCAATACATCATTTAAGGTTGGAATACCTATTATTAATGCAGAAGGAGGTATAAGTTCAGAACAAACCACTTCAAAAACATGGAGTTATACAGAAGAAAATCAAGAACAAAAAACAAAATCTGTAAATATAAGTTTTAGTACTAAAATTCCTCCCTATTCTCATGCTGTAATTAAAATTTATGTAATGAAATATAATATAACTGTCACATATGTTGCAACTCTACAAGGGCTAACTACAGGTAGAACTTTTAAAGTTAAAGGTAAATGGTCAGGTATAGAAGCTACTGATTATTATTATGAACCAATAATAACTTATCCAAATGGTAATACTGAGATTTTGGAAAAAGTAAAAATCACTGTTACAGAGGTAACCAATTAATATTAAACATAAAAGTTCAAAAAAGGAGAATGGCAAAACAACTATTCTCCTTTTTTGTATTCCAGGCTTTTACTATCTTTGCAACGTAACAATAGATATCTTATGAAAAAAGGTGGTTTGTTCTGTGTATTAGGATTGTTTGCACTTATCGCTATATCCTCCTGTCTGGGAGAAGATGGGCAAAAGATAACAGTTGATAATCAGCCGGGGGTAGTTATCAAAACGAACGACAGCACAAAGGTTTATTTAAAGGACAGGGTTATCTATGACGATAAGTTTGGATCAGCATATAATCACTACGATTGTATTCTGGTGAAGTATAATATCGACTATGGCTTATTTGCCAATGCGGATACAGGGAGAAGGTTCGGGCTTTTCAAAGCTGAAATACTCAAACATCAGGAAGTACCTAAACTTGCCTTCTTTAGCCAATTAACTGATACTGCAACCCTTTTATTTGACAGAGAAGAACGATTGTTGCCCAGTATAGATAAGCAATATAGCATCATCCAAGATCAATTGTTCCTTTATACCAATCATACCGTTGTTGATTCTATTGTCCCGAATGACTATATGGAACTTTCCTACGATACAGAACTTGAACCTGTCTGGGACGAAATCAATAATAAAGATGTATATGACCTCTTTATCCGTGTGGCAAAAGGGGTAGAAACCACTACTAATAAAACAACTGAATCACAACTGAAATTCATCAGTTCTTTCAATATCGAGGATTTACTTGCCAAGAACAGTAGCGGCGATACTATCTTCTTCCGTATAAACTACGGAAAGAGCTTTAATAAAGATACTACAAAAATCGTTTCCTGGGGAAATCAGCTATTCCAATATCCGGTGAATTACCAATCCCAAAAGCAATAATCAATTACAGAATAGTCAGGCGGGCAAATTTCAATAGGAGTTGCTTCTGTCCGAAATTGGTGAACTGAACGATAGCTTTGGTATTGCCGCCTTCACCTTCTATTGCTGTCACCTCTCCGATTCCAAAACGATCATGCTGCACTTTCACGCCTACCTGAAGTCCGGATAAATCGGATGGAGGCAAAGATGCTGTTGTTGAGGTTGCCGGGACTTTATCAATAGGAGTCAGGTTGCCTGCCGGGGGCTCCACAGCTCTGGGCTGCTGGAAAGGTGAAGCAAATGCCGGACGTTGATAGGTTTCCCTTTCCGATGCAAACGAATCTGACAAAGAAGCGTCGCCTGCAATATCCAGGAAAACAGGATCTATATCTTTCAGAAAACGACTGGGAGAGCAAAGATTGCTCTTCCCATTCCGGAAACGGCTTTTGGCATAGGTCAGGATACAATTTTCTTCCGCTCTGGTGATGGCCACGTAGAACAAACGTCTCTCCTCCTCTATCGCACGATAGTTATCACGCGACATGGCCGAGGGGAATAAGTCTTCTTCCATACCTACCACAAAAACATTCTTGAATTCCAGTCCTTTTGCCGCATGCACCGTCATAAGCGTAACTTTATTGGTGTTTTCGTCTTTATCGTTATCCTGATCAGTCAACAGAGAAACTTCAGACAGAAAGTCGGCCAGTGATACCTGTTCAGACCCTTCTTCGCGCCGTATATCGATGTATTCGTTTATCCCTTTTAATAATTCTTCGAGGTTCTCCTGCTTACTGATTCCTTCTACTGAACGATCCTGGAATAATGTGCCTACGATGCCTGATTTTTTCACTACTATGGTGGTCATTTCATCGGCTGGGAGCTTCTCATTTTCTTCTATAAAGCCTTCTATCATGGCCTTGAAATCATTCAGCTTGGCCAACGTTCCTTTATTTACCGGTAAGGCATAGGCAACAGGGTCATGAAGCACAGTCCAGAGGCTGACATCATTCTCCGAAGCGGTAGCTATTAACTTACCGACAGTGGTATTCCCTATTCCACGGCTGGGATAATTGATGATTCTCTTGAACGCTTCCTCATCGTGTGGATTGACGATAAGCCTCAGGTAAGCAATCACATCCTTTATCTCTTTCCGCTGATAAAATGAAAGGCCACCGTATATCTTATAGGGAATATTCCGTTTACGCAGCGCTTCTTCTAATGTACGCGATTGGGCATTGGTACGATACAGTACAGCGAAATCTGAATAGGAATAATGATCTTTCCCCATCCGCATGTCAGAAATAAGCGAAGAAACGATATAGGCTTCCTCATAGTCAGAATAAGATGAGTTGAGGCGCACTTTAGCCCCGGTGTCCTTCTCAGAAAATACCGTTTTGTGTATCTGTCCCTTATTCTTATGGATGAGGCTATTGGCAGCATTTACAATATTCTGCGTAGAACGGTAATTCTGTTCGAGTTTAAAGATTTTCAGATTGGGGTATATATCTTTTAGCTTCAAAACATTATCAATATTTGCTCCACGAAACGAATAAATGCTCTGCGCATCGTCTCCTACTACACAAATGTGTCCGTGAGGTTCGGCCAGGCGTTGCACGATGAGGTGCTGAGCAAAATTGGTGTCCTGATACTCATCCACCAGTATGTACTGGAAAAATCGACGATACTTATCCAATACGTCAGGATGATCGCGAAACAAAATGTTGGTTTGCAATAAAAGATCGTCGAAATCCATTGCTCCTGCCTGAAAACTCCGGGACTGGTATCGCTTATAAATATCCCGAAGCAGAGGTATCCTGGCGTGCATATCGGCTTCCACAAGGTCCTTGTTCTGCTCATATGCCTTGCTCGTCACCAAAGCATTCTTGGCATTGGATATACGAGCCTGGATCATTCCCGGACGATAGGTTTTATCATCCAATCCCATTTCTTTAATTATAGATTTAATCAGGCTCTTTGAATCAGTCGAGTCATAAATGGTAAAGTTGGAAGGATACCCTAACCGGTCAGATTCTGTACGAAGAATACGTGAAAAGATGGAATGAAACGTTCCCATCCACAACCTGCGGGCTTTATCAGTTTCCGTCAGCGTGGCAATACGTTCTTTCATCTCACGGGCTGCTTTATTAGTAAACGTCAGCGCCAATATACTCTGCGGAGGCAGACCTTGTTGCAGCAAATAGGCAATTTTATAGGTTAGGACTCGTGTTTTTCCCGATCCTGCTCCGGCTATCACCAGTTCAGGTCCATCGGTATACAACACAGCTTCCCGCTGGCTTTCATTAAGTTGACTCAGATAATCTTCCACGTTTTCAGCATTTCGAAAAACAAAGGTAATTATTTCCTTCCAAATTCTCCTATAAGGCTATTTCTAGGTAAATAAATATGCTGCTACCAACTTTTATCTGTTGCATAACATTATCTTATCCGATTTAATTAATTTTGTTGCAGAAAAAAAAACTTTTATCAGTGAATGACACAACCAAAAGTACAGGAAAATTGTTTTATAAGAATTAGAACTAACTTACGAATTCATGGAAGGTATAAAAACAGAAATTTTGCCTGTGCTAGAAATGAGCTGCGCAGCATGCGCAAATAACGTGGAAAGTACAGTGAAAAAACTCTCTGGCATTAAAGAAGCATCAGTTAATTTTGCGACAAATACATTAAAAGTATCTTTTGACTCATCTGAAATAACACTTCAGAATATTCGGGCTGCTGTACAGGATGCCGGATATGATCTTATTATTGACGATGACGAAATGAAACTAAAAGACGAAAAAGAAAAGGAACGTTATAAGCTACTGAAACGAAACACAATAGGAGCCTGGGTACTATCAATACCCTTAGCTATATTAGGTATGTTCTTTATGGATTTACCTTATGCCAACTGGATTATGATGGTGCTGGCACTCATTATTATGGTATTTTTCGGACGATCCTTTTACATACATGGTATCAGAAACTTATTTAAGGGAAATGCGAATATGGATACATTGGTGGCACTCAGTACATCAATCGCTTTTCTTTTTAGTTTCTTCAATACTGTCTACCCTCAATACTGGACCAATCAAGGGATTGAATCACATGTCTACTATGAAGCTTCTGGAATTATTATAGCTTTTGTTCTGCTCGGCAAATTACTTGAAGAGCGGGCTAAACAAAGCACCACCTCTGCCATAAAAGGCCTGATGGGTTTACAACCCAAGACAGCATGGAAGCTGATAGATGGCAAGGAAACGGAAGTCCCCATCTCTACACTTGGCGTCGGTGATATCATAAATGTTCGACCTGGTGAAAAGGTACCTGTAGACGGCGTACTAACAGCCGGAGCCTCTTTCATTGATGAAAGCATGTTGAGCGGCGAACCTATTCCGGTTGGAAAGATGCCGGGATATAAAGTCCTTGCGGGGACAATCAACCAGAAAGGAGCCTTCAGTATGCAGGCGACCAGTGTGGGAAAGACAACAGTACTGGCACAGATCGTACATATGGTTCAGGAAGCACAAGGAAGTAAAGCTCCCGTGCAGCGGATAGTAGACAAAATCAGCCGGGTATTTGTTCCTGTAGTACTTGTTCTTGCCATTATCACTTTTATTGTTTGGTGGGCAATTGGAGGTTCAGCATACTTTTCCTATGGGCTTCTTTCTGCAGTATCGGTTCTGGTTATAGCTTGTCCTTGTGCATTGGGTTTAGCAACACCTACGGCACTGATGGTTGGAATAGGGAAAGCTGCTGATAGCCATATACTGATCAAAGATGCATATGCACTCGAAAATCTTTGTAAAATAGATACAATCGTACTGGATAAAACAGGCACCTTGACGGAAGGTATCCCGATGGTGATCGACTCTTATTGGATGGCAGAATCTAACATCTGCTACCTGGATATACTTTATACGGCTGAAATGAAGTCGGAACATCCTCTGGCCTTAGCAGTAATAAACTGGTTGGAAGACTCAGGTGCTTCCATGTTCGAAACAGAAAATTTTGAAAGTGTTTCCGGACAAGGCATCCGCATGGAAGTAGGTGACAAAACCTATTGGGTAGGCAATCAGATGCTGATGAATAACTTTAAGGCTAATGTTCCCGAAAAAGTATTGAGACATATCAACAACTGGTATCAAAAAGGATATAGTATCATTTATTATGGTGAAGACAACATAGTTTTAGCTGTTCTTGCCATTGCCGATCGCATCAAACCCTCCTCTGTTGCAGCAGTGGAAGCATTGAAAGTACAAGGTCTGGAAGTACATCTCTTAACGGGAGATACCAACCAAAGCGCAGAAATCACGGCAACCGTCCTAGGTATCAATCATTTCAAAGCCGAAGTAATGCCCAATGATAAGGAGGAATATATAGTAGGGCTTCAAATGGGTGGAAGAAAGGTGGCTATGGTGGGCGACGGCATTAACGATTCGCAGGCTTTAGCGCGGGCTGATGTAAGTATTGCAATGGGGAAAGGAACGGATATTGCCATGGACGTAGCAATGGTAACTCTTATTACCTCCGATCTGACATTGCTTACAGAAGCCATTCGGATCTCAAAAAAGACCGTGAAACTAATCAAACAAAATCTCTTCTGGGCTTTTATATTCAATATAATAGGAATACCTTTAGCTGCCGGTGTATTATATCCGATCAACGGATTACTCCTTAACCCAATGATAGCCAGCGCAGCGATGGCGTTCAGCTCAGTGGCAGTAGTAACTAATAGTTTACGATTGAAATTTGTAAAATAAACAGAAAAAATGAAAACAATGAAATTCAGAACCAATGCAAAATGTGGCGGTTGCGTGTCTGCCATCGGTGAGAAACTTAACGGTATTATTAATAAGGATCAATGGGACATAGACCTTAGCTCTCCTGACAGAACCCTCACTGTAACAGCAGATATAGCACCGGAAGTAATTACTGATGCTGTAAAGGAGGTTGGGTTCAACGCTGAACAACTTTAAAGAATTCCATTAATTCTTTAGCAATATTCCCGAAAATTCATGACCTTTGTTTACTTAATATAACAAACAAAAGACAAGGGTATGTACGGAAAATTTAAAGATTTCCTCACAGACGAATTGGCTTCTATTGATCAAGCCGGTCTGTACAAGAAAGAGCGTATCATTACTACGCCCCAAAGAGCCGATATTCAGGTGAATGCCGGTGAACATGTGTTAAACTTTTGCGCTAATAATTATCTGGGACTTTCCGATAACAAACGCCTGATAAAAGCAGCAAAGGACACTATGGATACACATGGATACGGTATGTCGTCTGTTCGCTTTATCTGTGGTACGCAGGATCTGCATAAAGAACTGGAAGCCGCTGTTGCCAATTATTTCAAAACAGAAGATACCATCCTGTACGCTGCCTGTTTCGATGCCAACGGAGGATTATTCGAACCACTCCTTTCCGAAGAAGATGCAATCATATCTGACGCATTGAATCACGCCTCCATTATTGACGGAGTTCGTTTATGTAAAGCCAAACGTTACCGGTATGCAAATGCCGATATGGCGGATCTGGAGCGCTGCCTTAAAGAAGCGCAGGCTCAACGTTTCCGTATTATTGCTACCGACGGTGTATTCTCGATGGACGGAAACGTAGCTCCGATGGATAAAATTTGTGATCTGGCTGAGAAATATGATGCTTTAGTTATGGTAGACGAATCCCACTCTGCAGGGGTAGTAGGCCCGACAGGACGTGGTGTTGCCGAACAGTTCAACGTGTACGGACGCATAGATATCTTTACAGGAACATTAGGAAAAGCCTTCGGCGGTGCTATGGGTGGTTTCACTACCGGTAAAAAAGAAATTATCGACATGCTTCGTCAGCGTTCACGTCCGTATCTGTTCTCCAATTCCCTTGCTCCCGTTATTGTAGGCGCCAGTCTTGAAATGTTCAGAATGCTGAACGAAAACGATGATCTGCATACCAAGCTGATGGAAAACGTTACTTATTTCTGCGATAAAATGATAGCGGCAGGTTTCGACATCAAGCCTACTCAATCAGCCATCTGTGCCGTTATGTTGTACGATGCGAAATTATCTCAGGACTTTGCTGCTAAAATGCAGGAAGAAGGAATATACGTAACCGGTTTCTATTATCCGGTAGTTCCCAAAGAACAAGCACGCATCCGCGTACAACTGTCTGCCGGACACGAAAGAGAACACCTTGATAAAGCAATTGCCGCATTTATTAAAGTAGGAAAAGAACTAAAAGTTATTTCATAATTTTAATTGAAAACTGAAAGTTGAAAATTGAAAACGTTGTGTTAATATTTCACTTTAATTTTCCATTTTCAACTTTCAATTCTTAAAAGCAGTATGATTTTAAGCAACTATCATAGTCACTGTACATTTTGTGACGGAAAAGGTGCGCCCGAAGACTTTGTGAAAGCTGCAATTTCCAATGGTTTCCGGGCGTACGGATTCTCATCTCACTCTCCTCTCCCCTTTGAAACATTCTGGAATATGTCGACCAGTGATATGCCGGAATACCTAAATGAAATAAACCGGTTGAAGGAAAAGTACCGGGATCAACTGGAGATATATACTTCTCTTGAAATTGATTATCTCGATGAGACATATAATCCTTCCATACTTTACTTCCAGGAGTTACCGCTGGATTACCGGATAGGCTCCGTACACTTTATACCAATCAAATCAAAGCCGGATCTTTGGGTGTGTATTGATGGCCCTTTCGCAAACTACGAAGATGCTGTCAATAGCTATTTCAATGGAGATATTAAACAGTTTGTACAAAGATACTATGAGTCGGTTATGGATATGGTCAAAGCCGGAGGTATCGATTTTGTCGGCCATATCGACAAGATATATATGAACGCACAGTATTTCAAAGAGTTTTCATTAGAAGCCGACTGGTATAAAGAACTTTTTACCGCTACTCTTGAACTGATAAAGCAAAAGGGAATAATGGTTGAAATAAACACTAAGAATTTCAAGCGTAAAGCACAGATATATCCACATTTTAATTTCTTTGCACTACTAAGAGATATGCAAATTCCTGTGGTGGTTAATTCTGACAGTCACCTTCCAGGTTTAATAAACGATGGTCGTCCTGAAGTATTAGATGTTTTAAAATCAATAGGCTTCAAAACGACCAGAGAGCTTATTAATGGCAAATGGAACGATGTTCCATTTTAATTGAAAGTTGAAAATTGAAAATTAAAAACGTTTCTTTGTATTTCATTTTCATTTTCACTTTCAACTTTCAACTTTCAATTTTCAATTCTATTAGTATTGTTCTTTTTCGTTAGGGAAATCCTGACGTTTTACATCTTCAATGTAGTTTTGCACAGCACCGGTAATTACTTCTTTCAGGTTGGCATATCTACGTAGGAAACGGGGAGAGAAGCCTTCCGTTATACCCAGCATATCGTGCATAACTAATACTTGTCCGTCAACTCCGTTACCTGCTCCGATACCGATGATCGGAATCGTTAGTTCAGAAGCTACCCGAGCGGCCAGTTTTGCAGGAATCTTTTCCAGTACGATGGCAAAGCAACCCAGTTCTTCCAGTAAATGAGCATCCTCAATGAGCTTTTGTGCCTCAACTTCTTCCTTGGCACGTACGGTGTATGTTCCGAATTTATTAATAGATTGAGGAGTTAAGCCTAAATGTCCCATAATAGGAATACCTGCCGACAGAATACGTACAACAGAGTCTTTTATCTCTGCTCCCCCTTCCAGTTTTAGACAATCCGCATGGGTTTCCTTCATCACACGTATCGCTGAACTGATCGCTTCTTTTGAGTTTCCCTGATAGGTTCCGAAAGGCAGGTCAACCACAACCAACGCCCGTTTAACAGCTTTCATAACCGACTTACCATGATAGATCATCTGATCGAGGGTTATCGGTAGGGTGGTTACATTTCCTGCCATTACGTTGGAAGCCGAATCGCCAACCAGTATAACATCCATACCGGCTTCATCGATCAGTTTCGCCATAGAATAATCGTAAGCTGTAAGCATAGAGATTTTTTCTCCCCGTTGCTTCATTTCAAAAAGGCGATGAGTTGTTACCTTTCTATCTTCTAAATCACGTTTTGCAACTGACATATTATAATTCTTTAGAGTTACAGGGGGCAAAGGTATATATTTCTAAATTTAACCTGCAACATTCTAATAAATTATTAAGAATTTGCTGTCACCTCACTCCTCGTACATTCATACGAAGGCTATACAAATACTCGGAAGCAGTGATAAACAGCGTTTTCATGTCTTTTCCTCCAAAGCAAACATTGGCTGTCCAGTTTGCTTCTACGGGGATATATTCTATCTGTTCTCCTGATGGGTTAAATACGGTTACACCCTTTCCGGTAAGATAGATATTACCTCTTTCATCCATTGTCATACCGTCAGATCCCATCTTTGTAAATAGTTTTTTATTTTTTAAGGTTCCATCATCCATAATATCATATCGGTATGTCTTGCCCGCTTTAATATCTGCCACATACAACAGTTTTCCATCCGGCGAACCGATAATACCATTCGGCTGTTCGAGTTCCACATCTACGGGTATCAGCACTTTTCTATCGGGAGAAAGATAATAAACATGTTGTCCGTCTTGTTGCATAGCCGGATCACGTGTCCAGTAACTTCGTTTATATAAAGGATCAGTAAAGTAAATACCACCGTCCGGATGTACCCAAAGATCGTTAGGCCCGTTCAGTTTCCTCCCTCTATAATCGGATAAAAGAACTGTATGATTGCCATCCGTATCAAAACTCCATAATTCATTGTCCATATCGGAACAGGATAACAGATTACCATTCTTATCGAAATACAATCCATTGGCACGACCTGTATTCTCATGGAACGTTTTCAGTTCTCCATCTACAGTCCACACCAGGATACGGTCATTAGGTTGATCCGTAAAATACACATTCCCTTTCTTATCCACTGCAGGACCTTCTGTGAATGCAAAACCATCGGCCAGTCTTTGCACAAGGGCATCTTTCGTTATAATACTTTTGTTTTTCTGACTACAGGCGGGTACAGAAATCACTGTACAAAAAATAAAGAGTAAAGCTACAATCTTCTTCATATCACAATCAGATTTAAGTAAAAACAAAAATAAACAAATTTATATGTTGGGATAAGTATCTGCATGATCTTTTTTCAAAGTAGTCGTGGGCTACCATATACAGTATTCTGTTTCAGATCCTTCGTTTTGAAGTATCTATCACCTTTTTAGGAAGATGTCGAACCCTTGAGTCACAAAAAATCATTACCTTTGTTTTATAAAAAGATAAAGCAATGATAAAGCTTGAATATTATAGTACAAGATTGGCTGATTTATTAAATCAAAATAAAGCAGTGAAGAAACTTTATCTTTTTGGTTCTGCTTTAACAAATCAATTCGATGAAAACTCTAGTGATATAGATATTCTGGTAGAAACAGAAGAACTTGCTCCGGAAGAAAAAGGCGAATACTTAATTCTTTTGTGGGACAATCTCGAAAAGTTATTTAACAGAAAAATAGACCTTCTTACTGAAAATTCACTGAAGAACCCCTATTTAAGAAAAGAGATAGAATCTACCCGCAAATTAATATATGATGGACAAAGCAAGCAAATATTTATTTGATATTGATTTCGCTATCACTTTAATTGAAAATTTCCTATCTGGCATTCAGAGCTTCTCTGTTTATCAAGATGATATAAAAACTCAAAGTGCTGTAGAAAGACAATTAGCTATAATAGGAGAAGCTATAAACAAACTTCTACAAGAAGATCCGACAATAACTTTGAGCCATGCAAAACAAATTATCGATTTAAGAAATCGGATCATTCATTCTTACGACAATATCGATACAACCATTGTATGGACCATCCTAAACAAATACTTACCTCTTTTAAAACAAGAAATAAAAGATTTGCTATAAAATTAACATTCTCTCCCTTTTTAACCTTAATAAAAAAATCGGTCGCTACCTTTTGTCCAAAACGGGTGCGCCCTCTTTAGTAAACGGGTGCGCCCTTTTAAAAAATAGGGTGCGCCCTTTCTGAGAAGAGGACGCACCCGTTTTTTATATAGCTAATAAATATCAGAGAATTTCTTCTGCTACGGAATTAAAGTAATCGATACATTGCTTAATATCCGGAACTGAATTATCCCAGTTGTATTCATACTCGATAGAAAAGACGCCTTTAAAATTCTGTCTTTTCAGTTCCTGCATCATGTCCTTTACATTTAGTATACCGGTTCCCCAGATTACGTCGTGCTGCTCGGCTTCACCTTCCTGCTTTTCAGCTATATCTTTGAAGTGGAGTGAAACAATACGTCCGTTTAGTTTTCTGAGGCATTCAACCTGATCCAGACCTTCTCTGCGCCAGTGTCCTACATCGCTACAGGAACCGATAGATTTGCTTCTGTTCGATATCTGAGCTAATAACAGGTCGGGGTTCCAGTAATCAGATGGTTGCGGATGGTTATGTACTGAAACTTGTATACTGTATTTCTTCGAAAGGCTTTCCACCAGATCCCAATCGTTTAAAGCAGGCTCGCAGGTGATGAATTCCATATTCATATCTTTAGCAAACCGGAACATCTTTTCCCAGTCGTCGCTATTATCGGTCATGAAGACGCCTGTACCTACAATGTTGATACCTTTTGATTCTGCCAGTTCTTTTACTTCTTTACGGGTTTGTTCGTCCATATTGAAGCCGAAAGCCTGATCGCCCCATTTTCCTCCCAGTTTATGTCCGGGATAGATTTCAATATATTTAACTCCTAATTCCTGCGTCTTGTTGAGTGCTTCCGTTACAGGAAAACGATGGAATGAAAACGATTGTATTCCCAGGCGCCAGCCATTCTTCTCCGCTATTGTCTGATTCTGTTTTTCACCACATGAGAAACCTACCATACAGCAAACTGATACTACGATAATACTTAAAATATGCTTTATCATATCCTATTATTCTTAAAGTATTTTTATCTCGGCATTTCAGGCAGGCTGAAACCATTATTATATGTATGATTGATCCATTCTTTCGCCATATCTGCCGCACTGAACTCTGCAAACCGGCGGTCGAAACGAGGATCTCCGTCAATTACTTTGAAATCGTCTACCGTAACGATCTTAATCTTATCATTCGGAGAGATATTGGTGAAGCGCATGTTTTCGCCATCCCATTGCAATTCGCGATGCAATCCTTTCAAACCGGATAAGCGAACCGCCAATACACCCATCACTACCATTTCATTAAACGGACCTGAGAAACCGAAATTCGATGAGGATTCTTTACGGTTGGCCGGGGATTCTTTACTTGCACGGATCCAATCCTGTTCGTGAGCATTTGTTGCCCATATATTTCCATTACCACCTTTTACTCGTGGGATAGTTGGTTTGGGCTGGTTGAAGTGTTCCATTGCCGATACAGGAAGTAGTGTAGGATTCATACCGTAGCAGCCGGTCATGATTTTACCTTTTGTACCGATAAAGATGATACCGCCGTTTTCGTCGCCCATCATTTCACCGTCTTTTAGTTCTTCCGGACGGGGAGGCATCAGTCCGCCATCGTACCAGTATACTTTTACTTCCGGCATCTTTACATTTCCTTTCGGAGGACGTGCGGGGAATGTGTATGTTACCACCTGGGCATGAGGGGGTGAATACATATTGCTCAGTGTAGAGCTGCCGATTACGCTTGTCGGGTATTTCAGATCCAAAGCCCAATAGAGCGGATCCATAATATGACAGGCCATATCGCCTAACGCTCCTGTTCCGAAGTCCCACCAGCCACGCCAGTTCCACGGCGTATAAACCGGGTTATACGGACGTTGTTGTGCCGGACCGATAAACAAGTCCCAATCCAATGTTTTAGGAACTTTTACTTTATCTTTGGGTTCCATTAGTCCTTGTGGCCATATCGGACGGTCTGTCCAGCAGTGTACTTCATATACATCACCGATCACTCCCGACTGAATCCACTCGGCAATCTGACGACACCAATCAAAAGAGTTACCCTGATTACCCATCTGGGTTGCTACTTTATACTTGGCAGCCAGCTTGGTAAGCAAACGAGATTCGTACACCGAGTGTGTAAGTGGTTTCTGAGTATAGCAATGTTTGCCTAAAGTTATCGCATGAGCTGTAACGCCTGCGTGGGTATGGTCGGGTGTGGCTACCATAATGGCGTCGATGGATTTACCTATCTCATCGAACATAACCCGCCAATCTTTAAACTTCTTTGCCTGCGGATAATCTTTAAATGTCTTATCTGCATATCCCCAATCAACATCACAAAGAGCTACTATATTCTCTGTGTTCATGTTCGCCAGGTTACGACGACCCATACCTCCTACTCCGATACCTGCAATGTTCAGTTTATCACTTGGGGCAGTATGTCCGAAGGATTTCCCCATTACCGACCTTGGAACAATAGTAAGGCCGGCAGCCGCCATTGCTCCTGTTCTTAGAAAGTTTCTTCTTGAAATTTTTTTCATGATACATTAAAATTTAAATATTACTACTCTTGAAGCATCTGCTCAATTTCTTCCAGTGAGCGGCCTGTTGTCTCCGGTAATAGTTTCCAGGTGATCAACAGATACGGAATACACATAAAGCCAAATAGCCAGAATACTCCATAGGCAGCAAGGTTAGTCATTAACCAGGGAGTAAGCTGCCCGATCAGATAGGTTCCGATCCAGAGTGAAAAACCGGCTATCGACATAGCGGCTCCGCGAACTTTTGCAGGATACATTTCAGATAGTAAAACAAAGATAACTGTGCAAATAGAGATGGCACAGAAGAATATATAGAGCATAATTAATCCTAACAACAAGGTTGGAGGGAAATGGAATGTAGCATTCAAAAAGAAATAAAAACCGATCAGTACCAAGGTTACAACCATACCTGATACGCCATAATATATCAGCTTTTTCCGTCCTATTTTATCAATCAAGTACATCCCAAGAATCGTGGAAAATACGTTTACCAGCCCAACTATGATCTGGAAATCCAGCGAACTGCCTTGCGCTAATCCTGCTTCTTCAAAGAATACAGGACCATAGTACAGCACGGCATTCACTCCCATGAACTGCCCAAGCATAGCCAGACTGACCCCGACAAAGAGTACCTTCCGGAAACCAGGCTGAAATAATAAACGCCAATCGCTTTTTACTTCTGTATTCAATAGTTCTTTTATCTCGGAAATTTGTTCTCTTGCTGTCTGCTGACCAAATAAACGGCTCATAACAACCAGTGCTTTATTTTCCTTGTGATTTACGACTTGCCAACGCGGACTTTCCGGTATAAAGAAAAGTATTATAAAGAAGATTAATGCCGGCACTGTTTCCATTCCCAACATTGCCCGCCATGATTCCGTCACAAAGATGGTTTGCAGCCATCCTCCGTCGAAAGAAGCAGTCTGTGAATATTTAAGTACCTGAGAATTTACAAAGTAAGAGGCCACGATACCAACCGTAATAGCCAGCTGATATAGCGTAACTAAACGCCCCCTGTACCGCGCTACAGAGATCTCGGAGATATATAAGGGCGAGATGATAGACGCAATACCAATCCCTACGCCTCCGATAATACGGTAAAACACCAACTCGTTCACCGATGTGGAGATCATGCACCCTATAGCTGAAGCCGAGAATAAAACTGCAGCCAGCAACAAGGCAGGTCTGCGTCCGAAACGGTCGCTTAGTTTACCGGCAAACAATACGCCTGCTATAGATCCGATAAGGGCACATCCTACATACCATCCGGTTTGCAGGTCGTCCATATTGAACTGGCTGGAAACGCCACGGATCGTACCGGAGATAACCGCAGTATCATAACCGAACAGAAAACCTCCTAACGCCGCTACAGCCGAGAGGAATATAACATATCCCATGTTTTCCGACGATTGTTGTGTCGTAGCATTCATAGTTATTTAATATTGAAGTATTCTTTATAACGATTGTATAAATTACCAGCCTGCAAATATGCCGATTGCGGACTCATAAAGTGAGAGAACTCGAAAGTAATTGCCTTATCATATTTTACACGTGCGGCTGCTTCCAGCTTTAAACGTAATTTATCGAACTTAATCGGCAGGAACTTAATGGGCATATCCCTGTCGAATGATTCTGCATTCGTCCAGCACTCTATACCATATTTGTCTGCCATTTTCTTATTAACGCTGAAGAAAGCATCCAGTTCGTCGTAGTCGATATGCCCATCCTGAAAAGCACAGGCATCTACATTTCCTTTGATACCGTCGAATATTTCCGACCATTCTTTTTCATGCTGCTCGATCGAAACGGCATCTGCCCGACTGATTGTTGAAGAAGCGGCTGCAACAGCTTTCTTTCCGTCAATCCAGGGAGAGATCAATGTGGGCAGACCTCCTGAAACATCTTTACACTGTTTGCCCAGACTACTAAAAGCATTGATGGCTCCTTTCGTTGCACGGCTTATCTCCTGGCTCAGATACCAACCCTGGAAACTCTTAAAGTGTCCATATTTTTTCCAGACTTCTTCGATAACATGCTTGTTTGATTCTATCTCCCATGTCAGGTCGCCCGTCGCCCAGTATTTACCTGAATCATACAGACCGAAGTAAAACTTCATGCCATATTTATCTGCTAAACGAAGATACATTTCCAGCAGATCGACAGAAGGCTTATAACAACCAAACTCTTTCATCAGGTACTCCGAAGGATAGGTTATAAATTTCTTATATCCCGAACGGATCATGATAACCGTGTCAATACCGATCGCCTTCATGTGGGCGAAATCCTGATCCCACTCTTTTTCTCCCCAATTCTGATGAGGTATGTCATGCGATATCTCATCCAGGAAAGTACCTGAAATCTTTAAGCCCTGCGCTTTAGGTACAATCAGTGTACTTTCAATATGTTCTGTTTCTGTCTTTTTAACTGATTCTCCTGCACACGAAGCTAAGGTTCCGGTAGCTACAGCAGCACTTGCTACTGACATTTGTTTTATAAAACTTCTTCTTCCTTTATTACTTTCCATCATACTACTAATTTAGATTATATTTCCCTTTATATCAACCTCATTCATATTGAATGGATCTATTATGGCATCCAATATTACAGCAAATTCCTTACGGGTTATTTTTCTTTGTAATTTGAGGTTTGTCAGCCCCCAGATTGTCCATTGGGCTGTATGTTGTTCTATAAAATTATCTATTGTAAGTTCTTTTGTTCCTTCCAGATGTTGTTTTAACTCATAAATAAGCGAAAGAGCATCTAAGATAGTCAATTCTCCTGTAATCTGAGGTTTAAAATCCGGATAAAATGAAGAAAGCCCCATCTGCAAAGTATCCGCATGAAGAAGCGAATCGGTATCAAACCATGTCTGGTTAGACCAACCAACATTGAGCCCCCTGCCCCGTAAAATTCCAGTCGAACCAATCCGCTGAAGCACTTTGAAATGTTCGTCTCCAGGAGGTAAATCCAGATAAGGAAGCAGATAGCCTTTGGCATCGAGCAATACTCGTTGTACATCACGAACAGACACTTCCGAAGTCGATCTGTTGGTGCGAACGGCAAGACCTGCCACAACACCTGCTGCCTGACCTATTTGTACCAGAACAGGTTGCAGACGTGTTGCTCCATTAATAATATTAGATACGGAAATAGACTTTTCTGTAACGATCAGATTATCAACTTCCCTGGGCAACAGAGCACCTAAAGGCAAACCAAATGAAGGCACAGGATAAAAGTGTACATCCGGCAATTCTTCGGTTCCTGTATATTTACCATGATGATGATCAATCGGATAATCGCCTACCGCAATATTGGTCCGGTAAAGCTTTTCAGGTTGAGTATAAGGATTTGTGAAATGGTTGAGGTTAAAGCGCACTTTTCCATGAATACGGCGCGATTCCCTGTGATAGGGAATGAAAGGCATTAGGTCGTCGGTTGGATATTCATCATCTGCTAATCCAATCGTGTTATAACCTAATGCCGTTTGAATATAATAAATGAAACACAACGTATGATTTTTAGCTGCTTTTAAAGCTTCTTTCCGTTCCTGGGGAGTTTTCTCTATCAGATTCAGGTAATAATCGTTTCCTCCTATCGGCCAGTTAAGCATGTACTTCTTATTCGGTAATTTACCATACGTAAGCATCTGATCACAACTCCACAAGGTTACACCTTCTTTGGGATCTGTACACTCCGGAACTTTGCAACTGCAATAGAACTCAGACGGATCATAACCTTCGGGTTGCTGCATGGTTACATCGTATCCGTAATCTTTAACAATAGCTACATAGGTTATGTCCTGAATAATATGGTTGGGCTTCTCCGGTGCTATTGATTCTCCGCATACATCGCGTGCTTCCATGCCTATATCGTATCCTACTCCACAGGCTTTTGCAACATCTCCCAACTCAGTACCGTCGATCAGGACACTTGCCCTGATCGTTTCTACGGTACCTTGCCTATTCACCACAACTATCCATTTAGTACCATCCTTTGTAATGCTTTCTACAGTAGATCTATACCAGATATCGAGAGATTCTTCTGCCGCAGCCATCTCCTTAAAGGCTTTATTCATAACGGAAGGCTCCGCCGACTGAGCCGCTACCCATCCGGTTCTTAATTCATTTTCATTGCCGTAATATTCTACGAGTTTTCTCCTGAACTCGCCAAACAGTCCCGAGGGCAACTTATAATTACCATCTATGGCAGGTACTCCCGCTGAGGTCAAAGCGCCTCCCAACCATTCAAATTCTTCTATAATCAATGTCTTTGCTCCTAAACGGACGGACTGGATACCTGCGGCAGTTCCGCTGGCTCCTCCTCCTATTATCAGAACATCCACCTTCTGCATATCCGTACATGATATACAGAGAAGCATGGTTATCAACAATATAAAGTTCTTCATGTGTATCTTCTTCTATCCTTTTTTATACTTCCGACATTATTTCCTGTGCGTACCGGCTATAATGCCCTTCCAATCCTTTCTGGTATCTGCTCAGAACTTCTTCTGCTACTTTATTGGTATCTCCGCAATAATAAAGAGCTCTTGCCAAATGTAATTCCTTTAATATCCGGTTTCTGTAAGTTATATCATGAACATAAGGTATTACCTTGCTACGGGCAACACGATAGGAAGGTATATCATGATACCGCATACCTTCATACGTCAGTAGTTTTTCCAATACAGGACTCGACTCATGGCTTCCAATCGACTCACATGCCATAGCGATGGCTCTGTAATGCGAGAAATGATCTTCCAACTTCAAGATTTTCGCTTTCTCGAGAATAACGGGTAATGCAGAAACATCACGTGTGTTACCTAAAGCAATAAGCAGACTGTCCAACCGGCTCATACATTCACCGAACTGTGCCGAAGCCGTATAATGCCATCCTTCGTCCCAGACAGAGTAAGAACGTATTTTATCAACCAGAACAGATGTATAATCCTTGTCTCCCAGGATACAAAGTATGCTGGCATATATTACTTTATTATCAGCAGATGGTTCAGACTGTATATATCTCTTGATTGTGCTGATACATCTTGATTTATCGGTCAGCAGGATTTCAAGGCCTTTATAATTATCTGTAACAGACTGTGCTGCCGCTTTGAATTCCTTATCTGTAAAACCTTTGAATTCTTTATCTGTAAGCACTCGTTTCGGAAGGGTTCCTACCTCAACCAAATGTTTCTGCACTTTCTTCATATCCATCTTTCTGAAAGACTTCTTCTCCTTGACGGATAAAGCAGCCAGATACCCTACGGCATATCCCTGGTTCTGCAGGCAAGGCTGCATACGTATTACCGGCATTGCATCTCTGTGAGCACTGGCCCCCAACCCTGTAACGATAATACCTTCCAGTTTCAGGGGCAATAATGCTCTTAAAGGAACGTCGGCATCATATATCACGTGCCGTTTTCCCGGCGGGTTCAACGTAAAGTAAGGATCTATTGTCATACCATGCGTATCAAACGAACTTCTGTGATATGAGATCGTATCTGCATACCGCCGTTGATTAATCACATCGTAAACAGAAACAATATAATCTCCGATAATACGCCTTCTTTCCCGCGTCTGAGGTAGCTTGCCTACATCATAACTGCCCTTGAATTTGACTTTTCCCTGAACATATATCCGACTGACATCCAGAATATCCGTATCATCAATCTGAGCCCAGTCGGTATTATTATAGTAATCATTTAATTCAAAGCGAGGGTAACCTGCTCCCTGAGCAGCCAGTGTTTTCTTTCCCGAATACTCAAACGAAGCACCGGCAGCTATAGCAACATCAGCACTTCCCGTACTGTCGATAACTGTTTTTGCCAGTATAACACCTCTTCCTAAAGGAGTAGCTATTACGACTCCTTCTATCTTATTATCTTTAACTAGTGCACCACAACCTACTATGCCAAACCATATATCGGCTTTGTTTTTCCGTAGTTCACGTCGATACCATTCTATTTTCCAGTCAGATCGCGAATTCGCATCGCCTTTTAGCTGCCGGGGATGATCTGCCGGAGCCATTTCTCTTACAGCCTGATCGATCTGCACCGAATACCCCTCACGGAAACCATCCCAATAGCGTCCAATAAGGCCTACAGTCGTCATACCTCCCAAACCATGCAGGTATTCCAGCACCAGTGTCTTTGCTCCATGTTTAGATGCAGAGATTCCGGCAGGTGCTCCTGCTGTTCCGCCCCCCATTACAACCACATCGTACTCTCCGAATATGGGTAGCACACCTTTTGAAGATTTGACATTCCCTTTATGTAAATGAGTCCGTAAAGGATTCAGCAATTCCCCTACCCGTCCCTTGTCGGTAGCATGAATCGCCGGTTGTTTTACCTGAACATGCTGTACGTGGTCCAATCCTTTAATTTGATTTGCGGCATATTCTCCTAATACTTCTCCTAAAGTCATGGCGTTGACAGGTCTCATCACCCATCCTACCACATCACGGGGTAATGCTGCACATGGGCCAAGTACAAACAGGTTCTTTAATCCTTTACACATAAAAACTTCTTTCGGTAAAGAATATGCCGAACGAACCGTATCATTTCTGTCTGTATTATATTTGATAAAATTATGAACATAAGGTTCTTTATCTAACGACTCTAACGAACGTATTTTATCAGAATAATCTTTTTCTGGTATAATTTGCCATGAAGGTATATACCACAATAAATCGGAACTATCAACCTGTTCACAATCCCAGGTATAATCCCGAATAAATTGTTCGGCTTCCATTATGGAAGTGTAGGTTTTATCTTTTAATTCATAGTTAAAAGTATAACGGGTTACAGGATACTCCTTCCCATTCGAATAGAACGGGAAGGGCATCTTTTCTGTATGAACAATATTTGGAACTTTTTTCAACGTATTTCCTACTACGGTAAATTCAAATATCTGTTTTCCAGGATTAAACGCAGTAAATGCAGCTCCATACATTTCTGCGACAGAAGCCTGTGTCGTGGAATCAATAATTGCTTTACCACGAATGGCCTGTCGACCAGAACGATTCACAATTACAACTCCGGCAACATTCCCTGAATTATCTGTCAAAACGTTTGTTACATAACTACTGTATAAAAAATGAATATTATTATCAATCAATTCATGTTCTAACACCGTTTTTACATGTAAAGGAGTTGGAGCCTTAAATTGTGTATACAATAACTCATTCTCACTATCAGCACGATAAGATTCACGAGGATCATTCTCTATATTAAACAGTTTACGTGCAAGAGGTGTCTGCGGTTGTTCAGTTTTCTTATCTATCTGATACATAAAAGAACCGCAGATATCATCACCCAGATAAGGCAAATAGGCTATAAGAAACACTTTACAACCTGCACGGGCTGCAGATACTGCAGCAGATACAGCTCCCGAACTGCCTCCTACAACAATAATATCAGCTTCTTCAATGACAGGTATCTCTCTCTCTGATTCAGCACAATATGCAGGATCCGGCAACACTGACTGTATCTTTGCCCCTGCCTCAGAAACATTTCCCATCGAGGCCAAAGCTCCGCCTGCTGCTGTTATTTTCAAGAAATTTCTTCGTGTTATCATCTGGTATTATGCTCTTTTGAAATCGGGTGCGCCCTCTTTTTAGAAAGGGTGCGTCCTTTTTGTAAATCGGGTGCACCCTTTTCGCAAAGAGGGTGCGCCCTTTTTTAAACAATCTATAAATTAATAGCCATCATTCTGAGTCAGGTTAGGATTACGATCCCTTTCTACTTGTGGAATTGGCCATAGCTCATATTTACTATTCCAAGTACGGTTTCTATCGCGTACTTTCAGTTTACTTGCATATGCATCATAAGATGGGATATCATTCAAATCATGACGATCTGACTTTTTAAAATTAGGAATGTCTGTCGCTACCATTCCTTCATAACGAACTTCAGGTAATGGTAAGCCATAACTAGGTTGTCCATTTTCCAAGTCACCTATTTTCCAACGTCTCAAATCGATATAATGTAAACCTTCTTCTGCCAGCTCTACTTTTCTTTCTCTTCTTACTAATTGACGCATTTTGTCCTGACTACCTATTCTATCCTCTGATACATTCGGCATACCGGCACGATTTCGTACCTGATTAATCGCATCATAGACAGAGTTGTCTAACTCGTTTAATTCAATTTTAGCTTCAGCATAAGTCAATAATACTTCAGCATATCTTAGAATAGAAATATTACAAGTCTGAGCTGAAATATTTTCTTCAGTTTCCTTGCTATACTTTTCCCAGATATATCCTACACCCGCATTACAAAAACTAGCCCAAGCTGCAGCGCTATTTATATCTGCGTTATTCCTCAGTTCCCACTCATTTGTACTATAATTATAAAAATAGGTTTCTGCTTCATATGCTTCTATCACATGAGTAACAAGAGAACCAGTATTTACAGTAACTGTATCTCCATGCATAGACAAGGTATATTTAAAGCGGGGATCTCTGTTATCCTGAGGACGTTTCGGATTATACAATGGAGATTCATCTACACGCTTTCCATCAATACATTCGTATGTATCTGCTAGCATTTGTGAAGGATGACGACCTGTTTGGCCTGTATTACGAGAGACTTGACCAAATGCTGCCATATGAATTTTTTTTGAACCTGAACTTGAATACATCAATTCAAATAACATTTCATTTCTAACATCAGCTTTAGCCTGTCCTGTCAAATTAAATAAATCACCAAAGTTTTCAGCTAATTGACGTTGTCCGATAACTTGTTGAGCCGCGTTCGCTGCAATCCTGAAATATTCAGATCCTTTTCCTCCGTAATCGAGGCTACCTCCAAGTAATGCAGCACGTGCTTTAATACCATAAGCTACAGCCTTGTCTACACGTCCTCTTTCGTCAGCAATCCAAGGTAATTCTGAAGCCGCTTCTTCCAACTCAGTCAATACAAAATCAAGAACAGTCACTTTTGAGGTTCTTTCATCTTTATATTGATCAATGGTAATAGGTTCTGTAAAGAAAGGAACGTCACCATATGTAGCGATCAAATTATAATAAGCAAATGCACGAAGTACCCTTATTTCCGCCAGATATTGCATGGATTTGCCCTCTAAAATATCAATGTAATCCTTAGATCCATAAAGTACAGAATTCGCACGAGCTATTATTACATATAATGACTGCCAGAAAGTAGATACCATTGAATTATCAGGATTGAGACCATTACCTGCTCCTATTGTTGTATTTTCATTCCTTTCCAACCCTAATGCATCTATCGTAGAAAGAGTTATTGTAAACGGCTGATTATAACCAAGATTAATATAAAGACTATTATAAACGCCTTCAGTTCCTGTTTTTACAGCCTCTTCCGACTTATAAAAACCTACGGAAGCATAGTCAGCCGGTTCTCTATCTAAGAAATCGGAGCATGAAATAGATATTGCTCCCAGAACCGTTACTATGAATATTTTAATTACATTCTTTTTCATAAAAATATTTTTTCTTAAGATTATTAAAAACGGATATCAATACCAAATGTAAATGTCTGCATAACAGGATAAAAACTTCCTGAATTAACTTCATTTTCCGGATCAAACCCTTTATATGCATTATGAATGGTAAATAAATTCTGTCCATTGGCGAAGAGACGCAAATGTTCTATTTTCATTTTCTTAAGCAAACTTTTAGGTAATGTATAACCTATTACCAAATTTTTTAAACGCATATAAGCACCATTTTTGATCCAAAAGTCTGAAACTATATTGTTCGGATTAGTTCCAGAACCATCAATCAACAATATAGGAAACTCAGCATTCCTGTTTTCCGGAGTCCAATAATCCAATTGATTCTTGAGGATTGTACGTCCTACGTAGAACGGTCGGGCTCCATATCCCCAAAGTAAAACATCTTTTTTTCCAACCCCTTGGAAAGAAGCTGAAATATCAAACTGTTTCCAGTTAGCACCTAAATGCAAACTGAACTCATATCGTGGAAAATCATTTCCTATTATCGTACGGTCATGATCATCTATCACTCCATCCGGTTCTCCATCCGGTCCACTGATATCAAGATATTTGATGTATCCCGGCTGATAATTATCTTTATTTCCACCATATACAGGATAAGCATCTATTTCTTCTTGTGATTGGAAATAACCATCCGAAACATATCCATACCAGGAACGCAATGGATGTCCTTCAAAAGTAGCCTGTGTACCTATATATTCATTTCCAAACAGATCCGTAACTTTGTTTTTAACATCCGACAAGTTTCCAGTAACATAATAATCTACATTGCCTATTCTATCACGCCAGTTAATAGATAAATCCCATCCTCTATTACGCATAGAACCAGCATTTTCCCATGCTGAAGAAAGACCTACATACATAGGGATAGGAAACTGCTGTAACATCTGTGTGATATTACGGATATAATAATCAAAAGTAAGAGCTAAACGTGAATTAAATAAACCTGCATCCAAACCGATATTTAATTGAGTTGATTTTTCCCAGGATATTAACTCATTAGCTACTTGCCATTGAGCTACTCCTGTTCCTAATGTTTTATCAAACCAATAACCGGCACCTGTAGCTACGGATGCTGCATAAGGAAAGTAAATAGGAGTTTTGGATGCATCATTAGTTCTGATATCCTGATTACCCAATGTTCCATAGGAAGCCCTGATCTTCAGATTATCAACCGTATTTTTTATATTTTCAAAGAAAGATTCTTCGGAAATTCTCCATCCTGCAGAAGCAGAAGGGAAAAAGCCCCAACGATGTCCATCCATAAAACGGGAAGAAGCATCCCAACGACCATTAAATTCAAGCAAATACCGATCATTAAAGGCATAATTGATACGCCCAAAGTAAGATAGTAAAGCCCATTCCTGATAACTACCGCTGTTTGTTGCTGTTGAGACATCCCCATGATTCAATTGTTCAAAACCGGCAAAATCATATCCTGAACGGCCTGCTGAAAACCATCTGTCATTCAGTTCTTCTGTCTGCATACCAGCCAATACTTTGAAATAATTTCTGGCTATTGTCTTTTCATAAGAAGCCTGAAGATTAAACTGATTATATATTTTTTCTCTATTACTTTCAGCTTTAGAAGAACCTGTAGTAGGGAATGTAGTCTTAAATACACCTGATTCATATGTATCATATGCTTTCACATAAGAATCTGCCCTAATTTCCTCTCTTCTACTGCTGTAACTGACTAAAGCATCAAAGCCTTCAAATGGATTGATCTGGAGAAAACCCTTTATTCCTAATTCAGGTTTTTTTTCGTTATATATACCGCCATCTTTACTTATGGCTATCGGATTATCACCATTCTGTCCAAACCCCCAGGTTCCGTCACTATTGATTCCTGAAAATACAGGAGCAAAAGTAATCGCCTTACTAATTATTCCTTTGGGACCTTCTTGGCTAGGTCTTTGTTCTTTTGACTGACGGATACTTACATCCAGTCCCAACTTTGCCCAACTAGTAATTTGAGCATCCGTATTCATACGAAGTGTCATACGGGAATAATCGTTATTACTGATCTGACCGTCTTGGTAATAATATCCCGCATTGGCAAAATAGCTAATCTTATTAGAGCCGCCGCTTAGACTTACTGAATGATTGTGTACCAATGCCAAATCTTTAATTATCTCCTTTCGCCAATCTGTATCATATCGATAAAAATTATCAGCTCCTTCTGTTTTATACTGATTAATTAACTCCTGTGAATATTGGGGATCAATATTAGCATTAGCTCGAGCCACATTCACAGCTTCCATATATTGTACAGCGTTTACAGCTTCCGGCATTTCTGTAGGCTTGTTTATTCCAACATATCCATTGTAAGAAACTCTTATACCTTCTTCTTTAGAACGTTTAGTAGTAATAAGGATAACGCCATTAGATGCACGAGATCCATAAATAGAAGCAGATGCCGCATCTTTCAATACAGATATAGATTCAATTGCATTCAAATCAATGTAATTAAGATCTCCTTCCACTCCATCAATTAAAACCAATGGATCGGTAGATGAGTTGAGAGATCCTGTACCACGAATAGTTATCTTAGAGCCATCCGCACCTGGTTGCCCTGAAGATTGTACAACTGTCACACCTGGTACCAACCCTTGCAAAGCTGTAGATGTATTACCCAGTGATCTTCTGGTTAAGTCAGCACTGGTTACGTTCTGTACTGATCCTGTAAGGTTTGCTTTTTTCTGTGTACCGTAACCCACGACTACAACTTCGTCAAGTGCTTCGGCACTCATCTCCATTGTAATAGTTAATACGTTTTTACCAGATACGGGAACTTCCTGTGTTTTATATCCGATATAGGATATATCCAATACGCTATTATCAGAAGGTACGTGAATAGCAAATTTACCATCCAGATCAGTAATAACACCTATGGTAGTTCCTTTAACAACTACATTTGCACCGATAATCGGCTCTCCGAAAGAGTCTATAACAGTTCCTGTTACCTGTTTCTGCTGATTTACTACAGTAGCGACAGGAGTTACATCAGCAAATGCCGGTTGACCGGCAACCATACTCAATAATCCTAACGCTACGAGGCATATTAACGGCCTTATAAAAAAGAATGTTTTCTTTTTTAAATGTTTAATGTGGACATTCATAAAGGTTAAAAATTAAATTTGTGAATAACAACTATAAATTAGATTATGCTCTATCTGTCACCTCTAGCTTTTCTTCTTTTATTTTTTGACTGTGGATTTTTTCCAGTGTTTGCCAGCATTGGTATAGGCCTCTTGGTACATGGAAGCAGCCTTTCCATTTTCCACCTTTTAAAGAAAGTTGAACATCACCTTGCCTGTTCAGATAGCCGTACCATTCAGGATATTCTGTATCTTTAAAATGAGTCCATGTATAATCATGTATCTTTTCGAACCATTGTAAACAGTCCTTATTACCTGTCAAATAATATCCTTTCAACATACAGATAAGTGCTTCAACATGGACCCACCAAAGTTTCTGGTCCCACTCTAGCTGTTGAGTCGGATAGCCCAGCCTATCCATATAGTAATAAATGCCACCATACTGTTTATCCCAACCATATTCTACCATAGTTAACGAGATCTCAACGGCTTTGTTTATCAGATCCATCCGGTTTAAGCGTACACCTAAATCCATAATAAACCACATGGCTTCTAATGAGTGACCAGGGTTTAGCAAACGACCGTCAAATGAGTCTGAGAGTTGTCCATCCAAAGTTACGTTCTCTACTACCAATCCTATTTCAGGACGCCAGAATACATCCATCACTTCATGTATACACTCATTGATAGTCTGGTCCATTATTGTTTTATCCAATAAGTCTTCTATCTCCAAAGAAAGATTACACAAAATCATAGGTAAAGCAAAATTCTTAAGGTCTCTGCTTTCCTGAATAGCTTTATTCCACTTATCTTTAGGGTTACTTTTACGTAAGAGGATTTTATCATACGTTTTCTTTGCTATATCGGCATATTCTTGATTACACGTGGCCTGACTCAATTGTCCAAAACCCATTGCCGCAAAAGTGTATGAGAAAATATTATAAGGCGCAACCAATGGTTTACCCTCTCTTGTCAAAGAAAAGTACCAGTTTAATTGTCCATCATGTCCATATTTTTTCAGGAACTCGGCTCCTTGTATTGCACAATTTAACCAATCCTGACGTTTTTCAACCTTATTATATAAATAAGAGAATTGCCAAACCTGCCGGCATTGTAACCAAACAAACTTATCTGTGTCAAACACTTCACCGTCTCTTGACAGACAGGTAAAATACCCTCCATATTGGTTATCCTGAGATTTCTCCAACCAAAAGGGAACTACATTTTCAAGCAGTTCTTTTTTATACAAATTTGCTAATTCTCCTATATTCATAACATTCTCGTTTTGTAGCGATATATTTTTTTTCTATATTATTCCTAACATTTTACTTCTAGACAACAAGCAAGCGCCTATTAAACCTGCACGTTCGCCTAATTTTGACAGGACTAAATCTGTATCCTGACTGACCAAATTCAAAGAGAACTTTTTCATTGCACTTTTTATCGGTAATCGAAGATAATCTTGCGTTAAAGACAATGGTCCTCCAATTACAACGAGTTCAGGATTAAATAGATTGATTAAACCGGCAACCCATCTTCCTAAATTTATACCTATTTGTTCTACGATCTCAATAGCCAATACATCTTCTTTAAGTACTGCCTCTACAAAATCAGGTAAAGTAACTTCACCTTTTTCTTTTATTGTATCAGATAAAATAGTAGTACTACCTTGTTCGATACGTTCTAATAAAATTCTTTGTATGGCAAAACCTGAAGCTTCAGTCTCTAAGCATCCTTTTTTACCACATCTGCAAATTAATTCATTATCGAAAGCAGTAATATGACCAACTTCTCCCGAATAGCCTGATTTTCCATAATATAATTTACCATCCAATATCAAGCCGGATCCAAGTCCCCAGTTTACATTGATAAATATTACATTCTTCTCTCCTTTTACAACACCAGCCATATATTCACCATAAGCCATGGCGCGTGAATCATTTTCTAAAGTTACAGGTATACCAATTTTATGTTCAATGATTTGAGAAAGTGGTTCTTCATCAAATCCAAAGAAACTATAAGAATAGCCTCCCTTCGTATTGACACGTCCTGATAGATTAATCCCTACTTGCAATATCTTTTCTTTGCTGATAGAAAGACGGTCCATATAAGCGTTAATAATAGTACAAAGATTATCTAAGGCTTCACTTGTATTATTCAGTTCGTAATCAACATTAACATCTTCATCTACAATTTTACCTGTAAAGTCAATTGTAGCAAGCATAACACGCTTACGCTGAACATCTACACCTATAAAATAACCCGAGTCAGGGTTTATTCCATATACGCTGGGACGTCGTCCACCTCCTGCTGTGTTTTGCTTTCCAGAGTCCAGAATATAACCTTCTTCCAACAGTTCTGTTATAAGTTTTGTAACTGTAGGTATACTCAATTCTATCTCCTTACTCAAATCAGCAATAGAAGAATCACCCGTGATAATTAGATACTGTACAATTCGTTTTTTCAAAGCTGCGTTCTTTGTACTTTCGTCTGATAATAAAAAATTTGTTTTCATGCCTTTTGATTTTAACAAATCCAAAGGTAATACATTTTATCTATTAAATTATTTGAAAATAATGTCACTATTTCTTGCAATTTTTACATATTTAAGAAGATAGAGAAATCATATCTTTCAGAGATATGATTCCCCTATTGATCGTATTAATTATTTATATCTACCAGTATCCCACCAAACACGTACATTCATACCATCACCTTTACCTTGATTCAAGGAAGGATCTGTTGCATTTGCTTCATTTTCACGACGCTCATCATCAACATAACGTAATTTCTTGATAAACTCACCATTAGCCGGATTAATACTTGGTTCTTCACTCTGTGAAACCGGCATTAAATCAGGATAACCTGTTCTACGGAATTCCGCCCATGCCTCATCACCATTTGGATACATGGCAATCCATTTTTGTGTAATGATTTTCTTAAGTTTAGTTTCAAAATCTGTAGCATCATCCCATTTAGCAAAGCCTGTTGTGATATAAGTTTCGTCATTCGATGTATCAATCAATGATTTGTCAGCCACCTGGTCACGCCCTTCTTCAAAAGAAGCACGAATTCCTGCCTCGTAATTTTCGCTAGCACTTCCGGCACCTGACCAACCACGAATAGCGGCTTCAGCTTTTAGGAAACACACTTCAGCATAATTCATAAGCATCATAGGTTTTTCAACAATACCGGAGGGAGTTCCTCCTCTTGATCCTTTTTCATATTGATTCCATTGTGGATGAGCATAGTAACCCCATACACAAGAGTTATTCGTAGGTTTGTAATCATCAAGCCCTATATCACTGGTAGATAATCCATTGGGCGTTCCTTGATATTGAACCTCATATTCACCATTTACCCAGCCTATAGTCTGGCCAAGCCATATAGGCATTCTTGGATCATCAACAGTACTGGTCTTTTTCATGATATTCTCCATTGTCTTACTTATACGGAATTCATTCCAGTAACTTATTATAAACAAACAATGCCCCTGATCTAAAGAACTATTGCGCACTGCTGCATTATCACTATTACTGGTCATAACTCCAGCCTGTAATGCAGCTTCGCCTTCTGTTTTTGCTTTATCAGGATCTATAAACGAAAGTCTTAACGCGAAACGTAAACGCATCGAATTCGCTAATTTGATCCATTTAGAATAGTCACCTTTAAAGAACAGATCTTCTGTGCCATACTCTTTCTGCCCTTCCATTCCGCTTTTTAAAACATTGACTGCTTCTGTCAGCTCCTTGAATACATCATAGTAAATATCTTTTTGTGTATCATATTTAGGTTGATTAATACCTATACCTCCTTCAGTATATGGTATATCTCCGAATGTATCCGTTGTACGAATAGCTCCCATTGCTGAGATAATACGCATAGCTTGATACATATAAGTATATTCAGGATTTGTTTCAATCTGTTCTTTAACAATATTAAGATATTTAGGAAGATATGTATAATAAGATCTCCAATAACCATCATTTACCCACGCATTGTTATATCCATATCTATCTGAGTTAAAATAGGTAACCGTATTCGCAAAGTATTGAGCATATAAATTCGCATGAAGATTAGGGCCTACCTGGTATTCCCACGAATTATTATTGAAACCATAATCCTGCATTTTGGGCAGAAGCAAACTAGGACTTACTTCATTAGCCGTTTGAGGATTTTTATTCATGTCTTCGAAACTATCAGTACATGCAACAAATAACCCCAAGATAAAACTAAACAAACTGAGTTTTATATATATAGATTTCATTTTTACAAAAGATTAAAATTTAACATTAAGCGTAAAACCGAATGATCTTGTAGGAGGCATTGCAGAATACTCAAAAGCTTGCGCATAATCACTACGTGTAATTGCACTTTCCGGATCTACCGGAGCATCCTTTTTAAAGAAGAACAAATCACGTCCTACAGCCGATAATTTAACTGACTTTATAGGCAAATTACGTAACCATGATGATGGGAATATATACCCTAATGACATTTCACGCATTTTCACATACGATCCTTTATACAAAAAAGCTTCACCGATGCCATTGGAACCTCCAATACTTGCATAGTAGTTTTCAGCTGTTACAACTTTATCATTCACTACACCTGTCGACTCGACAATACCATCAACGACCATACCATCGCGTCCTTCTAACGTTGCCGCAGAAGTACCTGTTTGTTTTGCATAATTATCCGTCATTGAAATAAAATCACCTCCTTGACGAATATCAATCAACATATAAAAAGATAAGTTTTTATATCTGAGCGTACTTCCTATGGAACCAGTCCAATCAGGTAAAATATTTCCAATTGTTTTATCAGATTCCTTTATTGGAAGGCCATTATCATCTATTAATATTCTACCTTGTTCATCTCTCTTGTAACCAATAGAAACTATATCACCAAATTTACCACCTTCGTCAACAACAACACTTCCTATACGTGTTGTCCCTAACGTAAAACGCTTAATAGCATTATCAAGGCTTACACATTTAGAAGTATTTGTACCCCAATTCAAATTAATATCCCATTGCCAATCACGAGTTTGAATAGGAGTTCCTGTTATCATCAACTCTGCTCCGTAACTTTGGATCTGGCCGGCATTAATTCTTTTCGTAGTATAACCGGAAGAAGCCGGCATACCTACACTTAAAATCTGATTAGTTGTATTTGACTTATAATAAGTAAAATCAATCCCGAATCTACCCTGGAACATTCTCATATCCAATCCTACTTCCCAGGATTTTGTTTCTTCTGGTTTAAGGTTATACAATGGGTATGTATTCGAAGTATATGCACTTAAAACATCACCAATTGTCTTATCTAAAACAAAAGGATTGTTGAGATAGTAAGGGTTGGTATCATTACCTACCTGTGCCCATGAACCTCTTAATTTCAAATAAGAGATTTGAGAAGGTAAGGTAACCATCTCTGAAATTATTGCACTTAAACTAACCGATGGATAGAAATAAGACCAGTTATTTGAAGGAAGAGTTGATGACCAGTCGTTACGTCCTGTAACATCCAGATACAATATACTTTTATACCCCACCTGTGCATTTCCCAAAACAGAATGAACTTCTTTTTTATTATAGCCTTCTTCTACTGTCTGATTCAAGCCGTTTCCCAGCGTAAGCAAACCCGGAAGATTTAACAAACCTGAATATCCAACCAAGCCATTATATTTTACATTCATTGTAGCCGCACCCAAATTAGCAGTTACAGAAAAATCACCGAAAACTTTATTAAAATTCAACATCAAATCTGCATTAAATTCCTGATTGGTCCGCTGATTATTCAAATATTGTGAAGCTGTTTGAGACTCTTGTATATATGTGCTATAGTTTTTTATTTGGTCGTTATACCAGTCAATACCGACACGTCCGGTTAAACTTAAATAGTCTGCAATATGAGCCGTTGCAAAGATCTGACCTATAATACGGTTACGTTCATCTTTATTACCGTTTGCTGGTAAAGTGAGAGCATAAGGATTTAAGTACTCATTACTTGGCCCACTCCAGTTCTGAACATACCCATTAGAGCCCACAGGATTTTTAAGATCTTCCATACGAATACCACGAGGCATTCTTACCAATGTCTGCATAATACCATATTCACCTTGCCCCGGGCGATTATGTGCCTTCTGACGCATGAAATTTATCTTAGCCCCTGTTGTTATATACTTATTATTAAGTTGCACATTCAGATCATAATATTGCCTGTTTATTGAATGATTTGGAGTTACGCCATCATTACGTGAATCCGTAAATGACAAACGAGCAGTTGTGTGCTCACTACCACCTGATGCAATCAATGAATTATTAAAACTCACACCCGTATCGTAAAACTTTTTAATATAATCACTTTGAGGCGAAAGAGTATAGTCAGAATAACCTGATTCTCCATACTTAGTATAACGCCAGTTCTGCACTGTACGTGAACCATTCATTAATTCACCCCAGCTACCTGTAGCATCACCATCATATTGTCCATTATTTCCCTGGCTATAGATATTTTGGTAATCATAAGAATTGTATACTTTATCAAAATTCACGTTACCATTATATTCAATTTGCAAAGGTTGTCCTTTCTGTCCTTTCTTTGTTGTGATAACAATAGCTCCACTCTGAGCTCTTGAACCATAAAGAGCCGCAGCATTTGCACCTTTCAATACAGAAATCGACTCAATGTCGTCAGGATTTATATCGGCTGCTGCACCCGAATAATCAAGACCTCCCCATTGATTTGCAGCCTCTGACTGACCATCACTGATTGGAATACCATCAACCACCCACAATGGTTGATTCTTACCACTCAATGAATTAAGTCCACGTAAAACAATACGTGTTGAACTTCCTAAACCTGCTCCCGATTGTGAAATCTGTACACCAGCGACTTTGCCCTGTAAAAGATTCGCAACACTAGGAGATTTAATTTCAGTCATGCTTTCTGTTTTTATTTCCTGCATAGCATACCCTAAAGCTTTTTTCTCACGACGGATACCTAATGCAGTTACCACTACCTCATCAAGTTCTTCCACATTAGAAGACAAGATGATATCCATATAATCTTTATTACCTACTGCGAATTCCTGAGTCTGATAACCAATAAACGATACCACCAATATTGGGTTATCATTTGGAACCGAAATAGAAAAATTACCATCAAAATCGGTTACAACTCCCTGATTTGTGCCTTTTATCACAACATTTGCACCTGGAATAGTTTCACCAATTCTATCTTTTACCACCCCTTTTACTTCTCTTGCTTGATTAGTAATCGGTACACTCATAGCTTCTGAAGCCTTTACTTCCATAGTTGGAATAGCTATCAAAAGCCATATAAATACACATAACAACTTAGAAATTAGTGTTTCAAAATAGTTGTAGTCTTTCATACATCTTTAACATTGAAGATTAATAATTAAAATTAGGATTTACCAAGGCAAATATATATATATTTCATATAATAGCAAATTATTTTGAAAATATTTTATTAATTAACAGCAAATAGAATATATTAATCATAATCAAGCAATATTTATATTTATATTTTATCTAAAAAGATTGTATTACCCATAAATATTCAACAAATAATTCACCTTAATCGGTCATTGAAGGCACCCGGGCAGTAATGTATGAATTGAAATACAATTGTGTACGTAATCATACACAATAAGTATATGATCAGACAGACAATAGTGTATTTTCAGACACGTCCCAATAAAAACGGGACGTGTCCTAAAATAATTGAGACGTTTGCAAAAATAACCCGGACGGGACCTATCTAAAGATTAGTTTTCAGAAACTCATATCATTCTGTCACCAGCCCTATGAAACCTTTTCTACATAAGGGGTTCGAGGGTGATATGTTCACTTTCATTCCTATCACCCACATATCACCAGGGTTAACGAAATCCGGATCAAATGGACCATTCGAATTAATTCGGTGACAGGTCGGCTGACAGATAAAAAACAGAACCTACCACCCATACATCCTTCATGCAGAAAAGCTTTCATCGTGCTGATGACAGGATGACAGATCGTTACTTCTAAATTATCAGAACGGATAACCAACAGCAAAGTGCCAGGCAAAATTTCCTTTGAAGTTAGGATGAGTTATTGCCCAACGTTTGGAACCGCGCATTTGAGGATCATAGGCTTTGAAGCCGGTATCAAAACGTATCAGGAAGAAATCGAAATCGAGGCGTAGCCCTAATCCATAGGAAAAGGCAATTTCCCTGTAAAAACGTTTAAAATCAAAATTACCATCTTTTTGTTCTTCATACGGACGTATTGTCCAGATATTACCGGCATCTATAAAGGCTGCCATTTCGAATTTCCAGAAAAGTTTTGTCCGGTATTCAAGGTTCAAGTCTAAACGTATATCACCGGACTGGGTAACGAAATCGGCAGAGTCTTTCATAGATCCGGGGCCTAATGAACGAACCGACCATCCCCTTACACTATTCGCTCCACCTGAAAAATAACGTCGTTCGAAAGGAATACGATTCGCATTACCATAAGGGAACGCAACCCCAACACCTACATGAAAGGCCAATCTATTACGATCGTCAAGAACAATACCACGGCTAAAGTCAATATCTCCTTTTATATATTGTGAATAAGGTATGCCAAAGAGTTCATATTGCTCATTCTTACTTTTCTTCGCTTTGACCATGGAAGAAAACGCGTACAATAAATTACCGGCTGATTCTACAGATGCGCGCAAGGAATATGTATTCCGTTGCCGATACTGCGGATTGTAATTATTAAATGTATAAGTATATCCAGTACTTACAATAAACTGATCGACAAAATTATACTGTAAAGTCGGAGCAGGAAGCGATGCTTTAAAAGTAGAATCAATACGGGGTAGAAAAAGATAATCGATATCCAATAGATTAAAAGAGTGCCGTGCCAACGAATTCGTTCTATTCTGCCAGTTATACCTCCATACTCCCGATAGAATAGCCCTCCCGTATTCCGGTCGCGTCTGCCAATTGTAGCTTGCCCTAAACTCCGTATGGGCGCGCAATTTCTTTTTAAAGTCTTCTTTAAGAAAAGGGAAAAGGAAACGGGGGAAAGAAATGGAAGCTTCACCTCCTACTTCCCAATAACTATTGGATGCAAACTGATCATTATTTAATGCTTCATAGGCACCACGAACCCTGATCGAAAAGACCTCTGACCCTTTAAATAAATTACGGTGACGGTAATTTACACTGGTTGCAAACCCCAAATCACCGCTTGAGTTAGTACCTTCCAGGTCAACTCCGAAACCATGGACTTTAGAAGGTGAAGTTAGTATCGCGGCATTTAACTTCATGGTATCGCCCTCCACTTCACTAAATCGGATATTTACATTCCGCAATGCCTGTAAAGAAGAGAAAGAAGAATAGGTCTGCTCCAGATTACGTTCATTGAACAACGTTCCCGGGATTAGGTAATTACTTCGTTGTAGCACACCCGGACGAATACATTTTCCATTCTTCCCATATACGATAATGACATTATTCATTTTAATACTATCACTGGGTGTAAATGGCTGATCTCCTTCTAAACGTAATGGATCATAATCAGTCAGAATGGCTACTTTATTGATATAATATTGCCGATGAGGTTGTTCTTCAACGGTTCCATCCGTCAAAACTTTTCGATAGGGACGCAGTAACATCTCAAGATCTACCAGATTATTATTTAAAGTAGTATCAGCAAGATACGCCAAATTATCCCTATTAAAAGCGTAATACCCCCGTCGTCGAAGTAAAGTAGTTATTCGCTGACGTTCCTTATCCAATTGATCTCTATCAAAAAGGTCACCTTCTTTCACTACCGGAATGTAATCATCAGGTGATGACAGAAAAATAGATGAAAGCTTGGATCTTGATGGCGGTTTTAAATGAGCTATACTATCAATCTTCGGGTCATCAAGATCCATTTTATATTCCCCTATTACATATGGCTCATTACTTATTATATTATATGTAACTACTGCTTTCTTCCTACGGCTTGTATCAATGGAAGCTGTAATTTTTGCGTTGCTATATCCTTTGTTGGTAAGGAAACGTGCTAATTCTTCTACCGAATCATCGACTAAAGTAGTGTCCATAATGACAGGAGCTTCTCCCATCCGTCTCAGTTGTTTGTTTATCCATTTATTGCCATTCCTACCCGACCAGCCATATACATATAACTGCCATTTCACTAATCCGAAAGCTTTGAAATTGGGTTGTTGACGGAGGTAAGGTTTTAGTTCAGCCGTTTTATAGCGTTTGTTATCGGTATTAATAACGACTTTATCCAGGAGGTATTCATTGTCGGAGACAAATTTTGTTGAGTTACAGGAAACGAGTAACCCCACAAAACATATGATACCTATCAGACGTTGAATAACCTTCATACACCTTCCATTGTGGCGCAAATGTAGTCTAAATTAAAGAAATTCCTGTACATTTGTTTTATAAAAAGAATAAAGATGCTAAGCAAGAACCAAATAAAATACATTCGTTCACTGGCTCTGAAAAAGTTCAGAAATGAACATAAAACGTTTTTAGCCGAAGGCAATAAATTAGTAGCCGATATGTTGGGCTTTTTCGAATGTGAACTTCTACTGGCTAAAACCTCTTGGATGGCTACACAGGGAGACATTCCTGCCGAAGATCTTTTAATAGCATCCGAAGAAGATATTGAGAAAGCCAGTTTATTAAAAACCCCTCAGGATGTTATAGCTGTTTTTAAACTACCTGAATATTCTTTACAGGAGGTAGATCCATCCCAACAACTGGTATTGATGCTTGACGGTGTGCAAGATCCCGGCAATCTGGGAACGATCATACGTCTGGCTGACTGGTTTGGCATAGAACATATCATTTGTAGTATAGATACTGCTGATGCCTTTGCTCCAAAAACCGTACAGGCAACCATGGGTGCGCTAGCCCGTGTAAAAGTTCATTATACTGATTTGACAGAGTATCTAACTACTATCGTTTCACTTAATATCCCTTTATATGGTACATTTTTAAATGGAGAAAATTTATATAACCAAAGGCTTACAGAAAATGGTATCTTGATTATGGGTAATGAAGGAAATGGAATACGTCCTGAAATTGAACAATTAATAACTAACAAACTCTTTATTCCCAGTTATCCACCGGAACGTGAAACTTCCGAATCCCTGAATGTTGCAATAGCAACTTCCATCATTTGTGCAGAATTCAGAAGACCCCAAAACGATATCAATCCGATTCGCTAAGCCTTCTTGTTGCCTCGGCTCGAACTTGCTCATGTTGAGTGTATTTGGCTATTTCTGCTAGTAAAACTTTATCGTCAATTCTTTCAAGGGCTATTAATGCTACGTCAGCATTACTATCTTTTATAGCGATTCGGGTAAGCTTAATTTCATCTTCATACCCCATAAAAGCTACTTTCCAGAAATAAGTTATCGATTTCATAATAATAAACATTCATTTCCACAAAGTTAATAAAAATAAGATTCATCCGAGAGAGACAGGTTGTTCACGACTTTCATATGATAAAAAAGTTTCACTAGGGAGAAACAAAAAAAGGCTTCCCGACGGAAGCCCTTTTGGTTATATATTGGAATAAATTATCCGTTTACTTTCTTCATGTGAGCGATCAAGTCTAATACTTTGCTTGAATAACCCCATTCGTTGTCATACCAAGATACAACTTTAACAAATTTGTCAGTTAAAGCAATACCAGCCTTAGCATCAAAGATAGAAGTACGAGCGTCACCGATGAAATCTGAAGAAACTACGTCATCTTCTGTGTATCCAAGGATACCTTTCAATTCATTCTCAGAAGCTGATTTCATTGCAGCCTTGATCTCATCATAAGAAGCTGATTTAGCCAAGTTAACTGTTAAGTCAACAACTGATACGTCCAAAGTAGGAACACGGAATGACATACCTGTTAATTTACCGTTCAATTGAGGAATAACTTTACCTACTGCTTTAGCAGCACCTGTAGAAGAAGGAATGATGTTACCAGATGCAGCACGACCACCTCTCCAGTCTTTTACTGAAGGACCGTCAACAGTCTTTTGAGTAGCTGTTGTTGCGTGAACTGTAGTCATCAAACCATCAGTGATACCGAACTTATCGTTCAATACTTTAGCGATAGGAGCCAAACAGTTAGTAGTACAAGAAGCATTAGATACAAATTGAGTACCTTTTACGTAAGCATCTAAGTTAACACCACAAACGAACATTGGAGTATCGTCTTTTGAAGGAGCTGACATTACAACATATTTTGCACCAGCATCAACGTGAGCTTTAGCGGTGTCTTTTGATAAGAATAAACCTGTTGATTCAACAACATATTCTGCACTTACAGCATCCCATTTCAAATCAGCAGGATTTCTTTCAGCAGTTACACGGATTGTATTTCCATTTACTACTAAGTTCCCATCTTTAACGTCTATAGTTCCATCAAACTGACCATGAATAGTGTCATATTTCAACATGTAAGCCATGTATTCTACACTGATCAAGTCATTGATTCCAACTACCTGAATGTCATTTCTCTTCTGAGCGGCACGGAAAACCAAACGTCCGATACGGCCAAAACCATTAATACCTACTTTAATCATTGTAATAAAACTTTTTTGGGTTTATTAATAACATTAACTAATTACTTTCATAATCAGCAACCACATGGTGTTGCGCACGAAACTAAAACTATCAACAATAATACGAATGTTGCTAAAAGCGTTGATTTATGTTTCATTGTGTAAATATTTTTTACGTGTACAAAGTTAAATATGTTTTTTTTAATGTCATCAGAAAGAGAATAAAAAAATATGCTCTATAACATAAATTAATTGTTAAGAGATTATTTCTTTTTCTTTTTCCCAAAAAGTTTTCCTAACAACATAGACTGAGTTTTTCCAAGTCCCCAAGTTAAGAGTATAGGTTTGGCGATAGCCCATATATGTGGGAGTAAACCTTTTCCTAAAGAAAGATAATTGGAAAAACCTAATCCACCAGCAGCAAGAACGGGTAGAGTACTCATTAAACCGTTGCTTTTTACTTTATTCTCAGTTTTTTTCCCAGGAAAAAACAGTGAACTGACTGAAGAAAGCAACACTCCTCCGGCATTCTTCTGAATATATGTAAAATTACCGTTAAGTCTTTCTTCTAACTCACGGCTTTTCTCTTTACAGTATAACTTCTCCAACTGCAACTTCTCCAGTGGAGTCATCTTCTTTTTGTTTATTATCACTTCCATCTTTATCATCATTGGTAGTTAAAGCCTCGATCACTTCATTGACAACCTTTACCTGTACCCATCTTTTGTTTATAATTACTAATATCATTAAAAGGATATAAATCAATGCTACGCATGCAAATCCTAAACCGATAGAATTAAATAATTCTCCGAGGAAAAATCCAACAGAAAAAAACACAAACAACAGAGCGAAGAAGGCAAGGAACATCAATATCAAACCATATGAGAGTAGGCCGGCAACTTTGCCAACCCCCTCATATGCACTTAATTTGAATAAATCAAATTTTAATTCCGCATAAGTTGTGATATCATCTTTCAACTCCCGGAATATTTGTCCAGCATCTTTATCCATTGAAATCCTTATTCGTCAATCAGATTTTCTACTTCTCTTTTCACTTCTTGTTTGCCTTCATAGTATTTGGCAACAACCTGATGATATCCTTCTTTCACCTTATCAGCTAAAGAATTCAATTCTTCAAGAATCTGATCTTTCTTATCACTTGTAGCTAAATAAGCCACTGTTGCACCAACTGCTGCACCAATTAACAATCCCACTAACAATTTTGAATCTCCTGTTTTCATAACTTCATACTTTAAAATGGTTTATACTTATATAACGGATAAAACGACTTTATAGTTCAGTGTTTTATCAAGCTTTATCTTAAATTATGTTGCAATACGCGCTGCCTTTACGGCAACCCAATTATTTTTTTCTGAGAAATGTATCAATACCAAACCATGTTTATTGCATTCGTTTTCTATAGTAGCTATATCTTCTTTATAAAAACCACTCATAAATAATAAGGCATCTTTCTTCATACATTCAACGTATTGCTGTATGTCCTTTAACAAAATATTACGATTAATGTTCGCAAATACAATATCAAAATACCCGAAATCATTAATTTTCTTGGCATCGCCTAATGCCACATTTATATCAGTAGTATGATTCAATCTGATATTTTCCAATGCATTATTATAGGCCCATTCATCTATATCAATAGCGACTACCCTCGAAGCTCCTTTTTTTGACGCAAGAATAGCTAAAACAGCCGTACCGCACCCCATATCAAGCAATTCTTTCCCTTCCAAATCAAGAGTAAGCATTTCATTGATCATTAACCAGGTTGTTTCGTGGTTACCCGTTCCAAAAGCCATCTTTGGATCAATAACAATATCGTATTTGCAGGTTGATTCTATAAGATGAAAAGAAGCATGAATGATGCAATCATGTCCTACAATAATCGGTTGAAAATAATTCTTCTCCCATTCTTCATTCCAATCCCTGCTTTCTATGATTTTCTTTATAAAATGTATTTGAACATTCTCCAAAGGAAATCCATTCAAAGTAGAAAGTAAGTCATCTTCGTTATAGTTCTTATCAGCTATATAAGCTTTCAACCCCGACTCAGTCTCAACAAAACTTTCAAAACCTATTGTTCCAAGTTCTGCAGCGAGCAAATCATTTATAATCTCAGCCTCAATAGTTGAGGTGTACGTAAAGGTATATTCGTAATAATTCATCATGTGATAAAGATAGAATTTTATTATAAAAGAAAAGCGTCCATAAATAGATATTTATAGACGCTTTCTATATAAAAGTTTAAAATTTATTTCGCGTAACTTACAGCACGGGTTTCACGTATAACGGTAATTTTAACCTGTCCGGGATAAGTCATTTCATCCTGTATTTTCTTTGCTATCTCATTAGACAGGCTTTCCGTGTCTTTATCATCGATCTTATCAGCACCGACGATTACACGCAATTCTCTACCTGCTTGAATAGCATATGTCTTAACTACTCCGGGATAACTTAATGCCAATTGCTCCAAATCATTCAAGCGTTTGATGTAAGCTTCAACAATCTCACGACGAGCACCCGGACGAGCACCTGAAATAGCATCACAAACCTGAACTATAGGCGCCAGCAGTGTTTGCATTTCCACTTCATCGTGGTGAGCACCTACCGCATTACAGATATCCGGTTTTTCTTTGTATTTCTCACAAAGTTTCATACCCAGAATAGCATGTGGCAATTCCGGTTCGTCATCAGGCACCTTACCTATATCGTGTAACAAACCTGCTCTTTTTGCTTTCTTCGGATTTAATCCTAACTCAGAAGCCATGACTGCACAAAGATTAGCTGTCTCGCGTGCATGTTGTAATAAGTTCTGACCGTAAGATGAACGGTATTTCATTTTACCTATCAAACGTATAAGTTCCGGGTGCAACCCATGAACACCTAAGTCTATAGTTGTACGTTTACCTGTTTCAATTACTTCTTCTTCTACCTGTTTGCGCACTTTCGCAACAACCTCTTCAATACGGGCAGGGTGTATACGTCCGTCCTGCACTAACTGATGTAAAGCTAAACGAGCCACTTCCCTGCGAATAGGATCAAATCCTGACAGTACAATTGCTTCCGGGGTATCATCTACTACGATCTCAATACCGGTAGCAGCTTCCAGCGCGCGGATATTACGGCCTTCACGCCCAATAATACGTCCTTTGATTTCATCAGATTCTATATGGAATACAGTAATTGAGTTTTCAATAGCTGTTTCGGTTGCAACACGCTGGATGGATTGAACAACTATCTTTTTAGCTTCTTTATTAGCTGTCATTTTAGCCTCTTCAACTATTTCACTTATGTAAGAGGCTGCCTGGGATTTTGCTTCTTCTTTTAAAGATTCAAATAAACGTTCTTTAGCTTCATCAGCAGACAAACCTGAGATGGTCTCCAATTGTTCAACCTGTTTTATATGCAGTTTATCCAGGTCTTGTTTTTTCTTTTCTACTAAATCCAGTTGATTATTGAGGTTTTCTTTTACAGCCTCTATTTCATTATTCTTCCGGTGAAGTTCTTCCTGGCGTTGATTAACAGTAAGTTCTTTCTGTTTTACTTTAGCTTCTATCGACTGGATTTTGGAATTCCGGGCAGAAACCTGTTTTTCAAGATCAGCCTTCAGATGCAAAAACTTCTCTTTAACCTCTAATAATTTATTTTTCTTAATGACTTCCGCCTCCTTTTCTGCTTCTCTAAGCATTGAATCATACTTAGATTTGAAAAGGAAACGCATCCCTATCCAGGTTAAAAGGGCTCCCAAAATAAAGGTCCCTATTGCTATGATAATATACATTTCCATTTTATTAAAATTAATCGTTTATATGTTGTTATATACAAAAAAAGCACCATTCATACACACAATCGGCGTATGCATAGTGCGGAAAAGCATCTTATAATCAAGAACTTTACTCGTCCTTCAAAAACAACTCCAATTCTTCAGTTAATTGTTGTATTTTATCAGCAAACGGACTAGTATCATTTCTTTTTTCCAACCGTAATTTATCCATAGACAACTGTAGAGCAACCATGGCTAACAAATCTTTCTCATCTATATGTTCTGATGAAAAAGCTTTTTTATACAGATCAATCTTTTTTCCGATAAGCTTGGCTGCTTCACGAGCCACTTCTTCATCTTTTCGATTAATCCAAAGTCCATATGTTTTCTCAGCTATTTTTAAATGTATAAGAAATTTATTGTCGTCCATCACATCTATTGTTATTCATTTAATAATGCAATGCACTTATCCACTTCCCGCACTAGTTTGGACAGTCGCATTTTAGCACTTTTCACTTCCTGTTCATTTACAGAAACCACCCGTGCCGTAAGCATACTATCACATTTGGTATTCAATTCTTTAATCATCTTCATTGCCAACTGCAGCTCTTCATCCTTTGATTCTAAAGTGCCTGAGAGTTCTTCAATTCTTTTTTTTTGCTGATCGCATTGTGCCATCAATTTTCGAACTCTATCCTCAAAAACAGCTAACAATCTTATCTGATCTTCGGTCATTTTATACCAAATTCTTCACAAAAGTAATTTTTTGATTTGAATTTAACAACTATCAACTCATATTTTTGATCTATTGCCTAATAGATACAAAAAAAGCTGTCCGTCACCGAACAGCCTTCGTCAATTCTAATCGTTAACCACTTATACCAGTGAAACGAATAATTCCCCTTCAGTTTCTTCGAAAACAATCTTGCCTTCTTTTGCCAACCAACCAAATGCGGCATACATATCTTTTTCTGCCTTGATTTTGGTTACTTTTTTTACTTCTTTCACAGATAGCTTGCCGCCTTCATTCAACGCATTCCATACAAGGCCAGCATTTGTTCCAATTAATTCAATCATTTTTTGGTTATGTTTTATATTAATCGTCGCAAAAATAGACATTTATCAAATAACAAAAAAAGAAAATATGTTTTTTAGCATAAATATAACGTCTTTTTAACAATTAACAATTTTCCATCTTTATTTAAATTTGATTGGAGAAAGAGATTGTGCACATTTTTAGATTACTTGCTGAGACGTACCTTTTTAGTAAATTTTCTGTTAAAATACCGGCTTCATTTAATCCCTCAAATCCAGAATACCCATTAACAATCATTAATAATTTGGTAGTACTTAATTCTATTTTCGTACGCTCTTCATCACTTGTCGGGGTTCCTATTCCTCCTAGAGCATCCCTATATACCGGTAATCCACTGATATTTAAACATCCACGACCAATACCTTCATATTTCTCACCTTCTCTGCCTATGCCAAGAGTAATGTTTTCACCAGAAATCTTATCTACATCAAAGGCACCTATAGAATAACCGGTTTTAATAGAAATCAAATTCACAATATCAACTAATGTATCAATTTTATACAATGTTAACCCACGAAGTATACGCCGATAAAGCGCTTCTGCTGATGGTCTATAACGATTGGGATCTTTTCCGAGACTTTTATATGCTTGCCGGGTAGCTTTAATAGGCAACCATTTATTTACTTCTTCCAGTCTAAAATTCTTCTTGACTTGGTCTTCAACCTGAGCTATTTCCTTCCATAATTCCGGATCAGAGGGAGTATTGACCATGTCGCAACTGATAGCCAAAACATGAAGATCCGGACATTTCTTTGCAATTTCTTCTGAAATAGTAATCTTTACCATTTGTGTCTTTCATTTATCATAATACCTGACAACATTCTTCCACTCTGTATCCCTAATCTGCGTGCCGAAAAGAAATCATCATTGTTCGTATAGGTACAAATACTCGCCACTTCGATATGCTTAGCATCAAGTCCGACATCCAATAATTGTTGACGATTGGCTTCCCACAGATCAATATGAGCTTTACCTGTTTGTAAATTACGTTTCAATATTAAATCATTAACCAGACCGGCATTATTAAAAGCTTCAACAACCTCCTCTCCTACCTCAAAGGCATCTAGACCTATTGAAGGACCTATTCCCGCAAGTATCTCTTTGACATTACAATCATACATCTCCTTTAGATATAATACCGTCTTCGATACGATCTGCTGAACAGTTCCCCGCCAACCGGCATGAATAGCAGCCACAATCTTTCTATCAGGAGCATAGAGTAATACAGGAACACAATCAGCTGTTGATACTGCTACAAATAAATCGGGTACGGTTGAAATCAACGCATCCACACCATTGAGGATCTGCTTTCTATTCTCTTTTGATAATACTTTAAATGATTCATCAACCACTGCGATTTTATCTCCGTGGATTTGACAGGGTACTTGTATGTTTTCAGATGGTATATGTAGAAAAGCAGATACTATTTCGCGATTATTTGAAACAGTTGAACTATCATCCCCACAATATTCGCTTAGATTCATCGTGGCATAATTATCCTTACTTATCCCTCCAGAACGGGTAGAGACAACATGAGTTATACCGTCAATACTACTAAGATTATCGAATTGAAGTAACTTTGCAGAATTATGGATTAGTATTTTCATCGTCATCCCACTCGTATTCCTCGTAATCATCATCCCAGTCTTCATCATCTTCTTCAACAGGAATAACGAAATCGTCATCATCATCGAAAGGGATAGTTGTCATATCCAGATTTTTGTGCACGATACTTTCTACATCATGGAATGTTTCTTTATTCAATTCTTTCCATAATATATCCTTCAGCTCTACAATTCCCTGACCGGTAATAGAAGATATAAACACATAAGGAATTCCTTCAGGTAATTCTTCTGATAAAGCATCTATCAGTTCCTGGTCCAGCATATCGCTTTTAGAAATAGCCAATACACGGTTTTTATCAAGTAATTCAGGGTTATACTTTACTAACTCATTATGAAGAATATCATACTCTTTCTTTATATCGTCGGCATCTGCCGGGATCATGAAAAGTAATAATGAATTACGTTCAATATGGCGTAAAAAACGTAGTCCTAATCCTTTTCCTTCACTTGCGCCTTCAATAATACCAGGAATATCAGCCATCACGAAAGAACGATTATCCCGATAGCTAACTATCCCCAGGTTAGGTTCTAATGTTGTAAAAGGATAATTGGCTATTTTAGGTTTAGCAGCCGAAACAACAGACAATAAGGTAGATTTTCCGGCATTAGGAAAACCGACTAATCCTACATCTGCCAGTAATTTTAATTGTAAAATTATCTTTCGTTCCTGCGCCGGTTCACCTGGCTGGGCATATCGGGGTGCCTGATTAGTAGACGTTTTAAAATTCCAGTTTCCAAGTCCTCCACGACCTCCTTGAAGTAAAAGAACAACCTGGCCATCTTCTGTTACATCACATATATATTCGCCGGTATCCGCATCATAGACAACAGTACCACAAGGCACCTCAATAGTCCGGTCTTCACCATCCTTACCTGAACTTCTTTTGGCACTTCCGCTTTCACCGTTCGTTGCCATTATATGCCGTTCGTATTTTAGATGGAGTAAAGTCCAGTAATTACGGTTTCCCTTTAAATAGACACTCCCGCCTTTACCTCCATTCCCGCCGTCAGGACCTCCTTTCGGTATATATTTTTCCCTACGGAAATGGGTAGAACCTCTGCCTCCCTTTCCTGAACGGCAATATATCTTTACATAATCTACAAAATTCGAATCAGCCATCTTTTATTAACGATTAATGATTAACGACTAACGTTTAACAATTAATGGAACTTTAAGTTTTATTAATCACTAATCGTTAATCGTTAATCGTTAAATATGTGCATTAATTTCTTCCTTGATAAGGTCGAAAATGCCTTCTATTGTACCAACACCTTTTATTGCGCGATGTTTACCTTCTTTTAGATAGTATTCCGCCAATGGAGCAGTTTGAGTATGATATACATCCAATCTCGATTTGATTGTCTCGATATTATCATCTGATCTTCCTGATTTCTTTCCACGTTCCAATAAACGATTGATAAGTTCATTCTCCTCTACGTGAAGATTTATCATGAGTGTTACGTCTGTACCACGCTCATTAAGCATTTTCTTTAAAGCTTCAGCCTGAGGTATAGTACGAGGAAAACCATCAAATATTACTCCCTTTGAATCTTTTTTGCTGTCAAGTTCCTTAGCAAGGATATCTATGATCAATTGATCCGGTACTAATTGCCCTTTAGAAATATATTCATCTGCTATCTTTCCAAGTGCAGATCCTTCTTTAATTTCTTTTCTCAACACATCACCTGTAGAAATATGCTCCAATCCGAATTCCTTTATTATCAATTCACTTTGGGTCCCTTTTCCTGAACCAGGAGCTCCAAAAATCACTATGTTTAACATGCTTATAGTTTGTTATATTATAAATATTTTAACGTCAATTTTCTACAACTCTATAAATATTCCTGTAAGAACGACCTAATTCCTCATAATCCAATCCACATCCAACGATAAAATCATTAGATATTTCCAATCCCACATAATCTGGTTTTACATCATATTTCAAAGCATCTGGTTTAAATAGCATTGTAGCCAATTTCACCTCTGCAGCTCCATCTTGTTTAAGTTTTTCTATAATTTTCATCATAGTAAAACCAGTGTCAATAATATCCTCTAAAATAATAATAGAACGTCCTTTTATATCTGATTTTACAGGCATAATTTCCTGTAAAATACCGCTTGATTCTGTTCCATGATAAGAAGCATACCGGGCAAATGTAAGTTCATAAGGGCCATTTAAATAATACATTATATCAGCAATAAACCTAAACGCACCATTCAGAATCCCGACAAATAGTGGATCTTTACCCTGAATATCTTTTTCTATCTCCATTGCAACCCTTTTAATTGCAGCTTTCACCTCCTCCTCAGGGATATATAATTCAAATTCTTTATCCTTTAACCGAATCCTGTCCATAGCTTGTTATTTTAAGTCGCAAAGGTAAAACAAAATCTACATAAAAATATCATATCTCCAACAAACTGCTGGGTAAAAACATCCAAATATGACTTTTTTGAAATTATTCAAAATGCGTCACAAAGACAGGTAACTAATTCTAGTACAACAAATAAAGTGTGACAGCACATCAGTCACAGAGCATCATCAATAATCTCTCCTTCATTTAACATTTTCATACTAACAGGAAGTGATAAGACAACTGGTTCTGCTATATATTTAGAAAATAGATTCTTATGTACAAAACTAAAGGTAATTCATTTGTACTAATTTGTGCATTTATGCTTGTATATAATACTACCAATAATGATGAAATCTGCATTAATCGAAACAAAATATTCTAATAATATTACATTTGTTTCGGTTTGCGTAACTCATTATTT